>CAYTIC010000023.1:0-3386 GCA_964437795.1 uncultured Dehalococcoidales bacterium | reverse complement strand
TTTTCATATTTTACTAATCTACTACAATACGAAATAACTATATTACTACAATACCGAGATGTCAAATGGCCGTGCTATCCAAATATTATCATCTGGCTTCTATTTGTTTCATATACGCGATTTTAGCAGCATTGCTATTCCCGAACGTCCAAATCCCTTCAGGGATATTTTCCTGATAAGCCCCCCCCCCTTTTTTTTTATAACAAAGGTATCTGAGAAAAAAGTTTGAGTAAATACAATAAGGGGTGAGGACCAGGTCAATAGGTATGTGGATACAATTTTAGGTGTAAAATAACCATGTACTAACAAAGAAGGAGAGAGAAATGGAGGTTGATACAATTCGCTTGGTAAGCGGCGCAGTTTTGATCGCTATTGGAGTCCCTCTTTTCAGTCTCGCCAGATATTTGTTGGCATCTGAAGAAAAAAAGAAGCGGATAGCACGAGGCATGAAAGTTATCGCTATCGTATGGATGTCAATGGGAGTGATACTTTATTTAGCTGTTCTCTTCACTCATATTTTTAAATAAGAAGAATGGTGGCAGCGACTAGATTTGAACTAGTGACCAAAGACTTATGAGTCCCCTGCTCTATTGCTCACGTCAGTCTCTTCTAAAGATGTTCATCAGGTGTATAATGCGAATGTAAAGCCGTGCAGAGAACTTTGTCAGATTTATGAACAGTGTCCTAAGAATGTAGTGAAGGAGGCGTAGCATGAAAATCAGCGCCCGCAATGTGCTCAAAGGCAAGGTCAAATCCGTCAAATCAGGTTCGGTCAACGACGAGATCACCATGGTGCTCTCCGGCGGGGACGAGATAGTCGCCATCATCACAAAGGCATCCAGCAAAAGCTTGAAGCTGGCTAAAAACAAGAAGGTCTACGCGATTATCAAGGCCAGCAGCGTCATGATAGGCACCGACTAAGACCTTAATTGACAGCATCGCCTCAAGCTAATAGACTGTGCCGGATATCCAATGAATATAAAGGATAAAAGGCCGAATTTCTTCGTCCGCGAGATACCCTTTATAGTGCTGCTCGTTTTCTGGGTGATCTACGCAGGAATCGAGATCATTCGCAGCAGGTTCGACCTGCTCACCTCCATCATACCCACCGGGCTTTTCATCATCGCCTATATCCTGGTTCGCCTGACGTCCAAAGAAGGGAAAGGCCGAGGCTGAAGAGCATGGATACCTTTCTCGCTCTGGAACTCATCGCGCTGGCGCTCACCGGGCTGCTGATCTGGCACAGCGCATACACACGGGGCGCGGCTTTTACCTGGATGTTCTTCCTGGGCGGCGCATTCCTGGGCCTGATCCGTGAGAACGTGGTAGCACAGGTTGCCGCCCTCAACCTTTACTCCTACAACCCGGCCACCTTCCACCTCTGGGTCGGCGCTGCGCCGCTCATCCTGATGGTCTTCTGGTCGTACACCATTTACCTGGCACTGACGTTCTCGGAGGTCATCACCGGGGGCGATCTCATCGGCGGTAAACGCAGGATATGGGTGATCCTGCTGTCCATGGTCTTCATGGCATCCTATGCCTGCCTCAACGAGGCCTTTGCCAGCATCTATCCCATGGTCCTGTGGAAGTTCAAACCGGCGCTCACTGTCTGGGGCGGTACTCCCGCCATGGTGCTGTGGGGCTACGCAGGCATGGCGCTGATCTTCCTGCTGACACTGCTAATAGTCTATAGACTGCGCATACGCACAATGTTTCGAATCATAATATTCTGCGCCTCGGTCATCGTAATGATCCCTCTCCACCTGCTCTGGATCGCCATTTTCCGCCTGGCGACTTCAGCTATCGGATAACACCGCCGATAAATTTAGGAATCCACCTCGCAATCATGATAGAATGTCGCCGTTGAACGGCAAGGGTAAAGGAAAATGACGCGAGAGAGAAACGGCGTTTATGTGTGGGTCACCTGGCTCTCCAAATTAATGGCGGGCGAGACCACGTGCCAGTGGTCATCCTGGTTCAAGGCGCACCACACCGAGTACAGCAGGGCGCCTGGAGATTTCCAGCTGGCTGCCTGGACCGCTGAACATACCAGGATCCTCGACGAGGTATCCAAGGAACGCGAAAAGCAGGGGGAAACCGTATACAGAGAGGGTCAGAATAAATTCCTTACCAAGAGGCCGTCAGGCCTGGCCATAGCCGGTACCCCCGACCTTATATCAATGGAAACACAGACCGGGCACTGCACGGTATTCGATATCAAAACAGGCAATCCCAGGCAGAGCGATATCATCCAGGTAGCACTGTATATGATGTTCCTGCCCTACGCCACCGGACTTTATAAGGGTAAAAAGCTTGACGGGTGCGTAGTTTACAAAACCGGGCACTCCGAGGTACCACACCATATCATCGATGACAAGTTCAAGAAAAACGTGACCTATTTCCTCAATATCCTGGAGTCATCCACGCCACCTTCAAAGCTTCCTTCACATACGGGCTGCTCGTGGTGCGACCTCACGATTGCCGATTGCCCCGAAAGGGTGGACGGAGAGGACGTTACCGAGAACGAGCCGGGACAGGACCTCCCGGTTTAACATTTAACTACAGGGGTATACAGATATGAACCGCTGGCAGAACTTAATCAACCGGCCCAGCGTCATCATCGCCGATGGGGCCATGGGGACAATGTTGCAGCAGGCGGGCCTCAACCCGGGCGATCCGCCCATGCTGTGGAACGTGGACCAACCGGGCCGCGTCCGCGCTGTGCATCGCGCATACCTGGAGGCCGGCGCCCGGATCCTGCTGACCAATACCTTCAACGGCAACAGATTCCGCCTGACAGGTCACGGCCTTGAAAAACAGGGCGATGAACTAAACCGGGCCGGAGCACAGATACTGCGCGCTGAGATCGCTGATTACCTTGCCAGGGCAGGCCCAGGGACCGCGGAGGCTGTGGTGGCGGGAGATATCGGACCCACAGGTGAGATCATGGCCCCGCTGGGTAAATTATTATTCACCGATGCCGCCGACGCTTTCGCGCGGCAGGCCGGATCGCTGATCGACGGGGGCGCCGACGTTATCTGGATCGAGACAATGGCCGACATGGAGGAGGTGCGGGCAGCGGTGGAGGGGTCGCGCAGGGCATCGGCAGATATCCCGATTATCGTAACCATGACGTTCGACACGCACGGACGCACCATGATGGGCGTTAAGCCGGAGAACGCAACAACTCAACTCGTAGAATGGGGCGCAGCGGCCCTGGGAGGCAATTGCGGCAACGGACCGGACGAGATGCTGGCTGCCATAGCTAAAATGCACGCCGCCGCACCCGGAGCGTTGCTCGTGGCCAAGCCTAACGCAGGCATGCCCGAATTCGTGGACGGCGCGACGGTGTACAGGGCTACGCCCAAGATGATGGCGCAGAGCGC
>CAYTIC010000022.1:0-3822 GCA_964437795.1 uncultured Dehalococcoidales bacterium | reverse complement strand
GGATGATATTGCAAACCATGTCGGCGATTCCAACCGTGGACAACCTCCCACCGGGAGAAAACCAGAAAACGGTGCGCATGATGATACTGGCGATCATCAGAACGACGAACTTGGCGTCTATATCGGCGGCAAAGTCACCCGTCTT
Source organism: uncultured Dehalococcoidales bacterium (assembly GCA_964437795.1). GTDB lineage: Bacteria > Chloroflexota > Dehalococcoidia > GIF9 > UBA5629 > CAIMUM01. The sequence continues at coordinate 3,677 of CAYTIC010000022.1, read as the reverse complement.
CTTCCCGTCCTCGATAATGGTGAGCATGAGTTCGCTGTAGTAGTCGCGCAGGCCGACGATCCTTTTTCTATGCACGGGAGACAGGTGCCTGATCTCCGAATCGTACATCATCTTGTAGCGCCTGCCGATTACCAGCATTATCTCCACATGGATCTCGACAAATTTCCTTAAACGCTCCACCGGAGTACTCCGGACGTCGGCGGCCACGGGTTCCAGCAATGCCACGAGACGCTCCAGTTCCTCCTGCATCGCTTCGTACAGCAGCTGCTCTTTGCTCTGGAAGTAGTTGTACAGGTTGGCAGCTTCAAACCCGCATGCTTCCGCGATATCCCTGAGGCTCGTCCCTATATAGCCGTTCTCCCAGAATAAATCGATGGCCACCTCTATAATGGCCGCCTTGCTGGCCGCCCTCTTGGCAGTGCTCTTGTGCAATTTGTAACCGGACGCGGCACGTTTAACCATGGCAAGTTAATTTACAGTAACTAATAACCATTGTCAATCATATCTTGACAACCATGATATAATCTGAGTGTTAAATTAATTAACAACTGTTAATTAAATAGATTATTAAATTAAATAACGGATGGAGGTTGCGCGATGGCCGATCACTACGATGAAAAACCCTGGCTCAAGTCCTATGACAAACATGTTGCACCCAACCTGACATATCCTGATAAGCCTTACTGGGAGATAGCCAGGGAGGCATTCACGAGATTCCCCGACCGGGCGGCGCTGCACTATATGGGCCACACGTTTACCTTTAAGCAAATAGACGACCTGTCCAGCCGCTTCGCCAATTACCTGGTCAGGAACGGCATAAAAAAGGGCGATATCGTTGGAATCAATCTGCCCAATCTGCCCGCATACTATATCTCCATGCTGGGCGTTCAAAAGGCCGGCTGCGTGTTGTGCGGGGTGAGCCCGTTGCTCACCACGGACGAGCTGCATAACCAGTTGAAAGACTCGGGAACCAGGGTGCTGGTCGCGCTGGACGCCCTGATCCCGCGCTGGAAAACGGCGGTGCCCGGGACCGGAGTTGAACATGTGATCGCCACCAGCATAGGCGACTACCTGCCGCCGCTGAAAGCGAAACTGGGCAAGATGCTGAAAAAATTCCCCACCGCCGAACTTGAACCGATCGAAGGAGTCACAGTCATACCATTCATGGAAGTCATGCGTAAAATGCCTGCGGACAGGGTTGAGGTCAAGGTGGGCATAGATGACATATTCGCCATCCAGTATACCGGGGGCACCACGGGTCTGCCCAAGGGCGCGGAGATAACCCAGCGCAACTTTGTATCCCAGATTACCCAGTTCACCACCTGGGTGGAGATGCAGATGGGCAGCGAGGTCGGCCAGACGGCGTTCCCCCTCTTCCATATCGCCGGCCTGATGGTGGGCATGTCGCTTTTCGCCAACGCCGTAACGCAGATCGCCGTGCCCAACCCGCGCGACCAGAAAATGATCATATCCACGTTTAAAAAATACAAGCCCGACATCATCGGCAACGTTCCGATGGTTTACCTGGAGCTGATGAAGCTGCCCGAGTTCCGGGCGCTCGATTTTTCCAAGTTGAAATATTTCGCCAGCGCCGCGGCGCCTTTCCCGCCCGAGTATATCAAGGATTTCGAGCAGATCGTGGGAGGCGCTCAACTGATCGAGGTTTACGGCCTGACCGAGACCATGATCATCACGGCGCTTCCGCGCAACGGCAAGAAGAAGCCGGGGTCGGCCGGTGTGCCCTTCCCGGATACCGAGATCAAGATGGTCGATCCCGCTACGGGCGCGGTAATGCCCTTCGATGAGCCGGGCGAACTAATCGTCAGGGGCCCGCAGGTTTTCTCCAGGGGCTATTTCAAGAAGCCCGAGGAGACCGCCAACGCAGTGCGCGACGGATGGTTCCATACCGGCGACATAGCGCGCATGGATAAAGAAGGCTACGTATTCATCGTCGACAGGCTGAAGGACATGGTCAATGTGTCCGGCTTCAAGGTATTCACACGCGAGCTGGACGACGTGATCATGGAGCACCCGGACGTTTTCATGGGAGCGAGCGTGGGTGTTCCCGATCCGGACAGGCCGGGGAATGAGATGGTGGCCACCGCGATAGTCCTCAAACCCGGCATCGAAAAGACCAACGAGGAAAGGGCCAGGATAATCGAATACCTGCGGGGCAAGGTGGCGCCGTACAAGGTGCCCAAAAAGCTGGAGTTTATGGACCAGCTTCCAACCAGTGCTGTGGGCAAGGTATTGAAACGCGAACTGCGCACCGTGTTAAATCCAAAGGCGAAGTAGTCGCCTGGAAAGAGTCGTATAAATAACTGGAGGAACGAATTGAAGGATTTCGAGGCTATTGTCATTGGCGCGGGGCTGGGTGGTATCTCTGCTGCGGCATCGCTGGCCAAAGCCGGCAAAAAAGTACTGCTGCTCGAGAAGCACAACGTGCCGGGAGGCTACGCGACCTCTTTTATACGCGGCCGTTATGAGTTCGAGATTGCCCTGCACGGGCTTTCAGGCCTGGGGGACCAGGATAACCAGGGGCCTATCTGGAGGCTGCTGAGTGCCAATGGCGTGACCGGCAAGGTCGATTTTCTTCACATTCCCGAGGTGTTCAAGGGATATTACCCTGATTTCGACCTGACCCTGCCCGTCGGGCGGGAAAAACATGAGGATGCGCTGTGCCGGCAGTTCCCGCGGGAGAAAGAGGGCATCAAGCAATATATTGCGCTCCTGTTCGAGTTTGCCGAACAGACGCTCAAGGCCAACCGCATAGGAATGAAGGCGGTAATGCAGGACCCGGGGCCTTTCTCCACGCTGATGAAATATTATGGCAAGACGTTGACCCAGGTAATGAATCCGCTGATAAAAGACGAGAAAGCCAGGGCTGTGCTGGGGCAGACCTGGGGTTACTATGCCCTGCCGCCTTCAAAGCTGTCGTTCCTTATCTATGCGCTCGGTATGTTTTCATACATAAAATTCGGCATGTCCCATATCAAAGGGACATCCCAGGCGTTATCACAGGGATTCATAGACGTAATCGAAGAAAACGGCGGAAAGGTATGGCTGAACAACGGCGCCAAACGGATAATCACCACCCGCGGACGTGTGAGCGGCGTGCTCGCCGATGACGGCACGGAGCTGTCGACCGAATATGTTGTCTGCAATGCCAATCCGCTGACGACGGCGCTTAAACTGCTGGGACGCGACAAAGTGCCGGCGTGGTATCTCAATCGCCTGGGCGCCTGGTCCGGCGGTGCGTCGACCTTCAACGTTTACCTGGGAGCGGATTGCGATTCCCGCAAGCTCGGGCTGGATGTGCACGAGAATTTTATCAACGTCAGTTATGACCTTGAACGGCAGTATGCCAATATGAAGAACTCGGTTGACTTCGAGCCGGACGGCATAGCTGTAACGGCATACAGCGTCGGCGATAAAACGGTCGCGCCTCCCGGAGCTTCCTCCATCGTTCTTACGTCCATTGCCTATGCGGAACCCTGGTTGAAGCTCAAGCCGCAAGAATACCAGGAAGCCAAAAACAGGCTGGCCGGCAAGATGATCAAGGCCGCTGAGAGGGCTGCGCCGGATTTAAGCCGGCACATCGAGGCCATCGAAGTGGCCACACCGCTGACCAACATACGCTATACGGGAAATCCGGGCGGCAGCATCGTTGGGTTTGA
>CAYTIC010000021.1:3919-8422 GCA_964437795.1 uncultured Dehalococcoidales bacterium | reverse complement strand
CCCAGGCCCAGGTTGTACACCTCGCCTATGATCTCGGTGATGTACCAGCAGGTGGCTGCTATGGCGACCATCCAGGCATTGGGCGCCGGATAGAGCTTGCGGCGTACCGTTTCCCAGGCCAGCCAGGTCGTAGTGCAGAAGAAAGCGGTATAGACCGGCCCGAGCACGGCATGCCCGACACGGACTATATCAGTCCAGAGAACCGCAATTACGATTACAGCAGACCCGTAGATAAGTATGGGCAACCAGATTTCAGAGAGCCTGAACTTCTTGAAGTAACCGAAGCCGCGACCCACGCGGATGATGAGGAAAATATGGGCGATAATGGAGAGGACTCCGCCGATCATGAAAACCCAGCCTCCCACGGTCATCCCCGGCACCGCCACCACCACGCTCATCAATATGTCGGTGGGCAGCATGCAGCAGAAGGCCAGTAACAGCAGCGTCCAGTCGCGTTTCTCCAGCGCATACTTCCCAGTGATCAGGACGATCACCATTGACAGCAGGGTTATGCCCGGCTTGGCGAAGAACGGATATAGGCTATTAGATCCAAAGAAATAGTTCGTCCAGTCGATGCCGAAGACCGATCCTGCAAGCAGTAATGTTGCGCCCAGAAGTATAAAAACCCAAATCCGCCTTGTACCATCTAAAACTAATCCCTGAGCCTGGTCGTTTTTCATGCTGACCTCCACTAGTACTTATACTACAGATGTGGTGCCTATTATAACTGATTTCTGCCTTGTTTGAGATACAGCCATTTGAGCGTATTCAGACTACGATGCTATAATGCCCCGTGTATTATTCAGGGTTTAGCCATGTTTGAGAAACTTGAAGCAATAGAAAAGCGCTACGAAGAGCTGGGTGAAATGATCACCCAGCCGGAAGTCTACAACGATTTCCAACGCGTACAGGCACTCTCGCAGGAAAGGGCAGTTATCGAGGATGCTGTAAATAAATACAGGCAGTATAAAGCGGTGGGAAAGGCCATAGCCGATACGCAGGCCATGATCGATGGCGGACTGGACCCGGAAATGCAGTCCATGGCCAGGGAGGAACTCACCGGATTGAAGGCTTCGGAGCAGGAGTTGGGCGAAATATTGCGCCTGAGCCTGGTACCAAAAGACGCCAACCAGGACAAGGACGCGATAGTGGAGATCAGGGCGGGCACGGGGGGCGACGAGGCGGCTCTCTTCGCGGCGGATTTGTACCGCATGTATTCGCGCTATGCCCAGGCTAAAAACTGGCAGATAGATATAATCGACAGCAACCAGAACGAGATGGGGGGCTTCAAGGAGATCATTTTTGAGGTCAAGGGCAAAGGCGCCTATGGCCATCTCAAGTACGAACGCGGCGTGCACCGTGTGCAGCGAGTACCCGTCACCGAGGCTTCGGGCAGGATACATACCTCGGCGGCCACAGTGGCCGTGTTGCCCGAAGCGGAGGAGATAGATGTGCATGTCAACCAGGAGGACCTGCGGATCGACATCTTCCGCAGCGGCGGCGCAGGCGGGCAGAACGTCAATAAGCTGAGCACGGCGGTGCGTATCACACACATACCCACGGGCATCGTAGCAATCTGCCAGGACGAGCGGTCACAGCTCCGTAATAAGCTCAAGGCCATGGCTGTACTGAGGTCCAGGCTTTACGATATCGAGCAGCGCAAACAGCAGGATGAAGTTACCGAAGAGCGCAGGTCGCAGATTGGCAGCGGGGACAGGTCCGAGAAGATCCGCACCTACAACTTTCCGCAGGACCGCATGACAGACCACCGCATCAATCTCAGCCTGCATGGCCTGCCCCGTATTTTAGACGGTGACCTGGACAAGCTCATCGATGCACTGGCTACCGAAGAACAATCGCAACTATTGCAGGACAGCAGCTTGTGACCGCCCGGGAATGGCTGCGTAAATACACTTTAATTTTTCAGCAGGCGGGCATAGATGAGGTGGCGGATGAGGCCATGGTTCTGCTCTGTCATGCCTTGAAACTCGGCAAAGCTGAAATTTTTACACAGCCGGAGAGGTCACTGACCGGAGAGCAACTAACACTGCTTGAAAGTCTGACTGCGCGCCGGCTGCGCCGCGAGCCATCCGCTTATATCACCGGCCAAAAGGAGTTTTACGGCCTCAGCCTGTACGTGGACCCTCGCGTGCTGATACCCAGGCCGGAGACCGAGGTGCTGGTGGAGGCGGCCATCGAGTTTGCGCGCTCATGGGCTGCGCGCAATCAAAGGAGGATGCTGGTGGCCGACGTCGGCACAGGGTCCGGCGCTATCGCCATAGCTCTGGCAACCCACATCCCGGATTCGTTTATATATGCTATAGACATTTCAACCGGCGCGCTGGATGTAGCCGCTTTGAATATTCGCCGGAACGGCCTCGATGAGAAGATCACATTGAAACAAAGTAATTTACTGGAGCAAATTAATCAAAAGCTGGATTTGGTCGTGGCCAACCTGCCGTATATACCGGGTGGAGAGTTGGCCGGCCTTCAACCCGAAGTACGCTTGTACGAGCCGATGTCAGCGCTGAATGGAGGCGATAACGGCACTGATTTTATAGAGGCCATGCTTGCACAGGCGACGGACAAAGTGGCTGCGGGCGGCGCGCTTCTCCTCGAGATAGGATCGGGTCAGGATGAGAGGTTGATGCCCGTTATCAGAAATATGCTGCCCGGCTCAGAAGTTGATCTGGTCAAAGACCTGGCCGGCATCAACCGGTGTATTAAAATCATTATTGCAGGAGGATGAGTTGATGACTATTCCGCGGCCGTTCAAGACGACCTATGACTGGGACCACATGGAGAAGGTGCTGAGGCGGGAAACGCTGGATGGGCCAGTACCCCTGATCGAGTTGTTCCCGGATGCCGAGATCATGTCCGAAGTTACTGGCATCGATTATCCCTCGGCCAGGGCTGTGGAACTTTTCACCAATGCCGGTCAGTTGATCGATGATCAGGAAGCTTTAGACATGGGGATCCGGCTGATGGATCTAAACATAGCATTCAGCAAGGCCATCGGGTACGATTACGTAACGATGATTCCTATCGTCCCACTGACTAGAACTCGCAGAGAGCTGGCTGCAGATGATGACCCGCGGCGGCAAAAACGTGCCTGGAAGGAAGAAGGGCAGGGCATTATCACCAGCCGCGCCGAATATGAAGAATGCAAGTGGCCTGCGCTGGACCAGATCAGCTTGTTGCCCCTCGATTACGCAGCAGGGTGCATACCGGCCGGCATGAAAATCATGGTGATGTATAACGGGATCTATGAGGACCTGAGCGAATTGATGGGTACCCAACACATGGCCATTAAAAGTATCGAGGAACCTGAATTGGTGGAGGATATTCTCGAGCAACTGACCCGCCTTGCTGAACATGCTGTCGGCCTGAGTGCGGCTCACCCGGGCACAGGCGCTATCTTTTACTCCGATGACCTGGGCTACAAAGGCGGAACAACTTTGTCACCGCGCTTTCTAAGAAAGTACTATATACCCAGGTTGAAGCGCATAGCTGAAGCCTGCCATCGGAACGGAAAACTATTCCTCTTCCATTGCTGCGGGCAGGTCATGGCGATCATGGATGATTTGATAGAAGCCGGCATCGACGGCAGGCACAGCTTCGAAGATGCCATTTTGCCGGTCGAGCAGTGGTACGACAAATTTCATAATCAGGTAGCCATACTTGGTGGTGTTGATATGGAACTGATGGCCCACGGAACCGAAGAGCAGGTCCGGCAGCGAACGCGTAGTATACTCGAGCACTGCGCCCCGGGCGGAGGCTACTGCATGGGGACGGGCAACTCCGTGGCCAATTATGTACGGATCGAGAATTACTATGCCATGATCGACGAAACACGGAAATGGAATGTGGAACACGGGTTTTGACATCCATATAAGGTTATTGTAAACTTTCCGCTTGGTTAAATTCTTTAGCCAAATATCGTATTTAGGGGTGATTTGCTACCATGAACATGATCGTCTGCTGTAAACAGGTACTCGATCCCGAAGCAGCTCCAGCCACCTTCAAACTGGATGCTGCCAACAACAGGATGGTCCAGCCGCCTGAGGTCAAGCCGGTCGTCAATCCGTATGACGAGCAGGCTGTAGAGGCCGCCCTGCGCATCAAGGACAAGGACAAGGCTGCCCACAAGGTCACCATTATCAGCCTTGGCAACAACCTTGTACGCGACGTGGTAAAGAAACCGCTCTCTATGGGCGCCGATGAACTGATCCTGCTTGAGGATGCCGCATTCGAAGGCGGAGACAGCTTCTCAGTTGCCTCAGCCCTGGCAGCCGCCATTAAAAAGGTGGGGTCTTTTGACCTGGTCTTTTGCGGCAGGCAGGAATCTGAATGGGACGATGGACAGGTCGGCCTGGGACTCGCCGAACTGCTGGGTATCCCCAGCGTTACAGTAGCCAAGAAAGTCGAGGTCCTCGACGGTGGCAAAGTCAAGGTGGAGCGAGTGGTCGCAGACGGCTTCCAGATACTGGAAGTACAGGGACC
>CAYTIC010000021.1:0-3819 GCA_964437795.1 uncultured Dehalococcoidales bacterium | reverse complement strand
CCCTGCTCGCCCAGAAGCTGCGCGAGAACAAGGTCATTTAACGAGACTGACAGGATAATTATTAGGAGGATACAATGGCTGATAATAAAGGAATACTGGTCGTCGGTGAAGCCGCGGAAGGTAAACTTCTCCCGATTACCGCTGAGATACTGGGCGCCGGAAGGCGTCTTGCTGATGAACTGAAGGAACAGCTTTCCTGCATCCTGATCGGCGACAAGATCGGCGATGCCGGAAAGGCCGCAGTGGCCGCAGGCGCAGACAAAGTTTTAATGGCCGATGATGTTCAACTCAAGGAATATGAAAACAGCACTTACATGCAGGTCATGGAAAAGGCTGTGGCCGAGCTTGCGCCCCGCATAATCATCATGGGGCAGACATCCAACGGCCGCGACCTCGCCCCCAGGCTGGCGTTCAAACTCGGCGTAAGCGCCGTTATGGACTGCCTGGAGCTGGCAATAGATCCAGCCACCAAGCTCATGCAGTGCACCCGCCCGGTCTATGGCGGCAACGCCAAGGCCATCTTCACTTCCGAGGCTGTACCCCAGATCGCCACAGTGAGAACCAAGGCCAGTTCACCCCTGGCGCCGGATGCCGGCAGAGCTGGTGAAGTAGTAGCGTTCGCAGTAGCGCTGGACGCCTCCAAAATCAAGGCCAAGGTGCTTGAGACGATCAAAGAAGAAGTCGCGGGCATTAAGATCGAGGACGCCGCAGCCGTAGTGGCAGGTGGACGTGGATTGGGTGGCCCCGAGCCTTTTAACAAAGAGCTTGCCGAACTGGCCAAGATACTCAAGGGCGCCATCGGCGCATCCAGGCCCCCCTGCGATAACAAATGGGTGCCTGACTCCATCCAGGTAGGCCTGACCGGCAAGATCATTGCCCCCGAGCTTTACATTGCCATCGGCATCTCGGGCTCGAGCCAGCATATGTCGGGTTGCGCGGGTTCCAAATGCATCGTTGCCATAAACAAGGACCCCGAGGCCAATATCTTCAAAGAGGCGCGCTTCGGTGTAGTCGGCGACTGGAAAGTTGTATTGCCGGCCTTCACTGCCAAGGTCAAAGAGCTGGTCCAGTAAGCAACTAAATATCAATAAATACAAAAGACCCACGCCGGTATGCCGGCGTGGGTCTTTTCTTCTTCATGAAATGTAGCAGCGTATCTTCAGATGCGCCCGCGGAACAACCCGTCCCTACTCTTTCTGTGCTACGGTCTTGTGCTGGGCGATGATCTTCTGGGCAACAGGTCCGGGCACCGGCTCATAATGGCTGAACCCGACTGTGAAAGTTCCCCTGCCCTGCGTCATGGAGCGCAGGTCGATGGCATACCTTAAAATCTCTGACTGGGGTGCCTGCGCCTGGATCACGTTCAGGCCGTGGCTGGGATTCATGCCGCTGACCTTGGCACGCTTGGTATTCAAATCCCCGATGATATCGCCTGTAAAAGAATCGGGAACCGTGACCGTGATATTCATGATGGGTTCCAGCAGGACGGGTGAACCGTCCAGCATACCCTTTTTGAAAGCCTGGGCGGAGGCTATTTTAAAGGCCATTTCAGAAGAGTCCACCGGGTGGAAGCTGCCGTCGTAGAGGGTGACCTTCATATCAACGGCCGGGAAGCCGGCCAGAACGCCCTCGACGTGTGCTTCTTTGATTCCTTTTTCAACCGCCGGTATGAAGTTCCTGGGCACCGAGCCGCCCACAACCTTTGCCTCGAATTCGAAACCACCACTGGGCGGCAACGGTTCCATCCTTATAAGCACATGGCCGTACTGGCCGTGCCCGCCGGTCTGCTTCTTATGCTTATACTCCGCCTCGACAGGGACGGTTATCGTTTCCTTGTAGGGTACCCTGGGTACATCGAGCAACACTTCCACAGCGAATTTGCGTTGAAGCCTGCTCGCCGCTATCTCCAGGTGAGTGTCACCCATGCCTCCCAGCATGAGCTCGCCGGTATCGGGTTCCCGCTGTGATTTCAGGCTGGGGTCTTCCTCGCAGATCCTGGCCAGGCCGGAACTCATCTTGTCCAGGTCAGCCTTGGATTTGGGGTGGACGGCTTTACTCAGGATCGGCGCGGGGAAGCTGATCGGGCTCAGCTTGAAAGGATGTTCCTTGGCACCCAGTGTATCGCCCGATGCAGTGTTGACGAGCTTGACCACCAGGCCGATATCGCCTGTGCCGATCTGGTTGGCCGTTTCCTGTGTCTTGCCGCGTGGGATCGAGACCTGGCCGATGCGCTCGACCGCTCCCTTATTTACGTTCCAGACCTGGGAGTTGCTGGAAAGCACACCGGAATAGACACGGAAGAAGCTGACCTTCCCCACGTGCGCGTCGGTAGTTGTCTTGAATACCAGTGCGGTAAGCGGCGATTCAGCGGCAGGCTTGACCTCCTCCTCTTTCCCGGCGGCACCCGTTGCCTTGAATGGGCCTGCCGCGGCAGGGGAGGGCAGGTATTCGACAATTGCGTCTAACAGGCCGATTGCTCCATTGTTGGCCAGGCCGGAGCCCGCCAGCACCGGGATGACCGTTCCCTGCAATGTGGACTCCTTTAGACATTTATATATCTCTTCAGTGGTAATCTCCCCGCCATCGAGGTACCTGGTCATAATGTCGTCATCGATTTCCACCACCGCCTCGATCAGTTTTTCACGGGCGCTGTCTACGTCTGCCGCCATTGCAGAGGGAATCTCGATCTCCTTGACAGGTGCGCCGGCATAAGCCTTTTTAGCTATGATGTCGACGACGCCCTTGAAATCCTTCTGGGCGCCGATGGGGATCTGGATGGGCAGGCACCTGGCGCTCAATTTATTCTGTATCTGTTCCAGGGTGCCCGCGAAATTGGCGTTCTCACGGTCCATCTTGTTGACAAAAATAAGGCGCGGAATCTTGCTTTCCAGGGCATAGTTCCATACTTGCTCTGTACCTACTTCCACACCGGAAGCCGCGCAGACCACCACTACGGCAGACTCGCACACGCGCAGGGCCGATTTTACCTCACCCACAAAATCCGGGTAACCCGGGGTATCAATGATGTTGACCTTGTTGTTCTTCCAGGCGGCCGGCAGTATGGTCAGGTTAAGACTGATCTTATGTTTTATTTCATCGGGGTCATAATCTGACGCGGTGGTTCCGTCGGCAACATTACCCATGCGGGTGATCACGCCTGCATCGAAGAGCATGGCCTCGGCCAGGGAGGTCTTTCCAGCGCCGGAATGGGAAAGGAGGGCTACATTGCGGATTTTATCAGGGCCAGGTTGTTGCATTTAAATACCTCGACTCACGTTTAATTTTCGGGAACGCCAGAGGGCATTTTAGCAGTGTATGAATGTAAACGTCAAGGTTGTCTACGTATGGTCAAACTTACAAGGTTTATGCCCCCTCGACAGATGGATTGGCTATTGTTTGACATCCCTAAAACGGCATGCTAATATAAGTGCTGTTTTCCGAAACGCACCTTAACAACTGGATAGTGGAAGGAAGGTTCTAAACAATTATAGAGAGTTTGATCCTGGCTCAGGATAAACGTTTGCGGCGTGCCTGATGCATGCAAGTCGAACGCCCTGATTTTTCGCAAGATTGATCAGGGAGTGGCGAACGGCTGAGTAACGCGTAAGTAACCTACCCTTAAGTGGGGGATAACTTGCCGAAAGGCAGGCTAATACCGCATGTGCTGGTAAGCGCTAGCTTATCAGCAAAGCTTTTGCGCTTGAGGAGGGGCTTGCGTCTGATTAGATAGTTGGTAGGGTAATGGCCTACCAAGTCGATGATCAGTAGCTGGTCTGAGAGGACGACCAGCCACACTGGGACTGAGATACGGCCCAGACT
>CAYTIC010000020.1:0-8661 GCA_964437795.1 uncultured Dehalococcoidales bacterium | reverse complement strand
CAGGTTGCTGGATACGGTTCTCAGCGGCTATGTAGAGGATGCGATTGATATGCATAACCCTGATTTTGTCAGCAATCTAAGAAATGTTTGCGAAGAGCTCAGTGAAGAAGGCCGGCCCAAAGCAAAAGTTGAAGATTTGCTGAGAAGCGTGCTGATAGAAGCCGAAGCCTTCAATACGCATATTCTTGAATTCGGACCTGGGCGGCCTAACGAAACCGGCCGGCCCGCACCTCTTAACGATAGGCAGACGGGCTACATCTCGGCGCAGATGACAAAGGCTTTCTTGCCGTATATCAGGGCTGATGGCACCTACGATATGAGGCAAGGTGAAGAACGCGCCAATGCCACCCACGAGCAGCGAGATGCTGGCCACGCTGGCTAAAAAGACCTGGAAGACGGCCATTGACTGGTTCATACGCTTGAGTATCTCCTGCATGTCGATCACGTTGAAATCGCTCTCCTCCCCCTCCCTGATATGGTGGCGCTGGCGCAGGATCTCGGTGATCTGGTCCTTGGCCGTGTTAATGACGTCTGTGCTGGCTGCTTCAACGACGATGGTCTGGACTGGGTGTCCCTGTGGTATTGTCTGTATGCCGAAATGGGACTGCATGGTGGTAAGGGGTACCATGATAAAGCTGTCGGCATTGGTGCCCATGAAGCCGCCGCGCGGCTCGCATGTGCCTATTACGTCGAACTTACGCCCGCCGATACGTACGGTCTCGCCTATTGGATTGGCCGCGCCGAATAAGTCCTTGACCGCCTGGTCGCCCAGTATAGCCACGCTGCCACTATGCCGTATATCGTCGTCGGTGAAGAAGTTGCCCCTGGCGATCTTGTAGTTCAATATCCTTTGTATGGGCAGCGTAGAGCCCATGACGTTGATTGTCCGGATCTCGTTGCCGTAAACGGTCTTGATCATTTTGGAATACATGGGGGCTACGGCCGCTACGGCAGGGGCCTTGCTGGAATTGGTAAGGGCCTCGGCGTCCTCTTGTGTGAGCGTCCCCTCGGGCCTGACACCAATCACCTGTCGGGTTGAAGCCGAAACGTAGATGGCGTTGGCGCCCATGTTTTCGAAAATAAGGCCCATCTGCTGTTGCTGTCCGCGACCGAAAGAGACCAGGAAGACTACCGCGCCCACACCGATGACAATTCCGAGTATGGTGAGGAAAGATCGCAACTTATTGGATGCCAGGGCTTGCCATGAGGAGAGCAGGTACTCCAGAAAGCTCAACGGACCTTCTCCTGGACGATGCTGCCATCGCGCAGGTAGATGGTGCGTCCGGTGTAGGAGGCGACGTCCTCCTCGTGAGTGACGATCACTATGGTAATACCCTTCTTATTCAACTGCTGCAGGAATTCCATGATGCTGTTGCTGGTTCGCGTATCCAGGTTGCCGGTGGGCTCGTCGGCCAGTATAAGTGGAGGGTCGTTAACCAGGGAGCGCGCTATGGCCACTCGCTGCTGCTCACCTCCTGACATCTCGCTGGGCTTGTGATGGGCACGCTTCGCGATGCCCACTGCCTCCATGGCTTCCATAGCCCGCTTGTGCCTGTTGCCGGCCCCGCTGTAAATGAGGGGCAGTTCCACATTCATAACGGCGTTAAGCCTGGGGAGCAGGTTATAGGACTGGAAGACGAAGCCGATCTTCTTGTTGCGCACCGAGGCCAGTTCATCATCGGTCATGCGGCTCACGTCGATACCGTCGAGCTCGTATTTGCCGGCGTTGGGACGGTCCAGGCAGCCCAACATATTCATCATCGTGGACTTGCCGGAACCGGAGGGCCCCATGATGGATACCATCTCACCGGCATCGATATCCATGCTGACGTAATTAAGCGCGTTGACCTGCACGTCACCTATCTTGTAGATTTTAACAATGTTCTCGAGATGGATCATGGACATGGCCGATCAATCCCCTTTCAGTAGAATGGCTACTTGATTGCTTCGATAAGGACCTGCTCGCCTTCCTTCAAGCCTGAAATGATCTCTGTGGTCTTCTTATTCTGCAGCCCTGTCTTAACCGTTCGCTTCTCGGTTTTGGCGGAGGCTGCGTCCGTAACGACATCGACCCAGTAATCTCCGGCCAGGCCCTTGATAGCACGGTTGGGCACCTGCAGCACGTTCTCGCGCATGCCCGTGATGATGTCAGCTGTGGCCGTCAGGCCGCCACGCAGCCCCTCGGTGTTTTCATCCTTGTCCATATATATCTCTACAGGGAAGTTGACTACTCCGGACTGCAGCGTGCCAAAAGGTGATACGAAGCGGACGCTGCCTCTGAGGTCTCTGCCCGGCAGGGCATCAACCTTGATAATGGCCGACTGGCCGACTGACACCTTCGTGATGTCGATCTCATCGATGATACCTTTCATCCTGATAGTCTTGGTATCCACCAGATAAACAGCCGGCTTGGAGGAGTAATCGAATTGCGATAGCTGGTCGTTGCCTTTGACATCGACGGCAACGATAGTGCCGTCAAAGGGAGCAATGATCTCCGTCTTGAGCAATTCTTGTTTGGCTTTGTCCAGGTTGATCATAGCGTTCTCGATAGCTATGTTGTAGTTGCGCAATGCCTGCGGGCTGAGGCCGGCTCGGTAGATAGTCTCACTTTCGTTCAGTATCATGTTGCTCATAAGCAGGTCATGTTCCGCCATGCGCAGCTTCTCGGAGGCCTTTACACGGTCGAAATTGTCCTGAAACAGCATCTCCTGGATTTGAGAAAGTGAGTCGAGCACCTGCCGGGAGATGGCCAGGGAAGTGGATGTATCAGGGTAGGTATAGGCACCGGGCAGGCGGGAGTTCTGCTTTACGGCGACGTGTGTGTCTTCCATCGTCATCAGCATAGCGTCCAGGGCCTGTGTCACTGAGGTGTAGTCTCCGTCTTCGAGCTGCTTTTGTATCTCAGCCAGTCCGGCGACCTGAGCGTCCAGCAGAGTTACGATCTGTTTAAGCTCTGGGTAGGCCGGTATCGGCTGGTTGAGGTTGTCATATTGTGTCTGAAACGTATCCAACTCGGGATCTGCGTAAACCGACCTGGCGGCGGCAAGGTCATATTTCGCCAGTGACAGGTTGGAGGCGGCATCGGGGTAATGCCCCGCGGCCACGGAATCTTTCGCTTTTGCTATCTCGTCCTGAGCCTGTTCGAAGCGCATCAGGGCAGTGGCCATAGTGTAGAAAGTCGGGTAGCGCGTACCGCAACAGTTCTGGACTACTGCATTAATAGACTGCTCCACTGAATACTGCGCCGCTTTCACAGTGAGAAGTTGACTGGTATTGTCGAGACTTGCAAGCAACGTGCCTGCTTTAACGGGCTTGCCTTTGAGCTTGTACTGTTCGGCCGGGACATTCTTGACAGTGCCGGGTGTGCCGAATTTAAGCTGCACCTGGTTGGGCATATCCAGGTTGCCGTCGGAGGAAACCGAAAGTATGAGGTCGCCACGGGTGACGGGGGCCATCTGGCTGGGCAGTACTTCCTTTTTTTGCTGGGAACAGGCAGGAAGAACGAGCGCCATTACGATGGCCAGGGTAAGGGGCAGTATAAATCTATTACTCATAAGCAGGTTTCTCCATCTTAGCACTCTTATCATAAACGGGCGGCAACCTAAAATCAGTCGCGTAATTCTACATCAGACAGTATGGTCAAGTAAATACGTTCCTCTCGGCCTTAATCAATGGGTTCCACAGCCCAATCTTCATTTATCCACACCCCGACAATGTCCCTGACGGGCAAACCCCAGGATTTCACTACCTGGAGGCATTCCCTGACCTGCCTGATGTGTTCCTCCTTCGACACAGGGTTGCCGGCGCAGTCGTGATGTGCGGCTACCAGTATAGTCTTTGATCCGTGCGCTTTAACGGATATTTCAACGCGGGACTTTATCGACTCCACCTGATCCGGCCTGCCCCGGGACAGCATTTTTTCGGGGCCCGGCTCGGTAACCATATCGACGTAATCAAGGCCGTGCTTGCGTTTAAGCCAATCGGTCACCGGCAGTTGAGTGCGTCCGTCCATGCAGTTGATGGCTGTGCCGAATTTTCCCGTGTGCATCGATGAGTTTCTCCTCCAGTAATGTTGTTATTTAAGCTGTCCGCTGATACCAAGGTAGGCGAAATAGATTGCGAAGACGACAATGGTCACCAGCGCCACAATACCGGCGAAGATGACCACACGAAAAACCTCGAATTTCTTGCCAAGAAATCCCCCCAATGACAACGTGAGGCAGGATAAAAGCACGGCGGCGAAGATATAGGTCACGGTCTTCGGATCAGGCATAACTTCCTCCTGGCTATTTATTGAATATTCTATCTGCTATTAAGAGCAGGGCGATGATAACTGCGCAGACTATGATCAGGATAACCCAGAACATGGGCCGGGCTGTGTAGCCTGCTATGCCGTCGCCCGGCTTGCGCACGGGTGAAGAGACGGGAGCGGCCGGCTGTTCATATGTGTTTTGCCCGGCCATCGGGCCGACTGCCAGAACGGTGGTCCGGGTGGACGTACCCCAGTTGAAGACAGTGTGGCAGTTCGGACAGGTGGGATAGCGGTTATTCAGGGGACTGCCGCACACGGGACAGTTGTAAACGAAAGCCTGACCGCACTCGCTGCATTCAGGCTCTCCCAGCGCATTGAGGGTTCCGCAGATGGGACATTGAAAACTCTGAATCATAGTTTCTTAAATACCTTGCATCACAACCGACGTCTATTGCGCCAGGCTGATGAAGTAATAGGCTGAGTACACGGCATAGCCGACCACCGCTATCAGGGCGATTACCCCGGCAAAAGTGACCAGCTTGCCCGGGCTTGTCTTTTTGCCCACGAAGGCACCCAGCGCCAGGCAGACGCAGAAGCCCAGTATGCTGAACAGGATTACGGCCAGCGACTGTGCATTAGGCATTTCACCCTCCTCTAAGGCAAACGATTGAGACTACTATATTATTCTCCCATGATCTGCAGAATGATCTCGCGCGATCTTGGGCGGGCGTCGAAATCGATGATAACGATCTGTTGCCAGGTACCCAGTGTCAGGCGTTTGTTGATGAATGGGATAGTGATGGAGGGACCCAGTAGAGAGGCCCTCACATGCGAGTGACCGTTGCCGTCTCCCCAGGCTTTATTGTGCTCGTAATTCATCTCCTCGGGTATGATGCGTTCCCACATGTCTTTCATATCGGCAACCAGGCCCGGCTCGAACTCTACGGTTGTTACCCCGGCGGTCGAGCCGGGTATGAACACTGTAACTACGCCGCTGTTAACGCCGGAGTTATTTACCTCACGGGCGATCTCCGAGGTAACGTTAATCGTCTCACCCCGGCCGCCGGTGCTTATTTGTATCCTCTTGCAACTGACAGTCATATGCTAACCTCCTGCCATATTATATCCTTTATATCGAAAACAGGGCCTTCCCTGCAAACCCTCTTCATCCCGCGCACGGTCCTGATGCTGCAACCGTAACATGCTCCGGCACCGCATCCCATGCGCACTTCGAGGGAAACCTGCACCGGTTTTTTTACTCTATAGACTTTCACTTGTTCACTGATCGATTCGAGCATTGCCCTGGGACCACAAGCATAAATATAATCAGCTTGTTCGTAGTATTTTGGGAGAAATTTTGTTAATAATCCTTTCAATATATTGTCGTCTTTATTGTCCAATTCGGTAATTTTGACAATATTAGCTTCCGGTGGTAACTGGTTAACCAGGAATAAGCCATCTTTACATCGCGCACCCAAGAGTATTGTAACTTGTTTATGCAATACAATCGCTTCTTCTGCGAGGAAACGCAATGGTGCTATGCCGATGCCTCCCGCCGCCAGCACTAAGTTATTCGAATTTTTGTCTATAGTAAAGCCGTTGCCCAGCGGACCGATAACACTTATTATATCTCCCCCATCTAAATGGGATAACCAGGGCTTTCCTTTTGCCCCAACGGGTACCGGTTCTGTTGGCTGCCCTAAATCTAAATCATTGCTTGGATTAACCTCGTCCGCGACCGAGTAGAGGAAAAACACATCTCTTTCATGCACAGTGTTGATGCTAATCGGGCGTCTGAGCAAAGTATCCGGACCGCATTTAAGCATGCAGAATTGTCCCGGCCTGGCTTCAGAGGCGATTGCTGGCGCGTCCACCTGTAATAGGAAATATTCGGCACCCCGATAGCGCAACACCCGCTCGTTCGATAATACCCTGGCGTTAATTTGTTTCATAATTTTTTCAATGCGTCATTGCGAGGAGCCGCAGGCGACGCGGCAATCCAGTGTTATCGTCGCTCCAAACACAAGATTGCTTCGCTGCCTGCCGCGCCTTCGGCTCGCAGCTTCGGCTCACCGCAATGAGATGTTCCTCATTTTATATCAGCATGATAATCTTGCAGCGGCTTCACGACGGGCTTGTGTTTCTGGTAGGCCTCGATTCCGCGGACCGCTGCCGCCGCGGCTGCCAGTGTGGTTATATATGTTACCTTGTACTTGATGGCTGTCTTACGAATATAGGAATCATCGTATTTGCTGAGCTTGCCGCTGGGAGTGTTGATCACGAGCTGTATTTCGCCGTTCATGATGCCGTCGATGATATTGGGCCGGCCTTCATGCTGCTTATTGATCACCTCAGAGTCTACACCGTGGCCGGCCAGGAAGTCATGCGTGCCCCTGGTAGCCTTGATGCGGAAGCCGAGGTCCCTGAACTGCGTTGCCAGGTTAAGCACCGTGGGCATCTCCTTGCTGTTGAGGCTGAGCAGGACAGTGCCGCCATCCGGCAACCGCTGCCGGGCAGCCTCCTGCGCCTTGTAAAAGGCCATGCCGAAAGAATCGGCCATGCCCAGCACTTCGCCGGTGGACCTCATCTCGGGTCCGAGCACCGGGTCTACCTCGGGGAACATGTTGAAGGGGAAGACGGCTTCCTTGACACCGTAATGCGGTATGGTGCGATGCCTCAGGCCGAGCTCCTTGAGCTTCCTGCCCAGCATAAGCTGCGTGGCGATGCGTGCCATGGAGACATTGCAGACCTTGGATACCAGGGGGACTGTCCTGGATGCCCTGGGGTTGGCCTCCAGGACGTAGACGATATCCTGCGCGATGGCATACTGCATATTCATGAGGCCGACTACATTCAGTTCGCCGGCTATCCTGGCAGTATAGTCGTTAATGGTTTTTATATGCTTTTTCGCTATGCTTACCGGCGGTATGATGCAGGATGAATCCCCGGAATGTATACCCGCCAGCTCGATATGCTCCATGATGGCGGGTACGAAGGTATCGGTTCCGTCGGCTATAGCGTCGGCCTCGGCCTCGATAGCATTTTCCAGGAATTTGTCGATGAGTATGGGACGGTCGGGCGTCACGCCCACCGCCGCTTTGACGTATTCGCGCAGCATCTCCTCGTCGTGCACCACCTGCATGCCACGGCCGCCCAGTACGTAGGAAGGCCGCACCATTAGAGGATAGCCGATTCGGCCGGCAACCTTGAGGGCCTCCTCTATATCAATGGCCATACCCGATTCGGGCATGGGTATTTTCATCTTGATCATCATTTCCCTGAACCTGCCCCGGTCCTCGGCCAGGTCTATTACTTCGGGAGTGGTGCCGAGTATCTTCACTCCGCACTGGTTCAGTTCCCCGGCTATATTGAGCGGTGTCTGTCCGCCGAACTGCACGATCACTCCCTCGGGTTTTTCCTTTTCGTAGATGCTGAGCACATCTTCCACGGTAAGAGGCTCGAAGTATAGCTTATCCGAGGTATCGTAGTCGGTGGAAACGGTTTCGGGGTTGCAGTTGACCATGATGGTCTCGTATCCCTCATCCCTCAGCGTGAAGGCGGCGTGAACGCAGCAATAATCGAACTCTATGCCCTGCCCGATGCGGTTTGGCCCGCCGCCCAGCACCATGACCTTCTTGCGTTTGCTGCTGGTAGTCTTATCCGGGGCGTTGTATGTGGAGAAATAATAGGCGGCGTTCTCCACGCCGCTCACGGGGACGGGTTCCCAGGCTTCCTTCATGCCCAGCCCCAGCCTCTGGCCGCGTATGGATTTTTCGGGGACGCCCAGTAGCTGGGAGAGGTATTTGTCGGCGAAACCGTCCTTTTTTGCCAGCGTCAGCATGTCGTCGGGAAGAGGTTTGCCTTTGAATTTCAGCACCTCTTCTTCGAGCTCGACCAGTTCCTTCATCTGCTGGATGAACCATTCCTTGATATAGGTCAGCTTGAACAGAGACTGCACGTCCGCGCCCTTGCGCAGGGCCTCGTACATAATGAATTGGCGTTCGCTGGAAGGTTCCTTGAGCATATCCATCAATTCGCCCAGCGTTTTACTATTGAAATCTTTGGCGAACCCCAGGCCGTGCCGGCCTGATTCCAGGGACCTGATGGATTTCTGCAGGGCCTCCTTGTAGTTCTTGCCTATGCTCATAACCTCGCCGACGGCGCGCATCTGGGTGCCCAGCTTGTCCTCCGCGTCCTTGAATTTTTCGAAAGCCCAACGGGCGAACTTGACTACCACATATTCACCCGAGGGCGTATATTTCTCCAATGTCCCGTCGCGCCAGTAGGGGATCTCGTCCAGGGTCAATCCTGCGGCAAGCTTGGCGGATATAAGCGCGATGGGGAAGCCCGTGGCCTTGGAAGCCAGCGCCGACGAGCGCGAGGTGCGCGGGTTGATCTCAATCACTACC
>CAYTIC010000019.1:0-12686 GCA_964437795.1 uncultured Dehalococcoidales bacterium | reverse complement strand
GTCACCGGTCAAGCGGTACTGCTCCACAATATGGTCCTGGTATTCCTCACATAGTTTTACCGCATTTTTCAGCAGCTTCCCGGCATCAGCCCCGGTCACTGCGGCATAGTGGTCGAAACAACACATCTCGACATCCAGCGTCAGCAACTTTTGGATCGATTCTTTATACTGCGTGAAGTCGAACTGCGGCGAGGGGCGCGCCAGACTATTGATATTACCCAGCGGGCACGGCACTGCATCGCTGGGGAAAAGCGCCTTCAGCCCCGGTATGTAGACAGTGACATCAGTGGGCGAATGACCCGGGGTCTCAATGAACCTGGCCTCCAATCCGTTGCCCAGGTCGATGACGGTGGAATTATCTACAACCTGATCGATTGCGACGGCATCGATCTTGAGGTTCATCCTGTCGTACTCTTCCTGCAGCTTATAGGCATCGATCATCATCTTATTTACCATCTCCGAGTACACGATGACCTTCTCCTTTGAAAGTATCCGGACAGCAGCTTCCGTCCCCAGCACTTTCATTTGCGGGAATCTTCTCTTCAGATATGGCACCGCCCCGAAATGATCGAAGTGAGCATGAGGTATCACCAGGTATTCGATACTATCAGTGTCGATTGCGAATTCCTTGAACTGCGCCTCAAGCTGCGGAGCGATCCAGCTCATGGCGCCGCCCAGAATCATAGACTTCGGCCCCTGCACCAGATATATCAGGCTCTGCTTTTGACCGAGCATGTAAAGCCCGTCGCAAATCTTGCCAGGCCGATCTATAAACATATTTCCATCTCCTTAAATTAGCGGCGTAACACGGCTATGTATTAATACCTGGCGTCTGTCGTTTGAACCAATGGATTTGACAGTGGCTGATACAATAAGTTATATCTATTTAGGTACTTCGAATTTCACCTGGAGAATAGCATAACATGAAACTTACCTGGAAACCTATTATGGCCGGCATACTCGATATCGTGTCAGGCGCCATCGGCATGGTGGGCGGCGTATATTTCGTTGTGCTTACATCGGTATTCCGAAGCATCAGTGATCTCATGCGCGCGGACCCCATTATAATCGAGCAGACAGAACAGCTATTATCCAGGCTCTTCGCCATCCCCTTCGTGCTGGTCTTTATAGGTATCATAGCGATCATAGGTGGAGTATACTCGCTGCAACGCAGGATATGGGGACTCGCCCTGGCAGGATCCATATGCTCGTGCATAGTTTTCCCTATCTTCGGGCTGCCTTCCATTATCATCACGGGACTGGCACAGGAAGAGTTTAATTAACAGGAATCTCAGGCAACCGAATTGGACTCTCTGAATAAACTGCAGTCTACACTCGGATTCAGGTTTAATAATCCTGCCATTCTTGAACAGGCTGTTACCCATACTTCCTATATCAACGAGAACCCGGCGGCCAAAGCCGGCGACAACGAACGCATGGAATTCCTCGGCGATTCATTGCTCAACTTTTTTGTTGCAGAAAAGCTTTACAGCGATTTCCCCGACCTGCCTGAAGGGAAGCTGACCGAGATCCGCGTCTCCATGATCCGGCAGGAGAAGCTGGCTGAAAAAGCGCTTCTGCTTGAACTCGGCGATTACCTGCTTATGGGAAGAGGCGAAGAATCATCCGGCGGCAGGGGAAAACGCAACAACCTGGCAGATGCGTACGAGGCACTGACAGCGGCGATTTATCTCGACCTGGGATTCGAAAAGGCAAGGGCTTTCGTTCTGTCAGGTTTTGAAGCGGACATCCGGGATGTAAAGGAAGGAAAGTATAGTCCCAACTTCAAGGCCCTGCTTCAGGAATTGACCCAGGCGGAGTTCAAAACGCTGCCCGAGTACGAGATAATCGAGTCCACCGGACCGGACCACGATAAGGTTTTCTGCGTGTCCGTCTCACTGGGGGATGTGCTGCTGGCAGTAGGATCGGGCAAGACTAAAAAAACGGCTGAATCGGCGGCCGCCAGGGCCGCCTACGGGAAATTAGTTTCAAAGCCGGTCGCAGACAGTTAGGCCGGATATTGTAGCACGACCACCTCAAATTCATCGGGCAGTCCGGCTTTCGTTATCTCCAATTCACTGCCTGCCAGTCGCTTGACATTCTTTTTCCCTTTGGCAAAATCCTCCGCTGTCCACTGGAGGAACTGGCACCTGTCCGTCTTATAATGCATGGGTATGGCTATACGCGGCATGACGTCTTCACAAACCGCGTTGGCTGCTTCCACGTCGATGGTGAATATTCCGCCTATGGGAACAAGCAGTATATCAACCCTGCCCACGGCAGACAGTTGATCACGCGATAGCCGGTGCCCGAGGTCGCCCAGGTGGCATACATTAATACCGTCCATCACGGCGCAAAATGTCGTGTTATTGCCCAGCTTCTTCCCCCCATCCCCATCATGGAAAACGCTGACGCCCCTTACCTTTATACCTTTAACAGTTTTCTCGACCACCCCTTTCACCACTTCGGGATTGCCCGGGAGGTCGGATGTGTGGCTGTGATCGAAGTGCTCATGGCTTACTGTGACCAAATCGGCCTTTTCATTGACCTGCTCATAACTGAGGTGGTTGTCCGACTTGAAAGGGTCCATCAGCAGCCGGGCGCCGTCCGCCGCCGTGAGCAGGAAACACGATTGCCCGAACCATTTTATCTTCATCACCGGCCTCCTATTTATCGCTCAAACCGCATACGAAGCGGACAAGTGTCCTCACCCCGAAGCCCGTGGCGCCTTTCACCAGTACGCCCTTGTTCTTGTCCGTCATAAAAGGCCCCGCTATATCGATATGGGCCCAGGGTGTCTCACCCACGAACTCCTGCAGGAATAGCGCTGCCGTGATAGCCCCTCCATACCTGCCTCCGGAGTTCTTTATGTCAGCGATATCGCTCTTGTTGAGGTCTTTGTATTCCTCGGGTAATGGCAATTGCCACAGCTTCTCTCCGCCATCCTCAGCCGCCTTGTTCAACCGGCCGGCCAGCGCGCGGTCGTTAGAGAACAGTCCCGCATATAAATCGCCCAACGCTACATGGCAGGCCCCCGTTAGTGTTGCCAGGTCTACGATAGGACTGAGCCCGCTTTTGACAGCATAAGACAATGCATCTGCGAGTATCAGCCTGCCCTCAGCGTCTGTGTTGATCACCTCGATGGTCTTGCCGTTGGACGCCTTCAGTACATCCCCGGGCTTAAGCGCCCTGCCGCCGGGAAGATTTTCAGTAGCCGGTATGAGTGCGGTTACGTTGATCGCCGGCTTGATCTGAGCTATGGCCCCCATGGCCGCTATCACCACCGCCCCACCCGACATATCGCCTTTCATGTCCGACATGAATTCCTGCGGCTTCAACGAGATACCCCCTGAATCGAAGGTCAATCCCTTGCCCACCAGCCCGACAACCTCCTTTTTAGACGGATCACCCCTGTAATTCATAATAATAAACTTGGGGGGTTCAGAGGTCCCCTGTGCAACACCCAGCAGGGCCCCCATCTTTTCTTTCTCCATATGTGCGCGGTCCATAACCCTTATGTCCAGGCCATATTTAGAAGCGACTTCCCCGGCCATCTCAGCCATGTGCATGGGAGTCATGTGGTTGGCCGGCTCATTTACCATGTCCCGCGCCATCATTACTGCCCCGGCTATGATCCTGCCTTTTTCCAGGCCTTTGTTAACTTTATCAATCGCGGTACTGTCATTCTCAAGAACTATGACCTCTTCAACCTCATGCCCGTTTTCATCCTTTGTCATATGGCGTCTATAGAGGTAGGCGCCCATCAAGCAGCCTTCGGCTACCGCACAGGCCGATTCAGCGTGTTCCAGACCGCCTTCTCTGTCAGACTGCATCGCCAGGGCCGCTGACTTTGCCTTATGTCTGCGCAGGACGCGCACGGCCTCACCCGCCATGTCCCTCAGCTTATCTGTGTCCCATTCAGCCCGCTTTCCTAATCCGGCTACAATCAGCAGACGAGCCGGGATTTTCCCCAGAGTATGCAGCGCATGCATCTCATTCAGCTTTCCCTTCACTTCACCGGACTTTATAAGCTCGGCAATAATCCCTCCCAGGGCCGAGTCCAGCCCTCGTATGTCCGCGCCGGGGCTGTCATCCCCTTCATAAACCCCGGCAATAACCGCATCGGTTGCGATGGTGCTTATATCACCCGACCTGGCCTCAAATTTCACTTTTCCCTCCAGAATATCGTATTATGTAAACATGAAAGTGCTGCGGAGCATGCATTCAACTAAATCTTTTCAGCATTCAGCACCGCCATGCTGAATAATATTACCACCTTTTCCATGCCTCCAATCTGATAATTGATTTTCCCCCGCCTGCAGTGGTATAATACTAGAAAATAAACCTTTAAGTCAGCCCAGTGAGGCTGGCAAGGGAATGATGAAGTTACTCCGCCGCATCTCCGGTCCGGGCACATGTGCTTGTAACAGACCTCTTGCCAGCACGGGCAAGAGGTTTTTTTAATGCCCGAAAAAATACTGCTTAATTCCTCCGATATCGAGAGGGCGCTTGTTCGCGTCGCACACGAGATACTCGAGCGCAACAAGGGCGCCACCAACATCGTCTTTGTCGGCATCAAAACGCGCGGCGTCCCGCTGGCGCAGCGCCTGGCCAAGATCATCCGCAGCATGGAGCAGGTCGACATCCCTGTTGGCTCGCTGGATATAACCCTTTACCGCGACGATGTCTCATCGCTCAGCTTCAGGCACGTTGTCCAGCAGACCTACGTTCCTTTCGATATCACCAGCAAGCAATTGATCCTGGTAGACGATGTTTTTTACACCGGGCGCAGCATCCGGGCCGCCCTCGATGCGCTGATAGACCTGGGAAGGCCCGAGACCATCCAGCTCGCAGTACTCATCGACAGGGGCCATCGCGAGCTGCCCATCCGTGCCGATTTCGTGGGGAAGAATATCCCGACGGCGCGCACCGAGGAAATCAAGGTGTACCTGAGTGAAGTCGACGCTGTGGATAAAGTAACGGTTATGAGGATGGAGGGAGGTAAGAATGAGTCTAAGTGAACCGAGATCCGGCGCGGCCACGCGTGAGCCACTGCCCCAGCTCTCCATAGACTTGTGGAGACACCGGCATGTGCTGGACCTGGACGATTTCAGCCGTGAGGAGACCGACCTCGTGTTCGAGATAGCCGAAGGAATGGTCGAAATCCTGGATCGCGATGTTAAGAAGGTGCCCACACTGCGGGGCAAGACCATCGCTATCATGTTCTTCGAGCCCAGCACACGGACCCGTGCATCCTTCGAGCTGGCAGCCAAGTACCTCGGGGCAGACACCATCAGCCTGGACTCTGCCAGAAGCAGTGTGGCCAAGGGCGAATCACTCATAGATAGCCTTCGCACACTGCAGGCCCTTGAGGTGGACACCATCATCATGAGGCATCCCTGCTCCGGGGCGCCCTATATCGCCGCACGTCACCTGGACACCAGCATCATAAATGCGGGCGACGGTTGTCACGCCCATCCCTCGCAGGGACTGCTGGACATCTTTACAATGAAGCAGCAACTCGGCGACCTGAAGGGCCGCAAGGCAGTCATCGTTGGAGATATCATGCACAGCAGGGTGGCCCGCTCCAATATCTGGGGCACGCGCCATTACGATATGAAGCTTGTGATCTGCGCGCCTCCCACTCTTGTACCGCGAGGTTTGCCCGAGATGCTCGAAAGGTGCGCCCTTAACCATGTAACCATTGAGCACAACCTCGACTCAGCCCTGGAAAACGCCGACATCGTCATGCCCCTGAGACTGCAAAAGGAACGCCAGCAGAGCGGGCTCATATCAACCATGCGTGAATACATTCAGGGATACCAGGTCAACGTGCAGCGACTGGCCAGGGCAAAGCCGGACGTCCTGGTGATGCATCCGGGACCCATGAACGAGGGTGTCGAGATCAGCCACGATGTGGCCTACGGGACCAGATCTCTGATCGAGCAGCAGGTCACCAACGGTGTGGCTGTCCGCATGGCGCTGCTGTACCTGATCGCAGGAGGCAAGAGCCGGTGAAAGAGAGCAAACTCCTTATAAAAAACGCGCGCATCATCGATCCGGCCGGCAGCCGGGATGAAACCGGGGACATACTTGTCACCGATGGAAAAATATTGCAAACAGGAAAAGACATAGCCGCCTCAGGGGCCACTGTTATCGAGGCTTCCGGATTAATCGCCTGCCCCGGCTTCGTCGACCTTCACTGCCATCTGCGTCAGCCCGGTTACGAAGATAAAGAAACTATTGCCAGCGGCGCTGCAGCAGCGGCGCGCGGCGGTTTCACCACAGTTTGCTGCATGCCCAATACCAACCCGCCGCTGGATAACGCCGCCACAATCGGCCAGGTTAAGGACATCGCCGCCAGGGAAGCCCCTCTCATTAATATACTTCCCGTCGGCTGTATAACCAAAGGAAGGGCCGGAAGGGAAATGACCGACCTCACCGAATTGGCCGGCGCCGGATGTATCGGCTTCAGCGATGACGGCAGCCCGGTAAGCAGCTCACGCCTCATGTCCATGGTCATGCAGAACACCGCTATACTCGACCTGCCGGTTATCGACCACTGCGAAGACCTCGAACTTTCGACAGGCGGCCATATGAATGACGGCTGGGTAGCCGCCAGGCTCGGCCTTAAAGGCATACCCGCAGCAGCCGAGGAAACGATAGTAGCTCGAGATATCGCGCTGTGCGAGCTGACCGGGGCAAGGCTGCACGTCACGCATATCAGTACAATTGGCTCGGTGGAGCTTGTTCGCGAGGCTAAACGCAGGGGGTTAAAAATAACCTGCGACGTTACACCTCATCACCTCACCCTTACTCATGAGCGCGTGATGAAAGCGCAGGCCGGATCGGGCATCACGCTTGCCTATGATACCAACGCCAAGGTTAATCCACCGTTGAGGTCATCCGCCGACATCGATGCGCTGATACGGGGCTTAAAGGATGGGACGATCGACGCCATAGCTACGGATCATGCTCCGCACAGGATGGAGGACAAGCTCTGCGAATTTGAAAATGCCGCATGCGGCACAAGCGGCTTTGAAACAGCATTCGGCGTCCTCATGTCCCTGGTGCACGCAGGATGGATCGACCTGAATGCCCTCATCAATTGCCTGACCGCAGGACCGGCGCGGGTTCTGAAAAACACATCGGGGACTCTTCGGCCGGGCTCACGGGCCGACATAGTATTGCTGGATACAGGACGGGAGTGGACGGTGGAAGCAAAGGATTTCCTGTCAAAAGGCAGGAACACGCCGTACGACGGATGTAAATTGAAGGGAATGGTTGTGGCCACAATCAGCGGCGGAAGTTTTGCCTTCCGGCACGACTCACTCAGGATATCTTAAATGACAATGACTAAGAAGGCCATCCTCGTCCTCGAGGACGGCACCTTTTACGAGGGAAGCTCATTCGGCGCGGCAGGCACCGCGTCCGGCGAGATTGTTTTCATCACCAGCATGACCGGCTACCAGGAGATGCTGACCGACCCCTCTTTTGCCGGGCAGGTGGTGGTCCCCACCTTCCCTCTGATCGGCAACTACGGTATCAACGATACGGACTTCGAATCGGCTAAAATCCAGGTCCGTGGCTTCGTGGTCAGGGAATACTGCCCGCAGCCGAGCCACTGGCAGAGCAGGTCGACGCTGCATGACTACCTTTTAAGCGGCGGCATACCCGGCATCAGCGGGATCGATACCCGCAGCCTGACCAGGCATATCAGGTCGCTGGGAGTCATGCCGGCCCTGATTTCCACAGAACTGACTGTGGCTGAAGCGGTATCCAGCCTGAAAAAACTTCCGCCCTACAGCTCAACCGACTTCGTCAAGGAGGTCAGCTCACCCGTTCAATTCCCCTGGCAGGGTACCGCAACAACCAATGATGTTACCAAACTGGTGATCGTTGATATGGGACTGCGCTATAACATAGCGCGTATATTCGATCGGCTGGGCTGTGCGATAACGGTTGTGCCCTGCACAACTTCCGCGGCAGAGATACGCAAGCTATCACCGGACGGCGTCGTGCTTTCCCCCGGCCCGGGCGATCCCGCCCTGCTTGATTACCTTATAGAGAATATCCTGCAATTGCTGGGGCAGGTCCCGGTGATGGGCATCTGCCTGGGCCACCAGCTGGTCGGCAGGGCGCTGGGCGCCGATACGTTCAAACTTAAGTTCGGCCACCGCGGGGGCAACCATCCCGTGCGAGACCTCGAAAGCGGCCGGGTATACATTACGACACAGAACCATGGATATGCGCTGTCCCTGGAAACTCTGTCAGGCGGATTGGAGGCAAGCCACATCAACCTGAACGATGGCACAGTCGAGGGGCTGAGGCATAAAGAGATACCCCTGATATCCATTCAGTATCATGCGGAAGGGTCCCCGGGACCCCAGGACAGCAACTACCTGTTTCAAAGGTTTCTTGATCTGATACGAAAAAGGGAGTCTAAATAGATGGTAAAACCCTCCAAAGTACTGGTTATCGGATCGGGACCGATCGTCATCGGCCAAGCTGCCGAGTTCGATTACGCGGGAACACAGGCCTGTAAATCGCTCAGGGAGGAAGGCATCACCACGGTCCTGGTCAACTCCAACCCGGCCACAATCATGACGGACCAGGGCATCGCGGACGTAGTTTATATCGAGCCGCTTACGGTCGAAGCAGTCGGCAGGATCATAGACCGGGAGAGGCCCGACGGTCTTTTGCCCACGCTGGGAGGCCAGACAGGCCTCAACCTGGCAGTAGAGCTGGCTGATGCTGGCATACTGGATAAGTACAATGTGCGCATGCTCGGCACGCCGCTGAAGAGCATCAAGCAGGCGGAAGAGCGCTCCCTTTTTAAGAAGCTCATTCAGGATATAGGCGAGCCCATACCTCATAGTATCACCGCCAATTCAATCGATGAGGCGGTACAGTTTGCCCGACAGGTGGGGCTGCCGCTCATCATCCGTCCTTCCTTTACCCTCGGGGGAACAGGCGGCGGTATAGCCCGCAGCATGGAGGAACTCAAGGCCATCGCGGAGAACGGCCTGGCTGCCAGCTTGACCAAACAGGTGCTTGTGGAGCAGTGCCTCTTCGGCTGGAAAGAATTGGAATACGAGGTCATGCGCGATGCAGCCGACAATTGTATAACGATATGCAACATGGAGAACCTCGACCCCATGGGCATACATACGGGCGACAGCATTGTGGTGGCGCCCAGCCAGACGCTTACCGATAAGGAATACCAGATGCTGAGGTCGGCCAGCCTCAAGATCATACGCGCCCTGGGTATCGAGGGCGGATGTAACATACAGTTTGCACTGACCCCCGGCCCGGTGGTGGCCGCAAAGTGGGCGCCGGACCAGCTGGGCGTGGAGCGGAGCCAGTATTACATCATCGAGGTCAATCCACGTGTCAGCCGCAGCTCGGCCCTGGCCAGCAAGGCCACGGGCTACCCCATCGCACGGGTGGCCGCCAAGATAGCAGCCGGCAGGACGCTGGACCAGATACCCAATAAAGTGACCGGCAAGACCATGGCTGCTTTTGAACCTGCTCTGGATTATTGCGTGGTCAAGATACCGCGCTGGCCTTTCGATAAGTTCATTACGGGCGACCGCACTCTGGGCACCCAGATGAAGGCCACGGGGGAGGTCATGGCAATCGACCGCAGCTTTGAGGCTGCGCTGCAGAAGGCAGTTCGCTCTCTCGAGTTCGGCAAAAGGTCCCTGCTATGGGAAGGCAAGGACTGGGGCGGCGACGGCACCCTGGATTCCTTTCCTCTGCATCCCAATGACCTCAGGCTGTGGGCCATTGCTGCGGCGCTGCGCAGGGGCATAGCAGTGGATGATATCTCCCGGCATACGGGCATAGATCCCTGGTTTATTCAAAAGACCCTTAATATAGTCGATATGGAGAGGCGCCTGCTGGCAGAGCCGCTGCAACGCGACCTGCTGTGGCAGGCCAAGCGCCTGGGATTCTCCGACGTCCAGATCGGCACGCTGGCCGACCGGCTGCCGGAACAGGTCAGGGAGACCAGGCAGGAATGGCAGATAAAGCCGGTTTATAAAATGGTAGATACCTGTGCGGCTGAATTCGATGCCGAGACCCCCTATTTTTACAGCACTTACGAGAAGGAGAACGAGGCCATGCCCCTGGACCACAAGAAAGCTCTGGTCATCGGAAGCGGGCCCATACGTATCGGCCAGGGAATCGAGTTCGACTACTGCAGCGTACATTGTGCCTGGGCCCTGCAGGAGGCCGGCTATAAGAGCATTATGATCAACTCCAACCCGGAGACGGTATCAACCGATTTCGATACCAGTGACCGTCTTTATTTCGAGGCGTTGGACGAAGAGAGCGTGCGCAACGTGATCGAAAACGAATCGTTCGTGGACCAGCGTTATATTAGTTGTCCTTCCATCGTGCAGTTCGGCGGGCAGACCGCCGTTAACCTGGCAGAATCACTGACTGCGGGCGGTCTATCTATTATAGGTTCGAGCGCAGAGGCCATCGATTTAGCTGAGGACCGCCGCCGCTTTGAGAATTTCCTCAACGGCCTGGGCATCCCTCAACCACCGGGTTCGGGAGTTACCACGCTTAAGGAAGCGCTTGATGTGGCCGGCATGCTGGGCTTCCCTGTGCTGGTCAGGCCCAGCTACGTTCTGGGCGGACAGGCCATGGAGATAGTCACCAGTGACGAGGAATTGACCAAGTACATGACGCGTGCCCTTGACCTGCAAAGCAAACATCCGGTCCTGATCGACAAGTATTTTGAAGGCAAGGAGGTCGAGGTGGATGCCATCTGTGACGGTCGGGACGTGCTTATCCCCGGCATCATGGAGCACATCGAAAGGGCCGGCGTGCACAGCGGAGACTCTATTGCGGTATATCCCGGCCTCAACCTCACCACACGCGAAGTGGACACGCTGGTTGATTATTCCACCAGGATGGCATTGGGTCTGAATGTGAGGGGTCTGATGAACGTGCAGTTCGTGATCATGCCGGGTGAGCACAACAACGAGTCATCCGTGTACGTTATCGAGGTAAATCCACGCGCCAGCCGTACCATACCTTTCATCTCCAAGGTCACAGGCATCCCCATGGTTCGCCTGGCTACCAAGGTAATGCTGGGCATCAGCCTGGGGCAGCAGGGATACAAGTCAGGGCTTTTCAAGA
This sequence comes from uncultured Dehalococcoidales bacterium, assembly GCA_964437795.1. Lineage (GTDB taxonomy): Bacteria > Chloroflexota > Dehalococcoidia > GIF9 > UBA5629 > CAIMUM01. The sequence goes on along the minus strand of CAYTIC010000019.1, from coordinate 1,532 downwards.
AGCAGCGCCTGGTCGGCGTCAAGGCGCCCGTCTTCTCCATGTCCAAGCTGACCGGTGTGGACACATACCTCGGACCCGAGATGAAATCCACCGGAGAGGTGATGGGCATAGACCACACCTTCGAGGGCGCCATGGTCAAGGCCATGATGGCGGCGGGGCTGATTCTTCCTCCCGGGGGAGGCCTGCTTTTCAGCATCGCCGACAAGAACAAGAAGGAAGCCCTGCCGCTGATTAAGGGATTCTTCGATCTCGGATACAGTCTTTATGCCACGGAGGGCACCGCTGCACTGATCGAAAGCAACAATATGACAGTCACGACCACAGGTAAAAAGCTGGGACAGGGAAGCCCCAACGTGCTGGACCTCATCAATTCGGGGAAGGTGACCGGCATCATTAATACCATCACCGGGGGGCGCACAGCCCTGCAGGACGGGTTCCACATCAGGCGCGCCGCCGTTGAAAGGCGCATACCCTGCTTCACCTCGCTGGACACCGCCCGGGCCGGGCTCAAAGCCCTGACGCACAGTAAGCAAATCTATAACATCAAGCCCGTCAATGAGTATTTAAGCTGAATAAACTACTATACGGAGGTCACCCTTGCCGCGAAGAAACGATATCAAGAAAATCATGATCATCGGGTCAGGCCCCATCATCATAGGCCAGGCCTGCGAGTTCGACTACTCCGGCACACAGGCCTGTAAAGCTCTTAAAGGTCTGGGTTACGAGATCGTGCTGGTCAACTCCAACCCCGCCACCATCATGACCGATCCGGGTATGGCCCATATAACCTATATCGAACCTCTCACCGTGGCCATGATGGAGAAGATCATAGAGAAGGAGAGGCCGGATGCGCTGCTGCCAAACCTGGGAGGGCAGTCGGGACTTAACCTCAGCGCTGAGCTGGCTAAAGAGGGGGTGCTGGAAAAATACGGGGTTGAGGTGATCGGCGTAGATGTCGAGGCTATACGCAGCGGCGAGGATCGCATAGCCTTTAAGGAGACCATGAACCGGCTGGGTATTGAAATGCCCGAAAGCGAGGCTGTCTACTCTATCGAGGATGCCGAGCGGGTGGCGTCCGAGCTGGGTTACCCGGTGGTAGTGAGGCCGGCCTATACTATGGGTGGTACGGGCGGCGGGCTTGTCTATAACGTGGAGGAACTGCGCACTGTTGCCGGCCGTGGCATAGCGGCCAGCCTGATAGGCCAGGTGCTCATCGAGGAATCCGTCCTCGGCTGGGAGGAACTGGAGCTCGAGGTGGTGCGCGATTCCAAGAACCAGATGATCACCGTCTGCTTTATCGAAAATATCGATGCCATGGGGGTGCACACCGGCGACTCTTTTTGCGTGGCCCCCATGCTGACCATTGATCCGAAGCTGCAGAAGAGGCTGCAGGATTTTTCTTATAAAATCGTGGAGGCTATTCGTGTTATCGGTGGCACCAACATCCAGTTCGCCCACAATCCTGAGACAGGCCGCGTGGTAGTGATAGAGATCAACCCGCGCACCTCGCGCTCGTCGGCGCTAGCTTCCAA
>CAYTIC010000018.1:0-17048 GCA_964437795.1 uncultured Dehalococcoidales bacterium | reverse complement strand
CACAGTAGGGACAAACATAATTCTTAATTTCTTTGTTCAAGTTCTCGTCCTCCTCTCATGAACTACACAGTCTCATTTCTATATTTTACCCAGTGCTTTCAGCACCTTATCCGGGGTGATGGGGAAGTCTTCAACCCAAACGCCTGTGGCGTTATATACGGCTGGCGCCAGCAGACCCGGCAAAACCGTAGCAATATCCTCACCTATGCCGATCAGGCCGTAGGGTCCATAGCCCATGCCTGTCTCCACAAGTATGGTACCGATCGGTCCGATATCCTTAATGGTTGCAATTTTGTAATCCAATAGATTTCCGTTCAGCATGACGCCGGTAACCGGATCATATATCATTTCCTCTAATTTGCCGCGGCTTACGCCCATGATGCTGCCGCCGTACTGCTGTCCCCAGCAGCTCATCGGATTGATCGCCTTGCCCACGTCGTTGACGTTGACAATCCTGGTGACGAAGACCTCTCCCGTCTCAGTATCGACCTCAACCTCCATGAAATGGGCCTGGCGGCATAACCGTGGTCTGGGGCTATTAGGATTGATCGCGCCGTGCTGAACATGATAAGCATCGGCAAATAGCGGTTGTACCCAGGAGTTCCTTACGCCGAAGGCCTCGGCCTCGGAGAACGATCCAGCAAGGCTACCGCGTTTCGGGACATCAGATACAGGCATTTGTATGGAAGGGTCAGTTTTGTGGAAAATGATACTATTCTGTATATCCAGGTCTTCCGGTCTGGTATCGGGAAGCATCGGCTGAAAGCTGCCTCGCTGTGTTACAGATGTAGGGCTGGTGACCGCTTCCAGTATTCTCTGCTTTAAAATCCTGGCCGCATGACGCACTGCCCAACCGTTAATGGACATATTGGTTGAGGAACCGGGGGTCATCCTGTAAAATCCCGGATCGACTTGCTGGTTATAGTGAACATCCTCGAGACGGAAGCCAAGCTCATCTGCTACAATCTGGCAGTAGGATTCCTCTGCATTGACACCCTGGTCGCAACCCATGGATAGTATGGTGGCGGTCCCGTCTTTACGTTCGATTCGTATGGCAACTTCGCTGCTGCCAAGCGAGTCACCCCACTCCTGTGTCCACGTGAAGCCAACGCCGTGCATCCTCCCGTTGGGGAGCTTTCGTGTGCCGGCCTTATGCCATGACTCATCCCATTTAAACTCGGCCTTGCCTTTATCGATACATTCCCTGAGGCTGTCGCGCAGTTCAAAACCGCGCTGTTTTTTCTCCTCGTTGAGCCAGACCATGTCATGTTGCTCGGCGCCGTCGTTTTTAAGTGCAACCTCGGTCGGGTCCATCCCCAGTTCGGCCGCCACGTGATCCATGATCAAGGTAAAGGATAGACACGGCGGCAGCAGCTCGCAGCGCGTGGGAACGGTCTCACACTTGTTGACCCATACAGCTTTAACTTGAGAATTCATATTTAGAACCCGGGTATTTTCATGGATATGGAGAGCGGGGAAAAAAATCGGCATGTATGCGTTAAGATTGTAGAGGAGGCCATCGACTGCAGTGATTGTGCCGTCGTGTTTAAAGCCCACCTTGATTAAATAGGTCCCTGCGTCCATAGAGCCGACGTTAAAATCCTCCCTGCGGTTCAGGATATATTTCACCGGCCTTTTTGTTCTCTTTGCCACCAGGCCGGCACAATAGTGCGGCCCCATTAACGATTCGACACAGGTCCAGCCTCCGAAACTCGCTCCCTGATAAGGTAGATGTAACTGGATTTTATCCATAGGTATTCCACCGTACCAGTCGGAGATTTGATATTTGGGGAGATGTGCCCTCTGCTGCTTGAGCCATACTTCGGGGCAATCCCCGTTCCACTTGAAGACTCCGCACTGACGCTCAGGGCCCATCCCGGTATGAATTCGGCGTACAATCCTGAATTCCACGATCTTATCTGCTTCAGCAAATCCCTTCTTCACATCACCCTTTACCAGTGTATCAATGACGCCCTTGTTCCAGTAGTTCGCGTCTGCGTAGCGTTCCGGGTAGGACAGCGGCGCATTCGGTTCGGCAGCTTTCTCCACATCGAGATTGAAAGGCCGTTCCTCCCAGTCGACCTCAATCAGGGATAGCGCCTCCTCCGCGATGGCCTCCGTATCGGCGGCTACGGCGGCGCCCACAAGCTCTCCCTCAAAATGGGCAACACCGGGAAGCGGCGTATCGGTGCCGAAGAATCCCGCCATCTGGCCGATGTTTGCTGCCTTCGGTAGATCAGGATCATCATAGCGCAATATATACCTTACCCCCGGCAGCTTCTCCGCCTTACTCGTATCCATCCTGAGTATTTTGGCGTGAGGGTGGGGAGACGTCAGGAAACGCATATATAGCATGCCGGGAAGCTGTATGTCCATGGTGTAGACAGCCTCACCGGAAGCCTTGGGCAGGCCGTCCAGCCTTCGGGGCATTTTCTTGCCTATAGATTTATATTCCTTCAGCGGATACTTGTCCGACCTCAGGTTGTCGAACATCTCTCTCATTCGTTCTTTTTCAATTTCCGACTGCTTGGTCATATCACGACCTCCTCAGATTTATATAATTCGCTGCCCAGGTAGCTTCGTAGGAACAGGGACTGATCGATCAGGTCGGTATACTCATCACGGAAATATTTCAACGAGTCCAGTACTGGAACCGCCGCCGCCTGCCCCAGACCGCACAGCGAGGCCAGTGCCATCGTCCGGGCAAGGTCCTCCAGTTTGCTTATATCTCCCGAGGCGCCCTCTCCTCTGGTCAGCCTGCCCAGTATCTCCAGCATGACCTCGGTGCCTTCGCGGCAGGGCGTGCACTTCCCGCAGGACTCTTCGTTGAGGAAATGCATGTTGTTGTAGACTATATCGACGATATCCCGATCCGAGTTGAGTACAACTATCGCGCCGGAGCCCAGGCACGTTTCGTGTGACAACGGCGTGTCGATCATTCGCGCGGGGATAAAGGTGCCGGTGGAACCCCCAACCTGCACCGCCTTGATACCTACCGCGCCGGCGAGGTCGACCACCAGCTCTTTAAGGGAGCTTCCCATCTCAAGCTCGTAGACTCCGGGCCTGGCTACGTCGCCGCTCACGCAGAATACCTTGGTGCCCTTGCTCCTCTTGGTCCCCATAGCGCTGAACCAGGCGCCCCCGTTGTTAATGATATAGGGGACGTTCATCAGCGTCTCAACATTGTTTATGATGGTCGGCATGTCCCATAGCCCGCATGTGGGTGGATAGGGTGGTTTGTAGCGTGATTCACCCCTCCCTCCTTCGATGGAGTTCATCAGGGCCGACTCCTCGCCGCAGACGTACGCTCCCGCGCCCTCGAACACCTGTATGTCGGTGTGTTTTAAAAAGCCTTTCTCTTTGGCCTGCGCGACAGCGCGACAGAGCTGGTCATACAGAAAGTGATATTCGGCTCTGAGATAGATGTACGCCTGCTGCGCACCGATGGCCAGGCCGGCGATGAGCATACCCTCGATAAGTGTGAAGGGATCTTTGGATAGCAAGTATTTATCCTTGAATTGGCCGACCTCACCCTCATCGGCGTTGCAGATGAGATATTTCATTTTTGCCCTGGTATTGCGGGCCAGCTCCCATTTGAGGCCGCAGGGAAAGCCTGCTCCTCCCCGTCCTGTAAGCCCCGATTTCTTGATCTCCTCGACTATGCCCTGGGGCTTCATCTTTCGCGCTTTCTCGTAAGCCTTGAAACCGTCCCGCGCCAGGTAGGTCTCTATATTCTGTGGATCGATCACCCCGCAGTTGCCCAATAAAATGCGCTTTTCCGCCACTTGTAACCTCCTTGGATTCAGACTATTAAGGTATTACCATGTTTATCGCGTCAGTAAGATTTCAGTATCTCCGCTATCCCGGCCGGCGTCAGGTTGCCGTACAACCGGTCGTTGATCATCATGGCGGGGGCCTGGTCGCAGGCGCCGATACAGCCCACCTGCTCTAAAGAGAATCTACCGTCCGCCGTGGTCTGTCCCGGCTCTATCCCCAACTCTTTTTTTATGCTTCCGATCACACCACGCGCATCTTTCATATCGCAGGGGAGACATCCGCAAATCCTGATGATATTCTTGCCTGTAGTCGCCACCGGCAGATATGAATAGAAGGTGGATACGCTGTAGATCTCGTTAAGCGGAAGTCCCGTTTTCTCGGCCAGGGAAGTCATCACCGTTTTAGAGAGGCTGCCGTTTTTGCCGAGCTCCTGTTTCAGGGCAGGTAAAAGTTCTTTGCGGTTAGCGGCAACGGATGGTGTCTCTTTTCCGGCAGCACTCATCGTACTACACCTCCTTTACGGGCCTTAAAACCGGGCGCAGCGCTCAGCGCCCCGGTGGGGCAATGCTCGAGGCATATTCCGCAATCCCTGCAGGCTTCAGTAGTTAATGCCTCGTCATATCCCGTGACCACCTTAGACTTGAAGCCGCGGTATCCGATGCTCAGTACATTTTTATGAGCAATATCGGCGCATGAACGGACACATTTGCGGCAGAGTATGCATTTAGACAGATTGCGGATGATATAGGGATTTGCTTCCTCGGCAGGATAAAAGCGGGGAGCTCTCACGTTGAAGCGCGGAGCGCCCACCTCGTAATCAGAGGCCAGGTTGTGCAGGACACAGTTCTCCGCGTTGGTATCGTTCACGCAGTCCCCGGTATGAGCGGTGAGCATCAGCTCCACGATCACCCTGCGGGCCGCTATGACCTTGGGCGAACTGGTATGTACTACCATTCCCTGCGATACGGGAGTATGGCAGGAGCCGACCAGAGTCCTTGAGCCATCCACCTCCACCACGCAGACGCGGCATATCCCTGTGGGCAGTTGATTTTTGATATGACAGAGCGTGGGTATGGTTATCCCGTGTGCAGCAGCCGCCTCCAGTATAGTGGTCCCCCCTCGGACCTTAATGCTTTTCCCATCAATCAATAGTTTCACATTATCCATATTCACACCCGCAATTCATTTTTTTACAGCCTCCTCTTATAGTTAATGTCTATTATTAAAGACCCTATATATTCAGGATTAGAGACATGCCTCAACCATAATTCCGGTTCAGCACATATTTTTCTTAAGTTCAGATGCTATGCGTTCCGCCTCCTCAACCACGTCCTTGACGACATCGGCGGCGCCCTTGATATCGTTGATCATACCGGCCACAGCCCCGCAGCCGACGCTCCCGTTGACCACGTCGCCTTCCAGCAGGCCGGGTATGATAGTGCCCCTGTAGAGCATGCTCACGTCTATTAGAGAGCCGCCTCCGGCTGCCACCTTCACGCATTTTTCGGTCAGGTTATTACGTATGCCCCTGGCCATTCCCATGACCCCGGCGCAGGATATGGTGCTGGTATCGATGGCCTCGATAATGGCCTTTTTAACGTTGGGATGGGTGTCACATTCTGTCGTCGCCATAAAGCGGGTACCCATATATATGCCCTCGGCTCCGAGTGCAAAAGCAGCCACCATCCCGCGCCCGTCGACGATTCCTCCTCCTGCCACCACCGGTATCTTCAGCGCCCTGACTATCTGCGGTACAAGGACAAAGGTCGGCAGCTGATCTATGCCGCTGTGCCCGCCTCCCTCAAATCCGACGGCAATCATGCAGTCAATACCTGCGGCCTCCGCTCTTTTGGCTATTTCAACGTTAATGGATAAGCCCCTGCACAGGACAGTAATGCCCGCCCGTTTAAACTGGTCGACATAGTTCTCCATGTTCTCGCCTGTTATTACAACCGCTGGCACCTTTTCTTCAACAGCTACCTGGGCCGTCCGGTCGGTGAATTCCTTACCAAGGTCGGGGAATAACGGGGGTGGGAGAACGATATTCACGGCAAAAGGTTTGCCGGTCAAAGCCCTGACCCTCTGAATCTCGCGCCGCAGCCGTTCACCGGTTTCCGCCACATCCTTGGTCATCGTCGTTGACCCGGCGTTGGGCCCGATCACGCCCAAACCGCCGGCATTGGATACTGCAGCAACCAGCCTGGCGCCGGTGATCCAGAGCATGGGCGCCTGGATAATGGGGTATTCGATATTTAAAAGTTTGCAGACGCGGGTCTTTTTCATAGTCACCTCTTCTCTATCATTTGTATGTCGTGTTTCCGCTTAAAAAGGCATTGTCTCTCTGCATTTTTGAAGTGACTTGTACTTAGTAGCCTGAAAAATAATCTCCGTCCTCTTAAACCCCGTTGCCTTCAGCCGAGACCGGACAAAGAACCCGCGCTTTTTACCTGGAACATCGTGCCCCCCAACTTTAATAATGTATTAACCGTATCCGAGAACCGTATTGGACTTGAAATTAGCAACATAATATCAACCAATGTAAATTTTGTCAATATCGATATAGATAATATGGATATATATAATAATGTAAGATATTAGAGTATTTCTAACTCGTTTATTGAGGTAAATATTGTAGTGGGAACCGGTTCTTGAACCCGTCCCCACTACCGGGCGTTGCTTCGGCAGGCGCTCAATGACATAATTAGGTCATGTCCCGTCCCGGAGTATATCTGCAACCGCTGTCCGGCATACGCGTGCTGGAGCTGTCCGGCCGCTGGACAGGGTTCTGCGGCAGGCTGCTCTCCGACCTGGGGGCCGAGGTTGTCCTGGCGGAGCCGCCGGGAGGCAGCATTGCCCGCTCATCCGGGCCTTTTCTCGAAAACCAACCGGGGCCCGAACGCAGCCAATCTTTCTGGTATGAAAATGCCGGCAAACCCGGCATAACTCTTGACCTTTCCATCCCATCGGGCCGGGAGCGTGTTCTGAAGCTCGTACAATCCTGCGACGTGGTGGTCGAGTCTTACGCGCCTGCCTACCTTCCCGCAGCAGGCCTCGGCTATGAATCGTTCAGCCGGATTAACCCGGGCCTGGTTATGGCCTCTATCACCGGCTTCGGCCAAAGCGGGCCTTACAGCAGCTACAAATCATGCGGCCTTGCGGCCTCCGCCGCGGGCGGGCAGATGTACGTCTGCGGATCCCCCCAGGGCCAGCCGCTGCGGCCTTACGGTGAGCAACCCTATCATCTTGCTTCCCTCTTCGCCGCCTGCGGCATACTGCTGGCCCTGCGCCGGCGCGACCTGACGGGGAAAGGGCAGTACATCGACATCTCGCTGCAGGAGTCTGCCGCCGCTTCGCTTGAACATGTGATGGTGCAGTATTTCAATGATAATGTGGTCCCCCGCCGACAGAGTAGTCTGCAATGGAACGGGGCGGCCGATCTCTTTCCCTGCCGCGACAATTACATCTTCCTGACATTCAACCGCGAGTGGAATACGCTGGTGGAATTGCTGGGCCGCAATGACATGGCCGCCGAATTCGGGCAGCAGGCCTGGGGTGAGGAGAGTTACCGCAGACAGCACATCGATGACATACAGGAGGTGCTGACCTTCTGGACCTGCCAGCACGACAGTAGTGAGCTTTTCAAGCTGGGACAGGATATGCGCTTCCCCTGGGGACCGGTCAACCCGGTAAGGGATATGGCGCGGAACCCGCAGCTGCGGGCAAGGAATTATTTCATTCCGGCCGCTCACCCGCTGGCGCCGCAGGGATTCGAGGTCCCGCGGCCTGTCATCGTCACCCCGGAGGCGCCCGCCTGTGAATGGCAACGGGCGCCTTTCATGGGGGAACATGACGGGAAAGTGGAGGAATCAATCAGCAAAGCCAAATTTAACGGAAGCGGGTCCTCAAATCCGCCCTCAGGCGCGGAACCGCCGGTCAATATGCCCCTGCACGGCATACGTGTGCTTGATTTCACCTGGATGCTGGCGGGGCCATACGCCACGCGCCTGCTAGCCGACTTCGGCGCGGAGGTCATAAAAGTGCAGTCGAAGCAGACAGCGACCGGGGCTGAGGACAATCAAACGGGATATTTCGCCGCCTGGAACCGCAACAAGCTTGGTATTACGCTGGACCTCAGCAAAGTTGAGGCGAGAGAGTTGATAATCGAGCTGGTTAAGAAATGCGACATTGTCATGGAGAACTTTACGCCGCGTGTGATGCGTAACTGGGGCCTGGATTACACGAGGTTGAAGCAGGCCAACCGCGGCCTGGTGATGGTCAGCCTCTCAGGATTCGGCCGCGGCGGTCCCTGGCAGGACTATGCCGCGCTGGGGCCGACCGTGCAGGCTATATCCGGACTGACAAGGCTATGTTCTTATCCTGCCGGCAGGCCGTGCGGCATCGGGTTCGCCCTTGCCGACCACATTTCCGGCCTCTATGCCGCGCTGGCGGCCCTCTCCGCCCTGCGCCGCAGGGATATGGCGGGATGTGGTGAGCATATCGAGATTTCCGAGCTTGAAGCGGCCTGCAGCACGCTGGGTCCTGAGCTTATGGACCTCTCTCTCGGCGGCCGCGACCCAGGCCCGCAGGGAAACAGCCCTTCCCGACAGCCCGCCGCACCCTATGGGTGTTATCCCTGTGGGGGAGAAGACCGCTGGTGCATAGTTGCGGTCTATGATGAAGAAGAATGGCGCTCTCTCTGCCGTGCCATGGGTGATCCTGAGTGGACGAGCCAGCACAAATACTCCGACCTGGTGGGACGCCGTGACAATGCAGAGGAACTGGACAGGCTGATCGGGGAATGGACCTCCGCTCATAACTGCCTGGAAGTGATGCGGATATTGCAGGACGCGGGTGTGCCGGCCGCGGCCGTCAACGACGCCTCTGACCTGGCCGCTGATCCCCAGTTGTGCGACCGGGGCTTTTTCGTAGAGTTGCAGCACCCATCTTTGGGTATAATACGCGCCGACGGCAATCCTATCAGGATGAGCGATACACCGGCGCGCTTTATCAGCGCCGCGCCGCTGCTGGGAGCCGACAACCGCAGGGTTTTCCTGGATATGCTGGGCATGGATGACGGGCGTTTCGGTAAACTGGTTTCGCAGGGTGTTATAAGCTAGGCGCCTGACTATAGACTACTTTACCTTCCATCAGTGTCATTTCCACCCTGAGGTTTTTCAGCTCAGCCGGATCTGCGCTCAGCGGGTCCCCGCTCAGCATCGCCAGGTCGGCGTATTTGCCCCTCGACAGGCTCCCCAGGCTGCTTTCGAGGAAGCAAGAGTAGGCGGCGCCGACTGTGTACAGCTTAAGGGCCTCCAGCGTCGAAACGGCTTGAGACGGCGCAACCTTACGCCCGTTTTCAGCGAGCCGCGTCACGGAGGCGTAGATGCCCTTGAGCGGGTCCGGCCCTGCGACCGGCGCGTCAGACCCCGCCGCTACCCTTAATCCCGAGCTCAGCATATCTTTTATAGCGTAGAGGTGTCTTAACTGCTGCTGCGGCACCGTGTCGAGGTAGCGTTCGCCGCTGTAATAGATGAAGGCCGGGTTGGTCGCCACGACCGCCCCCAATTTTAGCAGCCTGGCGGCGGCTGCCGGCGTGCATACCGAGCAGTGCTCCAGGCGATGCCGGTGATCTTTGCCCGGATGCTGTTTCAAGGCCTGTTCCAGGGCCGCCGCGGCGGCGTTAACAGTAGTCTCCTCCACGGCGTGGATGGCAGCCTGGCGGCCGCTTTTATGTATCTCAAGCACCAGGCGGTTAAGCTCTTTCTGAGACGGATTGAGGCTGCCCCTGACCTCGTCCAGCATGATCTTTACCGCGCCTCTGAGAAGGGAGGTTTCATGACCATTCTGCGCTTCCAATCCCTGAGGACTTCCTGTTTCCTGCGGGCTGCGCATCATGACTGTGCGCAATGCGAATATACCCTGTCGCTTCCAGTCGAGGAACCTGGCCCAGCGCTCGGGTCCGTTGCCCTGCGAAGCATCCTGCACCGTGGTGATGCCCAGGCTTAGCAGGATCCGGCCGGCGCGGGACACAGCCTCTTCAAGCTCGGCCTGGCCGGCCGGGGGGATAATCCCGGCCAGGTAAGGACCCATGCCGAAGAGCAGGCCGTTGGGCTCACCCGTCTCCAGGTCGCGTTCGATCATGCCGCCCGGCGGCTCCTCGCTGCTGCCGTTGATGCCCGCCACAGCCATGGCTGCGCTGTTGAGCACGTGCGCGTGACCGCTGCGGTGCGTCAGCTTGACCGGATGACCGGTCGTGGCGCGGTCGAGATCACGTGAGGTAGGATGCCTTTTCTCCGCCAGGTAGAACTCGTTATAGCCGGCGCACCTGATCCAGGCGCCTGCCGGCAGGGTTGCTGTCGCCTCCCTGATCTTTCTCACGATATCTTCGATGGACCTGACCGAGTTGGGGCTGAGGTCGATGTTGAGCAGGCTCTCGGCATAGGCCGTCACGTGGCAGTGCGCATCGTGGAAGGCCGGGATAACGGTCCTGCCGCGGCAATCGATGACCTGTGCCGCCCCGGCAAGCCTTATATCTATTTCTTTGCTGCTGACCTTGAGGATACGCCCGTTCCGGACGTAGATAGTTCTGGCCTGCGGACGGCGCGGGTCGAGCGTAATAGCGCAGGCGTTGCGCAGCACCAGCCCGGATTCAATATTTCCCATCGCGTATCCTCTGGAAATAGTCGTTGAGCCCCGCGTAGAAAGCGAGGGCGTTATCGTCCAGGTCGGGCGGCGGCATGAGTTCTGCCTCAGACGGGTGGTACAGTTCCTCTTCCCCCAGGGGCAGCACCGGCAGGGCGGTATCGGATTCTCCGTCCCAGCTTGCAGTGAAGGGCAGGCCGATCCTGGCCAGGGGCGGGTCCACAGTTGCGTCAACCAGCACATACTGTCCGCTTATCTCGACCTTGCAGGCCAGGTGGTTGACCGGGGCCATTTGCTGCGCCAGCTTCCACAGCTCCGGCGGGTAGAGCTCCTCGAACTCCGCCCAGCGGTAGGGATATACGGCAAAGAGGACGTTCAGTCCCATCCTGTTGTACATATCGCACATCAGGAGGTGCTTGGGGGTGCAGGAGCCCATGTTGGTCTCAAGTATGCGCCGGTATTCCACAGGGCTGTTCAGTTCGGGCAGCACCCCGTAGGGGATATCGCGAATTTTTTCGAAGACCCCTATTAACGCGGCCTTTCCTTTTTTACCCGCCGTCCACTTTCGTAAAGTATGATCGACGATATCGCTGGCGTTCACGCCCCTAAGGGTAAAACAAGCCCGCAGATTCGTCAAAATACTGTTTATCCCCGTATATTATCGGTGACTGTTCTGACTCAAAATAGTAAATTGGGAATAGTGACCGGTTCCCCTCTTATTTTGACACGATGTATCGTTCAACATAGAATGAAACAGTTAATTTGACTGTTATTTTGCATGACGGCTAATAGTCAGAGCACGGACGATTAATTAGTAGGATTGCATGTTAAACGCGTTACTAAGTTGCAGAATTCCGGAGGTGGCCGGCCATGGAATGTAAGGTACACCTGAAAGCTGGTGATAGACATAAACCTAAAAGGTTTCTGCCCGTCTTATCAGTCATCGTATTGACGGCGGTCCTGCTCGTGAACTGCCAGTGCCAGTTTAAGCCGGAGCAACCACCGGATGAAGTGATCCTTCAACTAAAAGGGATGCACCAGGCGCAGTTCGCCGGCTTCTACCTGGCCCAGGAGAAAGGGTACTACACACAGGAAAACATCAAGGTGACCTTTCTGGAGGGAGAGAAGGACCTTGCCATCGTACAGCGGGTTGTTTACGGACGGGCGGATTTCGCTGTGATCACCCCGGAGTCCGTCTTGACGGCGCGTAGCCAGGGACAACCGATAAAAGCCATCGCTGCTATCTACCGGCAGAGCCCGATAGTGTATGTAGCCAGGTCCGACTCTGGAATCGTGCGGCCCCAGGACTTCCTGGGCAAAACGGTGGCCACGTTGGATGCGAGCGGGTCTCAACAGGACCTCCAGCTGCAATTCCATATAATGATGAAGAGGCTGGGGTTGGATATCTCAAAGATCAAGCTCATCGCCTGGGATCCTGTAAATACAACATTTTACGATGGTGAGGCGGACATCACCTCATGTTATTCAAGCGTCGGCCTGATTGAGATGAGGCAGAAAGGATTAAAGCTCAATCTTATCTGGCCGAGCGACTACGGCGTCTACTTTTATTCAGACCTGTTGATAACCAGCGACAAGCTGCTCGAAGAGAACCCCGGCCTGGCAGCCCGCTTCCTGCGCGCCACACTCAAGGGATGGCAGGATGCCATTGAGGACTACCAGCAAGCGGTTCCCGTAATCCTTAAATATTCCCGGAACAAGGATCCCCAGTTACAGGCTGCGATGATGGAAGCCCAGTTACCGCTGGTACATACCGGGGAGGATAATATCGGCTGGATGAAGCCGGAAGACTGGCAGGCTATGTATAATTTACTTTTGGATAACGACCTGCTGGCCAAGCCATTTGATGTAAACGAGGCTTACACCATGCAATGCCTGAAAGCAATTTACGGGAGCGAAGGCAAGTGAATCTGAGGTCAAGGATAACCTTGCTGTTCGTATTGCTGGCCGTTGTGCCGGTCATCATTGTGGGTTTCCTTGCCATCTATACCGGCCGGCAGTCCATTGAGCAGGTTGAAATCAACCACCTTGTTTCCACTAACCTCATGAAAAGCAGCGAATTGACCAGGTGGATTGAGGGCAATCAACAGAGAATCGAGGAGCTTGCCCAGCGCCCGCTGATGGTGCAGAATTCTGCAACCCTGGCAACGAAAGAGGCTATTGATCCTGCCTATGACAGCGCGCGCCTTAGCCTCGAGTGGGACCATCTCAAACCCCGCGTCAAGCCTTCCAGTGGTTTTACCGAGGTATCGGTGATCGGTCCCGATAGCGGTATTATACTGGCCTCCAGCGATGACATGCAGGAAGGAAAATATTACGCTAACCAGCGTTTCTATATTGAAGGTAAAACGCATACCTACACGCAGGGGGTGTTTTACTCACTGCCCTTACAGCAGACGACCATGATAGTGAGCACTCCTATCATCGACAGGCAAAATAATTTAGTTGCCGTGCTGGCGGGCCGCCTTGAACTGCGCGATCTCTCCATGATCATGTCTACACAGAGCGGTCTCAGGCAGACCGAGAAAACCTACCTTGTGAATAAATCCAATTTCTTCGTTACAGAGCCGCGTTCCGGCGAGGGGTACGCCCTCAAGAAAACTGTGCGGACAGATGGTGTCAAGGCCGGACTTTCGGGCATAGACGGAGTGGGTTTTTACGAAGATTACCGCAATATACCCGTGATCGGCGCTTACAAATGGCTGCCCGAATATAACATGTGCCTGATAACCGAGGTTGATCAAGCAGAGGCGTATGACCGGATCAATGCGATGACGGTAACAATTGTCAGTATTGTTACACTGCTGTCGTTGATAGTGGTGGCGGCCGGCTTTTTCCTGGCCCGCACCATCACCCGGCCGTTAGCCCGGTTGGTAGAAGGCTCTGCTGAGATAGGCCGGGGCCATCTTGACCAGCGGGTTGGCACTGACGCAAAGGATGAGATCGGTGAGCTGTCCCGGGCATTCGACCGGATGGCTATGGAGCTAAAGGAGACCACAGTTTCGTTGGACGAGCTCGAGCGGCGCATCCATGAACGTACGGCCCAGCTTGAAGCGGCCAACCGGGAACTGGAAGCTTTTTCCTATTCGGTGTCGCATGACCTGCGTGCCCCTTTGCGGGCTATCGACGGCTACACGCGCATCCTGCTGGATGACTACGAACCGCTGCTGGATGCTGAAGGTAAAAGGATCTGCTCGGTCATATCCGGTAGTGCGCACAAAATGAGCGACCTGATCGACGATCTTCTGGCATTTTCGCGATTGGGCAGGGCTGCATTAAATCCGTCTAAGATAGATATGGAAGCAGTGGCAAAAGCTGTGTACGAGGAATTAACCACGGCTCAGAGTCGCAAACGCATCAGTTTTAAGATAGAATCAGCGCCGCCTGCCATGGGCGACCCGGCGTTGTTGCGCCAGGTATGGGTAAACTTAATCTCCAACGCCATGAAATTCTCACAACATCAAAAGCGCGCCGTCATCAGGGTGCGAGCAGAAAATGTCGAAAACGAGACTGTATATTCTGTACAGGATAACGGTGTGGGCTTTGACATGCAGTACGTCAACAAGCTTTTTGGCGTATTCCAGAGGTTGCACAGCGTCAAGGAATTTGAAGGAAACGGGGTCGGCCTGGCCTTAGTCCAACGGGTAATCCATCGTCATGGCGGCCGTGTCTGGGCTGAAGGGGAGATAGGCAAAGGCGCGACTTTCTATTTTACACTTCCCAACCAAGGAGTGATATTATGAGCGATATGCAAGCCGTAGACGTTTTACTGGTAGAGGACAACCAGCAGGATGCAGAACTGACCATCAGGTCTCTCAAAAAGCACAAGCTGGCAAATAATATCTCGGTGGTCGAAGATGGAGCGGAAGCGCTTGACTTCATCTTCTGCAAGGGCAAATATAGTGAGAGGGACATTAAACATCCACCCCGCGTAATATTTTTAGATTTAAAGCTCCCCCTGGTTGGCGGGCTGGAGGTATTGCGGGCAGTCAAGCAGGATGAACGCACCAGGTCAGTCCCGGTAGTGGTGGTAACCTCTTCACGCGAGGACCCGGACGTCAAGGCTGCCTATGAACTGGGCGCCAACAGCTATGTGGTAAAGCCGGTGGATTTTGAATCCTTCACAGAAGCCATTGGAAAGCTGGGCCTTTACTGGTTGCTGATCAATCAGCCCCCGAAATAAGTTTGTAGCTGCAAATGAGGTGTCCTGAGCAGGCAGAACCATGAGTGAAATAATCAAGATTTTAATAGCAGAAGATACGCCGACAGATGCGGAGTTGTGTGAGAGGGAAGTGCGCAAGGTGCTGAAATCGTGCCGCTTCCTTGTCGTGGACAATCGTAAGGCGTACCTGGCAGCTCTGAGCGAGTTCCAACCGGATCTCATACTCAGTGATTACAGCATGCTCGGCTTCGACGGGATGTCCGCGTTAAAAATGGCGCAGGAACACTCCGCCGAAATGCCTTTCATTATCGTTACCGGGTCAGTCAGTGAAGACGTGGCAGCCGAAACCATGAAAGCCGGCGCATGGGATTACATTATTAAAGAACATGTCAGACGCCTGGGGCCGGCGGTGGTCAATGCGCTGGAAAAGAAACAGACGTTGATCACCAAACATAAGGCGGAGGATGAACGAGAGGCTGCTTACAAGGCACTGGACAAAGCCTTCAACGACGTCATCACTGCCATGTCCAAAATAGTTGAGATGAGAGACCCTTACACCTCTGGGCATCAAACGAAAGTTGCCGATTTGTCGGCGGCAATTGCCGGGGAATTGAAACTCGCCGAAGCAAATATCAAGTTTTTACGTATAGCGGCGCTCATCCACGATATCGGCAAAATGTACATACCGGCCGATATTCTGAGCAAACCCGGCAAGCTGAGTGATATAGAGTGGCAACTGATAAAAATCCATGCACAGGGAAGCTATGATATCTTAAAAAACATAGAATTTCCCTGGCCGATAGCCCAGATAGCTTTGCAGCATCATGAGAGGTTGGATGGTTCTGGATATCCCCGCGGGCTGGATGGCGACCATATTTTACTGGAAGCAAAAATACTGGCTGTGGCCGATGTTGTTGAGGCCATGTCATCACACAGGCCGTACAGGCCGGCATTAGGCATTGAAAAAGCGCTGGAAGAGATCTCTCTGAACAGGGGGGTTCTCTATGATCCCAACGTCGTTGACGCTTGTTTGAAGCTTTATAGCAAAAATAGCACTAAGTCAAAAGGTTAATACACGGCGGCGGCGACCCTGATACCATTGATGACAGATTACTGAAACTCAGCTGCGCCCGCTGAGACAGGAGGGTGTGCCATGGAGATTATCGAAGCCATTAATTCGCGTTACAGCGTACGCGCTTTCAAGCGTGAGCCCGTGCCGAAGCATATTCTCGAGGATTTGCTGACCGTTGCGCAGCGCTCGCCTTCCTGGGCTAATACGCAGACATGGGAGTTCGCGGTGGTGGGCGGTGAAGTGATGGAGGACCTGAGGAAGTCGCAGGCTGAGCGTGCTTTCGCGCAGGATGCGCGCAATGCGGATATCCCTTATCCCGAATGGACGGGAAAGCACAGGGAACGGCGCAGCCGCAACGGGTACAGGTTGTATGAGCACATGGGCATAGGAAGGGAGGACGTTGAGAAGCAACTCAACTGGTTCGTCGACATGTACCGTTTTTTCGGTGCGCCCAACGCCATTTATATTTATACGGAGCGGGAAGTGAGCAACTGGGCCATCCTGAATGTCGGTCTGGTAGCTCAGACCATCAGCCTGGCCGCGCTGCATTTCGGCCTCGGCTCCATTATGCTGGCCGCCGGCGTCAGCTACCCGGATACAGTGAGGCAGAAGTTAAATATACCTGAAACGAAGCAAATACTTATCGCCATAGCCATCGGCTACCCCGATTCGGAAGCCGCCGTGAATAAATTCAGGACGGAGAGGGCGCCGCTGAGCGAGATCTGCTCGTGGCATGGCTTTTAGATTCTGGCATTTTTTTCGTCATTGCGAACGAAGTGAAGCAATCCCTGGATTCGAAGACACAATGCAATAAGATTGCTTCGTCACTGCGTTCCTCGCAATGACATAACGAAAGGACCTCGCAATGACGTTAGGGAGCAATGACCCCTTGCCTGTCTGGCTGGAACGGGTATATACTGGCGAATAATCCACAATACAGGAGGTTGAGATGAGCGGAACGAGCAGTTACGATCTGAAATCCGTGAAATTGCCGAGGTTGACCGGGGGAGGGCTGTCTTTTATGGCCGGCGCTCTGGAGAGCGGTTTCCTGAGGGCCCTGATCATGCCGTCCATGCTGAAAAGCGGCGGTATAACAGATTTCCGCGCCCTGTCTCCCGATGAGTCACCGACCGTATTTCCCATTTTCTTTACAGATAAAAAGGCTGCTCCGGAGGAGGGGCCGGACCTCAAGGCCCTGAATAAAATCGAAGGGCGCACAGCGGCCGTGCCCTTCAGGACGGCGAGGGAATATGCCCAGGCCTATAAAGAGGGCAAGGCCAATCCTGAAGATGTTGCCAGGAAGGCGCTGGATGCCATTAAACAGGCCGATTCGGGCACATTAAAGCTGCGCGCATTCATTGCCGTCAATGAGGGCGA
>CAYTIC010000017.1:11114-27700 GCA_964437795.1 uncultured Dehalococcoidales bacterium | reverse complement strand
TCAACGGATCAAGGGCAGCCCCTTTGCCGGCGCGGGCGGCATCCTCCCGTACGTCGTGGGCCTGGCCGATATGGAAATCCGGCCTGACGGCCAGCAGCCGCCTGGCCTCGGCAGACTGTTTGAGAAGGAGCCTGACGTGGTCTGCATCGGCGGTAGGCTGTAACTCCAGCGCCAGCTCACGGCCGGCCGGAAACGAGGTGTAGTTTGCCAGCCGTTCCCGCACGCGCGGGAATTCTAGCATAGAGAGGCTATTGGTATCCATGGGGGTAATTATATCCTGTCATTGCGAGCGAAGCGAAGCAATCCCGCCGTCACTATGTCATTGCGAGCGACAGCGAAGCAATCTGTGGATTCGAAGACGTTATGCCATGAGATTGCTTCGTCGCTGCACTCCTCGCAATGACATATTAAAAGGTGCTCGCAATGACGTAATAAAGGGCGCTCCTTGCAATGACAGTACCAAGTTTTACAGTTTGACCAATTTGACCGCCGTGATATCCGGAACCTCGAGGATCTTCTTGATGATGGCATCGTCGGCCGGCTCGTCAAGCGATAGTATCATGAGTGCCTCGCCCCTGGGCAGTATGCGGGCCACCTGCATGGCTGAGATATTGACGTTGTTCTTGCCGGTGATGGTGCCCACGGCGCCGATGAGTCCGGGCTTATCGGTGTGGTAGCAGAGCATGAAGTAGCCGCCGGAGGGCACGATGTCCAGCCAGAACTGGTTGATCCTGACAATATGCGTCTCATCCCTCAGCACTGTGCCGGCCACATCCACTGTCCCGCCGGTCGCCACCACCTCCAGCGAGATGAGGCTGGCGTAGTTTGCCACCTCCGTCTCCTTCTGCTCGGATATCTTGAGCCCGCGCTGCTGCGCTATGACACCGGCATTGACCAGAGTGACATGCTCCTCGCTGACCGTATCGAGAAGCCCGCTGAGAATAGACGCCTTGAGGGCGGAGGTATCGTACTGTGCGATCTCACCGGAGTACCTGATCTTGAGTCCCTTGAGTTGCCCGCCCATGAGCTGTCCCGCCATTTTGCCCACCACCATGGCCACGTCCATGTAGGGCCTGAGGATCTCGAGCAATTCAGGTGCGATCTGGGGTACGTTGACGGCGAACCTGGCAGGCTTGCCGTTCAGGACGTCGATGATCTGGTCCACCACGTCGATGCAGACGTTTGTCTGGGCCTCCTTGGTAGAGGCGCCCAGGTGGGGCGTGACAACGACCTTGTCGCTTTTAAATAAAATGCTGTCGGTGCATGGTTCTACGGCGAAAACGTCGATGGCTGCTCCCGCTACCCTGCCCTCTTCGATGGCTTTGAGCAGCGCCTCATCGTCTATCAGGCCGCCGCGGGCGCAATTGATGATGCGCACGCCTTTCTTGAGCGTGGCAATTTCCTTGGCTCCGATCATGCCTTTGGTTTTCTGTGTGAGCGGCAGGTGCAGCGTGATGAAATCCGATTCCCTGTAAAGCTGTTCGAGCGGCACCAGCGTTACGCCCAGCGACTGCGCATATTCCTGCGAGGCGAAGGGATCATAGCCAACCAGCCTCATTTCAAAGCCCTGGGCGCGGGCGGCCACCCCGGATCCGACATTGCCCAGGCCGATGATGCCCAGCGTCTTGTTGCGCAGTTCCACGCCAGTATATTCTTTGCGGCTCCATTTGCCGGCCTTGAGCTGGCAGTAAGCCTGCGGAATATTGCGTGCCAGGGCCAGCATGAGGGCCATCGTATGCTCGGCAGCGGCCACCGTATTGCCGGTAGGAGCATTGACCACCATGATACCCTTCTGAGTGGCGGCGTTTATGTCCACATTATCCAGGCCCACGCCGGCGCGGGCGATGATCTGCAGCTTGCTTCCCGCCTTGATCACATCGCTGGTCACCTGCGTCTCGCTGCGCACGATAAGCGCATCATAGTTGCCTATGATGGCTATGAGCTCATCCGGCTTGAGGCCCAGCTTGACGTCCACCTCGGTCTTAGCCTTCAGGCTTTCCATGCCCTCGGGCGCCAAAGGGTCAGCTACAAGTACCTTCATGGTGTAAACCCCCTATGCCATCATTACAGTAATGTCTTTGCAAGAAATATATTCCATGTCATTGCGAGCGCTTATAAACTCGTCATTGCGATCCCAAAGGGCGCGGCAATCCTGTTCTCACGCATGATAGTACAAGATTGCTTCGTCGCTGCTCTCCTCGCAATGACAAATATGGTGAGGCTATACTTTCCTTGCTTTGGGCAGTGCCTTCTCCATAGCGTTCAGGACCTCGTCCATATCCTTCTCGGTGACGAAGCCCAGGTGACCGATGCGGAAGACCTTGCCCTTCATGCCGCCCTGGCCGCCGGCGATGACCACCTTATATTCATCGCGCAGCGTGCCCGTGAATTTGGATACTTCCATATCCGCCGGGGCTTTGACCGCCGTCACTGTATTCGACGCATACTTCTCATCCGCCACGAGCAGCTCCATGCCTTTGGACTTGATCCATTTCCTGGCCTTGTCCGCGACCCGCGCATGGCGGGCGAAGATGCTCTGCAGCCCCTCTTTCAGCATCATGTCCAGGGCCACGTCCAGACCGAAGTAGATCGCAACAGCCGGGGTCCAGGGGGTCTGGCCGTCCGGGATAAACTTCTTGGCGCGCGTGTAGTCGAAGTAGAACCTGGGCATTTTAGCCTGGGCATGCGCCTTCCAGCCTTCCTCACTGATACTGACGAAGGCCAGTCCCGGCGGGACCATCCAGCCTTTTTGTGAACCGGTGACGACGACGTCCAGGTTCCAGGCGTCCACCTGCACATCTATGGAACTCATGCTGCTGACGGCGTCCACCAGTATCAGCTTGCCGGCCTCTTTCACTACTCCGGCAATTTCCTTAAGAGGGTTGGTGGTGCCGGTTGACGTCTCATTATGCGTAACCAAGACCGCTTTAACACCGGGATTTTCCTTCAAAGCCTTTTTTACATCGTCCGGGTTAACGGCCTGGCCCCATTCATACTTGAGGGGAATAACTTCAGCGCCGTAGACCTTTGCGCACTCGGCGAAGCGGTCTCCGAAGATACCGATGGAGACTCCCAGCACCTTGTCGCCCGGTGACAGAGTATTTACAACAGCTGATTCGAGGCCGCCCGTACCGGAGGTGGTGAGGATCAACAAGTCGTTCCTGGTCTGAAAGCACTGCTGTAGTTTTGGCGTTATCCGGTTCTGCATCTCTGCAAATTCCTTGCCGCGATGATTGATCATCTGGCGACCGCCTGCTTTCAGTACCTCGTCCGGGCAGGGTGTGGGGCCTGGAATTCTCAACTGCATTTTAGAAGCCTCCCTAAAGATTAGTCTGTAAATTATAGATTATTTGGGCTGGCAAGGGAATTCAGATATGCGCATTTATATAAACTCCAAAGTCCAAACATGGGAAGAAAATCCTAAATCCTAATATCTAAACTCTAAACAATATCAAAATCCGAATGCTCAAAAATCACTCCGTCATTGCGAGGGTGAACCGAAGCTGCGAGCCGTAGGCGTGGCAGGTAGCGACGAAGCAATCTTGTACTGTCATGCGTGGCACAGGATTGCCGCGCCCTGCGGGCTCGCAATGACACTCTTTACTTTTCCCGAATTATCTTGATAAAGCGCCTCTTGCCCACCTTGATGATGCTGCCGTCTTCTATCTTATCTATCTCCAAATCCTCGTTGACCGTTTTGCCGTTGATCTCGACGGCGTTCTGCTCGAGCAGGCGGCGTGCCTCAGAGCGGCTTTTGGCCAGCCCTGCGCGCGCTATCTCCGCGGACAAAAGTACGGCTGACCCGGCGGCGATTTTCAGCACCGGTATGTCGTCCGGGACTTCCTTGTGCTGGACCGTGCGGGCGAATTCATCGGCTGCCTCTTCGGCGTCCTTAACGCTCCAGAAATCCTTCACCAGTTCGTGGGCCAGGCGCTTCTTTACAGTCATGGGATTAAGGCGCCCGTCGGCCATGCCGGTGTTGAAATGTTCGATCTCTTCATCCGGCACATCGGTCAGCAGCTCCAAATACGGTATGATCATGCTGTCATTGATTGACATGGTCTTGCCGAACATCTCAGCCGGCGGATCGGTTACGCCGATATAGTTGCCCAGGCTCTTGCTCATCTTCTGTACACCGTCCGTACCAACCAGCAGTGGCATGAGGAAGACCTGCTGCGGCTTCTGCCCCACCATCTCCTGAAGCTGGCGGCCCACCATGCAGTTGAAGACCTGGTCGGTGCCGCCGAACTCAACATCCGATTCGATCATGACCGAGTCATAGCCCTGCATCAGGGGATAAAGGAACTCGGTAATGGCGATGGGGTGCCCTTCGGAGTAACGGCGGGCAAAATCCTCTCGCGCCAAAAATTGCGCTACGGTGAACTTACTGGTTAGTCGGATGATGTCCTCCAGGCCGAAGATACCTTTCTCAAACCAGGGGCTTTGCCAGCGGACCTCGGTCTTGTCCTTGTCCACTATCTTGAAGAACTGGTCCATATAGGTCTGGGCGTTGGCTTTTACCTGATCGCCTGTGAGCATGGGGCGGGTGGCCGAGCGTCCCGTAGGGTCGCCGATGCGGGCGGTCCAGTCGCCGACGATGAGCACCACCTGGTGGCCGAGCCGCTGGAACTGGCGCAGCTTGCGCAGTCCGACCACGTGGCCCATATGGATGTCAGTGAAGCTGGGATCGAAGCCCTGCTTGAGGCGCAGCGGCCGGCCCGACTGCATCATCTTGAGCAGCTCGTCCTCGTTGATGATCTGGGTTACACCTCTCCTAAAGAGCTTTTTGAAGTCTTTGTCAGATAGTTGTTTCATGTCACACCTTTAAAAGAAATACTAAACTCTAAACTCTAAACTCTAAACTCTAGAATTTTATGACTCATTTGGTTTTTTCTATGATGGCACCGAAGATTTTCATCAACTCAGTGGCTTCGCAACGTAGAGAATCAGATACTTTTTTATTGTTATCATCTCCGATGTCAAGCAACCTTATCCAGTATATTGTATCTTTATCTTCCATATTTTGGTTTTGTTTAGTATTTAGAGTTTAGAATTTAGAGTTTTTAACACTAGACGTGCCTTTTCCGTATCCTTTGCCATCTGCTTCTTCAGTTCTTCCACGTCTTGGAACTTCATCTCGTCCCTCAGCCTGGCCACCAGCTCAATACACAGCCTTTTTCCGTAGACTTCCCCGTCGAAGTCCATTATATATGTTTCTACCAGGCGCTTGAGCCCGTCGAATGTGGGCCGTACACCGATATTGGTCACCGAGTTCAGCCTCTGCCGTCCGATATGGGCGATGGTGGCATAGATGCCGTCCCGGGGCATTGCCTGCTCCGGCTGCATTTTTATATTGGCAGTGGGGAATCCCAGGGTGCGGCCGCGGCGATCGCCCTCCACCACCCTGCCTTCCAGGCTGAAGCGGCGCCCCAGCATATCCTCTACCTTATATATATCCCCCTCTGCAAGCAGTTTGCGGATGGCGCTGCTGCTGATAACCTCACCCCCCAACCTGGCCGGCCTTACGACCTCAACCCGAAAATCCAGCTCCTCACCGATTTTGCGCAAGTAGTCCGGGTCGCCCAGCCGGTTGCGTCCCAGCGCGAAATCCGGCCCCAATACAAGTCCGCACATATCCAGGTGCTTTTGCAGAATATGGACAAATTCGCGGGCAGACAGGCCGGCTACGTCGCGGTTAAAGGTAATGGGAACCACCACATCCACGCCGGCTGCTTTGAGCAGTCGAGTACGTTCCTTGAGCGTGCATATCCACGGAATTGTATCCCGCCGGCCCAGCACCTTCTCCGGGTGGGTGCGAAAAGTGACCACACCTGCAGGGCAACCCTTCTCGCGGGCGCGCGCAACCAGGTGCCCCAGCAGTTGCAGATGGCCGCGGTGCACGCCGTCGAAAACCCCGATGGTCAGAAGGGTCGGGCCCGTGGAGCGGCGCCTATGCAGCTCTTTTTCAATATCCATAATTCATTCGTTTTCTTCATCGTGTCATTGTGAGATTTCTCGCCTCTCGTCATCGCGAGGCGACGTAGTCGCCGTGGCGATCTTGTTGTTACATGCGAGGGCAGCGGATTGCCGCGGCACTTCGTGCCTCGCAATGACATCTCTGTTTACCAGTGGACGATATTTTAACACTAATATTGAAAGCAGTCATAATATCGTCCTCTTAACAAACCCCCTTTCCTCGAGGAAAGGGGCAGGGGATAGGTGAGGACTTGACAACAATGTTATAATCCGATTGTAGAGCACATCACGCACGTGCTGGACGTGCTGTTTGTGCTGGAATAGATGGACATACAGGATATCACGGATACCGTGGATATAGTGGATGGAATGGAATACACCACTATAGATAGTTAAGGAACGGAAAACGGAGGTAAAAATATGCCTGAGATCAGAGCAAGCGTTACGGTGGAGGTGCACCGTAAGCTTAAGGAAGAGGCAGCGCGCAGTGGAAAGCACCTCAAAGAACTCATCAACGAGATACTGATCACGCATGTAAAAAACGGCGAAGGAGGTGGTAAAGGCCGAGCTGCTAAAAAGGCCTGGTAAACTTTACCCGCTGATTTTTCGTTATATTTACGGTGAAATGCGGTTTGCGAAAAGACTATTGACCAAGCTTAGTATTAGAGAAAACAGACAATTAAAAATGGAGGTAAGATCAAAGTAAAATGAAAAAACTGATTTTCGAGTTCAGTCCCCTGATGGCACTCCTGCTCATCCTATCATTATTGATGCCGGTCGGTTTCACGGCAACATCGACCACACCGGCGATGGCAGCGGTGGACAACTGCTATATCACCAGTCCCACGACGTTGGCAAAGGTTTATACTCGCGTCAACGGAACAATTCCGATTAATTTTACAATTAATCTGACGGGTGATTTAGGAGAGACCTACGTAGCAAATTTCATGCTGATGAAAAACGGTTCGGTTATTTATAATCTCCCGGTCCTGCCGATAACTGCACCGGGTTCTTCTCCTTATACAGCCACCTACAACGCCAATGTCCCAACAGGTGTAGCCAACGACACATATGATCTGCAAATGAGCGCTTATCAATCCACAGGCGGCGGCTCCGCCACACCTGTCCCTTCACCCATTATATCCAGCTGTGTGGTTATCAATACTACACATGTTCCCGCCACACCGACTGGCCTGGCGCCGGTCAGCGCCTCATGCAATTCAACCGCAGGGCCAACTTTCAGCTGGACAGCAGTAACTGAAACGAACTACACATTCACTTACAACTTCCAGTTGGCCACTAACTCTTCTTTCAGCCCAACGGCAGTGAGCGTTAATCAGGCCGGCGTAAGCTATGCATCCTCCGGGTTGGCCAGCGGCACCACTTATTACTGGCGGGTGCAGGCCCAAGACCAGTACGGCAATGTGGGAGCATGGACGGCGACAAGAACGCTGTGCATCGACACCGCCGCTCCGACAGTGCCTGGCAATACAGGGCGATTACCGGCTAATGCATCTACTATAGCCGGCAGCTATAATCCGACGTATGTATGGGAAGCCAGCAGCGATACTGCCGCCTGCACCACTGTCAGATACTACGTTGAAACTTACAATGCATCTTCAGTACTGGTAGACAACGTTACCGGAATAGCCAATCCGCAGGTCGGCAATCCCTCGGTGGTACCGAGCTCAACACTCGGAGCCGGAACGTACACGTGGAAGGTGCGCGCTTATGATTGCGCCGGAAACCTTTCGGCAACTTATTCAACTACCTGGAGCTATACAATCCCTGCGACATGCACCAGCTATAATGTTACGCTGGGCACCGGATGGAACCTGTTCTCGCTTCCTCTCTGCCCCAGCAGCGCCACATCGATTACTCCTGCTGCATTGCTGGCACTCAGCGACAACGCCACAGCGGTGCAGATTGTCTGGGGTTATGACTGCAGCTCGGGATGGCAGTATTATATCCCCGGCTCATCCAGCACTTTGACCAGCATCAGCGTTGTTAAGGGCTACTGGGTACAAACGTCGTCTCCGGTGACCTTTGCTATTACCGGCACCTCTTGTCCCGCCCCACCGCAGTCGCTGATAACGGCCACACTTTGCCCCGGCTGGAACCTCGTGGGTTATAAATCATGCACAAGCATGGCTTCCAACGTTTACTTCCCCACTGGAATAGCATCGGCGATATCCTTTATATGCGGCTATTCCGGGGGCTGGAACTGCTTTGCCCCGGGCGCCACGAATCTCGAGCCGACAAAAGGCTACTGGGTGTTTTATGGAGGAACCACGAACGGCACTTATGGCCTACCGTGCAACTAACGCTGCTTTGTAAGGAGGAAAGATCATGTTGAAAACACTTATTAAAGCAGCCAGACTGCGCGGGGGAATGGGGCGGTTGTTCTGCCTGCTGCTTGTTGCGGCAGTGCTCATCCCGGCCGGGCTGGCCGTATCACCGGTCAGCGCCGAAGGACCTCCGGCCCTTCCCGCTATATTCTACGGTACGGTTACCATCGGCGGCGTCGCCGCAGCACCGGGCACCGTAGTCCAGGCACAGATAGCATCCGTGACCCAGGGCGCTTATACTGTGGCTACAGCCGGCAGCTACGGCAATATGCTGGTTACGAATGGCAATAGCGGTGACACCGTTCAATTCTTAGTCAACGGTGTGGCCGCTCAGACTGCCATTTTCTACCCTGGCGAGCGCAATCCTGTTAACCTCAGCACCGGCGGCGGAGGCAGCGCGCCGGCCGCGCCGGTGCTTTCATCCCCGGCCAGCGGCTCGACGGGAGTGTCGACCACGCCCACACTGGCATGGTCGGCCTCCACCGGCGCCACTTCGTACGCGGTACAGGTCTCTACTTCTTCCGGCTTTGGTTCGATCGCATTCAGCCAGTCGGGCATAGCCGGGACATCGGTTACCGTTTCACCCGCATTGAGCGCCGGCACGCTATACTACTGGCGTGCTAACGCCACCAACGCGGCAGGCACCAGCGCCTGGACAACGGCCTGGAGCTTCACTACAGCAAGCGTAGCCCCACCAGCGGCGCCAACGCTTCTTTCACCGTCGAACGGGGCCACGGGCGTAGCCAATAGCCCCATGCTGCAGTGGAACCCCTCCACAGGAGCTACTACCTACAACGTGCAGGTATCCACTTCCAGCGCGTTCACATCCTTTGCTTTCACACAGAGCGGCTCAGCCACGGCAGTCACGGTATCACCGGCGCTGAGCAACTCCACCACCTATTACTGGAGGGCTAACGCCACCGGCGCCGGAGGCACAAGCTCATGGTCAACAACCTGGAGCTTCACCACAGGCGGAGGCAGCACACCTTCCGTGCCCGCCTTCTTTAGAGGTATCGCCTATAAAAACGGCGCCGCAGTCAATGCCAAGCAGGTCTGCGCTGTGATCAATTCCGCTTCAACCTGCGCGACCAGCGATGGCAGCGGCAACTACATGGTATCGACCAGCGGCAGCCCGGGCGACACGGTGAGCTTCACCGTTGACGGCGCTTCCGCCGTAGAAACGGCTACCTATCAGCCGGGCTGGATGACAAATCTCGACCTTCATGCAGGAACCGGTGTCCTGGCCGTCACAACTGGCAGCGGCGTCTACGTAAGCAGCACGACCGCTACCCTGGGCGGCACACTGGTAAGCCTGAGCAGCCTGGATACCTCGGCAACACCTTCTATAGATTACGGCACGTCGACGGCATACGAATACGGCACCTGGACAATGGCTTCGATGTCGGCGCCAGGCACTTTTGTCACCCCGCAGATCGGCACGGGCCCTAGCAGCCCGCCCGCAGGCGGCTTAACAAACGGGCAGGTCATTCATTTCCGGGCAAAAGTAGTGGGCAACTCGACGATGACCACTGTCTATGGTGCGGACAATACCTACGTACATACACTCCCCGGAGCTCTCAGCGTCGTTACCACCTCACTGCCGACCAGCTATGTCGGCAGCGTATATTCCTCATCGCCTGAGCTCAGGGCAACCGGCGGCACCTCGCCATATACGTGGGCGATAACTACAGGGAGCCTGCCTTCCTGGGCAACGCTTAACGCCAGCACGGGAATAATTTCGGGTACACCCACTGCCACCGGGACTGCGACCTTTACGGTCACGGTGACGGATGCCGCATTGAGCACCGCCACCAGCGGCACGCTCACCCTTACCACATCGGCCAGCACACTGAGCGTGACCACCGGCAACGGCACTTATGTAGATTCGTCAACAGCCACGCTGGGCGGCAACCTGACCAGCAAAGGACCATATTCCACCGTACTCGTATCATTTTTATATGGTCCGAGCACGTCCTACGGCAGCGAGACAACCCCTCAATTGGTATCGTCTACCGGGGCTTATTCAGCCACCCTCAGCAGCCTGACCTCCGGCCAGGTTATCTACTTCAACTCAAAGGCAGTCGGCAACGCTACGGGCGCTACACCGGTCTACGGCACAGGTACCAGCTATACGCACAACAATACCACACCCTGTGGCAGCTGCACTCTGGGCAGCACGACGGGTGAGGTCTATGGCCAGGCTATGGCTAACTACTTGTGGATCTTCCCCTGTGTCGCCCCCAGCACGACCACAGTCAGCCACATAAACCTGAAGTCAGTTGCGTCAAACACCGTAAGGGTCGCCATCTATGACGATACCGGTGCCCTGCTAAATGCCAACAACTCACTGCAGACGGTAACGGCCGGCTGCAATACTTCCCTTACCATCCCCGCCACCTCCATCACTGCCGGCGAAACTTACTGGATAGCCATGTGGAGTACCAGGCAGACAGTTGGATTCGCTAAAAATGTGATCGGAGATTCAGCCTATCTGGATGTGGGAGGCAGTATGGATACATTCCCGGCTACTATCACGGGGATTGCATACCATATCGCATACAACGGCCTCATCTGTGCAGCTCCTTAACAATTGATCGCGTTTCTGCGGCTGCCCGGCTACCGGGCAGCCGCAGAAATCTACACACCACAGCGAAAACAGAACGGAAATATGCAGGTACTGATTATATTAATCAAGTCAATGATCATGCTTTATCGCAGTTTAAATATTCTTTAAGCAGCTGGAGGAATCTTGAACATGTTTAATGCCTTCTCCGCAAAAACACCATTTGTAGCGATACGGCTCATGGCAACAGTCCTGTTTGCCATAGCTTTAGTTGCGGGGTTCACCGCCGCCGTCCATGCGGAAGGACCGCCCTCGATGCCCCAGATTTTCTACGGCCAGGTCACGATGTCCGGCGGCAGCCCCGCTGCGGCCGGCGTCAGCATTGTCGCCAAGGTCGGCGGCACTCAATTCGGCTCAACCACCACTGACTCTAACGGACAATACGGTGTAAATCCCATATTTGTTGTTTCACCGACCGCAAGCGATGTGACCATCGATTTCTATATTAACGGCACTAAAGCCGACCAATCGGTCGCGTACAGTCCCGGCAGCAGGACCCAGGTAAACCTGACAATAGGCGGGGCGCCTGCCGGCTCCTGCGGCATCACCACCACCAGCCTGCCGGCCGGCACCACCGGCACCGCGTACTCCGCCAGCCTGGCGGCCTCGGGAGGCACAACACCCTACACCTGGTCGCTCAGCACGGGCACGCTGCCGGCGGGGCTCACGCTTAACAGCACCAGCGGCCTCATCTCCGGCACACCCACAACCGCGCAGACTTACAGCTTCACCGTGCAGGCCAATGACAGCGCCGCGCATACCTGTACCAGGGCGCTTTCAATACAGATAAATACCACCATGGTCTCCATACAATCCTCGATACTCGGGACATCGGATACATTCTCCCTCTCGGCCGGCGTGCTCTCCACCGCCAAAGACCTGGCCAGCTCCGACGGCCGCGTGAAGCTCAGCCTGCCGGCCGGCTCCAGCATAAATATGCAGGGATCGGCACAGCTCGGGGCCGCCAGCGAGTCCAATCCCCCGGCGTCCTCGGACAACTCCACGCTGATACGGGCTTACAGCTTCGTACCTTCGGGCGCCACTTTCTCCCCCTCTGCAACACTGACGCTCAAATATGAGACAGCTTCCCTGCCGTCGGGAGCGGCGGAATCCGGCCTTTACATCGCATTCTGGAACGGCACTGCCTGGCAGAGCCTGAGCTCCTCGGTCAACACAACCACAAAAGAAGTGTCGGCCCAGGTAGCACATTTCACCATCTTCGCCATCAGGTACATGCCGCAGCAGACCACGCAGACTCAGACTCAAACGCAGACCCAAACCCAGACAACCACGCTTTCCGCCAACGTGCTGGGCACTACTTCCTCGTTCAGCACCAGCGGGGGGACCTTGCCCGCGGCCACCAGCGTCAGCAGCGCCAACGGGAAAATAGGCATCAACCTGGCGGCCAACACCGCTGTAAGCCTGCCGTCCGGCAGCCAGCAGATCGTGGTCATCCAGCTCGCCAGCTCGCCCACCCCTCCCACAAACAGCAAGGTCATCGAAGCCTACGCCTTCGGCCCTGATAACACCACCTTCAACCCGGCAGCCTCGGTCACCGTGAGATACGACACGGCTGTCCTGCCGGCGGACGTCCAGGAAACCGACCTTTACCTTGCCCTGTTGCAGAATTCAACCTGGACGGAGATGCCATCCACGGTCAATACCCAGGCTAAAACGGTTACCGCGCAGGTCAGCCATTTCTCCACATATGCCCTGCTGGGCAGGGTAACGGCTGCAACGACTCCTGCATCCCACACACCTGCGACAACACCTGCGACAACCACCCCGGCCTCCACTGCCTTCAGCTTCTCCGACATGGCTGTCAGCCCCGAGTCGGCTAAAGCGGGCTCTTCCGTGACAGTTTCCGTGCGCGTTGTCAACGGCGGGACTGCCGGGGCTACAAAGACAGTCGTTCTTAAAATAAACGACCAGGTTGAAACGCAGAAGGACGTGAAGCTGGACCCCGGCAAATCACAGGTAGTCAGCTTCACAGTAGCCAGGACCGATCCGGGCCAGTATACGGCAAGCGTGGACGGCCAGAGCGCCGCCTTCAGCGTCACTGCAGCGACAGGCGTCGAGGCGCCCACCGGTATGTCCATGCCCGTACTTATAGTCATCATCCTGGGCGGACTGCTGGTAGTCGTGCTGGCCATCGTGCTTATCAAGAGGCAGAGATCGTCAGGATACTAAAGAAAAACTCTAAGCACTAAATTCTAAATTCTAATAAGAAAGATTGGGATTTTGATATTGTTTAGAGTTTAGATATTAGAATTTAGGATTTCTCTTTGTTTAGAATTTAAGGTTTTTAACATGATCTATTTATATATCCTTCTTATACTCGCCTCCTACTTCCTGGGCGCCATCCCCTTCATGATACTCATCGGCCGCATGCGAGGCGTGGACCTCTCCAGGGAACCCGACCTTCACCACGCGCTCTGGTACGGCGTCGGCCGGACCTGGGGCATACTGGGCTTCCTGCTGGATATACTCAAGGGCGTTGTGCCGGTGCTGGCCGGATTCCTACTGGGCTTCCCTCTGGCGGTCAACGCGCTGGCGGGTATGGCAGCACTGTGCGGGCAGATGTGGCCGGTTTTCCGCCGGTTCGACGGCGAACGGGGCAACACTGTCAGCGTGGGTATCAATTTCACACTCAGCCTCGCTTACGGCGTCCCCATCATCTTCGTGATCGCGCTGGCCATCGCCATAGCCGGCTTCCTTATCCGCACCGCACTGCGCTGGAAGGGCAGCGGCAGCAACCTCGATGAACGGCTTCGCCTGGGCGGCTCCCCCAGCCTGGTCTTCCCCCTGGCAGTGATCATAGGCTTCGCATCCTGCCCTGTCAGCTCGGCCCTTCTCGCACAGCCGGTCGAGATGACGCTGGCGTTCACGGGCGTGGTCGTGCTCATCCTCATCCGCCGCCTGACCGCGGGGCTGCTGAACGACCTGCGCGGCAGCAGACGGCCCTGGGAAATAATCGTCAACAGACTGCTCTTTGATAGGAGCGAAAGATAGGGAGCAATCTGATGGCATAACGTCTTCTATCGGTGAGATTGCCGCGCCCTGCGGGCTCGCAATGACATGGGTATAATCGCCCGCAATGACATTTTTACACTGTCATTGCGAGCGTTAGCGAAGCAATCTCATGGCGAGCGCAGAATTATTGCCCGCCATTATATATATAAGGTAATATGATATTTAAGACCCTATGGGGAGAAACGCATTGACAATTCAGGCAGGAAAAATAAAGGTCATCATAGCTGACCGGCAGCCGCTTTTCCGCAAGGGAGTGGAGTTCTTTCTTAAAGAGGCTGCTGATATAGAAATCTGCGCTGAGGCCAGCACGGAGGGCGAGCTCATATCCAGGGTGGTCAACGAGATACCCGATGTCGTGCTGCTGGATATCAGCCTGGCCAGCGACGGCATGGATCTGGCGCGCGCGGTCAAGCAGCACGTACCCAGTGTGGCCGTCATCGTCATATCGCCCGCGCCCAACGACGAGGGGCTTTTCATAGCTATCAAAGCCCGCGCCGCCGGCTACATCAGCCGTGATATCTCCTCCGAGGAGCTTATCACCATAATCCGCCGCGCCGCGCGGGGCGAGTACCCGCTCAACGACAGCTTCCTCTCGCAGCCCAAGGTTGCCGCCCAGGTACTGGAGCAGTTCCAGGACTTCTCCTGGGGCAAGGGCGTGGAGACCTTCGTCTCGCCGCTCACACCGCGCGAGACAGAGATACTCAACTACATGGCCAAGGGCTTCCTCAACAAGCAGATCGCCGGCATGCTGGATATCAGCGAGCAGACGATTAAGAACCACGTAACTTCCATCCTGCGCAAGCTGGACGCCAACGCCCGCACCCAGGCCGTAATCACGGCGGTTAAAAGGGGAATCATAAAGATAAATTAAAAGTGGCGCCTGTCATTGCGAGCCCGCAGGGCGCGGCAATCTCACCAATCAAAGACATTATGCCCTGAGATTGCTTCGTCGCTGCACTCCTCGCAATGACATGGTAAAAGGGCTCTCGCAATTAGGGCAATTGTAGGGACGGGCCTTCAGGCCTGTCCGCTCTTTCGGGCGCACCTGAAGGTACACCCCTACGGCGAAGTGAAACAATTGTTCTGTTTATGCATAATTATTATGTCATGCACGTATCTGAGACCTTGACAAAGGATTTTAAAGGGCTTAAATTGTCAATATGAGGATATACTTATATCTGACAGGTATTTTTGCGCTTTTTATCGCCGTCCTCCCGGCGCTGGGTCCTGTGCCCGTTGAGGGCCAGGGATGCGCCGGCGGTAAGTGCGGCGTGACTACTACACTGACGCCCAACTCGGGCCCCACGGGCACCCAGGTGACTATTTTAATCGAGAGCGGCACCTACCCGCTGGACGGCAAATACGAGATCTGGTGGAGCAAGTCCGCCAACATGAACAGCGCCGACATCGGCAGCGAAAACATAGACCCGACCGCGGTCAAGCTGGCCGAGGGCTGGAACGAGCGACTCAAGCAGTCCATGACTGTTTCGTTGAGCGTGCCGCCGGCCAGCTCGGGCACCAATTATTTCCACTATATCAAGGCCGGGCGCGCCACACAGATGCTCAACTTCGCCTTCACAGTGACCCCCGGCATGGTCTGCAAGAACGACAAGATCAAGCCGAGGTCCACGGCCAACATCTCGGGCACCGGCTTCTCCCCCTCGGACAAGATCCAGCTATACATCGACGGCGAACCGCTGGAAATGCCGGTTGAGTCGGATACCAAGGGCAGCTTCGATATCAGCCTTCCCGTGCCCGACCTGATGGCCGGCACCCACGTCGTCAAGGCCACGGGACGCAAGATGTTCAACCAGGAGGCTACACTGCGAATCAAGGTAGTCCCCTACATCATCATAGAGCCTGCCGTCCCGATGGTGGGCAAGAGCGCCACGGTCAGCGGCTATGGCTTCGCCGCCGGCAGCGAGGTCTCCATCAAGTACGATGACGCCGTGGTTACCTCCTCTCCCACATCTGACAAGAACGGCCGCTTCACGTACAATTTTACCGTCCCTGAAACTTCGGCCGGCAAACACAGCCTGATAGCCACCGACAGGGCCGGCAACATAGCCAACTGGGAGCTGCCGGTAGAGAACAATCCGCCCACAACCCCATCACCCATCTCACCCACCACCGACCGCTTCGGCATCATGGGCGGCCAGCCTGTTACCTTCACCTGGACGGCGGCCAAAGACGACTCGGGTTCCGTGGCCTACACGATGGAGGTGGCCGACAACCTCAACTTCTTCCCGCTCATGCCGGGCATGCGCCGCAGCGGCGTGACCGAGACCAGCGTGACCATGAATATCGAGCCGGGCACCTATTACTGGCGCGTGCAGTCCGTGGACGCCTCCGGCAACAAGAGCAAGTGGTCGCTCTCGCCCTATGCCTTCCAGGTAGGACTGGTCAACCTCTGGGTGGTGGCCGGCGCCAGCCTCATCCTGATCGTTATCTTCATCCTGCTGCTGAGGGCGTTTATACAAAGGGTGAGGGGATACTACTATTAAAGAAAATTCCAAATACCAAACACCAAATTCCAAGCAAATTAGAAATCCTAAATACTAATATCTAAACTCTAAACAATATCAAAATCCAAATGTTCAAATTTG
>CAYTIC010000017.1:0-11014 GCA_964437795.1 uncultured Dehalococcoidales bacterium | reverse complement strand
ATTTAGAGTTTATCTATTGTTTGGATTTTGGAATTTGGAGCTTATTATTTAGAATTTTTGTACTTCCGGTACACTCTTGACAGAGTATGATATACTTAAATCCAAGGCAAGGTATATCCTTGTCTCTTGTGCATTGGGAATTTAACGATAAAGGAGGTGATGTGCACCAAGCCAGGCTGCGGCGGCCTGTACGTGTTGCCGCGGCAATAATAGCGATCTGCCCTGGTCCCGGGGCGTAACGTCTGACACGAGGGGGACAGCCGACGAAAGGCCGGTTTTAAAATGCCTTCAGGGTGACCTGCGCTACAACAACGGAGGTTACCCGGAAAAACCATCCCGCGAGAGGTCGAAAATTTTGCGGGAAGGTTCCCGGATGGATAGGCCCGGGGCCGTAAAACAGCCTTGAGAGGGTTTACCGGGTTTAAAAAATTCAGGAGGAATAATGAAAACAAGGTTTCCAAGCATTCTTGGAGTTTTCGCAGCTATATTGATGGTTGCCTCCTTCGTGGTCCCGATGAACGTCGCAGCGCCGTCAGCGGTTTCTGCAGACCCGGGTATCATGAAGTGGGACACCGTCTCGACCCCGTCATCCGTGTCGGGCATGAATGACATACTCAACGACCACTACATCACCAGCCCCTTCACTGCGCAGGGTAGCAGCATCAACGGCATGGCCGTCGGCAACGATGGCATGACCCTTGTGTTCATCGACCGCACGTGGCTGGGCTTCCAGCCCAACGCAGCAGTCGTCGTAGCTGATGCTCCCCAGACCGTCAGCACTGTCGGTCAGTCTTCTCTTACATCATCGGCTACCTGGGCAGCTGCCATCGGCGCCAACGGCGCTTACTTCAGCGGCCTTTACTACAGCAACACCGCTGGTATCGCCGCCACCATCACCCGCAACCTGTCGCTGGTACGCGCCGTCAATTTCCCGGGCGGCGCCAACCTTTACCAGATCGCCATCGCGCCGGATGACCCCAAGGTGTTCATCGTAACATCTGACATTGGCGCCACCAATGCCGGCGTACAGGCCACCACCGGTCCGGTCAACATCTGGATCACGACCGACGGCGGCAACAACTGGGACCTGGCCTTCGCAGGCTACAACAATACCACCACTGCTTACACGCTGGCAGCCGGTGAATCCATCCGCTGCATCGACATCTCCGCGGATTACGGCGGAAAGCGCGATATCGCATTCGGTACCGCGATTGCTAGCGGCGCAGGCCGCTGGTTCGTAAGGTCTTCCAGCGGATTCACCACGTGGACCCAGCAGATCGACGCCACGGCAGGCGGAGTGAACTACTATGCACTGAAGTTCTCCCCGACCTACAGCGGCGACTCCTCCGTAGCACTGGTTTATGCCAACGCTGCGGGCGGCACCTACTACAATGTGGCATTCCGCGACCTCAACCTCAACACCACCGGCAACTTCGCGTTTGCCGACCCCGGCATCATGCTGTGGAATATCTCGGACTCAGCCAAGCTGTCACCGGTTATTTCCCAGCTCAGGAACGTCTCACTGCAGCTGCCCAGCGATTTCTCCGGGCAGTCAGCTTCGTTGCGCAGGGCTTATGTAAGCCTTGACACCAATACCGCTACCAATTGCGCAAGCGGCATTTACCGCGTGGACGACACCACGGTATACGTGCTGATGGACACCAGCACCACCACCGGCGCCTCCTCCGGTAAGACCATCTACTCCATCGCCTATTTCGGCACCTATGCCTCAGGCAAGCTGCTGGCAGGCGAGCGCTTCGGTTATCCCTGCTCGGCCACAGTGCCGACCTGGTTCACCGATTCACCCACCACCTGTCCTATCCCGTGCTGGTATCCGGCCCTTAAACCGACCACCGGCGCTGCCAATACAGCGTGCTCGGTCGGCAGCCATGCCGGCCTCGGCGCAGCCATCGTCGGCTGGAATGCTGACGGCTCGCTCGGCCTGGTATCGACCGGCTCGGAGCCCGCAAACGTAGTCGGAGCAAACCCGGGCGCCACTTCCTGGTTCTACCTGTCCCTGGGCCTCCCGATAGGCAACGACGAGTCTGCTTTCGGCATCTCCCGCAATAACGGCGAGACCTGGAACCAGCTCGTACTCATCAACACCTCCATCGATTGGTTCAACGACGTTGCAGTCGCCCCCGATTGCACCACCATCTACCTGGCCTCAGCCCTAAGGGGCCTCGGCACCCACACCGGCATCTGCAACGAGTTTGACAGCGTATGGCGCTCCACCATCAATCCCAACGTAGCAGCCCCGTTACCGGCGATCCCGCCGCTGGGCACCTACTGGGAGCGCGTGTACACCCGCGTCACTGCATACGATTGCCGTGGCACACAGACCGACCTTCCCATCCTGCGCGTCGTCCCCTCCTGCACCGATAAGAAAGACGGCGAGATCGTAGGCTGGGCCGCCCAGAATGCAGTAACCACCGGCAACGCCGGCGTTATGGCATGGTCGCCTGACTATGGCGATTACTGGGCACCTATCACCCCAAGGTTTGCCGTTCAGGACTTCGCCTTTGAATCCAGCACCACCCTCTACGTCATCAACGGATTCGGCATGGTCCAGAGGCTTCCTTACACCGGCACTTCCTGGTCGACCAACCTTCCGACCTACCAGACCAACCTCGAGACGGCCCACACCATCGTGGCTGTTCCCGACGGCAAAGTACTGGCCGGCTCGGGCGCCCTCTCCTCCTACCCGGTAGCCTACTCCGCCGATAAGGGCGTGACGTGGACCACCGGCACCCAGTCGATCTCCGGTCACAGGAACATGCACGTTATCTTCGACGTAGACTTCAAGAACAACAACTTCATCTATGTCGGCGATGATGCCGTCACAACCGCCATGGGCACCGTCTATCGCAACACCGTCCCCTCATTCCAGAGGTGGACAGACAACGATATGATGTCAGCTGCCAACGGCAACGGCTCCGCGCTCGGCGTTGAGTATTACACGCTGGTCCGCGGTCCCGCCACCGGCTATGGCTACATGCTCCCGCCGCACAACATCGGCATCTACGGCCTGGTCCAGGCTTGGACAGGCGATCCTCAGCCCGCACTGTATGCGGCACACGACAACTACACCTACAATCCCCTGTCCGGCGCCGCGGCAGTCAGCAACAGCGCTGTATGCCGCACACTCAAGCCGCGCAGTGGCATGCCCAAACCGGGCATCCTGTGGGATTGTCTCGACATCTTTGCCCCGCTCAGCACCACCGGCATCAAGTTCACACTTGAACCGACCTCCCTCAAATACTGCGGGTGCTGCACGCTGGACACCAACACCACCCTCTATGCCATCGACAACCAGGTCGGCGGCCACTTCTGGAATTCCTCGGTACCGCCCGCAGCGATCGGCCAGCCCAACTGGCCCGGTTACGTTCCGGGTATCAGGCGCGGCATGCTCTGGGCATACACCGACTGCCTGGCCAAGAAAGGCCCGATCCTGAAGACCCCTGCTGACAAGTTCCTGGTGGGCGCTGATCCGGTATCCGGTCGCAACCAGCAGATAGACCTGAGCTGGGAACAGCTCTGTCTCTCCACCTGGTATCAGCTCCAGATCGCCAAGGACATCGACTTCACAATGCGGATCAATCCTGCTATGAACTGGGCGCAGAACGGCGGCCAGGGCATCATCAGGGCAGTCACCGGATCCATCCTGTTGGAGATGGACGCCACCAACATGACTTCACCGGCCGCCTGGATCGCTCCGGGCTCGCTGCCTGAAGCCGGCGCTATCTACTTCTGGAGGATTCGCTCCGCCAAATCCGCAACCCAGCAGCTCGCTATCAGCCCCTGGTCTGAGGTTCGCAGCTTCACCGTCAAGGCGGGATTCATCGTCAACACCCCGTACTACGGCGTACAACTGCTTGCCCCGAACAATGGCTGCCTCGGCTGCAAAGTAAAGCCAGCTTCCTTCTCATGGAGCCCCTGGAAAGAGGCCACGAAGTACCAGTTCGACCTCGCCACGGATCCTGAGTTCAAGAGCCTGGTCGTAACCGCCACCACCACCACCACCGGTTATGAATACAGCGGCACGCTGAACTACAGCACCAATTACTTCTGGCGTGTGAAGGCCCTTGAAGTCAACGGCCAGAACATCCCGAGCGATTGGTCCGCAACCTTCAGCCTGCAGACCGAGCCCGCGCCTGCGCCTCCTGCGCCTCCGCCGGCAGAGCCTGCAACCCCGCTGTGGGTCTGGGTCATCATCGCCATCGGCGCCATCCTCGTGATCGTCACCCTCATCCTCATCTTCAAAACTCGCAGGGTGTAATCACCACTTCACAGGCACTCGATAGCACGGGAGGGGCGGCGCAAGCCGCCCCTCCCTATTTTTTATCAACACCCCCGGTTGCCAATCCTCGTGGTTCACACTATACTTCTGAATAACAGTACTAAACTTAACCGCAGGAGATTCAGCTATGTCCTTTTTAAAATCTTTCGTATTTGCCTGCCTGGCGGTCCTGCTGGCAGCCCCCGCACTTCTGCTCACGTCATGCACTAATACAACTGCCTACAAACCTTCGGGGCTGCCCGGGCTTATCGCCTTCCATTCCACGCGCGATAAGATTGAACATGTCTATACCATCAAGCCCGACGGCAGCGATGAGCGCACTACTGCAAGCGAAAACCTCACGTTCGACGGCCCGCCGTCATGGTCGCCGGACGGCAGCAAGATTGCCTTCAACTCCAGCCGCTCGGGGAACTGGGAGATCTGGACCATGGACGCCGACGGGGGCAACCGCGTCAAACTCACGGCTATGAAAAAGCTCAACAGCCTGCCCCGCTGGTCGCCGGACGGGAGTAAAATCGCCTTTGTCAGCCAGTCGTCCAACGCGGAAAAGGACATCTTCCTGGACATATATGTGATGGATTCGGACGGCGCCAACCTCCGGCAGCTCACAGACACCTCGACCTGGCCCTCCAACCTGATCGAGACCGGCGATCCCGACCATCCCCTGACAGAGCTGGCCCGCATAAACGGCATGCCGACTTGGTCTCCGGACGGCTCAAAGATACTCTTCGTAAGCAACCGAGACGGTGACGGATCGAAGGTCGTTTTCTACCTGATGAACGCCGACGGCAGCGGACAGGCCAAGTTCGGGCTGTTCTTCGACGTCGAGGGTATCCAGCCCGACTGGTCGCCGGTGACCGGCAAGATCGTCTTCACCAAGGGGACCGCCGCCAAGGTCGACATATGGGTTATGGACGGGAACTCGCCTTTCCCCGGACTGACCGCCAGGCAGGTCACCGCCGACATCGACAACAACCGCGACCCGGTATGGTCTCCGGACGGCCGGCAAATAGCCTTCACCACCGATAAACACGGCAACAACGACATATTTGTTATGAACGCCGACGGCACCGGGGCGCGCCGCGTGACGTACGATAAGTCCAACGACAATTACCCGTCCTGGCGATAAGCACAATATCATTGCGAGGAGCCCACCCTCCTGTCATTGCGGGCCGCCCACCATCCTGTCATTGCGAGCGAAGCGAAGCAATCTGTGGATTCGAAGACGTGACAGTCTGAGATTGCTTCGTCACTTCGTTCCTCGCAATGACATGTAAATAATCGGTCGCAATGCCATAGCTCTATTCCGCTTATTGACATTGCCTCTTGCCTGAAATATGATGAAAGAAAAATACGGGTGGCCATGATGCGTAAATTACTTCTGATATTCAGCCTGTTGCTTATTACGATGATAACCCCGGCTGCCGCCATCGCCGACGGCGTGCCGTTCTCAGGCAAATACATTGTAGGGGCGGACCCTGTAACCGGGCGCAACGAGCAGGTCGACCTGGCCTGGGAGCAGCTCTGCCTGAGCACCGCTTACGAGCTGCAGATCGCCAAAGACCCTGATTTCACCTTGCGTGTGAACCCCGCGATGAACAGCAGCGCCTCCATCAGCGCAGTGACCGGTTCCATACTGCTGTTGATGGACGATACCAACATGACCGCCCCGGCCGCCTGGATCCCGCCGGGCGCGCTGCCCGAGGCGGGCGCCATCTACTGGTGGAGGATACGCTCGGTAGGCTCGGCCACCGGCCAGATAGCGACCAGCCCGTGGTCGGATCCTCGCAGCTTCACCATAAAGGCGGGGTTTATCGTCAATACACCCTATTACGGCGTACAGCTGCTGGCCCCGTCCAACGGCTGCATGGGATGCAAGGTCAAGCCCGCATCCTTCTCATGGAGCCCCTGGAAAGACGCAACTAAATACGAGTTCGTGCTGGCCAAAGATCCCGAGTTCAAGCAGATCGTAATCACCGGCAACCCGACAACCTCGGCTTACGAGTATGACGGCACGCTGGACTACAGCACCAATTACTTCTGGCGCGTGAGGGCGCTGGAGGTCAACGGGCAGCCGATACCCAGCGACTGGTCGGCCACCTATAGCTTCCAGACCGAGCCCGCACCGGCGCCTCCGGCGCCGCCTCCGGCAGAGCCGGCAACCCCGCTGTGGGTGTGGGTTGTCATCGCCGTCGGCGCAGCGCTGGTGGTAACCGTGCTGGTGCTGGTAATGAGGACCAGAAGGTAATCCTGCCATTGAGAATCAGTCATTGCGGGCCCTTTTGAATGTCATTGCGAGGAGAGCAGCGACGAAGCAATCTTGTACTAACATGCGGAGGAACAGGATTGCCGCGCCCTCCGGGCTCGCAATGACATGCCCGAGAACAAGATTATGAGGAGGCTGCTGCCATGGCTAAAATCAGGCTTATCCCGGGTATTATTTTCATTCTGCTTCTGATAATGGCGGGCTGCGTAAAGGTCAATCCCGATGCGGTCAGCCAGGGACCGGTCTCGCTCAGCGAGGTTACCACGGCCACGTCGGTCACGGCGGACGGCCAGCCACTGTCGGTGGCCAGCCTCTTTCTGGCCAGCACACCCACCATATATGTAACCTGTAAAGTAAACAATGCCCCCGAGAACACAGCTGTGGGCGTTAAGTGGGTTTATGTGAAGGATGCGTCGGGCAACCCCCAGAACCTGCAGCTTGCCGAGGAGTCGGCCACGGTCAAGGGGACGCGCTACGTGTCCTTCAACAGGCAGCCGGTTACCGGGACCTGGGGCAGCGGTCAGTATGCCGTCACCCTGTCTCTGAACGGCAAGGATATCGCCAACGCCCAGTTCACGGTCAACCCGGTGCAACAGGCTGTGCAGCAGGCGCCCACCATCACCTACTTCAGGGCCCAGCCGGAGTCCATCATGGCCGGACAGGCTGTCACCCTGTCCTGGCTGGTCAATAACGCGACTGCGGTCAGCATCTCGCCCATGGGCAACGTCTCGCCGGCAGGCAGCCAGATCACAACGCCGGCCAACAGCACGGAATACGTGCTGACAGCCACCAATGCGGCGGGCAGCACAAAAATAAAAGCCAATGTCCGGGTGACCTCCTACATCAGCGACAAGCCCGATATGGCCATCACGGACTTCTGGGTTGACGGCAACAAGGCCTACTTCAAGGTCAAGAACATCG
Organism: uncultured Dehalococcoidales bacterium; assembly: GCA_964437795.1. Classification (GTDB taxonomy): domain Bacteria; phylum Chloroflexota; class Dehalococcoidia; order GIF9; family UBA5629; genus CAIMUM01. Next base: position 3,527 of record CAYTIC010000017.1, on the reverse strand, counting down.
GCGGCGTCAACACGGTCAAGCCCTGCTTCACCTACCTTTACGTCGACGGCAGCCAGCGGGCCTCGGCCCTGACCGATATACTCTCGGCGGGGCAGGAACGGGCACAGTCCTTCCCCAATTTCGACTGGCCCTACGGTACGCAGCGCACCTACACACTGCCGGTGCGGTTGTGCGCCGACGCGCAGGACGCGATCGGTGAGTACGACGAGCAGAACAACTGCCTCAATCTAAGCTGGTAATGACCTTTTCACACAAGCAAGGGTTCTATATAATAAACCTGTAATCATAATTCGGAGGTTGATGTCATGAAAAAGTACGGCTGGTACGTAATTATTGCGCTTTTCACGGTCATCTCACTGATCATCACACTGCCCGGCTGCGTCAGGGTCAATACGGGAGAAACAGCCCAGTTGATCAGCGACGCTACACTGGCTGCCTCCGTGGACAGCGATTCCAGGCCGGTCAACCCGGCCAACACGTTTCCTGTAAATACGGAGACCATCTTCGTCTCTCTCAAGCTCAATAACGCCCCGGCCAATACGCAGATAACGGGTAAACTGACTTACCTGGGCGGGGAGGCCACGAGCATGGCCAACTCGACCCTTTTCAACCAGACCCTGACAGGCCAGGGGACCAAGTACCTATCTTTCTCCATCAAGCCCCCGCCGGGCGGCTTCCCGCAGGGAAATTACCAGGCATCGCTCTCAGCCAACGGCAGGGAGTTGGCCAGCCTGCCCTTCACGGTGCAGAACCTGTCGGCGACCCCGGGCGGCCCGGTCATCAGCAAGTTCACCGCCATACCGGACACGGTGGCGGCCGGGCAGCCGGTGACATTGACCTGGGATACCAGCAACGCCACCAGGGTCACGCTGCAACCCGAAGTCGGCACCCTTCCCTCTTCCGGGACTCGCACCATTACCCCGATGACGACCACCACTTATAGTCTCACCGCATCCAACGAAACCGGCGCCACCACCAGCCAGACCACAGTGAGGGTGGGCCAGGCCCTGGCGGGCGCGCCCGACCTGATTATCACCGACCTCTGGCTGGAGGTATGCACCATCTATTACAGGGTCAAGAACACCGGCGCGGTGGACTCTCCCCCCACCTATACCTACCTGTATGTCGACAACATGTTCCCGACGCTGGGCGGCACCAGCTTTGTGGATACGCTCAAGCCGGGCGAGGAGCGCGGCCTGCAGTTCTCGAGCTACCAGTGGCCCTGGTGCGGCACCCAGCCCGCGCAGTCAGGCGGCGGCGGACCGAGGGGCCAGGTGATGTACGTGCATGGAGGCGATAACTATAATCCGGGCACTTATAATCCACAGACAACGCAGCAGAACCCGGGCGGCTCGGATAGCGGCAGCTACATGGACTTCTCCGATCTCAACCACATGATCAAGGCCTGCGCCGACGGCAAGAACCAGGCCACCGAAAGCGACAAGAACAACAACTGCGCGAGCAAAGTTTACGGCATCCTTTTCCATTATGACATGCTGCCGCAGGGACACCAGTCCACCTGGGTGAGCAACCTGGGGCCGGTGGACTATTACACTACCGAGAGCAGCACGCAGGGCGCCCACTTCAAGCTGGGCGACGGATCGCTCGAGATGATACCTCCCAAATGGCCCAACTCGTGGATACAGGGCTATTTCGGCTATTTTATAACCACCGATCCCGGCCTCGGCTATGTCAACACCGGGCCTGTGCCCACGACCGTCCTGCCCATCAAGATCCCGCCCAAGCTAAAGTTCATCGGCAGGGTAGGTATGGCTCAGAACGCAACCGGCACAGACGGCGCTACCTTCAAGGTGGGCCTTAAGGGTTTGAACGATGTCACCAACTTCGTTTCGAGCAAGACCATGACACAGCCGGGTGTTTTCGAGGACTGGGTGGTCGACCTGAAGGACTACGAGGGCCAGGTAGCCTACATCGTTCTGCGCACGGAAGCCGGGGCAAGCGCAGATAACGATTTCGCAGTCTGGAAAGTAGGGGTCCTTCAACAGTTCGAATAGGCTCAGCGGCACTTCACTGACCGACTTATAGTTTGTCATTGCGAGGATATTGTACTTGTCATTGCGAGGAACGAAGTGACGAAGCAATCTCAGACTGTCACGTCTTCGAATCCACAGATTGCTTCGCTTCGCTCGCAATGACAGCAGGGTGGGCGGCTCACCGCAATGACAGGATGCGTACGTGATAGAAGACAATGACATAATGGGGGGCAATATCATGACTGCACTTAAAGGACTTATATTAGTCACCGTATGTATGCTGCTCGCCACGGCCGCCTGTGCCGCGCAGCCTGCCATGGTCTTTGCCACGCAGGTCGATGCCGGCGGCAGGCCGCTCAACTCCGCCACGGTTTTTACGGTGGATACTCCGCGCATCCTCTGCTCGGTCGGCACGGCAGGATTGCCCGTCACGGGAGAGCTCAGCGCGAAATGGCAGTACAACAGTGGCGGCCAGTGGAAGACGATCAAAGAGGAATCGCTGGCTGTGGCCGGCGGGGCTTACCTTGTCTTCCCGGCCGGCGCGCCCGACACGGGCTGGGTCCCCGGCGATTACATGGTCAGCCTGTTTATCAACGGCAAAGCTTTATCGTCGTCAGGTTTCACAGTCCAACCGGCCCCGGGTGTCCCGCTGCCCGATATCAATAATTTCTCGGCCGTTCCCGGGACCATCACCGCGGGGCAGTCGCTGACATTGAGCTGGAACGTGCAGGACGCCACCAGCATAGACATCAAACCCGGCATAGGCAGCGTCCAGGCGGGCGGCAGCCGTCTGGTCAGCCCCACGGCCGACACGACCTACACTCTGACCGCGCTCAACAGCGGGGGGCCGTCCTCCAAATCGGTCAGCGTTACGGTGCTGCCGCTGGAGACCAGGCACGCCGTCCTGACCATGGTCAATCTATTCCGTGAAGGCCCGATGGTTTACTACACGGTGCTGAACGGGGGAGACGCCGTCTCAAACCCCTCGAGCTCAGCGATCTATGTCGGCAACAACGCCGCGGCCACCGGCTATGTACCGTCCATGGCGCCCGGTGAGACCAGGACGCTGACCTTCGGGACCCTGACCTGGAGCTACCAGATGGACACCGCGGCAACGGCCTGCGTCGATACAAAGGGCGAGAACGGCCCGCCGGGCGGCGCGGACAGCTGTATGACCAGGGTGTTGCCGGCGGCAAGGTCCTTTTAGCGTCCTTGCGAGCAATTATTCACATGTCATTGCGAGCGGTAGCGAAGCAATCTGTGGATTCGATGACGTTATAGAATGAGATTGCTTCGTCGCTGCGCTCCTCGCAATGACATGTTAAAATAAGGCTCTCGCGATGACATGTCAAAATAAGGCCCTCGCGATGACATGTCAAAATAAGGCCTTTGCAATGACATGTTAACGCAGGGGCGGGCGCACCTGAAGGTACGCCCCTACAGAATATGATTTTATTATGAATAGGCTCCAAGTTCCCGACTGGCTCTTCTCCCTGATCTCCGTAGTGTCGGCAATGGCGATCGCCGCATATC
>CAYTIC010000016.1:0-35189 GCA_964437795.1 uncultured Dehalococcoidales bacterium | reverse complement strand
TCCTAGGAAGATAAACTGTAACGCGGTCACCCTTCTTGATGCCATGCTTTTTAAGCATGTTGGCTGCTTTGTTAACCTCGTACCAGAGCTGTTCGTAGGTGTAGGTGCGGGAATCTCCGATATCACCTTCCCAAATGATAGCCGCCTTGTTCTTACGCCAGGTAGTCAGGTTTCTGTCAAGGCAGTTGTAGGATACGTTGAGCTTGCCGCCTACGAACCACTCGTGTTTGGCATTCTTAAAGTCGCTGACCAGTACCTTGTCCCATTTTTTGTACCAGTCGATCTGGGCCGCCTGTTCTGCCCAGAAGCCTTCCATATCATCTATGGAGCGCTTGTAGATCTTCTTGTACTCCGCCAGGCTCTTGATGTAAGCGTTCTTGGTAAATTCTTTGGAGGGCGGGAACTTCCTGTTCTCCACCGACATAGAGGTGATTGTCGACTTCTTCTCTTCAGGTTTGTCTGCCATACTTAGCTTTGCTGATCCTCCTTGTATAAATTTCTATAGTATTTTAGATCGAACCCATATCATGTAAATTGAAAGATATCCGGCTATGTGCCCGCCCTAGCTGACGAACCTGAAAAGGATAGCAGACCATGGACGAGGCACAACCAACCTCGAATAATACATTATGGGATTTTGACTGTCAAGCTCAGCTCAGGTTTCAAGCTTTTCGCTTAATTGTTCGCTTCTGAAGTACTTGATGATCTCCCATATGGTCGCCCCTACCGGCAATGCCAGTATCATGCCCCAGAACCCTGCAATATAGCCCCCTACAACAAGCAGCACCATTATGATTGCCGGGTGCATCTGCATGTATCTCCCCTGAATCCAGTTAACGAAGACGGAATTCAACAATATCTGGGCGATTATGAATACCAGCAGCGCCCAGATCAGCAGGTGCGGCTGCAGTGCCAACACGATGATCAGAAGGATCAATCCGGAGATAACGGGCCCAACTATGGGGATGAATTGCATCAGCGCTGTGAGCGCAGCCAGCGCGGGCGCGTATTCCACGCGCAATATGGCCAGGCCGATAAATACCATAGTGCCGACAATAACGCTCAATATGATGGTGGAACGTATATAACGGCCCATGACGTTCCCTATTATGCTGAGTATGTCGCCGCTGCGACGGGCAGCGCTGGCAGGCATCGAATCGTAGAAAAACTTGCGGAACGATTCGTAGTCCAAAAGCACAAAGAACAGGAAAAAAGGCAGCGTAAAAAATCCCAGTATGGTAGGCATTGATGCAGGTATAACAGCCATGCTGCCCACAACAAAATCCTGTAGAAATTTCGCTGTGGCGGGGCCCAACTGGGAAAACCAGTCTTCAAATCTGTCGGATATAGTCGCGGGAAGGCCACCTCTGAATTCCTTAAGCCATTGGCTCAACTGATCAAGTCCCTGCTGTATGAACTGGGGCGCCTTGTCCAGCATGACTGTTGAAGCTGCCCCCAGCGCAGAACCTATGTAAACTAGAAACAGTACCAACAACGCTGTGAAAACAATAAACACGACAATAATTGATACAACCCGTTTGGCCTTTGCTGCCTTGTTGCGCGGCGGCAAGATGCGTTCCAGCCATTGGACCAGCGGTATCAAAAGATAGGCCATCAATATACCTATGAGAAAGGGGATGAGCACGGCCATGGATACCCATACCAGCCACAGTACCAGCACAATGGCTATAAGTATCAGAATAGGACGCCAGTATTTTTTAAACGGGCTGCTCTCCGTCGTCAAATCGTTCTCTCCTCTTGCACGATTGCAACGCCTGTCTGCACTCCGGGATATGAATGCGTGTCAACATCCGGTTGATATTGCCGCCGCCATAAATCAATATGTTACAGACAGTTCGCTTTTATTCTTCTTCCCTGGTCATGCGGCTCTGGACCGCATCTTTAACCTTGCCGGCCACCCCCGAAGCTCCCTCTTTCAAGGAAGCCGCCTTCTCTTTAACTAAGCGGCGAGTTTCAGAGCCGCTCTTCGGAGCATAGAGAAAGCCCACAACCACGCCGATCAGCGCACCCACCAGTAGCCCGGTGAAGAAACCCGCTCCAGAATCTTTGTTCATCTTATGCCTCCTTTTTCCTGAAAAGATCGACTATCAGGGTAATGCCCTGCGCTATCCCCTGCACAGCGCTGCCAACCTGCACAATAGGGCTGATCACCTCGTCCCTGGTATAGTCGACGACCGCGCCGACCTTATTTACAACCGTATCGGCAGATTCCATCACCGAGTCGGCAGATTTCATCAGGGGAACGAGTTTTCTGTACAAGAGCAAGATGATGATGCTTACAAATATCACAGCGATCGCGGCTATGCCGGCCCAGACAACAATCGCCAGGTCTCGCCACCAGGATAGATCCATGAGACTGCCCTCCTTACCTTATTATCGATATCCTATTTCACAGGTCCAGGCTGAGATAATACAGGCCTGAACCGCTGCTCGTCACTTTGAAACCGGCTCTCTCGAATACCGTCAGCATGGGCTTGTTTTCATATAACACTTCTGCTACGAAGGCCAGCAAACCGTTCTTTTTGCCAAGGTACACCAGGTAACTCAGCAACTCGGTCCCGATCCCCTGTTTCTGGTCCTTATCCCGTACCGCGAAGGCTACCTCGGCGCTGTGCACATCCTGCCCGATACCGTATTGCCCGATGCCCACAACCTCCTCGTTGTCTTCCGTTCCCCGTGTGGCAAGGATGACCATCTCCTGCGTATAGTCTATGATCACAAATTCTTGCAGCCTCTCGTGCGGCATATCCTTCCTGCTGGAGATGAAACGCCGGTACAGGCTCTGGTCGGACAACGAGTAAAAGAAATCCTTGATGAGCGATTCATCGCTGATTTTTACCGGCCTGAACATCAGTTGCAGGCCGGTCTTGGTTGTTCTGGCTGTTTCCAGCGATTCCGGGTATTCCCCCCGTTTGCCCGGGACAAAGGCCTGATCTTTGTATATCAGGTTGAGTTTCTTGGCCTCTTCGATAAGCCACGGGCGGAATTTTGGGTGGGCTATGGCGATCAGCTCCATTGCGCGTTCCCGGATGTTCTTGCCGTGCAGATAGGCTATACCATACTCGGAAACGACATAGTGGATATCCCCTCTTATCATGGTTACGCCGCATCCCTCGCTGAGAAATGGGACGATCCTGGAAACAGACTCATCCTGGGCAGTGGACTGTATGGTGAGTATAGTCCTGCCGTTTCTCGATAGTATCGCTCCGCGCATAAAGTCTGCCTGCCCGCCGACACCGCTATAGAAGACCTTCCCGATTGATTCGGCTGTGGCCTGGCCGGTCAGGTCGATCTCGAGGGCGCTGTTGATGGCCACCATGTTGTCGTGCTGGGCGATCACAAGCGGATTGTTGGTATACTCAATCGTACGGAACTCGATTGAGGGGTTGTCATCGATAAAGTCGTAAGTGGATTTTTTCCCCATACAAAAAGTTGCCACGGTCTTTCCGTGATCAAGTTCCTTCCTGGAATTATCTATAACACCCAACTTGATCAGTTCAACGATGCCGTCCGACATCAATTCCGTGTGCACGCCCAGGTGCTTTTTATTGGACAGGCTCCTGAGGATGGAATTGAGCCTGCTGCCGTAACCGATCTGGATGGTATCTCCATCCTGCACCAGGTGTGATACATAGCTACCGATCCTTGCAGCGATCTCGTCGTCCACAGGTGGATCAAACTCCAGCACAGGTTCATCGTAAGGCAAAACATAATCGACCCTGTCTATATGTAGGAACCCATCTCCCTGCACCCTTGGCATATTGGAGTTCGCCTGTGCTATCACCAGGTGCGCCTTCTCCACAGCCTCCACAACGATGTCGACACTTATGCCGAGGCTGAGATAACCGTGGCGGTCCGGCAGCGAAGTCTGGATTAAAGCCACGTCGACAGGCACAACTCCCCTGCGAAAGAGCTGCGGCACCTGTGAGAGGAAGATGGGCGTATAGTCCGCCAAACCCTGGTTAACCGCCCCACGGGTATTGTCGCCGATAAAGAATGAGTTATGCCTGAAATTTGACTTGAATTTTTCCTGCGTATAGGCAGCCACGCCAAGAGTCCACACCTGCAGGACTTCCGCATCGAAAAATGCCTTGGGATTGGACTCTACATAGTTGACAAGGGCGTTGACCAGGTACTGTGGCTCTCCGCAAGCTGTGCCAATGAAAATTCGACTGCCGGGGTGTATTTTACTAAAGGCCTGCTTTTCTCCTGCGAATTTTTCAGGGTATTTTTTCTTCAATGCTTCCAGCGCAGGATTACCGCCCTTGTCACCCATTGTCGCCTCCGCTTTAGTTCGTCCCATCGATACTCGCTATACGCAAATTGTATCACACTTTTATAAGGTATAAATAAAGGAGGCGCTCAGCATGCTGAGCGCCTCCCCGGCTGTACCAAATTTTACTTTCTATTCTATTTGGTAATCAGGGTCGAGCCTATCTCTTTGTAGAGCTCCATATTCTTGGGATCAGTACCGGCCATGATCATGATGGCATTGCCATCCTTTAATACACCGGTTATGGTAGCTTTGGCCATACCGAAAGCTGCTGACAGCGCGATTACATTGGCTTTTGTGCCATCGGCCAGTGTAACAGTGGACTCATTATCGATGCTGGGTGCAAACGCAGCGCCGCTGAGTTTAATCAGGTCAGCCAGGAAAGTATTGGCAGTGTCCTTGAATTCGGTGGCTGGCCGCACTGCGACATAGATAAGATCCTTACCTTGTCCCTTTGCATAGAAAACACCACCCGGTAAGGTGACTTTCTCTACCGTCCATCCATCGGGGTATGCTACTGAAAACTTGTAGGTAGGATCCGTATATTTTACGGATTTATATGAGGTAACTTTCTCCACAATTGCCGGGGCTACCGGGGCTACCGGGGCAGCGGGCACAGTTGCGTTCGCCGTCGGTGCGGGCGGCGGGGTTACGGGCGCTGCGGGCGGAGGGGTTACGGGCGCCGGCGGTTTGGCCGGGGCTGCCGGTGCGCATGACATGGCCACTACTGCCAACACGAGCACCAAGATGGATACGATGACTAATGACTTGTTCTTTAACACTTCCTGGTCTACCTCCTTAAACTATAATTTATTGGTTAATGCATCAGCTTTTGAATTAGCTGCAGGTGTAAAAATACAACAATCCACTTGGTAAGTCAAGTATTTAAAGATATCTGATGACTCAGTAGAGTCTCAATAACGCGTCTATTCCGGCCGCGCAATTGTCCCATGATCCCGCCCTCTTCACCTTGATCTCACCATACTTATTGATAAAATACATGGCCGGCAGACTCCCGGGTTTATACAGTCCTGCCACCTGTCCGCTGGCATCCGATACAACCTTACACTTTACCCGGTTTGCCGTAGCCCATTCCCTGATCGCCCCGTCGCTTTCTCCACTGATGACAACCAGCACCTCCAACTGTTCCCTGGGCCAGGTATCATATACCTGCGTAATACATTGCATCAGATGTGAACAACCGGGGCAGGCAGTGCCGGTAAAAACCAGCAGCACCTTCCTGCCTTTGAATGAACCTGGAGAAACCTCTTTGCCGTCCAGGTCCACTGCGGTAAAATCGGGGGCACTGCAACCCACATTGGGGCAAGTACGGGCCACCGCAGGCTGCGGGGCGGACGGCGTAATCACGGGTCTTCCCTCTGCATTTTCCGATCCATTGACCAGCTTCATCAACTCTGCGACCTCATCTATAGCTGTTGCAAAGGTAGTACAACCATTTCCGATATTGGTGTACCTGCCGTTTACGATACCTATAACCTCACCGAAGCAATTTGTCATGGGCCCGCCACTGCTGCCAGGATAAACCTGCGCGCTGGCCTGGATGAAACGTACCGATTCAATCGTCGGAAAAGCACATAGGATCCCCTCGGATACCGTCGGCGATACAGAGTCAGCGTAGGCCGGGTAGCCGGTAATTACGATGGCGTCACCGGTTTGAAGCCCGTCAGATTCAACCGAGCTGCCCAGGTTGGCACAGGCAAACTCCCCTCTCCCACCTTTTATCCGGATAAGGGCAAGGTCCCTTGCCTGATCAGTGGCAAGCACAGCACCGGCATACTCCGCTCCATCGTTCAGTGTAATAATAGTCACCTTCTCAGCGCCTACAACATGCCGGCTGGTTAGCACGAAACCTGATTTATCCACTATGACACCGGACCCCATACTGTCCCCCGCCACAATTCTTACCACTGCCGGAAAAAGCTTGCGCGAATTGTCGAGGCAGGGCGACGGGCTACACGACGCCGTTGCTCCTGCACAAACCAGCAGAAAACCAATGATTACGGCTGTGGCAGGGCTGCCTCTAACTTTATACCTGGTCATAGACATACAATATTAACATATCAGCATTCTTTCAAATCGCAATAAAGACGAATCCATTGCCTCATTTAGCCCCTGTTTTACCATATGTCCTTGAACCATCAATGATTAAGAAGGTACAATTGAAACTGTGTTTTCGATTAAATCGGGTAGTAAAGCACTGAAGTAAATCCGGGATGTATCAGTCATTATGGGTTTCAGGATCGTTATCGCCGACAGCAATGCCAAATTCATGAGCATGCTGGGACGTGCCCTGCTCAACTCAGATTATGCACTTTATCCTGCCGAGTCCAAGGAAACCGCCCTGCAACAGATCACGCAATATGACATCGATGCCTGCATTATAGACGTAGACCTTCCGGGTGGGATCGAGGAAGTCCTGCAGGCGTGCATGAACAAGTCAAAACCTATCGTGGCCATGGGTGCTACTACACTCAAGGAAACCGGCAAGCTGGTTGAGATCATGTATTACGGTATACCTTATGTAAAGAAATTTAATGCGGAGGGTGACGCAAAGCTCGACCACATCATCGCCAGGATGAACGTCCTGCTGAGGACTCTGCTGATATTCAGCAAGGATAGCGAATATCAGCGAGGAGTCGTAGCCGGTCTTGAGAGCAAGGGATATAAGGTATTCACCACCGAGACCTCTGAAGACCTCATGCACACTTTCCTGCTAAGCGAACCAAAAGCGGTACTGGTGTATTTCCCCAATGACGAGGAGATCGAGGAGCTGAAAAAGATCCGCAAACTGGATAACCGCCTGCCCATCGCCGTTGTCCTGAACAACCTGCCTTCAGAGGCTATAGACCTTTTCCAGGACAAGTCCACTAAAATCCTGGCCCGTGACGAGGTGTCTGACTACCTGGATTACCTCTGACCTGCCAGGCCGTTATAGATGCCCAGAGGGATGCTCAGGTCGACTTCCGTTCCCTGTCCGGGTTTAGATTGTATAGTCAGTGTACCGCCCAGCAGGGAGACCCTTTCGTGCATACCCACCAGTCCCAGTTTACCGCTGTTGGACAGGTCTCCAACGGCATCGGGCAAATCAAATCCCTTTCCGTTATCCCTGATGGCAACGGTAAGCTGCGAATCGGCAAACACAAGGCTGACCTCTGCTTTGGTCGCCGCTGCGTGCTTGCCAATATTGTTGAGTGCCTCCTGCACGATCCTGAACAGTATCAGCTCCATCTCGGGCAGCAGCCTCTGCTCCTTTCCGCTTATCTTGAGGGAGATGTCGATCCCGCTGTCCTCTCCCTTCTGTTTAACCAGCCACTGAACTGCGGGCAACAAACCCAGGTCATCGATGATGGAGGGGCGCAGGTCCTGGCTGAACCTCCTGATACCCTGCAATGTGACACCTATCCTCTGGCGGATGTCCTGCAAGGCTATTCTTTGCTGCTGGGAAAGGCCGACATTGTCGCGGATAAAATTGTCCATCTGCCTGGAAATGGCGAAAAGGGCTTGCGCAGTATCGTCGTGCAGTTCGCGCGATATCCTTTTTCGTTCTTCTTCCTGGGCCCGCGTAATCTGGTTTAAGTAGTAGCGCAGGTTCTTCTGCATACGCCTCTCTTCCGAGACGTCCCGCGCTATATGCTGGAATCCCACCGGCTTGTCGTCGACGGTCATCAGGATGGTGGTGAGGGTCAGCGTCCTGGTAATCCCATCCTTGGTAATCGTCTGTTGCTCGTAGGGCTGGTTAAAAGGTTCGCCGTTCAGCAGTTTCTTGCCCACTTCCCGGCCCAACTTGAGCATCCCCTCGTCCATGAATTCCTTTACGTTCCTGCCGGTCAGTTTATCAAGAGGGTAGCCCGAGATCATCAGTGTCGCGCGGTTACCGGCCAGTATCTTACCGTCCAGGTCCTGGAACCAGATGGCATCATGGGCATTCTCGAAAAGGTTCCTGTAATCCCTGGCCGACTTATAGAGCTGATCGGCGATCTCTCTGGCCTCTGCGTACAACTTGGCATTGGTGAGGGCCGAGGCTATCTGGCCTGCAATCGTGCTGAGCAGATCGATCTCGTCGGGGAGGAAGGTCCGAGGACGCCGCATGCCCACGCAAAGCGTGCCTATCACCTCTCCCTTTGATTTCATCGGGACTATCAGCATGGGGTGGATCTTATTGCGTATTACAGCGGCTCGCGTCAGCCTTGGATCGCTGGAGGCATCGGGTACAAGCATGACTTCGCCCGTGGCTGCGACTTCGCCGTTGAATCCTTCCCCGACCTTTACATGATCGAGCTCCGCCGCTGTCTCCGATGAGATACCTTCATAAGCGGTCAGTATCATATCATTCAGCCTGGGTTCGATGGTGTAGACCAGGATAACCTCAACTTCCATGACCTCCCCAACCATCTCCACCGCAGTCTCGATTACCTTGGCAGGCTCGAGGTACTGGCTGAGGGCGTTGGAAATTGTATTAAGTGTTGCCAGCCTCCTGGCGTTGGCCCGTGCCTCGCGTATCCTGGCCTGGAGTTGCTCCTGTGTATTCTCCAGCGCTGTAACCGCCTTCTTGTACCGCCTGTCGTCGTTCTCCTTAATGCGCATCCAGTAAACAAATATCAGGCCGGCTATGGTAACCAGTATCACCTCGAGTATGGCGTCACTGCGGTTGATTGAATATAGCAGCGCCTGCGGCAGCATGGCGGCCAGCGAAGCGCCTATGACTATCAGCGTGGGCAATATGCCGAAGACAAACGCTGTATAGAGCACGATCAGGAGGAACAGGTTGCGCTCGATAGTATGCCGGCTAAGGTTGAAAAGATAAAAGTCCGACCGCAAACCGCCGGGCCAGATCACATCACGGTAGAGAAACAGGGTTATCAGGCCAAACAGAGCGATAATGATCCAGAAATGGTAGCTTGACCAGATTTTATGCGGAAATCTCATTTTATATAGGCTTATGCCCGGTTAATGAATATCCCTGCTGTTAAGCTGAGCTAAGGCAACTCCTCCAGTGTGAGCCAACCTTTCTTTAATCCGTATACTATAGCCTCGGACCGCGAACCTACCCCAAGCTTATTAAAAATGCTGCGCAGGTGAGTTTGAACCGTCCTCACGCTCAAAGTCAGGCTGTCGGCTATCTCCATATTGCTCATACCCTTAGCCGCCCACCTCAGTACTTCCATCTCCCTGTCGCTTAATACCTCACCAGCTGTCTGCACAGCCTGCTCTTCAACCGGAGACCGAAGCCGGTTAAGCACCTTCTTCATTATCTTGGGATGCAGCACCGGTTCGCCCGTCATTACCTGGCGGATGGCATCTATCAATTCCTCTCCGCTGGATTCTTTGAGAAGGTAACCGGCTGCGCCCGCCTCCAGAAGGGCGAATACATATTCATCATCATCATAACCGGTCAGCACCAGGATAGCAGTATTCGGATAAAGCGCTTTCACCTGCTTGGTAGCCTCTATCCCGTTCAACCGCGGCATTGACACGTCCATAATGATTATTGCCGGCTTCAGCTTTTTTGCCAGCTCCACAGCCTCGATCCCATCGCTGGCCTCTCCAACCACTTCAAAATCCGCCTGCGATTCCAACAGGCGCCGGGTTCCTTCCCTGACAACCTTGTGGTCTTCGGCCAGAAGAATCCTTGTTTTCTCCATTTTCTTCAATCCCTCGGAATGGATTATATACACAATAAATACACTATTCAAGCCACGGCAATCTCTCTTTCAGCATAAATGCTTACGTATTTCAAGCCACCGGCCCCGTGAATATTTTTCGGTTATTCAATCTTGACGTAATCGTAAATGTATTACTATACAAAATATAACGGCGATTAAGCTTTGAGACGGATGGAATGAAGCCCTGATTGTAATAGATTTTATATAGTCGGGGTCTTTGTTTCTCCCATACGTCAAACATATTAACGGAGTCGACAAATTTCTTTAATGACCGAGAACATAAACCGGGCGTCTACAGAAGACGCCGCGGAGCAAACCAATTTTTGGGCCGTCAGGTCACCCTGCTGGGAGATGTGCCATTGCCCTGTTATGATCAGGGAAGAATGCCCGGCAACCAAGTATCAATTCCTCCCATGCTGGCAGATCGAAGGCACGTACTGCAAGCTGGACGATTATGGGGAGACCGGTACGGATATCAGTATCTGCCAGGTATGCCGCGTTTATAAAAAATACGGCAACGGCGAACCCATCGAGTTAAAGCTTTTGGGCCGGGGCATAGACAGCTCATTGAAGTCGCTTGAAAGGTTGGCCAGGCATTGACTTTGCGTATGAAAAGTAATAAAATCTCCAGCCGGTTGGGCCATCTGACTGAGCAGTCTCACCAGTGGAATAGGGTCGCATGACTTTATTCCACTTTTTTACGGATATATCCTGAGTTAGGAGGTTTTATTAATGGCAAAACAAAAGTCAGCCCCAGCTTCCACCACTGACACCGGGAGAGGCTTCGCCGGCAGGGCCTTCCAGAGGATCCAGGGAATCATCGACGATACAGGCGGCCAGGCAGGCGCGCCGATCCGCGTCCTTCAGCAAGCGCAGGGTATCGTCGGCTATCTGCCGCCGACCGTGCTGAAGACAATCTCGAGGGACCTTAAGATCCCCCTGAGTGAACTGCATGGCGTTGTCACGTTCTACAGTTTCTTCACTATGCAGCCCAAGGGCAGGCATGTAATCCAGGTCTGTCTGGGAACTGCCTGCTACGTGAAAGGCGGCCAGGACATACTCGATATGTTCAAGAAAGAGTATGGTCTCGAACCCGAGGGCATCACGCCGGACGGCAAATTCTCTCTTGAGGTTGTCCGCTGCCTCGGTTGCTGCGGACTGGCGCCGGTCATTGCCATCGGCGATGATATTCACCGCAAAGTTAAACCAGGCCAGGTGAAAGACATCCTGGGCATGTACCAGTAGGAGGTAAGTTAAGTGCAAAAAATAACCTCATTTGATGAATTAATTAAACTTCAGAAGAAAATCGCACCAACCTTAAAAGTCCGCGAAAACAGGGATTTTTCTGCATTCAAGACATCTCCGGAGATTTGCATTCAGCAATGTAGAGGCGCAGGTTGTACCGCTGCCGGTGGTGATAAGGTAACCGCAAAATTTGAAGAACTGCTCAAGAAAAAGGGCATGGGCAATAAGGTTACTATCGTCAGGACCGGCTGTCTGGGCCCCTGTGAAATGGGCCCGACAGTCATCGTAAATCCGGGCGATATCCTCTATGTAAGGGTCACAGCGGAAGATGTTGAGGAGATCGTAGAAAAACATATCCTCAAGGGGCAGATCGTAGAGAGATTGGTCTATCACGATCCTGTTACTAATAAAGCCATACCCGAAAGGCTGAAAATCGGTTTCCTGGCTGAACAGGAGCTTCGTATCCTGCACAATAACGTACTTATCGATCCTTACAATATAGAAGAGTACATCGGGCGCGGCGGTTATGAAGCTCTAGCCAAAGCATTGTTTAAAATGAAGCCCGATGACGTATTGGAGGAGGTAAAGAAAGCCAATATACGCGGCAGGGGTGGCGCAGGCTTCCCGACCGCGACAAAGTGGGGATTTCTCAAGAAATCGCCGGGTACCGTCAAGTATCTTCTTTGCAACGGCGACGAGGGCGACCCCGGCGCTTACATGAACCGCGCGGTGCTGGAAGGCAATCCTCACTCGATTATTGAAGGGATGGCCCTGGGCGCTTATGCGGTTGAAAATGTGAAGGAAGGCATTGCCTATATACGAGCCGAGTACCCGCTGGCAATTGAAACGCTGGCCGCAGCCATCAAGGAAGCCAGGGATTACGGATTCCTCGGCAAGAACATCATGGGGACCGATTTCGAATTTAACCTCGATATCTTCCCCGGCGCAGGCGCCTTTGTCTGCGGAGAAGAAACAGCTCTGATGACCTCGGTTGAAGGCAAACGCGGTATGCCGAAGCAAAGGCCGCCTTTCCCCTCTGATAAAGGCCTTTTCCAGAAACCTTCTGCTCTCAATAATGTTGAGACATGGTCATATATACCCAGGATTATTCGCGAGGGCGCCGATTGGTTCACCAGTGTCGGCACTGAAAAATGTACCGGCACCAAGACCTTCAGTCTCGTGGGCAAGGTTAATAATGTCGGCCTGGTGGAAGTGCCCCTGGGCACCAGCCTGGGTAAGATTGTCTTCGACATCGGCGGCGGTATCCCCAAGGGTAAAAAATACAAGGCTACCCAGTTAGGCGGCCCGTCAGGCGGTGTTATTCCGATTCAACACGTTAATGTACCTGTTGAATATGAATCCGTTACTGCCTTAGGCGCTATTATGGGATCGGGCGGCGTGGTGGTTATGGATGAAGACAACTGCATGGTTGATATTGCCAAGATGTTCCTCGGATTCTGCAGAGACGAATCATGCGGTAAATGCGTTCCCTGCCGTGCGGGTATCCCCAAGGTTTTAGCCATTCTGACCAAGATCACAAATGGTAAAGGTACCATGGAGGATATCGCTACACTCGAAGAGCTTTCCGAGATGATGCAGAATACATGTCTTTGTGCACTCGGACAGACTGCTCCCAATCCCGCACTTTCAACCCTCAGGCATTTCAGGGAAGAATATGAAGCGCACATCATCGACAAGAAATGTCCGGCTTCCATGTGCCAGGCCCTCTTCAGGGCACCCTGCCAGCATACCTGCCCGGTCGGACTGGATGTCCCCGGTTATATTTCACTGATCAAGAGCGACAAGCCCGCTGAGGCTTATAAACTGATCATGCAGAGGCTCCCGTTGCCGATGTCGGTCGGCCGCGTTTGCCCGCATCCCTGCGAGAGGAAATGCCGCAGGGGACAGGTAGATGAGGCAGTCTCCATCAGGCACCTCAAACGATACGCTTCCGACTATGCCTGGGAGCACGGCCTTTCCTACACACCGGAGATCAAAGCTTCCAAGACTGATAAGGTAGCAATCATCGGCGCAGGCCCTGCCGGCCTGGCCGCAGCCTGGGACCTGGCTGTAGAAGGTTACAAGGTAACCATTTTCGAAGCGCTGCCGGTAGCCGGCGGCATGCTCGCAGTCGGCATACCCGAATACAGGCTTCCCAAGGAGATACTCAATAAAGAAATCGATAACATCAAGAAACTGGGGATCGAGATTAAACTGAATACACAGGTCAAGGACGTAGATGCCCTGTTCAAAGAGGGCTTCAAAGCAGTATTCGTCGGTATCGGCGCCCACAAGGGCGACAAGATGGGCATCCCCGGAGAGGAACTCGAAGGGGTATATGATGCCATCGACTTCCTCAGGAACATCAACATGGGCAAGTTCATCAACATGGGCAAGAAGGTCGCAGTGGTAGGCGGCGGCAACTCCGCCATCGACGCGGCCAGGGTCGCCCTGCGCAAAGGCGCCGAAGAAGTGCATATCGTCTACCGCAGGGAAAAGGCCGATATGCCCGCCGAGGAAGAAGAGATCGCAGCCGCTGAAGAAGAGGGCATCAAACTTCACGTCCTCACCGCCCCGGTAAAAGTCATCGGCAAGGGCGGCAAGGTAGCTGCAATCGAATGCCAGAAGATGGCGCTGGGCGATTTCGACAAGAGCGGCAGGCGCTCACCTAAAGCTATCGCTGGCTCTGAATACACCATCGAAGTAGACATGTTGATCGAAGCCATCGGCCAGCGGCCTGACACTGATTCACTGAAACTCGGCGATGTCAAGACCGGTAAAGGCGGCACACTGGTTGCCGACAAACGGACCCTAGCCACCGACCAGAAAGGCGTGTTTGTCGGCGGCGACGCCTTCACAGGCCCCTGGACGGTCATCGAAGCCATCGCCTCCGGCCAAAGGGCGGCCTCTTCCATCAAGAGGTTCCTCACCGGTAAAGACCTCGCACCCAGGGTCGACCGGAACGATTCCGAAACCTTCACCTACACCAACGTTCCACCGACCGACGCGGAGACCGCAGAACATGCCAGGGTCGGTATGGCCGAGATCAGGCTGGCAGACCGCAAGTCTTCCATGAAAGAGGTAGTCCTGAACTACTCCCCCAAGGAAGCCAAAGAAGAATGCAGCAGATGCCTGAGATGCGATATTGGATAGGAGAAAAGGCAAATGAGTGAAATAACATTAACGATAAACGGAAAACAATGTAAAGGCAAACAGGGCGATACCGTCCTTGAGGTCTGCGTGGCCAACGGGATTGATGTCCCTACACTGTGCCACTATAAAGGGCTGGTAGATATTGCCGCCTGCAGGATGTGCCTGGTTGAAGTTGAAAAAGAAAGAAAACCTGTACCTGCCTGCACTTATCCTGCACGTGACGGCATAGTGGTAACGACAAACAGTGAGAAGATTGAGAAATACCGCCGCCTGGTCCTTGAGCTGCTCTTCACTGAGCGCAACCACCTGTGCGCCTACTGTGTGGCCACCGGCGACTGCGAATTGCAGAGCATGGCCTACAAGTACCAGATGGACAATGCCAGGTATGTCTATGCCTGGCCTGACAAGATTACAGACTCGTCCCACCCCAATATCGTCCTGGACCACAACCGCTGCATCCTGTGCGGCAGGTGCATCAGGACCTGTGACGAGATCACCGGCGCACATGCCCTGGATTTCATGAAACGCGGCTGGAAAACCAATGTCAGCGCAGATATCAACCAGCCATTGGGCGAATCTTCCTGTATCTCCTGCGGAGGCTGCTTCCAGGCATGCCCCACCGGCGCAATCTTCTCTAAAGCCAGTGCCTACAAGGGCAAGCATTCGGAATGCACCGCCGTCTCATCGGTCTGCGCCATGTGCGGCATAGGCTGTGATATCACGGGCCTCGTCAAGAATAACCATGTGGTAAAAATCGAAAGCCCGGATATGACCAAACCCCGTGGTTTGCTCTGCGAAATGGGCCGTTTCGAAATCCTGTACTCCCCGGCTGAAAGGGTAAAGACCCCGCTCAAGCGCAATAGCAAAGGCCAGCTGGTAAGCTGCACCTATGAAGAAGCCTTCGAAGCGATTGCCAAGAAATTGGGCTCGCTCGATGCAGTTGCCGGTCTCGCTTCCGGCAAAGCCAGCACCGAAGCTCTTAAAGCATTCGAGGAATTTATGACCAAGACCCTGGGCAGCAAGATGGTTGATACACTCGACGGCGATGATTATAGGACCGTCGCCCTGGGCATTGGCAAATTCGATGCTAAAGCCGGCCTGGCCATGGAAGCCAAGCTCGAAGATATACTCACCGCGGACAGCATAACGATTATCGGGGCCAACCCGATCAAGACCCACCCGGTCATCGGTTCCTACATTATGCGCGCCGCATCCAAGAACAAAACCCCCCTGGTAGTCATAGATCCGCTGCGCAACCCGTTCACCTTCCGCGCCTCGGTCTGGGTCAGGCCGCCGGAGGGCAAGAAAGCTCTTACAATCCAGGCCATCGGCAAAGCGGTCCTGGAGCACGGCCTGCCCAAGTCGGCTGGTGACAAGAGCAAATTTGCAGCCCACTTCAAAGACGTGGACGTCAGGAAAGCCGCCAAAGAGATCGGCGTTGAAGCCAATGATCTTTACAAAGCTTCCGAAGTTTTGGCAGAAAGCAAGAATGGCATTATCATTTATGGTGAAGGGGTCCTTCAATACAAAGATGCTGAGACAGTAGCTCTGATTCTAAACCTGGCTGCTCTGATCAACACTCAACCAAAGGTGATTTCCTTAAAACGTTATGGCAATAGCCGCGGCGCCTGGGACCTCGGCCTATGCAGCACCAAGGGTTCTGTCGCTGCTGAGCTGAATAAAGGCAAGGCCAAGGGCGTATACCTGCTTCTGGCAGATGACCTGGCAGAATCGCAGGCCCTGGCTGAAAGCCTGAAGGGAGTGGAATTTGTCGTGGCACAGACCAGTTACCTCTCAGCGGTAACCGCCAAAGCCAACGTCGTCCTTCCTTCACTGCTCTGGACTGAATCGAAAGGCAACTATACTACACTGGACGGAATCCAGAAATCCACCTCACCGATGGTTAAGCCCAGTGGGGACATCAAGACGGATGCCGACACCCTCAAAGAAATTGCCCGGCATCTGAAAAAATAAGGCCTTAAGGAGTTTACGAATGGCTAAAGTAAAAGTTGCTACAGTCTGGCTTGAATCATGTGCAGGTTGTCACATGTCTTTTCTGGATATTGACGCATTTATCATCGACCTCGCCAAACTGGTGGAATTCCGCAGGAGCCCCATCACCGACATCAAGGACTTCGACGATGTTACAGTTGGCATAGTCGAAGGTTCTTGCGGCAACGAAGAGGAAAAGGAAGTCCTCGAGGAGTTGCGCCACCATTCCCAGATCATCCTGGCGCTGGGTGACTGCGCCTGCTTCGGCGGTGTCTGCGCCATGCGCAACACATTCGATAAGGAAGAAGTCCTCAAGCGTGCTTATATCGATACTCCCAGCACATACAAAGGCAAGATCCCCAAGTCACCGGGAGTGCCCGCACTTCTGGACAAGGTATACCCGATAAACCAGATTGTGAAAGTTGAGTGTTATGTGCCGGGTTGCCCGCCCGAACCGGAAGCAATTAAATACGGCCTTACCGAATTGCTGGCAGGCAGGATACCCGTTGTCCCCAGCAACGTAATGCGCTTTGATTAAAGAGGTGAAATATGGCAAGTAAAACTATTGAAATTAATCCAATTACGAGAGTCGAGGGCCATGGAAAGGTAACTATCCAGCTCGACGATGCGGGCAATGCCGTTTCTGCACGCTTCCACGACACTCAGTTCCGCGGCTTTGAAAAATTCTGTGAGGGCCAGGTCTTCTGGGAAATGCCCAACCTTACCCCGCGCATCTGCGGCATTTGCCCGGTCAGCCATCAACTGGCATCGGCTAAAGCCTGCGACGCCATCCTGGGCGTTGAGCTTACCCGGCCGGCCAAGCTGTTAAGGGAATTGCTTCACAAGGCCCAGTATATCCAGTCCCATGCACTGCATTTCTTCCACCTGGCCAGCCCCGATTTCCTGCTCGGATTCGATTCCGACCCGGCTACCAGGAACGTAGTCGGCCTCATCGGAGCAGACCCCAAGCTGGCAACCGAGGCAGTCCTCCTGCGCAGCTTCGGGCAGAGCATAATTAAAAAGCTGGGCGGCAAGAAAGTTCACATGAACGCAGCCGTCCCCGGTGGCATGACCACAGCCCTTAAGGTTGAAGACCGCGATGAATTCCTGAAAAAGATCGATTGGGCGCTCGGTGATGCACAGCTCGCCGTTAAGATCCTCCTGGACTATGTCGGCAAGAACAAGGAAATGGTCGACAGCTTCGCTACGTTCCCTTCAGCCTACATGGGCATGGTCGACAAAGATAATAACCTGAAACTGTATGACGGCAACCTCAGGATAATCGATTCCAAGGGTGTCGTGCTCGAAGACCAGTTCAACCCGGCCAACTACCTCGACATCATCGCCGAGTATGTTGAAGACTGGTCCTACATGAAATTCCCCTTCTACAAACCGCTTGGATATCCCGGCGGCATTTACCGCGCAGGGCCCCTTGGCCGCTTGAACGTTGCTTCCGGCATCACCACACCGCTGGCCAATGCCGAGTTCAAGAACTTCAAGAATCTTAGCAAGTTCGGATTTGTCGAAGGCTCCATGTATTATCACTATGCCCGCCTGATCGAGCTCATCTACTGTATCGAAAAGACCCGTGAGCTGCTGGAGGACCCGGACATCCTTTCCACAGACCTGCAGGTCAATTCGACTCATTATAACGAGCAGGGCGTCGGCGTCCTGGAAGCCCCCAGGGGCACGCTCATTCACCATTACTGGGTAGATGAGACCGGCAAGATAACCGGGGTTAACCTGATCGTGGCTACCGGCAATAATAACGCTGCTATGAATCGCTCGGTTTACGAAGTTGCCAAGCAATATATCAAGAACGGCAAGGTCACCGAGGGTATTCTCAACAGGGTCGAAGCCGCCATCCGCTGTTACGATCCCTGCCTGTCTTGCTCTACTCACGCTCTCGGCCAGATGCCCCTGCACATTCAGCTCAGGAATCCGGACGGAGAGATAGTCAAGCATATTTATAGCTAACGCTGATAACAATAGCCAAAAGGCGGGTTACAAATTTGTAACCCGCCTTTTGTTTTGATATCTTTTGAACATGGCCTGTACGTTAATGATCGCCGGCGCCGAGGTCAGAGCGCCCCACGGCGCAAACCTCCTGTGGTCAGCGCTGGACAACGGCTTCTATATCCCCAACCTTTGTGCAGTCCGCGGTCTGCGAAAACCACCTGCCTCATGTCGCCTCTGTTTTGTGGAAATTGCAGGCAGACCGGGCGGACCTGTTACAGCCTGCACGGAAAAGGTCAGTGACGGTATGTCGGTCGCCCTCAATAGCCCGGGGATAAGACGGATGCGCCGGGCATCGTTCAACCTGCTTCTAAGCAACCATGAGCTCGACTGTGGCAAATGTGTAAAAAATAGGAACTGCGAACTGCAAAAGATCGCCGCCCGGGAGCATTTTAAACTCAGGGACCGGCGTTTCCATAATACGGGCAGGAAACATCCTGTTGACTCCAGCCACCCACTTATTGTATTTGACCGCAATAAGTGCGTTCTCTGTGGAAAGTGCATCCGTGCCTGCAGCGAGAGAGGAACATCAGTACTGGATTTTGCCTACCGGGGGCTGGATACCATCGTTTCTACGTTTGCACGGATTCCACTGGCTGAGACCGGTTGCAACTCCTGCCTGGCCTGTGCTGCGGTATGCCCGGTCGGATCTATTTACCTCAGATCACTCCTGCCAGGCATCCCTGCCGATTAAAGGCACGAAGCGGCACCCTCCCAGTTTCTCCGTCCTGTTCCCCATTTTTCTCTTCGTGACACGCAGCAGTTCCTGCTCCATCCGCGAGCCAACAGGGATCACCAGCCTGCCGCCTTCAGCCAGCTGGTCTATCAGCGTCTGCTCCACAGTGGGTGCCGCAGCAGCCACTAAAATCCCATCGTAGGGCGCAAACTTCTGACAGCCCAGTTGATCTCCGGCAAGCTCAACCTGAATATTCTTGTAGCCGAGATCGGACAGCAGCTTGCGAGCAGCTTCTGCAAGCTCGGGTATCCTCTCCACGCTATAAACAAACCGGGCGAGCTCTCCCAGTACAGCAGCCTGGTAACCGCTGCCGGTGCCGATCTCCAGCACTTTTTCCTGCCCCTTCAATTCCAGCGCTTCCGTCATGAGGGCAACAATATAGGGTTGTGAAATTGTCTGGCCGTATCCTATTCCCAATGGCCTGTCATCATAGGCAGATGACTGCAGTTCAAGGGGAACGAAACGCTCACGCGGCACCCTGGACATGGCTGTAAGCGTGCGCTTATCTTTGATACCAGGAGATATCGACTCGATCAGGATCTGCCGTGCCCTGCTGAAGTCCACAGCAGCAAAATCCTATGATTTCAAGGCAGGGATAAATGTGAGTATTATTAGTACCAGGATTAACGCGCCTGCGATTACGGCGATGCGAATAAGATCGGATTTTACGTAACTGTAATTCTGAGGCTGTATAGCAGCAGCAACAGCGCTTACCTGCGATTTAGAGGATGTCGATTGCACCTTCTGCTGTGCCGGCCTGGCATCCGGCTGCCGGGATGTCTCGGCAACTCTGCCCTTGGCCCTGGCCTTACGTGATTTCTTAGCCATATATTCTCTCCTGAACGATAATTGCATTAAGAAAAAAGGTTTACACCTGCTTGTATGCTCTGGTAGTGGAGATGTGCGCATGCCCCAGCACTTCCTGTACCGAGTGGATATCTGCGCCGCTTTTCAGCCTGTGTACGGCATAGCTATGCCTGATTGTCCTGGGGGTGACCTTGGATGAAAGGCCGGCAGCGCTGGCATATCCCTGTACTATCTGCCAGAATCCCTGCCTGGTCAGCCTTTCTCCCCTCTGATTAAGAAAAAGTGCTTTCTCCTTATCGCTGACGAGCAATTTTATACGCACCGATTCGATGTACTCCCGCATCATGCGGCCTACGCGGCTATCAAGGGGAATTTTCCTCAACTTTCCGCCATGCCCCTTTAAACTGATACAGCTGTGAACCGCATCGACATCATCGACATTGAGAGACATCAGCTCGCTGGCCAACAGGCCGCTGGCATAAAGCAGTTCCAGCATGGCCTGGTCCCTCCTGGCATCTATGGAAGGTACCCGCGCAGTCTCAGCCAGCAAACACTGTATATCGGCCACTGATAAAGCTGTGGGCAGCGGCTTGTTTACCTTCGGGGCAGTCAGCCTGGGGGCCAGGTCTTTATTGACCTTGCCTCGTTCGGCCATGAATTTGAGAAAGGTCCTCGCTGCAGCTATCTTCCTAGCGATCGTGGACACCGTATAGCTTTTCTCTTTGAGATTTAACATGTAGGATGCCAGGTGTTCTTCACTCAATTCCACGGAGTTACGGCCCGGCTCCTCTTGCTCTTTGGTCGCAGCTATATAATCTGATAGCTGGCTCAGATCATTATGATAGGCGTCTAGAGTGTTCTTAGAGCACCTCTTCTCTTTAGATATATAATTTAGGAATAACCTTATGTCTTCTTCCATAACGGCGACCACTATTTTAACATAAACCGGCGTCTTCGAATAGAA
Source organism: uncultured Dehalococcoidales bacterium (assembly GCA_964437795.1). GTDB lineage: Bacteria > Chloroflexota > Dehalococcoidia > GIF9 > UBA5629 > CAIMUM01. Next base: position 14,298 of record CAYTIC010000016.1, on the reverse strand, counting down.
CAGTAAACCGATCCTTCAACACCTTTTGTCTGCCCATCGTTTCGATGCTAAAATTCACCCGATGATTAAACCGCATATCCCGTCTAATTTGAAGCTTTTACCCCCAAAGCCCGGCGTATATACATTCAGAGACGTCGACGGTACGGTTATCTACATCGGCAAAGCGTCAAATTTACGCAACCGGGTAAAAAGCTACTTCAAATATACACCTAATCAACTCGAAAAAACAGCCCGTCTGGTTGAACGTATCGATAAGATTGAATTCGTGATCACAGAATCGGAAATTGCTGCCCTTGTTCTTGAATGCCAGCAAATAAAAAAATACAGGCCCGCTTACAATATTCTGCTCAAAGACGATAAGAGCTTTCCATACATTAAGGTCGATGTTAAAAATGAATGGCCGACTGTCAGTATCACCAGACGACGTTACAACGATGGCGCTAAATATATCGGCCGGGTCCCCAGCGCCTGGTCGGCACGCCAAACTTACGATTTTATAAAAAAAGTATTCCCTCTCAGGTCCTGCAACAAGCAGATCAGCGGTAGCGAAACCAGACCATGCCTGAAGTACCATATCCGCCGCTGTCCCGGTCCCTGCATAAGCGCAATAAGCAGGGAGGAGTACCAGGCTATTGTCCGGCAGGTAGTTGCCTTGCTCGAAGGCAAAGAGGAGCTCGTCCTGCGTGACTTGAAAAAGGCCATGATGGCAGCCTCACGTTCACTTGAATTTGAGAAAGCAGCCGATATCCGAAACCAGGTACAGGCTATCGAAGCAGTGATCGCAAGCAACAATATCCCTCTCAATATCCGTGGGGAGCAGGATGCCATTGCGCTGGCCCGTGACGATGACCTGGCTTGCGTGCGGATTTTTTCGGTCAGGGACACCCGCTTAACAGGTGACCAGTATTTTATTATGGATGACGTCAGGGACGAGTGCGATGCTCGGCTGCTCGAGGGATTCTTGAAGCAATACTACTCCTCCGCCGACCATATCCCGGGCCTCATCCTTTTACAGTCCCCTGTCGACGAATCGCTGCTTATAACCGAATGGCTTCAAGGCAAGAAGGGGGCACACGTTGAGCTGCGTGTGCCGCTTAAGGGAGCAGGCCTTCGTCTCATCGGCATGGTGAAGGAAAACGCACAGCAGCAACTGGAAATATATAAAAACAAGCGGGCAGCCAGGCCCGAGAACCTTAAAATTCTATCCAACCTGAGAGAGGCGCTTAACATGGCCGGCTTCCCGCATAGAATTGAAGCTTACGATATATCAAATATCCAGGGTACGAGCGCCGTCGGCAGCATGGTGGTATTCGAAGATGGTATCCCCAGGCCGTCTCAATACCGGCGCTTCAGGATAAAGTGGGTCAGCGGCGCCGATGATTACGCTATGATGCGCGAGATGATCAAAAGACGTTTCACAGTACATGAAGAGACCGGAGGCAAGTGGTCAACTCTACCGGACCTCGTCCTGATCGATGGCGGCAAAGGGCACCTTCATGCCGCCGGCTATGCCATGAAGGAAGCGGGTACCGCTGACATTCCACTCGCCGGCATCGCCAAGGAGAACGAGGATATCTTTGTGCCCGGCTTGAGCGAGCCCGTGCCCATCGATAAATCGTCAGCCGAGCTGCACCTTCTGCAAAGGGTGCGGGACGAGGCCCACAGGTTTGCCATCACATACCATAAAAACATCCGCGGGAAAGCTGCCAGAGAATCGGCGCTGGACAGGATTACCGGCATAGGGCCTGCCCGGAAAAAGGCGCTGATCCGCAGATTCGGCTCTGTACGGAACATACGGGAGGCCCGCATAGACGAGCTTACCTCCGTTGAGGGCATAACGCCGGGACTGGCACAGAGGATACTTGAATCCCTGTAAATACAGGCAACAGTCAGGTGACTGTATCCAGGTCGAGCAGCATTCCGTCCCTGGCGGCAATCACCCTTACGCCTGTGGCGTCGCTAACCCGGTGCTCGATATCCCATGGTTTTTCCCGCCACATGGTCAGTCCGAAGTGTGTTAAAACAGCCGTCTTCGGTTTGATCTCCCTGATAATCGATTCCGCCTCCGGCAGGGAAAGGTGGTCAACCGGAATCCTCCTCTCGTAGCTCAACACGTTGATAATCACCAGCTCCGTTTTATAATGACTGGCCAGCGAATCGAAAATCCTCGTATCCGTTATCCATGAGAACCTGTGACGCGGCGTCTTGAAAACGAAGCCGTAGGTCTCGACCTGATGTATATGTTTTACCGGCGTATTGAAAACGACATCGCCCTCAGCCTGCTCTTTCCCCTCCTCCAGTATCTCCACTCTGCGGGGATATCCCCTCACATATGGAAGTATGACTGCGCCATTTTCAAAGGCGTCCGACGGTGCGAACAGCGATCCCCGTTTTTTCCATCCACCATCGGTCATAGCTTCGATCATTACATTTACGTCAACCGAATGATCGAGGTGCTTGTGCGAGAGTATGATGGCATCGAGCATAGGAGGCTCACAGCCGTACTTGATGGCGTAAACCAGCGAGCCGGGGCCCGGGTCCAGGAGTATCTGTGTGCCGCCCAGGTTCATCCAGGCGCCGCCTGTGGCTAAAAGCTGTTTGGCAACGGTAAACCTGGCGCCGCCGGTCCCTAAAAACAGGATGGTATCACGTTGGTCAGGCATAGCGATCATTATATCAGCTTGCATCGCTTATACTGAAGGAATGGTTTCTGTTAAAATGCGTGCTGAATATATTCGGAGGCTGACGTGAAAAAACCGGAAGAACAGCTGGCCGGGCTGGTCAGGGCATACCATGATACGTCCGGCACATATCTGACCATCGGCACGGTAGAATCGGCCACAGGCGGACGGATAGCCGACAAAATCACCAATGTGGCGGGCAGCTCCGACTATTACAAAGGATCGATCATCTCATACAGCAACGACCTGAAAATGAACATTGCGGGCGTAAGGCCGGAAACGCTGAAAATATATGGGGCGGTCAGTCCCGAGACAGCCGATGAGATGGCTACCGGCGGCCGCAGGGCTCTTGGTGTGGATATTTGCCTGTCAACCACCGGCATTGCCGGGCCGGGGGGCGCAACGCAGGACAAACCGGTCGGCCTCTTTTATATGGGGGTGGCAACACCGGATAAAGTTTCGGTTGAGAGATTTGTTTTCAGCGGAAACCGGATAGAGGTCAAACGCAGTGCAGCCAGGAAGGGACTGGCCCTGCTGGGAAACGCTGTACAGACATATATTGACCGCGCAACATCCGTTCCTCTGGAGGAGAAGCACGTGGTCACCTGCTTCCTCGAGCAAAGAAAGCTTATCCTGATACTGAGGAGAAGCAACAGGGTAGGCACGTACCAGCGGTCATGGGCGGGAGTAAGCGGTTATATCGAGACTGATCCGCTGGACCAGGCCTACACTGAAATCAGGGAGGAGACCGGGCTTTTCAAGAACAACATCAGGCTGGTTACGCAGGGGAAAACGGTCGAAGTAGTAGATAAAAAGCTTAACCGGAAATGGATTGTACACCCCTTCCTTTTTCACGTGCTCGATCCTGATAAAATCATGCTCGATTGGGAGCATACCGAGATCAAATGGATCAATCCGGGCGACCTGTCCAGGTACACTACAGTCCCCGGCCTTTCCAGAGCGTTGGACAGCGTCAAACATAAATAATCAACGGCGCCATATCTGTTATAATCACACCGTTTCGTTACTTCATATATGTTAGCCAGAATAAATACCGCAGCGATGGTCGGGCTTGATGCCCGCATGGTTGAAGTGGAGGTCGACATATCGCCGGGCCTCCCCGGCACCCTGATCGTAGGATTGCCTGATGCAGCCGTCAAGGAAGCCAGGGACCGTGTACGCGCCGCCGTGCGTAATTCCGGTTGCAGCTTCCCGATGAGGAGAATAACGGTCAACCTCGCTCCGGCAGATTTGAAAAAGATCGGCCCAACCTATGACCTGCCCATAGCCATCGGCATATTAGTTAGCTCGGGCCAAATCCACATCGATTCTTCAAACACGCTGTTTCTGGGGGAGCTGTCTCTGGACGGCAGTGTCCGACATCTCAACGGCATCCTGCCCATGGTGGCCATGGCCCGGGACAGGGGTATCACCAGTGTTTTCGTTCCTGCGGAAGATGCGGGAGAAGCCGGGTTGATCGAAAGCATCCGGGTGTACCCGGTTATCGCTCTCGGGCAACTCGTAAGCCATTTCCAGGGTGAGCAGGATATCCAGCCACACTCCGGCAAGACATGCTGGGAAGAATCCTGTCAGCCAGGGCAGCAGGATGATCTGTCCCTGGTAAAAGGCCAGGAACACGCCAAGAGGGCCCTTGAAGTGGCCGCTGCCGGGGGCCACAATGTCCTGATGGTGGGACCTCCGGGGAGTGGAAAGACAATGCTGGCACGTGCCCTGGCCAACATCCTGCCTGCACTTACACTCAACGAAGCGATAGAAGTGACCAAGATATACAGCGTCAGCGGCCTGACATCGCGGGACACCCCGCTTATCAACCGTCGCCCATTTCGCGCGCCGCACTACTCCACTTCGCATGCAGGCCTGGTTGGAGGAGGTCGCCTGCCGCACCCGGGTGAGATAAGCCTGAGCCACCGCGGGGTCCTCTTCCTGGATGAATTCCCCGAGTTCAATCATATGGCGCTCGAATCGCTGCGGCAGCCGCTTGAAGACAGGGTGATAACCATCAGCCGGGCTGAGGGCAGCCTGACCTTTCCCGCCAACTTCATACTGGTGGCAGCCATGAATCCCTGCCCCTGCGGATACTATGGCGATCCGGTCAGGGAGTGCAAGTGTTCATCCACGGTGGTCACGCGCTATCAGAAAAGAATCAGCGGTCCCCTAATGGATCGCATCGATATATTCCTGGACATACCTCGTATAGATTACGATAAGCTAACAGGCGACGGGCAATCGGAACTCTCAGAGAGCGTACGCCGGCGGGTACAGGCAGCCAGGCAGATCCAGCTCGAGAGGTTTACAGGCTCAGCTTTAACGGATAACGCCGACATGACAGCCCTTGAAATACGGCAATTCTGTAAGGTTGATGCCCCCGCGCAGACCCTGCTAAAAACGGCCATGAAGCAGATCCAGTTCACAGCAAGGGCATTTCACCGCACCTTGAAGCTGGCCCGCACAGTGGCGGACCTCGACGGTTGCCAGATTATTAAATCCAACCACCTTGCAGAGGCTTTGCAGTACAGGCAAAGAAATATCAATCAATAAGAAAAGGCCGGGACATCCCGGCCTTTTTGAATTCCGAACCTGGCAGAGCCTTACTTCTTGGTCAGCTCCGCGTATTTTTTAATGATCGCAATGATGCCGTAGTCGGTTATGAGCACAGTCCTGTTGATGCCATCCGATGCCTGGTATTGGTCGAGGGCGGAGGTGAAAAGCACCTGGAATTCTGCAAACAACCACATCTGCCTGCGCAACATTATCACTGCATAGATTGCCTCATCCAGGGGAATGTTCTCATAAAATTGCTCTTCGGCAAATTTGGAGAAGTACGCCGTAGCAACATCGTAAGCATTCTGTTCAAAATATAGCTTCTTTAAATTCTTATAGAAAGATTCACCCTGGTTAACCAGCTTGAATTCGCGGACTTTTTTGTAGGCCTTGGTCTTTGCATTGGACGTCAGGGCCTTTGCCCACTGCTTTGCTATCTCCTGGGCATGCTGTTCCGTGAAATTCAATAGCTTGTCTGCATAGGCTATATACATCCCGGCCATAGCACCCTCCTTTTATGGTTACCAACGCTGATTTTGAAGCAGGATCCCGACAAGAGCAAATTAATATTCTTCTCTATTGCCACCTCCCGTAATAATATTTACTCAATTAAATTATATGTATGTGATTTACAAATAACAAGAGACCGAAGTCACTTTTTGCGGGACAATTCGAAAACCACCGGGCTGCCCGGATCGGGGCAGGCCACGGTACATTTATCAGGGTCCTTTTCCCATGGAAAGTTTCCACCTGACATCAAAACCTGGGCAAAGGGGAATAAAGTATAGAAAGCCCAGGCGCACATGCCCGCCGGACACATGTCGGTAATAAGAAACTCATCGCGGGTTTTATGGGCGGCCACGCAGGTTCCCTTTTGTGATATGACCCTGGCGGATATCACGCGGCTCTCATCGTTCGCCATATCGCTCTCCTCCTCTCTAACTATTGTACGTAAGATATCACGATCCCCTGGAAAAATAAAAGTTCACCGGCCTATCTGCAGCAGGGCAGAAAGCCGGTGAACTACCAATGGTCTATTATAGGAGAAAGCTACTTTACTTCGACTTTTGCGCCGGATTCTTCCAGCTTCTTCTTGATGGAAGCGGCCTCGTCCTTGTTTACGCCTTCCTTCACGGGCTTGGGCGCACCCTCGACCAAATCCTTGGCTTCCTTCAAACCAAGCGTGGTTACTTCGCGCACGGCCTTAATTACGGCGATCTTGTTCTCGCCGACCTCTTTAAGAATTACCGTGAACTCAGTCTGCTCCTCAGCAGCAGCAGCGGCTCCTCCGGATGCTGCCCCACCAGCGGGCCCGGCAGCCATCATGGGCATGGCGGCGCTGACTCCGAACTCATCTTCCAAAGCCTTGACCAGCTCTGAAAGCTCAAGTACGGTCATTCCCTTTATCATCGTTACGATCTCGTCTTTTGTCATCCTGGTATCCTCCTGTTATTCGTTTAATACAGATCAAATTATTACTATAGGGTTAATTGCCCTGTTGTTGCCTGCTTCAAGCAGCCTCGATCTGCCTGGCCCTTGCCTGCAATACTCCAACCAGCCCGCGCAGCGGTGAACTGAGAGCGAAGTGTAGCCCGTAAACCGGTGACTTCAGTCGGCCCAGCAGCTGGCTGATCAGCACTTCCCTGGATGGGGTCGCAGCCAGGCTGATTATGTCCGCGGGTGTAAGCACTTTATCACCAAGCACACCGCCTTTAACTTTCAGCACCGAGTTGGCTGATTTTATATGATCGATCAAAATTTTGGCCGGCTTCACGGCGTCATCATAGCTGAGGGCTATGGCCATAGGCCCTGTTAAAAACTGTTCCAGGCCCTTTATCCCGGCTTTCTCGGCAGCGAAACGCATCAGGGTATTCTTAACAACTTTATACTCGACTCCCTGTTGATGCATTTGCTTGCGTAGCTGTACCATCTCCTTTGCAGTCATTCCGCGGTAATCCGTGGCAACTGCAACGACGCATTTGCCCAGGCTACCCGCCAGATCGCTGATCATTGCCTCTTTCTGTTTACGAATCATATTAATGCTCCCTAAAAAAATTATCCTCGTGCCGTTGCACGAGGATTTTCCGGGAAGTACCATAGCACTTCCTGTGGACTAACCTCGGCGGGTATCAGATTAAGCCTTAAGGCGCCCGCTATCAACGGCTGATTCTATTCTTTTATTTATTATGCGCTTACAGATAACTCCGTTATGGACTTGATATCAAGTCCTATGCCAGGTCCCATAGTAGTCGAGATGGACGCTGACTTAATATACTGTCCCTTGGCGCCGCTTGGCCTGGCGCGCATTATGGCTTCAATAACCGACATCAGGTTCTCGTAAAGTTTCTCCTGATCGAAGCTCTTCTTTCCCACGGGAACGTGTATGATGGCGGTCCTGTCGAGCCGGAATTCTACGCGCCCCTTGCGCACCTCGTTGATAGCGCGCGGCAAATCGGCGGGCCCAACCACTGTGCCTGCCTTTGGATTGGGCATAAGCCCTCGCCTGCCGAGTATTTTACCCAGCTTGCCGACCTTGCCCATCATTTCCGGGGTGGCTATGCTTACATCGAAATCCAACCAGCCGTCCTCTACTTTCTTCACCAGGTCGTCTGCACCCACGTACTCCGCCCCGGCTTCTTGCGCAAGCCTAGCGCCCTCACCCTGAGCAAATACCACTACTCTGACCTGCTTTCCAAGGCCGTTGGGCAAAAGGGCGGTGCCTCTCACCTGTTGATCGGCTGCGCGGGGATCCACGCCCATCCTGAGATGCAGCTCAACCGTCTCATCGAATTTGGCATATCCCGCCTTTTTGGCGATGCTTATAGCCTCGTTGGGATCATAGACCTGGTTGCTTGCAACCAGCTTGGACGCTTCTTTATAGTTTTTACCTCTGGTAGCCATGTAATTACTCCACTTTAATGCCCATACTCCGGGCGGTTCCCTCGATAATACGAGCTGCGCCCGGAAGGTCCAGGGCGTTTAAATCCTTCTGCTTGACCTTGGCGATCTCGTTGATTTTAGCTTTCGTTATCGTTCCTGCCATCTGAGTCGGTGTAGCCCCGCTACCTTTCTCAATGCTCAGTGCTTTTTTCAAGAGGTCCGAGGCCGGTGGTGTCTTGGTAATAAACGTGAAAGTCCGGTCCTCGAAAACCGTGATCTCCACAGGCACAATGGAACCCTCAAACGATTTGGTCCGGTCGTTGTAATCTTTGCAGAAGCCCATGATGTTAACGCCGTGCTGACCCAGGGCGGGACCGACCGGAGGTGCAGGCGTTGCCTTGCCGGCTTGAATCTGTAATTTGACAATTGCTTTAACTTTCTTGGCCATTTTATAGTTTCTCCACTTGCAGGAAGTCGAGCTCTACTGAAGTCTCCCGTCCGAAGAGTGTCAGCATAACTTTTACTTTGCCCTTGCTCATATTAATTTCGTCGACGGTGCCGATGAAATCCGTGAACGGACCATCGACCACCCGGACATTCTCACCTTTCTTAAACCTGATCTTGACCTGGGCTACGCCCTCCTCTTTCTGCTTGAGTATCCTGTTGGCTTCGTTCTCTTCCAGAGGCGTGGCCTCCTTGCCATCGCCCACGAAGCCGGTAACCCCCGGCGTCTCCCTGACTACCTTCCAGCTCTCGTGGTCCATCGCCATACGAACAAGCAGGTAACCCGGGAACATCTTCTTTTCAACGGTCCTGCGCTGGCCGGACCTTATTTCAATCTCGTTCTCCTTGGGTATCTCAACATCGAGGATTTTGTTGCCGGCGTCCATTGATTTGATACGCTGCAACAGCTTGTTTTTAACCTTCTCCTCGTGCCCCACGTAGGTATGTATGATATACCACCTGGCACTGGCGTCAACGGTCACACTATTTGCCACCTAACAATACTTTTGCCACGAGCTCTGAAAAACCATAGTCAACGAGGCCCAGCACAACGCCCATGACAACGCATAAGCCGATAACGATCAGAGTGAGGCGAATGGTCTCCTGCCTGGTGGGCCAAACCACTTTCCTCAGTTCGCCGATTATATCGGAGAAAAAGGTAAACCGGCGTTTCTTGGGTTGCCCAACCTGGGCCTGAGGTTTCTTGGCCTTGGCCGCCGCCTGACTTTTCTTGTCCTGAACTGCTTTGTTTTCGGTTTTATTAGGCAGTAAAACCTTTACCTGCTCTTTATTAGCCACCTTGTTACTTAGTCTCCCGGTGGAGCTGATGACTGCGGCAACGGGGGCAATATTTTTTCAATTCCAGACGCTGTGAGTCATTCTTCCTGTTTTTTTGCGAGGTATAGTTCCTCTCCTGGCATGTTGTGCATGCCATGTAAACTACGCCTCTTGCATCGCCTTTTTTCGCCATTTCTTATCCCAGTATCTTTGTGATCACGCCTGACGCAACCGTCTTGCCGCCCTCACGGATGGCAAAGTGCATACCCTGCTCGAGTGCAACGGGATAAATCAACTTGATACTCATTTTAATACTGTCGCCGGGCATTACCATTTCCACGCCCTGCGGTAACTCGGTCTGGCCTGTGACGTCCAGAGTCCTGATAAAGAATTGCGGCTTGTAACCATTGAAGAAAGGTGTGTGCCTGCCGCCTTCTTCCTTGGTCAGAACGTAAACCTCACCCTCGAAATGTGTTTGCGGTTTGATGGAGCCGGGCTTGGCCAGCACCTGGCCTCTCTCCACATCCTCGCGCTCGATGCCCCTGATAAGGCAGCCGACCGCATCGCCCGCTTCGCCGGCCTCAAGCTGTTTGTGGAACATCTCAACACCGGTCACCACGGTCTTCTTGGTGTCCTTTATACCGACGATCTCAACTTCGTCGCCTATTTTGACTACGCCACGTTCGATCCTGCCGGTGACTACAGTGCCGCGGCCTTTGATGCCGAACACGTCTTCAATAGGCATAAGGAACGGTTTATCCACAGCGCGGACCGGCTGCGGAATATAATCATCAACGGCATCCATAAGCTTCAATATGCCGCTGCACCATTTGCAGTCAGGCTTGCCGCAGCCGCATTCCAACGCCTTCAGGGCGCTGACACGGACGATAGGGATTTTGTCTCCAGGGAAGTTATATTTGGTCAGAAGGTCCCTCAGCTCCATCTCAACCAGCTCAAGAAGCTCCTCGTCTTCCATGGCGTCTACCTTGTTAAGGGCTACAACCATGGCCGGAACTTCCACCTGTCTGGCAAGCAGGATGTGCTCCCTCGTCTGGGGCATGGGGCCGTCAGGTGCGCTCACAACCAGTATGGCGCCGTCCATCTGTGCCGCGCCGGTGATCATATTCTTGATATAGTCGGCATGGCCGGGGCAGTCCACATGGGCGTAATGCCTCTTCTTGGTTTCATATTCAATATGTGCGATAGCAATGGTAACGCCCCTGGCTTTCTCCTCAGGCGCATTATCGATGCTGTCAAATGGCCTGAAGGATGTATCGCCGATACCCTGTTTGGATAAGACTAACGTGATAGCGGCGGTTAACGTGGTCTTGCCGTGATCAACGTGACCTATCGTGCCCACATTCAAATGCGGTTTTTTTCGCTCAAATACTTTCTTTGCCATATGGTTAAACCTCCTTCATTTCTGAGCCCACAATCAGATTCGAACTGATGACCCCGTTCTTACCAAGAACGTGCTCTACCAACTGAGCTATGTGGGCAAATTGCCGTAATATTATATATCACATCCCGCAGATGCGACTACAAATTATACAATAAAATATTTTAAATTCACAAAATTAAAAACAGGTTACTGGTGGAGGGAGTAGGATTCGAACCTACGTAGCCCTTAGGGCGGCAGATTTACAGTCTGCTCCGATTGGCCGCTCCGGCATCCCTCCATACCGGTCATCAGATCTTAGCCCGAGAGGGGAGTCGAACCCGCTAACCTACCGATTACAAGTCGGTTGCGCTTCCATTGCGCCACTCGGGCAACTAAACGTCTTGTCAATGATTAAATCAGACGACAAACAGGAATTATATATGGGGCATAGCTGAAAGTCAAGGTAAATCTACTTCTTTACTTGGCCGCGATTTATTTGTTAGACTTAGCTGAGCCATAATATGACTAAAGGAGAATTGTTATGGGTTCTAAAGATAAAGGCAAGAAGGAACACAAAAAGCCTAAGAAAGACGGTAAAAAAACGGTGATGCCCTCGATTTTCGAACCGGTAGCCGAAGTCGAAGTGGTAAAGAAGAAAGGGAGAAAAGAGGATTTCCCCGAATAGCCGGCTGGCACGTCCAATAACCGCAGCCGGATCTTGAGCCATAAGGCCTATAGATGTCTGATCTCGCTCGTCTCGATGCTCTCGTACATGGCAAGGTGCAGGGAGTTTATTACAGGGCGTTCACATTTCGTGTAGCCAAACGACTATTGGTCAAAGGCTGGGTTAAAAACACGCGTTCGGGCGATGTCGAGGTGCGGGCCGAGGGGACAAGGGACGGGCTGGAAGCGCTGTTGAAAGAGTTGAAAGTCGGTCCGTCCGGCGCGTCCGTGACCAAGATTGACTTGAAGTGGTCAGCTTACACGGGAGATTTCAGCAGCTTTGACGTAAGGTACTGACGTCAGCTTTGCAGCTCGCTTTTCCCAGCCCTGATGACATCCAGGTACTGCTGGTCAACTCCAAGCATGGCCGAAGCTTCCCTGTCGATCTCATAAGGTTCGCCCTCGAATATTTTTCCGGGGCACTCGGTTTTTCCTTTGAATGACTCGTCGGACGCACTGAACTTTTTCCTGCCGTCTATGATGGCCAAATCGAACGGGAGTGTAAAATACAGATCGGCGTACACTTTATCCCATCCGAACTCCTCCATCGAACCCCATCCTGAGTCGGAGCCTTTCTTATACTTGTTGACCGGCAGCAGGCTGAGCAGGTTTTTAATGCTCAGAAATGCGTGGTTATCGATAGTCCGCAGAGAAGATATGGTTATGAGGAAATCGCAGGAAAGCACAACGTTGGGAACCCAGAACGTTGCGACCGCGAAAGGATGGGGCAGCGGGTTCTCAATCTCCACCCAGATGCAATCCTTGACATCCAGCATCAGTACGCGCTGGAAATCATATCCCAGCGATTTATAGATGGGATAAACCGAATCGCCGCTGGCGGCCCCCTCCAGCACAATGATATCGGCGTCGCTTACCTGTTTCACCTTGTCGATCACCATCCCCAGTATCTCCCTGCTGGTGCTGAAAGGATAGGGATACGGATAGCTGGCATTGGGCTTAATCAGTATCTTATGTGCCCTGGAAACCAGCGGGGGCGGCTCGAAAACGTATTGTGACGCTTCGTACATCATATCAGAAGATTTAACAATTTAACCTTAATATAATCAATCCGGGTAAAGAAAGGGCATTTCCCCTCCTCTCCACGTAAATCCAACGGTTTTATTGTATCATCCAAGTCAATGGAAAGATATACCTTTAACGGCATTTAACAAAAAATGATATCAGGTATGTGGACGTGCTAAGGTGGGAATTAAAAAACCTTAACACCTGGATAGTGGAAGGAAGTCAATTGATTTCAAAAGTACGATAGCATTGCTGCCATCGAACGACCATTGGAGTACATACTCCCTAGAAAGGAGGTGATCCAGCCGCACGTTCCCGTACGGCTACCTTGTTACGACTTCGTCCCAGTCACCAGTCCCACCTTCGGCGACTGCCCCCCTTACGGGTTAGCCTATCGACTTCAGGTGTTACCGACTTCCATGACGTGACGGGCGGTGTGTACAAGGCCCGAGAACGTATTCAACGCAGTGTGCTGACCTGCGTTTACTAGCAACTCCAACTTCATGCAGGCAGTTTCAGCCTGCAATCCGAACTGAGGATGATTTTTTGGATTGGCTCCAGATCGCTCTATTGCAACCTATTGTATCACCCATTGTAGCGTGTGTGTAGCCCAGGATGTAAGGGCCATGCTGACTTGACGTCATCCCCACCTTCCTCCGCGTTATACGGGCAGTCTCGCTAGAGAAATTAACTAGCGACGAGGGTTGCGCTCGTTGCAGGACTTAACCCAACATCTCACGACACGAGCTGACGACAGCCATGCAGCACCTGTGATCGCTGCCCGAAGGCTCGTTCCGCTTTCGCTTCACTACTACGACCATGTCAAACCTGGGTAAGGTTCTTCGTGTTGCATCGAATTAAACCACACGCTCCGCTGCTTGTGCGGGCCCCCGTCAATTCCTTTGAGTTTTAGCCTTGCGGCCGTAGTCCCCAGGCGGTCAACTTAACGCGTTAGCTTCGGCACCGATAGTGTAAAACCACCGACACCCAGTTGACATCGTTTACAGCGTGGACTACCAGGGTATCTAATCCTGTTTGCTACCCACGCTTTCGCACCTCAGCGTCAGGTGTGGGCCAGAGTGTCGCTTTCGCCACAGGTGTTCCTCCCGATATCTACGCATTCCACCACTACACCGGGAATTCCACACTCCTCTCCCAACCTCAAGCCCCGCAGTATCGAATGGCCTCTCCCAGTTAAGCCAGGAGCTTTCACATCCGACTAACGAAGCCGCCTGCGCGCGCTTTACGCCCAGTAAATCCGGATAACGCTCGCCTCCTACGTTTTACCGCGGCTGCTGGCACGTAGTTAGCCGAGACTTATTCCTGAGGTACCGTCCTTGTCTCGTCCCTCAGAAAAGAGGTTTACAACCCGAAGGCCTTCGTCCCTCACGCGGCGTTGCTGCATCAGGCTTTCGCCCATTGTGCAATATTCCTCACTGCTGCCTCCCGTAGGAGTCTGGGCCGTGTCGCAGTCCCAGTGTGGGGGGTCGCGCTCTCACGCCCCCTATCGATCATTGCCTTGGTAGGCCATTACCCTACCAACTAGCTAATCGACCGCAGGCCCCTCCCGAAGCGCCGGAACTTTACTCGACGAACTGAATCGTCGAGCACATGCGGTATTAGCAACCGTTTCCAGTTGTTATCCCCCACTTCGGGGTAGGTCACCCACGTGTTACTCACCCGTTCGCCACTAACCCTCATCCGAAGAATTGGGTCCGTTCGACTTGCATGTGTTAGGCACGCCGCCAGCGTTCATCCTGAGCCAGG
>CAYTIC010000015.1:0-61537 GCA_964437795.1 uncultured Dehalococcoidales bacterium | reverse complement strand
CCGGCTCCAAGGTTATAAACCTGCGACCTCCCAATCCTCTCAAATCCCTCGGCCTCGTGTATATGCCCGCAGAAAACATACTCCGGCTGCTGCCTCTGAATGTATTCCAGGATCGCCATGCTGCCGGCATGCCTGCCGACCCATGAGGGTGGGATGACCTTCGACTCGACCCTGTCCAGCACTCCATAGGGAGGCACATGCGTAACCAGGATGTCGAGTTTTCCAAATCTGTCCAATACCCTGATAGTATTCTGCGTATCCTTCGTTGCCCTTTTCTTGATCTTGGGGATACCGTCTAATTCAAATTCCCGGGCCCAGCTTATATCCGTAAAATATTTCACCCCTCCTATTCTCACGCCTCGGAAAGAGGCCAGGCGGTTATCGATGAGGCGCAGCCCGTTTATCTTGAGCAGGTCCTGGTACAGGTACGGTAATTCGATTCCGAAAGTATGCGCAAATTTCCTGGTATCGTAGTTTGACATGTCGGCGTTTCCGCGCACTACGTACACGGGACAGAATCCGGCTATATAGTTTGCCAGCTTGAGGGCTGTCGCGTGTGATTGTAAAAAGGCTTTTTTAAATCCCTCGGCGTAGGAGCTTATCTCCTGCATTCCGGGCCGCTTAATATTGAGAAATTCATAGGCCTGCTTGCGCAGGTTGTCCGTTTGACCCAGGTCGCCCGTCAGCAGGGCAAGGTCCACCTTCTCCAGGCGTATGCTCTGTATCTTTTCCAGGTTGCCGTGGGGGTCGCCGATGGCAGCAATCTTCATAATAGAGGACTGAAAATAGCCTACTCCCACTCAATTGTGGAGGGCGGTTTGCTGGTTATATCGTAGACTACTCGATTGACACCAGGCACTTCGTTGACGATGCGATTGGATATGGTGGCTAATAAATTGTAGGGCAGCCTTGCCCAATCTGCAGTCATGGCATCCTGGCTGGTCACAGCCCTGACCGCCACCAGGTAACCGTAAGTACGAAAGTCACCCATCACTCCCACGCTTCGCAGATCGGTGAGAATGGCGAAGGTCTGCCACATCTGGCGGTACAGCTTGGCCTTCTTGATCTCGTTCATCACTATCCAATCGGCCCCGCGCAGTATATCCAGCCTCTCGCGAGTAACTTCGCCGATGATGCGTATAGCCAGGCCGGGTCCCGGGAAGGGCTGCCTCCAGACCATGTCCTCCGGAAGGCCGAGTTCAAGCCCCACATTGCGTACCTCATCTTTGAAAAGGTATCTGAGAGGCTCGATCAGTGTAAGAGCCATCTTGGAGGGCAGGCCGCCTACGTTGTGATGGGTCTTGATCTTTGCTGCTGCCTTGGTCTCGGGCGTCGCGCTCTCAATGACGTCCGGATACAGTGTTCCCTGCGTCAGGAAATCGATCTTGCCCAGCTTCGTGGCCTCGCTTTCAAATACCTTGATAAACTCCCTGCCGATGTTCTTCCTTTTCTGCTCAGGGTCGATTACCCCCTTCAAGTTGTCCAGGAAAAGGTCGGTAGCATCAACATACACCACATTCATCTTGAGGTTCTTGCGGAATGTCTCCAGTGCCCTCTCGGGCTCCTCGCGCCGCAGCAGGCCGTTATTAACAAATATGCAGGTGAGCTGGTCGCCGATGGCAGCATGCACCAGCTTGGCCGCGACAGCCGAATCGACGCCCCCCGACAGGGCGCATATGACCCTGCCGGAGCCGACCTGCTCCTTTATAGCTGCGATACTCTCCTGAATAAAATTGCCCGGCGTCCACGTACCGCGGCAACCGCAGATGTTGTAGAGGAAATTCCTGATGATCTGCTTGCCCTGCGGTGTATGCGCAACCTCCGGGTGGAACTGCAGGCCGAATGTCTTTAAGCCGTCACTGATCACCGCATTGGGCGAATTCTCGGTGTAAGCGCTGGATCTGAAGCCCGGAGGCATCTCCATGATCTCGTCGCCATGGCTCATCCAGACGGTCAGCGATTCCTCCAGGTCCAGGAAAAGCGGTGACTTATCATCGCTCAGATGCAGCACAGCCTGCCCGTACTCGTGCTTGGCGCCGGCTGCTACAGTGCCACCAAGCTGATGCGTAAGGGCCTGCATGCCGTAGCAGATACCCAGCACCGGCAGGTGGCTCTCGTATATGCCCACCGGTGTGAGGGGAGCATTTTTCTCATATACGCTGGCCGGACCTCCGGAGAGGATAAAGCCACGCGGATGGATGGACATGATCTTTTCCATGGGGGTGTCATAAGAAAAAAGCTCGCAGTAAACATTGCATTCCCTGACACGCCGCGCTATGAGATGGCTATACTGGGAACCGAAGTCGATAATGGCCACGGCCTCGCGTGCGCCGTGCGGTATCTCGGTGGGCTTGGGCGAAGCCTGCACGCCCTGCATTTCCTTGGCGATTTCGAGGTATGTTGAGACCTCGATATCATCACTGGTGGAGACACGGTGGCTGGCCGCCTTTTCTTTTCCCCCGCTCATTTGTAAAAGTATATCACAGGACAGCTACGCTGTGTACCCCCACCCGATGTTTAAA
This sequence comes from uncultured Dehalococcoidales bacterium, assembly GCA_964437795.1. Taxonomy (GTDB): domain Bacteria; phylum Chloroflexota; class Dehalococcoidia; order GIF9; family UBA5629; genus CAIMUM01. Next base: position 59,015 of record CAYTIC010000015.1, on the reverse strand, counting down.
CGGCCATGCTTTTAAGGTACAATTTCGCTGTAACAAGGAAAGTGACTATGCATCAAACTCATAAAATACCGGCACACATCGTGAAACGGGTTAAAGAGTGCGCCGCCATCCTGACGGCAGGGGGCATAGTGGCCTACCCCACAGATACGGTCTACGGGCTGGGCGCAGATGTCTACAACGCTGAGGCTGTGGCAAAGGTTTTCGCAGCCAAGCGGCGGCCTCTCAACCTGCCTCTTCCGGTCCTCATCGCCGATATATCACAACTCGACCGGCTGACCGCAGATATTCCGCTGCCGGCTAAGGAATTAATAACCAGATTCTGGCCGGGAGCTCTGACCCTGGTATTTAAGAAGTCACCGGTTTTCAACAGCGTTGTGCTGGCGGGCAGCAGCAAGGTGGCTGTGCGCATGCCGGGCCATGCGGTCACACTGAGATTGATAGAGGAAGCAGGTTGTCCCATCGTGGGCACCAGCGCCAATCTGCACAACCTTCCTGCCCTGTTGACGGCTGCCGATGTGAGGGATCAATTCGGTTCTGAGATAGATTTCATCCTGGATGGCGGCCCGTGCCCGGGAGGCGTAGAATCAACCATAGTCGATGTTACCGGAGAGAAACCGGCTATCCTGCGTAAAGGCGCCATTCCTGAAAAAGATCTGTCTATCAGTTGCCGCAGCAAAAGACGTTAAGATTGACCTGCCCTTTGGCCTCCCTGCCCTGGCTGTCTGTTACTGTAACATTAATCGTAACATCGCTTTTTACGCCGGGAGCAGTCCATCTGATTTTACTCGCTTTGCCCTCTTTCAAACCTTCGCCCTGCATCTTGCCGTCAGTTGCAGACCACGTATATGTCAAATCACCTGCATCGCCGGCATTTTCAACAACACAAAGAATGTCAGTTGTCATCCAGATCCGGGCACGCTGCTTATCCACTATGACAGGCACTGCATCTCCCAACTTCAATTTGATCTCTACCATGGGAGTGGCCGTCCCATCCATATTGGTGAGGACCCTGATGCTAATATTCTCCGATGCTACTCCACCCTTATTATCGCTAACCTCCACATTTATGGGATAGGTTCCAATTTTTCCGGGGGACACCCAGACTATGTTCTTCCCTGAACCCCTGATTTCACCGGCCTCCGCCGTCCATTTATAAATAAGCGGATCGCCATCGGCATCTTTTGCAACACAATCAATCTGCATATCTGAATTGCCGAAGGCATCCCTGGCATAATTAATACTTTCAATAACGGGCGCCTGATTTGGTTGCGTGACTACCGGTGGAACCGGTGCGCAAGCTGTCGCCAGGATCAGTACAATTGCGAATAATACGCCTGTTAACGGATTTGCCGGGTTGCATGCTTTCACCATATACATCTTTTACTCTCCGGTCAGTTCTTTCCCACAACAATATACGTTAAGTATGACTTTCCCTCTTGCTTCTCCGCCATTTTGAATATCGCTAACAGTAACATCCACAGTACATTTACTCTGTGCGCCCGGAGCAATCCAATTAATCCGGTCCGCACTATCGTTTTGACCTTCTGTGCCCTGTATCTTCCCGCAATCTGCAGACCATTTATACCTAAGCTTGCTTTTTTCCACATTATCTACGACACAAATGATGCCGGCTGTTGTCCAAATTCCTACACGCTGATTTTCAATTACCACGGTATTGTTGTCACCAATTCTCAATTTTACCTCTATTTTCGGTGTATCGGTACCATCTGCGTTTGTAACAACCCGTATATAAATTGTCTCCCTTGCTTCTCCACCTTTACCATCGGTAACTGTGAGTGTTACAGGATAATCTTGCATGTTACCGGGTGGTGTCCATGTAACTATCTTGCCCTCACCCGCAATTTTGCCGTCCTTAGCTTCCCATACATATGTCAGGCTATCGCCGTCCGCATCAGTAGCGGTGCACTCAAGTTTAACAGGCCTGTTGTGATAGGTTGTCTTATCATATTTTATTTTTTCAATAACGGGCGGCCGGTTCCGTTGATCAACCCCGGTATTGGCCTGAATACAGGACACCTGTGCGGAAAGCATAAGCACGACTAATATCAGGATTGATTTTCCCATGAAATTAAACGGTTCCGTCATGTTCACCCCTCGTACTCAGACACCTGTAAATAACGTGCTCAGCCAGGGCAGAATGTAGTATATGCCTATGCCTATAAATATAATGGCCACTGCTATGCGCAGTATCTTCTCACCGCGGGAGATGGCATCGACCCACTTTGAGATACCTGCTACACCGAAGGAGAGCAGCATGCCGAAAAGCAGTACCGGCAAACCTGTGCCCAGTGCGAAGAAAGCCGGCAACGTAACACCGCCCGTGGATTTTAATGCCAGTGGTAGCAAAACGGCGAAGAATAGAACAGCGCTGTATGGGCAGAAGGCCAGTGCGAAGAGCGCACCCAGGGGAAGTCCTCCGATCATGCCCCACTCAGCAACCTTTCCACCGATGTTTGATAGGCTGTTGCCTGCGCTGCCGAAAGATATTTTATCGATGAAAAGCATTAGTATTCCAATCGCAATCAGTAAAGGCCCGAGAACTTTCTCCCCGATATCCTGCAGGAACAGGGAAATCCCGGGTATACTCAAGCCAAGAAAGATAATCAGGGCGCCCAGAACGGTATATGTCAGCATACGCCCCAGCGTATACAAAGCTGCCGTCGTCACAGCGTATTTACGGTCGGTCAGATCCCGGCTGATGTAGGCCAGGGCTGCTATATTGGTGGCCATGGTGCAGGGCCCGAGCGTGGCCATCAGTCCGAGAAAGAAAGCCGATAGTGCGGGTATACCGGTGTTGGCGGATAATGCTGAAAGATCCATTCACTATAGCCCGGTCAAACTGTCTTCGATCACGCTCCTCACGTTGCGGTCAAAGTTAGGAGTGTTGTACCTGCAGTTCCAATTCCATATATCCTGGATATCCGTTATGTTGTCCTGGCCATTTACGACTTTGTTTATAAACAGCTGAGAACCCACCGCGCCATATTTCCTCGCTATGTCCGTATTCTGCTCCTGTTGTGCATTCAATACTTTATAAGTGAGCTTGCCGCTGTCTATTTCGTCGCTGAAATATGCCTCGATAACATGGTTTACCTGCTTTTCGAAACACAAACAGGTCGGGCAGCGTTGATTAACATGAAAGTAAATGACATCGACCCTGTTGGACAACGCAGACTGAGCCTGCGCGGCAACAGGGGTAACGTTGTCTGAAGCCCCCTGTCCCGGCGTCGCATTTTGCCCGGATGGCGGTTGGGCAGGAGTTGGAGCAGCAGCTTCAGTAGTTGACTGGACCGGTGTTTGAACCGGTAACGTACCGGGATTTGATGTCGAACCCGAACAACCGGCCATCAAAATAGTCCCTGCCAGCGATATTGACAAAATCAGGCCTTTAAAAGTGTATGCCATTTGAGTTTATGTCCCTCCTTGTTTGGATATATGGCCCGGTCATGATTTCCTGACTATTCCCTACACACAAGTGTAGATTATTAATATGAATTTTATGTGAAGACGGGGTAATGACCCTTATCCTTGATTAGCTTTCCTCCTTTAACGCGTCTTTCAGGTACCGCTCAACCTCAGATTTTGACGGAACTTTCCCGCTCATAACAACCTTCCCGTTGATTACCAGGCCGGGGGTCATAAGGATGGGATATTGCATGATCTTCTGTATGTCTTTTATCTCCTCGACTTTGACATCGAGTTTTAGAGCGGAAACGACTTCCTTAACTGTTTTTTCCAGGCTATGGCATTTGGCGCAGCCGGTGCCCAGTACTTTTATGTCCACGTTATTAACCTCCGTATTATGTGACTATTGATCCATCCTTATTCAGGTATCGAATTGTTAAAAAACTTCCTTTTGAAATAAAGTGAGACGTTGACCAATCCGATCAGTACCGGCACTTCAACCAGCGGCCCGATTACAGCAGCAAAAGCCTGGCCGGACCCTATGCCAAAGACAGCTACAGCTACGGCAATTGCCAGCTCGAAATTGTTGCTTGCAGCCGTGAACGCAATCGTCGCTGTCTTTTCGTAGTTCGCGCCTATCTTCTTCCCCATATAGAAAGAAACCAGGAACATTACCACAAAATAAATTAGCAAAGGCAGGGCGATGCGAAGCACATCCAGCGGCAGCTGGACTATGATCTGCCCCTTCAATGAGAACATTACCACTATGGTGAAAAGCAATGCGACCAGGGTGACGGGGCTGATTTTGGGTATAAACTTCACGTCGTACCATTCTCGTCCCTTCGCCTTCACCAGCATAAACCTCGTAAGCATTCCTGCGAAAAACGGAATACCCAGGTAGATCAAGACGCTCTGCGCTATTTCCCAAATAGTGACATTTACAGATGAGCCCTGCAGACCGAACAGGCCCGGCAGTACTGTAATAAAAATATAAGCGTAAACGGAATAGAACAATATCTGGAAAATGGAGTTGAAGGCTACTAATCCGGCGGCGTATTCGTTGTCACCGCCGCAGAGCTCGTTCCAGACAATTACCATGGCGATACAGCGCGCCAATCCCATCATTATCAGCCCCACCATATAGTCCGGGTAAGCATGCAGAAAAACAATGGCCAGCACGAACATCAGGATCGGGCCTATCAGCCAGTTCTGGACCAGTGAAAGGCCGAGGATTTTCCAGTCCCCGAAGATCATCGGCAATTCCTCATATTTGACCTTGGCCAGAGGCGGATACATCATCAGGATCAGTCCTACGGCAATGGGAATAGAGGTGGTCCCCACCTGGAAAATGGATATGAAGTCTGACACGCCCGGAATGAAGTAGCCCAGGCCTACGCCAATCGCCATGGCCAGGAAAATCCAGAGAGTAAGGAAACGGTCGAGGACCGACAGCTGCGGTTTGCTTAGTTGGTCAGTACAGGACATCGGGTTCTCCTTCAAATCATTCTTTCTCCTGCTGGAAGATCACTTCAAAGCCAATTGATCGTGAGCGAATCATAGCACCGCGTTGAACAGGTATCCTATTATAATGATGCCGACTGCGACAACGCCGACGAATATACCGATGAGCTGCCATTTCAACACCTTTCGCAGGATTATCGTTTCAGGCAGCGACAGCCCGATAACCGCCATCATGAACGCCAGGGCCGTTCCCAACGCCGCCCCCTTCTCCACAAGCGCCTGCACGATGGGAATAATACCTGCCGCGTTGGAGTACATCGGAACGCCGAGAAGCACAGCCGCCGGGACGGCCCACCACACATCTTTCCCCATAAATGATGCCATCAGTCCTTCGGGCACATATCCATGAATGACGGCGCCCACGGCAATCCCGGCCAGAACGTAAGGCCAGACCTTACCTACTATCTCGCGTATCGCGTTAAAGCCGTATGATATCCTGTCAACAAACGTAATATGCTCCGCAGGTGTCCGGGCGTCGGCAATTTTTATTTCGAAGACCCAACTTTCAATATACCTTTCCAGCTTCAGCCTCCCTATTATCCAGCCTGCAGTAATAGCGATAAATAGTCCTGTAGCCACATATAGCAATGCTATCTTCCAGCCAAACATGCTGAACAGGAGGACTACGGCAACCTCGTTAATCATAGGAGCGGCTATGAGAAAGGTAAAGGTCACCCCAAGAGGAACCCCCGTCTCCACGAAACCGATGAAAAGGGGCACTGCTGAACAGGAGCAAAAAGGAGTGACGATGCCGAGTCCCCCGGCTAAAACGTTGCCCACATATTCCCGTTTGCCCGCAAGCATCTGCCGTGTGCGTTCAGGCGTAAAAAATGAACGTAAAATGCCGACACCGAACACGATTATGGTCAACAGCAGAATGACCTTGGGCGCCTCAAAAAGAAAAAAGGCGACGGCGCTGCCAAGATGACTATCGGTAGGGAGTTGGAATACTGAATAAACCAGGAAATTGGCAGCCGGTTCCACCAGGCAATATAAGACTATCCAGATGGCCAGACCGGCAACCAGCAAAACAATGGCCTTCCATTTGCGATCACTCTTTTCTTTGTCCGGCTGTACAGTTATACCCGGATTGCACTGACACACGTTTTCTTCAGTTTTCACGCCCGTTGTTTACTCCTGCAACAGTACATCCCGATAGCCCTATCTTCACAGCCTTCGACAATTTACGTTTATCTGATATGGCAGTTTGATTATTAATCAGCGCTTCTCTGACTGTCGCGACCAGGTCGATATGATTTTTATTCATGCCCTCCCAATCGATCGAGTACATTGCCCATAGTCCCTGGCGCCTGAACTTGAGAAATCCTGCGTCACACAGGGTACTGAGATGACGCGAAGCCCTGGACTGCGTTATATCAAGAACCTGCATTACCTCGCAGACACAGCATTCACGCTCCAACAGAATGTTTAATATCCTCAGCCTGGTCTCATCAGACATTGCCTTGAAGGTTTTAGCCAGTTTCCTCATAAATCACCTGATTATATTCGTTTATCCGCATGCAGTAATATAGTAGTAGCAAATTAATAAGAAGTCAATTGGCCGGATTAAATGGGCGTGTAGAAATGTCGTGTGTAATTGACAGTGTGTATATGTATCGTTAAACTTCAAAGTATAGACATAATATTACGTCTGTATCTTCGATTAGCATGTTGCTGAACTTGAAGGAGAGGTAATGGGCTAAATGAGGCAGTCTAATTCTATCGGCAAGCATTTCTACATATTGCTTGCCCTCTTTATCACCTGCACCATTATCTACTATTTCGGTGAACTGGTTAATTTTTTCGGCTGGGAAGCTGTGCGCTGGAACATCTGGTACACAGTACATGACCCGCATAGAATTCTTTTTCTCATCCCTATTCTGTATTGCAGTTACTATTACGGCTTGCGAGGAGCCTTACTATCGAATGTTGTCGCCCTGCTGATATTCCTGCCACGCGCTTTATTTATTTCCCCTTATCCTGATCCCACCTTAAGAATGCTCGCTTTTATAGTGTCGTCAACTATATTAAGCACGCTCACCGCACTGATGTTAACCCACCGGGATAAACGCCTTAAATCGCATGACCAGGTGCGACCTGTAAAAGAAAAGTTTCTGAAAACACCGGTGATACTCCTGCTTATATTTATATTTATGTCTGCCGGCATCCTCGTCGCAGGACACCTCTTCTACAGCAACTATCAGAAATACCACAGGGCACAGGTCGAACACCAGCTTACTGCTATAGCAGACCTTAAAGCCGGAGAGTTGATGCAGTGGCGTAAGGAGCGAATCGGGGATGCCAACCTGTTGTTCCGAAATCCCGCCTTTTCCAACCTGGTACAAAGCTACATTGAACACCCTGACAGCGTCGAAGCGAGTGAGCAGTTGCGTACGTGGCTGTACCACTACTTGCAGTACGGACAATACGAAAAGATCATGCTGCTGGATGTACAGGGAGCAGCTCGGATTGTCATCCCCGATACTGCCGAACCGATTCCATATCATATACCACGGGATGCTTCCAACGCTCTGCAATCGGGCAAACTGACTGTTCTCGATCTGGATCGTGATGAAGCTACTGGACAACCCCACATGGTTATACTCATCCCTGTTTTCGAAGAAAAGGATGACAATGTACCGCTGGGAGTTGTAGCCCTGCTTATTGATCCGTACCGCTATCTATATCCGCTTATCAGCCGCTGGCCCACGCCCAGCGCGACGGCCGAAACATTGATCGTACGGAAAGATGGCAATGACGCGCTGTACCTCAACGAGCTCAGGTTTCAGAAGAATTCAGAACTTAATCTGCGTATCCCTTTAACGCAAAAAGATGTGCCAGCCGTCAGGGCAGTCCTTGGTGAAGAAGGAATTGTTGAGGGCACGGACTACCGCGGGGAAAGGGTGGTTGCGGATATCCGCTACATACCTGATTCACCCTGGTTTATGGTCGCACGCATAGACACTTCGGAAATATACTCTCCGCTGACACAGATGCTCTGGCTGGTCGTAGCCCTGGTTGGCGCCCTGTTGCTCGGAGCCGGCTCAGGGGTAGGTTTGGTCTGGCGACAGCAAAGCATCCGCGCTTATCGGGAGATGGCTGAGATTGCGGATGCGCTCAGGATAAGCGAGGAGAAACACAGGCTGATCATAGATTACAGCCTTGATATGATCTATACGCTGGATGCCGAAGGTAGATTCCTTTTCGTATCTCCCGCATCGCAAAGGATCATGGGCTACCCTCCCTCCGAATTACAGGGCCGCACTTTCCGTTCCTTTGTTCACCCCAATGACGTGCCCGTAGTCGAACATGCCCTGAAGGATTTCATCCAGACAGGTCGATTCACGCCGGGACTTGAATATCGTACTAAACACGCCACAGGCGATTGGCGCTGGCACACTACCAGCGGCAACAGGGTGCTTGATGAGAACGGTACTTTTCTCTATTTCGTGGGGATTACCCACGATATAACCGAACGCAGAAATATTGCCGAATCCCTTAAAATACTGACCTTGCGCTATGAAGCCATACTGGCCGCCGTCCCGGACATCATCATGGAGGTGGACGAAAACAAGGTATATACGTGGGCAAACAGGTCAGCCATTGAATTTTTCGGAGGGAATCCGGTTGGTAAGGCAGCATCTTTCTACTTTGAAGGGGAACAGGACACCTATAATACAGTCGATCCCCTTTTCAAAGGCGACGAGAACGTGATATATGTTGAGAGCTGGCAGCGGCGAAAGGATGGAGAAAAGAGATTGCTGGCGTGGTGGTGCCGGGTGCTCAAAGATAAAGATGGGAACGTAAAAGGTGCTTTGTCTTCTGCGCGAGACATCACCGACAGCAGGCAGGTGGAGAAAATAATCCAGGAAAGCGAGGCTCTATATCGGACCCTTGTTGAGACTTCACCGGATGCTATCGGGCTTATGGATATGAACGGCACCATTATCATGATTAATAAACAGGCGCTGGATGTATTCGGCTTTGAGCCGACTGAGGAGTTGATAGGCAGCAACATCATGGACCTGGTGGCCCCCGAAAACTACAACAACGTATTAGAAAATATGGAGAAGCTGCAGAAATCTAAAATCCTCAGGAATTGGGAGATCACCAGCTTTAAAAAAGACGGCCGGCCGTTTTACCTGGAGCTCAGTTCTTCAATGTTATTGGATGAAGAGGGAAATCCGAAATCAGTTCTGACGGTATTCAAAGATATCACCGAGCGTAAGTTGGCAGAGGAGAGACTGGTGAATCTACACCAGCAAAATGAAGTCATACTGAGCACGGTGGCGGAAGGGATTATTGGGTTGGATTTGCAGGGTAACCACTCGTTTGTCAACCCGGCTGCGGCAAAGATGCTGGGCTACGAAGTCAGTGAGCTTCTGTACCGTCCCAGCCACAGCACCTGGCATCACACCAAACCTGACGGAAGCCCTTACCCCCAGGAAGAGTGCGCGATCTATGCCGCCTATCGTGATGGGTTGATGCATCACGTAGACACCGAGGTGTTCTGGCGAAAGGATGGCACCAGCTTCCCCGTCGAGTATGCGAGCACGCCAACCTATGAACAAGGCAAGTTGGTGGGCGCCGTCGTAACTTTCGCGGACATCACCGAGCGCAGGCTATCTGAGGAAAAACTTCTAAAAAGCTACGAATCCGTGAAGAAAACCCTGGATGACGCTATAAATACAATGGTTAAAATCGTGGAAATGAGAGACCCATACACTGCGGGCCATCAGCAAAGAGTGGCCGACCTGGCAATTAGCATAGCCGGGGTGATGAAACTGGAGGATTACAGGGTTGATCAGCTCAGGACAGCGGCGGTAATCCATGATATCGGTAAAATGTATATTCCATCCGACATACTAAGCAAACCCGGACGACTCTCTGAAATTGAATTTAGCTTGATAAAAACACACGCTCAAAGCGGCTACGATATTGTCAAAGGTATGGATCTGCCAATTGTCGTTGCACTGGCCATCTTGCAGCACCATGAGAGGCTGGATGGGTCGGGATATCCCAGCGGTCTAAAAAGTGAGGAAACACTTTTGGAAGCAAAAATATTGGCGGTTGCAGACGTAATTGAAGCCATGGCTGCAAACCGCCCGTATCGGCCGGCACTGGGCATCGAAAAAGCACTTGCGGAAATATCAAAGAACAGGGGCAAGCTCTATGATCCGGACGTGGTGGATGCCTGCCTGAGTCTCTTCAACAGCGGCGGGTTCGAGTTTAAAACCATTTGATACCCATGTTTTTCTCTATCTCATGTGTACACTTTGAACAATGTCAACGCTAATTTTGCTTGACAATAAATAATTACATGTGATAGTTTACTAGAACCTCTACCGTATCTACACGGGACCTGTCAGGCGAACCAATAAATTCAGCAGTGGGGATTCTGTCACATGAAAAGCGATAGTATCAAAAAGGGAATCGAGAGGGCCCCCCACAGGGCTCTGCTGAGGGCTGTGGGTGTCCACAGCGCCGACTTCCACAAACCTTTCATCGGCGTCGTTAACAGCTTTAACGAGGTAGTGCCCGGACATAAGCACTTAAATACCATCGCGGACGCTGTCAAGACCGGTATCATCGGCGCAGGCGGTGTGCCGTTCGAATTCAACACCATCGGCGTCTGCGACGGCATCGCCATGAACCATCCCGGCATGAAATTCAGCCTGCCCAGCCGCGAACTGATAGCAGATTCGGTGGAGATCATGGCCGAGGCCCATCAGTTCGACGCTCTGGTGTTCATACCCAATTGCGACAAGGTAGTACCTGGCATGCTGATGGCTGCCGTGCGTCTGAACGTGCCTTCCATATTTATCAGCGGCGGGCCCATGCTGGCCGGAAAACTTCATAAGGACGGGTCCTGCCGGACCGTCGATTTGATCTCCGTGTTCTCTGCCGTTGGCAGCGTAGCGCAGGGAGACATCACGGAGGCAGAGCTCGAGGAAATCGAGATAGCAGCCTGTCCCGGCTGCGGCAGTTGCTCCGGTTTGTTTACCGCCAACACAATGAACTGCCTGACCGAGGCGCTCGGAATGGCGCTGCCAGGCAACGGCACTATCCCGGCCGTCGATTCGCGCAGGCTGCACTTGGCCAGACAGGCGGGAGAGCAGATTCTCTCGCTCTGGAAAAACGATTTGCGTCCGCGAGATATCATAACCAGGTCTTCCATCAGCAATGCCTTTGCCGTGGATATGGCGCTGGGCGGCAGCACCAACTCGGTGCTGCACTTCATGGCCATTGCTCACGAAGCCGGTATCAGCTTTGCTCTTTCGCATATCAACGAACTGAGCGACAGGGTGCCTCACCTGTGCAAGATCAGCCCGGCCAGCGACGTGCACATGGAGGACCTCGACATGGCGGGCGGCATCCCGGCCGTCATGCACGAGATTTCCAGACTACTGGACGGCAAATGCAAGACCGTGATGCTCAAACCTCTGTCAAGCGTCTATAAGGATGCCAGGGTGAAAAACCACGAGGTGATAAGGCCGTTCTCCAGGCCATACTCCAAGACAGGTGGGCTGGCCATTCTCTTCGGCAATCTTGCCCCCGGCGGAGCGGTAGTTAAAAGCGGAGCAGTTGACCCGAAGATGATGGTGCACAGGGGGCCGGCACGCGTTTTTGAAAACGAGGAGGACGCGACCAGGGGCATCATGGGTGGAAAGATCAGGGCGGGCGACGTGGTGGTAATCCGATATGAAGGGCCCCGCGGCGGGCCTGGCATGCGTGAGATGCTCACGCCGACCTCGCTGTTGAGCGGCATGGGGATGGACAGCAAAGTGGCGCTGATAACGGACGGGCGCTTCTCAGGTGGCACCAGGGGCGCCGCCATCGGTCACGTGGTTCCCGAAGCGGCCGACCGGGGCCCGATTGCCGCAGTGCGAAACGGTGATATAATCACTGTAGATATACCTGCCCGGAAGCTGGAGGTCGGGATTGGCGCAGCCGAGATAAAGCGGCGCATCAAAGCCCTTCCTCCGTTTAAGACGAGCATTAAAAGCGGGTACCTTAAGCGGTATATAGAAGATGTCGGACCTGCCAGCGAGGGAGCGGTATTTAAGGATTAGGAGTAGCCAGCACATATGATGAAGACCGGCGCAGAGATACTATGTGAATGCCTGATCAAGGAGGGGGTCGAGGTTATCTTCGGTTTCCCCGGTGGAGTGTTGCTTCCCCTCTACGATACCATACCCAGGTATCCCCAACTACGCCACATACTGGTCAGGCATGAACAGGGCGCGGCCCACGCCGCCGACGCCTACGCGCGTGTGACAGGCAAGCTGGGTGTATGCCTGGCGACGTCAGGCCCGGGCGCCACTAATCTCGTTACGGGCATAGCCAATGCTTATCTGGATTCAGTGCCGCTGCTGGCCATTACCGGCCAGGTGCCCACACATTTTATCGGTAAAGACGCCTTTCAGGAGATCGATATCACGGGTATCACCGTGCCCATTACCAAGTACAACCAGCTTGTGCTGGATATCGGCGACCTGGCAAAGGCTATACGTGAAGCCGCATATGTGGCCCAGGTGGGCAGGCCGGGACCTGTCCTGCTCGATATACCCAAGGACGTATTTCAGGCCCGCATGGAGTTTAGCTACCCCGAGAAGATAGACCTGCCGGGCTTTAAACCCAAACTTTTCGGGCATCCTTCTCAGGTGAAAAAGGCTGTCGATTTGATTAATTCGGCTGAACGACCTGTGATCATCGCCGGCCACGGAGTCAATATTTCCAGGGCATTCCCCGAGTTGAAGGAACTGGCGGAAAATGCTCAAATACCGGTGGTCACGACATTCCTCGGCATCGGATGTTTCCCCGAATCACACGTCCTGAGCTACGGCTGGCTGGGTATGCACGGCATGGGCTACGCCAATAAGGCTGTCCACAACTCGGATGTGCTGATCGCCGTAGGCATGAGATTCGATGACCGCGCCACAGGCGGTGTCAGCACGTTCGCGCCGCATGCGCGTGTGGTGCACATCGATGTCGACGCCGCCGAGATCGGCAAAAACATACCGGTGGATGTGCCTATCGTGGGTGACTTGAAAAACGTTCTGCAGGTGCTCAACAAACAGGTGGTCAATCGCGAACACGTCGCGTGGCTGTCGCAGCTTGACGAATGGCGGTCGCAACACCCGGCTACGGAGATACGCAACCACGATGACATCCTGCCGCAGTACATCATTCGGCAGATACATGAGGCCACCAAAGGCGATACTATTATTGTCACAGGCGTGGGACAGGCACAGATGTGGGCAGCGCAATATTTCTACTACGACAAGCCTAATAGCTTTGTATCATCGGGCGGACTGGGTACCATGGGATTCGAGCTTCCCGGCGCCATCGGGGCCAAGGTGGGATGCCCCAAAGAAACCGTCTGGTGCATCGCCGGCGACGGCGGCTTCCAGATGACAGTGCAGGAGCTGGCCACCATGGTGCAGGAGGACCTCGATATCAACATAGCCGTATTCAACAATGGCTGGCTGGGCATGGTCAGGCAATGGCAGGAGCTTATTTACAATAAGCGGTACTTCGGTACCCAGCTTTATAATCCGGATTTCGTCAAGATCGCGGAAGCTTACGGTATCAAGGGCATCAAGGTCAGCAAGAAGATAGACGTGAGGCCGGCCATCCATAAGGCCATGGAGCACAAGGGGCCTTTCCTCATCGAGTTCATCGTTGAGCCGGAGGAAAATGTTTACCCATTCGTACCGCCGGGAAAGACGATCGTCGAATTCCTCGAACTGCCCGACCCGGCGGCAAGCTTCAAAAAGTAACAGCCGAATATCGATAATGGAGACATCTTAATTGGATAATAAACATATTTTAGTAGCGCTGGTGCAGGACCGGCCGGGCGTGCTGAACCGCATATCCAGCACGCTGAGACGCCGTAATTTTAATATAGAGAGCATCGCGGTCGGGCATATCGAACAGCCCGGACTCTCGCGCATGACTATAGTGGTGGAGGGGGACGATGCCAATATCGAGCAGGTCAGGAAGCAGCTCGACCGGATCATTGAGGTCATCCGTATCGCCGATATCACCGGCGAAAGCCCGGTGGCCCGCGAGATGGCCATGATCAAGGTAAAGGCAACTCCATCCACGCGTAGCGAGATTATCCAGATTGTCGATATCTTCAGGGCCAACATTGTCGATGTTTCACCTGATTCGTTGATACTCGTAGTAACCGGCACGGCGGAAAAGGTGGATACTCTTATAGAGCTGCTGCGCGGCTTCGGCATCAGGGAGATGTCACGAACCGGCACAATCGCCCTCCCCAGGGGAGGCGCCGGCCCGCTCACCATTGAGGAGAACAAACCTCTCAGGCGCGTCGTGGAACAGGCGGCACCAGAGGAGGAAAACCTACCTGATTGGTAGCTGCTTAAATATCAAATCCATTATTTCGACAGGAGGGAAAATGGTAAAGATTTATTATGAGAAGGACGCAGACCTGGCCTTATTGAAAAACAAGGTCATAGGTATCATAGGCTACGGCAGTCAGGGTCACGCACACGCGCAGAACCTCAGGGACAGCGGGCTCAAGGTCATAGTTGCCGAGGCCAAAGGGACGGAAGGACACAGGGCCGCCAAGAAGGCCGGATTCGACGTCTTCGATGCGGCTGAGGTAGCCAAAAAGGCCGATGTTGTGATGATGCTCGTGCCGGACCAATTGCAGGCTAAGGTTTACAGGGAATCGATCGCCGATCAGATGGCCAAGGGCAAGACACTCATGTTCGCCCATGGATTTAACATCCATTACGGGCAGATCGTACCGCCGGACTATATCGATGTATCCATGATCGCGCCCAAGTGCCCGGGCCACATGGTCCGGCAGCTTTACACCGAGAAATCCGGCCCCCCGGCCATCATAGCCGTCCACCAGGACGCCTCGGGCAAGGCCAAGCAACAGGCCCTGGCCTACTCCAGGGGAATAGGTTGCGCTAAGGCCGGTGTTATAGAAACCACCTTCGCTGAAGAGACCGAGACCGACCTCTTCGGTGAACAGGCCGTTCTATGCGGTGGGGTAACCGCGCTCATCAAGGCCGGGTTTGAAACGCTTGTTGAGGCCGGCTACCAACCCGAGATAGCCTACTTCGAATGCCTGCACGAGCTTAAGCTTATCGTAGACCTTATTCATCGGGGAGGCATGAGTTTCATGCGCTACTCGGTCAGCGACACAGCTGAATATGGAGACTATACTCGAGGGCCGCAGATCATCAATGAACACGTAAAAGCTGAGATGCAGGAGATACTGGAGGAGGTCCAGAACGGGAGCTTTGCGCGAGAGTGGATACTGGAGAACCAGGCCAATCGCCCGGTTTACAATTCGCTCAAACGACGCGAGGCCGAGCACCAGATCGAAGTGGTAGGCAAAAAGCTGCGTGCAATGATGCCCTGGCTGAAATAGCCGCTCCAGGCATCTCTTTAACAGCATAGGAACAGGACGTGCTTATGAAAGGTGAACGTGTCCTCATTTTTGACACAACCCTGAGGGATGGGGAACAGGCGGCAGGGACCAGCCTCAATCCTCAGGAGAAGCTCGAGATAGCCCGTCAGCTTGAGAAGCTGGGCGTAGACATCATCGAGGCCGGTTTTCCCGTGACCTCCCAGGGCGATTTTGAGGCTGTGCGTCTGATCGCCCGCGAGCTGACCAATACATCCGTATGCGCCCTCAGCCATGCAAACAGGGAGGCCATCGACCGCGCGTGGGAGGCGGTCAAGCCGGCCAAAAAGGGCCGTATACACATCTTCCTCTCGACCTCCAGTATGCACCTGGCCTATCAGCTTAAAAAAAGCCAGGCTGATGTGCTCAAGCTGGCCGGGAATATGGTTACACACGCCAGGGAGTATCTCAACGATGTTGAGTTCACTCCCATGGATTCCACACGCACCGATCCTAAATTCCTTTATGAGATACTGGAAGCTGTCATAGAATCGGGTGCAACGACGGTGAATATAGCCGACACGGTGGGCTATTCTACCCCCGCTGAGTTTGGCCGTCTGATCGAGAACATCGTGAAAAACGTGCCCAACATCTCCAGGGCGCTTATCAGCGTCCATTGCCATAACGACCTCGGCCTGGGTGTGGCCAACAGCCTGGAGGCCGTCCGTAAGGGGGCGAGACAGGTGGAATGCACGGTCAATGGCATTGGAGAGAGGGCCGGTAACGCGGCCCTGGAAGAGGTGGTAATGGCGCTCAGGACACGTGGCGACCTCTTTCATATCGCCACTAACATAGATACCGCTCAGATATATAAAACCAGCCGCATGGTGAGCGAGCTAACCGGATTCGTGGTACCGCAGAACAAAGCCATCGTGGGCGCCAACGCTTTCCGCCACCAGTCAGGCATCCACCAGGACGGCATCATCAAGAAGGCCGATACCTACGAGATTATGGACCCCCGGGCCGTGGGAGTACCATCCAGCGCGCTGGTGCTGGGCAAGCTGAGCGGAAGGCATGCCTTTAAAGAGCGGTTGCTCGAACTCGGCTTCTCTCTGGATGACGCGGCACTCAGCCATGCATTCAAGGCTTTCAAAGAGCTGGCCGACAAGAAAAAGGAGGTCACCGACCGGGATATACAGGCCCTCATAGGAGAGGAATTGCGCACGGCCATCGAGGTGTATCACCTGGAGCATGTGGGCGTAAGCTGCGGCAACCACAGTATGCCAACCGCCACTGTCTTGCTGACCGGGCCCAACAAGGAAGTGCTGGCCGATGCTGCCCTGGGAACCGGACCGGTAGACGCCGTTTACAAGGCCATCAACCGCCTTGTGCGTGTCCCCAACACACTGACGGAATTCTCCGTGTCATCGATAACCGAGGGCATTGACGCGTTGGGCGAAGTGCTTATCCGTATCGAGAGCGAAGGCGCCACTTATACAGGCCGCGGATCCGATACCGATATAATCGTGGCCAGCGCCAAGGCCTATATGAATGCCCTCAATCGCCTGCTGGTCAGCAAGAGGTCGCGTCGTGAGGAGGACGGGGATGAGCCCTGAGGTTGAGGCCGGTCTGCGTATCCTCCTGTCCGCCGTGCTGGGCGGGATCATCGGGTTTCAACGTGAAAGGGCCAACAAGCCGGCCGGTCTGCGCACGCACGTATTGATTTGTATGGGTTCAGCCCTTTTTACAGTGGTCTCGATACTGGGTTTCACAGGAAGCGTGGACCCGTCCAGGGTAGCCGCGGGCGTAGTCACGGGGATCGGCTTCATCGGCGCAGGGGTTATCTTCCGCGGCATGCGAGGCGATAAGGTCATGGGTATCACCACGGCAGCCAGCATCTGGGTGACAGCCGCTATCGGCATCGCGGCCGGCGCCGGGCTTTATATCATAGCTTCGTCGGTAGCCCTGGTTACTTTGCTGGTCCTTATGATACCCAGGGCCAAAGGATGATAATAGATTGACATTATCAGAGAAGATACTTGCAGCACACTCCGGCAGGGATAAGGTTAGCCCCGGTGACTTCCTCAACGTCAGGTGCGACCTGGTGCTTTCTAACGATATCACTGCGCCCATTGCCATCAGGGAATTCGAGCGGCTGGGCATCCCGCACGTTTTCGATCCCGCAAAGATCGTAATGGTGCCGGACCACTTCTGCCCCAACAAGGATATACAGTCGGCAACGCAAGCAAAAATGATGCGCGAGTTCGCCAGGCGTCACGGCCTCATATATTTCGAGGTCGGAGAGATGGGCATCGAGCACGTCATACTGCCGGAAAAGGGGCTGGCACTGCCCGGGCAGGTAATTGTGGGTGCGGACTCCCACACTTGTACCTATGGCGCACTGGGTGCTTTCGCCACTGGGATGGGCTCGACCGATATAGCCATCGCCATGGCCACCGGCGAGATCTGGATGAAGGTACCTCACACAATGAAGTTCATTTTCCATGGCAGGCCGGGCAAATGGACCGGAGGCAAGGACCTCATCCTGCATACCATCGGTGATATCGGTGTGGACGGGGCTCTTTACTCGGCCATGGAATTCCAGGGCGAAGCAATAGATAGACTATCGATGGATGGGCGCTTTACTATGGCCAATATGGCCATCGAAGCCGGGGGCAAGGCAGGCCTTTTCCGCGTAGACGACACGACACGGCGATACCTGAAGGGGCGAACCAGGAACAAATACCAGGTATACGAAGCCGATGCGGATGCAGAATACTCACGCATAATCGAATATGACGCATCTAAAATAGAGCCGCAGGTGGCCTTTCCCCATCTCCCTTCAAATACCAGGCCGGTCAGCCAGGCCGGCAATGTTCCCATCGACCAGGCGGTCATCGGCAGCTGCACCAACGGCAGGCTGGACGACCTTCGCCTGGCGGCCCGGATACTCAAGGGCAAAAAAGTCGATCCTAACCTGCGCTGCATTATATTGCCGGGTTCACAGCAGATCTACCTGGACGCGCTTAAAGAGGGGCTGATCGAGACCTTTATTAAAGCCGGCGCAGTGGTCAGCACTCCTACCTGCGGCCCCTGCCTGGGAGGCTACATGGGAATACTCGCCAAGGGAGAAAGATGTGTATCCACGACTAACCGAAATTTCGTCGGCAGGATGGGACATGTCAAATCTGAGGTTTACCTGGCCAACCCGGCAGTAGCGGCGGCCAGCGCCATACTGGGCAGGATCGCCGGTCCCGAGGAGTTGGAATAGATGTCAAATAAAGGCACCGTACATAAATACGGAAGTAATATCGACACAGACGCCATCATAGCTGCGCGCTATCTCAACATGCACGATCCTGCAGAACTGGCTGCGCACTGCATGAAAGATATCGATCCGGATTTTATAAGCAGGGTGAAACCGGGGGACATTATCGTGGCCGAATCTAATTTCGGCTGCGGCTCCTCCCGTGAGCATGCCCCTGTCGCCATCAAGGCATCGGGGATCTCATGCGTCATTGCCGGGAGCTTCGCACGAATCTTCTTCCGCAACGCCATCAACACAGGGCTCCCACTGTTGGAATGCGAGGAGGCTGTGGATAACATCAAGCAGGGCGATGTTGTGGAAGTCGACCTGGCAAAAGGAACGATAACCGACCTGTCCAGCGGGCGTACTTTCAACTCAAAGCCATATCCCGAGTTTATGATGGCTATCATTAATTCGGGCGGACTGGTTGAATATACGAGAAAAAGGCTCTCGGGAGCAAAGTGATTTGAACTTTAATATAGCGGTCCTGCCGGGTGACGGCGTCGGTCCGGATGTTACGAACGAGGCGCAACGTGTACTGGACGAAGTGGGAAAACGCTTCGGCCACCATTTCACCTATAAATCAGGCTATATCGGCGGCATTGCCATCGACAAATTCAACAACGCTCTGCCGCAAGAAACGCTTAAATCCTGCCGCGGTTGCGATGCGGTGCTGATGGGTGCGGTGGGTGGACCTAAATGGGACGATCCCAACGCCACAACCAGGCCTGAAGACGGCCTGCTGGCAATACGCAAGGAACTGGGACTTTTCGCCAACCTGCGCCCTGTAAAAATGTTAAAGGTGCTGGAGGATGCCACCAGCCTCAAGCCGGAGGTGGTCCGCAATGTGGACCTGATGGTGGTTCGCGAACTGACAGGCGGCCTCTACTTCGGCAAGCCCAAGAAGCGCTGGAGCACCTCAAGAGGAAGGCGAGCGGTTGACTCTATGACCTACACGGAAAAGGAGATCGAGCGCATCCTGCGTGTCGGCTTCGAACTGGCCCTTTCCCGGCGCCGTAAGTTGACCTCTGTGGACAAGGCCAACGTCCTGGAGTCCTCAAGGCTATGGCGGCAGATAGCCGTGGAGATTGCGCCGCAGTACCCCGGGGTAAGCCTGGACCATATGCTGGTGGATGCCTGCGCCATGCGCCTGATCCGCGATCCCGCCTATTTCGATGTGATTGTGACGGAGAACATGTTCGGAGACATACTTACGGATGAGGCCTCAATGCTGTCGGGATCCATGGGCATGCTGCCGTCTGCCAGCCTGGCCGGCATTCCATCAGACAGATCGTCCCGCGCCTTCGGCCTGTACGAGCCCATCCACGGAAGTGCTCCAGATATCGCGGGTATGGACCTGGCCAATCCTGTTGCCGCCATTTTAAGCGCAGGTATGCTGCTGCATTATTCCCTGGGATTGGGTAAAGAGGCAGTTGCTGTCGAGCAGGCTGTGCTGCAAGTGCTGGAAGAAGGCTACCGCACTAAAGATATTATGGCACCGGGTATGAAGCAGGCCGGCACGGCGGAGATGGGAAAGCTCATAGCGGGAAAAATAAGGGGATGAGCATGGTTTCATGAGACACGTTGATATCTACGATACGACTTTAAGAGATGGCGCTCAGCAGGAAGGCATCTCCTTCACAGTAGCCGACAAGCTCAAGATCGTTCAGAAATTGGATGAGTTCGGTATTCAATATATCGAGGGTGGATGGCCGGGGGCCAATCCAAAAGACACTGAGTTCTTTGCAAGGGCTAAAAACCTGAAGCTCAAGAACTCATTACTGGTGGCGTTCGGCAGCACGCGGCGTGTGGACACAAAGGCGCCCAACGATGCCGGGCTGCTGGCGCTGGTTGAATCCGGCGCCCGGGCCGCCAATATCGTAGGCAAAGCCTGGGACATCCAGGTCAGGCGCGTTTTGGAGACCAGCCTGGAAAATAACCTGGCCGCTATCGAAGAATCAGTGGCCTACCTGAAATCCAGGGGTCTCAAGGTTTTTTTCGACGCTGAGCACTTCTTCGACGGATTCAAGTCCAATCCGTCCTATGCCCTCGAAGCCCTGGCAGCAGCGGCCAGGGGAGGGGCAGACTGCCTGGTGCTGTGTGATACTAACGGCGGTACGCTTCCATGGGAGGCGGCGGCAGCCGTTAAACAAGCGGCTAAAAAGCCGGGCAGACCTCTGGGCATACATGCGCACAATGACAGTGACATGGCCACGGCGGTCTCTGTAGCCGCCGTCGAGGCGGGCGTCAGTCATGTTGAAGGCACGATCAACGGGTATGGCGAGCGCTGCGGCAACGCCAACCTCTGCTCTGTCATACCCGCTCTCCAGGTTAAGCTGGGTATAGAATGCCTCTCGACTGCCCAACTGTCGCGTTTGACCGAAGTTTCACACTTCGTTTCTGAAGTTGCCAACCTGCCGCCGGGCTCCAACCTGCCATATGTAGGCAGCAACGCATTTCTTCATAAGGCCGGCCTGCATGTATCGGCCATGGCCAAATGGGGCGACAGTTACCAGCATATAGATCCCGCCTCGGTAGGAAATAGTCCCCTCATAGTAGTATCGGAGCTCTCCGGCAAAAGCAATATAATCTTCAAAGCCAAGGAGCTTGGCATCCACCTGCCGCCGCAGGGCAAAGAGGCGCGCAGGATACTTGAGCAGGTAAAGCACCTGGAAAATCTGGGGTTCCAGTACGAGGATGCCGATGCATCGTTCGAGCTGCTTTTATTGCGAGCTCAGCCGGGCTATAAGCCCCCCTTCAACCTGGTGGACTACATGGTCGTAGTGGAAAGGCACAGGCGGCTTCCGTCAGCTTACGATATCGGGAGCGAGCTTCTGGCCGAAGCTACTATTAAAGTCAGGATCGATGGCAAGGTGATGCACACGGCGGCAGAGGGCAATGGCCCGGTCAACGCGCTGGACCGCGCGCTGCGCAAGGCACTGCTGGAATTCTATCCGGGGCTGGCCAGAGTAGATCTGATCGATTACAAGGTACGCATACTTGAAGGCAGCAGCGGCACAGGCTCGCTGGTACGTGTATTTATCGAATCTTCCAACGGCAGAGTACAGTGGCGCACGGTTGGCGGCTCATCCAACATTATCGAAGCAAGCTGGCTGGCGCTAAAAGATAGCCTGGAGTACTTCCTGATAAAGCTGGACAAAAATACTCGTAGAAAATCGTAGGCGCATACTTTCAGCTGCGCCCTCGCAATGACATTTAATAAAATAGGGCGGCCTTTCGGCCGCCCTATTTGTTATTAACTGGTCTTGAATCTTATTCAGCTTTGATAATGGCAGCAATACCCTGGCCGCCGCCTTCGCACATGGTTGCACAGCCGTACTTGCCCTTCTTCTCTTTGAGGATCCTGGCAAGTGTGCCGACCAGGCGAATGCCGCTGGCGCCCAGCGGATGGCCGATGGCCATGGCGCCGCCGTGGACGTTGACCTGGTCCCATTTCAGGCCGAACTCTTTAATGGCATACAGGGAAACGACTGCAAAGGCCTCGTTGACCTCCCAGTAATCGATGTCCTTGGCCTGCAGGCCGGCAGCCTTTAAGGCGTTCTTGGTGGAGGGGACAGGGCCCGCGCCCATGATGGTGGGGTCAACGCCGGCAACGCCGAACGATACGAAGCTGGCTAAAGGCTTTAGGCCGAGCTTCTTGGCCTTGTCTTTCGACATGATAAGCATGGCGGTAGCGCCCGCATTCAACGGGGAGGATGTGCCGGCTGTGATCGTGCCGTCGGGCTTATAGGCCGGTTTCAAAGCGGCCATCTGCTCCAGGGTGGTGTCGCCTCTGACAGACGCATCGTAATCGTAGAACTGCTTAGTGCCGTCGGCCAGGACTATCTCGACGGGCATGATCTCGCCTTTGAACCAGCCGTCCTTCTGGGACTGGGCAGCCAGCTGATGAGACCTGACAGCGAACTTGTCCATGTCCTCCCTGGTTATGCCTGCCATCTCCTGCAGCTTCTGGGCGGTGAAGCCCATGTTGACGGAGAACATTAGGTCGATTTTTTTATACATTGGATCGTTGATAAGCTTATCCGGGTACTTGATGGCGCCACCGCCACCCATGGGGATATGTGTCATATGCTCGATGCCGCCGGCCAGGACTACGTCGGAATAGCCGCAGGCAATGCTCATGACACCGGTCCTCAAGCCGCACAGGGCTGAGCCGCACTGCTGGTCAACCTGCTGGGTAGAGACCTCAAAAGGCAGGTTTGCATAAAATGCCGGGAATTTTCCGCCGAAGGTGAAGTTCTCAAGCAGCGGATTGGCCGTGCCGGTAATGGCCTCGTCGATCTCTTTGGGGTCCAGCTTGTTCCGTTTGATCATCTCATTCCAGAGCATGGCAAGGACCTCGTCCATCCTATAGCCGTTCAAAAGATCCTTTTCTGGTTCCTTGGGACGGGAGCGGGAAAACGGGGAGCGTAAATAGTCAACAATTACAACTTCTCTTGCAAGACCCATGGTTATCACTCCTTATATAAATTTTCTGCCTAATTTTACACGGTTGCACTGATTATGACAAACGCCTTTAAGCGTAATTTCGCTACGACATCCGGTGTTCTATCCCTTTATAACACCAAGCGGCACAGCCATTGCAATCTTGCGGGAGATGCCTGCCCCCTGCGCAATATCAACTACGTCTGTAACATCTTTATAAGCGTACGATGCCTCCTCCGCCAGCGATTCCAGGCTATTGGTCCTGACATAGATGCCTCTTGCCGCAAGGTCGCCGGCCACATCGGTCCCGCGCATCCCCTTCCTGGCCGCACCCCTGCTCTGCAGCCTGCCGGCGCCGTGACACGTGGAGCCGAAGGTCTCCAACATGGCCCTTTCGGTGCCGACGGCGATATATGAACATCTACCCATATCACCGGGTATCAGTACCGGCTGCCCCACCGCCAGATACCGGTCCGGCACACCCTTTTGACCGGCAGGGAAGGCGCGAGTTGCCCCCTTTCGGTGGACGCACAGCTTCTGTTGCTTGCCGTCCACAAGGTGCTCCTCCAGCTTGGCGATATTGTGGGCCACGTCGTAAACCTGCTCCAGGCCTATTTCTTCAATCCGCCTTTCGAATACCCTGACGAACGATTCCCTGACCCAGTGCGCTATGCACAGCCTGTTAGCCCAGGCAAAGTTGGCCGCGCAGGCCATGGCTGCCAGGTAGTCCCGCCCTTCCTCCGATTCCACCGGCGCGCAGGCAAGCTGACGATCGGGCAGAGATATGCCATATTTCTTGACCGCCTCACCCATTATGCGCAGGTAATCGTCGCAGACCTGATGCCCCAGGCCCCGCGATCCGGTATGTATAAGCATCAGCACCTGTCCCCGGCGCGTGATACCCATGGCAGCGGCGGCTTCCTTATCGTATATCTCCCTGACAACCTGAACCTCCAGGAAATGATTGCCCGAGCCAAGGGTTCCCAGCTGCGGCGCACCGCGTTTCTTGGCTCTGGCGCTAACCTTGCCGGGGTCCGCCATTCTCATACAGCCCTGCTCCTCCGTGACATCAAGGTCTTGCCTGTTTCCGTAGCCTTTTTTCACCGCCCATCCTGCTCCCGACGCCAGTACCTCGTCCATCTCCTTTTCGCTTACCCTGATCTTTCCCTCCGATCCCAATCCTGAAGGTACATTATTGAAAAGGTGATTGACCAGTTCCTTGATTTTAGGCCTGACCTCGTCTTCGTTGAGGTTGGTGCGCAGCAGCCGTACACCGCAGTTGATGTCATACCCGACGCCGCCGGGCGACACGACACCGTCGCTCACGCGCATTGCGGCCACCCCGCCGATGGGGAAACCGTAACCCCAGTGTATATCCGGCATGGCCAGTGAGCGGCCGACAATACCCGGCAAAAAAGCCACGTTGGCCACCTGCTCAAGCGATTGCTCCTCTCTGATCATGCTCATCATGGAGCCACTGGCATATACTAGCCCGGCGACCTTCATGCCGTTTTTATAATCACGCGGTATCTCCCATCGGTATTCATCAATTTTACGGACATCTCCCTGCCATGCTGTCATTGAAATACACCTAAATATCAAAAATTATTCTGGCCGAATACTCGCCGTCCCGTTCGACGATCCCGAGATCATGATAGGTAGCAGCCTTGATCTCCCTCTTGAATACGTGACTTTTCAGGTCCACCTCCTGCCCCAGGCATTTTGCCATTAACCGTCGCTCATCTATCAATATATCAAATTTATACAGGACCAGTTTCTCTGTATATATTATGTATAGCAGTTCATTGAGCCATTCCACCAGCAACGTTTCCATATCCACGGCTTCCAACCTGATCTCCTCTGTAATATCCGGCTGAAGCGTATCTACTTCGATCAGCAGAGACAGCATACCGGCAGCGGCATGGGAGAAAAGGGTGGGGAGATCATCCCCGCGTGCGATGATGCCGATATCGGCGGTATGCTCTATCACTTCGAACGGCTGACCCATTACACTTTACATTATAAACTCAAATGGCAGCCGGTCATACAGGTATATTGTTTGACGAAGAGCTTGGGGTGATGCTACCATAATTAGTCTTTCGGGCCGCTAGCTCAATTGGTAGAGCAGTTGACTCTTAATCAACCGGTTCACGGTTCGAGTCCGTGGCGGCTCACCAGGTCTTTTTACGACCAGTATGACACCGGTTTCCTCCAGGTTTGTAGCACGTAGGGGCGTGACGATTGAGCATGTGTAGTTTTTTCCTGAGGGGGATAGAGTGCGCCGCAAGCTGATAGTCATTGTACTTATCCTGTACGGACTGATCGTCCTGTACGCAACGGCCACCCTGGCCCTGGGAGGCCATGTACCGGGAATTATAGTCCCCATCGGTACGCTCACCGGCTTCTGCTTCTGCCTGCTGCACGCCGGTGACCGGCTGGGCTGGAAAAATACCCTTTTACTGCTCGCCTTTGTATTTGGTGTTAGCCTGTTATTCGAGAGCCTCGGAGTAGCCACCGGGCTGGTATATGGACCTTATCACTATACGGATAAACTCGGCCTGAAATTCCTGGGCCTTGTTCCTTATCTCATCGCAGTGGCCTGGTTTATGATGATGTATCCCTCACTGGTAATGGCAGAATGGCTCATACCTTTTTCCTGGACGGGCGCAAAGCGTCTGCTGTCAATTGCCGCCATCGGCGGGATGATAATGACGGCCTGGGATGTAGTTATGGACCCGATCATGGTCGCCGGTAATTACTGGGCCTGGGAAGTGCAGGGTGATTTCTTTGGGGTCCCGTTGCAGAACTACTGGGGATGGTGGTTGACGGTTTTCACTACCTTTGTTTTGTACATGCTGGCTACACGCAACCGGCCCTCAGTCAATGAAGCGGGATTCGACCGCCTGGCACTGGCCGCGTTCATGATCACCGGCTACGGAAACGTGATAAATGCGCTGACAGGTGGCCTCGGTGGTCCGGCCCTGGCCGGATTCTTCGCCCTGACGCCCTGGGTGGTGCTGGCCTGGATACGTATTGGCAAGAATAATCTGCAAAAGGCCAATTGACCGTCCCTATGAGTCATCCGGGCATTGACATCGGCCTAAGACCATCGTAAACCACAGTTTTATCAAGACCGGCAGCCATTTAAGTATTCACCCTTATTTAAATGTCAGTTTTATGGGTATATAATGAAATTAAGTTAGAAGTAAAGGAGGGCACAATGGCAATCGACAAAAGCAGGGTAGTCGGTCTAATCGGTTTCTGGTGTTTCATTGTGGGTCTTGTTATCGCCGTAGTGGCCGGTCTGGTACTACCAGGGAATGCGGTGATAACCCTCATACTGGTCATTTTAGGCATCGTAATCGGATTTCTCAATATCACACCCAAGGAGACACAGGCATTGCTGCTGGCAGCGATCGCGTTGATCGTGGTGGGCAATGCGTTCGCACCTCTCAAATTCCTGGGCATCGACACATTCATCGCCGGCATCCTGGCCTATATCACAGTGTTGGTTGCACCGGCAGCTGTTATCGCCGCCATCAAGACACTGTGGGCCATCGGCAAACCTGGAGACTAAGTATAATTTAATCACACCGGAACGTCCCCATACGTCAAAGAAAAGGCGGGAAAGCCTGTACAGGCTTTCCCGCCTTTTTGTGTTGTGGACCACTCAAGACTACTTTGTAAACTTTTACTGCACCAGGGGGCCGGGCATCACACCCCTGAATACGAACCTGAGAGTGAATGTGATATGTCCGCCTGCCGACAGATACTGGGAGGATGGCGAAACACCCTCGAATACAGCGCTATAAGGCCCGCCGGAACTGTAGCTGACAGAATATGTCCCCGCCGGCGCATTGGTAAAGCTCTGTGGAGCATAACTGCCCGAATCTACGTAAGGGCCGGTCAAAACATATGCCACAGCGCCTGACCACGGCTCACCATTGAGTGTAGCATGGACACTCACAGCCCCCCTGGACTGTCCGTGAAAGTTGAGCGTGAAGATAATGGTCCCATTTGGGCCCAGCGTCTGCGTGGAAGAAGGGGAGACTCCGTCAAAGGTCGCACCGATGGGACCTCCCGAACTATAGTTTATGGAATACACGCCGGTCGGCCGATTGCTGAAATCACCTGGTATGGATGTGCCGCTCTCATACCTTGGTCCGCTGATGGTGTAGCTGATAGACCCGGAGCCCATGGCGGTGTTCCAGGGAGCACCGTCCAGCGTGGCATTCACGATGATTGATCCGTACGACTGCTGCGTGACAAAATGCATAGTGTAGTAGACTGATCCGCCCTGGCTTAAGACCTGCTGATCCGAAGGGCTGATGCCCGTAAAGCTCGCCCCCACCGGGCCGCCGGAATTATAGTTCAATTGGATGTTCCCAGGCTGCAGGCCACCGACGGTGCCGGGAACGGAGTAACCGTTCTTTTCCACCGGGCCGCTGACCGTGTAATGAGAAAGGGTATAGTTTACCGGCCCCGACCACTCCGAGCCATTTAGCGTGGCAGAGACTACCGCAGCGCCTGATACCGTGGTGCTGCGAAAGCGCAATGTAAAATTGATCGTACCGTAGGACTGCAGGGTTTGTGAGGGAGACGGGGAGATGGACTCGAAAACTGCTCCGCTCGGGCCCCCCGAATTATACGTTAGCGCGTAAATTCCCATTTGCATATTGGGATAGCTCTGAGGAATGGTATAACCGGTGACATAGCCGGGCCCGTTGATGGAGTAATTCACGCTTCCCGTCCAGATCGAGCCATCCAGGGTGGCCGAGACCGTGATAGTACCGGGTGTACCAACCGGTTGAGGGCTGCCGGATGTGACAAAATACCATGGGGTGGTCCACGCCGATGTCTGGGAATTCCGGGAAGCGCGTACCCGCCAAAAGTAGGTATTCCCATCGTTCAGCCTGCCGGCCGGTACAACGTACATCATATTGGTTACGTCTTTGGCATCGACCACGAGGCTCTGAAACGCGCTGTCGGAGGCAACCTGCAAGTGGTAAATATCCGGGCTCACACTGATCCAGGTGAGGACGGTCGCCTGTGAATTTATCGTGCTGCCGTTTGATGGCGAGGCCAGTACTACACCCAGTGGTGGAGTAATTACGCCGCAACCCAGCATTGCTACCATTGAAAGCAAAAGACAAATTGCTACAAATCTCATGACAACCTCCTTTATTCCGCTTCTAAAAACGATTTTAGCACAGGGGCTCCTTATCGTACAATCCGTGCGTCAGCTAAGCAATCCGTGGCTTTGACAGTGTACATTTGATAAAATATAATACACGCTTCATTCGACAAGTATACGGGGGAGTGTCGGAACTGGCAGACGAGCATGACTTAGGATCATGTGCCGCAAGGCGTAGGGGTTCGAGTCCCCTCTTCCCCAGTGGCAAATATATTTCAAAGGCAGGTAACAGCAATGGAAATGCAGGTTAGAAAGACAAAGAAATCTAAGATCCACAAAGTGGATTTCTCCGGACTGGGATTCGGCGATGTCTTCAGCGACCATATGCTGAGGATGGACTACAAGAACGGTAAATGGGGTCCGGCCAGGATTACCCCGTTCGGGCACATCCACATGATGCCGTCTCTGACCGTGCTTCACTATGCCCAGGCGGTATTTGAGGGGCTGAAGGCTTTTCGAGCCGAAGACGGTACCATCAACGTATTCAGGGCCGACAAGCATATCGAGCGTTTCAACCGCTCGTGCCACCGTCTTTGCATCCCTGAGATCGATAAGAAAGTGTTCATGCACGGCATTATGAAGCTCGTAGAGACCGAACGTGAATGGGTCCCCGGGCAGAAGGGCTATTCCCTGTATATCCGGCCTTTCGTTATAGCCTCTGATAACAACCTGGGCGTGCATGTCTCCAAGACATACAAGTTCTTCATCATTCTTTCGCCGGTGGGCGCTTATTACAAGGAGGGCATGAACCCGGTAAAGCTCATAACGGCCATAGAGCACACGCGCGCCTCCGAGGGCGGTACAGGCTTTGCCAAAACACCGGGCAATTACGCCGCAAGCCTTTACGCCGCTCATGAGGCGCAGAAGAAAGGCTACACACAGGTGCTGTGGCTCGACGGCCTGCAAAAGCATTACATTGAGGAAGTCGGCACCATGAACGTGTTCTTTTACATCGGTGACGAACTCATCACACCTCACCTGGGCGGCACTATCCTGGCCGGCGTTACACGCGATTCGGTCATTCACCTTGCCAGAGACTGGGGCATAAAGGTCGTAGAGCGCAGACTCGCAATGGATGAGGTCATCGCAGCCTGGGATGCAGGCAAGCTCAGGGAAGCCTTCGGCACAGGCACTGCAGCCGTCATTTCACCTATCGGTTCTATCATGCATAAAGAGAAAAACATAGTCATCAACGGCGGTAAAACCGGCACTCTTTCACTGAAGCTGTACGATACCATCACCGGTATTCAATACGGAGAGAAAGCGGATAAATTCAGCTGGGTATGCAAGATTAAGTAATTAGGAGGGGCGCTGCACTTTGTAATAGCTGTGAAGGGCGGCCCCCTCTATTTGACACATTTTTGCTGCAGACTATATACTTTACTCTGCATTTCCGAGGGCCATTAGCTCAGTTGGTTAGAGCACAGTCCTGATAAGACTGGGGTCTGTGGTTCGAATCCACAATGGCCCACCATTTTTCGAAGCTACAAATGACTCCATTGGAGACCGTTCCCGAACTAATTGTCTAAAAGGAACTTTAAATTAAATTCCTGTTAATTGTAGGCTTGAAGTGATCCCTACCGGTATCCCATCTTGATCCCGATCACGTTGAACTCTTCTTCTATATCGAGGAAGGCCTTCACCAGCACCGGGTCAAACTGAACGCCGCTGCCGGCCTCGATGATGTCGCGACCCTCGCTACGTGGGACGCTCTCCTTGTAGCAGCGCTTCGACCGAAGCGCGTCATACACGTCCGCAACTGCCATGATGCGCGCTTCAAGGGGTATGTTTTCGCCGGCCAGCCCGTCAGGATAGCCGGTACCGTCCCACCGCTCATGATGGCTGCGCGCGATTGAAATGCCCATGGCGACGAATGCGTTATTCGGGTACTGCTCGTGCACCTTCTGCAGGGTGGACACGCCGATGACGGTATGGTTTTTCATCACCTCGAACTCCTCGGTAGTCAGCTTCCCCGGCTTCAAGAGGACACAGTCCGCAATGGCCACCTTGCCGATGTCGTGCAGCGGGCTGGAGTTGTATATGCAGTTCACGAAATCCGCATCGATGGCCCCCGCATAGGGCGATTCCCCGCCGAGCCGCAAGGCCAGGGCTTTGCACAATATCTGGACTCGCTCAATGTGCGCCCCGGTGTCCGGGTCACGCGACTCCGCAAGCTTCGAGAGAGCGAAAATGGTCGACATCTGGGAGTTGACGATCTCACCGATCTTTTCCCTCACCAGGTTTTGCAGCGATTTCTCGTATCTCCGGAGCTCCAGGTGCGCTGTCACCCTGGCATCAACCTCCTCGAACTGGAAGGGCTTGGTGATGTAATCCACGCCCCCGGTGTTGAACGCCTTCACTTTGTCGAGTGTTTCAGTCAATGCGCTTATAAATATCACCGGGATATCGCTGAACCTCCTATCACCCTTGAGCCGCTCGCAAACCTCGAACCCGTTCATCTCGGGCATATTGATATCCAGTAGTATCAGGTCGGGGGGTTCGCTTTCGACCGCCTTCAACGCGAGCCTGCCGCCCGGAACGGGCCGCACCCTGTGCCCCTTCTCTTTCAGCAGCCCGGAAAGCAACGTAAGGTTCGCCGGCGTGTCATCCACGATAAGTATGTTGCCGGGAATCGCGTTAAGACCGCCTTTCTTCATTGTCGTCCTCCTGAAGATAACAGGTTGAGCAGTTCCTCGTACCGGTAGTTCGCGACCATAACCCTCATCAACTGCGCAGCGGAAGGATTGGCCTCCGCAACGCGGTCAAGGAGAGAGTTGACCAGGTCGATGTCAGCGCTCGTAGTCGCCTCGCGCAAACTGCTGGCGAGGTCAGGCGGCAGCGACGCCACGGCCTCCTGCAGCATCTCAGTAGTACCGGCGACGGGGCCGGTCACGGGGCCGTCGCCCTCGTCTAGCAGGTATTCGGCGCCGGTAAGCCTCCGGATTATCTCGAACAGCTCTCCTTCCTTGAATGGCTTGGCAAGGTAAGCGTTCGCACCCGCAGCGAGCACCCGCAGCCGGTCCTCCTCGAACGCGCTGGCGGTGACCGCCACGATGGCCGTCGTCGTGCCCGTGGGCTCCGCCTTGATCAGCTGCGTAGCCTGGTATCCATCCATCACGGGCATGGTCATGTCCATCAGGATCACCTGCGGCTTCCACTCACGCCATGCTGCGATCGCTTCCGCGCCGTTGACGACCTCCCGCGTCCTGAAGCCCACCGTGGCAAGTGTTTGCGTCAGGAGTTGGCGGTTCGTTTCACGGTCGTCAGCGATCAGGATGCGGATCTCCTCGCCACCGGGCTTCAGCCTAAGCACGCGCCGCATCTCTTTATGATGGTGCTCCACCTCATCTTCTTTCCCCTCTACGAGCGGGACGGTGAACCTGAATATGCTACCCTTTCCGACCGTGCTGTCGACCGTCATTGCGCCTCCCATGATCATAACGAAGCCCCGGCTCAGCGCCAGCCCCAGCCCGGTCCCCCCACTTCTTCTCCCAGTGCTGGTCTGCTCGAACGCTTGAAACAGTCTATCGATTTCGTCTTCGGCGATGCCGGGACCGGTATCCTCCACTTCGAACAGCAGGTCTTTCTTGTCCTTTTCCCCAACCCGGACACCTATCCGCAGGGCAACACCACCCTCCTCCGTGAACTTTACCGCGTTACCTACCAGGTTTATGAGAACCTGCCGGAGCTTGCCCTCGTCGGTGTTCACCCATCGGGGCACTTCCCCCGTCCGCTCCACCAGCAGGCTCAGTCTCTTCGCGTCGGTACGTATGCGGAACATCAGCTCAATGTCCTCCAACAGCCGGTGCAGATCGAATGTGCCCGGGGAAAAAACCACCCGCCCGGCCTCGATCTTCGACATCTCAAGGATGTCGTTGATGAGCGAAAGAAGGTGCTCCCCGCTACGATTAATGATGTCGAGATGCTCCAGCGACTGCGGCGAGAGGGCCGCATCCCTGCCCATCAGCTGTGCAAAACCCAGTATTGCGTTCATAGGCGTGCGGATCTCGTGGGACATTTTCGCCAGAAAAAGGCTCTTGGAGCTGTTGGCCGCCTCGGCGGCATCCTTTGCCATCTTGAACTCGCTTTCCACCCTTCTGATATTCGTGACATCACGGATCGTCTCTATGGCGCCGATGACCTCCCCCTCGGTATTTCTCAGGGCAGACGCATACCCGAC
This sequence comes from uncultured Dehalococcoidales bacterium, assembly GCA_964437795.1. Taxonomy (GTDB): domain Bacteria; phylum Chloroflexota; class Dehalococcoidia; order GIF9; family UBA5629; genus CAIMUM01. The sequence continues at coordinate 26,551 of CAYTIC010000015.1, read as the reverse complement.
CAGGATGATACCGTTCTCACCCAACTTCGGAATGAACGCCTCCGCCGTCAGGATCTCCCCCTCGCGCCGGACATGGGAGTACTTGACAGCAAGTTCCTCTTCCGATGCGAATACCAGGTCTATCAGAATGGCACGGCGCTCGCCGTAGAACGGGAGCGCATATTCGTAGTCGCCCTTACCAATGATTTCTTCCTGCTTCACGCCCGTGACCTCCTCCATCGCCCGGTTCCAGGCCGTGACACGGCCATTGCGGTCGATCACGAAGGTAGCCATCGGGAGGAAGTTGATGATATCCCCCAGCCGGCGTTCAGATTCCTTGAGCGCCATCTCGGTATTTTTACGCTCGGTGATGTCCGAGGAGAGTGACAGGACGCCTTTGGGAACACCCTCGGAATCCCGCAGGAAGGTCAGGGTGCTCTCCATGGGGAATCTGGAGCCGTCCTTGCGGATGGATTCCATTTCCATTGTCACAACCAGATTAGGATCCCGCTCCGCGCTTTGTTCCCGCACCAGGGCGGTCGTCAGGATTTCCCGGAGTCTGGGGACATATTCAGGGGAGATGTAGTCTTCGAGCCGGAGTTTCGTCCTTTCCTCGGGCGTGTATCCTGTCAACCTGAAGACCGATGGGCTCATATAAATCGGGTTTAAGCTCAGGTCGTAGATCGATACGAAGTGGGGCAGGCTGTTGAGGATACGCTTCAGCTTCTCTTCGCTTTCCAGCAACGCCTCTTCCACCCGTTTGCGTTCCGATATATCACGGGTCGTGCCGACGAAAGCGACCACGTTGCCGTCCCCGTCCCTTTGCGCTACCGCGTTGATTTCCATCCACACCCGGTTGCCGTTTTTGGCAATGTGCTCCGCCTCCATCCTGACCCGGTCCGACGGCGATCCGGCTGCCATGGCTTTCACGAAGTTCCTCTGCACATTCTTTTGGGTCTCAGGCGAAAAGATGTCTTCCAGCTTCAGGCCGACAGCTTCAGAGGTGTTGTACCCCAGGATGCGCTCCAGCGCATGCGAGCCGAAGGTGTAGGTCATGGTCGCCATGTCGAAAATCCAGGTTATGTCGCTGGTATTCTCGACCAGGAACCTGTACTTTGCCTCGCTCTCCCTTATGGCCTCCTCCGCCCTCCTGCGCTCTCTGATGTCGCGTACAATGTAGACCATGCCGTAGGGAACGCCTTCCTCGTTCCTCAGTACGCTCCCGTTCACCTCGGTCGGGGCTTTTTCGTCATCCCGCATGATCAGGTGGTACTCCTTGGGCCCGAGGGGGTGATCCATCATGAGGACCGTGTTCTGTAATGCCGACTCCTGGTCCTCGGGGGCGATGAAGGAAAGCATGTTCTGCCCGGTGATGTCCTCCCTGGACAGCCCACTCACCTTGAGCCCCTGGTCGTTTATAAAGACAATCTCTCCCATGGTGTTTGTGCGGATCACGCTATCGGGTACGGCCTCGATGAGCTGATGGTATTCCATCGTTGACTGGCGCGCTTGTCTCATTCCATAATTCAGGTTACTCATCAGGACAGCGATATATCCCAACCCGTAACTCACTGCATAGACGACACCGATCAGAGTGTCAATCCACCGCGCATATTCTGACGGGTAAGGGGAAATCAGCTGCGGGGCTATTCTCTCTATTGCAATCAGCGTGAACAGGTCAAGTATGGTCACCGACAGGACAACCAGCCGCAGCCGCCCTCGCATGATTGTTGCCCCGGCCAGTATGGGCACAATGTAGAGGTAAGGTATGGCCCCCTCGAGCCCGTTGCTTTCAAACCATATAAATGTTATCGGGACAAGAAAGGCCACGTATAAAAGAGGAGCTATTATCCGGGAAAATTTCTTCTTTATCCGCACAAGATAGTAGCCTGCAAAAGAAATGGCAGTTACTATCAGGGTGCTTTCTGCGGCCGGCGACGGGAGCTGGAGAATGAGGTTCTCCACCGTCATAAGAATACCCAGGAAGGCACTCGTCAGGAGAACCCAGTTCAGTACCTGGAATTCCAGTTCAAATTCACCGGGATGCCCGCAAATCCAATAAACAATTCGCAAACTCGTACTCCTTGTGAGTTTATACCTGCCAGGCAACGGTTTAAACTGTAAACCCCTCCTGATTCGATTGTCAAACTGCTAAAACACCTCAAACAATGCTGCCACTGCTTTCTTTGTTATCCCAAATTAAACGATCTACCACTTACAAGCACATGTTGGATTGCCAGACTGGCTTCTTATTCTCAAACAGGAGTTCAGGAACTGTCCATAATGGCCCATCACGGCACTGGATATACGACAGCTTGCTTGCATCTCACCTGCAAACTTGATTTCACTTTAAAAAGGTCATTACCTGAAGAACTTCTATTATTTGGCTAATGCCCGCTTTTAGTCAGTATTTGAGACAACCAATCAGCTGCATACTCGGCCACTTCCTGCCAGTCAGGTTCGCCGACAACCCAGTGGGCATGGTTTGGGAATTCCTTATATGTTGATACATGCCCGTATTTGGCAGCGATTTTCTTCACTACCGAAGCGGGCGTAATCTTATCCTGGAAACCGGCTATAACCAGTATGGGACAATCGACCTTTTTCTCATCGACTTCACTGGCTTTCTTCGGATCAAGATACCAGAAACCGATTTCTGAGGCTGCGCGGCCGGACTCATAGACAAACCGGCCATAAACCTTTTTCTGCTCGTCAGCAGGTAATAATTGCAGCATGGAATAGACAGCCTCATTGAATGTCTGACGGCGTGGTTTTTTCCAGAAGCCGTATCCCATCAAGACACTCTGGAAACTTTTAACGACCGATGGCGTCAAGGCATTGATACCACCCGGTGAAGCAGGCGTCAGCAGCACAATCGCCCTGGCTAATCCACGACTTCCCAGTATCTGTGCCAGCAGACCACCCATGGAATGCCCCATCAGAACAGGCTTCGTATCAAGCCTTTTTATCTCTTCTTCGAGATCTTTAGCATAATCCAACAGGCTTGTAGTGCCCAATCGAGGGTCCGGTAATTCTTTTGGATCCATATTATGGAACCGCAGTGTCGGAGTTATACAACTGTAACCCTTAGCCTCGAAAACCCTCTTGTAGTTCTCCCAGTACCAACCCCCACCCCACATCCCGTGGATCATCACGATTGTTTCAGCCATCACACTCATACCCCCGGATGCTATATTTGCAACGCAGAGTTAGGAGCCTGTCAGTCTTTCCCAGGCTTGATGCTCATCTGTTATACTCTGTTCAGCTATTGATTAGGCATTATATCAGCGATGCGCAAACTGGACAAAAAAAGAGTGATTAGTATACACTTAAAATGCTGTTACCATAGATTGACTGGTCAATTAATGTAATTTAAACGCTGGGAGGGATCGTATGGCTGACTACAATGTAATCGTTATTGGAGCAGGCATCGGAGGGCTGGCTGTAGCCGGTCTGATGGCTAAACAAGGTCGCAAGGTACTCCTGCTTGAACAGAGTGATCGCGTGGGAGGATGCTGCTCCACATTCGAAAGGGAGGGGTACCATTTCGACCTTGGCGCGTCCATTATTGAGGATGTGCAGGTTATGGACTGGTGTTTCCAGAGGCTTGGCACTACTCTTGCCCAGGAGGTTGAACTGATACCTCCGCACCTCATTTTCTCGGTGATACTCAAGGATGGCACAAGGATTAGATATCCCAAATCCATCGAAGAATCCGCCCAGGAGATCGCCAAAATCGCCCCGGAGGATGTCAAAGGCTGGTACGCATTCTGCAAGTATATGAAAGAGTTCAACGACGCGGCGGTCGAGGGATTTTTCATCAAGCCTGCCAATACTCTGGGCGATGTAGTCCGGATGTTTCAACAGACTCCCACCATGCTCAAGTACATGCCGCTCTTCAACGGCAGCTACCAGGGAGTGCTCAAGAAGTTCTTCAAGAGTGAAAAAATCCGCGAATCATTGTCGTACCAGTGCTTTTATGCCGGCCTCCCGCCAGAGCTGCTGCCGGGCCTGTACACTGTGATACCCTACTCGGAACACGAGGGCATCTACTATAGCAAGGGGGGCATGGTGGCCATCCCATCGGCTTTCCACCGTGTGGGGGAAAAGCTCGGAATGACAACCAGATTCAATACTCTGGTCAAAAAGGTCATGGTCAAGGACCGGCGGGCCATAGGCGTCATCCTTGCCGACGGCAGCGAGATCACGGCCGACCTGGTGATATCCGATATCAACGCCAAGAAACTGTACCTTGATCTGATCGGTGAAGAACACCTCCCCTCCATCGTCCGAACCGGCGTCAAAAGCTACGAGTACTCTATGTCAACGCCAACAATATACCTTGGTGTAGATTACGATCCGCCTCTTGAATCCCACCACACGCTGGCCACCATACCCATGGAGGAGATGAATAAATACTGGTGGGATGAGTATGAGCAGGGACGTTACCCCGCGCAGCAGTGGGGCATTATCAGCTGCACCACGCGCTCCGACCCCGGCCTGGCGCCCAAGGGACATAACATCATTATCCTGACCATGGGACCAGGACCCTATAAGCTGGAGGGCACTACCTGGGAAGCGGAGAAGAAAGGGCTCATGCAAAAGATCATCAGGTACTATTCTGAGAGGTACGTTCCGGGCCTTGAGGAACATGTCCGCGTGGCCGAGTTCTCAACCCCGGCCGACTTCGAGAAAAGGCTGCTCTCACCGGAGGGGGCCATCTATGCGTTGAGGCAGGATGTGCCACACGCAATATGCTTCCGTCCAGCGGCCAAATCAAAGTCTATCAAGGGACTATACCTGGTAGGCGCCTCCACACACCCGGGTGGCGGCGTACCGGTGGTAACCGCTTCGGCCATGAACGCGGCTGACCTCATCGAAAAGTATGAAAAATAAAGCAGGTGAATGTAATGGATAATAAGAAAAAGAAGAAGCGCATCGGATTTTTCAGGAACATCCTTCGGCAGGTCCGGTTTATGATTCCGCGATACTTCGTTTAGCGTCTTACCCTGGCTCGAATTATGGCCTGACGGAGGCAATTATTGCAGCCAGCTGCTCGGGATGGTCCGAGCCTAACAGGTATTTCTTTCCATCCCTGTTGGTGATCTTAACGCCACGATCTCCCTGCAGGTAGTAAGCCTGTATTTCTCCATTAAAGCGTATGCCGTAGCCACCGAAATCGTGCAGCGGCGAAAAAGAATACACTTCCACTTCAGCGATATCTGAAGTATTAACCTGCAATAGCTTTATGCCCAGTAAGCCCATCCTGACGGTGACGGTATCCCGCGTAACATGAATGCGGAACCCCCCGTAGGTGCTTATCATACCGAGCGCGATTACAGCCAGTATTACAGACAGCCACGGAAGCGCCGTCCAGGTGAAAATCGCTGCAACGATCATGATCAGCGGCAAAATCACGGCAAGTACCCCCGCATATGGCGGGTTCTGGGATTCCCAGTATGCCAGCGGTTGACCCGCCTGTATTATTCTGGTTATCTCGTCGGCGACCTGGTCCATGTCCTCAACAGCCAGCTTCTTCTCGTAATGCCGGTACGGACGTAGAATCTCCAGCAAGACGGCCAGACCGGTACCCAGGCCGCAAGCCGTTACCATCGCAATCCAGGGAAAGAGAAAAATCTTCTGGGGCGATGCAAGCATGATGACGTAGGCAACCTGCACACCGCACATGCTGCCGATAGCGAATTCATCGAAAAGAGACATCCAATTAAAGGTTTTCTTTTTCTCCTGGCGCGCCCACAGCTCGTCAAGCCAGGCTGACAGGATGAGAAAACCAATAGAGAGGCCGAGCAGAAGCGCAGTACTGATCCAGGGAGATCCATAGGCGTTGGGCTGCCCGTTGAGGTCGAAATGCACAGGAGCAGGGTCGGGCAGCGGAATGGCCTTCACAGTAAAGAACGCCGCCGTGATGATCAAAAGCAGCGCCGGTAGATGGGTCCACAAAGGATGAACAAATTTGCCTTTCACCTCTGATCTTCCTCCGATTTATTAGTCGCTATAACGGTTCCTCATCAACAGCGATCTCCCTGACAACACCGAGAATATATTCCTGGCCGCCACGTTTAATCACTCGGGAGCGTACGGATACCGGCACTCTCGTACCGTCTTTACGTATATGTATTGTTTTGAATGCGCCCTGTTTATGCACAGTCACCTTCTTCAAGCGGATCTCGACCTTTGGCTTCAACTCCTGCGCATTAATATCAACAATATTTAATTTAGTGATCTCCTCCACTGTATAGCCCAGGGACTCGCACACAGCCTTATTGACATATTTGATATTCCCTTTCATATCATGCAGAAAGACTGAGTCCGTTACCTGGTCAAGTATCTCGGCCCGCAGGGTCAATTCTTCCTGCGCTTTCTTCTCCTCGGTCATGTCATAAAAGAATGTCATGACGGCCGGCTTCCCCATGTACATGACGCGTGAACTGAACGGCCTGATGTACTTGACCTCACGGGTCTTGCATATGAACGGCCATGGTACCGGTGTAGATAATTCATCACCTGACTGCACCATGCCATAGCGCGCGTCGAGCTGCTGGCGATACTTGGGATGGATGAACTCCATGGCGGATTTATTTACTACCTCGTCATACTGGTAGCCCAGCATTTCGCAACCTGCCCTGTTGGCCCACACTATTATCTCATCCTGCATGAGAACAACACCTTCCCTTACCTTTTCCGCATAGTTATATATGATGGACTCTAATTCACGCAGGGTTATGTCAAGGGTTTTTAACTGGGCCAGTGTTTCCTCAAGCGCCTGTATGCGCTTACCTAAGTCCTCAAGTTGCCAGGTCAAGGGACCAAACAGATTATCTCTCGATCGCATCATCATTCCCCTCCACAACGATTAGTCTGAGGCAAATCTCCTCTGCCACGCCTCCACCCTCGCCATAGCCAGCGCAGCTTTTTCAATGGAATGAAAAACCGGCAATCCCTCTCTGACAAAGGCTGCCTGCACTTTCAGCATCTCATCCATCCCTACCATGTCCGATGCCGGCCCCAGCGCCAGTATTACCGGTTTGCCGATCTCGACATGAGCTTTATGTAAAGCGTCAGCAGCCGGTTTCAAGAACAGGTCACTTGAATAAAGGCCCTCCCCCCAGCGGGTTACCGGATGAAATCCCATATGGTACATGATCATATCGATGCGAGGCGAACCACCGATTACTTTCAATGTATTGTATATCACGTCCGGGTAAACAAGGTTAGTAGCATCCAATGGGTTGGTGAAGATGGCACCCGCGTTGGGCAGCAAATGCTTCAATTGCGCCTGCACATCAGCAGTCAATGCGCTCAACTCCAACCCTGCTGCTTCCATATGATCTCCAGCTTCAACGCTTGGCCCACCTCCAACGCCTACAACGGCAATGCCTCGGCCCGAAGGATAGGGACGAGCATAGCTTAGAGCGATCAGAACATCGATCAGCTCCTGTACATCCCCAACCTGTATTGCGTTGGCCTGGCGGCACAAAGCCTGGAAGGCCTTTACAGAGGATGTCATGCTGGCAGTATGACTCATGGCTGTTCGCAGGCCGGCCTCCGTCGTGCCGCCTTTGTATATCACTACGGGTTTTTTAGCGGCCGCCCTCTCAAGCACCCCCCGAAAACGGTTACCCTCTCTCACGCCTTCAATGTAGGCAGCTATTATATTTGTCTCTGCATCGTCGGTAAAATACTCCAGTAATTCACATTCTCCGATATCCAGCGCATTGCCGTAGCTGATGACCTTGCTGAACCGCAGGCCCCTGGGTCCGCCATGAAGGGGCATATCCTGAGAATGCCCTCCACTCTGCGACATAAAGGCAATATCCCCCGGCTGCATGGGCATACGGCTGGCCGTGGTCAGCCGGTCTTTGGGCACAAAAAGGCCTGTGCAATTGGGCCCGATGATGCGGAATCCACCGTCGCGGGCCTTTTTCAGCATGGCCTGTTCCAGCTCTGTGCTGCTCTTTTCCCCGCTCTCGCTGAAGCCGGCAGTAAAAAAGTGCACGGACATGACCCCTTTCCTGGCGCAATCGTCGAGGAGATCCATCGACTTCTCGGCCGGAATACAGACTATAACATGGTCAACAGGGCCCGGTATGGCCGAAACCGACGGGTAGCAGGGCAGACCGAAGGCTTCGCTATGCTTTGGATTAACAGGGTAGATAGCCGGGAAGCCGGCGTCCTTTAGCGAGCTGACAGCCCAGGCCGCAAATGACATAAAATTGTCAGGCGATGCGCCAACTATGGCCACGCTGCGCGGGTGGAATACCTCGTCCAAGGTAAATGATCTCGTTCTCAACATGGCATTTATCATATCAACATGAGACGGCTTTATCAACGACCTGCTCACACACGTCATATCGCCTGCGTTCCTATATTTGACATAGAGCTGCCGCCTATTTAAACTTGCAACAAGTTTTTTGTGCTGAATTACTCACATCCCCATTATGTTTACAGCTGTAACAGGAGCATCCGGACACGTCGGCATAAATCTCGTCCGTGCCTTGATCGCCCACGGTCGGGACGTACGCATCATAGCGCACAACAGTACGCTCGGGCTGGAAGGGCTTAAGATAGAACAGTGCAATGGCGACGTCAACGATGCGGATTCGCTGAACAAAGCTTTCGAAGGTGCTTCTATCGTATATCACCTGGCCGCTCATATATCGTTGCTGATGAATGACCATGGCCGCTGTGCTGCTATAAATGTCGATGGAACACGGAACGTGATAGAGGCCTGCCGCCGCAATAACGTCAAGCGGTTGGTGCATTTCAGCTCTATTCACTCCTTCTGCAACGAGCCGGCTGATGTACCGATCGATGAGACCAGGCCCCTGGTGGAGTCTCCCGGGTCGGCGCCCTATGACTTTTCCAAGGCTTGCGGCGAGAGACTGGTCCGCCAGGCCGCCAGGGAGGGGATTAACGCGGTGATTATTAATCCTACCGGTGTTATCGGCCCTTATGATTACAGGCCGTCACATTTCGGGCAGGCCCTGATAATGATGGCCGAGGGTAGAGTCCCTGTAATTCTGAAAGGCGGTTTCGACTGGGTGGACGCCAGGGACGTGGCCGAGGGAGCGATAAAAGCCGAGCAGGTAGCACCGCCGGGGGCGAATTATCTGCTTTCCGGCACATGGTTATCCGTAGGAGAGACGGCTGCAATTGTTGCAGAGATAAGCGGCAGAAAGCCACCCGCCATCGTTTGTCCGGTATCAGTGGCCCGCGCATGTGCCCCTATCGTGACAACGGTATTGAGCTGGACAGGGACCAGGCCTATCTTCACCAGCGTTTCATTAAAGGCCCTTGCCGGCAACCGTAACATCAGCCACGCCAAGGCCACCCGGGAGTTGGGATATGAACCAAGGCCTATCCGGGAAACCCTGGCCGATACAATCCAGTGGTTTGCAAATAATGGTTTTATCAGAGTAACAGGACGTCAACAGAGACAGTAATATGACTTCTGATGTTGTCTACAACATAATTTTAATCGCTTGGCTGGTGCTGTCTCCACTTATTTTTATCAGCCTCTACTTCATCGTCGCCCCCTACGGGCGGCACATCAAGAGCGGATGGGGACCTGCACTGGACAGCAAGCTCGGCTGGGTGATCATGGAAGCCAGTTCACCCATAATATTTTTCATTTGTTTTATACTGGGAAAAGCGCCGCTTTCAATCCCCTCGGTTATCTTTCTTCTGATGTGGGAAGCCCATTACATACATCGTGCCTTTATCTATCCCTTCAGCCTCAAGAGTTCCCACGATAAAATGCCGCTTTCAATTGCCCTTTCAGGCATCTTCTTCAATTTTATGAATGCCTGGCTCAATGGATACTATGTATTCACTCTATCGGGCGGTTACCCCAACCAGTGGCTGTCCGATCCTCGCTTCATTGCCGGCGCCGCGCTTTTCATCGCTGGATTCATTATAAACAGGCATGCCGACTATACGCTGGCCAAACTGCGCAAACCGGGCGTAACCGGCTATAAAATACCGCAGGACGGGCTGTATAACTTTATCTCCTGTCCCAACTATTTCGGTGAAATACTGATCTGGACAGGATGGGCGCTGGCCACATGGTCGCTGGCCGGGCTTAGCTTTGCTCTCTGGACCGTGGCCAACCTTGCGCCGCGAGCCCGGTCGCATCACGCCTGGTACCACGAGAACTTCCCCGATTATCCGGCAGGACGTAAAGCGTTACTGCCGGGCATATGGTAATGACCGTGCCCATGTTCTTGGCATGTATCAATCAATAACGTTGATGAAAACGCGGTTTGACGTAAGCGCACTTCCGGGTGGCAATCGGTAGATACGGCCGTCTTTGACCAGCATTTTCCGGCTGACCAGATCATCAAGCCTGGCTACTAAACTTTCAACGGCATCATGCTTGAATTTTCCATCCATTTCCCCTATATCCAGCCCTTCTTCAATCAGGCGAAGACGCAACATCGCCTCCTCACCCGCCTTGCGCCTATCGTCCAACCTCTCCTCCCCCTCAATGATAGATGTCCGGTCATCGAGATACCGATCCAGGCAGGCGGCATTTCTGAAGCGTTTTCCCCCGGAATGCGACGCTGCAGCAGGACCCAACCCAATATACTCTCCACCTCTCCAATAATTCAGGTTGTGCTTACACTCGAAGCCGGGAAGTGCAAAATTGGAGATCTCATAATGTGCGAAGCCATGTGTCCGCAAAAGATCAACAGTCGACTCGAAAAGACAGGCCTGGTCATCTTCTCCCGGCAAATCAGGGGGCGGAAATCTGGAAAAAACAGTCCCCTCTTCTATGGAAAGACAGTAAGCCGAGATATGGTTAATGCCTGCGCCGACTAAAATATTGAGCGTTTCACCGAGGCTTTGTATGGTCTGCCCGGGCAGCCCTATCATCACGTCAGCTGATATGTTTTGAAAACCGCTTCGAACTGCGTTTTCTATAGCATCCAGTACCTGCCGCCTGTCATGTGCTCGCCCGGCCTTTTTAAGCTCTTCTTCATTTAAAGATTGTGCCCCTATAGAGAGCCGCCTGATACCCAGGCTATACGCATTTGACAGGAAAGCCCTGCCGGCAGACTCAGGATTGACTTCGATAGTCGCCTCTAACAAATCCTCCAGGTCAAATCTGCTCGAGAGGCCAATTATTAGTTTCTCCAGCCTTGCGGATCCCAAAAGGCTGGGCGTACCCCCACCGATATAGAGAGTAGCGAAATCCATGCCTTTATAGCTAACAGCCTCGGCAAGCAGGGCATCGACATACCTGTCCATCAACTCAGGCACATCAGTTAATGAGTAGAAATCACAGTAATAACATTTGCTGATGCAAAATGGAATATGAATGTAGAGGCCGTGCATGACAGCAGCCTAATCCTCTATTTTCATCAGCGATAGAAAGGCTTCCTGAGGAACCTCCACAAAACCGATCATCTTCATCTTTTTCTTGCCTTCCTTTTGCTTTTCCAGTAACTTCCGTTTTCGGGTTATGTCGCCACCATAGCACTTGGCCAGCACGTCCTTGCGACGGGGGAAGATATCCTCCCTGGCTATGACCTGCGAACCGATGGCCGCTTGCAGGGGTATCTTAAAGAGGTGTTTGGGAATGGTCTTGCTCAATTTATGTATGAGTGCCCGGCCTCTTAGGGCAGCTCCTTCCTTGGGCGCTATATACGAGAGGGCGTCTACCGGCCCGTTGTTGACCAGAATATCCACCTTCACCAGGTCGCCCGCCCGATACCCGTTCATCTCGTAGTCCATACTGGCATAGCCGCGGCTGACGCTCTTCAGCCTATCGTAAAAATCTGTGATCATGTCAGCAAGCGGCAAATCGTACACAAGGACGGCGCGCCTGTCATCAGGATGCTCAATACCGATCAGGACACCGCGCTTGGCATCGGACAGCTCCATGCAAGGCCCCACGTAATCCGACGGCACGATAATCCTGGTCCTGATGACCGGCTCTTCGATATGGTCTATCTCACCCTCGGAGGGGAATTTGGACGGATTGTCCAGCATAAGGACTTCACCATCCTTGAGAAAGACGCGATAGATGACAGAAGGCATAGTAGCGATTATATCCTGCTCATACTCCCGTTTCAGCCTTTCAAGTGCTATCTCCATATGCAGCATGCCCAGGAACCCCATGCGATATCCATAGCCCAGAGCAGCCGAATTTTCCTTCTCGAAAACAACCGAGGAATCATTGAGCTTGAATTTCTCAAGCGCGGCCCCCAGCTTGGCGTAATCGCTGGTGATAATAGGATAAACCCCGCAATACACCATCGGCTGCGACATCCTGAATCCCGGTATCGCGGGTACTTCCGGATGGTCGGCAGATACGATAGTATCACCCACGTGTATCTCGCCGGCGTTCCGTATGAGGGCTACAACATATCCGACCTCACCGGCCTGTAAGCTTTCAGACCGGGCCAGACCCAGGCTGAAATATCCCACCTCTTCGATCTCAAAAATCTTTTCGGAGGATTTGAGCATAATCTTGTCACCGGCCGCGATATTACCAGAGAAGACGCGCAAATGCGGTATGACTCCACGATAGGGATCGTAAAATGAATCGAAGATAAGGCACTTTAATGGATCGGATGTACTTCCGGAGGGAGGAGGTATCCTTTCCACAATGGCCTCAAGCAGCTCGGCTACCCCGCGTCCGTCCTTTGCCGAGACGTGAAGTATGTCTTCGATGCCCAGGCCCAGCATGGTATAAAGCTGCAGGCTGCAATCGTCAAGCATGGCATTAGGCAGGTCGATTTTGTTGATAACGGGGATGATCTTCAAACCGGCATCAAGGGCCAGGTTGGCATTAGCGATCGTCTGAGCTTCCACTCCCTGTGTTGCATCCACCAGCAGGACCGCCCCCTCGCACGCTTTTAAGCTGCGTGATACTTCGTAGCTGAAATCGACATGGCCGGGCGTATCTATCAGGTTTAATATGTAATCGTTCCCATCTGATGATTTGTAGGGTATGCGAACGGATTTGGCCTTGATGGTAATACCCCTCTCCCTCTCGAGATCCATGCTGTCCAGCATCTGATCCATGCTGGTCTTCCTGACCATACCGGTCATTTCGAGGATGCGGTCGGCCAGCGTGGACTTACCATGATCTATATGGGCGATGATGCTGAAATTGCGTAAATTATTCATCTCAATAAAAAGCAGGATAACTGCCGTGCTAAATAGCAGTTATCCTGCAATTATCGCCGCTTATTTTATTATACTACTCTTCGCTCACAGTCATTTTTCGCGCCATCTTAAGCAGCATGCGCTGTTCAGCCGCCGCGACGTTGTGCCTCGCCCTGTCAATAACGTCCGGGTTTACCGACACAGATGTAATGCCCCATTCTACCAGCCTTTCCGCAAAGTCAGGGTAATAGGATGGCGCTTGCCCGCAGATTGAGCAGGTTATGCCCATCTTATGGCAGGTTTTTACAATAGATTTAATAGCCTCCTGCACCGCCTTGTCACGTTCATCAAACAGCGGGGCACATATTTCACTATCCCTGTCTACGCCCAGCATGAGCTGTGTGAGATCATTTGACCCGATGGATACTCCGTTAATACCAGCTTTAGCGTAGTCTTCAAGCCAGTAAATCACGGAAGGCACCTCAGCCATTACCCATAGCTGCATTTCCCTGTCATCACCAAGTCCGCTGTCATCTATAAGCTTCTTGCAGCGCTTGAATTCCCATAGCGTGCGTACGAAGGGGATCATCAGGTGTAAATTCTTGTCCAGTTCCCTGACCTTCTGGATTACCTTCAACTCAAGCTCAAAGAGGTCGGGGTTCAGGATGTACCGGTAGCATCCACGGAATCCAATCATGGGATTTTGTTCGACGGTTTCATATTTGTCACCGCCACGCAGATTGCGGAATTCATTGGTGCGGAAATCGATAGCCCGGTAAATAATCGGCCTGGGATAAAAAGCGCGTGTGAATATGCGCAGTTTCCTGACCATGGCATCAACGAACTGGTTGCTCTTGCCCTCTTCAATCAATTGCCGCGGATGTACGCCATCACAGGCATCGATGACCATAAACTCGGCCCTCAGTAGCCCAACGCCGTCAACATCCTCCTTGGCTATCCTCTCCGCTTCATGCGGCATAGCAAGATTGACATATAGCTTGGTCGCAGTGACAATTGGGGCCGATTTAGCTATTACTTCGGTTCCCTTGTCTTGAGCTTTCTTGTCTTCTTTCAATCTGCCTTCATAGACGATGCCATGAGTTCCATCAACTGTAACTAGCATCTTGTCTTGCAGTATCTTGGTAGCATTTCTCGTTCCCACAACACAGGGTAAGCCCATTTCACGGGATACGATGGCTGCGTGGCACGTTACACCGCCGCCATCAGTGACTATAGCAGACGCTTTCATCATAAGGGGCACCCAATCAGGGGTTGTCATCTCAGCAACCAGCACATCCCCACTCTCGAATCCATTATCCTTATCCGGAGAAACAAGCACACGTACCTCTCCACTGCCGCGGCCCGGGCTGGCCCCCAGTCCCCTGACCAACTCCTTGCTCTCCTCCTCCGGGGTTTCCGATTCTACTTTCGCAGAACTAATCGGGGTGGTTATCGGCCTGGACTGAAGCATGAAGACTTTCTTACCTTCAATTGCCCATTCAGTATCCTGCGGGCTACCGTAATGCTGCTCAATTTTCATTCCCAGCCCGGCGATTTGCTGTATTTCCTTGTCTGTAAGTACCTGCTCGTTCGCTTCTTTCTCCGAGAGGTCAATATTCTTATTGCGGCCCTTTTCGTCACGTATTATCTTGAAGTTTTTGTGCGACACCCTGGCGTCCTTTAGCTTCAAGCCGCTTTTTTCCACTTCGTAGTAATCGGGCGATACCAGTCCCCCAACAACCACCTCCCCAAGTCCGAATGCACCTTCAATTACCAGGCTGTTAAGATTGTTGTTTCTGGGATTAGCTGTGAACATAACGCCAGCTTTGTCTGAATTAACCATTTTCTGCACAACCACAGCTATAACCGGCTCGTCGTAGAATTCTTTTTTGGCCCGATAAGATATTACCCTTGCACCATACAGAGAAGCCCAGCATTCTTTCACTTTTCGGATCAGGTCTTCCCTGCCATGGACATTCAAGAATGTTGCGTTCATACCCGCAAAGGAAGCCTGCTCAGAATCTTCCATAGTAGCCGATGACCTGACCGCTACAAACAGAGCTTTAGTCGAGTCCTTACCAGCCATTTCATCATACGCCTTCAAGATTTCACTCTTGATAGTGGCGGGCATCTCAGTCCCTATTATCATCTCCTGCACCTCCCTGGCCTTGGCCTGAAGCGCAGCGGTATCATCGACATCCAGCCCTTCCATGGCGTGTACGATCTTCTGCGAAAGCCCTATCTCCGTAGTAAACAACAGGTATGCCTGTGCCGTCACAACGAATCCAGGCGGCACCGGGAGCCCGGCTTTTACCAGCTCACCGAGGTTGGCCCCTTTTCCACCGGCCTTATTAACATCAGCCTTACCAAGGTCCTCGAACCATTTGACTATCTCCATGGGTAATCCTCCTCAGAATATTAGAAATATAAACAGGATTGTCCCTTTTTCCTGCCGCCTGGCACTGCCCGATTGTCATGTCCGGCAGCGGGACGTCACTAAAGCCATATTATCCTACTGTGACAGTACCGGTATGTACTTGAGGAAACGTTCATCGATGGTCTTTTTCTTTTCCCACGTTTCTCTGAAAGGTGTGTAAACGATCTCACCTTTGACCTCGCCCACGGCGTGCCCTTTTTTCCCGTTTAGCAGACCTTCAACGGCTGCTATGCCCAGGCAGCTGGCAAGTATCCTGTCTGCGGCTGTAGGCGATCCTCCTCTCTGGATGTGACCGAGAGTACACAGCCGTGTCTCAACTTTGAGGCGCATCTGGACATATTTTGCAATATTGATAGTATCGTCCACCGTGTTGCCCTCGGCAACCACGATAATGCTGCTCCTCTTGCCCCGTTTAAAACTCTCCCTCAGGTTCTGGCATAGGTCCTCGATATCAATATGGATCTCCGGAACAATGATTTGCTCCGCTCCGCCTGCCAACCCGACATTCAGGGCGATGAACCCGGATTTCCTTCCCATCACCTCAACAAAGAATATCCTTTCGAAGGCGCTGGCAGTGTCCCTGATGCGATCAATGGCATCAAGGGCAGTATTCACGGCCGTGTTAAAGCCAATTGAGCTATCAGTGCCCCAGATATCGTTGTCTATGCTGCCGGGCACACCGATAAAGGCGATGTCGCTTTCCTCACCCATATCACAAGCAGCATGGAATGAACCGCCGCCTCCTATTATTACGCAGCCATCGATCTCCTGCGCCAGCAAAGCATCTATAGCCTTCTTACGCCCTTGCGCTTCCAGCATATCGTTGCAGCGGGAGGTCTCCAGGATAGTTCCACCTTTTTGGATAATGTTGGCTACCGACCTCTGGTTAAACTTCTGGAACTCACCGGCCATTAAGCCCGAGAATCCACGCCGTATGCCTGTAACCTCCAGACCGTGAAATATGGCACTGCGTACCACGGATCTGATGGCAGCGTTCATACCGGGAGCATCGCCACCGGAAGTCAAGACTCCAATTTTTTTCAATGGCTTTTTCATTCCGCTAATAGATTACTGAATTTCCGATCATAGCACAATACGTAGATGGAACAATGCTGACTATCCACACGATTTATTCGAGATGATTCGCTGCGGCATATTTGAGGGCATTGATGTAGAAACGTTCGACATATTCACCGGCCATCCTCGATGTATTGAAATACGGTGCATTTGAGCGGATGCTCTCTTTCATCATCTTTATCCACCCGTGAGGTGTGCCGTTGATATCCCGCTCATAATAAAGAGGAATCACCTGGTCTTCCAGTAGCTCGTATATAGCTTTTGCGGTCACGCTATCCCGGTCCGCCGAATCGATCTGGCTCCTCTCATCCACAGCCCAGCCGTTATCTCCGTTATAGCCTTCAAACCACCAGCCGTCCAGCACACTTAGATTGATTGTCCCGTTCGCCGATGCTTTCTGCCCGCTCGTACCACTGGCCTCCATCAGTACCAGCGGCGTGTTCAGCCAGACATCCACTCCAGCCACCAGGTCCCGGGCCATATGCAGATCGTAATCTTCGACAAAGGCAATCCTGCCTCCATATTCGGGGTCCTTGGCATAATTATAGACCTGCTGTATCAGCCTTTTACCGTCATCGTCCTGGGGATGGGCCTTGCCGGCAAAGATAATCTGTACCGGCTGCATCTCGCGATTCAATATTTTTTTTAGCCTTTCAGTATCCTTAAATATGAGAGCGGCTCTCTTATATCCAGTAAAGCGTCTGGAAAATCCGATGGTCAATACTTCAGGATCGAGCAATGCGCCCATAGCCAGCGGCTGAATGGCGGCAATACGGTCAACTGACCACCTGTCCCGCGCGCGGTCCAGTATGGCGCCGACCAGTTTAAGCTTCAGCCAACGGTGCATGTTCCAGATCAACTCATCGGGCAGATCCCTGATGCCTTCCCACCTGTCAGCTTCAGCCTGGTGCTCCTCCCAATCATCCCCCAGGAACCTCCGGAAAAGAACCTGGAACTGGGGTGCCACCCAGGTCGGCAAATGAACACCGTTGGTGATCGAAATGATCGGCACATCCGCTTCAGCTTTATCCGGCCAAAGGCCGTGCCACATCTTGCGGCAGACCTCACCGTGCAGCTTGCTGACACCATTTCTGTAGCCTGCCAATTTCAGCCCCAGCACAGTCATATTGTAAGATGCCCTGTCCTCCCGAGTGGTGCCGAAATCGAAAAATTGCTCTCGCGTAATGCCTAATTGTCCCCAATAAGAATGGAAATATTTTTCTATGATGTCGGTCGGGAACGCGTCGTTGCCCGCGGGAAGGGGCGTATGCGTGGTGAACACCGATGTCTCGGCCACAGCTTTCAGCGCTGCATCAAGCGTCATGCCTGTCCCGATGAATTCTCGCAGGCGTTCCACCAGCATAAAGGTGGTGTGCCCCTCGTTGGCGTGCCAGACTGTCGGCCTCAGTCCCAGCGCCCGTAATATGCGTACCCCGCCTATCCCTATGACCAGTTCCTGGAGCAGCCTTAGTTCCCTGTCTCCGCCATATAGTCTGGCAGTGAGTCCCCGGTAGGCCGGGGGATTTTCATCAAGATTTGTATCCAGCAAATACAGCTTGACGCGACCCACGTTCAAAACCCAGGCGGCGACCTCGATATGAATATTATCCAGGGGCACTGTAACGGTCAGAGTTTTGCCATCCTTATCTAAGACCCGTGAAACCGCCACGTTATCATAACTTAGCTGATCATAGACTTCGGTTTGCCAGCCCTCCTGCGATATATGCTGATGAAAATAGCCCTGCGGGTACATGAAACCCACCCCGACCATCGGTATACCCAGGTCGCTGGCGGCCTTGCAGTAGTCTCCGGCCAGAACACCTAATCCACCGGCATAAAGCGGTAGAGAGTTATGCAGGGCGAATTCCAAGGAGAAGTAGGCTATTAATCTATCGGCGTCCTCGGGATATCGCGTTTTGAACCAGGAAGTATCCATGAGAAGGCTTTTACGGTACTCTTCCATAGCCGAATCATAGCTGCTCAGGTAATTCGCGTCCTCGGCACAGGCCACCAGTTGATGATAGGGTATCTCCTTTAACAGCCTGACCGGGTTGTGGCCGGTGTTTTTCCACAGCAGCCTGTCCAGCCTCTTGAACAGGTTCCTGGCATCAGGATGCCAGCTCCACCACATATTATAGGCAAGCTCACCTAAACCCGAGATCCGCTCAGGAATGACCAATTGAACATGATTATCCATGTACGTTCCGTGCTAAGTTCATATTTATTAGAGGGTTCTTCACGCCGATGTCCGGCGAGTGTTTAATTATAAGTAAACACTGTAGTCTATTACAAACACGGGGCTTGTGATTTCCTTTGCACACAAACTATTAAAAATGTATACTTACCTGCGGAGCTCTTCTAAGTATAACAGCAGCCAAGAGGTATTTTTATGAAAATTAACGTTATGCAGGATGTGCTGCAGGCTAACGACAGGATAGCGGGAGAGAACAGGCAACTCTTTAAAAAGAACCATAACCTGGTGCTCAACCTGATGAGTTCACCGGGAGCAGGAAAAACCTCTCTGCTGGAGAAGACTGCCGAGAAGCTTGCAGGCAAACTCAGACTGGGCGTTGTTGTCGGCGATATTGAGACGACACGGGACGCCGACCGCATCAGCAAGTTTAACATCCCCGCCGTGCAGCTGACTACGGGGACGGCCTGCCACCTGGATGCCAACATGGTCGCTTCAGCTTTGCCCCACCTTAAGTTGAATGCGATAGATATACTGGTGGTCGAGAACGTGGGAAACCTGGTTTGTCCCGCAGAGTTCATTGTCGGAGAGGATTTCAAGATCATGATCTTGAGCGTGACCGAGGGCGATGAGAAGCCGTTAAAATACCCGCTGATGTTCCGTGAATCGGCACTGATGCTGATCAATAAAATGGACCTGCTTCAATACACCAACTTTAACCTTGCGGAAGCCAGGGCTAACGCCCGCAAGATAAACCCGGCCATCGACATCATCGAAATATCTTGTACAAAAGGGACTGGGCTGGATGAATGGGTATCATGGCTGACAGCCAAGCACCGGAGTAAATCCGGCGGGGCCGGCCATGCATGAGATGGGCATTGCCCAGAATATCCTGGATATTGCGCTCAGCGCAGCCGGCAAGGAAGGCGCATCGAAGATAACCAGGATCAACCTGGTGGCCGGGGAGTTGCGCGGTATCGTCCCACTTCAGCTGACCTTCTGCTTCGGACTCGTGGCCAAGGACACTATCGCCGGGGGAGCATACCTGAACGTCGAAGAGGTGCCTGTCAGCGGCCACTGCAACGATTGCAACTCCGATTTCTCCATCAAGGAATATGAGTACGTGTGCCCAAAGTGCGGCAGCACCAAAATCCAGGTTACCGGGGGCGCCGAACTCAGCATCAAGGATATCGAGATCGAGTAACAAATTAGCGATTTAAGCTGATGATGTCCAAATGGGGCCGCGGGCACCGCAGGATCACCTCATCGGCAGTATGCCTTTGGCTCTTAGTTCCTGAACAGAGAGCAACGCAGATTTCCCTGATTTTAGATTGCCGTTAGACTGTTCTTCAGCCAATTCCTGCTCGCCCGCCTCTGTGGCGTCCTCAAAAGAAGCTGAACTTGTCATTGTAGTTTCCAGGCAGGCAAGGTTACCCGGTTCATCGGGGTTGATTTCATAGCACAGGAAAGCATGTGACGGCGTGATCACCAGGTAGGGATGCATCCCCATGGATTCCAGCGCTGCGGCATAGAGCACAGTGCCGTCTATACAATTTGATGAGCTGGTGTTAAGAGACTCCGACGGCAAACGTACCCTTTGGGGGGCCTCAGACTCATTGCTGTAGGCGATGGTGGAGTTGATGTATTTAAGCTGGTAATCCTGTTGCAGTGCCTCATAAACTGCCTTCACCTGTGCCCTGGTATAGTCGTTCCATTGCGCATCGGAACACGAGCTGCACTGGTAGCCCTGCATGGAATTATCAGGGTGATATTCCGCGGCTTTGCGTACGAGTTCATCGATCTCCGGCGCATGAGGGGTAACAAACGCCACTATAAAGAACGAGGTGTCAGTCCAATCGTCGCCCTCCTGTATTGCCCAGAGCATCGTATCTCTGCCATATATCTTGACCGGCAATGTCTGCTCCTGGATGACGGCGCCGCTGCTATCGGCTATCTTATAATGCAACATGGTATTGGATATCTCGAGCGGTATTGCATTCGGTTTAAGTATGGGAGTTTGTCCTACAACGGCTGTAGCATGCGGACCGATATCCACCGTGTCAAAAGCCTTCTCTGAATAGCCCTGGATATCGGACTCTATGCTTACCCTGACCGGATTATTACCATTATTGGTAATCTCATAATCAACAAATGTGATCTTCAGGTTGGGCATCTGCAGATAGATGGCGGGGGTTATGGACTTCTGCGGTATAACTTTTACCGAGATATCTGTTTTGCCGGCAACCGGCTGGTTGCCCCCCTGCTGCGCCGGTTGGTCATCGCCTGCCGAGCATGCAACTGACAGGATAAGTGCTCCCAGTAGTAATATCAGAGTCGCCAATCGGGCCGGATTTATCCGATTAAACATTTCGCCTCCTGCCGCATTTCATTCTCTGTCCCTTAACATTTTAATGCCCCGTATACCGGTAAGACATCCTTCATTTGCGCTTACCAATTCACGAATTCCAATATATTATCAGATTATACGGATAAGATAAATGAACCGGTTTACGCTATAGCCGAGGAGCGGCAGCGAGAGTATGCCCGGCCAGCACGTTCTTTAAATAGCGACCTGTAGCGGAAGCCTCGATGCCTGCCACTTCCTCAGGTGTGCCGGCAGCTATGAGGTAACCGCCTTCATCACCCGCACCCGGGCCAAGGTCGATGATATGGTCTGCATTTTTTATTACGTCCAGGTGATGCTCTATTATGATTACCGTATTACCCGAATCCACCAATCGCTGGATAACCCTCAGCAGGCAATCGATATCTGCAAAGGAAAGCCCGGTGGTTGGCTCATCCAATATATACAGGGTCCTTCCGGTGGACCTGCGCGACAGTTCTGAGGCGAGCTTGACCCTCTGCGCCTCTCCACCCGACAGTGTGGGAGCCGGCTGACCCAACCGCATATAACCAAGCCCCACATCCTGCAATGTAGCGAGCTTATTCTTAACCTTGGGGAAATTGGCAAAGAAGGCCGTGGCCTCTTCAATCGTCATATCCAGTACGTCGGCGATATTCTTTCCCTTGAACTGTATCTCGAGCGCCTCTCGGTTGTATCGCCTGCCTTTGCATACCTCGCAGGGCACTGTGACATCGGGTAAAAACTGCATCTCGATCTGTATGTAGCCGTCACCCTGGCAGGATTCGCAGCGCCCGCCTCGCACGTTGAATGAAAAACGACCCGGCCCGTAGCCTCTCACGCGGGCCTCCGGCACGGAGGAGAAAAGTTCCCTGATGGGAGTGAACGCCCCGGTATAGGTAGCCGGATTGCTGCGCGGTGTGCGCCCGATGGGCGACTGGTCGATGTTGATGACCTTGTCTATATTCTCCGTCCCGCTGATACCGGCACATTTCCCCGGTTTATCTTTTGCCTGGTAAAAAATCTGCGCCAGTTTTTTATACAATATGTCGTTCATCAACGTACTCTTGCCGCTTCCCGAAACACCGCTGATGCAGACCAGCTTGCCAAGCGGGATTTTAACATCTATGTCTTTCAGATTGTTCTCCCCTGCTTTCTTGATGACCAGGTATTTACCGGACCCGTTTCTGCGGGTTGACGGCATGGTAATATACCTGGCCCCACTCAAGTATTGCCCCGTCGTCGACTCAACCGCATCCATTATGTCCCGGATACTGCCGGCAGCGACGATGCGGCCGCCGTGTTCTCCTGCGCCCGGGCCCAGGTCAACGATAAAATCAGCCGCGCGCATCATTCCTTCATCATGCTCAACGCTGATGACCGTATTGCCCAGATCGCGCAGCTTGTTTAGCGTATTTATCAAGCGGTGTATATCCGCGGGATGCAGGCCTATGGTAGGTTCATCGCAAATATACAGCACGCCCATCAATCCGCTTCCTATCATGGTCGCCAGCCTGATCCTCTGTGTTTCCCCACCGCTCAAAGTGGCTGACGCCCTATCCAAGGTCAGATACCCCAGGCCTATATCCCTGAGAAAACCGAGGCGTGAATTTATCTCTTTTATGATCTGCCGCGCGATCATCTGCTCGTTGTTAGTAAGAATAGGTTTGCCATCACGGCTGCCCGCAATGGCCTGAATCCACAGGCCCGCATCGACAGCCGACATGGCTGTAACATCCATAATATTTTTCTCGTCGATCCTGACCGCCAGCGACTCGGGCTTTAACCTCTTCCCCTGGCAAACAGGGCAGGGTGATGCGGACATGTACCTTTCAATCTCCGCCCTCCTGTTCTCGGACTCGGTCTCTCTGTGCAAACGCTGCAGGTTCGGTATGACACCTTCAAAACCGACAGCATATTCGCGGACCTTGCCGAAGCGGTAACGGTACCTGTGACGCTCCGGGTGTTCACCATAAAGCACCAGGTTCAAGTGGTCTTTGCTGAGCTTTTTCACCGGAACGCGCAATGAGAAATCGTACTGCTGCGCTACATCTTCGAGCTGACTTAAATACCATGTATAGGTAGCCCACGGCCTGATGGCCCCTTCAGCAATAGTCAGTTCCCTGTTGGGTATGACCAGATCGGGATCAATTTCAAGTTTTATACCGAGGCCGGTACACGCGGGACAGGCGCCGTGAGGACTGTTGAAGCTGAATGTCCTGGGCGCGATCTCCCCCAGGCTGATACCGCAATTAACACAGGCAAAATGCTCGGAGAAGAGCATCTCTTCTCCATCGGTTACGGCCACCTGCACTACGCCCGCACCCAGTTTGAGCGCTGTCTCAACAGAATCGGCTATACGCGCACGGTTGCTTTCGTCGCCGGTTACAATGCGGTCAACGACAGCTTCCACAGTGTGTTTTTTATTTTTATCGAGCTTGATATCCTCGGAGAGGTCGCGTACATATCCATCCACCCTAACCCGCACAAATCCGGCTTTCTTCAAATCGTCAAAAATCTGAAGGTGTTCACCTTTCCTATCCCGGATCAGCGGGGCCAGCAGCATGATACGAGTATCCGGTTTAATTAAGAGCACCGAATCCACAATCTGCTGCACCGTCTGGCGGGCGATTTCCCTGCCGCATTGCGGGCAGTGGGGCCTGCCCGCCCTGGCAAATAGCAGGCGCAGGTAATCGTACACCTCGGTCACCGTCCCCACGGTGGAGCGCGGGTTGTGAGACGGCCCCTTCTGATCGATCGATATTGCCGGGCTCAGCCCCTCGATGTAGTCGACGTCCGGTTTATCCATGCGTCCCAGGAATTGCCTTGCGTACGCCGAGAGCGATTCGATGTAACGCCGTTGACCTTCGGCATAGATGGTATCGAAGGCCAGGGAGCTCTTGCCGGAACCGGAAACACCGGTAATGACGACCAGTTTATCCCGTGGGATGCTGACATCCACATTTTTAAGGTTGTGCTCCCGTGCACCCCTGACTTCTATTGTATTAGTAGACATATTTTTACCGCAGGGACTAATTTTAGCACCTGAAACAAATGTGTAAAAATACATGAATGAGGGCGGCCGGCACCGGTGCCGGCCGCCCTCATTGGTAGCAACGCTATTTGAATCGAAGTTAGCTTATCGCTTTGGGCGGTTTCATAAGGAAGAAGGCAATGAAAATGCCTGCAAAAGCGAGTATGCCAACCGGGATGAATGCCCTGAGGTATGATCCGAAGAGGTCGCTGGCAAAACCTGAGATGAAGTTAGCCAGAATTGCACCTACGCCATAGGCCAGCAGCATTATTCCATAATTTCTGGCACTGAATTTCACGCCGAAGAAAGTTGTGGTTGAGGTCGGCGCCACTGCAAGCCATCCGCCGAGACACAGCCAGAACGCCGCAAAGCAGACAACGTACAGAACAAGACTTCCGGGTCCTGCGAACAACATCCCTATGGACGCCAGCAGGATAATTATGAACGAGATTATGGCCGCATATCTTGGTGTAATCTTGTCTGTGATCCAGCCAAATAATGGGCGTCCGCCACCGTTGAATATCGCGAACACACCCACCAGTGTGGCAGCCGCAGCAGCATCGAGCTTAATGATCCCGGTGGCTACAGGGCTCGAAATACCGATCGCCATTAAACCGGCCAGTGAACCGATAATGAAACAGATAAAAAGTCCCCAGAATGATGTAGTCTTTGCCATCTGGTGGCTGTCATAGTCTGCTCCGGCTGCAGCGGCTCCGGCTTTGGGCGTCCACCCCGCGGGCTTCCATCCTGCTACAGGAAACTTCAACGGCAACGCGAGCAGTATAACTATAATTAAGAATGCGATGCCGAGGTATAAGAAAGTATTCAGCAAATGTACCGTATTGATAAGGTTATTAGCTATAAAAGCACTGACAAAGGGCGAGCCGCCGAAGCCGGCCACGGTTAATCCTACAGCCAGGCCTTTTTTATCGGGAAACCACCTGGTTGCCACCGCAATGGGGCCGCTATAACATAGGCCGACACCCGAACCGGCTATCACGCCGTAGGTGAGTATCAGTATCCAGACGCTGCACCATATCGCGGGAAGAATTCCCGATAGTATCCAGCCCAGGCCGACGAGGACACCGCCGATGACGCCCAGCTTCCTGGGGCCGATTTTTTCCAATATCCTCCCACTGAACGGGAATATACCCGCGAAGAAAGCTATGAAGAACATGAATGGAAGGCCGCCTTCAAAGGCGCCGATAGTAAAATAGTTCTGGCAGGGAACTTTAAAAACGCTATACGCGTATACGCTGCCAAGACACAGGTTGATAATGAATCCCAACACCACAAAAATCCACCTGCCCTTCTCAGCAGGCATCCCAAAAAGTTTCGCTTCTTCAGCCATTTTGTACCTTCTCCTCCTGAAAAATCCAAAGACTATTTATTTACCAGAGATAAAAAAACGGCGCTGCTTTGCGGGCAGCGCCGTTTTATCTTCGTTATACCCTGTTCTTAACCAGGTCGTCCACAACGCTGGGATCAGCAAGAGTGGTGGTATCACCCAGGTTGGAAACGTCGTTGGCAGCGATCTTGGTCAGAATCCTGCGCATGATCTTGCCACTGCGTGTTTTGGGCAGGCTATCGGCCCACTGGATCTTGTCCGGTGAAGCGATCGGGCCGATCTCCTTGCGGAGATGAGCAACAAGTTCTTTCTTGAGGTCATCCGATTTCTCCACACCCGTCTTCAAGGTCACATAGGCATAAATGCCCTGTCCCTTGATGTCGTGAGGCATACCGACCACGGCAGCCTCGGCGACCTTGGGATGTGAAACGAGGGCGCTCTCGACCTCAGCTGTGCCGATCCTGTGACCCGACACGTTGATAACGTCGTCAATGCGGCCCATCAGCCAGAAGTAACCGTCTTCATCCACCCTAGCGCCGTCACCGGTGGTGTAAACGCCCGGGTTCTGAATGAAGTAGGTGTTCTTGAACCTCTCGGGATCGCCATAAACCCCGCGCATAAGGCCGGGCCATGGTTTTTCGATGATGAGCGAACCGCCTTCGTTAACGCCGGCCTGTGTGCGGTCTTCCCTGATAACCTTGCAAGCAACGCCGGGGAACGGGAGGGTGGCTGAACCCGGCTTAATGGGCCAGGCGCCGGGCAGCGGGGTGATGAGGATGCCACCGGTCTCGGTCTGCCACCAGGTATCTACGATCGGGCAGCGTCCGCCGCCGATGACATTGTAATACCACATCCAGGCTTCGGGATTGATCGGTTCGCCGACCGTGCCGAGCAACCTGAGCGAGCTGAGGTCATGTTTTTTTACCCAGTCATCGCCGTCTTTCATGATGGCACGGAGAGCGGTGGGCGCGGTATAAAGGATATTG
>CAYTIC010000014.1:0-72713 GCA_964437795.1 uncultured Dehalococcoidales bacterium | reverse complement strand
GGAGCTGATCGATCCGGGTATCTTCAAACTTCATTTCTCTGGCTATGGCAGTTGCTAGGTCGGCCACTCGCTGCTGATGACCTGCAGTGTATGGATCTCTCATTTCCAGCATCATGACCATGGTATTTAAGGCGTCATTCAGGGTCTTTTGCAGAGATTCGTAGCTTCTTAATAGCTTTTCTTCAGCATGTTTGCGCTCGGTGATTTCCCTTACAAAGGCGAGCACGACCACCCGGCCTCTACTTCGTATGATACCGGTGTTGACCTCTATAGGTACACGGCGGCCATCCTTCCTGATAATCTCCAACTCATCGGGGCCCGTGGATAAGCCCTTGATATTATTCTGTAATATCTCCGCAGCCCTGGTCAGGCTGTTTTCAGAGAGGATATTCATCTTGAGGAAGCTTTTGCCCTTCAGCTCTTCACGTTTGTAACCGATTATCTCCTCGCACCTGCGGTTACCGTAGAGGAAGTTGCCCTCGAGATCGTTCATGTAGACGGCGTCAGGGGCGTTCTCCATGGAGTTCCTGAACTGCTCCTCGCTTTCCCTGAGCTTTTCCTCCGCCTGCCTGCGCTCGGTGATGTCCATTAAGAAATTCAGTGTTGCCGGTTTGCCCTCCCAGGTTATCATTACCGCATTGAGATTTACCCACTTGGTATGACCCGCTTTATTAAGGGCACGGAAAGTATAGGAAGTCTCGAATTCTTCACCCCGTAGCCGTCGCGATTCGCGCTCAATAATCATTTCCCTGTCTTCAGGATGGACATAATCGAGGAAGGGTTTGTTCATCATTTCGTCGATGGAGAGTCCTGCTGTCGCTGCCAGCGTGCTGTTCACAAATTTCAATACCCCGTCCTGCAGTACACATATGCCTTCACCGGCGCTCTCCACCAGGACGCGATACTTGTCCTCGCTCTCCCTCAGTGCTTCCTCAGCCTTCTCCCGCTCGGTGATATCCGTAAGCAAAACCACTCGACCTATCTGGCGGCCACCCGGATCGGTAGTAGTAGTGATACGCAGCTCATAGATCCGCTGTTTACCCGCTCGTTCTAAGACAATCTTCTCACCCGTTTCGACAATTTTATTGAACGACGTCATCGGAGTAGGACGATAGGGCCATATCCGTTCAATGGCCAGTCCGAAGGCATCTGAAATTTTGTGACCGGTCAGCTGCTCCGCTGCCGGGTTCAAGTCCAGTACACGGTTCTGCATATCCAGTACTAATATGCAATCTCCAATGCGTTCAAAGATGATATCCCGTGCAACTGGTATAACTTGTTCGGTATACAACCGAGGCAGGTTCAATATAACTATGACAGCCCCGATACAGGCTGCCCATGGTGTAAGTCCCACCGGGAGTTTTGAGAGCGCGGTCAGGCCCGTCACTTCAATAAATGCCGTTGTCAGGGTAATAAGCGCGGCAGCCAGCAAAAACATGGATTCCCTGCTGTAAGTATAACGGCGGAAGATGCTCCATATAATAATGAAGCTGCCGGCTAAAGTCAGCACAACTAAATAAGCCATACAGGCCCAGTAAACTGTTCCATAGGCGGGTTGAAGCGGCAGGTAAGGATTCTGGCTGTCCAGACCGATCTCCGTCCACATCAGTCCGGTAACACCGTTGGTGGAGAGTGCCAATATAGCTATGAGAGGCATGATGCCGGAAAGGATGTAAATACGCCGGTTAAGTAATTTTCTGGGGCCGAGGTAGTGCAAAATATAGAACAGCCAGAGTGTAAGGGCTATTGTTCCCAGGACAAGTTGTGCGCCCAACATGAATTCTTTATAAGATGCCACCGGGAATCCGATTTCAATACCATTCGAAAGCATCCAGAGCGCGCAGACAAATATCAGTGTTGCCCCTGTGAGCCTGACCTGACGGTTGAGATCCCGCCATGGAAAGTAAATTGCCAGCACAAGCAGGATAGCAGACGCTATTAGCTCTGCGATAACACCAGCCGACCATTGCCACAACATCGTTTCTTCCCACGTAGCTACAGCTTTATCTATTCCAGTATACAGCTACATACTTCGGAATGGAATACCGGGCGACTAATATATGCAGACTTTAGTCAGGCATATCCATCCTGACCGGGAAGCTACTGCGGCAAATGGTTTTTGACGGAATCGATCATAGCCTGGAAATTCTCAAATTTAGTGTCGAACGGGATCGTACATCCCGTGCTCAGGATGAAACCCGTCTTCCCTTTGCCGACATGGTCGATCAGCTTTTCGCAGTAGGCCGTCATCTCTGCGGGTGTGCCGATGGCGTTGAGCGAGGCTGGGACGTCTCCCATGATGCACATATGGTCTTTGAGTATCTCCTTTGCCTTGAAGATGTCCGTGGTGCTGTCCAGCTCGCAGACGCACATTTTCTTTGGAAGCTCAAGCAGGTAGGGCAGGTTGAGCGTCCAGTCCTGGTCGAAATGCATGACCGTTATCAAGCCTTCAGCCGCAAACGCGTCTATCATCTTTTTCATGTAGCGGAACTCGAAGCGCTCGAAGATTTTCAGCGGGTAGTAAAAACAGCCGCCCCTTTCCAGTATCAGCTCCACGCCCGGTATGCCGGTGGCGCGCGCCGCCTCGATGGGGAACTTGATCAGGTCGTCGATCATGGCATCCATCACCGCCTGCACCTTGTCGGGTATGCGGTAGAGGTCCTGCGTAAAGGAGACCAGCGACCTCCTGGTGGACAGGAACATCAGCGGGGACATCACCAGGGCGCCGCACAGCGACGGTATATTGCGCGCCTTCCATATCTCCCCCTCGGTTTTATAGCGGTCCATCTGCCGCCTGGTCCATGCCAGCAGCAGCTCGGGGTCCAGCGGGAAGAAGCGGCCGAGGTTCTTTTCGGCGAAGCCCGTCCAGCCCAGCTTTATTATCTCGTCGTAGTCGTCGATGGTGAGCAGCTCTTTTTCGATGAACTGGGGCGAGGAGTCATCGGCAAAGCCCGGCTCCTTGCCGGGATACCTGGTGTCGCCCATCACCACCTGCATCACGGCGGAGATGCTGGGGGGTACGGGAAGGCTGTATCCCGGTATTATCATGGCATCCCAGCCGCCGACGTCGTCGAAGGTGTCGACGATGGCCTGGAAGCCCCGGCGCGGGTGGGCGATGCCCTCCGCTACAGTCATGCCCCTGTGCCTGGACGGGAACATAACGTCCATCAGTGGCGCGACGGGGATGCGGTCGCACGGCTCAAGCTTGATGGCCGCCCATGTGCGCTCGGTGGCGGTCATGGTCTCTTTAATCATCTATTTCACAGCTCCGGCCAGCTTCCTGCACAGCTCGACCCCTTCGGGGGCATCGTCCGTGAAGGCGTCGGCGCCGACATACTTGCGTACCACCTCGGTGACGATGCCACCGCCGATGATGACCTTTACCTTATCCCGCAGGCCGGCCGCCTCCAGCGCCTGGACGGTCAGCTTCATGGATTCGAAGGACGGCGTGAGCAGACCGGAGATGCCCAGGATGGGCGCGCCGGTTTCCTTCAGCTTGTTAACGAAGGCATCGGGGGCCACGTCCGTGCCCATATCGTAGATTTCAAAGCCGGCGGCCTTGAGCAGCGTGGCCACAATATCCTTGCCGATGTTGTGGATATCGCCTTTGGCGGTGCCCATCACCATCTTGGCGAGCGGTTTGGAGGACATTCCCGCTGTCAATTTGGGCTCGATGGCGGCCATGGCCTCTTTGAATATCTCTCCGGACATGATCAGTTCGCCCAGGAAATACTCTTTTTCCTTGTAGCGCTGTCCCACGATGTCCATGCCCTGGCGGCACTCGTCCACTATCGATAACGGGTCTGCGCCCGATGCGAGTTTATCCTGCACGATTTTCTTGACCTCGTCTTCCTTGAGGTCGGCTATGGCATTGGCAAGTTCAGACATATTCCCTCCTAATCAGTTGCTATAACAATAACCGCGATGTCGATTACAGGCCGGACTGCTTCCGCCGCATACAACCGCAGATCAATATTTCGGGATTGTATAGTGCCGATCGTGCCGTGTCAAGCTGACTCTTATATTATAATGATTGCAATAGCCACGCCGAATCCGACGCACCAGACGTTGATAAAAGCGTTTAATACCAGGTCCATTTTAGAAGTCTTGTACATACCGTTCTGGATGTTAAAGCTGAAGTCCAACACCCCCAGAAATACCAGTGCGCCGGCGGCTATTAAAGACAGGCTGGCGCCCAGGGGATTATTTAACAATATCAGTGTGCCGGCCACCAGCAGCAATAAGGCCAGCAATCCATCCGGCAGCGGGAAGGAGTGCTCATAGGGGAAATAGCCTGCCGGCGGATTTTTCGGCGCAAGCCCTACGGTAAAAAACAGTATCCAGAAGATTATTAAGCCGCCGGCTGTCAGCAGCTCAAGAATGGCGATAGTGCTCAATCCTTCGATCATTTCAGCTCCTCCCGATATACTTCTTCTTATTCTTTTCTCCCAGCTTTTCCATCTGCGGCCAGAGTTTTGTAACAAGCCCGGGCCAGCACATGATTATTTTTGAAAACATGCCTGTGGAAGCGGGCGAACATATTTCAGGGCTGCCTTTTTCAATTGCCCTGATAATGGCTTTAACTATTTTGTCTGGGCTTTGCGGATCGCTCAAGAACGTCAGCGGTGAGCCGCCGTGGGAGAACTCGTATTTCAACATGGGTGTATCAACCGAGTCGGGGAAAATAGTCGATACTTTTATATTGTGCTTGCGCAGCTCTATCCCGAGAGTCAGGAAGAAGCCCCTTAAAGCGAACTTCGACGCCGTATAGATCGAGCTGTAGGTTTCGGGAACCAGGCCGGCCAGCGAGGAAACGGTCACGATATGTCCCTGTTTGACAGGTATCATAACCGCCAGCACTTCCTTCGAGCAGTTGACGGCCCCCATGAAATTCACCTTCATCTGGGCATCGATATCCTCGTAGGTGGAGTCTTCAAAAAGCGCCGGCCTGATGATGCCTGCGTTGTTTATCAATATATCGATTTTCGAGTATCTGTTTACGGCCGATTCCACGAGCTTTTTCACGTCCGCCCTGTCCGTGATGTCGCATTTAACGGTCAGCGGATTTGAGGTCAAAGCTGAGGCCGATGATTCCAGGCCGGCTGAATTGATATCTGCAAGCACAAGCTTTGCCCCTCTCCTGTCCAATTCCCTCGCAAGCGCCGTGCCTATGCCGCCTGAAGCGCCGGTTATGATAACTGTTTTGTCAGTGAAATCGTACATGGGTCCTGCCTTTTCAATTTAAAAAATAGTTGCTACCACAGGCCTGCAGCTAAAGCTACTGCAGAGCGGTCGCTGAGCGTTATGGCGTCTTTGGTGCAACTCGTGCGGCAAATGCCGCATCCGTAACATCTTCGCGGATCGATAGTGATTTTGTTTTGCGCGATGCTATAGCCCATGACGCCGAACTGGCAGACACGCATGCATTGCCTGCAGCCGTTGCACAGGTCGGGATTTACCAGGGCAACATATTCGGCGCGGAAGACCACGGGAAAATTATGCGTTACGGTCGCCTTTATGGCCATGCAATCGGAACGGTCACAGTTGCAGACGCCGCCGATAAAGGGTGTCATAAAGGTCCATATTGTATGGCAGCTGCCCTTTTTCTCGAGATCGCGGATACTCTTTGCCGCCTCTTCCCTGGATAATACCTCGATTCCGGAAGTCGAAGGACCGGTCAAATACTCTGCGCCGATGGAACGTACCAGCCGGCCCATTTGCGATTCTTCATGCGGCACCATGCTGAATCCGTAGCAGTAGCGTTGTTCGCTACCGAGCGTGGCGTGGCGGCAGATACAGGGCAATCGCGTAACGGAGTTAACGAAATCCAGTATGTGGTCGATGTCCTCTATGGGTACCACCTGCCCGTAGTGTTTCCTCTTCTGCCCGCCGATGGCAAACGGCATTATGATTGCCCTGATGAAAGAGGGGACGCGGTTGAACTGCATGACCATTTTCTCGTCTTCAAGTATCCTCTCGGGATGCATAAAGAATTCCCGGATGAATTCACGGCGACGTATGTCGCTGAGCAGATCCTCAGAATAGTTGCAGGCCTGCAGGTACCATTTTTTACCTTCACCATGCTTGTGACAGAACTCGCACATTGCCCCGCCTCCTGGCCGTATCTTTATGACCGTATCCTATCATATCAGATTTGCTGTGACTACGGTTTTTAAATGGAAATCAGCATGCGATAGTGGATACGCCTTTTAAATTTTGTGCTAAAATTTAAAAGGCGTATCCAATGGACAAGACAAACGCTGTCGACCTGGTGACGGAAGCCCGAGTGGGTTCCCATCACTGTCTGTTCTATCAATCACAGGATGACCTGGTCAACCTGGTGGCCGAATACTTCAGATCCGGTATCGAGAAAGGTGAATACTGTATCTGGGTCACGGCTGACGGCGGCGTTGAGAAAAAGGCGCGTACATCTCTCGACAAAAAGCTGAACGGCGCCCGCAAACACAAGGCGGGATCACAGGTTGAGTTCATCCAGTGTTCCGACTGGTACCTGCGCGACGGGTCATTTCGTCCCGAGCGGGTATTAAACAGCTGGGTAGAGAGGCTTAAGCTGGCCCTTAACAGCGGTTATCAGGGCCTCAGGGTCAGCGGCGACCTGGGCTGGATGGACGCCACCGACTGGGGAACGCTCATGGGCTATGAGAGAGATGTCAACGGCATAATCGCGGGGCAAAGCTTTTCAGCGGTCTGCAGCTATCCGCTGCCCAAAATAAATGCTTCCCAGATGATCGATGTGATGGACTATCACCAGGTGGCCCTGGGCAATAATAACGGCCGGTGGCAGACGTTCAAGGCGCTTCCGCCCGATGCCGCGGTGGCGGACACGGATATACATGCCGTGATAGCTGCGAGAAAGGCGCAGGGCGCTAAATCGTCAGAGTATCCCGTGCTGTTCCCCGAGAACTGCGACGGGTGCGGACTCTGTATCAGCGTTTGCTCCAGCGGCTCATTGTATTTGAACAATGGGCGCATTGCCCTGGAACCTGTAGAAGAATGTGACTGGTGTGCAGTTTGTGAAGCGGTCTGCCTGTCAAACGCTATATTCTGTCCCTTCGAGATCGCAGCGGTAGAGTAGCGGCGTACTGCTGTCGCTACTGATAATAGCCCCTGCAACTCCCGCCGCTGCAGCGTCCCCAGTTGGGGTACATGGTTTCCAAATAAGAGCTGCGTTTAGGCACATAGGTATCTGTGGCGGGGATAGCGGCCGGGGTAACCGGGTCAACAGCTGTGCTTTCGTACCAGGTTGTCGCCTCGACAATATGTATGTCCGGTTCAGTATAAGAAGTGGGGTAGTCGGATTGTGTCATTGACGGGGATACAGTAATTGAAGGGGGATACTGAATTTCAGGCTGTGCCGTCACCTTCATCTCGTTTAGCGGGGGTGTCGCTATAGAAGGTGTACGTGCGACCGCGTCAACCGGGTTTGAGTTATTTATCATGAGGTTAACAGCAACTATCGACAGTAAAACAACGCTCAGCAGCAAAACGACGACGGCGGATGAAGTGGATTTATTCTGACTGAAAGCATATTCCGTATAGTTGTCGCTCGGCCATTTGAGCTTATCGCCGCAGTTCGGGCAATTTGAAAATGAATTGTCCACCCATGCGTTGCAATAGGGACAGTTATAGTACTGGGGCGCGTTGCAATTTGTACACGCCCTTACCCCTGCGATATTCGGTGCGCCACAGTTATAGCAGGTAATATAATTGTCCCTCTTACCACTCATAACGTATCCATTATAGCAACGCAGTTCACATAATATCAAAATACTGCCAGGGCCGTTATGCCCGTGTGCCGACGTTGTGCTATGCTAAATTTTAGAGTACAACCGCAAATCGGGAGGCGATTATGGCAGGTTTTAATAAGTCACGAAAACATGTTCGGCACATGTGGCCCGGGCTAATTGTTTGCGCAATCCTCGCCCTGATCATTATAGTCACAGGTTCGGCGTTATCCTGCGCGAACAGGCCATTAACAGTTCAAACCATATCAGAGAATTTTACGTTGCCTGCGCACGGTGATACGTCTCTGCTCGCGGGTGTTATTTCTCCGCCCGACGAAGGGCGCGATCATATATGGCCGGACCATCCGGTCGAATACAAAACAATGCCTCCGACCTCCGGGCCGCATTTCCCGGATCCCACTGCCCCGGGGTTCTATACCACACGGCCCGCATTCGGGTACCTGGTGCACAGCCTGGAACACGGCTCCGTCGTTATCTACTACGATCCCGGCAAGCTTTCACCTGAGATAGAGAAAAGCTTAAGAGCATTTACAACGGCGAACAGCGATCCGGAAGTGGGGATCGTGGCTGTACCGGATGCGGATTTTAAGTATGCTTTAATACTGACCGCATGGGATAAGATGCTTAAGCTTGATAAATACGACCCTCAGGTCGTAACAGCGTTCCTGGCAGAGTACCTGGGACGGGGGCCCGAGAACCCGAGCCGGTAGATTGAGGTAGCCGTTTAGATCCCGAGAGCTTCGGCCACTTTCTCCTGGTAGTGAGCGGTATCGTACGGGGTAAACCTGGACGCCAGGACGCGCCTGTAGTACAGCCCCATGTCATGCTCTATGGAAAATCCGATTGCTCCGTGTATCTTGATCCCATCGAGGGCCACGCGCTGATAGACCTCGTTTGCCTTCACCTTCGCCATCGCGATCTGCGCGGCGCAGTCCAATCCGGCGTTCATCATCCAGGCGGCCTGGTATACCAGGTATTGCAGCCCTTCCACCTGTATCAGCATATCCACCAGCCTGTGCTGTATCACCTGAAAGGTGCCTATCGGCTTGCCGAACTGCCGCCTGTCCCTGGCATAGGCAGCGGTCATCTCGAGCACCGCCTGGCAGGCGCCGGATACCTCCGCGCATTTCAGCAACGCAGCCTTATCCAGTATCTGTTTGACGATGTTCTCTGCGGCGCCCGCGGCTCCCAGCACATCGCCTGCGCCGACCTTCACGTCCTTTAACCTGACCTGGCACAGTGTCTCGCCCGTAATCGTGGGGATAACCTCGACTTCGATGCCCGGTCTCTTCATATCCACGATAAACAGCGTCAGGCCCTTTTCCAGGTCCTTTCCGGTACTGATGCACGCAAGCACCAGCATGTAATCCGCCACATTGGCGTACGGCGCCATGGTTTTTTGGCCGTTAAGCACGTATTCCGCGCCCGCCGGCCGGGCCGCTGTCCGGATCATCGAGAACCCGCAGTCGGCAGGGTCCTCTTTCGTGGCCAGCGTCCATATCGTTCCGCCGTTGACTATGCCGGGCAGGTGCGAGGCCTGCTGCTCTTTGCTGCCGAAGGCCGTGATAGGTAACGCGGCCAGCGCCACGGTGGAGAAAAACGGTCCCGGCAGGATGTTGCGGCCCATCTCTTCCATCAGGACGACCATATCCATAAAATCGGCGTTGCTGCCCTCATATTCCTCGGGCAACAGCAGCCCCATCCAGCCCAATTCCGCCATGCGCTTCCATGTGCCGGGATCATAGCCCCGCCCGTCTTTTTCCAGCTCACGGGTCCTCGATTTCGGACACTCACCGGCCAGGAACTCCCTGGCCATGGTCCTCAGCATATTCTGCTGTTCCGTGTAGTTGAAGTTCACTTAATTAAATCCTCGCGCTTAATATGATTTGGGCAGGCCCAGCTTAAACTTGCCGATGATGTTCTTTTCTATCTCATCTGTTCCTGCCGCTATAGCTGTCCCAGGGGACATCAGGTATTGCCGCTGTATCAGGCCTTTCAACCTGGTCAGCTTGGAATGTTGTTCTATCTGAGAGCAGGAACCCAGTATGTCGGTACCCGCCAGCGCCAGTTGCTCCAGTAGATGATCGGCGAAGGACTTGTTGCGGGAGGATTCGTATACCGGGGCCGTGCCCTCGCCCAGCTTCCAGGCGATCTCATAGGCGAACATCTTCAGAGTTTCCAGTTCCACGGCGAGGTCCGCCAGCCTGTACCTGACCATTGTATCCTGGGCCATCGGTCTGCCGTCGCGTTTTGCCTCTCCGACGTATTTAGCGAGGCCGTAGAGGATCCGCCTGGCGGTGCCGTAGGACTGGCCGCAGAAGCTGTGACGCTCGTAAGCCAGCGACTTCATGAGCTGGTACCAGCCCCGGTTCTCCTCGCCCACCAGGTTTACCGCAGGTACACGCACATTATCGAAGAAAACCTCGTTGAATATATGCTCGCCACTGTAGTTCAACAGCGGTTTGACCGCTATGCCGCTGCTTTTCATATCCACAATAAACAGGCTGATGCCGTCCTGGGGCTTTCCGCCGTTCAAGGTTGTTTTAACCGCCAGCCAGCACCACCTTGCCCGGTGGGCGCAGCTCGTCCAGACCTTCTGGCCGTTGATTACATATTCGTCGCCCTGGCGCACCGCCGAGGTCTTGATGCTGGCAAAATCCGATCCTGAATTCGGTTCGCTGTAACCCGTGCACCAGATGCCGTCCGGGCTGCCGGAAGATATCATGGGGAGGTATTTCTGCCGCTGCTCTTCGTTGCCGTAGAGCATCAGTGAGGGGCCTATCCATCCCGTGCCGCTCACTCCCATGGAAAGCCCGGGAATACCCCAGTAGGCGGCCTCCATGGCAAATATCATCTGTTCCAGGTGAGAGGCGTCCTGTCCGCCATACCGCTTCGGCCAGCCCATAGCCAGCCATCCCTTCTCAGCAAGCTTCTTTGAGGTGGCGAGGCTGAAAACCCAGTCCTCATCGCGGCTCTCTTCATCGAGGAAATTCACTATTGAGCCGTCCGGTATCTCACTATGGGCGAACTCACGCACCTCACGCCGCAGCTCTTCCTCTCTTTGCCCCAGGCTAAAATCCATCGTTACCTCTCAATGCAACACGGTCCGAAATTGCTTATAGATTATGCACATAAAACGTCACTGTCAAGGGCAAAACGTGACCAGAAACGGTCACGATATTCTGTAAATGGTCCGATAATGGATAGACGGCAGGTGTGGACGGGTATCGCCCGGGGCATGCATTTGGAAAACGGTTCCGAAATAAGTAAAAAAAGCAGCAGTGAAAAAATTGTCACTCTAACTGACCGGCAGGTATCCGGCGCAATATCGGCGTCCGTAAAGGGCGCTCAACGGGGGTATTTTCGCCGGATTTCGTCATGTTATAATGGGTTTCATGGACGCGTTGGATAACAGGTTGATTGGAGAGCTGGCGAATGACGCAAGGCAGAGCAACATCGATCTGTCCCGCAAGCTGGGTGTGAGTGAAAAGACCATCAGGAGAAGGATAGCCCGTCTGGTGGAGCAGGGCGTGATCAACTGGTCGGTGATACCCGACCCGGCCAAGCTGGGATACAGCGTCAGGGCTTTTATTTTACTGGAAGTTGAGGCGCCCCATGTCGACGACATCACTCAGTCGCTGGCCAGCTGCAGCAATGTCGACTTCGTGGCGCTCTGCACGGGTCCCTTCGATATCCTGTTCGGCGCCTGGTTCGCCTCCTCTGCCAGCATGGCTAAATTTCTAAAGGACTACCTGCCGAAGATCGCAGGAGTCAGAAAAAGCCAGACCCACGTGGCTCTGCAGGTCACCACCGGCCGGATCGCCAATATCGCCACACTTAAAGAAGGGCCTGAATAGTACAGGGCCTTAATTCAACAGGGAGTCGATTTGCAGTTTCACTACATTCCCTGCATCCGGCCTCTTTAGCTTATTTAATTGCGATAACCTCGATTTCAACGGGTATATTGGCGGGCAACTGCTTGGCTGCTATGCAGGTCCTGGCCGGCTGATTCTGCGGGAAATATACTGAGTACACTTCGTTCATAAGGTTGAAATCGGCCATATCCCGCAGATAAACGTTGGCCTTGACCACTTTATCCAGGTCGCTGCCCGCCGTTTTTAATATTTTACGTATGTTGTCGAGGGTGATGGCGGTGGCTTTTTTAACATTTTCAAGCTCAAATACATTCTGTTCTGCATCGATGGGGCCAGTGCCCGATACGAAGATGAACCCGCCGGCCTCGACCGCGTGGGAATAAGGCCCTGCTTTGGCCTGGCCCGGGACGTTGTGGATTTTCTTTTCCATACCGATCTCCTCCTTTACCTATCCGATTCTTAGACATGCTCAATTTTAGCTGGTTTGGTAAGAAAACCGGTAAATGGGGTAACCCATTTACCGGTTAACCACCTTATCCAACTCTGAGGATCTTCGGTTTTCAACCGTCAGGAAATGGCGTCGATGTCGCGCTCCGCACGGGTGATGATTTCCTTAATGCGCGATAGTTGCGCTTTGTCCAGCTTGTGCGCTTTCCTGGCCACGCTCTTGGCGAGATGGCCCATCTCGTGCATGATCTCGCGTATCTCCTCGTGGCTTCCGCTGCCGCACCAGTCATGCATATGCGCCTTGATCTTGTCCATCGTTTCCCCCTTTTCTTTCAGGAATTCTTTGCCGGCGTTAGTGATCGTGTAAACCTTCTTCCCGTCCTGCTCGGAAGAGGTCACGTAACCCATATCCTCCAGCAGCTGCAGAGTGGGATATACACTGCCTGCGCTGGGGGAGTAGAAGCCGTGAAAACGGTCCTCCAGCGCTCGGATAATCTCGTACCCGTGCGCCGGCTTATCCTTGACCAGGTCAAGTATTACGTACTTGAGGTCCCCCTTTTCGAAAAACCGGGAATGATGCTCACGCTCAAAGTATCTTCTGCCAAACATACTGTCCCTCCATGTTTAATATATTACGATATATCGTAATATAACAAGTTATATTCTGTCAAATGATAGGCGGGGTATCGTTTCGGCATGTGGATATCGGTTAGATAGAAAAAGAGCATATACGGATCGATCCGTATATGCTCTTTTTGATTGCGTGAACTGGTAAAGCGCCGGCTGCTACTTTGAGCTGCGCTTTTTTACGGTCTTCTTCTTTTTTTTAAGGCCCTGTTCGATGTTGTCATGAAGCCAGCCTATTTCCAGCCGGCGGTTATTAATTATATGAGTCTGTGTCAGGTTGTCCGGCGTCATTATAGATTCAAGATGCTCGCAGGTTTTTTCGGCATTCGACAGCAGCTTGACGGCGTCTTTGAATGAATCGTCCTTCACCCTGCTTTCGATGAACTTGATCTGGTTATATAATTCTTTGCTTATATCTGCGAACTGATTGACGGCCATGGAGTTACCTCTTTTATTATTTGAACACTGAGTGCAAAAAGACCTGTTCTGAACTTGAAGCTACTATAGTATTGTACAATACTTAACATAAAATTTCAAATACAATATGGTATTGCGTTGGGCCCTGTGAACGTCTCCCTGTCCAGGTACACCGGATAGAGAATTACATTGACTATTTCATGGACAATGTAATAGTCTTATTGGAAGGGGAGGTTGTGAAGTATGAAATCCATGCATTCAGGCATGCCCATCGAGCGCAATATAGCTATGGAGCTGGTGCGCGTCACGGAGGCAGCCGCACTGGCTTCCGCCCGTCACCTGGGCAGGGGCGATAAAACAATTGTTGACGCGGCGGCTGTAGCCGCCATGCGTTATGTCCTGGGTTATGTACATATGGATGGGATCGTAATCATCGGGGAGGGGGAAAAGGACCACGCTCCCATGCTATATATCGGGGAGCACATCGGCGGCGGTTCCGATTTAAAGGTTGATATTGCGGTGGACCCGGTCGATGGGACCAATCTTGTTGCCAGGGGTCTGCCCGGCGCCATCGCAGTTGTGGCCCTTTCAGCCAGGGGGACGATACACTGGCCCAGGCAGTTCGTTTATATGGATAAAATCGTCACAGGCCCGGAGGCGAAGGACTGCATCGATATAAATGCGCCTGTACTGGAGAACCTGAAGAATATCGCGGCAGCCAAGAAAAGAAAGATATCGGAGCTCACCGTTGTGGTGCTGGACAGGCCGCGCCATGAGCGGCTGATATCCGATATCAGGAGCGCCGGCGCCAGGGTTAAATTGATTACCGACGGCGATATCGCGGCCAGTATAGACGCGGCCTTGCCGGAGAGGGAAGTCGATGTGCTCATGGGCATAGGGGGTACACCGGAGGGGGTCCTCTCCGCGGCTGCCATACACTGCATCGGGGGCGCTATTCAATGCAAAGCCTGGATGCGGGATAGTGTGGAAAGGGAGGCGGCAATCTCCGGCGGGATTGACGTTGATAAGGTCTACAGGACGGGTGACCTGATAGATAGTGACGATGTTTTTTTTGCAGCCACCGGCATCAGCAGCGGCGAACTGCTCAAAGGCGTGCGCTATTTCAGCGGCGGGGCCAGGACCCAGTCCATAGCCATGCGCTGCCGTTCGGGCACGGTTCGCTGGATAGACGCCCAGCATAATTTCGACCGGCTGGACAAACTGAGTTTCTTTGAAGTACATTGAAGTGTCTTCAATTGGGGCAAATCAAAAGGAGGAAACAATAAATGCCACACGCACGGTTGAATACCGCTTATCTTAAAGTTCAGGTAACCTTTCCGGACGAAGAGCAGAGCAAGTCTACGGAGAAAGCTTTGATAATTAAGAAGAAGATCGAGGACCTGCTCAAGAAGGAGAAAGTCTATCTTTACGAGGTCGTCCTCGAGACCATTCAGAAGAGCCGTTGATTACATGCATTAATCGATGAAATGATGCTCTCCTGATTTCCTGATCGATGTCCTCACAATCTCACACTAATTCTCAGACGTACTACACCGGCTCTAATGGTTTAACGTAATCGAGCTCGAAAAAACCCTGTCAGGCGGATGCTCCGGTCACTTTGATATATTAAAAATTGATGGATGCGCCTGCTTAACGGAATCGATCGTCCATCGAGATACGGGTTTGAATAGCGGCTCCATTTTGATTCCGGCGCGCAAGCCGAGCTCAACTACGGGATAGAATGCTTTGATCAGCGGGTTAACCGCTCCGGCCAGAGGCTCCAACAGGCAGGCCAGGGCCCAGTTTAGCGGGCTGAACAGTATAATCAGTAAATCAAAAATTAGCAGGGCTATCCGCAGGCCCACACTCTTTTTCTGACGTTCGAGGATCTCGCCTTGGCCCGCGCAACCATGCTCCCAGTTGTAATAGTACCGCGGGAACATCCTGATCCATTTTCTTAATATGAACGGGTCTTTCCTGATCCCACAAAGCACACTTTTTACCAGGGGAGTGCCCGCATGCGTCAGGATGCCCGGGCCGAATTGGTAATTTACCCTGTCCAACAATTCCTTGCGGTCGTGGCTTTCCTGGGCTTTTCGCAGGTTCCATCTGCCGTTACAGGTGATCGCCCACTGGATAATGCCGTGCGATTTTATCCTCCGGTTATATCTCTCGAGAAACTTGGCTGAAAAATCGTTTGCCTTTATTGCTTCTATGGCTACATCGGCGGCGATATCAGCTGAAAACCATGCCGTCGGCACGCCGTCGCACAGTCCGGTGCTTTCAAGCCCGGCCACATCTCCCGCGAGTATCATACCGTCCGTGTAATTGGGCATGTTCCGCAATTTATCGTCCAGCCCGACATATATTCCGAAGCCTTCCCACATTCTGGCCCTCAATTTAACGCTGGGCGCGATCTCATCCCTCCACCAGGGGAGCTGTGTGGTGATATTCTCGTGATACTCGTCGAATAGCTTTCTCAGGTTCGGCACCCGGCCATCATCCAATGCCAGGCATTGGTCCTGCATCCAGTGGATGCTGTTTCTGTAAGGCCAGGCCATCAGCCCGTTGCCATGGCCGAGAGGGGGCGCGATCTCCTGTTCGTCGAATCCCCAGCAGAACCGTACTGTATGCCCGAAAACCCTGTCGATAACCTCCTTTGAACACTCGTAATCATAAGTATCCGCCAGGGAAATTGCCTGCGGCGGATATTTGTCCCTGACTCCGGCCTTTATTGACAGTAAACCTTGCGATCCCTCGCAATTTATCACAATCTTCGATCGTATTTGCTCTCCACTATCGGTTACAACCCCCCGAATATGACCGTCCTCTTTGATCACATCCGTCGCAGTAATGCAGGTTCTTAACTCAACCCCGGCCTTTACGGCCTGTTCCGCCTCCCAGATGCAGAAAGGTTTGCAGTAAGCGTTGTAACCAAAGGCAAATATGGGTGACAGCGGCCCTGGTATCCTCAGTTCAACTATTTCGATATCTTCGTTTTTGATGTCATAAATGATGTAGTTTCTTATCCCGTCCACTGGCCTCTCTATGGGCGGACTGCCGTCGCGTATAAAGGACGGGCCGAATAGAAAGCCGTAAATCGGGATGGTGAGCCCCGAGATAACCTTTTCCCCGGGATTCTCAGACCTCTCTAGCATAAGCGTCTTCAGGCCGGCATCGGCACACTTTTTAGCCGCAACAGGCCCGCCGAAGCCCGCCCCGATAACAATGACATCGTATTCCTGTAGAGTCATTCTATCCCCAGTCACTCCTGTATCCGCTGCCGCCCGGCGGCCAGGAAAACCCTATGGCCCCTTCCCCGCAAACATACCAGCATGAGGCACATTCCATACATTCATCCAGGCTCTTTATCCCGGCCAGTTTACTTTTTATCTCAAAACAGTTGCCCAGGCACACTTTTATACAGTTGCCGCAGCCCGTACATCTCTTTTCATCGATCTTTATGAATATGCCAGCGTCGCCGACCCATTCCACTCCGGGAAATCTATCCGATATTCTACCCATTTCAACTCCCCAATTCACAATACTATATCATTTTGTAGCGAGGTTTGCTGTCGCTGAACGTGTGAATTTGAAAAGAAAAAAATCCACGGAGTATAATTAGAGGTGTGTTGAGTGCGGATAGGTCGATGTTAATGCATTCGATGGTGAGGAGGACAGAATGAAATTACTTAAATTGCTGGGAAATATATATCTGGCGCTGGGGTTGTCAGTGATGCTGATCCTGTTTATCTACGACTGTATTAACAATGATAAGTTCGTTTTGCATTTTATAGGAATATTCCTGGTGATCCCCGCGCTGGCCTATTTATTCTGGACGCTGAGCAAGGATACCGAACAATACGTTAAGCAAATTGAGCGTTCACCTCAGGCTCTCTGGCGCTTCCGCGAGAGTTTTCTGAACCGGGACACTAATCAGTCGGACCTGGTTAGAAAATGGCTACTTGGGTTCGGTGAAGTCCGCCTGGTAATACTTGCTGCTTTGCGGCAGGTTCACACTAAAATTGGGTAGTAATTCCACTTCAGCCTGCCCTTTGGCTATGCGGCCGTCGAGCACATGCCCCCCGGATTTTCCGTCATTGCTGATGAAGTGGGCGTGGTAGCCGGGATAGCTGATCTCGCTCATATGATTTGGGCTGACTAAAATCACCATTGTGCCGTCCACATTGTTGAAGTCGAAGGTGGGCTCATTTTGTGTGATCGTTGAATAAGGAGTGGACGGGTACGGTTGATTCAACTTCGTCAGGCTCCTGGCCTTTATCGAGTCGAATGTGCCTTTCACTTTAATGGCGATAAAAATGTTCTGTGTGGGCAACTGCGTGTTGAGGTATTGCTGCAGTTCCTGGTAGGTCATCGGTTTATCGATCGTTACGACCTTGTCTGCCTTGAAGAACAGGGCTGTAGTATTCGGGGTGCTCATAGTATCATTCGCGGGATTTACCTTTCCCCCTGATCCTATCTGATAGTATTTGCCGTCCAGGGCCACCAGCTCGCCGTCTATGCCATTGAAGGTGCCGAGGGCGAAATCACCATGGCGTTTTAAGTCTGAGACCGTGGCGGTCCCGTCATAGACTCCATGTACAAGCGCGCCGTAGGTCCCGGTTATAAATACTGATTTGCCGCTTTCCTGCGCTGGTGTACAACCGGAAAACAACATTCCTGCCGTTAGAATTGTCACTGCGATCATCAGTGTGATTGTTGTAATGGTATGCCTGTTAAGCATG
The DNA here is from genome assembly GCA_964437795.1 of uncultured Dehalococcoidales bacterium. Taxonomy (GTDB): domain Bacteria; phylum Chloroflexota; class Dehalococcoidia; order GIF9; family UBA5629; genus CAIMUM01. The sequence continues at coordinate 54,836 of CAYTIC010000014.1, read as the reverse complement.
GTTCAGACCTCCTGGGCAGCTTCTTTGATCTCTCCGTCCGGCCGTACCGGCCGGTATTTTATCTCGCGTAGTATAGGGCGGCGGATGATGCAAGTCAACAGCGGGCGCCGGGCATCCCGGGATGCGCTTTAAGAATTCTTTAATTCTGTAATATACTACCCATGTGGGCATCAAACCGAATACCTGGAAACAGGTCGTTATTTATATTGTTGTCTTTGCCGCGGCATACCTGGTTTTCAGCCTGGCAAGCGGCGATAACGCCCTTGTTAATTGCACGCCTGCAACACCTGCCGTTGAGCAGAATATCCCGCAGGCTACCGAAAGCCAGCCCGATATCCCTGCGGGCACAAAGGTCATCAGTGTCGCCGATTTGCCCCCGGAGGGCAGGACCACACTGGGCCTGATCAAGAGCGGTGGTCCTTTCCCCTACTCCAAGGATGATACCGTGTTCAGCAACTACGAGGGTTTGCTGCCCGCCAAACCGGGCGGGTATTATCATGAATACACGGTCATTACGCCCGGCTCACATGACCGCGGCGCGCGTCGCATAGTTGCCGGAAGCAACGGCGAGTATTACTATACAGACGATCATTACAGGTCCTTTAAGCTGATACAGGAGTGATCTGTGGAAAACTGGGGAACCGTATTCGGCTCATATTTGAACTCGGGCGTTTACATGTTAACGCAGGGTACTGAGGCAGATATCCAGAGCGCGGCACGGGCCAACGGGCTGGAGTTTATCAAGGTGGATTTGAAGGGTGTCAGGAGCAAAACCGGTTTTCTTAAGAAAACGGCCCGGGCACTCGGCTTCCCGGCGTATTTCGGAATGAACTGGGACGCTTTTAGCGACTGCCTGACGGACATGGCGTGGAAACCGGCCGCGGGATACGCTATTTTGTTCAACAATCATCAATCTTTTGCCTCAAAAGCGCGGGCCGATGCGCAGGTGGCGGACAGGATATTCGATTCATCCGCGCAGTACTGGAAACAAAAAAAGATGTCGTTTTATATAGTTTTGCGCGAAGAAACGTCCTGAGGAGACCTTTTATCGGCGTAGCCGGTGGTTGAAGCAGGCAGGAGGTATCGATATAATGAGCCGGGGAGGTGAATATGTCGGATAAACGGATAAAGGAGCTGGCCGAGAAATTTATCGCCGCATGGAATACACAGGAAGTGGAAAAAGTGGCCTCCTGTTATTCCCAGGACCTGGTTTACATCGATCCCAATATACGCGGGCAGATCACGGACCAGGCAGCGCTACGCAAGTACCTGGCCAAACTGTTTGCAGCGTGGAAGATGCACTGGGCAATCAAGGACATCCAGGTTTTCAAGGACATGGATGGCGCGGCAGCCAGGTGGCATGCAACATGGCAGCCGGCGGGCGGCGGGAAAACAGTTGAGGGCGACGGGATGGATTTCATCGCGTTCAAAGGTGATAAAATCCAGCGCAATGAAGTCTATTTCGACCGTATGGTGATCGCCGATCTGCTGAAAAAGTAAATCCCCGTTCTCTTAACTGTCGGGCGGCTGTTATTTAAGGCTGCTCAAATACATGCATATGGCGCCGCAGGCGGCGACATTCAGTGACTCCGCTTTTTCTCCGGCTATGGATATCTTTATAGTGCGATCGGATTTCGCCAGGATCGACCGGGAAAGGCCGGATGCCTCATTGCCCAGTGCAAGGATCAGCCGGCTGCTCTTTCTCAGCGACGACGGGTCCTCCTCTCCGCGCAGGTCGGCCGTAACCAGGCCGTATCCGCGTCTTTTCAGCTCGTCCACCATGTCAGGGTAGGCAGCGCTTCTCCTGATCCATAGGGACAGAACGCTTCCCGCCGTGGATTGTATGCACTTGGGGGAGAACGGATCAGCGCATTTTTCTGTAAGTATGACGCCCGAGTAATCGAAGGCCGCGGCGGTGCGTATGAGCGTGCCGACATTACCCGGGTCCTGGATATCTTCCAGCAGCAGGATCTTATCGCCCGCGTCTGCAGGCAGGTTGGCTGAGTAGGTGTCCGCCGGCAGCCGGACCACTGCTATAGTCCCCTGGGAGGTGGTGGCCGAGCTTACGGATTGCATCTGTGCTGATGTGAGTGGTCTCAGCGTATATCCAGCATAGATAGCAGGCTGTTCCCCCGTGTATAAAACCTCTATAATTCTGCCTGGACTGCTCATGACCACCTGGTCAATGGCACGCGGACCCTCCAGCAGGAATGCGCCGGCCGCAAGCCTGCCTTTGCGGTCCGAAAGGTCCTTATACCATTTGAGCGGTTTGAGCGGACTGCCGTCGTCGTTCATCATATATCCTCTGCCAGCTTGTTTTGTACCTGATTCGCACAAGAAGGGTCATCAATGTCACACCTGTCAGTTAAGGGTTCTTCGCCTGCCGGCCCGCCAGTGTCTGAGTAACTCTACCGCCGAAGGAACTAAAGAAACGATAATTATTGCCAGGATGAAAATCGAGAAATTTTCTTTGACGAAGGGCAGGTTGCCGAAGAAATAGCCGCACAATATACAAATGGACACCCACAGCAGGCCGCCTATGATATTGTAGAACAGGAACCTGGGGTAGTTCATCTTACCGACTCCTGCTACGAAGGGGGTGAAGGTCCTCAAGATGGGTGCGAACCTGGCAAGAACTATGGCCATACCGCCGTATTTTTCGAAGAACAGGTGGGTCCGGTCGATATACTCCCTTTTGATAAACCTGTAATCTCTCTTGTAGACCTGTTCGCCTATGCGGTTGCCTATGAAATAGTTGAGGCTGTCGCCCAGCGCAGCAGCCAGCCACATCAGTAGAATCAACAGCCACACATTTAACGCGCCCAGCGCCGCAAATCCCCCGATGGCGAAAAGCAATGAATCCCCGGGCAGGAAGGGGACAAATACCAGGCCCGTCTCGCAGAATATAATGAGAAACACAATGCCGTAAATGAGAAGGCCGTATTGCTGTATGAGGGCGCCCAGGTAAACGTCGACGTGAAGCGCGACATCGGTGGCCTTGAATACAAACTGCACGGCCGCCGAATCCTGGAAGAATATTATTGCCACAGCCATCGCGGCCAGCAGGATCAGGGCGACGATAATACAGGCTAATACAAGCCTGTTGGATAGTATCCCGTGGTCTCTCTGAATATTAACGTCCCTTTATCACTATTAATAAACATAGGGGGGATGGTAATTCCATGGATATGGATAGTAGTAAGGGGTAACGTAGGAGTTGTATCCTTCCCGGAGGCCCTTGTTATAGCCAGCGGTTTCGCCCTGCTGGTAGCCTTCGTCTTTGCCCTTGGTATACCCTTCGTTGTAGCCGGCCTGTTTACCCTTATCGTATCCCGCTTTATCTCCGGCCTGGAAACCAAGGTCATATCCGATCTTTTGTCCGTTCTCATAGCCCCTGTTGAATCCGGCCTTGTCGCCGTCGACCTTGCCCCGGTCATAACCGGCCTGGAATCCGCTGCCGTTGCCCCACAGGTATCCGCCCAGCAATGCGGCGGCCACGACAATTACTATGGCTGCAATGATGAGGCCAAGCACCCATCCGCCGAGGGTCAACGCAAATTTTCCTGACATGGCGCACCTCCTTTACTTCAATCTTCGCCCGGGCTATTACAGCCGCTAAGCCAATTCTATTGACTGCCCCTATAGTTAGATTGTACAACCTTTGCTGTGGACTGTGCATTCTCAACATGATAACCTAATAGCGGAGGTTGAGCATGAAAGGCGTTATTGCCCTTTTAGTTTTAGCGCTCCTGGTTTCCGCGGGTTGTGCCCGGGCACAGGCGCCTGCCTATGCCCCGAAGCCTGGAACTGCAGCGACGGATTCGGTGGAGGCAGGGAAACCTGCCGTGCCTGCCCCTGTTATCCAGAATTTCTGGGCCAGTCCCACATCCGTGGAGAAAGGCAAACAGGTTACCCTTACGTGGAGCGTATACGGTGCGGACTCTGTCTCTATAGACCATGGAGTGGGAACTGTCTCTTCTTCGGGTAGCACAAAGGTTTACCCGTTTGTTACAACAATATATAAACTGGCTGCTGTTAGTTCAGGCGGCACGGTAAACGCCTCCGACCAGGTGTTTGTCTTTGCCCAGTCGTACTCCATGCCGGTAATAAACTATTTTGCCGCCAATCCTTCAACTATTCCACAGGGTGGCGCCACAGTTCTTAGCTGGAAAGTCTCAAACGCCGGCAACGTCACTTTATCAGGGCGGGGCACGGTCGCATCTTCAGGCTCCCTCAGAGTATACCCGGCCGGCCCGACCACTTACGTCCTGGAGGCATCCAACAACGCGGGCTACAGCACGGATACGGCCGTGGTGAATGTCGTTTACATGGGATCGGATGTTTATTACGAGACTTACCTGATACCGGTCCCAGCTCCGGGAGGTGGAGGATATTCCGGCGCAGATGGGGAGATCGTTCCTTTTGTTGAACCCGGCGGTGGGGGATACTCCGGCGCCGATATTGATACTGTTCCCGCTCCTGAGCCCGGCGGTGGCGGTTATTCGGGAGCCGAAGGAGACCAGCCGCCTGCTCCGGATAACTCAGTCGGGGAGCCCTGGCCGGAACCGCCGGAAGATTAGATCCGATAAAGCATAATCTTGAACATGGATTGCAGCAAATACGTTTAAAAATAATCAACGGGGGTGTCACATGTTAAAAGCCGGTAAAATTTTACTAATCATCGCTGGTTTCCTGCTCATACTGGATGCCGTCCTTATGGCTGCCCGTATACCTAATCCGCTGTTCGGATGGCCGTTGCCCTGCCCGGTGACCCTCGTGGCGCTGGGATTGGGCATTTTGCTCACGGCTTTCGGAAGCGGGACCTGTAGCAAGAAATAGGTGGGTACACGCAGATAGCTGTGGCAAAGAAAGGCAGGATAGCCATCCTGACGGGCGGCGGCGATTGCCCGGGTATAAACGCTGTTATCCGGGCGGTGGCCAAGAAGGCCATACTTGAATACGGGCTGGAGGTTGTGGGCATCTCGGATGGTTTCGAAGGCCTGATGCATAACCGGCACCGTATTCTGCATTACGATGACGTGTCAGGGATCATCAACCTGGGCGGCACTATTCTGGGCACTTCCAATAAAGCCAATCCCTACAGGTGTCCTCTCAAAAAGGAGGGACCGCTGGAATTCGAGGATTTGTCGCAGACCGCCATCGATAATTTCGAGCGGCTGGACGTGGACTGCCTGGTGTGCATCGGCGGCGACGGGACCCTCAATATTGCTCACAGGCTTTTTAGGGACGGAGTCCCCATCGTAGGTGTGCCTAAGACCATAGATAACGATATCAGGGGAACCGATATCACGTTCGGCTTCGATACCGCGGTGTTCATCGCCACGGAAGGATTGGACCGCGTGCGCACCACCGCCCAGTCGCATCACCGCGTGATGATCGTGGAGGTCATGGGACGTAATGCAGGCTGGATCGCCCTGCATGCCGGAGTCGCCAGCGGAGCTGAAGTGGTGCTGATGCCCGAGATACCTTATGACCTGGATATCGTTACGGACAAGGTAAACGATAGATACAGGAGAGGGAAGAGATTCACCATCGCCGTTGTCTCGGAGGGCGCCAGGCCGAAGGGTGGGGGGAAGGTGGTACAGAGGATTGTAGAGGAGAGCACGGACCCGGTCCGCCTGGGGGGCATAGGCTTTGTGCTGGGGTCACAGATAGAAGCGGAAACCGGCATCGAGGCCCGTACCGTTGTGCTGGGACACCTGCAGCGGGGCGGTGTGCCCACTCCGTATGACAGGGTGCTGGCTACAAGGCTGGGCACCAGGGCGGTCGATATGCTGCTGGATGGATCATACGGATACATGGTGGGAGTCAAAGGCAATGACCTGGTAGATGTACCGTTGGAGGAGGTTGCGCGAGGACAGAGGCGAGTGACTCCCGGTGATCCGTTGATAAGGTCGGCCAGGTCGGTGGGGACGTGCTTCGGGGATATCCCGGATAAAGCTTTAGAAGGCTGAATGCAGGTACCCCAAGGGGGGCCTTATACTCGGGCTCTCGTCAGGCCGGCAGGCATCTGTGGCAGTAAAGGATCCGTCCGGCCACGTCATCAGGATGAGGAAATTTTATAGTTGTTGCAGCCGTTTGAACGCACGTAGTACATACATTTGTCGGCGCAATTTATCAGGGTATCGAGGTCCCTGCCGTCCTCCGGGAATACGGCTGTACCGACGCTGATGGTCACCAGTATTTTATGGCCGTTTACCAGAAAGTGGTGCCTGAATGCGTCCACAACCTTGTGATTGACCTTGTCGACATTGCTGATTTCCTCGATCTCGGGTATAACCATGGCGAACTCGTCGCCGCCCACTCGCGCCACGGTATCGCTTTTCCGCAACAATCCTGTCATGCGGTCGGCTGCGGCCTTTAACAGGTGGTCTCCCACCAGGTTTCCCATAGTTTCATTCACGGTATTGAAACTATCCAGGTCAAGTGACATTATCGCCACCTTCTTTTTCCTGCGTTGAGCATGTAATACCGCCAACTGCGCACGGTCGCGAAAAAGTGTCCGGTTGGGCAGCCCCGTCATGGAATCATGCGTAGCCACCAGATGCAGCTCCCGCTCCAGCCGCTTTCGCTCCGATGTGTCGCGGATATTGCAGTGGACAACACGGTTGTCGTCGATCGTGCAAACGCTGGATTCAATCTCAACATCCAACCGCCGTCCGTTTCTCGTCTCCAAAGGGAAATCTTCATAACGCAGGTGGTCATGTTGCTTCAGCGCATGCGATGCAGCCCTGCTTTTTTCAGTGTCGATGAAAGCATCGATTTCCCAGAGATTTTTACCCAGCAACTCTTCGTGGGAATAGCCCAGCATATTAAGCAGGTGAGGATTGGCATGCTTAATCCGGCCCGTGTCCGCATCCAGTATCACGATCCCATGCCGCGCACTCTCAAAAAGCTGCCTGTATTGACGCTCGGAGTTCCTCAGTTCCTTTTCTATTACTTTAAATTCGCTCTCCACGGATTTAAGCTTGCGGACCTGCTCTCGCAGAAGTTCCATTTCATCTATGAGCTGTTTCTTGGTTTTGGCCTCTTCTTCCGACATAAACACCTCCGTAACTTCTTAAAAGCTGGTCCGCTGCGATATATTTAGCTAATGTTTTTATAGAGTGACCTGCAATTTCAATTTAGTATTTATTAGGTTGTTTGTCAATGTTTAGTGTATAATGGGTTAAATAGTTCAAGTTTAGGTTATTACAAGCTTATTTTAATCCTTCCAGAATTATCACAAGCCTTGAATGGCCCGAACCCCGCTAAATATACAATTTAAGAGGTCATTCATTGAGTTTCGAAAATTTCCATTTACATCCGAGCATCATGGAAGGTGTGCGGGCGCAGGGTTATACTGAGCCCACTCCCATCCAGTTGCAGGCAATACCCCCCATCATGCAGGGGCGCGATATCATCGGCCTGGCGCAAACCGGCACCGGCAAGACGGCAGCCTTTGTGCTGCCCGTAATGGACCGCCTGCTGAAACTGCCCCGCGGGCGCATAGGGGCCGCCGTCATCTCGCCTACACGCGAGCTGGCCGAGCAAACCTGCGAGGCCATCGATGCGCTGGGACAGGCCACCGGACTGAGAAGCATATCGATTTACGGCGGCGTAGGCATGGATCAGCAAGTACGCAGGCTGCGCAGCGGCGTGGATATCATAGTAGCCTGCCCGGGACGCCTGCTCGACCATATCTGGAAGAGCACTATAGACCTGTCTTTCCTCGAGATGCTGGTCATTGACGAGGCCGACCGCATGTTCGATATGGGTTTCCTGCCCGATATCAAGAGCATATTGAGGTGCCTTGTGAGGCCCAGGCAGACCATGCTTTTCTCCGCTACCATGCCGCCCGATATACGCAAGCTGGTACAGGAGGCTTTGCGCATCCCCGTTACTGTGCAGATCGGGCATGCAGCGCCGGCCGATACTGTATCTCATAGCATCTATCCCGTAAAACAGCACCTCAAGATAAAGTTGCTGACATCGGTCCTGCGCAGCTTTGAGACCGATTCGGTACTGGTCTTCACTCGCACCAAGCACCGCGCGGACCGCGTAGCCCTGCAGCTTAAAAGGTCGGGCTTCAATGCGACGGCCCTGCACGGCGACCTGGCGCAGAACAGGCGCCAGGCGGCACTGGACGGCTTCCGCGATGGCTCGGTGAGGTTACGGGTAGCGACAGCTATCGCGGCGCGTGGCAGATACGTCATGAGCATCTCGCACGGTCTCAAGGTAGACATGCCGGAGGGCGTGGATACCTATGTGCACCGCATCGGCCGCACCGGCCGTATCGATCAGAAGGGAGATGCCCTGACATTTGTGACTGCCAATGACGCCGCCCTGGTAAAAGAGATAGAAGAGGTGCTTAAGGCGCCTCTGGAGCGGCGTAAGCTTCAGGGTTTCGATTACAACGCGCCGGCTCCGGAGATACCTGAGGAAGGCCCCCGGCGCTTCCCGGCCGGACGAAGAGCACCGGCGCAACGCGCTGCAGGCGCTCGCAGGCGTTAAGCGGTTACCGTTTCTTACGCCTGCCCATGATGCCGTAGAGCATGATATCCAGCACGGCCGAGTATATGTGTCCCACCGATGTGCCGTACGATAGCACCAGCGGGCTTTCAGCAACGTAGAGCGTGGCCTCTGAAAGTATCGTCTGCACCAGGTTCCAATCTGTTTCAGAAGGAGTGATCAGACCCTCCCGCTTGGCCGCGGTAAAAACACGCCTATATATCCCCCGGATCGAGGCCAGACGAGCGATCTGGTACTCTGCGAAGATCTCCGGATAAAGCTGTTTGAGCTCGATAATGCGTGTGGAAATGTCCCCCTTGGGCATTAAAGACACCGCCTCCTTGATCAGAGTGGCGGATTTCTCAGTATCGTAGTACCTGTGTTTGTCCATGCTGGCCAGCGCCTCGTTAAGCACGTTCACCATGTGTAGAATGCTGGCCCTTATCAGGTGCCTCTTGTCTTTAAAGTAGCGGTACACGGTGGCCCGCGTCAGCCCGCTGCGCGCCGCGACATCCTCTATCGTAGTTTTCTTTATACCGTGAGCAAGGATAACATACAGGGCGGCCTCGACGATCTTCTCTTCGGTCTGGTTGTACTCAGACATGATATGATATTAACATAATATGTAACATTTGACTACTGAATTACCAGGAGGTACCGGCTTTGAAAAAGAAGTGTATTGATAACGATTTCCTGCTGAAAGCAGGGCCCTACTCGCATATAGTGGAAGCGGGCGGCTTCCTCTTCCTGACGGGCATTGATCCCATGGACCTGGAGAAGGGGCTGATAATCACCGATGATATCGTGAGGGCTACAGAAATAGTCATGGAGAACATGAAGCGGTCCCTGGAATCGGTGGGAAGCAGCATGGCAAAAGTGGTAAAGGTAACGGTTTTCATGCGCGATATGGGCGACTTCGCCAGGCTGAACGAGGTCTACGCCAGATATTTTCCGGTGGATCCGCCGGCGCGGACCTGTGTGGCTGTGAAAGAGGTACCGGGCAATTTCCAGCTCAAGGTGGAAGCCGTCGCCATCAAGTAGCGCCACCCGAGAGTCTGCCGAATACTTTTCGCGCCGCCCTCAAGGTGGCGTCTATATCACCCCGGCTGTGCGCCAGTGAGATAAAGGCGGCTTCGAACTGGGAAGGCGGCCAGTAAATACCCTCATCCAGCATTCCCCTGAAGAAGCGGGCGAAAACGGCTGTATCGCAACGGCGAGCCGAGGCATAATCGCTGACGCTCTGCTCGCTGAAAAATACGGTCAGCAAAGACCCCTCACGTGCTATGGACAGAGGCAGGCGGGCATCGCAGGCTGCGGTGGCCAGACCTTCCTGCAGCAGCTCTCCCTTTTTCTCCAGCTGTGTATATACGGTCGGATCGTTGAGTATTTCCAGGGTAGTTATGCCGGCCGTCATGGCCAGGGGATTGCCCGAGAGCGTGCCGGCCTGGTAGACCTTCCCCGAGGGCGCCACCATCTGCATGACGTCACGCCTTCCCCCGTAAGCCCCAACCGGAAGGCCGCCTCCTATGATTTTGCCCAGGCAGGTTAGGTCCGGCCTTATTTTATACAGCGACTGCGCGCCGCCGTAAGCTACTCTGAATCCGGTTATGACCTCGTCGAAGATAAGCAGGGCGCCATGTTCTTTAGTCAGGCGGCGAAGGCCGTTGAGGAAGCCCCTGGCGGGATGGACCAGCCCCATATTGGCGGCGACGGGCTCAACTATAACGGCCGCGATGCTTTCAGGGTATTTCTCGAAGAGACTGCGCACTGCCTTTAAATCGTTGTAGGCAGCCACCAGCGTATCCCTGGCTGTGGATGCGGTTACGCCCGGAGAATCGGGTATGCCCAGCGTGGCCATGCCCGAGCCGCCGCTGACCAGCAGGCTGTCGGAATGCCCGTGATAGCATCCGGAGAATTTAATGATCCTGTCCCTGCCGGTGAAGGCGCGGGCCAGGCGAATGGCGCTCATCGTAGCCTCGGTCCCTGAGTTGACGAACCGTACCATCTGCATGGACGGCACTGCCCCGCATATAATCCCTGCCAGGCGGGTTTCCAGTTCGGTTGCGGCCCCGAAACTCGTGCCTTTTCCCACCGCATCTTGCAGGGCTTCCACTATGCGCCGGTCGGCGTGCCCCAGTATCAATGGCCCCCAGGAGCCGACGTAATCGATATAGCTGTTGCCGTCGACATCCCGGATCTTTGAGCCTTTGCCTTCGACAATGAAGCGGGGAGTTGCTCCCACAGCCCCGAAGGCCCTTACCGGGCTGTCCACTCCTCCCGGCAGGCAGCGCCGGGCAAGTTTGAACAACCGCTCTGAGTTCTTTGAAGATCTCATCTTATTCAGCCCTGCTCCGCCAGCCAGGCGGCAGCTTCCCTGGCGTGGTAGCTGATAATGATATCGGCCCCTGCCCTTTTGATGGCGCCGAGTATCTCCAGCGTAACCCTTTTCCCGTCGATCCAGCCGCGCATGGAAGCGGCCTTAACCATGGCGTATTCGCCGCTGACATTGTAGGCAGCCAGCGGATAATTGAAATTGTCCCGTGCCCGGCGTATGACATCCAGGTAAGCCAGCGCCGGCTTGACCATGACGATATCGGCGCCCTCTTTGATATCCTCTTCTATTTCCCTCAGGGCCTCTCTCACGTTGGGAGGGTCCATCTGGTATGACCTGCGGTCGCCGAACTGCGGTGCGGAGCCCGCCGCTTCACGGAATGGACCATAGAAGGCGGAGGCGTACTTCGCCGCGTAGGACAGGATGGGTATGTGGTTAAAACAGTTATCATCCAGCGCTTTTCTAATAGTCATTACACGGCCGTCCATCATGTCGGACGGGGCCACCATGTCCGCGCCGGCGGCCGCGTGCGAAAGTGCCATTCCGGCCAGCAGTGGGAGGGTGCTGTCGTTATCAACATCTCCGTTTACTATTACGCCGCAGTGCCCATGGCTGGTGTATTCGCAAAGGCAGACGTCTGTCACTACGATCATGTGAGGGACGGCCTTTTTTATGGCACGTATAGCTCTTTGGACGACGCCCTTCGAGTCAAGGGCGGCTGAGCCTGTCTCGTCCTTTTTATTCACCACGCCGAAGAGCAGTACGCCGGGTACCCCGAGACGGGCCAGTTCGTTTATCTCGGCTGCAAGCTTATCGACGGAGAAATGGAAGACGCCGGGCATGGAATCGATCTCCTTCTTTACGCCTTTACCTTCAACGATAAAGAGAGGAAAGATGAGGTCGCCCACGTCCAGCCGGCTCTCCCGCACGAGTGATCTCAATGCAGGACTTTTTCTCAGGCGGCGCATACGCATATCAGGGAATACAGGCATTCAAGCCTCCTTTCGGAAGAATTCTTCAATGGCTTCGATCAGCCCTGCCATCGTTTGCTCTTTGGCCAGGATGTTCACTTTCAGCCCCGCTTTTAACGCAGTTGCTGCAGTCTTGGGACCGATGCAGGCTATTTTGGCCCTGATGCGGCGTATCTCGGCGCTGCTCAGGCCCGCGAGCAGGTTGGTCACGGTCGATGAGCTGGTGAAAGTGATAACGTCCAGGTTGCCTGGCAGCAGCAGGTCTTTCAACTTGGTCAGGTTGCTGCGGGGCCTGACGGTGCGATAGACGGATATCTCGTCGACTTTCGCGCCCAGCTTTTTAAGCCCCACCGTGATTTCATCGTCGGCAATGTCGGCGCGGGGCAAAAGGAATCGCTTTCCCCGGATGGCAGTTTTTCTCAGCCCACTGATGAAGCCCTGGCCGGTGTGGACGCCGGGTATGTAATCTGTTGTAATGCCGCGTTCTTTCAGCGCCCTGGCCGTCATAGGCCCGATTGCGCCTATCTTGAGGCCGGCCAGGGAACGGGAATCCAGCTCCAGCTCGCCCAGGCGGCGAAAAAATGCCTCGACAGCGTTAACGCTGGTGAAAGTTAGCCAATCATAATTGTTTATTTGCGAGATGCTTTTGTCCAATTCCTGTTTTGCTCTGATCGGACGTATCTCTATGGATGAGAACCGTACTGGCTGTGCGCCTCGTTCGATGAGCAATCGTTCGAGACCGCCGGCCTGGCTCCCGGCGCGCGTGACCAGCACGCGTTTGCCGAATAGGGGGAACAGTTCGAACCAGCGCAGATCCCGGCGCATCTCGACGACGCGGCCGATGACGATGACAGCCGGGGCCGTGATACCTGATTCACCCGCTTTTTTAACGATGTTCTTCAGTGTTCCCGTGATTGTGAACTGCGTCGGCAATGTGCCGTCCCTGACAATAGCCACCGGCGTCCCGGGTTTCATGCCATGCTTCATCAGAAGCGCTGTAATCGAAGCGAGGTTCTGCATACCCATCAGTATGACCAGGGTGCTTCCCGATTTTGCCAGCATGTCCCAGCGGATGCTGGAGCTGCTCTTGGTGGGGTCTTCATGGCCGGTCAATATGGTTAATGAGGATGAGAGTCCGCGCTGTGTAACCGGTATGCCGGCGTAAGCAGGCACAGCCACAGCAGACGTGATCCCCGGCACCACTTCGAATGGGACGCCGGCGGCCTTCAGCGCGGAGGCCTCTTCGCCTCCCCTGCCCAAAATTAAAGGATCGCCTCCCTTGAGGCGAACCACCGTCTTACCACTGGAGGCCAGTTCTACCAGGAGACTGTTGATCTGCCCCTGTTCAAGATGATGGCGGCTGCCGGTCTTGCCGGCATAGATTTTTTCCGCCCCCGGCGGCGCGTGGTCCAGGATAATGCTGCTGATCAGGTGATCGTAGACAATAGCATCGGCCCTTGAGAGGCACTCAGCCCCCTTCAGGGTGAACAGCCCGGGATCGCCCGGGCCCGCCCCCACCAGGTAGACTTTACCATTCTTTACCCGCATCTCGTATCCTTTATCAGGCGGGCAGCCCCTGCCTTCAGCATCCTGCGGGCAAGCTTTTCACCGGCTTCCTGCGGGAAGCCTGCGCTGCCCTCGTATGAGTCTTTCATTATTATACTGCCTTCCACATCTGCCACCATGGCCTTTATTTCGATGATCTTGTCATGGACGGTAGCCAGGGCCGCTATGGGGGCGCGGCAGCCGCCCTCCACGGCCTGCAGGAAAGCGCGTTCGGCCGATACAGCCTGCCAGGTGGGCACATGGTTAAGTGGTTTGACGATCTCCCTGATCCGTCCGTCGTCGTCCCTTGCTTCTATTGCCAGCGCGCCCTGACCAACGGCCGGCAGGAAGGAATCCAGGGGCAGATACCCGGTTATTCTGTCATCCCAGCCCAGCCTGAGCAATGCCGCTGCGGCGACGATGACGCCCTCCAGTTGGCCGGAGCTGACACGACGCAGGCGGCTGTCCACATTGCCGCGTATGCTGCAGACATCAAGGTCCGGACGCACGTGCCTGAGCTGGGCCGCCCGGCGCAGGCTTCCGGTGCCTATTTTTGAGCCGGGCTTTAATTGATCCAGAGGACCACAGGCCACTAAGGCGTCCCGGGGGTCCAGCCTCTGCGTTACGGCCGCCACACATAACCCGGCCGGTAGTGAAGTAGGCAGGTCCTTGAGGCTATGCACGGCTATGTCTATGCTGCGGTCCAGCAGGGCCTCTTCCAGGGCTTTAACGAATATGCCCGTATCGCCTGCCTGGTCGATGCTGATATCGCGGTTGCGGTCACCCTCGGTCATGATCTTGCGTATCTCGATCTCCAGGCCGGGATGCGCCCGCTTGAGCTCAGCGGCCACGGTCTCAGCCTGAATTAAAGCCAGCCTGCTTCCCCGCGACCCGATCAAGATTTTATTCTTCATAAATCCTTACCGTCGTCCAGCCCGAAAAGCCGGTTAACGGTCTCTGTTCGCTCCGTGCCGTTTCCCGACTTGAGATACAGGATGGGATTCCTCAGTATCTTATCCACGATCGACCTGGTCAGCAGGTCGATGTGTTGTCTCTCTACATCCGATAAAGACGCCATTTTTTTCAGGGCACTGTTATATTGCGCGACGCGGATCTTTTCGGCCCTGGCTACCAGGGACTTTATCACGGGTCGGGCGCTGTATCCCTGCCACCACTTCATAAGTATGCCGAGTTCTTGCGTTATGATCTCTTTGACGGCCTCTATCTCCGCTTCCCTTTCCTGTCGGTGGTTATCTGCAAGGCCGTTAAGGTCGTCCATGTTGTACAAGTGTACATTGCCGATGCTGCCGACGGCCGGCTCCACGTTACGGGGCAGCGCAATATCGATGATGATCATGGGCAATTCCGGCCGCCTGCTCATCGCCTCGCTCACCTGCCTGTGTCGCAGCACCGGGTGCGGCGATGCGGCACAGGCGATAACGATGTCCGCTTGCTTCAGCTCGGCTGCCAGCATATCCGGGCCGACGGGACGTCCCCCGTGCTCGCCGGTGATGTGTATGGCGCGCTGCAGGGTCCTGCTGACGACTACCATGTCTGTAGCGCCCCTGCTGCAGGCCACCCTGAGGGCCAGCTTTCCCGCTTCACCGGCCCCTATGATAACGATCTTTGACCTGCCTATGTCACTCACAATATCCAGGGCTTTGTTAACTGCGATAGAGCTGATGGAAAGGGGGTTTCTGCTTATACCTGTCTCGCTGCGCGCCCGCCTGCCGGTGCTTATCGCGCTATCGAAGATATGCCTCAGGGCCAAGTTAACCATGCCGGCCTTTTCTGCTGCGGCCAGGGCCTGCCCGGCCTGGCCCAGTACTTCGTATTCTCCGATTACCATGGAATCGAGGCCGCAGGCCACGCCGAAAAGGTGTTCAACGGCGGACCGGTCGCTCATAACGTACAGATAGGGGGAAGTATCCACCGGCAGGCACAGCCCGTTATTCAGGAAAGCGATGCACGCTTTTTCCAGGTCGTCAATGCGGCTGCCCGTCGCATATACCTCGGTTCGGTTGCATGTGGACAGGATGATGCCGTGCTGCACATGCTGTCGCAGGATATGCAGGAATTCGGGCAGCCTGTCCGGGCTTATTGCGGCCTTTTCCCGCACATCTACGGGCGCCGTGCGGTGGTTTATACCTGCGAGGCTAATATGCATAAATATATTCCATTTGAATGATCACTTTCCGCATTTTTTAAGCTTTATGAGCAGTTTTTCCCCGGCTTCCTCTCCCTTTCCCTGCTTGATAAGCGAGATCATCGAGTCCAGATCCATCGTCTCCTGCCAGTCTTTGCTGCCTATCTTCAATCTCTGCGCCCTGGCTCTGCGCCGGACCTCCTCGATCACAAGGACCAGCGAAGCATATTCCTTATCAAATTCATCTTCCAGCCTGCTGCGGATCTTGCGCGCCAGCGCGGGGCTCTTACCCGAGGTGGACACGGCTATAGCCAGGCTGCCCCTGCGCATGACGGAGGGCACGATGAAATCAGACAGCACAGGATCGTCCACCACGTTGACCGGCACCCTGCGCTTTTTTGCGTCCCCTGCTGCTCCCAGGTTGGTCCTTCGATTGCCGGTGGCCACTATAGCGATAAAGGCGCCCTTCATATCATCGGACCGGTAGCCCCTGTTTATGACCTTTATCCTGCCATCATTCAATAGTCTGCGCAGTCCCGCGCAAAGGCGTGGGCTTACGACCGTGACGACAGCCCCGTATTCCAGCAGCGTGCTGGCCTTACGCAGAGCAACCTGCCCGCCTCCGGCAACAAGGCATGTCTTGCCCTGCAGGTTGAGAAAGACCGGGTAATACATTTCCATCACTTTTTAAACCCTGTACAGTATCCTCGTCTTTTTGAACTCTTTTACGCTGAAAAGCACCGCGTAATCCATAAGTCCTGTCAATGCAGCCATCTTCTCAATTATCCTCAGGCAGCCCATTTTATCCCGGCTGTGCACCATGGCGAACAGATTGTAATGCCAGAATCGGTTGGTCGCCCTCTCATAGCAGTGGCTTACATGTCTGTCTCCTGCCAGCAGACGCCCGAGAGTTTCTATTCTTTCAGGGGGGGCGTCCCAGCAGGTCATAGCATTGGCTTTGTACCCTGCGCTTCGATGGTTAATGGATGCGCCGTAGCGCCTGATGATGCCCCTGTGCAGCAGGGAACGGCTGTGCTTCAACATCTCCTCCACATCCATGCCTAGGCTGTGCGCCAGAGGCGCAAAGGGATCTGAGCTCAACGGCAAATCGGGCTGAAGCCCGTTTATTGTCTCCCTGTCAGCTTTCGACAACCTGGCCCTAATGGGAAGGCCGGGACCGTTTGAAAGCTCCTCCCCCGATGAAATATCTTCAACACCGCTGAAATTTGTCCTCAGCTTAAATATCCTGATTGCGGGCAGGGCGATAACCGCCTGTGCGCTGGAACGTTCAGACATCCTGAGTATTTCAGCCTGCAGGTCCGTTCCCTCCGGCACGGAGAGCGTTACCCAGATATTGAATTCATGCTCCCTCTCATATCCATGGCTTATGCCCGGGTGGGCGCTCAGATATTTTTCAGCGCTCGGCATATGGGGGCTGTCCACCTTCAGTGCTATTAGTGTGCTCTGGAAACCAAGTTTCCTGGCGTCCAGCACCGGGCTTATCTGGCGTACAATTCCCTTTTTCTTCAGGTCGATTATTCCGTTGATCACGTCATCGCCGGTCATGCCGAGCTTAAGCCCTATGTCCTCGTATGGTTCCCTGGACAGGGGGAAACCCGATTGCAGCATGCCGAGCAGCCTGTTTTCACCGGTGACGTGAATGGATTCAGGCATCAGCGAACTCCCTGTACCTTGCGAGGTTGATGCAGGCAATACGGCTCGGCCTCGAGGTAATCGCCCGTTACCTCATAGGCGCGGGCGCGGCAGCCGCCACAGACCGATTTGTATTCACAGACACCGCATTTGCCCTTGATTGCGCTGACGTCGCGCAATTGTCTGAAGAGCTGCGAATTGTGCCAGATATCCGCAAAAGGCTGGTTCTTGATGTTGCCCGCCGCCAGGTCCAGGTAGCCGCAACCCTGCACCTGGCCTGTGTGAGATATAAAGCAGAAACCGCTTCCGGCCAGGCACCCTCGGCTGATCGAGTTGGCGCCTCCCGGGTGCCGGCGGGGGGTGGGTGAAGGGCTTACATATGTGGCCTCTTGTTTGGAGCGTTGCCGCAGTATGCGCAGGTAATGCGGCGCATCGGTCGGCTTAAAGAAAATCCTGTCCCTCAGCTCAAGCTGCCGGTCGAATATCCAGTTCAGTGCCCTCTCGTATTCTTCTGCACTGAGCTCAACGTCGCTGAGCCCCTTGCCCCTACCGGTGGGTACTAGAAAAAAGGGATGGAAGGCCACTGCGCCTTCGTTCAACGCCAGGGACAGCAGGTCATCCAGGTAATCGATATTCAGCCTGGTGAGTGTGCAGTTGATCTGGACCTCGATACCGGCGCCTCGGACACTGCGGATGCCGGCCAGGGCCGCTTCAAAAGCGCCCTGCTGACCGCGGAACCGGTCCTGCAGCTCGGGTGTGGGGAAATCTACACTGACTGAGATACGGGAGAGTCCCGAAGCTTTCAGTCGGGCAGCAATTTGCGGGGTTACCAGCGTCCCGTTGCTGCCCATGACCACGCGCAGGCCTTTAGCCCCGGCATATTCTGCTATGGTGTAAACATCACTGCGGACCAGCGGCTCTCCGCCGGTGAGTATAATGATGGGATTACCGACTTCAACGATCTGGTCGATCAGGCGGGTGGATTCCTCGGTAGTCAGCTCGCCGTCATACTTACCTCCGGCAGCCGATGCTCGGCAATGGGCGCAATTCAGGTTGCAGGAACGCGTAATCTCCCATGCCACGAGCTGTAGCCGGGGTTCGATAACATCGGGGGCCGAGCGGTCCGCGCTCATTTTATTAAACCTATCTCCCTGTCGTTTAGATAACAGGCGGGATCTTCCGCCCATATGTCGCCGTATACTGCTTCGGCGCGCACGCGAAGGTTACCGTTGCACAGGTCGATGTACTTGCAGCGGGCACAGCGCCCCTTGAGCAGTGGCTTGCGGTTCTTCAATCCCTTCAATACCGGCTGAGACATGTCCGTCCAGATGTCGCCGAACTTACGCTGTAAAACATTGCCCGCCGAATAGCTCTGCCAGAACTGGTCCGGGTGCACGTTACCTTTATCATCCACGGCCCCTATCCTGATACCTGAGTTGTTGCCCCCGTTCATTTTGAGCAGTTCCAGTATGCGTCCGGCGTCTTCCCGTTTAGCATCCTGCGCCTTCAGGTACAGGTATACTCCGTCCGCATGGTTGCCCACGGTGAGGACCTCTTTCGACAGTCCGCGTTTGTGCATATCAAGTGTACGTTCACAAATAATGTCCATGACCCTGCGCTTTTGAGAGTGGGGAAGGTCCTGTTCCTGTAGCTTGTTGCCACGCCCCGAATACGCGAGGTGGTAGAAACAGACACGATTGATGTTCTCCCTTTCTATCAGTGCGAAGATATCCGGTATTTCCGTGTGGTTATACCTGGTGATGGTCATTCTGAGGGATACTCTGATGTCCCTGTCCACGCATGCGCGGATGCCCTCCAGCGCCTTTTCATGAGCGCCGTCCTTGCCGCGGAAGCGGTCGTTGGTTGAGCGGGTGCCGTCCAGGCTGATCCCGACCTCGGCGAAGCCGGTTTCGCTGATCTTATCTGCGGTTTGAGCATCGATGAGCGTGCCGTTGGTGGAGAGGGCCACACGCAAACCGAGACTCGCAGCATGCCCTGCAAGCTCAAAAAGGTCATCTCTCAAAAGGGGTTCGCCTCCGGAAAAGAGGACGACGGGCACATTGAATTCGGCGAGGTCATCAATAAATCTCCTGCCCTGTTTTGTGTCTATGCCCGGCGCATCGGCCCGGCTGCCGGAGGCGGCATAGCAGTGGATGCAGCGGAGGTTGCATTGCCCGGTGCAGTTCCAGACAACCACAGGGCCCGGCTCCGCCTGGCCCTTCTTCCCCCAGGGCTGTCCGGTTTTCCTGTAGCGCAGGCTGTCACCCGGGCTCACCGTGCCGCAGAGCAGGCGCGATACGGATATCATTGAGGTTGCGCTCCGCTGCCCGAATATTTTTGGTGTGCGTCTATCATGGCGATAAGAGTTTCGTCGATCAGGCGGTTGGCCAGAGGTATGGCCTCAGCGATGCGTCCGCCCAGGGCCTCGCGCTTGCCCGCGAGGTTGGCTGCCGCCTCCATGATCAGTTCGCGGTGTGTGAGAAAAGCCTCCGCCGAAGCGGTCAGCGGCATACCCATCTCGGCCAGCAGGCGGCCGAAGTTTCTTCCGGTATCTCTGGCTGCGTCCAGCGTTTCCTCTCTCCTGGCAGGCTCGCTGATATACCTGGCTGTCAGGTTGAGCAGCTGGCGGCCCAGTTCGGCAAGCTGTCGCTGGTGCTCTTTGCACGGTTTCACAGCCTGCGGGGAGCTGTCGAGGAAGCTGCGGGCAATCTCCCTGTGGCGCGGCGTGGTATCTTCAAGCTCGTTGACCAGGTCCCTGATGCCCAGCACTCGATGGCCGGGCCTGGTGAGTTTTTTCAGGTCTGATTTAGAGTAGCGCCGGTGCCCGCCCGGTGTTACGAATGCGCTGAGCTTGCCCTCGTCCGTCCACTTGCGCAGCGTAGCTTCATTGACGCCCAGTAAACGGCTGGCTTCACTGATCGTGACTATTTCATCTCGTTCCATGCCAGGGTTCCTGTGTTTCATATCACAAACCGCATTTATTTGCGGTCAAATTATATATAAATCTATAGAAATATCCAATTTTCAATAGATTTATGATGACCAGCCGCCGATTAAAAGGAGCGAAAGGGACTTTCACGATGGTCGGCCATTGTTTTAGTAATCACAGCTGCGGGTGTGCCTGAGTGGCCGACCGGCAGCAAGCCGAGGGGAAACTACATGAGCGTTTTCACAGAAGAACCGGCCCGGCAAAGCCGGGCCGGTAAAATCCGACGGAAAAACGGGGGACTGGATGTTAAGTCTACTTTTCCAGCACCAGATCTACTCTCTCGACACGGTCATAATCCTTATTGAAAAAGAATGAGCCGATAAAAAAGATCACGGCCGCGGCGATCAAAAACGCTGGAAGTATCTTAAAGGCCGCCTGGATTCCGTAGGCATCCGAAATTGTTCCTGTCACAATGGGGCCCAAAGCAGTGCCCAACAAGTGCTGAACAATTATGGCTATGGCGAATGTAATCGCACGCAGTCCCGGGTGCACAATATCCTGCATAGCCGCCGATACGCCGGGAATAAAGGACGTTATTGAGATCCCGAGCAACAGCAGGACTATATACTGCGCTGCGCCGCTGGTGAGATACATGGAGATAAAAAGAAGCACAGCAGATATAATTGCTGAGATGGAGCAGAATAACAGCCTGGCATTTTTCCTTTTTTTCAACCAGAGGTCTGCCAGATAGCCGCCTAGCGGGGCTCCGATTACAGCCAGTACCATCACTGCGCTTGCCATCAGTCCCGCCTGAGCTGGCGCAACGCCTGAGACCCTTGCAAAGAATGTCGGTAGGAACATCATCATCGATGCGGTAACGAAAACCATCATGGCAAAACCAAAATAGGTAAAATACAGGGTCGGTGTCCTCGCGATCTTGCCGGCAATTTCCGCAACACTCATCCTCGATTTGCTGGAATCATTTATTGCGCCGGCAGTACTACTTTTAAGTTCCACTGTTTTGTAGTCTTTAATAAAGAAAAAAAGAATGGCCACAATTATGCCGGGGATAGCTACAAGGCCAAAGGCATGCCTCCACCCCAGATAAGTTGCGATCACCCCACCCAGGGCAATCCCCAGTGCGCTGCCCAGCGGAATCGATGCGTTCCATATCCCCATCATTCGGGCACGTTTATCCTCAGGATACAGGCCTGATAAGATAGCAGTCCCACCTGGAGCGTATCCGGCTTCGCCGACTCCGATTAAAGCCCTTGTAGAGAATAGCGCCTTGAAATTAGGCATAAATGCACAGGCAGCCGTAGCCAGGCTCCAAAACAGAGCCATCAATCCGACTGTTTTTCTGCGGCTCCATCTATCGACCAGAATAGATATAGGAAATGTGAAAACCAGTATTGCCCAAGAGACTGCCGATAGCAGCAGGGCTCCTTCTTGATCATTTATACCCCAATCCTTCTGGATAAAAGGAAGCAACGAGGATACTACCATCCTGTCGGTGTAATCGAAGAAATAGAGAAGGAAAAGGAGAATAAAAATATAATTACGTGCCCCGGATGGAAGCTGGTATTGTGCCGTTGATTTATCTACCATACGATTTCCCTCATTCGAAAGATTCGATTTGCCGTGTCAACCAACCGGTTTCCATAAAATCTGAATGAGCAAGTGGCCTTCTGCGAGAGGGCCACTTGCTCGAGATCTCTATCCGGATTAAGAACGCCAGTTATTAATACTCCTTAACTGGCAGTCACTTCTTTTTAAGGTGCAACAACTCTCTTGCTTCCTCGACGGTCGCAATTTCGAAATCGAGTTCGCGGGCTATCCTGACCGCTTTTTCAACCAGTTCAGCGTTGGATTTGGCCAGTTCGCCGTGCGAGATATAGATGTTGTCTTCGAGGCCTACCCGGACGCTGTCGGCGCCCAGCAGCATGGCCATTGTGATCATGGGGAACTCGTCCTTGCCGATGCCCAGGGCCTGCCATTTGGAATTGGGGAACATCTTCTTGCCCTCTTCGGAGATATACATAAGCTGTTTCGCCGTTGCAGGCTGGCCGCCGGCTACACCCAGCGGGTAATCGATGTGGAAGGGCATATTTTTATCGAACACACCTTCTTCGCAGAGCGCCATGGTATTGTACAGGTGGCTGACATCCCAGATCTCCAGTTCCATGCCCCAGCCCCTTTCGATAATGCCTTTAATGATTTTCCTCTGGAAGGGAGGAGTATTGCTAAAAGTGGAGAAACCGTACTTGCCGATGGACATATCGAACGTGCCCATATTGAGCGTGAGCATATCCGGCTCGGGCTTGATGTCCAGCAGTGCCAGCTTCTGCTCTTCGGAAGCCGCGATAATCTGCCATGTAGTCGTATCGACCCAGGCGCCGATGCCGCCGCCGGCCTCAATTACTATCGGGCACTTTTCGCGTATGCGTGCCACTACCTCGCCCCAGACTTTGATATCGGGAGTAGCCAGCATGTGTTTGGGGTCCCTGGCATGGATGTGGCACAGTGTCGCTCCCGCGTTATACGACCGAAGCGCCTCCTCTGCGACCTCTTCAGGTGTAATCGGCAGGTAAGGTGTCCTTTTGCCGAGGTTGGGAAGGTTTGGAGTATTTTCATGTAGGGTGTTTGAACCGAATGGTGCTACCTGGATAATCAACTTCTTTGCCATGTGTTCTGGTGCCTCCTTACACTATAAATTTGTTATTTAATATAGGCTGTTATCTTGTCGAATTCTTTGAGGTTCTCCAGCGAGGGCTTCCTTTTCCCCTCCTCGATCTCCTTGATCACCCTGGTCACCAATTCGTTGGCCGGCGTTTTCAATCCCACTTCCTTGCCCTTTCTGACAACGTAGCCGTTGACGAAGTCCACTTCCGTTTTACGCCCCTTCTCGATGTCCTGCCACATGGATGGCTTGGTGGCCTTGTGGTTGGCGAATCCGAACTCCAGTAATTTGGATGCCTTTTCGAAGTCTTCCCTGTTGCGGACCAGTACAATAGAGGGTGATACGCCCATCAAGTCGGCGAAATTGACCCCTGCCTTAAAGCCGACGTCATAGGTCTCGGTGATCACAGTGAGCGCCACCTTGCGGGCAGCCTCGTTTTCGATCACACCGCCGTATGTTAATCCGGCCGTCGTGCCCACACCGGTAAACGAGACTGTGATGAGGAGCTTGGTCCAGCGGTCCCCGATGATGTTGTCGGAAACCTCGGTGGTGAAGGCTTTGGAGAGCAGCGCTGCAGTCTCTTCCACGATCTTACTTTTGCCGGTGGGCCATTGCCCGATGATAAACCCGCCGTCGGTAGTCTGTATTAGCTGGCCCGGGCCCTTGTTGGTGCCGCCCCAGGTGATGCTGCACGCGATAGTACGTTCAATGCCGACAATTTTTGCTATGGTCTCTTCGTTGATCCCATTTTGCAGGGAGACTGCCGGAGCCGTATTTGATATTACAGGCAGTACTGATTTCAAGGCGCTCTCGGTGTGCAGGCCCTTGACTGCCAGTAATATGATATCGGCCCATCCGGCGTTTTGTTTGCCGATGAATTCGCCCGGCAGCATGGCCTTCACCGGGATGGTTAGTTCTCTGAAACCGCTTATCTCGAGGCCCTTGTTCATGGCTTTAACGTGCTCTTTATCGGCGTCCAGCACGATCACGTTCTCGCCTTTTTGTGTCAGAAGGGCTGCAGTTATACCTCCAATCGCTCCTCCTCCAACAACAAGAATGTTTTTATATGGCATAGATAAAATCACCCTCCTTCCAATACAACCTGTGCCGTCGGCTCAGAGTATTATACATTTTATACATTACGCGTCAATAATCTTTTATCAACAGCTTGTTTGAACTGGAATATAACTCTATTTGTAAATGCTGAAGGCCGTCTCGAAGGCAGCCCGGCTTTTCTGAATATCTTTCTCCGTCATAACGCCTGACATGTATACGTGGCCGGGCAGTATCACTATTCCCGGATTGCCCAGCAGCAGCGCCAGCCTGATCATAAGGTCAAACTCGTAGACCTCCATCGCCTGGCTCATATCGAACTTGCCGTTCAACCCGAAGTGCACGATGCTATAGATGGCATGGGCCGAGACATCCATCTTGAGGCCTGTTGTCACCTCGTTGATGACTTTAGCCAGGTCGGCCGCGCGGGCGATGGAGTTGCGGATGTAATCGCCTTTCTCAAGCTCCTCGATGAAGGCAATGCCGGCCGCCATGGCCAGCGGGTGCGCGCAGAATGATCCCATGGGGAAGAGAGGCCCGAAATGCTCTGCCCTCGGGTCCAGCGCGCCGACCACCGACATCACGTCCTCGCGTCCACCCACCGCCCCGATCGGTATGCCGCCGCCGACCGGCTTGCCCAGGCAGGTGAGGTCGGGCGTTATGCCCAGCACCTGCTGTGCGCCTCCCAGCGCCACCCTGAAGCCGGTAGCTACCTCGTCGAAGGCTAGCAATACATTATATTTCGTAGTGAGATCGCGCAACTGCTTCTGGAAGCCCTCGTTGAGAGGTGTCCCTCCGGAGGAAGCTCCCAACGGCTCCAGTACGACTGCCGCCACCTGGCCTTTGTTGTCCTGCAGGGCCTTTTCCACAATGCCGATATCGTTGGGCGGCAGGTTGATCAGGTTGTCCCAGTGGTTATTCGGAATACCCAGTGTAAAGAGCGTGCCGGAGCCGGCCGCCAGCGCATCGTAGGACAACACGCCGTTCCAACCGTGATGATGCCCGGCGAACTTGATGATCTTGGTCTTGCCGGTGAAAGCCCTCGCGATCTGGCAGACAAGCTCGGTGGCCTCATTGCCGGAGTTAACTATTTTTATCTTCTTGATGGAGGGGTAGTGCTGCATGACCTTCTGTGCCCATTTTATGGCCAGTTCCTCGCACATCTCAAGGTGGAAGCCGTATTTATCCAGGGCCTTATCGATAGCTTTTCGGATCGCCGGAGCTTTGTGACCGATGTAGGAGATGCCCTGGTCGATGAACATGTCGATGTACTCGTTGCCGTCGACGTCGTAAAGACGCGAACCTTTGGCACTGTCGATAAAGAGGGGGTAGGGCCGGTGCCATATCATGTAGGCGGGCGCGCCCATGGGAACAATGTATTTACGCGACTCTTCGATCAGTTTCCTGGATTTCGGGGTCTTCTTCTCGTAAGCGGCGACAACTTCCCTGTACTTCTCCTCACTCAACTTGGGTATGCTCATTTCTTTACCCCCCTTGCCCGCCCGGCAGGTTTGTCCGAACACCCGGCGGACGCCGTATTTTAAAACACCGTGTGACAAAAAACAACATTTTTGTATAAATTGTTTAGCCACGGCTTCGGCGTCCGTATTGTACTGCTCATGTGGCTGCGATATACTTACCATAACGCGCAGGATGGAAGACGGATGAAAAAAACTGATAAAAAAAAGGTTGACTCCGGCGGGCAGAGGGCGAGCGAACGCTGGCTGACTGATCTGCTCAAGAAGGTGCGGTCGGGCGACCTGTCACTGCAGGATGCCGTGAAGCAGTTGAGCGTATTGCCCTACGAGGATATGATGCATGCCAAGCTCGACCACCACCGCAGCCTGCGCACAGGCTTTCCCGAGGTTATCTTCGGGCCGGGTAAAACAAAGGAACAGATGGTCAGCATAGCCGATCGCCTGGCAGCACATTCGGACAGGGTGTTGATCACGCGCGTCGATGCCGATGGATTCAAAGCGGTAAAGAAGAAACTGCCCGATGCCGTTTATAATGAGGCTGCCCGGGCCATCATCATAGACCGCACCGAGAAAAAGGCAGGCAAACCCGGGATAACTATTGTCACGGGTGGTACGGCTGATATACCAGTGGCAGAAGAAGCCGCTGTCACTGCCGAACTTATGGGCAACAGGGTTGAGCGTATCTTTGACGTCGGCGTGGCCGGAATCCACCGCCTTTTCGACCATCTCGATCAGGTCAGGAGCGCCAAAGTTATTGTTGCTGTGGCCGGCATGGATGGCGTATTGCCGGCGGTGCTGGGCGGGCTTGTGACCTGTCCTGTCATAGCTGTGCCCACGAGCGTTGGCTATGGGGCCAACTTCAAGGGAATAGCGCCTCTACTGACAATGCTCAACAGCTGCGCGCCGGGAGTGGCCGTGGTAAATATAGATGGAGGGTTTAATGCCGGCTACCTGGCCGGCCTGATCAACAGATGAAGAATCACAAGTTGAGTGTTAAGAGCAGGACCGGCGACAAGATAGATAACCTTGAAAATCTCATCAGCAAGATGAGTTCAGCCGTCATCGCATATTCCGGCGGCGTGGACAGCACATTTCTTTCTGTAACAGCCGCGGATATATTGAAAGAAAAGGCGCTCATAGTTCTGGCCAGGTCGCCACTGATGGAAGTTGAGGAATTCGCCGCCGCCAGGAAGCTGGCGTCCGCTCTTAAGCTGAAGCTGATGGAGATTGAGTTCAACCAGCTCGATATACCTGATTTCGCCGTCAACGCCAAAGACCGCTGCTATCATTGCAAGCTGACAATGCTCGGGATTTTGAACGAGACCGCCCGTGTCAGGCATATTAAATATGTCTGCGACGGCACCAACTTCGACGACCTGAGCGATTACCGGCCGGGCCTGGTGGCCATATCCGAGCTGGGTGTGCGCAGTCCCCTGGCAGAATCGTTTTTAACCAAGAAAGAGATCAGGTATTCCGCCAAGGCAAAAGGGTTGTCGAACTGGAATAAGCCGGCTATGCCCTGCCTGGCGACCAGGATACCGCATAAGACTCCTATCACACACGAGGTGATCGGGAAGGTGTCCGCGGGCGAGGCCTTTATCAGGGGTTTGGGGATTGAACAGGTAAGGCTGAGGCACCATCGTGACATAGCCAGGATAGAGGTTGATGAGAAAGGGTTCAGGACGCTCATCAAGAAGAGCAACCGGCAGGCTGCTATCGAGGCGATTAAGAAGCTCGGCTACAACCATGTTACGGTTGACCTCGCCGGCTACCAGATGGGAAGTATGAACAGATAAGGATTTTAATGGGAAAAACAGCCTATTTCGACCTGTATGCCGGCTGCAGCGGCGATATGATACTGGGTGCCCTGCTGGATGCCGGCCTGGCACTGGCAGACCTCGAGAGGGAACTGGGCAAGCTGCCGTTGGAGGGTTACAGGATCACTAGTGAAAAGGCCAGGCGGGGGGCCCTGAGTGCCACCAGGGTAAGGGTGATACCCGACGATAAGGTCAAACAGCCCGACCGGTCGTATGGCGATATCGTTGAACTGATCGCCGGCTGCCGGCTTTCGGATGAGGTGAAAAAGCAGGCGCTGGATATATTTCGCAGCCTTGGCGAAGTCGAGGCCAAAATCCATGGCGTCAAGCTGGAACTGGTGCACTTTCACGAGATCGGGGCTGTGGATTCAATTGTAGATATCGCAGGGGCTGTTATCGGCTTCGATCTGCTGGGAGTAACGCAATTTTTCTCATCCCCCTTTCCCATCGCAGGGGGCTCAATAGAATGCCGTCATGGCGCGTTGCCGTTGCCTGCTCCGGCCACACTGGAACTAATGGCACGCAGGCAGGCGCCTGTGGTTAAACCCTGCCATGCTGCCATGGAAGGCAGGGAACTGGTTACCCCCACGGGCGCAGCCATTATAACTACCCTGGCGAAGTTCAGCCGACCTCCCCTTAACCTTGAGAGGATCGGTTGTGGCGCAGGCAGCATGAATGCAGATGAGTATCCTAACGTCATGCGTTTGTGGATAGGGCAGACACCCGATCATGACGGCCACGAGGGCATGGTGCTTTTGGAGACAAACATCGACGACATGAACCCTCAGATATATGACTATGTTATGGAGAGGCTATTTGCCCAGGGCGCGCT
Source organism: uncultured Dehalococcoidales bacterium (assembly GCA_964437795.1). GTDB lineage: Bacteria > Chloroflexota > Dehalococcoidia > GIF9 > UBA5629 > CAIMUM01. The sequence goes on along the minus strand of CAYTIC010000014.1, from coordinate 26,889 downwards.
GGACGTCTGGTTTACCCACATCCAGATGAAGAAGAACCGGCCCGCGATAATGCTGAGCGTACTGGCGCCCGGCGATGCCGAGTCAAGGCTGGCGGAGACTATCATGCGCGAGACCTCCACGCTGGGGATACGTGTACGCCCCGTCTTTCGCCATATCGCCGGCCGCGACATCGTTGAGTTTGAATCAAGCTTTGGGAAGGTCAATGTCAAGGTCAAACGCTTCGAGGATGAGATTGTCAGCATCGCGCCTGAGTACGACGAATGCAAGAAGATTGCTGCAGAAAAGAATATACCGCTGAGGGACATTTACCGCATGGTAGAGGCTGAGGCGCGCAAGCTGATTAAATAACGATCTACCACGGGTCGATAAACGATCGTCCTGATGCTCCAGGGGACTTATCCCGCACTGATTTCAGACCGCGCATGATCCAGCGGCGTGTTTCGGCGGGATCGATCACTGCATCGATCTCCATATAAGAGGCCATATTCATGCCCTTGCCCATGGCGTAGGCTTGCTCCACGAAAAACTTGTAAGTGGCCTCGCGCTCGGCAGGATCCTTAATAGCTTCCAGCTCTCTTTTGAAACCATGTTTGACCGCTCCCTCCAGGCCCATTCCGCCGAATTCCCCGGTCGGCCACGCAACGGTGAAGAATGAATCGTGGAAGCTGCCCGCTGCCATGGCCATGGCGCCCAGGCCGTATCCCTTGCGCAGGACAACTGTAAAGTAGGGGACGGTCACATGTGCCCCTACCACAAACATACGGCAAACGTGGCGAACCTGTGCTCGCGCCTCTATCTCGGGCCCGACCATGAAGCCGGGCGTATCGCATAGCGAGAGCACGGGAAGACGGTGTACATCGCAGAGCTGGAGAAAGCGCGCTGCCTTGTCCGCGTCGTCTGCCTCTATAGCGCCCCCCATGTGTCTGGGATCGTTGGCGATCAAGCCGAACGGCCTTCCCTCGATACGGACCAGTGCCGTAACCATGCCGGGTCCGAAATGCGGCCTGAACTCCATCACGGATCCCGTATCCGCCAGGGCGTCAATAACCTTCCTGACATCATATACTCTCAGCCTGTTCTCGGGTATCAGCCAGCGCAGCAGGCGCTGGTCCGCCGCATCCCAGGCTGAAGTTGATCCCTGGAAATAAGAGAGGTATTTCTTCGCAACAGCCACGGCCTCCGCTTCATCAGCCACCTCGATATCCACCACGCCGTTGAGTGTCTGAATATCAATGGGGCCGATGTCTTCAGTCCTGACCACACCCAGCCCGCCACCTTCGATCATCGCCGGGCCGCCCATGCCGATGTTTGATCCTTTTGTCGCGATAATAACATCACAACAACCAAGCAGTGCCGCATTTCCTGCGAAACACGGACCTTCGACTATGCCGATGAGGGGTACCTTGCCGTTTAAGGCCGCAAAACGACTGAAGGTCGTGATATCGAGGCCGGCTACCACGTTGGCATCGGTATCGCCCGGCCTCCCTCCTCCGCCCTCGGCGAAGAAAACAGTTGGAAGCTGCCACTGATCGGCGATATGCAGCATCCGATCCATCTTCTTATGGTTGAAAAGCCCCTGAGTGCCGGCCAGTACGGTGAAATCATAGGCCAATACCATGCAACGAGACCTGTCTTCGTCAAATAGCTCACGGTTGACGGTGCCGATTCCCGTGATGAGTCCATCAGCAGGCGTCTTCCTGATAAGTTCATCCAGAGAGCGGCGGCCGCGCTGTGCGGCTACGATCAGGGCTCCGTATTCAATAAAGCTGCCTGGATCGCAGAGGTCGTTGACATTCTCACGGGCTGTGCGCCGGTTCTTGCTCCGCCTCTTGGCAACTGCCTCGGGACGGCGCTCATCGAGCGTAAATGAATGGCGTTCAATTACTTCTGCGAGATCGGGGCGAATAGCATCCAGATCGATTTTTCCCTTAGTGGCTTTTGAGTCGGCGGATACCTCGGTCTGCTCAAGGAAAAGCAGGGGTGATCCGGCCTGTATATTTTCATTCAGCGACACACAGACGACGCGCACATATCCACTGAAGTCGGCTGTGATTACATGTTCCATCTTCATGGATTCCAGCACAATCAGTTTTTGGCCCGCCGAAACAGCGTCTCCCTCGATAACTTCGATATCGACCACGCATCCCTGCATAGGGGCTGTGAGAGGGACAGTTCCCGGGGGAGCAGCATGACGTTGAAGTATGGGGCTTTGGTTTGCGTCAGCCGGGCTGTCCTCGAAAAACCTCTCTCTCTGCGGATCTGTGGTCCAGGCCAGGGCAGCGGCATTATCCTCGATGAAACGTGTATGGATATCATTATCTATTACTTCCTGCCTCGCCAGAAGGTTGAGCAGGAAGGGGATGTTCGTTTCCACCCCTACGACGCGGAATTCCTCCAGAGCACGCCGGGCTCGCGTAACTGCGTCCCCATATTTTGCCGAGCGTGATGTGATGATCAGTTTGGCCAGGAGAGAATCGAAAGACGGGTTAGTGGTATAGCCGCTGTAGCCATAGCCATCTACCCTGATACCCGGACCGGACGGGACTTCATAGACGGTGAGCCGGCCTCCCGTTGGTATCATATTTCCATTTTCAGCAATGTGCTCAAGGTTGATGCGCACCTGTAGCGCGTAAGAGCGGGGATGGCGCGCATCGTGCGTGAAGCCGAGCTCAGATAGCCTTTTTCCGCCGGCTATCTCGATCTGCGCTTTGACCAGGTCGATGCCTGTGACCTCTTCCGTGACGGTGTGTTCGACCTGCAGGCGGGGATTAGCCTCCATAAAGGCAAACGACGACACCTTGCCGTTAGAGTTCTCGATCAGGAACTCGAAAGTGCCCAGGCTGACGTAATTGACCTGTTGAGCTATGCGCAGCGCAGCCCCCGTTATCTCTGCGCGCAGTTTGGCAGAAATAGAAGGGCTGGGTGCGACCTCGATCAGCTTCTGGCTGCGTCTTTGCAGGGTGCACTCACGCTCTCCCAGATGGATCACCTGTTTACCGTCGCCGATGATCTGGACTTCGATGTGCCTGGCCCGGGGGATCATCTGCTCAATATAAACGTCCTTTACCCCGAAAGCGGCATCGGACTCTGAACGGCAGCGATTATATGCCTCTTCCAGGTCTGCGATGCTGTAAACGGGGCGAATGCCCCGGCCGCCCCCTCCCATAACCGCTTTGATCACCGCGCCCGAGTCCCTGCCCAGAGACAGGAAGAAATCCCTGGCTTCCTCCAATGAAACCGGTCCCCTGGTGCCGGATATCACAGGGACACCGCATTCTGCGGCTAAATTCAGGGTACGTGCCTTGTCTCCGAGCAGTTCCAGTGTTTCCGGACTTGGCCCGATGAAGATAAGATCTGCCTTTTCGCAGCGCCGTGCGAAATCCGCGCTCTCGCTGAGAAAACCATAGCCGGGATGCACGGCATCGCAACCAGCTTTATTGGCGAGTGAAATGATTTGCTGCTTGTCGAGGTAGGCCGCCGCCCCTGTCCCTTTTAGCGCATGAGCCTCGTCCCCGGACATCACATGCAGGGATTTTTCGTCGTCTTCTGAATATATGGTGACTGCCTGTATGCCGAGATCGGCTGCGGCCCGCGCTACTCGTATGGCTATCTCACCCCGGTTGGCGATGAGTATTTTGCTTAATGCCATCGATACTCCATTGGGATTTTACAGCCTCCGCTCAGATATAAAAGTATAGCAGAGTTGTCAATGGACCGAGCTTGAAATGAAAATAAATCCGATATCAGTGTCAGGTCGTAAAAACGAGATTGACCACTGCAAATAAAGCATCTAGAATTTATACAAGGAGAGTGGTGCCATGAAGAAGAATGAAGGAAATGCGGACAGGGTCATCAGGGTTATACTCGGAATTATCTTGATTGGATTGGCATTGTATTTTATGAATTCCTGGGTCTTGTGGGCTGTGATAGTGGTTGGAGTAGTGGGATTGATCGCACTTATAACCGGCATTATCGGGTATTGCGGATTATATTCCGTCTGCAAGATTAACACACTCAAGAAGGGATAATAGTCAGGGTTGATATCCAGTCAATCCATCCTCTGGATAGCAGGGTGCTGGCTATGGATATGTGACGCTATAGTTCATCATCCCAGCTGATGAACGGCTTTTTAACATCTACCATTGCGTTGACGATCAACTCGGCCAGGCCGCCGTATTTGATGCCGTGTTTCTCCCACGCCTTGTAGTATGTCAGAAGGTCTCTGATCTGCCCCTTGCAGTTGGAGCATGGTGCGCATACGTACTTCTTGATTTCGGGGCCCGGCATATCTTTAAACGCCTCAACTATCTGCTTATATTTCATGCGGCCGGCAACCGTCATTTTCCAGTCTGCAAAATTGGTGGGTGACATTACAGCGAAGCCTGAGCCGCCCCCGCAGCAGTAGTTGTTGACTCCGTGAGGCTCCATCTCCCTGAATTGAGGGCAGATCTGCCGCAAAATCCTGCGCTGAGGTTCGACTATACCCATTAGCCTGACGATATTGCATGAATCGTGCAGAGTGACAGGGAAATCATTGCGCGAGGGGTCAAGATTGAGTTTACCGTTGCATACCAGGTCAGCCAGCAGCGTCAGTGAGCTTTCACGGGGGATATAGTTCTCGTCCGTCAACAGACGGTCGGCGATAACGGTAAGCGCCTTGTGGGCGTGGCCGCATTCGCCTACAACGATTTTCTTGACCTTCAACCTGCCTGAGATCTCAATCTGCTTGGAGGCTATGCGGGCAAACTGTACATCATCGTACCATACCCCATAGTTGGTGGCCTCGTAACCGCCGATCTCGCTTGAAAGGGTCCAGTCCAGACCGGCTGCGTCGAAAATAATCGCAAATGCCTCAGGATTTTCAGGCCAGGACATGAACTCGCCGGAATTGTGGATGAGCAGTATGTCAGCGCCCTCCTTATCCACCGGTATCTTAATGCTGCGCCCGACTTTTTCAGCGATTTCTTCCTCCATGAATTCAACCATGCCGAGGAAGGCCTTCGGATTAACCCCGGTGCTGGCGCCGGTCTTCAACTGTTGTATGGATCCCAGCCTGTGCAGCTCCTTGGGAGCGATGTTCATCTCCTGGCTGAAGAGCTTGCGCAACTCGTGGGCGATCAGGCCGTTGTCAACCCCGCGTATGCAGGCCTGTGTGCAGCGTCGGCACAGATTGCAGCGGTAGGACAGTTCGGCCAGTCTGGCGATCAACGGCCAGTTCAACTCGATGTCCCCGTCGGTGAACTTCGAAACGGCGCGGGCCCATTTACTTTTGTGGAGGTATTTCTTGACTATGCGGCGCAGCACTTCTGATCGGTAGTTAGGCCTGTAGATCTCCTGCCTGCCGCTGGCTATGTAGACGGGACATTCCTCGCTGCAGGCCAGGCACTTTGCGCAATAGTCAAGCGAAAGCGCCAGCGGCTGCAGGAAGGTCCAGTTATCGTTCTCGGAGAGCAGCTTCTCCAGTCCATCGAGAAAGCTCCTGACCAGCCTGTCCTCCTCTTCTTTGGTCTGCGGTTTGGGCAGGGTCAGCGCCGAGACACCGTCCAGTGAGCATTCATAATTGTTTTTCTGACCTTCAGTGAGGGGCTTGATGCAGGGCTTGCCCTCTGCTACCTCTTCACCAGGCAGGGGCATTAAGTCAGCAGCATCGAGGGTGACCATCGGCTCGCCGGGATTTTTACTTATATCGGTTATCTTTATTTGTTTGCGTTTCATTTACTTGGCCGCCTGTCCTTTATCTTCTGGCAGGGTGGCCGCTACCTCGCCCCAGGTCTTACCCTGCTGGATATGCGTACCAGACCAGCTGACCGGCCTGGCCAGTGCCTGTTTTATTTTCTGCTGCTGGATATTGCCTCCGATATTGGGCGTATCTTCCCAGAGGACGCCGAAATAGGTTATGAGGTTGGTTATATAATGTGTCGAGCGTGTAAAGGGCAGGTAAATGAGGAAAAGCGAGAAAAGCATTATATGTATGTATTCGGCCGTTTCAGGGACCATATAAGAGAATGTGATTACGCTTACCCAGTACTGTCGGTAAAGGGCGAAGGTGGGGTCGAAAAACAGCCAGGCGATGAGCCCGCTGATAAAAACAGCCAGGAAAAATATGTAGTTAAAATAGTTGGATGCCGTGGCATAGTTTCTTAAATCCTTATCGAAGATCCTCTGTCCCAGTAACACCAGGCTGCCTACAGAGCCAAGTATAAAAGCACAGGCTGCAGCTATGAGTGTGAGATAATAAACCGCCTGTCCGATGAAGTTTGCGGACGCAGGCGCTATTTCCATGCCGGCCGTGACCATAAGCAGGGCGCCGAAGAATGACAGGATATGAAAAAGTACTATGGTATAAAACCCGATGTGCCAGGGGAAGAGGCCGAACCAGTATCCTTTATTACGCGTGAAATAGCCGGGGAAAGTGAAATAGTCACGCAGCTTGGAGAGTACATCTCGTAGACGGTTGCGGCGTCGCGGCTGTGTCCACCAATCAAGCTCCTCGTAGTAGGATCCGCCGTACTTATGGCCTATCTCATGAGGGACGGGGTAAAGCTCCCAGCGAAGGTGCATGGGCATGCGCGCCACCTTCACCACCTTGATAGTGTACGCGACGATGACGAATAAATATGATACGTAGGTTGCTATTTGCGCAATAGATACCATCAGATAATCTCAAAACCTGAGATAGCCACAGGTTTAATTAAACGCAGCCGGTGGGCTTGGGCAGCCCTGCGACTTTGCAGGCGCCCTTGGCCGGACCGCCGGGGAAAAGCTTATAAATGGTCTTGAGGTCGAAGCCTGTCTGCTTCGTGACCATCCTGATGGGCGGCGCGATCTCGAACTCGAGGAAGTAGTTGCGAAGGTAATCCACCACCTTCCAGTGGTCCTCGCTCATTGGGAAAGCTTCCTCCGTTTTTGCGATATCTTCGGCAACCGCCTTATCCCATTTATCAGGCTCCTGTATGAAGCCGTCCTCGTCTATCTCGAGTTCCTTTCCGCCAAGTGTTACTTTGGGCATGCTTAGTTCTCCTGTTATTTATTTGTCTTTGGAATACTTGTCCGGGTCTTCGTCGAACTTCTTCTTGCAGGCTTTGCAGCAGAAGTAATGCGTCTTTCCTTTGTGCTCACTCGTGCCGCGGGCCTTTTTTTCCTCAACTTCCATTTTACATACCGGGCATACTGCCATCTCTCTTATCCTCCGGTCCCTACTGTAATTTTCTTGTCTGAGCCATGCCTTGCGGCGGCCAGTTTTACGAAGTTTTGCGCCCATGAAGGCACGCCTCCGGCATGCAAGTGCATGTAAGAGGCGAGAACGTTTTTATAGATGACGCCGTCATTTCCGCCGTCGATCCCGTTGCCACGGGTCATGCGGTATGCATAGTTCATTCTGCCGGCGTTTAACAGCCTGGAATAGTGGAACTCGTGCCCTCTCAACATGGTGCCAGCCGGGAAATAAGGGTTTCGTCCCGTGACTTCTGCCGATACATAGCCGTGTCCCTGCGGTTTTTTCTCAACCGCCGCGTCTGCCGGTATTACGCCGCACATGCTGTAAGTCCTTCCCCCGCTGAAGAGGGAGCGGCAGAGATACATCAAGCCGGCGCACTCGGCGTAGACCGGCATCCCGGATTCTACGCTTGCGCAGATGTGCCGGCGCAGGCCGGCGTTGGCCTCAAGCTCCGAGGCGTAAAGCTCGGGGAAGCCGCCGCCTATGTAGAGGGCGTCAATTGACGGCAACCGGTTGTCTCTCAAGGAATCGATGTAGACCAGCTGCGCCCCGTTCTTTTGCAGCGCGTCCAGGTTCTCGGGATAATAAAAGCTGAAGGCTTTATCCGCCAGCACGCCGATTTTAACCCGAGCTGTTTGGGATTGCTTCATCGCTGCGTTTTTCACAATAATATGAGAGCCGTTGTCATCACGATTTGAGCGCGGTAATCTCTCGGGCCCGCGGGCGATATCAAGTATGCGGTCGATATCCGCATATTGTTTGAGCACGCTTCCGATGCGGTCGATCATCGTTGCAGCCTCGGCTTGCTCTTGTAGCGGGACGATGCCGAGGTGCCGCTCCCGTATTGCCAGGCGGTCATCGCGGGGCATCGCGCCCAGCACCGGTATGCCGCAATAGCGCTCAATAGCCCTCACAATCGTACGCTCGTGCCTGGGATTGCCGACATGGTTTAGGATAACGCCGGCAATAGGCGTGCCGGGTTCGAAGTCGATAAAACCGCGAACCATAGCTGCGGCGCTGCGCGTCATACGGGAGCAGTTAACGACCAGTATAATGGGAGACTGCAATTCGCGCGCCAGCCAGGCTGAACTACCTTCACCATCATCAAGAGGACTGTCGTAGAGGCCCATAGATGCCTCTATGAGCGCCAGGTCTGTCCCCCTGCAGCCTTCCCGGAATACCTTAACCAGCGCAGCGCGGTCGAACATGTAGAGGTCGAGGTTGCTGCACGGAATGCCGGCGGCTGCTGTCAACCAGGAGGGATCTATATAATCGGGCCCTTTCTTGAAAGGCTTGACCTTCAAGCCGCTCTCCCTCAGGGCTGCGCACAGGCCTATAGCCACCGTGGTCTTGCCCGAGCGCCCCTGTGGGGCGGCTATCATTAAGCGCCCTGTCTGCATGTGAATTTTCCTTTTACTGCTTGAGTTGTATGTAAGATGTCCCCAGATAGATATATTCGATCTTGTCTTCCTTAGCCAACTCGGCAATGCCTTTATCCACAATAGCCTTATCAATTTCCAGCGCGCGGGCTACATCGCGGTTCTTGGCCTTGCTGACCGTGCCCAGGTATTTCAGGATTTTCTCTTTAAGCTCATCGGTAACACCTTCAGCCATCTCGTTACTCCTTCTACCACCTGAACTGCGTAGTGGTACGGTAGGTGTCTATGCCATGTGTAAAATCATCGATATGGTACTCAGTAAACTCGATGCCGGTCAGCTTGAAGAAATTCTCCCAGCCGACGCGTTCGATCCATTCTCCCATTCTCTCGTCGGGGAGCGCGTGTTTGGCATAGACCTCGACGATGTTTTTAATTGCGCTCACGGCTTCGGGCCAGCGCGGCGGATTGTTGGGGAGGTAGGGGATGGCCAGGCGTGAGAACATGGGAGCGGTGCGGGCGTTGGAGACCTTGCCGCCCACGTAAATCGCTACGCCGTCACCCTCGCTGTCGGCCAGCGGCATAGCCGGGCATACCGTGAAGCAGTTGCCGCAGTACATGCATTTTTCCTCGTTGACCACCAGTCCCTTTACGTTGGGATCGGGACTCTTGCGTATGGCGCCGGTCGGGCAGGAAGCCATGGTGGTGGGTATCTCGCAGACGGCGGCAACTTTACTGTTGTCGACCTTGGGTGGTTTGGTGTGTATGCCCACTATGGCTATATCGGAGCAATGAACGGCCCCGCACATATTGATACAGCAGGCCAGCGCCACCCTCAACTTGGCCGGCAGCTTCATACTGGTGAAGTAGGGGTACAACTCGTCCATGATGGCCTTAACCAGTCCGGAGGAGTCGGTGGCCGCGCTGTGACAGTGCGCCCAACCCTGAGTATGCACAATGTTCGAGATGGACTTACCGGTACCGCCGACCGGCAGGCCGAGCTTATTAATTGCCTCGATTATCGGTTCTACGTTGGCTTTTTTGGGCGTCATGAATTCGACATTGGAACGGCTGGTGAAACGCAGCTTGCCGTCGCAGTATTTGTCGGCGATATCGCAGATATCGCGGATGAAATCGATGCTGACCAGGCGTGGCGAACCGGCGCGGACCGTCCAGACTTCGTCGCCGCTCTCCGATACGTGCTTGAGCACGCCCGGTTTGATTATCTCGTGGTATTTCCACTTCCCGTAATTTTTCTCGATTACCGCGGGAAGCATTTTCTTATAGCTTGGAGGCCCTATATCGCTTTTTCCCATCTCATCTCTCCTTCAATATATTTAATCGAAGAATACATATGGATTAGCCCTGGGTTTATAGACCATCTGTGGTACAGGTTTAATATCCATCGCTCGCAGGAAGGTCTTGAGGCCCATCCTCTCGATCAGTTCGGCCACACGCTCGCGAGAGCGTCCGTTCTCATCCCACCATTCCCAGATCTTGCGCAGCAGTTCTTTGGCCTCATCGTAGGGCGGCTCCATTTTCATAAAGGGAACCAGCACCCATGAAAGGTATGCGCCCTTGATAATAGGAGCTTTGCCGCCAATCAGTATGGTGGCGCCTCTATCCAATCCGGGCCTCAGCGCTTTAGGCATCTTATTGATGCAGTGCATGCAGCGCACGCAGTCGGCTGCACGCAGGTCGAGCTTCTGACTCTTCTCGTCCCAGGCCAGCGCCTTGGTCGGGCATTTATCGGTGACGATGCCCTTGATATCGAAGCCGTTCTTGACGTATTTTCGGACTTCGTCCTGGTCGATGCGCAGAGTATCGCGCCATGTACCGATGATAGTGAAATCGGCCCGGGCTATGGCAGCTACCCCGTCGTTGGGACATCCCGAGATCTTGATCTTGAATTTGTAGGGCCAGCGTGGACGGTGTATCTCATCCTGGAACTCCTGCGTGAGATTGCTGCAGATATCCAGGGTGTCAATACAGGAATACTCGCAGCGTGCTGGACCGACGCAGCAGCTGATGGTGCGCAGCGCTGAACCAGAGCCGCCCAGGTCGAAACCAGCCTCGGTAAGCTCGTCAAAGCAGGGCTGCAGGCTCTTCGTGGTGGTGCCGAGCAGTATGACATCTCCCGTGGAGCCGTGGAAGTTGGTTAGGCCGCTGCCGTGCTTCTCCCAGATATCGCATATCTTGCGCAGGGCCTCGGTGGAATAAAACCACCCGGCCGGCTGGTTGATACGCATGGTGTGGAACATCTCGACGGCAGGGAATTTATCAGGGGAATCAATATACCTGCCGATGACGCCCGATCCGTAGCCCGTTACGCCTACGATGCCGCCGTGCTTCCAGTGGGTGATTTTGTCCTCGAAAGAGAGCTCCTGCACGCCCAGCAGGTCTTTGGCCGCGGCATTCTTCTTGGCAGCCCGTTTGATCTCTTTTACATAGCTGGGCCAGGGCCCACCCTCGAGGTTGTTGATTAAAGGTGTGTCTTTGTCCGCCATTTACTTCACCTCCTGTTTTTAATCATCTCAAGGTCGATACTAAATAATACCACTTGCAGGCATGACCATGCCCGCCACTTTATCAGTCAGTAAACAGTTAAATTATACATTATTTGTATAATTTGTAAACTGATATAACACGGAATCGATGAAGGATGAGCTGATACAACGCACCGCGCGCGATATTAATGCGTGTTCATGCTAGATGGTTCATCAGGAAGCGGAAATATTGTATCCAGATCCCTATCACGTATATAAGCTACTGCTTCTTCCATCCTGGTCACAAAGCCCTTCGCTTCCACGTTTTTTCCGACGATCTGCAAGGCTGCGCGGTTTACTTCTTTTTCGGCTGAGCCAAGACGGTTTAAAAATGCACTGAATGCATCGCGTTCTCCGTATGCAGCTTTGACCATATCGTTGTAGGCCTTACCTTCAGCTATGAGAAGCTTCTGGTAATGATCGATCAGCAGGCCGATTTCCAGCAGTTGTTTCAGACGCACTTTCTCCGAGTAAACGCCTTTGCGGTCTGAACTTAAGATCGCCGAGGTCTGCTTCTCGACCTGTGCCAGGCAATCGTTTTTTGTCAGTCCGTACTGCAGCATATTCCTGGCCGCTTCCAATGCGAGTTTCTTTGTGAACAGGTAGTTCAATATAAAGGCCTCTTTTACCCTTTGATGCTTCAGCAGATTGATCGCGAAAAGTGGAGGAAGCATAAAATCCCAGACCCCCACTACATACGTACCGGTTACCTCTGCGGCCACCGCTTTCGCCACTTCACGCTCCTCGGCCAGTATATTTTTTATTTTGGTGTCCAGTATTGTGGGGAGTACATGTTTCAGCAGGCCCATGGAGCGAAATATAACACACGGTTTTTATTTCGGTCAAAGAATGGACAGGTTGTTCCATTGCCGTGTTAGAATGCCTGTGGGATCCTTTTGATCGTTAGTGGAGGTATTCCGATTGCGGCCTCGTATCATTCAGGTTGAAGTATCCACCAAATGCCAGCTCAAATGCGGTTTTTGCCCGCGCACCGTGTTCAAAGACAGCTGGCGTTCCGAAGACATTAGCTGGGATCACTTTGTTCGGTTATTGCCTTACGCGGGTAAAGTGGAATTAATCCATTTACAGGGATGGGGAGAGCCGCTTCTTCACCCCGGCATCTGGAAAATGGCTACGGCTATCAAAGAGAAGGGTGGCAGGATCAGTATGACTACCAACGGTATGCTCATGGATGATGCCGCTGTAAAACATATATGCGAAATCGGTTTCTCGTTTATTGCAGTATCGCTGGCAGGTGCAAGAGCCGGCACACATGATTCGTTGAGGATAGGTTCGAGTTTCGAGCGGATATGCGAAAACATTTATAGATTGAGCTCGGCTGAATCGCATCCCGACATCCATCTGGTTATGCAGATGATGAAACCCAATATCGATGAATTGCCGGAGCTGGTGGATCTCGCAGCCGAACTGGGAGCTGACAGCGTGATCGCGCCCAACCTTGATTACACGCCGGTCGCCGAGATAGAAGACCTGAAGGTTTTCGCAAGGATAAGTGATACGCGCCTGGGAGACGTAGTTGAGGAAGCAATGATAAGGGGAAAGAAGCATGGCATCGAAGTACGGACTTATCCGCTGGAACCGGATGACAAATGTCCGGTTTGCAGCGATGATCCGCTGAATAACGTCGTTATAAATGTCAGGGGTGAGGTTGCTCCCTGTGTTTACCTGTCCATGCCGGTAGAAGGCGATATTCCCCGGATATACTGGGGCGAACATAGCCGGATTAGACCCTTTACATATGGAAACGTTGAAAATGGACTCCGGCACGCAATTGAAAGCGAGCGGGCGAAACAGTTCAGGAAGGAATTTGAGAGGAGAGTTGAATATGCGCGACTTGATGCGGCTAAATCCATAGCTCTGCTGGCATTGCCCGGCATACGCAATGTGCGTGGAATCTTACAAGGATCGAAAGGCCATGAATTAACCTTGGCATCCGCCTCTATTCCGCCGGCGCCGGCGCAATGCCGGGGATGCTATAAGCTTCAGGGCATATAAATAAACTATGATTTGTTTATTACAGGAGGGTCCCTGGGGACCCTCCTGTAATATTAACTAAAACTAATCGGGCAGGATAGGGGGCACGAAAAAGGTTCCGGACCACAGGATCCAGACTATGAGCAAGGTCCATACCACGTTAAACGATTGCCCGATCCAGTATACCGCTGCCGGTTTGCCGCCACCGACTGAAAGTAGCTCTTTAAAGTTGGTCTCAAGTCCGATACAGACAAAGCACAGTGCAAAGAACCAGGTGCGGTAAGTAGTGAGCAACCCGGTGATTGTTGCAGTAGCTTTTGCTCCCATAACGGGCTCGATATAGAAAGACGCCACCAGAGAGGCAACGATGAAACCGACGATGAATTTGGGGAAGCGGTACCAGATTTCCATGAAAGACGGGCGTTCACTGGCGGACTTTTTATCCAGCTTCAATGTTGCCCATACCGCCAGGAAGAATGCTGCGAATCCGATCAATATGTTCTGTGCCATCTTGACCAGGGCAGCAGTATCGAGAGAGGCTTTACTTTTCATCACCTCACCGGCGGCCACAACAGCGCCGGTATTGTCGATCGTACCACCCAGCCACGCCCCGGCCATGTTGGTCGGCATGGCGACTGCTTTGGCAATAGGGGGCATTGCTACTATCATGATCACTGCGCCGACCAGCAGCCACGCGATAACATAGCTGGTTTCTTTGGGGTCACCCTCGACCGCGCCTCCCGCGGCTATGGATGCGGACACACCGCAGATCGAAACGCCCGTGGCCATGGTGCTGGAGAAGCGCTCGGCCATACCGAACCTCCTGCCCAGCCAGTAAGTGAAAAACCATACCGCAGCCACAACCAGAAGGGCCTGTAGCATGCCGACTCCGCCTGCCTTGAGGATAATGGAGAAAAGAATGGTAGCGCCCATGCAGACCAGGCCGATCTTGATGAAATACTCGGTCAGCACAGCCGGTTTAAGCCATCCTGGCAACCCGACGGTGTTGCTGATGATGAGGCCGAAGATCAATGCCCAGATAACATATTCCAGGCCCCAGGCATTTATTATAGACTGTTTACCGATGAAGACCGCCAACCAGGCAAGTGCAAATATAACGATGAATGCGGGGACAAAACGCTTTATGTCCTTTTTCATGAAGATCAGGCCGATCAACGACAGGACGGCCAGCACGATAAACAGGATAAGTGTGTCCCAGATCGTTGCTATGCCTGAAGGTAAAGCTTTGTCAATTGTTGCCCATGTGCCGAACTTAGGGCCGGCCGGCAGGATGCCGATCATTGCAAGAATTAAAATAATGAATCCTATCCAACACGCCCACCAATCTTCTTTTGTCCACAGCGATGACCAATCGATTTTCTGCAAACACTTACCTCCTAAACAACTGACTTGCAACAGGGTAGATCATAAGTGCAATTTGGAAAATACAATAAAATCTATAAGCTATCACCTCCCCATACCAAATATTGCCTGCCGCTGGACTCCTTTATACAATATCAGTAATTCGCTGTCAATAGTTGGGAACAATAAGAGATATTATGGACCAGCTTGAAACCGTCACGTTTGTAACCGCGCTGGTTGCCCTGCAGCTTGCGCTTATATTATATATCTGGGGATTCATCTCAGTCGCGGTGAGCAAGGTCCCGGTGGCCCAAACGGCTTCCCGATTCTCCCTTCCCGTTATGCTGATCGCCTGGCTGGCGCTCACCGTTGCGTTGGGCACCCATGCCATCCGGGCCGGCCATATACCCGCCACCGATATGTTCGAGTTCTCCATGTCGTTCGGCTGGAGCATACTGACCCTGGTGCTGGTTTTGGGGAGGTGGTACAAAAGCGATTTGGTCAGCGCGGCGGGCGCACTGCTGTCCCTGGCGTTGCTTGTTTATGCATTTACCCTGCCTGATCAGCACCAGCCGCTATCACCGGTGCTGAGTCAAACCTGGCTGCTCCCCCTCCACGTATCCTGTGCCATTATTGCCTACGGTTTATTTGCGCTGGCTTTTGTCTGCGGTGTCCTTTACCTCGCCGGGCGACGATATCCCGCTTCTCCCATGCCCTCCCCGGAAACTCTTGACGTGCTGGGATATCGCTCAGCTGCGGCCGGATTCTGTTTTATAACCGCCGTCATAATCATAGGTTCAGCCTGGGCCAAAATTGCCTGGGGCAGTTACTGGTCATGGGACCCCAAGGAGACCGCTGCACTGGTTACATGGCTTGTTTACGGGGCTTATCTCGTGACCAGGCTGGTATTCGTGTGGCGGGACAACCGCAGCGCGTGGTTCCTGGTCATCGGTTTCCTGGCTGTGCTGGTCACCTTCTTCGGAAATTACTTTTTTGGAGGCCTGCACAGCTATGCTGCGCCATAAAAGCGGCAACGCTACGAATCCGCATATTTACACGGTTCGGGCGGAAGTACCCGGAGCTTAAACCGCTATTAGTCAGCGCTTTCAGCCTGCTGCTTTTTCCAACCCGGTTTCTTAAAAAGCAGGAAGATGAAGGGAGGCACGGAAAGAATCACGGTTCCTGCCAGCATCAGAAGAGCATATGGCCCGACCTCGCCCAGCCACATCAAAAGGGGGTGTCTGCCAACCGGGATACTTGCTGAAGGCGGTATAAAGCCGACCACAAAAGTATATACGCAGGCTATGAAACCGGCGCCGGCCAGTATCCATACACCCGCCTTGCCGCCGGGTATCATGTAAGCCCGCTTTGTGTCAGGCTGTGAGTACCGTAGTTTAATGACGGCGGCAAAAATCAGCAGGTACATGATGCAGTACACCTCAACCGTCATAGCAGAAAGTATCCAGTAAGACGAGCTCACGTTGGGCATGAAAAGGAATAACAGGCTGAAGAGCGTACCTATGGCTGCCTGGATGATCAGCACCGCCACAGGAGAGCCGTATTTGTTGTGCCTTTGGAAGACCGGCGGGAGATTGCCCTGCCTGGCGACCTCTCCCAGGCCCTTGGCCGGGCCCAGCATCCAGGTGCTCAGTTGGACCAGCGCGCCGACTGCTATTAATATGGCTATAGGTGCAATAAGCCATGACAGGTTGAAGACTTTGAGGAAATCCTGGAAGGCCTGCATGATTCCAGCCGACAGGCTGATACTCTGCTGGGGAACTACGATGGCAATAGCCAGCGTGCCCGCTACGGTCAGCACAATTATAATGATTGCTGAGAGCAAAATAGCGCGGGGGAAATCACGCCCGGGATTGCGTGTCTCAAGCGCGTGGAAGCCGGCCATCTCCATACCGGCAAACAGCAGTATCACTGTAGCGACGAAAGGCAGCGTGGACAGGTTGAACTGAGGCAACAGCGCAGCGGGAGAAAACGGTATCTGCAGCGGTTTGCCCATGACCAGGTAGGCGATTCCGAGCAGGATGATGAAGGTTGCGGGTACGATCGTACCCGCGATAACACCGACATTGCCGAACCAGTTGGTAGCCTTTTCACCGAAGAAGTTCAGTATGGTGGTGCCCCAGAAGGCGATCATCATAACGGTGAAAACCCAGGTATTATCGTTTCCCAGCGCCGGGCTGATGGCGAAGGCAAAGGTCGAAGCTATAAAAGCCAGCAGTGTGGGGAACCATACAAGGTTCTCCGACCAGTCGCACCAGATGGCCAGGAAGCCCCAGCGGTCGCCGAAGGCCTCACGTACCCAGGCATAGACGCCGCCACCCTTGGGCCAACCGGTCGCCAGTTCGGCGCCGGCCAGCGACAGCGGGACAAGGAAGAAGATGGCGCCCAGCACATACCAGCCGACCGATGACCAGCCATACTCGGCCATGGACGGGAAGTTCCTGATGCTCAACACGGCCGCCACGTTGATCATGGCCAGGGTAAAGATGCCCAGTGTCTTGGCGGCAGTCTTAACTTTTGCGTTATCGCTCATTTGCCCTTGCCCTCCTTGATACAGTAAGTGAGGTAGGTGCCGTCGACGTTCTCCACGCCGTGTATGTCATGTCCGAAGCCGGGGAATTGACGGTCGAAGGCCTGCAACGCTTTGAGATAGCCGAGGACTGGTCCACTGCCCGGCCCGGCGTTTTCGCCCGGCATGAGCAGAGGTATTCCCGGTGGGTAGGGGACGACGCCAGTTGCCACGGTACGGCCGGACATTTTATCCACCGGGACCTGTTCTACGTTGTCATGCACCAGGTTGCGGTAGGCTTCTATGGGACCCATCTCGGGATGCGGAAGCGATGAGTAACCTTTTGAAAGGAGCTCCAGGTTTCCCTTCTCTTTCACCTGTTTGAACATCTGGGTAACGAGGTCTTTCAGCCCCATGTCCTTGTAGCGGTCCGGAGCGGCTGAGACAATGGCCGGGAGCACCTCTCCCAGCGGAGCATTGGAATCAAGAGCCTTCTTGAAATCGAGCAGGGCCGTGACAAGGGTTCCCCATTTACCCCGCGTAATTCCCATTGAGAAGAGGAACAGGATGGTGAAGTCGCCGGTCTTCTCTACCTGTATGCCCTGCCGGTCCAGGAAGGCTGTAACAATCATGGCGGGTATACCGAACTTTTCAAGCGAACCATCAACCGATACTCCGGGTGTTACCACGGACACCTTGATGGGGTCCAGCATGCAGTAGTCGTCCTCGAGGCCGGCAAAGCCGTGCCAGGGCTCACCCGGGTGCAATACCCAGCATGCGGGTTCGCTGCATAGCAGCTCATCCGGCGCCTGGTAGAAGGGAATATGCTTGCCCGTGGCAGGGTTGGTCACTTTCTCCGGTTGCCACACGTCGAAGAACCAGTCTCCTTTAGCTTTAAATTCCCTGTTTATACGCGCCATCGTCTTGCGGAAGGCAACCGCTTCTTCGATACTTTCACCCGTAAGCGCCTGTCCGGCCGGCCCTTCCATCATGGCGGCTGCCACATCGTTGGAGGCGATGATGGCATACTGTGGCGAAGTGGAGCTGTGCATCATGAACGCCTCGTTGAAGCGGGCGTGCTCGATCGGTTTACGTCCGTCACGGACGTGGATGAAGGATGCCTGTGAGAGGGCCGCCAGCAGCTTATGCGTGGATTGGGTGGCGAATAGAGTGGGTCCCTTATATTTAGCGGGGTCACCGTGCATGGCAAAACGTTCGCGGTAGATCGGATTGAAGCGGGCATATCCATACCATGCTTCGTCGAAATGGATGCGGTCAACGCTTTGTCCCAGGAGCTCTGCCACGCGCCTGACATTGTAGCATAGCCCATCGTAAGTTGAATTGGTGATTACGGCATGCACGGGATCGCGGTTGGGCTTGCCTTTCAACAGCGGGTTCCCGGCGATACTCTCACGAATCGCCCTGGCGGTCAAGAGATCCGGGTGTATGGGGCCGATAATGCCGTAACGGTTGCGCGATGGGACAAGGTAGGTAGGGATAGCCCCTGTCATGGTCAGGCTGTGCTCGATGGATTTATGACAATTGCGGTCGCACAAAGCGATATCGTCACGTGTTACGCTGGCCATGAAGACAATGCGGTTGGAAGTCGATGTCCCGTTGGTCACCGAGTAAGTGCGGTGCGCGCCGAATACGCGTGCGGCATAGCGCTCGCCCGCGCCCATGGGGCCCGAATGGTCTAAAAGAGAGCCGACCTCGCCCACCGAGATGGACAGGTCGGACCGCAGCATATTCTCGCCGAAGAAATCGTAGAAAGCTTTGCCCACCGGGGATTTAAGAAACGCTGTGCCGCCCGCATGCCCCGGCGTGTGCCATGAATATTCGTATGTCTGCGCAAAGTCGACCAGCGCGGAAAACATGGGCGGCAGCATTTCCTGACGGTAGCGGTTTATTGCTGCGTCTATACGCCCGGCTATGAAATCAGCCGTATCCTCCAGGATCCAGATGAAGTCATCCACCTGCTGGATCACATCCAGAGGAACGGAGGAAAACCGGCTGCGTTCGGCAATCAAAAATACAGGTATTTTGATGTTACGGCTTCTTATCAGGGATAGCAGTTGTTTGCATTGTTCATGGGACTTTTTCGTGTCGTCTCCCAGGTCCCAGTCAAGCAGGACGCTGTCAATGGAAGGATCTGAGATGACTATTGAGCGAGCGTCGTCCAGGCAGTCCGACTCTATGACCTCCACATCCAGCTCGTTCAGCCCGTTTACCAGGTTTTGCAGGACCCTTCCTGCAGCGCAGGTACATCCGATCTCGTTGTCGACGATAAGCACTTTTGGCGGTGAGATTTGCGCCAACCTTTCTTCCATGTTTGCCCCCCTTTTGCCGCGCTTATTTTGTGAGACTAACGGTGAACGAATATTACTATTTTATGTAAATATACTACTTTTCATGACATTGTCAACAGGTTTTGCATTAGCATTAATTCAAGCTTTTTTTTAGCTTTTCCGGTCCTCCATTCGTATCTCCATGACAATATGTCCCCAACCGCCGCATTGTATCCCCACATCGGGGCATCCGAAACGCTTAAACCTCATCTTATTTGGATCGACACCGGCGTAGAACAATTCGGCTACAGCGGGCATGGCCAGGGCGATCGAGTGCAATGCGAAAATGCATACTCGGCTTGGTCCCAGCTTTGTCAGCAGGCTTATGCCACGGCCATCGAAATATAGCTTGTCCCCAACCTTGTGTCCGCTGTCGCATCCATGTGACTCCACCACTTCGGCCACGAATGTCTTGTTAAGCATGGGTATCGTTTTGGTTAAAGCATCCTCATTCCGGGGATCTGCCCGGAAGATCAGCATTTCCTCATTCGTATAGCCGAGATGTTTTTGAACCAGTTTCCAGGTATCCTCACTTACAGCCATTTGGCCCTCCCTCGTAATGTACTTCACCCTTTATGGTTGTTCTTAAGCTTAACTATCGATTCGTGGATTCGAAGATAAAATAAGAGGAATAAGTCTGCGATAATTTCAAAGGTCAGTGCAGAGGCACCAGCTTCCTTCTAGAGAGCTTGATCACCCAGATAATCAGGGAGACTAATGCATAGAGGAGCCCCAGCAGGATCAGGCTGAATTTACAGACCGCGCAGAATGCGGCTATCTGCGGGTATGGATCGGCAGGGCTGCCGTACATCATGGTTAGCAGCGCATAGTTCTCCACGGCGTCAAAGATGGCCGCCAGCCATAGTCCCCATGCCAGCAACATGCCGAGATTTTTCCAACCGCTTCGGGAGATAACCCCGGCGCCCATCACACAGGCAAGCGCTATAGTGGTCGAATATACCGGCATGTACAGGTAATCGAAGCCGAGGTTAAAGCATGTTTGCAGCCTGGCCACGGTATCCCAGGCGCCGATGACTGCCGACGTTTTCACCACGCTGCCGGCCAACTCGAAATCTACTATATTCGGCTTGAAGGGGCCGATAAGGCGGAATACTATGCTAAGGCCTATGGTTGCGGCCAGCAGCCATAGAAATGCTGGCAGCCGCTTGCTTTGTGGTATGGCGTTTAAGGGATGGTACATCTCAACTGCCCAATTATCTCCAGCCGTGCAGTGTTTGTCAAAAACAGGCAGGTCACTGTTTCCCCTGCCTGACACCCAGCACTACCTTGAACAGCAGGGTGACTATTAAGCCTCCCATCGACCAGACCCCCAGTGTTATGAGTATTTCAATCAGCGTAGGGGTGTACTCTGATATCTCGCCCAGAGGTGACGGAACAAAGCCGGGTATGACTAATCCCAGACCTTTATCGATCCAGATGGCAATGAAAACAGCCGCGCAGGCGAGTGCCAGTATTCCCTGGTTTTTACGCAATGAAGGTATGACCAGCAGAATGATGGCGACGCATGCCAGTAAGACAGATGCCCATGCCCATGGTACGAGGCCGTAATGGCCGTCCAATCCGAACAGCAGGTACTGGAAATGGGCCATGGCCTCGGGCACCCGGCTGTAAAAAACCGTGAAGACCTCTAAAAGCAGGAAGAACACGGTTATACTGATAGCGTATGCTACTATTTTCGCCACCTTATCAAGGGACTGGTCACCCGGGTCGAAGTTGCCCCACTTTTTCATAGCCAGTGCCAGCAGTATCAGGAGGGCGGGGCCTGAGGCGAATGCGGAGGCCAGGAAGCGAGGCGCAAGCAGGGCAGTCAGCCAGAAGATGCGTGCCGCCAGCCCGGCATAAATAAAGGCGGTGACTGTGTGAATGCTGACCGCCCACACGATAGATATTATTGCGAGCGGTTTTAGCCAGCCCGGCGGATTCACCTCTTTATATTCGGCATCCAGTGCTACCCAGCCGAGGGCGATATTGAGCAGCAGGTAAACCGTGAGCACGACCACATCCCAGAAAATAACTGAGCTGGGGGAGGGATAAAGGATGATGTTCAAGACCCTGGCTGGTTGGCCCAAGTCTACCAGGATGAATGTGATCGCCACCAGGCAGGCGGCTACCGCCATGAACTCACCCAGGATCAGTATGCGGCGAAACTCCTTAGCGTTGTGAAGGTAATAAGGGACGACAATCATGACGGCGGAGGCGGCTACACCGACGAAAAATGTGAAGTTGGCGATGTACAGGCCCCATGAGATATCCCGGCTCAAGCCGGTTACAGCCAGGCCGGTATTCCACTGTTGGAGATAGGAGATAAAGCCGATCGCCATCAATAAAAGCAGGCCGCCGACCAGCAGCCAGTATTTTCTCCCGCCTCTCAGTATGTTCTCAATCAATATTGGACCTACAACACATAATAGACCTGCGGAAGTGTTCCCAGTTCGGCCTTACGGCGCAGGCTGAATTCGGATGATATCAGGCTGTGAACCTCTGTGCCGGGTTTCAGATCGCCGAATTTCAGCGCCCCGCTGGTACACGCTTCCACACAGGCAGGCTGCAACCCGTCGGCCAGCCTTTCCTCGCAGAAATTGCACTTTTCGACCACGCCTTTAGTGCGGGTCGGATATCCTAGTTCGATGTCCTTGATATATGGGCGTGGATCACGCCAGTTGAAGCTGCGGGAACCGTAGGGACAGGCAGCCATGCAATAGCGGCAGCCGATACAGCGGTGGTAGTCCATCATGACTATGCCGTCGTCACGCTTCCAGGTAGCCTGGGTAGGACATACTTTCACGCACGGCGGGTTGTCGCAGTGGTTGCAAAGCACCAGGACCCTGCGGTCCTGCAATGGTTCAGGGGCGAATTTATTCTCCTGATCCGGGAAGGCCTGGTTGTAGCCGACCTCCCACAGCCATTTGATCTCCTCCTTGCGGTTTCCGATATCCGGTACATTGTGCACACGGTGGCAGGCGGCTATACAGTCAACACAGCCGTCTAACGCAGTGCAAACGTTGAGGTCTATTACCATAGCCATGCGCTTGCCCGCGATCAGGCCGTTAAGCGCGCTGGCGGCAGCCGGCTTTGAAATGAGGTCGAGGGCCGGCTTGGCTGCCAGGGCAAGCAGGCCGAGCGCTGTGAGTTTGAGGAAGGAACGGCGGTCTATATACATATGACTAACCACCTCGTAGGAGATCGCTTCGTCTCTCCGCTCCTCGCGATGACATAGCTAAAAAACAGGTGATATTTGTTCATTTTGTTGCCTGTGGAGGAGCCTTCAGAGGGGGGACATTGTGGCATTCCCAACAGTTCGGCGCCGTGCCTGTATAGCTATGGCAGCGGTCGCAGAAATCGGCTTTGCTGGTATGACATTTGAAGCAGGTCCCGGTGAGATTGATATCAAAGGAGCGGTTGTCGCTGGATACGTATATACTATCGCCCTGCCTGACAGCCTGATCGCGCCATTGCTGCATAAGCTGCATATGGTACTCCCTCATATATTGCGCAGATTCCACGCACTGGTTCTCGCTGGCCGGCAACACAGGATTCGGCCGGTAGTCAGCCTTGCCGCTGGCGGCCATGTACCAGATGGGGAAGCTGGCCAGGCAAAGGAAAATGGCCAGGCCGCCGATTATCTTGCCCTTATCATACACGGTTTTGCCCGCCTTCTGTAGCTGTGTTTGCTGTCAACGGCTCGCCTCGCAAATCGGTCTCTCTCTGTTTCTCGCCTTGCATGATGAGGGCGTTACCCAGCAGTTCATGCACGCCTGCCGTTTCAACGCCTGGTACCCAGTATTCCAGTAAAGGTGGAAAGGAGGCCTTGTCGATCGCGCAGACGCAGGCCAGCACGTTCACGCCGTGCTTTTCCCTGACGTACTGTACGGCATTGGCACGGGGATAGCCGCCGCGCAATCTCACCTCCATATTCTCGTCGGGACCGAGGCCGGCCCCGCTTCCACAGCAGAATGTTCGCTCCCTGATAGTGTTCTCAGGCATTTCATAGAAATTATTACATGCGTTATTGATTATATAGCGTGGCTCCTCGAACAGGCCCATGGCCCGGGCCGGGTTGCAGGAATCGTGGTAGGTTACCTTCCATTTATCGTTCCGCCCCGGATCAAGCTTGAGTTTGCCGCTGTGGATGAGGTCTGCTGTGAATTCGCAGATGTGCACCATTTTGGTCGACCTGGCGTTCTCAAATTTTGTGCCGGTTACAGGTGATACCGGCTCCTCGAGGAAAGAGGGCGGACCGTTAAAAGTGTCCATGTACTGGTGGATCACGCGCCACATATGCCCGCACTCGCCCCCCAGCACCCATTTCACCTTCAACCGTTCTGCTTCGGCGTATATTTTGGCGTTCAGGCTCTTGGCCAGTTCGGCCGAGTGGAAAAGCCCGAAATTACCCCCTTCAGAAGCGTATGTGCTGAAGGTATAATCCAGGCCGATCTCGTGGAAGAGCATGAGATAACCCATCAGCGTGTACCAGGCCGGGCTGGCAAAGAAATCGGCGGACGGCGTGACGAAAAGTATCTCGGCGCCTTTTTTATTGATGGGGACATCTACTTCGATACCTGTAATTGACTTAATATCATCCTGCGCGGATTCCAGGCTCTGCTTCATGGCATGCGGGGGAATGCCCACGTGGTTGCCGGTGCGGAAGGAGTTGGAGGCCGGGCCGACCACCCACTCGGTAGTGCAGCCTACCAGGTTCAGCAACTCGCGGCCCATCATTGTGATCTCGCAGGTGTCGATGCCGTAGGGGCAGTAAACGGAACACCGCCTGCATTCCGAGCACTGGAAGAAGTAGTAATACCACTCCTTTATCACCTGCTCGTCCAGCGGCCTGGCGCCGGCCAGCTTCCCAAAGAGCTTGCCCCCGATGGTGAAATACCGCCGATAAACCGAACGCAGCAATTCAGCCCTCATCACAGGCATGTTCTTGGCATCGCCCGATCCGATGAAATAGTGACACTTGTCAGAGCAGGCCCCGCAACGCACGCATATATCGAGATATAATTTCCAGGAACGGTATTTTTCCAGGCGCTCTTTCATGCCGTTTAATATGATGCGTTTGAAATCCGGAGGCAGCTTCCAGTCAGCATCCTGTGGATTCCACTGGCGTGGGTTGGGCAGGTGTAAAGCCTCCTGGTTTTTGAGAGGGGCGGCATAGCAATAGGAACCTTTTGTGAACGTGACGGATGGGTCCATCCAGTCACGATTGGGAGGACGGTAATCGATGCCGGCCATCTCTTCGGGCGTGATATTTTTGTCTGCCATCATTGCTCCACAGGCGGATTGTTTTGTTCAACGGGAATACCGGCCTTGATCATGGGATGTCTGAACTCGTCCTCGTATTCAGTGTAGGTATGTACCCTTACAGGCCCGTTCCAGGGATTTATGTGCCTCATCATGCGGCTGTTGTTCTTTGCATTGCGAGTGGGGCTGAGTAGTATTCCGGCAGCGTGCATCATCTTGCTGAATGGGAAATAGGCGATCAGAGCGCAGCCGAGCAGCAGGTGGATATAGAAAGGAAGGCCGATGCCGGCAGGGACCATCGGGCTGAAGGTGATTACGCTGATTGCCAATTCCTTGACCGCTACAAGGTCCACTTTAAATACGGAGCGCATAAGGATGCCCGAGACAACCACGGCCAGGATAAGAAAAAGGGCCAGGTAGTCTGAAGCGAGGGAGATATACCTGATCCGTGCGGTTACCAGACGCCTGATCAGTAGATACGATACTGCAATGAGTATGATGAAATCCGTAATGAAAAGAGCCGGCAGAGCCAGTTGAAGTATTCCGTCGAACGATGATATCCATAACGATGGCTGAAAAACAGGCTCGGTCAAAAAGCGCAGGTGACGCACGAGGATTATGAGCAGTGACCAATGGAAAGCCAGTCCCCCCAGCCAGAGCCAGCGGCTGCCGCCATATACCAGCCTTTGTTCATCAGCCTGTTGCATATTGTTGTTGCGGAACAGCGAACGGAACAGCAATATTTCGAGCGCCATCCTGCCCGCTATACCCCAATTAGAGCTGGGGCTTTCGATGTTATCGTTTTTTATCCAGTCGAGAGACACTTCTTGTCCGCAGGTGGTTGGAATGTTGAAAGGTACAGGCGAATTGGCCCATCTTATCACGCGGTATATGAATCCGGCGATGAAGGCAGATATTGCCAGGTAAGGTAGCACCACGGCGAAGATAAATTGCGATCCAGGGACGAAATAACTGATGGTTGCCAGAGAAGCAACGATCAAAACAATGAGCAGGGCCCAGATTATTCTCATTACCGCATTCACACCTTACGTATGCTGATTACCCTTAACTTGAAATCATCAGCCCTCGCCGCTTCCTTAACGGCAAGTTCCCGGATTTGGCTCTTCATGCTGATATACAGTTCGGTAGAGGTGGTACACAGGCAGTCGATCTTTGTTTCAAGCTCGTTCAACTCTTCAAGCAGGCCATATTTTGTGGCTCCGCCTGTGACCTGAGTTCTTATAATGGTCTTCAGATCGATCATAAATGCCACTGCCTGCGCGGGAGTGAAATCCTGCACCGCCCTGATTCTGATGATCTTTTCCAGGCAGCCGTGCAATGTAGTGAGTTCATCCCCACGTATCAGCGCATCCAGAATTTGTTCGGCTCCGGTCGAGATGGTATATCCTACGGGGTTGGCGAACCTGTCGCCTCCGTTTAGCAGGAGTTTAGCGGCTCCGGGATTGTAAGAATCAAATATTCGATGAAGCCATCCTTGTAATATGGCCTTTTTGTTCTGCAGCAATAGATGTTCCAGGTTCATATACACCAGTGCTCTTGTACACTGTATTTTACGAGTTTGCTTCCTTTAATACAGCAGTATATTTTATTGGTGCCACTGACACAAGGATGGTCCAGGGATGCTTAACCCACTTCCTCGGCGATATCAGCGGTTATTCTCTCCCGCAAGTTTATAAAACCGGCGTCGGTCAGTCGGCGCGGGTAGCTAAGATCGACGGGGTAAATGCTTTTTACCGCGCCGGGGCTGGATTTCATAACTACAACCCTTTCAGCAAGGTAAACCGCCTCCTCGACGCTGTGCGTGACGAAGATAATGGCCTTTCTGTCCATGTTCCAGATACTGAGCAGCTCTGTCTGCATGAGGTAGCGCGTCTGCGCATCGAGGGATCCGAACGGCTCGTCCATCAGCAGCACTTCCGGATTGTTAGCCAGTGCCCGTGCTATTGCTACTCGCTGCTTCATGCCGCCGGAAAGCTCAGACGGATACTTGTGACCACTGCCGGACAGACCGACAAGATCGATGCATTTTTCGGCGGTGCGGAGGCGTTCTGCCAGTGGTACTTTAAGTACCTCGGGACCGAAGGCTACGTTGCCTGTGACGTCTCTCCAGGGGAACAGCGCAAAATCCTGGAAGACCAGGCCTCTCTCCGGACCCGGGGTGGTTACAGGCTTCCCATCGAGGTAAATCGACCCGGAGCTGGCATGCTCGAGGCCGGCCACGAGCTTTAGCAG
>CAYTIC010000013.1:0-78675 GCA_964437795.1 uncultured Dehalococcoidales bacterium | reverse complement strand
CCACCTGCTGGTACATCACCGAGATCATAGGCGAGGTGTACAACCTGGGCCTGGGTAATATCTCGCAGGTCATGTTCTGTCTGGTTTGGGTTTTTTATGGCACGAACGTTGTCCTGTGGGCGCTGAGCGGATACAGATGGTCGAAGACATAACTGACGGAGTGAACCAGCGATGCATGTAATAGCTCACTGCTGCATAAACACGGGTATGTACGTCACGCCGTACAATCTGAAATAGAATGTAGATAGAAGCAAGGTACCTATCACATGTGGCAAACCATTTCGGGGAAGTCTGGTAGATCGATTAGTCTAATAAGGATAATGGTTTACTTAATTATCACAATAAGCTCGTTTACCTCAGCTTGTACACAACCTTTATCCTCCTTTACAAACGAAGCTATAGATAAAGTAAATACCTTTATGACGGAGAAAAAAGTAACTATTGGCGACAGCACAGTGCGTGCAAAAATAGAAATACAAAAGGAAAGTGAGGAAATTCTAGCACAGACCAGAAATGAAGTGGATAAATGGATTGAGGAACAAAAAGCCCGAGAAGCCCGCGAAAAAGTGGAACTCAACCAAGAGTATGCTCTGTTATTCAACGAGTTCCGCTTAAATAATGGCAGTGAGTCGTTAATATTCGATGAGTATTTAAATGAATTAGCTAAAAATCGGGTGTCTGAAATATCACGACCAGGTAACTTTAGTCATGCAGGCATCGCGCAATACAACGTTGGTGAAAATATTGCCATGATGAAGTACTCAACATCCTCAAATACCGAACTGATCGAACTTTGGGCAAACTCACCAGGGCATAGAAGCAATATGTTATCTGTAACTTACTCCAGAACAGGTTTTGCAAGGGACGGGAGATATGCAGTCCAAGTATTCCAATAATATAAACAGGAATATGAACGATAATCACTACCAATTGCTATATATTAGTCATTTTGTTTTACATGTTTAGTGTTAAACTTCCATGGTCTACAACGTGAACACTGGTTAATAACAAAGAACTATGGGTAAAAAAGCATTACGTTTTGGGGTTACTAATAGTACCGAAAAACGAGCAGCCACTTGGATATGTTGGACACATGATGATGTTGGAAAAAGCGATGTATACCTTGCTTGCCGTGAGCTAAATGGGGAACTTAAAGCAAGTCTGCATGAAACTGGCAAATGGCACATCGCATATTCGCAACAGTTCTATGAAGAACATTTCCATGCATTACCAGATGCATCGATTAGCCGTTTCATCCTGCAGTGGCCTCGTCCACAGCAAATTGCTCCTGGTGTAACGTTAACCTTCCGAATTATCACTCCTTATTCAGCAGTAAACATATCTTGCGATGCGTCCTCTATTAAGAATATCATTCCAATTCCCGTACCCCCAGATAATTGTGCAGTTGAAACCGACATCATAATCACATCTCCACATGTGTTAGTACCTCACTGGCCCGGTAGAAATTCTATGAATACACAGCTAGTTGGTTCGATAAAGCTCAGCAGTGGAGAAACAACTTGGGTAGTACATCGAATCACTGATATCCCAAATTTAGGTATCTTACGCGGAACTCCAAGGTATTTTAAAGGTAAAAGTCAGAATGATTTAACCAGCCGTAACGTGCACGTTCTTATATTTGGCAATGAACCAGATGGTTCTCGTACCATTATTGAAAGTGCACTCGACGCGGGAGAATCCTGCACCTCGCCATAGGTTGCTTTCTATTTCAGGTCACTTGCATCATAACAATGTTGTCATATATGCTCAATCATATTACAGGGTACTTCTGCCAAATGACGTAGTCATCGGAATATTTGTGCAGTGCAAATACTTATCATCAATTAATAGTTAAGCACATTATTTTAACCACTGTTGAATATTAATACCGCTACTTACTTCTATGTTATAATGCTCAACTGCAAAATCAGCGAAAGATCACAGGTGTGCACTTATGAAACTGACCGATGAAGAAGTAAGACATATCGCCCTCTTAGCCCGGCTCGGTATCTCCGATGCCGAGGTGGAGAAGTTCCGCGAGCAGTTGTCCAATATCCTTGAGAATTTCGACATCCTTAGCCAGGTGGATACCGAGGGACTTCAGCCTACATCTCAATCGGTGGTGCTGGAGAATGTTTACCGCCCGGATGAACCGAAACCTTCATTGCCGGTGGATGAGGTGTTAGCCAATGCGCCTGACCAGGAGGATAACTCCTTCAAGGTAAACGCCGTCCTGGAGTGAGCCATGAAAGATCTTCACCGCCTAACTATCCACGAAGCTCACGCGTTGCTCAAAGAGAAAAAAATCTCTTCCGTTGAGCTGACGCAGGCCGTACTGAAATATCTCGAATCCGTCGACGGCAAGATGCGCGCCTGCGTGCGCATTACGTCCGAGCATGCTCTTGAATGCGCGAAATCCGCTGACAAGGCCATAGCTCAGGGCAAGTGCAGCCCGCTCACCGGCGTACCGGTCATTATCAAGGACAATATGTGCACCAGGGGCATTACCACCACCTGCGGCTCCAAGAT
Organism: uncultured Dehalococcoidales bacterium; assembly: GCA_964437795.1. Lineage (GTDB taxonomy): Bacteria > Chloroflexota > Dehalococcoidia > GIF9 > UBA5629 > CAIMUM01. The sequence goes on along the minus strand of CAYTIC010000013.1, from coordinate 76,146 downwards.
GCTGGAAAATTTTGTCCCGCCTTACAACGCACACGTTATCGAGAAGCTCAACTCCATCAACTCCGTGATGGTGGGCAAGGCCAATATGGACGAGTTTGCCATGGGCTCCTCCACTGAAAATTCTGCTTTCTTCACCACGCACAATCCCTGGAAGCTGGATTGCGTTCCGGGCGGGAGCAGCGGTGGCTCGGCCGCAGCGGTTGCCGCTGATGCCTGCATCTACGCGCTGGGCTCCGACACGGGCGGCAGCATACGCCAACCGGCCGGGTTCTGCGGTGTGGTGGGACTCAAGCCCACCTATGGACGTGTCAGCCGCTACGGGCTGGTGGCCTTCGCCAGCTCGCTGGATCAGATCGGACCGTTGGCCAAGGATGTTACGGACGCCGCACTGGTGATGAACGTCATCTCGGGCCATGACAAACGCGATTCCACCACGGTGCCGCTGGAAGTGCCCGACTATACGAAAGCCTTAAAACCCGATATCAAAGGCCTGCGAGTCGGCATACCGCGCGAGTACCTGGTCGAGGGCATGCAAATCGAAGTGCGCCAGGCCATAGAAGCAGCGGTTAAAAAGCTGGAGGAACTGGGGGCCACGGTAGACTGGAACGTCTCCCTGCCTAATACCAGGTACGGCCTGGCCGCTTACTACATACTTGCTCCCTCTGAAGCGTCGGCCAACCTGGCGCGTTACGACGGCGTGAAATACGGCTACTCCTACCGTGAGACCACCAGCATGTGGGAATCCATGGAGAAGACCAAGCAGTTCGGATTCGGCGCCGAGGTCAAAAGGCGCATCATGCTGGGCACCTACGCCCTCTCATCCGGCTACTACGATGCGTATTACCTCAAGGCGCAGAAGGTACGCACACTTATCAAACGCGACTTCGATCGGGCGTTCGAGAAGTATGACGTCCTGGTCACACCCACTTCCCCCACCGTGGCCTTCAAGATAGGGGAGAAGGCGGATGATCCGGTACAGATGTACATGAGCGACGTTTGCACGCTGCCCATTAACATAGCCGGCGTCCCCGCCATTTCCATACCGGCAGGCTTCGTGGACGGGCTCCCCGTCGGCCTGCAGTTCATAGGAAAGCACTTCACCGAGGAAACCCTGCTGCGCGCGGCCTATGCCTACGAGCAGGCCACTGCCTGGCATAAGCAGAAACCCTCCCTGGCATAAAGATTGCTTCGTCGCCTGCGGCTCCTCGCATGGACGGGTGTGGGAAAAGGGGCCCTCTCAAAGACAGTCCTATTACTTTACCATCCTGTTTTGTTATAATACGGATTACCCGAAAATTCAGGTTGATCGAGGAGGCGTTATGGAGAACGAAAAAAAGATCTTCGAGGCGTTGGAAACGGATGCCAAGCTCACCCACGACCAGGTCGCAGAAATGACCGGCATCCCCGTCCACGAGGTCCAAAAGATAATCAAGAAGGCCGAGAAGGACGGCACGATAATCAAGTACAAGACTGTCATCAACTGGTCCAAGCTGGGTGAGGAGCAGGTCTGGGCGCTGGTGGAGGTAAAAGTAGTGCCCCAGCGCGATACCGGGTTCGGCGCAATCGCCGAGCGCATCTACCGCTTCCCGCAGGCCAAGTCGGTCTTCCTGGCATCAGGTACCTATGACCTGGCCATCCTTGTAGCAGGCAAGACCATGCAGGAGATAGCTGTTTTTGTCTCCGAAAAACTGGCGCCCATGGATACAGTCCAGGGCACCATAACCCACTTCATACTCAAGAAATACAAGGAGGACGGCGTCATCTTCGAGGATGACGGCGAACCGCGGCGGCTGGGTGTCGTAGCCTGACCCCTGCCGGTCATATACATTACAGGAGGCTCCGAGTGACGCATCATTTAAAAAGAACTAAACATAAACGTGACTATATATCACAGAAAGCCCGGGATATCTCGCCCTCGGGAATCAGGAAGTATTTCGACCTGCTGTCATCTATCGACGGCGCTATCTCGCTGGGCGTGGGCGAACCCGATTTCGTAACACCCTGGCCCATGCGCGAGGCCGGTATCATGGCCATCGAGAAAGGCTTCACCATGTACACCTCCAACCGGGGTGTACCGGAGCTGAGGGAGGCCACCGCAAAATACCACCGGAAATTCTACAACCTCAAATACGATCCCAAAACGGAGATATTGATCACCACCGGCAGCAGCGAGGCGCTTGACCTGGCTTTCCGCGCTATCCTGGACCCGGGTGACGAGGTCATCATGTCCGATCCGCATTACGTGGCTTACCCGGTTTGCGTATCCCTGACGGGAGGCGTGCCGGTGCTGGTGCCGACTTATGAGAAAAACAACTTTGAACTGATGCCTTCGGACATCAAGAAGAAGCTGACACCCAGGACCAAGGCCATCCTGCTGAGCTTCCCCTCCAACCCGACCGGTGCTGTAATGCCCCGAAAACTGCTGCTTGAAATAGCCAAAATAGCCGTCGAACACGACCTGCTGGTTGTCTCCGACGAGATATACGCCCGCCTGACCTACGATGCCGAGCACACCTGCATGGCAAGCCTGCCGGGCATGAAGGACAGGACTATATTGATAGGCGGGTTCTCCAAGGCCTTTGCCATGACCGGATGGCGTGTCGGGTTCTCACTGGCCAACGCTGAGATTACGGAGGCCATGCTCAAGGTGCACCAGTACACCATGATGTGTGCGCCCATTATGGGTCAACTGGCCGCTATCGAAGCGCTGAAGGACAGCAACAACCAGGAAGTCGAAGACATGCTGGCCGAGTATGACAGGCGCCGGCGCGTTATCGTCAAAGGATTCAGGGACCTCGGCCTATCCTGCTTTGAGCCAAAGGGCGCCTTCTACGCCTTCCCTAACATTAAGTCTACAGGCATGACGTCCGAGGAGTTTGCAGAAGGGCTGCTGACGGAGGAGAAGGTAGCTGTGGTTCCCGGCTCGGTATTCGGGAAATGCGGGCAGGGCTATGTACGCTGCTGCTACGCCACATCCATGCCCGATATCGAAGAGGCCCTCAAAAGGATCAAGAAGTTCCTGGCAAGGCACCGCAAGAAGAAGTAACTATTTCTTCTTAAGCCAGTCACGGAATGCGTGCCCGAGGCGCGGGTTAGATGCTATGATCTCCCTGTCTTCAATAGTAGCCCGGCGGCCTGTAAAATCCGTCACCTCGCCACCTGCTTCCCTAACGAGGAGCAATCCGCTGGCCGAATCCCATGGGTAAAGGCTCTTGTGGAAATACAGGCTCAGCCTCCCGCAGGCTACATAGGCCATGCCCAGGCTGGAGGAGCCGATAAGCCTCATGCAATGTATCTTTGGCCACAGGCTTATCGCCATATTTAAAAGCTCGCTACTTCTCCCGGCGTCATAGCCCAGGTCTACGCCGACCGCCGCGTCTGCCAGGTCCACTACATCCGCCACCCCCATTCTCCTGTTATTCAGGTAAAAGCCTTTGCCTTTAACGGCCCGGAAGATCTCATTGCGCATTGGATCGAAGGTAACTCCCATTACTACTTCGCCTCGCCGGGCCAGGGCGATATTCACACAAAATAAAGGAATACTGAAATGGAAATTGTTAGTACCATCAAGGGGATCGATTATCCAGGTATATTCGCCATCCCCCTGTTTGGTCCCCGCCTCCTCGGACATTGTTCCATGTCCCGGAAATGCGGCATTGATCAGGTGAAGAATGGTTTTTTCGGAGAGCAGATCGGCTTCTGTTACCAGGTCACGCCTGCCCTTGACCCTTGTCGCGTTGTAATGACCGAAACGCTGCTTTAATATCTTACCTGCCTCGGCAGCGGCCTGCCTGGCAACATTGTAAGCAGATTGGCCCTGGACGGATACCGGCAGTGAGACCGCCGGCTTCTCAGGCATGCCTGCTCAGGCCCATTTTAAGCTTGACTTCGCCTATGGTCTGGCTGGCTATGGCCTGAGCGCGCTTCGCCCCGTCATCAAGAATATCGTAAATATGCCCGGAATCTTTCTCAAATGCCGACCTGCGCTCACGGAAATCCTTGAGGCTGGCGTTGATGCCGGCGGCCAGCAGCTTCTTACAATCTACACAGCCTATCCCCGCCACCCGGCACTGCGCTTCTATCTCCTCAACACGCGATTCGCTGAAGAATTTATGCAGGCTGAACACGTTGCAGATCTCGGGATGGCCCGGGTCGTTGCGTCGCTGCCTGGCAGGGTCGGTCACCGCTGTCTTTACCCGCTCCAGTGTCTCCTCCGGAGTGGCGGCCAGCTCGATATGGTTATTATAGGATTTGCCCATTTTCTGCCCGCCGTCGAGGCCGCGCACCATGGGGTAATTGGTCAGCCTGGCCTGCGGCTCGGGGAAGGTCTCGCCGAAGATGAAGTTGAAGCGGCGCACCAGCTCACGCGTCATCTCCAGGTGGGGCAATTGGTCCTCGCCGACCGGTACGGCGTCCGATTTATATAGCATGATGTCGGCAGCCATCAGCACAGGGTAGCCGACCAATCCGTAATTAACATTCTGTGGCTGCATCCTGGCCTTCTCCTTGAAGGTCGGTACACGCAATAGCCAACCCAGCGGGGTGAGCATGCCCAGCAGGGTGAAAAGCTCGGTCACTTCGGGAACGTGCGACTGCACGAAGACAATGGACCTTTTAGGATCTATTCCCGCAGCCAGCCAGTCGAGCGTCATCTCGAAGATGTTCTGCTGTAGCTCGGAAGTGCTTTCAATCGTGGTGAGCGCGTGCAGGTCCACTATGCAATAGATGCAATCGTAATCTTCCTGAAGCCTGACATAGTTCTGAATGGCGCCGATGTAGTTGCCGATATGCTGCCTGCCGGTGGGGCGCGCGCCTGAGAAAACCCGTTTCTTCATAACAGGTCAAGAGTTTAACACAAAAATAATGTCATTGCGAGGGCCCATTTCTTATGTCATTGCGAGGAGCCGCAGGCGACGCGGCAATCTGCTATGACCGTTGCTCCAGACACAAGATTGCTTCGTCACTTCGTTCCTCGCAATGACGGGGGGAGGAAGAGCTCGCAATGACAGGATTGCGGCGGAATTGCATCGCTGCCCGCCACGCCTTCGGCTCACCGCGAAACGCTTACATCTTATCGGGCGCGGTCATACCCATCAGGTGAAGCGTCCTGGCCAGTACTATTTGCGCAGCCATCACCAGCTTCAGCCTGGCAGCCGTCAGTTCCGCGTCCTCCGAGATTACCCGGCACTGTTTATAGAAGGAGTGAAAGACCGTGGCCAGATCCTGCGCGTAGAATGGCAGGTAATGCGGCTGGTGGGACAGTGCAACTGTCTCTATTATCTCGGGCATCCTGGCCATGCTGCGTATCAACGTCAATTCGGGCTCCTCAGTCAGCAAACTTGTATTACCCGCAGCGAAGTCGATGCCTTTCTCCGCCGCGTTGCGCAGGATGCTGCTGATACGTGCGTGCGCGTACTGCACGTAATAGACCGGGTTGTCGGCGGATTGCTTTATGGCCAACTCCAGGTCGAAATCCATCTGGCTGTCAGCTGAGCGCGAGAGGAAAACGAAGCGGCAGGCATCGGGACCCACCTCATCCAGTAATTCACGCAGCGTAATGATATCGCCGCTCCTTTTGGAAACCTTAACCGCTTCTTTACCGCGCCGCAACATCACAAGCTGGCAGATGATGATCTCGAGCCTTTCGGGATCTATGCCCAGCGCGCCCAGCACGACCTTCATCCGCTGGACATGGCCCTGGTGATCAGCCCCCCAGATATCGATGACGCTGTCGAACTTCCTCACGGCGAATTTATCGTAGTGATAGGCGATATCCGAGGCAAAATAAGTGGGCGTTCCGTCAGAACGCACAATGACATTATCCTTATCCTCTCCCATCGTGGATGACGTGAACCATGTGGCATTTTCCCTGTCGGCTATGTAGCCCCCGTCCCTCAACATCTTCATTGTGCTGTCATACCGGCCGCTCTTAAACAGGCTCTGCTCGCTGAACCAAACGTCGAAGGAAACACCCAGTGTTTCAAGATCCTGCTTGATCTGCTGCATCTCCCTCTCAATTCCAATCTGCCCGATCTCCGCCACGGCACGGTCCTCCGGCATCTTGAGATATTTATCTCCATACTGCTCAACAAGTTCTTTAGCCAGGTCTACGAGATAGTTCCCGTGGTATCCGCCCGAGGGAATCTCAGCTTCCTTTCCCATGGCCTGCAGGTAGCGCGCATATAGTGAACGGTGAAATGCCTCGAGTTGGCTGCCGGCATCATTAATGTAATACTCTGTTGAAACCCTGTATCCGGCCGCCTTGAGTACATTGGCCAGCGTGCTGCCAAGCACTGCCCCTCTCCCATGTCCCACATGCAGGGGCCCGGTGGGGTTTCCGCTGACAAATTCAATCTGGACGCTTTTATCTTCGAGCTGTATGTCACCGTATGCCTCTCCGGCCTTGCAGATGGCGTCGACCTGGCCGGCCAGCCAATTCTTGCTCAACGTAAAGTTGATAAATCCGGGGGGCACCGCTGCGACCTTCTCGAAATCACTATCCGCCGGCAGGTTCTTAATTATGATGGCGGCCACGTCCATGGGCTTCATCCCGGTCAGGCGCGCCAGCTTGAGCGGCAGGCTGCTGGCATAGTCCCCGTGTTCCGGCCTGGCAGGCCTCTCTATAGTTATCTCCGGCAGGCTGGTATTGCCCACCAATTCTTTTTCGCTGGCCCTGGCGAAAGCCTGCTCCAGCATTTCAGCCAGCCGTTTTTTAAAAGTCATGTTATCCCCCGAAATATCAACGAAATTTGTCTGAGAACCCCCTGGTTCTCATCCGGAAAGTACTATTTTAATTGTTTTCTATGCTTTTATGCCAGATTCTATGGTATTCCAGGGCTAAAAGCTCGTTTTCAGCGGTTGTAAGCCCCGGGTCTTTTTCAAACAATATACCGGCTTCCCTGCGGGCTATTTCCAGCAAGCGTGTATCCGACAACCTGGCCATCTTCAAGTCGGGCAAACCGCTCTGACGAGTTCCGAAAAACTCGCCGGGGCCGCGCAGCTCGAGGTCCTTCTCTGCCAGCGCGAAACCATCGGTCAATTCCTCTATAGCCCTCAACCTCTCCTGCCCGTATTCGGACGGGTTCTCGGACAGCAGCATGCAATAGCTCTGGCTCTCCCCCCGTCCGACCCTTCCGCGAAACTGGTGCAACTGGGAGAGGCCGAACCTGTCGGCCGCCTCCACCAGCATGACAGTGGCGTTGGGCACATCTATGCCGACCTCCACAACAGAGGTTGAGACCAAAATATCCAGCGCGCCGTCCTTGAAATCGTGCATGACGGCTTCCTTTTCGGCGTTTTTCATCCTTCCATGCAGCAGTCCCAGCCTCAAATCCGTGAAAACCTCGCTTGAGAGGCGATTATATTCGGCCACGGCAGCCTTTGCCTCCAGGCTCTCGGACTCTTCGATCAAAGGGCATATAATGAAGGACTGGTGCCCCTCACCGGCCTGCTTCCTTATGAAATTGTATGCGCGCTGGCGGTCATCCGGCTTCAACCATCGCGTTTTAATCACCTGCCTGCCTTCAGGCATCTCGTCTATGGTCGATATATCAAGGTCGCCGAAAAGGGTCAGCGCCAGTGTCCTGGGTATGGGTGTAGCAGTCATAACCAGCAGGTGAGGATTATACGCTTTCTGTTTTAAAGCTGTGCGCTGCAGCACGCCGAAGCGGTGCTGCTCATCTATCACCACCAGACCCAGATCAGAGAATCTAACCTCGCGCTGTACCAGCGCATGCGTCCCCACCACGATATCCACCTCTCCCCGCTTTATCAATCCATGTGTGCGTGTCTTGTCCCCGGCAGCCAGGCTACCCGTGAGCAGGGCAACCCTGATGTCTCGTCCCATAATACCCTTGAAGATGCTGATATTCGACTCCCTGCTGCTGCCGGATGATATGGCTGACAGCAGTCCATACAGAGTTGAGAAATGCTGTTCGGCCAGTATCTCGGTCGGCGCCATAAGGGCGCCCTGAAAGCCGTTGGTTACCGCCGCCAGCAGCGCCACCACGGCAACCACTGTCTTACCACTACCCACATCACCCTGCAGCAAACGTGACATGGGCACGTTGCGTTCGAGGTCCCGGCATATCTCACCTATGACCCTGGCCTGTGCGGACGTCAGCTTGAAGGGCAGTGCATCGATAAATCCCCTTATATCTTTCTGTTCAATCTGAAATCCCCTTCCCGGCTGATCCTCCTGCCAGTCACGTTTCTTGCTGAGCACGCCGAGTTGCAACAGGAAGAGCTCATCGAAAGCCAGCCGCTGGCGGGCTTTATTCTGTGAAGCGTAGTCAAGGGGGTAATGAGCCTGCATAACCGCATCCCGCAAATCCATCAGTCCGCAGCGCTGCCGGATTGCCGGCGGTAGAAATTCGGACAGACTCCCCAGATAAACATCTAGCGCATTCCTGACCATGGCCCTGACCTGCCTTGGAAAGAGACCACCCGTTAAAGGGTAAACGGGCACCATGCGTCCTGTGTGCAGGAGCTCCCTGTCGTCCAACACCTCCCACTCCGGATTTTCGAAGACCTTCCCATAGTTGAACTCACCGACCCTTCCGCTGAGGGCGATCTTGGCGTTGACTTTGAGCTGCTTTGCCAGCCAGGGTTGGTTGAACCATACGGCACGCACGTTACCGGTCTCATCCCCCAGCACAGCTTCCGTACTTTTCATGCGGCCCAGCATTACCTGCCGGGCCTCCCACACATCGACAAATATAGTCTGTTCTCTGCCGGTTTCCAGCGTAGACACAGTGCGGCGTTGGCTGAAATCCATAAACCGCCGCGGAAAAAAATAGAGAAGGTCCCTGATGCTTACGATACCCAGTTTGGTGAAACGGGCGGCGATAGTTTCGCCCACTCCCCTTACCTCGGCCACCGGCCGTTCCAGGGATCCCGCGGCCACGGGGCCGGGTTTGGACTTTTTTAGGACTCTCCCTTTAGTTTCCTGCGAAGGCGTTTTGACTTGCTGTGCATGAATCTTGCGGTCACTCTCCAGGCTATTTAGTTCCTGCAAGACCGATCTTACCCATTTCTGACGCTCATCCGCGCTCCTGTCTGCATAAGTAGGAGGGCTGAGCAGTAAAGCACTTAATTTCGGATAGGACACTGAAAAATCGCGGCCGGGCAGGCATTGTGAAACCCATTTGGCCACGTACTTATCGAGGCCGCCAATGACAGCGCGGTTGGCATAACCGCTTTTGGCTTCCAGATTCAATACAGTCCTGAAAGTAACGGCACCGTCAACAAAAGGCTGTGTCATGGACGCCGCTTTCACAAACTGAATTCACCGGTGTTATTTTCCCTCGATGAAATTCACACACAGCACATGTGGGCCGACATGGGCGCCGATGACTGAATTGACCGTGCTGAAATACGTTTTGTCCCTGGGATAGAACTCGGCCACCCTCTGGGCCAGAATCTCCAGGTCGTCCGGTGTGGTAGCATGCTGCAGCATGAGGGCCTCGATTTTATTAGCACCTTTCACCAGGTTGACCAGGGCGTCGATGGCCTGGGTCCTGCTCCTGGTGCGCTGAACCGGTGTTACGACGCCTTCGCGCAACGTCAGGATGGGAGTGATCTTGAGCAATCCGCCCAGCAGGGCCTGTGCACGCCCGATCCGGCCGCCCTTGCGCAGGTACTCCAATGTATCGAAAACCATGTAAGAATGAGACCGGGAGCACATATCCGTTGCAGCGGCAACCACATCCATCAGCTTAGCCCCGCCCTGTACCATCTCGGCTGCCTTGATAACGGGCAGGCCCAACCCGCCGCAGGTCTGAAGTGAATCTACAATCTCGATTTTACAGATATCGCCCACCAGTGCCTTGGCCTGGATAGCGCTCTCATAGGTGGCGCTGATCTTGCTGGAAAAAAGAATCACGAGAATCTCGTCCGTTTCCTTGGATAACCTGGTAAACAGCTCAGAAAAATATCCCGGTGACTGTGCGGATGTAGTGGGGTGTACCTTGGATTCCACCAGCTTCTTGTAAAACTGTTCTGCATTAATATCTATACCGTCACGGTAAGTCTCATTGCCGAAAAGAACGTTGATGGGAACGATGGTGATGCCGAACTTCTTAATGATATCTGCCGGGACATCACAGGTACTATCGGTAACAATTTTAATCATACCTTAACCCTCCCTAAGCTTATTCCAGAGACACCACGTAAAAATAGTGGGGTTGGCCTCCGCTGACCAACTCTATCTGCTTACCGGGATACTTCTCCTTCAATCCTTTGACTACTTCCTCAGCCTGCTCAGCCTTCAAATCAGCGCCGTAATAGAGTGTGACCATCTCAACCGCTGAAATCCCTCCCTTGTCAAGACTTCGTAATAGTACGTCCTTCACATCGTCGCCTGCCGCCACCAGCTCCGTATCATCTATAATGCCGATGGCCTGGCCCTGCGTTACTTTCAATCCGTGTATCTGGGTCGACCTGGCTGCTGTAGTAATCTCAACTGTCTTAACCGATTTGATCGCCTCGGTCATCGACTGTATATTCTCTTCCAGAGTGCTCTCGTAATTAAAAATCATGAGAGCCGTGATGCCTTGGGGCATTGTCCTGCTCGGTATCACCTCTACCGACTTCTTGGTCAGCTCCTTAATCTGCGATGCAGTCAGTATGATGTTTTTATTGTTGGGCAGCAGTATGACCTTGGCAGGCTCTACAGCCTCTACAGCCTCCAGTATCTCCTTAACGCTGGGATTCATCGTTTGCCCGCCCTTTACCACCACAGCGCCCAGACTCTCGTACAACTTGATCATGCCTTCACCGAAGGCGACCGCCACTACTGCTATGTCCGTCGGCAAGGCCTTTTGCCTCTGCATCTCCTTGAAGCCGACATGCTGGTCATCCATATTCTGGATTTGTATCTGGTGAAGAGTGCCCAGGGATGTGGCATAAGCCAGTATGCCCCCCGGATCATACGAGTGGATGTGCACGCGGACGGCCGTCTCATCGCCTGCAACTACCAGCGACAGTCCCCTGTCCTCGAGCTTGCGCCGAATTTTCTCGGGATCCAGGCTGGTCCCCTCGAGCAGGAAATTGGTGCAGTAGCCGTAGGCTTCGTCCTCTTCTGATGAGACCAGATTAACGTTCCTGGTTGCGGTGATGTTCGCGCTAACCATCTGCGGTTTACGGAATTGCAGCTCCTCCAGTTCCCCTTTCAGAAACCTGAGCGCGCCATCCAGCAATATATATAATCCCTGGCCACCGGCATCCACAACACCGGCTTCCATTAATACAGGCAGCAGCGTGGGGGTCCTTGCTACCGACTCGCGCGCCTCCTTGACAGTCTCATCCATTATGGCCACGAGATCATCAGGATGATTTTGGGCGCATTGCTGTGCTGATCCCGCAGCATCCCGTACGACGGTAAGTATAGTGCCCTCGACCGGATTGGAAAGCCCTTCTCTCGCTGTCTTGGCCGCCTGCACCAGCGCGACAGCCCAGTCCGTGCCGTTGAATTGAGCTTTCCCATCGAACCCCTTGGCCATGCCACGAAAGATCTGGGCCAGGATCACACCGGAATTACCCCTGGCACCGAGCAGCGCACCGTGTGACATGGCTTTGGCCATAACGCCCACGGTAGAATCGGTGGCCCTGTCTGCCTCTTCGATTACCGACCTGAGGGTAAGCAGCATGTTGGTGCCCGTGTCGCCATCGGGAACCGGGAAGACGTTGATGGCATTTACCTCGTCTACGCTCTTCTCCAGCCAGTTGCTGCCGGCGGCAAACATATCCCTCAGGTCCTTGCCGTCCCAGGATTGTTTCATCTATCTCCTTTTAACATTGTGACTGTTGTGGTATTATATATCATTCTTGCTCACAATTTCGTAAAGTATCTGACAAAGAGGTTTAAAATTGGCTATCAAATGCGATATGTGCGGAAAAACGTTGCGCTTCGGCAACAGGATCAGCCATTCCAAGCAGCATACCAGGCGGACGTGGCTTCCAAACGTTCAGCCTACGACGTTTAATATCAACGGTGTTGCAGTCAGGCTCAACCTGTGTACCAGGTGCATCAGGACCAGGAACAAGGTCTCCCGCTAACATATAGAATCCCTCAGTTCTTTCAAAGCTGCGCCTATACCCAGACTTGAATTTAAAACGGCGGAACCGGCCACCAGGACATCTGCGCCGGCGCCCACTGCAATCGGGGCCGTTACGGTGTTTATACCGCCGTCAACCTCGAGTTCAGCATTGGATTTTCTATTATAGATTATTTGCTTCAGCCTGGCTATTTTATCCACCATACCTTCGATGAATTCCTGCCCGCCGAAACCGGGATTAACGGTCATCACCAGCAGCAGGTCCGCCATGGGTAAAACCTCGTCCAGTGTGGACAAAGGTGTGGCCGGATTAAGCGAGATGCCCGCCTTTACCCCGAGCTTCTTAATAGCGTTTATCGTGCCGTCCAGGTGAGTACATGCTTCGACATGCACTGTAAGGATATCTGCTCCAGCTCGCGCGAACCTCTCAATATACAATTCAGGTTTCTCTATCATGAGGTGTACATCCAGGGGAAGGGCTGTAATCCTGCGCAGCGATTCCACCACGGGGAGGCCGATGGATATGTTGGGCACAAAGTGGCCGTCCATGACGTCAACGTGGATGTAATCCACCCCTCCCTCGACCGCATCACGCACCTGTTCTCCCAATCGGCTGAAATCGGCCGACAGGATTGAAAGGGCTATCTTAATTTTTTTCCCTTCCATATCCGCTTACAGCGTCTTTCGCTTTTTCTATGCTCTTTTTTACCTCGACTGTAGCCGTGCCTCCCTGCGAGGACCTTGCTTCGACTGATTTTTGCAGGGTAATGGACATCACATCTTTCTCAAATAGCTCCGAGAATCCCTTGTACTCCTTGATATCCAATTCGTTCAGTTCCCTGTTGTTGTCAACGGCATAGGAAACTACTCTGCTGACTACATCGTGCGCCTCACGGAAAGACAAACCCTTGTTCACCAGGTAATCGGCCACGTCGGTGGCCAGAATATAGCTCTGCATTGAATATTTCATCCTGGCGGCGTTGATTTTTATTGATGTCATGAGCCCCGACATTATATTTATACTGGATATGAGAGTGTCCACCGTGTCGAAAAATCCTTCCTTGTCCTCCTGCAAATCGCGGTTGTAGGCAAGGGGCAATCCTTTCATCACGGTCAGCATGCCTACCAGATGGCCGTACACGCGGCCAGCCTTGCCCCGGGCAAGCTCAGCAGTATCCGGATTTTTCTTTTGCGGCATGATGCTGCTGCTGGTAGCATAGGCATCCCCTACCTCGATGAATCCGAATTCCGCCGTTGACCAGATTATGATCTCCTCGGCCAAACGAGACAGGTGCATCATGGTAATGGCAGATGCCGCCTCATACTCGATAACAAAATCGCGGTCGGATACCGCATCGATGCTGTTGGCGCTCACATCATCGAAACCCATCTTCCCGGCAACGAATTCCCTGTCCACCGGATACGGCAGACCGGCCAGCGCCCCGCTGCCCAGGGGGAGGATATTGATGCGGCTGCGACAGCTTTCAAACCTCTGGATATCCCTGCTGAACATCTGGAAATAGGCCATGATGTAATGTGAAAAAAGCACAGGCTGTGCCTGCTGCAGATGGGTATATCCGGGCATGATAAGCTTGATATTTTTCTCGGCGATATCCACCAGTTGCGCATTGAATCCCTGAAGGGCCGCTATAGCCTTTTCCGCAGCCTCCCTGGCGAAAAGCCGCATGTCCAGGGCCACCTGGTCGTTGCGCGACCTGGCGGTGTGCAGCTTGCCGGCGGTATCACCGATCAGATCAAAAAGGCGGCCCTCGATATTCATGTGAATATCTTCCAGTTCGAGCTTAAATTGGAAGCGGCCGCTGTCTATCTCCTTGAGTATGCTGTGCAGCCCGTCTTTGATCTTTACGTAATCGCTCCGGGCTATAATCCCCTGCCGCGCCAGCATTTCGGCATGCACGAGGCTTCCCTGAATGTCATGCCTGTAAAGCCGCCAATCATAGGGAGCCGACGCCAGATAATGCTGGACGTCTTCGTCGATCTCCTCTTTGAACCTGCCCCTTAACCTTGCCTCTTTTTTTACTCCCATCCTTTTCCCGCCATACCGTTATTTCTTCTTCTTTCCCCTCTTGCCGCTCTTGACTGTGGTCAAATCTATAATCTGCGCCTGTGCCTGTATCTTAAGCGGAAGGCCCCAGATGCGGATAAAGCTCGCCGAATCGCTCTGGTCGAAAAGGTCTCCCCTGTCATAGGTTGCCAGTTGGAAGCTGTAAAGCGAGTGAGGCGACTTGCGCCCGACAATGAGGCAGTTGCCTTTGTGCATTTTAACCCTGACTGTGCCGGATACATATGTCTGAGAGCTCTCTATGTATGCATCCAGGTCCTCCCTGTGCTTGGAGAACCACAGCCCGTTATAAATGATGTCCGAATATTCCTGGGCCACCCTCTCCTTGAACCTGAGTTGGTGCCTGGTCAATGTCATGGCTTCCAGCGCAAGGTGGGACCTTAGTATGACTATGGCAGCCGGTGCCTCGTAGTTCTCCCTGGACTTTATACCCACCAGGCGGCTCTCCATATGATCGATCCTGCCGATACCGTTGCGCCCTGCCATTACATTAAGCTTTTCGATCAGGGGCAGGCCGTCCATTTGCTTGCCGTTGAGACTGACCGGCACCCCTTCCTCAAAACCTATCTCTACATACTCGGCCTTGTCCGGCGCATCGGCAGGAGACTTGGTCCACTCGTAAATGTCCTCGGGCGGCTCGTTCCAGGGATTCTCTAAAATGCCGCACTCGATGCTGCGGCCCCAGGGATTTTCATCTATGGAATAAGGCCTTGACACCTTAACAGGCACGGGAATCTTGTACTTGTGGGCATATTCAATGGTCTCGTCCCTGGTCATACCCCATTCACGCGCGGGGGCTATGATCCTCAATTCCGGTCCCAGTGCAAGTACGCTCACGTCAAAGCGCACCTGGTCGTTGCCTTTTCCGGTCGATCCGTGAGCAACAGCCGTCGCCCCCTCCATATGCGCAAGGTCCACCAGCAGCTTGGCCATGAGCGGCCTGCCCAGAGCCGTGGCCAGCGGGTATTGTCCTTCATACAGCGCGTCAGCTTTGATTGCCCGGAATACGTAATCGTCGATAAATTCGTCCTGTGCGTCCACAGCAAAGGATTTTATTGCTCCCAGTTTCAAAGCCTTTTTTCTAATACCTTCCACATCCTTGACACCGCCGATATTAACGCAAAGCGTGATGACATCCATCTTGTAGTTGTCAGCCAGCCACTTGATGGCTACCGATGTGTCCAATCCTCCACTGTAGGCCAGAACGACCTTTTCTTTTGCCTTTTTTACCATTTTATTGCCTCTCTTTCAATACTTTGCCGAGTATATCCAGCGCCTTATCGATATCTTTCTGCGTGACGATAAGGGGCGGGATAAAACGTATCACGTCGGCCTTGACCTTGTTGATTATTAATCCCTTCTCCAGGCAGGCCAGCACTACCGCCTCAGCAATTTCACTGTTGAACTGCACAGCCACCAGCAGCCCCTTCCCCCGCACCTCTTTAATCTGACTGTAGCCGGCGGCCATTCCCTTCAGGCTGGTGCGAAGATACTCTCCCATACTCTTGACATGACCCGCCAGGTCTTTCTGTATTATATAACTGAGCACATCAAAAGCCGTGGCACAGACGAGGGGATTGCCTCCGAAGGTGGTGCCGTGCTCACCGGCTTTAAAAACACAGGCGCGCTCCCTGGCCAGGAAAGCGCCGATGGGCACACCGCCGCCCAGGCCCTTGGCCAGGGTCATAATATCAGGCTCCGCTCCATACTGCTGGTATGCGTAAAGCGTGCCGGTGCGGCCGATGCCCGTCTGGACCTCGTCCAGGATAAGCAACAGCCCCTTTTCATCGCACCAGGCCCGCACTTTCTTCAGGTAATCATCCGCCGGAACATTAACACCACCCTCACCTTGTATGGGCTCCAGCATTACCGCGCAGGTCAGTTTACCGGTAGCCGCCTTTATCGCCTCAAGATCGTTATAATCGACATTGATAAAGCCGGTCGGCAACGGCGTGTACGGCTCCTGGAACTGGTTCTGTCCCGTAGCCGCCGTCGTTGCCAGTGTCCTGCCGTGGAACGACTCGTGTGTTGTGATTATCTCGTAGGCTCCGTCCAGTTTGAGCTTACCGTAACGGCGTGCCAGCTTGATCGCGCCCTCGTTAGCCTCAGCTCCGCTGTTGCAGAGAAAGACGCGATCAAGGCAACTTGTCTTGACCAGCAGTTCCGCCAGTTGTAACTGTGGGACCGTGTAATACATGTTGGACATCTGGATAAGCGTTTTAGCCTGGCGCGTCAGCGCTTTAACGATCACGGGGTGGCAGTGCCCGAGGCTGGTCACCGCGATGCCGGCCACGAAGTCCAGGTACTCCTTTCCTGTGTCATCCCAGACCTTCATACCACGGCCGCGCACTATGGTGACGGGCCAGCGTTTGGCCAACTGCATGAATACCTGCTTTTCCAGATCCTGCCAGTTCCTATTTTTGGTTGACAATTGTGGTACCTTTCCCTTTTCCTTCAATTTCGTCAATCAACGCGTGCTCGATCCGCCCGTCAATTATGCGGGTGAGGGAAACCTTGCGTGCGGCGATCATCCCCGCCTCAAGCTTGGCTACCATGCCACCCGAGGCGGTCCCGCTCTCGATCATGTTCCTGGCTTTACCGGTATCGATATGCGTTATCACCTGCCTGGAATCATCGTATATTCCCGGCACATCGGTCAGAAATATCAGCTTGCGCGCATCGAGCGCGGCGGCTATCTCGGCTGCGATCGTATCGCCGTTGACGTTCAGCAAGTTGTTGTCTTCCCTGTTACCCGGTTGGGCATTGATGCAGACAGGCGCTATCACAGGCATATAACCGCCATTGAGCAGTACTTTGAGCAGCCGTGTATTTATTGTCAATTCACCGGCTGTCAGCCCCAGCTCGCGGTCCTTGTTCTTACCCAACGCGATTGCTCCGTCTGCGCCGCTGATTCCCACTGCTTTCCCACCCCTCCGGGATATCTCCGAGACCAGCTCCTTGTTAATCAGGCCGGCCAGCACGGCCGTGACGACCTTCAAAGTATCTTCATCCGTTACGCGCAAACCCTGTACAAAGCGTGTTGAGATATGCAGTCTGCTCAGCCAGTCCGTTACTGCATTGCCCCCCCCGTGCACAACTACAACAGGCACCTTCTTTTTCTGGAGGGTTACGAGGTCTTCCATTGTGGTATCGTTCTGGCCCAGTGTGCTGCCACCGATCTTAACCACTATGATTTTCGATCTTAACATATGCAATCCCGACACGAGTCAGGTCGTGTAATCGCTATTTATAGTAACATACTCCTGAGATAAGTCGCATCCCCACGCGACTGCATTCCCCGCCCCGATATTCATACAAACTTTAATGTCCACCTTGTCAGCCTTCATTCGACGGCTGAGCTTATCCTTGGCAAAGGGCAGCGGCGCGCCCGAGCGCATGACCTGCTCACCCTGCAGGTAAACATCCAGCATGTCCTCTTCCATGTCAGCACCGCTACGCCCCAGGACCGCTACGACACGGCCCCAGTTGGGATCACTGCCATGCACAGCCGCTTTCACCAGCGCCGATGCAGCGATCAGCCTGGCCACCTTTCTCGCCTGGAATCTACTCTTTGAGCCCTCTACAATTACCTCGATCAGCCTGGTGGCGCCTTCTCCGTCGGCAGCGATGCTGCAAGCCAGGAAGCGGCAAACACGGCTCAGGGCTTCCTTGAACATCCTGCCGTTTTGGGCTGTGATCATCTCATTATCGGCCTTGCCGTTAGCAATTATCGACACCATATCATTGGTGCTGGTATCGCCGTCTATGGTAAGCATATTAAAGCTGTCATTAACGGCGGCTTTCAACGCCCTGGAAAGGAACCCCGGTTCAACCCTGGCATCGGTCGTTAAAAAACTGAGCAATGTGGCCATATCAGGGTGGATCATGCCCGCGCCCTTGGCAATCCCTCCGATTGTATAGTGCCCGCTGCCATCCATGACTCTGACGGCGATCTCTTTGGGCCGGGTGTCTGTTGTCATGATAGCCCTGGCCAGTTTATGGCCGCCATCCTTCAAAAACTCGATTTTACCAATGCCCGCCCGAACTTTATCCATAGGCAGGATGGTGCCGATGACTCCGGTGCTGGCTACTATGACCTGGTCCGCCCTGATGCCCAGCTTCCTCGCAGTAAAAGCAGCCATATCGGCTGCATCGCTAAGTCCTTTATCACCTGTACAGGCATTGGCGCAGCCTGAATTTACAACCACGGCGCGAACCTTGCCCTTCCCGTTATTCTTCATACTGAGAAGGATAGGCGCAGCCTTTACCCTGCTCTTAGTGAACACTGCTGCGGAAGCGGATGTCGACTCGGAGTAAAGTATGCCCAGATCCAGCCGCCCCTTGTATTTAACTGCGGCTTCCACAGCACCTGCCGCAAATCCCTGCGGCGACGTCACCGTGCCCTGCTTTATCTCTTCTATTTTCTCCTTCATGAGGTTAAGACTATAACACTTTTCTACAGATACCGCTATTTTGCAGGATGAGTTTCACTCGTCCGGCCCGTTATTTCTGCGAACGCCGGTCTGCCTTGTTCTTCAGCTCGTACAGCTTGTTGATGGCCTCCATGGGTGACATGGAATCAATGTCAAGGCCCGTGATCTCATTTTCAATCTCAGATTCCTGTCCGAACAGGGAGAACTGCTGTGCCTGCAATGCCTGCCGATCCGCAGCATCCCCACTATTACCATCCTTCCTGGCTGACTGCTCGAGTTCGAGATTGCGCAATATTTCCCCGGCCCTGCGAATGACTGCCTGAGGCAGACCGGCAAGCTGAGCAACATGTATCCCATAGCTGCGGTCCGCCCCGCCGGGAACTACTTTACGCAGGAATATAACCTTCCCCTCTTCTTCCGTCACGGCCATGTTAAAGTTCTTCACCCGCGGAAGGTTGGCAGCCAATTCCACCAGCTCATGATAATGGGTAGCAAAGAGAGTCCTGGCTCTCAACCTGATATTGTTGTGGATATACTCGATGGTTGACCAGGCGATAGATAATCCATCGTAGGTGCTGGTGCCCCGCCCGACCTCGTCAAGGATCAGCAGCGACCGGGAAGTAGCATTGTTGAGTATATTGGCCACCTCGATCATCTCGACCATGAAGGTGGATTGACCGGCTGCGATATCCTCCTGCGCACCGATACGTGTAAAAATGCGGTCTACAATGCCGATGACGGCTTCGTCAGCAGGCACGTAGCTGCCGGTCTGGGCAAGGAGAACGATCAGCGCCACCTGTTTGAGATATGTTGACTTGCCTGCCATGTTGGGACCGGTCAGTACGATCAACTGGTTGTCACGGTTAGAGAGCGCGGTATCGTTGGGGATAAATGCGCCGGCGCCCAACGCGCTCTCCACAACCGGGTGCCTGCCGCCTCTGATTGCAATAGAATCCCCGTCATTTAATTCCGGCTTAACGTAATTATTGCGCACCGCCACCTCTGCAAGGCAAGAGTAAACATCCACCCGCGCCAGCGCTCTGCCCGATTCCATGATTTTTTCGCCCAGCTCGGCGATCTGCCGGCACACCTGATTGAAAATCGTCCTCTCCAGGTCGATCATCCTTTCCTGGGCATTGAGGATAAGAGTCTCATACTCTTTGAGTTGCGGAGTGTAAAAACGCTCGCAGTTGGCGAGGGTTTGTTTCCGGATATAGTCGTCGGGCACGGCGCCCAGGTTGGACTGTGAAACCTCTATGTAGTAACCAAAAACCCGGTTATAGCCCAGCTTGAGCGATTTTATGCCGGTGCGCTCTCTTTCCTGCTTCTCCAACCCGGCCAGATACTGGCGGGCATCGGAGGCCATGGCCCTGATCTTGTCCAGCTCATCTGAAAAGCCTTTCCTGATCACCCCTCCGTGATCGAAGTTTGATGCCGGGTGTTCGGCAATAGCGTCGGAGATCAGTTCAACCACGTCCGGGCAGGGCTTCAGTCCGTCCCTGAGTTGGCGAGGCAGCCCATCTTCAGACAGGGAGGCCTGAATTTTAGCCAATTTATCCAGGCCCAACTTGAGGGCCACCAGTTCACGGGGCAGGGCGCTGCCGCCGCGGATCCGGTTGATAATACGCTCAATATCGGGCATGTCGGCAAGCAGCGAGATAACTGTGCCTCGCAGAATTGTATTGTCGAAGAACCATCCTACGGCATGCTGACGCTGATCCAGAGCCTCAATTTCAAGCAGGGGTTGTCCGATGAATCTCTTCAGAAGACGCCCTCCCATGGATGTCCGGGTTATGTCTATAACGGACAGCAGCGACCCCTGGGCCGTGCCCCAGCGCAGGCTGCTAAATAACTCCAAATTACGTATGGTTTGCATATCAAGTGTCATGAAAGATGCGGTGGAATAGGTAGAAAGCCGGTTGAGCAACCCCAGAGCTGTTTTCTGGTTCTCCTTTAAATAGGCAACGACGGCGCCTGCCGCTCCCACCGCCAGCGGAAGGTGTTCGCATCCGTAACCTTCCAGGGATGAAGCGGAGAAAAGCTCCAGCAGCGACTGCCTGGCTGCCTCGTGCTCAAAGAAATAGGGTTCCACCTCGGTTACGTTGCGAAAAGCGCTGATCTCAGCATACTCTGATGATTTGGGCACAACGATCTCGGCCGGGTTCAGCCTGGCAATTTCGTCAACGGCCTGGTCCCGGGCTACCTGCGTGACGGCAAACTCACCTGTGGTGATATCGGCGAAAGCTATGCCGGCCAACCCTTTATTAATCAGCAGGCTGACCAGATAGTTATTGCTTTTCTCCGCGAGCAAACCGGGCTCAATCAGTGTGCCCGGCGTGACCACCCGTATCACGTCCCGCTCAACGAGGCCCTTGCCGGGAGGGGTCAACTGCTCACAGATAGCCACCTTATATCCCCGGCTTATCAGGCGTGCCAGGTAATTATCCAGGGCGTGGTATGGTATACCGGCCAGCGGCACTTTTACACCTTTGCCTATCTCCCTCGAGGTCAGGACAATCTCAAGCTCGCGTGATGTAACCCTGGCGTCCTCATCAAAGGTCTCGTAGAAATCGCCCAGTCGAAAAAAAACAATGGCGCCCGGGTATTTCTGCTTGATGCGCAGATACTGCTTCCTCAGCGGCGTAAGCGATATTTCTTTTGCCGTCATTTCATTACCCGCCAGCTATAGTTAAAGCACTCCGTGTGCCCCGGCTCCAAAAGCAATGGCAGCAGTACCACAAGGCAACTACACTGGTAGATTTTTTCCAGTCCACCCTCGGAATTAGACACGCTTTCCACGGGGTAGCGCCAGATGTTCAACGACCGGTCAAGCCCCAGCTCAAGCTCAATGTCCAGGTGCCGGTTGCCCATGATAAGCCGGGAAGTACCCGTTATTTCACCGGTGGAATCAAGGTGAAGGTCACCTATGTCCCTTCCCTCAACATGATAATAGGCCGCCTCGTTCTGCCTTCCTCCCAGTAGGTTGATGTTCCACTCTCCGGCAAAGAGTGCGTCTATAGCCGTATTCCCGGCATTGGTAAATGTATATCCTATATAAAGGCTGCCATCGTATCCGGCAAGTGTGATACTTTTTTCAAGAGTAAGGTTGCACGGACCGCGCGAGGAATGCAGGGTACCGTCTCGTTGCAGGTTGACACACAGGGAATCTAATCCGGGGACGATGCGGCAATTGTAGGGCTGACCGACGAAATCTCCCCGCTCTTCAAAGGCGTTCTTACGATAAACTTCCAGCGTCACATGGCTGTCTATGAAACGGTCGGCCAGGCTGGAGCGAGGCAACTTATCATAGATCAACCAGTCTGCAATGTCTCTGTCCTTGATCGTCACTCCGTCGTGTATGCTGTGAACCCCACCAGCGTCTTCTGATTTATTAGAGGCTTCACCTGCAGCCAGTTCCCTGTGGTAAGCCTCCGGTTTACGCGACATTGTGCTGAGCACATTAAACGCCTGGCCCCGCAAATCCCATTCAAATACAGTGCCTCCCTCCGCGGGGCTGAGGTACAGGTTCAGGTCTTTGCCTTCAATTATTATCTCCTCGTTGCCATCACCATCAAAATCAACCTGCTGCCAGCTATATGCCGCTTCACCACACTGCAATACTGCATCGGCACAGTTCTCCGCCTTAATGAGGTTGCGGAAAGTAGTTGCCCGTATATCCGCCAAATATATACCGCCGAATACGCCATGCCAGTATGGACAATTGCACTGTGCCTTCCACAGGTATTCGGCCCCACAATCAGCTTCATTAATAGCGTATGCCCGATGGACCCGGGCGCTTACAGCGAGCATCTTCTTTTGCATCCGGTTAATTTCCGGGTACTTGACCATGAAATTCCGCCAGAAACCGCTGAACATGTGATTCAGAACACCTGTATATTTCTCCTCGGCCAGGCGGTGCTTCAGTTGTGTGTATGGCTCGGACATTTCCGCAGGCAGCGACCACTCCAGCATCTCGTCATAGGATGCGCAGGGCAGGTAGACACGGCCCGCCGGCCCGTGTTTTTCCGCATAATCACCAAGTCTGATAGTGGTCAGCCACTCCCCATTCTCTTCAATAGACGTAAAGAAATCGTCTATCCAGCCATCTTCCCAGCATAGTTTACAGGTCTTCGGCCAATTGCCAAATTTCTCGCCGTCATCACCCAATACGGCTATTTGATCCCCGCTTTCCGACGTATTTTCCTTTAAATAAGCTATGACATCATCGACTTTATGCCACGGTACGGCATAGCGCAAATACTTGCTGATAGGGAAGACCTTGAGGTACCTTCCCTGCTCCTCCGTTTTAAAATATCCGAAGAGCGTACGGTCGTCCATGCCAACCATTTTAAAGGCTGTATCGTCGACCAGTGTCCAATCTATGCCCGTATCGGCAAGTATCATGGGCAGCGAAGGTTCCCAAACCCGTTCGGCCAGCCACAGTCCCCGGGGCCGGCGGCCGAATTGCTGCCAGACATATTCGCTCATCCTGCCGATCTGCCCGGTTTTATCGGCGTCCGGTATCATGGACAGGATCGGCTCGTAGTAGCCGCCGCCCATTACCTCCACCTGCTCGCGGGAGATCAACCTGGCCAGCAATTTGAAAAATTCGGGGTGTTTGCCCGAGATCCAGTCGAGCAGACAGCCGCTGTAATGCAACGAGACGCTGATAGACGGGTGCCTCCCCAGCGCTTCCAGCATGGGTAGATAGGCCTGACGGTATGCATCTTCAAAAACCCATGGGAAATTGCCGAGCGGTTGGTGGTTGTGAATGGCCAGTCCCAGATATATCCGCTTCAAATATGCACCCTGCGCTCAAGCTTTGTGTTTCTTATCAGAGACTACTTTCAGCACAACCTTGTCGCCGACTTTGTCGATATCGCCCGTCAATAAGGTCCTTGTTCGCATGAACCCGGTGCTCACAATTATGCCCGAAACATTCCACTTCGCCGGGTCTATCTCAACGTCCTTCACACGGCCGACGATGCGTGCGCCGGCATCTATGACCTCTTTTCCAATAAGCTCTCTGGACCTCATATCATTAATCCTCCGTCGGTTACGGCCCGCTCAGGCGATTGTACCTAATCCACAAATAAATAGTCGGTTATCCGGTCAAATACGTGCCTGGCCGCTACTACGTGGTAATAGTTCTCCTTCTTTTCGTCCTGGCTGCATCCGCTCAGGTATATAGCTTTGAGCGAGTTCAATAACACCTCACGCTGCAGCACCATGCCTTTATCTATCATGTTGATATCCCACATGGGCTTCCTGCTGGCCCACCAGAACTGACAGCTGTGCAGCGCACGGTCCAGCGAATTCCTCGCAATATCGGCATACTCACGGCTGGCAGTATTGTCGGCTACTTCAACAGCTTTATGTGCCACCTCGATAGCCAGGCCCAGGTGTTCCCACTGCATACTGTGCACCGTGTTGTTCTTATCCTTCCACAGCGGGTAGTAATTTCCGGCCTGGATATCTCCGTCCGATGTGCTCCACGATGAAGGCCTGGGGCTGACCTTCTGCGCCTCCGGAAACAGATCGAGCAGCTGGCTGATTGTGACTATTTTTATCTCGTCGGCATCCTGTGACCTCTCATACTCGAAAAGTCTGCGGTGCTGGTCGGCCAGCGGCTTTTGCTCGAGCATTACGGCCTGATCATCTTCGGCAGGCACCAGTGTCTCATAAACTTGTGATAGAAATAGCCTGTCCCAGTGCTGTATATGGTGGCCGAATGTCTCGGCATCCATGGCGGTTATAACATATATATCGCCCTCCCCCTGGCGCAGTTGTTTTAAATGCTCGATAAATCCTTTGCCGTCTACATCCTTAAAGCTGATCTTGTTGCTGAGGATATCATCGCGGAAAAGCACGGCCAGTGATCGGCCGGCGTAATCTATGCGGTGAATGACATCCATGGGCCACGCCACTGGACAGGCTATGCCGCTGACAATGATCCATTCATGGCGAGAAGCGCTGACAGGCTCTGCTATATCCCTGGAGTAGCACATCTCGGGCGGGAAAAAACCCTTCGGTTGGTAAGCTTCGCCCAGATATTGCCGGTTTGTATCATGGTTTAGCATGATCTGCCTGGAAACCTCATCAGCCGGTATGAGGGGCAGGATCGGATGATATTTTCCCGATCCTGTGAACTCGATTTGCCCCCTCTCCGCCAGTTTAGTCATCCCGCTCAGCACATCGGTATATCCGTACAGCCCGAGCATCTCGCTGAGCACACCGTTTATATTGAATGTAGCCCTTGCGCGCGGGAACTCGTCAAACACCTCGAGGACCGGGCGATATGACTCATTAGCTACCTTCATCAGTATCTCCGGCACCTGTGTCGGCGGCTGGTAGAAGTGAAAAAGGGGCGCCCAGTAGATCATGCCGCTATCCTTCCCCCTGCATCTTTTTAAATATAGAAGCAACGAGTTCTATCATGAAACATTCTCTACAATTCTCTCATGCAGATTTGACGCTATCCGGAAACATCTTATCCCGACTCGCAGTCAACCACCGGGCAACTGCGAGTTATTATACTTATCCATTTACTACAAGTAAATGCAATCCAGTGATCATTAATACTGATTCTCGGTCATTAATACCGGAAGCGTCCCGAGCGCCATCAACATGCCGGGTCATTATTGTCTTTACATTAAAACGGAGAATGCCTTAGATTAGTAACCGCGTATAAAGAAAGATGTGAGGTAGGCAATGGAAGAAAACAGACTATCTGTGGGGGTAAAGCTCGGGTACGGTGTGGCGGATTTCGGCGGCTGCCTTTTCTTTGCGGCCACAGCCTTCGTACTGCTCAACTATCTTACCGACACGGTGGGCTTGTCCGCTGCACTGGCAGGCATCGCTCTCATGGTGGGGCGTCTCTGGGACGCCTTTTACGATCCGGTCATCGGCTATATCTCGGACAGGACCAAAACAAAGATGGGCAGGCGCAGGCCCTTCATGCTGGGCGGTTCAATACCCCTGTTCATTACCATGATTATCATGTTTACCAACCCTGCGCTCATTCTCGGCGCGGGAATCAGCCAATCGGTCCTCTTTGTTTACACTATGGTGGTCTATATTATCCTTTGCACCGCATATTCGACCATCAATATCCCTTATTCTTCACTGGGGCCCGAACTCACAACCGACTACAATGAAAGGACGTCGCTAAACGGTTACCGATTCGGGTTTGCCGCCGTAGGCACGCTGCTCGGCGCCGGACTGGCGTTACCGATCGTAGCCCTGGCGCCGGATAAAAATATGGGCTTCGTGCTGATGGGCACCATCTTCGGCGCGGTGCTGCTTGTTTCGGCATTAATCACCGTTTTTTCAGTCAGGGAATCGCCGGTGGTCAAACCGGCCGTATCCATGGGCTTCTGGGAAACGTACAGGGAGGTATTTAAAAATAAACCCTACGACTTTATACTCGTGGTCTATATATTGCATATACTGGGCATCACCATCGCCAGCGGCATAGTGATCTACTATTTCAAATATGTACTGGGCGCTGAAGATATGACCACGTACGCCATGCTGACATTTATCGGCGTTGCCATGCTCTTCATCCCCGTCAGCGTTATTATGAGCAAGCGGACCGGTAAGAAAATGGTCTACGGCACGGGCTTTATAATTATGGCGATAGGGCTGATGGTGCTGTTTTTCCTCGGTAACACGCAGGGCATTGCCTTTAACCTGGTCATGATGGCTTTCCTGGGCATCGGCATGGGCCTGCTTTATGCCATGCCCTATGCAATTGTGGCCGACTCAATAGAATATGACTACCTGCGGACGGGAGAGCGCAGGGAGGGTGCGTTCTTCGGCATCTTTACCTGGGGACTTAAGATGGGACAGGCGCTGGCAAGTTTTGTCATGGGCATGACGCTG
Source organism: uncultured Dehalococcoidales bacterium (assembly GCA_964437795.1). Lineage (GTDB taxonomy): Bacteria > Chloroflexota > Dehalococcoidia > GIF9 > UBA5629 > CAIMUM01. The sequence goes on along the minus strand of CAYTIC010000013.1, from coordinate 49,690 downwards.
GAGGCGATGGGCTATGTGGCAAATGCAATACCGCAGGCAGCCAGTGCGCAGCTCGGCATCCGGCTTTTCCTGGGGCCGATCCCGGCCGCCGTCTTCTTCCTGGCGGCAGTGGTCCTCTATTTCTACCCTATAACTGAAAAAAGATATAAAGAGATACTTGCACAGATAGCGATTATGGAAGCCAAAAATAAGCCTGCATAATAGCTCCGGGGAATCAGTATTTGAAAAACACGCTTGAGTTAAACGACTTTAAAAACATAGTTACTGCGATCAGCAAAACCCTGACGGCAAATCGCAACTACCTGTGTGAACTCGATTCCGTGATAGGCGACGGCGATCACGGTATAACGATTGCCTCCGGTTTTGAAAAGATCGTCAAAGCTATCGAAGGCAAGGATTTCACCGATAGCGCCGAGCTGTTCAAAACGTCCGGATCCAGCTTCATGGCAACAGTAGGTGGGACCACGGGACCGATTTTTGGTTATCTTTTTATCGAAATGGGCAATAAACTCAAAGAGATCTCCAATGGTAAAAATATACCCGTGGGAACGGGTGAGTTTTTTCTCATGTCACAAGCGGCAATGGAAAAGATAATGAAGCTCGGCGGCGCGGTACCGGGAAATAAGACCATGATCGACGCTTTGAATCCTGCCGTAGATTCGCTTCAAAGGTCCGCAGGGGAGAAACTATCACTGGGAGAGGCTTTCAGCCTGATGACGGCAGCGGCCTTGTCCGGGGCGGAGTCCACCAAAGAACTAATAGCCACCAAGGGAAGGGCAAGATACGCCGGGGAGAGAGCCATAGGCTATCAGGACGCAGGCGCCACATCTCTTTACCTGATCTTAAATGAATTCAACATATACGTTAACAGCAAATAAGCGCGGAAAAGAGGGAACCAATGGTAAAAAAACTTATAAATAACCCTGATGACATAGTCAATGAGCTTATAGAGGGCTTTGTACTCGTTAATTCTTCTAAAGTAAAAAGAATCGGGAGCTCAAATGCAGTTGCAAGGATAGATGCGCCGGTCAAAGGCAAGGTTGGGGTCGTAATCGGAGGAGGAGCGGGCCATGAGCCTTTGTTTCTCGAATATATCGGAGAAGGAATGGCCGATGCAGAAGCTCACGGGCAGATTTTTGCAGCCCCGTCTCCCAACACCGTAATGGATGCCGTAAGAGCCGCCGACGGCGGACGGGGCGTAATACTTCTCTATAATAACTATGCCGGAGACGTATTAAACTTCGGCCTGGCTCAGGAAATGGCAAAGGAGGAAGGCCTTCAAATTGAGACTGTTCTTATAAACGATGAGATCTCCTCCGCTCCGCCCGACAGGATGGAGGACAGGAGGGGAACAACCTCGGACCACCTGATTATCAAGATAGCGGGAGCAGCTTCGGCCGCGGGGCTCGATATAAATAGTCTGGTCAAACTTCTCAGGAGAGCAATATTTAATTCAAGGTCATTAGGGGTTTCTTTATCGGCCTGCTCGCTTCCCCAGACAGGTTTTGCAACTTTCTCGCTTGAAGAAGGTAAAATCGAGTTCGGCATGGGCCTTCATGGAGAAGCGGGAGTAAAAAAAGTAGATTTAATGACCGCTGATGAAACTGCCAAGACCATACTCGACTATTTGATTGCTGATCTTCCATATAAAGCGGGCGATGAAGTTATCGCCATCGTAAATGGATACGGCTCCACTACCAGGATGGAAATGTTCATTGTCTCAAGAAAGATCTATTCATATCTTTCCGAAAAGTCAATAAAAATATACGCTTTAGAGTTAGGGGAGTTCTGTACTTCCCAGGAAATGGCGGGTATCTCGATCACACTGATAAAGATCGATGATGAGATAAAGAGATATTACGACGCAAAAGCTGTAAGCCCAAGTTATATAAAAATATAGATATACTCAAGCACGACGGACATTAACAACGCCTAATCGTTCTTTAAACCGAAAAGGCGCATCCCAAGTTCCTCATCCAATCTATCCGGATGCCCCTCGGGATGGGGAGGATGCACGAACGCGTCCTTGTAATTATTTCTCGCCAGCACACGGCCTGAGGCGTCCTCCAACTGGAATATCACGTTGTAATGAGAGTCCTCCTCCAGCTTAAAGGAAAAGTCACACAGCCTGGTTATGCTGTCGCTACCGACATCGATATTCTTCGATCCCTCCGTCACCTTGCGATCGCGATCGTCACAGACAGTCCATTTCACAACACATTTAGGGAAAATCTGGAGCGTGTCGTTTACCACCCAGATTGCCAGTGGTTCATTCTTGTACTCCATGAACACTCCCAGCGGTTGGCAGCTTTCCTCGAACGCCTTCAGGCCTTCCTTGGGCAAGCCCCACCAGTCGTACACGCCGAAAAAGCTTTGCGGAAGCATATCGGTAAACATGAACTGGAAAAATCCGCCGCAAGGATTGTATTTTGCTATGCGGTAGTGTTCTATAAAATATTTGAGCAGCCTGTACTGATAGTGCTGGAGTTCCTGTATATACTTACGGGGATTTTCCAGCTTGATGAACTTTGCGAAAGGCTTGGGCATTGTATACAGGTTCTCGATGCATGCCGGAGCATCGAAGCCGAACTCGGTATTAAGTTTCTCGCTGGTTCCGAAAATATCGGTATAATGCGTTTCTGCCCCCTCCATTGAGCCGAAATAATTGTGGCTGTCTCCACTTTCGGGATCATCGTCATACCACGAACCCTTTATGTAAGGCCTGGTCGGATCGAGTTTAGTAACCGCTTGCACAAGCTGCGGCCCGGGTATTACATCCATCAGCGACACTGGTTTCTCAAGGTTGGCAAACATCCCTTTCCTGACCCCGATCATCCAGACATCCGGTTCATTTATGATACCCCAGCAGATAACGGAAGCATGGTTACGCAGGTTGACGATCATATCCCCCACCACTTTGACCGCCCTGTCCTTGAATTCTTCGGTCGTGGGAATGGCCCATCGCAGGTCCGAGTCCTGCATTATGGCTATTCCCAGTTCATCGCAGAGCTCATAAAACTCGGGCCTGGCAACATGGATATGTATCCTGACCGTGTTGCAGCCTGCATTCCGTATGGCCTTAAGGTCCCGCAGGTAGTGTTCCCTGTTCATCCTGGAAAGATAGACATCGGGGTAATAGGTCGTCCCCCTGATGAATATTTTGTGTCCGTTCAAGATGAACGCGACCTCCTTGTCCGACCGCTTAATGCCGATCTCCCTGATGCCGAACCTGTGCTTGCTGCTTTCCAGGCAAACCTGTCCTGACCACATCTCGATTACCACGCAGTATAGATCGGGCCGTCCCCTGTCCCATGTGTTCCAGAGCTTGGGATTTTTCATGCTCACGGCAAGGCTGTGCTCCGACACGCCGACGGGCAGGGAGACCTGCTTTTCTACGGATTCCACCTGTAATCCCGTGGCTTCATCGATGATCCTGCAGCGTAATAATACGGTATGGTCCTTTTCCTGTGCTGAGACAGGGATCCGCAGGTCGATATCAGCCAGGGCATTGCTGTCCCGGACTTTCGTCCTGATACAGGGCTTGCCGCCAAAGCGTATCCCGTCGTAGGAAGTCAGCGTCACCTCCCTCCAGATACCTATGGGATTGATATCCCTCTGTATGCAGGCCAGTGTGTGCTCGTAAGTGCCTTTGATCATATTTCTGATAACAGTGAGCCCGTTGAAAAAGATTCCCAAATCGATACCGCTGTCGCGGACAACCAGCGTTTCCTTGTCCCAGGGAGACCATACACGGACTATCAGCACATTCGTCCCTTCGAGATTCAACAAATCTTTCACCTCGAATTCGAAGGGGGAAGAATAGCCTTCATGCTCGCCCAGTAAATTGCCGTTCAGCCATACCTTGCAGTAATAATCGACCCCCGAGAAACGTAGTACGGCATACTTTCCCTTCATATCTTCCGGAATAAGGAATTCTTTTTTATACCACCATGGAGCGTTATTGAATTGTCTCAATTCCCTGCCGTAATTGGGGTTTTGGGCAAAAAGTATCTGGAGATGCTCAAGGCGGTCTATCGGCTCCCAGGCTGAAAACCCCTGCGTTACTCCTGAAACAGGATCCCAGTTTCCCTGATACGCACCCAATTTTTCCCCCATATCAAGAACATCCTGCAATACATACCAGCCCCTGGAAAAGCATAACTCTTTCACAACCTTTATCCCTCCCTTTTAAATATCATCAACTGGTAGAGTTACTTGAATTGTTAACAATGTGTTACATCATATTCTTTCGTACAACTTTAGGTCAAAACATGTTTGATCCCGGATTTCACTCACGCTACTGTGACCCGTGTTAGCTGCCATGGTTGAATAGCTGAAACCATCTCTCTATCCTGAAGCTCGGTGAGTGATGCAAAGGTGAAAGGGTTCCCCGTGTTGACAGGACCGGCGGATGCCGATAGTATAAATGACCGACAATCAGTCATAAATAAAATGGCGAGAAGAGCAGAGCCGGGGAGACGTACAGCGATACTTGCTGTCGCACGTGATCTTTTCAGTCGACAGGGTTATGCCCGCACGAGTATGGCGCAGATCTCAACACAAGCGGGTGTAGCGCACGGAACAATCTATATATATTTCGACTCCAAATTATCGATTGCAGATGCTCTTGTCGAGAGCTATATCAGCGGGGTATCTGATATTTTATTAAAGTCTTTATCGGGTTCTTTGGGGCCTGGACAGATAAGAGCCTGCGTACACAATGTACTGTTATATGCGTCGAAGAATCCCGACATCATACGCTTGCTGGATATCCGCGCCAACCTCGGCCTGGATAATGTACGGCCTTATGCCGATAAAAAAGTGCAAAGAGTATTGCGCGCTGCCATTGCGGAAGGTATCAGAAGAGGTAGAATCAGGGAATACGATTCTTTGGCGGTTGCGGAACTGGTCAGCGGACTGGTAGAGTGGATAACCAGGATCTGCTTCATATGGTTGAAATGCGATACATCCCGCTTTGAAGAAACGGCAATTAAAATGTTGGAGCACGCCCTTATAAAATCCTAACCCCGATAAGCCTGGTAGAAGTGAAAGAGGGGCGCCCGGTAAATCACGCCGACATCCTCCCTTCCAGCATCGCATACTCGGCGGCGCCTATAAGCCCGGCATCAGTTCGCAGCGCCGGCCTGACAATACGCACAGTATTCGCCGGTAATTTGAAAGCATGTGCTTTCATAGATTTTCTGGCCGGCCCCATCAGCATGGCGCCCATATTGGAAACACCCCCGCCAACTATGATCATCTGTGGATTCAGAATATTCACGAGGTTTGCCAGCCCTATTCCCAGGTAATCAGCCGCCGTCCGGATTACGTCAAGGGCAAGCAAGTCCCCCTTCCTGGCGGCCCTGTGCACAGTTTCGGAAGTTACATTTTGGATATTATTGCCGGCCAGGGCGCACATTATGCTTGTCTCACCGTGCTCAATACGTTCCCTGGCCATGCGCCCAATGGCGGTACCCGAAGCAAGAGCCTCAAAGCAACCCCTGCGGCCGCAACTACAGAGGGGGCCGTCTATCTCAATGACCATGTGCCCGATCTCCGCCGCACACCCGTCGGTCCCGCTGTACAGCTCCCCACCTATAACTATTCCTCCACCTATACCGGTACTCACCGTTATGTAAATCAGATTATTTAGACCTTTGCCTGCGCCGCGCCTGAGCTCGCCCAGTGCGGCTGCGCTTGCATCGTTTAAAAGGAATACCGGCAGGTTAAACTCCTTGGCGATAAGTGCAGGCAACGGAACGTTGTGCCAGCGCGGAAGGTTTGGCGCCTCCGTTACCAGTCCACTGTTGATATCGATTATTGCCGCAGCAGCCACGCTGATGCCGCCGATCTGGCCTCGTTTAAGCCCCGCTTTTTTTATAGCCTGATCAATAACCTCATTGAGACGTCTGATCACACCGGCGGGACCCTCGCCGGCAAACGTAAGGCAATAAATCCTGGACAACATCGCACCGCTTTCGTCGAATACACCTGTGATCATTTTAGTGCCGCCTATATCCACGGCGACAACAGGTTTTTTAGAGCGGACCATCTGTCTTCAACTCCAATGCCCTGCGGTAGAGGGCCTGATACCGCCTGGCCGGCCCCTGCCAGCTGAAATCCTGTTCCATCACACGCTTTACCGCCCGTTGCCAGGCAGCCTTGTTATTGAAAGCTTCAGCCGCTTTTTTGAGTGTAAAAGCCAGGGCTTTTGCCGAGTACTCCGAGAAGACAAAACCTGTCCCCTGCTCGAGATCATTGCTCAGGTTGTGCACCGTGTCGGCCAGGCCCCCGGTATTTCTCACTACGGGCAACGTACCGTAACGCATGGCGATCATCTGCCCCAGCCCGCACGGCTCCCAGAGCGAAGGCATCAGAAACAGGTCCGATCCGGCATAAATAAGGTGCGCCTTGGTATTATCGTAGGTGATGTAGGCCCTGACATTGCCCGGGTGCCTGGATTCAAGCTGTAACAGGGCCTCCTCATAATACTCTTTTCCGCGACCCACGAAGATGAATTGGAGGCCGGTGGATTTTATAACTTCGGGAATGGCATTGATGATAATGTCCATGCCCTTTTGCTCATCCAATCTCGAGACCATCCCTACGATGGGGGCCTCAACCCGCGGCTTCCAGCCCACCATCTCCAGTAGCCTGGTCCTGTTGGCAGACTTACCGGCTGTATCCGCAGCATTGAAATTGGTTGTGATCAACGGGTCACTACCCGGGTCGTATTCATCATGACCGACGCCGTTGATGATGCCGAACAGGCTGTCTCTTCGAAAATCAGTGAAAGCCTGCATCCCGCAACCGTACTCTGCGCCGAGTATCTCGCGGGCAAAATTTTCACTGACCGCATTTATTACATGAGACCACAACAGGCCCTGTACCATGAAATTCAAGGGCAAATCCGTTAGCCCCGCGCGGCCGTACCAATACTGGCCCATACCGGACCTCTGCAACGTACGGTCGTCGAAATAGCCCTGGTACCTCATATTATGGATGGTGAAGACCGAGCGGCAATCCGAGCGGCCTGTTCTAAGCAGCAGGGGAAGCAAAGCTGTGTGCCAATCGTGACAGTGTACTATTTCGGGCTTCCACCCGAGGTAGGGCAACGACTGGTTTACGCAATCGCAGAAAACCCAGAATTTTTCGACCTCGTCGCTCCCGTATACCCGATCGGATTTGGAAAAAATATCGGCGGATAGCAGGTAGACCGGGACGCCGTCAAGAGCGATCTGCTCCAGTGTGACCTTCCTGTATTCCGAAAGAGAAAAAACGATCAGGTCACGCACAACCGTGGCAGTTTCATAGGCGGAATAGTCCACAAAGCCGTATTTCGGCACGATCACGCGGGCCTGGTGCCCCATCTTGACAAGCTCCGCGGGCAAAGACCTGATCACATCTGCAAGTCCGCCCACCTTGGTCAGAGGGGCGATCTCAGCGGCTGCAAAAAGTATTTTCATAACCTGTCGTTTTTGGGAAACTTATTTCTCTGCCGTTTCAATGGGCGGGATTAATCAAACCTGGTATTTGCGACGGCTCTTGCCTTTTACTGTTTCGCCGCTCTCTACCGTCTTGGTAAGGAAATCAGCAGCCTCCACCCAGGGTTCAATCTTGCAATTCTTGCCGATTATAACGTCGGATGGTATCCTCGTGCCCTTCCCAACCACTGTTATGCCTGTATTAAGATGCTCCGGCTCTTCCTTATTGGGTGTGAAATCATCCCCTGCCCCGATGTAACATCCCCGGCTTATCCAGACCTGCTTGTCTATGACGCTTTTATCAATAACTGTGTCTCTCCCGATAGTAGTGTCCTCAAAGATGATTGAGTTCTTCACGACCGCCCCTTCTTCGATAAAAACGCGGGGAGAAATGATGGATTCGATCACAGTGCCGTTGACGATAGCGCCGTTGCATATAAGGGCCCTGCTCACCTGCGCATGCGGCCCCAACTTTACAGGCGGGTATCCCTGGGTTATCGTCCTCACGTCGTTCTCAGGGTTATAAAGGTTGAGCTCCGGCAAATCCACTATCAGGTCCATGTTAGCCTGCCAGTAGGCGTCCACAGTCCCCACGTCGCGCCAGTACCCGTGGAAACGGAATCCGTAAACCTCGTATTTGCTGATGAGATTCGGCAGCACATCGTGCCCGAAATCGAAGCCTTCCTGCATGCTGGCCATCTCCTCAAGGGCGTCCACCAGCACTTTCTTATTGAAGATATATATCCCCATGGAGGCCAGCCTGCTCTTGGCTGTCTTGGGTTTTTCTTCAAAATTTACGATACGCTCATTATGGTCCAGCGTTATGATGCCGAACCGTGAAGTATCTTCCTGGGGAACCTCATAGACCGCCACGCTGACATCAGCGTGCCGGTTGCGGTGCGAAATAAGCATCTGGTCATAACGCATACTGTAGATATGGTCGGCGGACAGCACAAGTATCTCGTCAACGCGCTGGTCTACGATATAGTAGAGGTTCTGATAAACAGCATCTGCAGTCCCCTTGTACCAGGTCCTCTGCTGACGGCTGAGGAAGGGCTGTAGCAGGACTGCTCCTCCCAGTTCACGGTCCATGTCCCAAGGCCTGCCGACTCCGATATGCCTGGCCAGCGATCGCGGATTAAACTGCGTCAAAACGGCCACATTGTAGATACCGGAGTTGGCGCAATTGCTGAGGGTAAAATCGATGATACGGTACTTTCCACCAAAAGGCACAGCCGGCTTGGCCCGCTCAGCGGCCAGGATGCTCAGCCTCTCGCTTGCTCCTCCAGCCAGGATAATAGCCAGTACTCTGCTCATATCCGGGATTACCTCGTTTCCTCAACCCAATTTTAGCCAAATACCGACCAAATGTCGACAGATAGACGTATCAGTGCTTGCAGAGATCAATAACGAGCAGGTCCAGGGCCAGGTCATCTTCGTACTTACCAGTCTTGATAGCCACATCCGTATCAAGTAGGCTGTGAAAAGCCCGGCGCAGCCTGGGTATAGTGAACGACCTGGCCTGCCGCAGGGTTTTCTCGAGGGGATACCTGGGATGGAGCCCCAGGTTTTCCCGTATCTCCTGCTGGGTTCTATGACTCAACTCTTTAACCTTCAGGATTATGGCGAGCTGCCGCTCGATCATGGCCAGGATCTGCTGAGGGGCCGTTCCATATTTGAGCATGCGATGCAGCATAAATTGCGCATCCTTGATCCTGCCCTCAATCACGGCATCGACCAGCGCAAAGATACTTTCCTCCCGCGCGAAGCTGGATATCTCCCTGACATCGCTGTCGCTTATATCACGTCCCTCGCAATAGGTCATCAGCTTGTTGAGTTCACCGGTAAGCGACCACAGATCACCCCCCATGTAGTCCGCCAGCAGTGAAACTGCGCTGGCAGATATCTTTCCCCCGTTTTTATCCGTGTAATCCCTGATCCATGCCGCCAGTTCCTTCCCCTTTATCTCATTTAGCTGAAGCACCCGGTCAGCCAGGGGGGACAATGATTTAAATAGCTGGTTGACCGCCTTCGAGTCGATATCAGTATCAAAAAGCACCAGCACGGTTGTTTGCGGCATCCCTTTGATATATTCGGTTATGCTCTGCCACTCTTTAAGCGACTGGCTGGCCTCTTCCCCACCACCATTGGATCTTACATGCCTGTCACCCGGCTGGAAACGTTTCAGTAATCCTTCTATGATCACCAGCCTGGTGGGCGCCATAAAAGGTACAACGCTGCATACATCGGTCAGATCTCTGACCAATAGCCTGCGTCCGTCCAGCACCGTAGTATTAACTGAAACCATGTCCGGGCTGCCCAGTCCCGCCTTTACCTCGTTCAATGCCTGGTGGCAGCGGTAACTGTCGTCACCACATATTATGTAAAACATTTCCCTCCAATAACCTGTTGGATATAATCATACCTTCTTGCGGGGTCAGTTAATAATTGTATAATAATGAGCAAAAATACAGTACCGGTAATTGTGGAAATGCGGAGGTAATATGCTTGTTAAGAAATTGCTGGGAAAGGAAGTAATCGGTTCAAACGGTGATAAGATAGGCAAAATGGCCGATCTGGATATCGATATCGTTTCTGGAAATGTTAAATATGCGGTCATCAACGCTGGTTTAAGCACAAAATACAAGATTAAGCTTGACGATATAGTGACCGTAGGAGACGCGATCATTCTTAGATTGTCGGGGGCCGATTTGAAGCAATCCGCAAAGAAGTAGCGACCTGAATCAAAATAGCCTCTCATGTCAGTTAACGGATTAGCCGCTGGTCCGTTAACTGATTATTATTAATAAGTATCTCTTTTACCCGGAGGAATATCTTGCTGACCGAAAAAATTGTTACCGACGCTCTGGCCGATGTTCTTGTCCCCGGAATACAGCGTAACCTGGCGGATATGAACCTTCTCCTGGGGGTTACGCTGTCCGGCAATAACCTGAATATCCTGCTGGCATCCACCGCACTCGACGAGAGCGCACAAAGCTGGATACGTGAAAAATGTATCGGTGTAGTCAAAGGTCTGGACGAGGCTGCTAAAAGCGAGATCACATTTGTTGAGAAGAAGCCGACCGAGATCAACCGTGTCAAGAATGTGATAGCCGTAATGAGCGGTAAGGGCGGCGTGGGGAAATCACTGGTTACAGCCCTGACTGCCATGTTGCTGAAGTCCCGTGGTTTCAACGTGGGAATACTTGATGCCGATATAACCGGTCCCAGCGTCCCCAGGATGTTCGGCATAACTGCCCGCCCCCGCGGCAGCGAAAGCGGCATCCTGCCTGTGCTGTCCACAAACGGTATCGAGATCATCTCGATCAACCTTTTCCTGCCCGAGGAGGAAGATGCGGTAATCTGGAGAGGCCCGCTCATCGGCAAGGCCATCACGCAGTTCTGGGAGGACGTGCTCTGGGGCAACCTGGATTTCCTGGTGGTCGACCTTCCGCCGGGCACAGCCGATGCGCCGTTGACAGCGCTGCAGGTATTGCCGGTTAACGGCATCATAGTCGTCTTCACTCCGCAGGACCTCACCACCATGATTGTTAAAAAGGCCATTAAAATGGCCGGTCAGATGGACAAAAAGGTATTGGGTGTGGTTGAGAATATGAGCTACCTATACATCCCTGAGCTCAAGAAAAATTTGGAGATCTTCGGTAAGAGCCGGGGACAAGAGATGGCTAAAGCGGCGGGGGCGCCCCTGCTGGCCAGGATACCCATAGATCCTGTGCTGGCAGCTCTCTGTGATGAGGGACACATCGAACGATACAACTCGGATGTTATGGATTCCCTGGGAAATGCGCTGCTTAAACTGCTTCCCGATAATGCCTGATACTTCCCTTTCTCTTGATTTTAAACGTCTGAAAATATATACTTTTCAGGCGATTTTACGAAAGCGATTGACTTCGTTTTCAGGTTTTTACCGTTTTGCGTTTGATACCCGGAGGATATTATGACATTTGATCCTTTCGATGAACAGGAGGAAGATATCGAGATCTCCATGGACCTCGAAATGATACGCGACGACCTGGTGGCTGAGCTCAAATCCATTAACGAGTATGAAGCACAGGTTGAGATGATAGACAATGAAGATGCTGCGGACGCTATCGAGCAGATACTCGAAGATAAAAAGGGCCATGTAGCCAAGCTTATTAAGATACTGAGGCTGCTTGATCCCGTCCAGGCTGAAAAATTGAATAACGAGTTAAGGTAGTGAGAAAATGGCACATAAACCAAAGCTAAAAGCCGCAAAAAAGAACCGCGGCAAGACCAAGAGCAGCAAGCGCAACGTAGTTAAAAAGATCACTGCGTAGGTTTCATTGGAGACTCCGGTTTGAAGGTACTGGTTATCGGCAATGGGGCGCGCGAGCATACACTCATATGGAAGATTGCCCGAAGCCCCCGCGTCGATGGTATTTATGCCGTGCCGGGAAATGCCGGCACGAGCGGTTTAGCCGAAAATCTGGATATTCCACTGAACGATCTCCCCGCTATAATCAAACGGTCCAAGGAACAGGGTATCGGATTGGCAGTGGTGGGACCTGAAGCTCCACTGGCAGCAGGGATTGCAGATCTTTTCCAACAGGCCGGCGTTGCAGTTTTCGGCCCCTCCGGGGCTGCCGCCCGTCTCGAATCAAGCAAAGCTTTCGCCCGTGATATCATGCTGCGCAACAACGTGCCCTGCGCCGACGGCAAAACATTTATCGACTATAGCGAGGCTAAAAAGTATCTCGAGAGTCAGGGCCTTCCCATCGTGGTCAAGGCTGACGGGCTGGCTGCAGGCAAGGGCGTAACCGTAGCAAAAACGGCAGGCGAAGCGATCGGCGCTCTCAATTCAATCATGAAGGACCGGGCTTTCGGGACGGCCGGGGACAGGGTGGTTATCGAAGAATGCCTGATAGGTAAAGAGGTAAGCCTGCTGTCCTTTACCGACGGTGACAGTGTTATACCCATGGTCCCGGCCTGTGACTACAAAAGGATCTTCGACGGCGACCAGGGTCCCAATACCGGCGGTATGGGCAGCTACAGTCCGCCCGGCTTCTTTGATCAGGCCATGACCGGCCATGTCCTGGAGAAGATTATTAAGCCTGTCATCGCTGCCATGGCTAAAGAGGGATCCCCCTATAAAGGCGTGCTCTACACGGGTTTGATTATTACTCAGCATGGTCCCAAGGTGCTCGAGTTTAATGCCCGTTTTGGCGATCCGGAAACGCAGGTGATTCTGCCCAGGCTGGAGTCGGACCTGGTGGATATTATGCTGGCTGTAGTAGAAGGCAATCTTAAACGCGTGAAGATCGACTGGAGCAGCGATGCGTGCGTGGGCGTGGTCATGTCGTCCGGCGGATACCCGGGCGACTACCGCACGGGCTTCCCCATAGATATCTCTGACAGGTTGGAAAAGGACGTCAATATATTCTACGCAGGCGCCGCCGGGCGGGGGGATGGCAAAATCGTTACAAGCGGCGGCCGGGTCCTGACGGTAACAGCCACAGGCCGGAATTTGAAAGACGCACGGGAGAAAGTATATCGGAACATTCCGTACATCAGTTTTGAGGGCTGCCACTTCCGCAGGGATATTGCAGCACGGGAGGTGAATTGATGGCGCTGGTTGGCATCGTGATCGGGAGCAAGACTGATGAGGAATTCATTAAGCCTGCCCTTGATGTGTTCAGAGAGTTCAAGATCGAGTACGACATAGACGTATTATCGGCCCACCGAAAGCCGGACAAGGTACGGCAGTATGCCCTTGACGCTGATTCAAAAGGCTACGAGGTCATAATTGCCGCTGCGGGCAGCGCCGCTCACCTGCCCGGGGTTATTGCTTCGTGGACAACCCTGCCCGTCATTGGTGTACCGCTGCCTACGAGCGATTTAAAAGGTGTGGATTCGCTTTATTCCATCGTGCAAATGCCCGGCGGTGTGCCGGTTGCCTGCACGGGCATAGGCGCTGCGGGAGTTAAGAATGCAGCGTTGCTGGCCGTCCAGGTCCTGGGCATCAAATTCGGCGATATCAAGAAATCTTATGCAGAATATAAACGCAGGCTGGCTGAGGCGTAAAGGCAGGTAAATATGATTGAACGCTATTCACGCCCAAAAATGAAAAAAATCTGGTCGGACAAAAACAAATTCGACAAATGGCTTCAAGTTGAGATCGCCGTCTGCGAGGCATGGGCTGATGCCGGCCGCATACCCAAATCAGCCTTACAGAACATACGTAAGGCCAGCGTAGACTTCGACCGCATGGCGGAGATACTTAAAGTCACGCATCACGACGTAACCGCCTTCCTTAATGCGGTGGGCGAAACGGTGGGTGAAGACTCACGCTATATTCATCTCGGCCTGACTTCATCGGATATTATGGATACGGCACAGGCCCTGCAGATTCGTGAGGCCGCTGACCTGCTGATTGAGGATGTGGACGCATTGATCGCAGTGCTCGAGGATAGGGCAATTGCCAATAAAGACACTATCATGATCGGACGGACGCACGGCGTGCACGCCGAACCTATTACATTCGGGCTCAAGCTGGCCCTGTGGGCGCAGGAAATGAAACGCAACCGTTCCAGGTTGGAAGAGGCGAAGAAAACCATCAGCGTGGGCAAGATCTCAGGGGCAGTGGGTACATATGCCACGGTATCGCCCGATATCGAATCCACAGCCTGTGCCGCGCTTGGCCTGGCCTGTGCCCCCATCTCGAACCAGGTGATTCAGCGTGACCGTCATGCCCAGTTTGTCACAACGCTTGCCATCACGGCCGGCTCGCTCGACAAGTTTGCCACCGAGATCCGGGCCCTGCAAAGGACGGAGATTCTGGAGGCGGAGGAACCTTTTTCTCAGGGTCAGACAGGTTCATCCGCTATGCCCCATAAGCGCAATCCCGAGCTCTGTGAGAGGGTCTGCGGACTGGCACGCTTGATCAGGGGTTATTCCATTACCGCTCTGGAGAACATGGCACTCTGGCATGAGCGCGATATCAGCCATTCATCCAACGAGCGTGTGATCCTGCCGGACTCCTGTCTTGCGCTCGACTATATTTTGAGCATATTCACGGGTGTTATGAAAGGGCTACAGGTGTACCCCGATAATATGAAACGCAACCTCGAGATAACTCAGGGTCTGGTATTTTCCCAGAATGTTATGCTTGCGCTGGTGAACAAAGGGCTCAGCCGCCAGAAAGCCTACGAGCTGACTCAGCGCAATGCGATGAAAGCATGGAAGGCCAGGACCCCATTCCTGAAATTATTGAAATCAGATCCCGATGTATCGGAACACCTGAATGCCAAGGAACTGGACACACTGTTCGATTACCGGCGTTTCCTCAAACACACAGATACGGTATTTGAGCGTCTGGGTTTACTCAGGAAGACGCGTAAATCACAGATTAAGAGATAGGAGTTACCACTTGGATATTTTATTTGACAGTTCATTACGGCTACCGTTATACGGTAAAGGCAAGGTCAGGGATACCTACCATGTAGGAGACAAGCTCCTGATGCTGGCCACCGACCGCATCTCAGCCTTCGATTTCGTACTTCCCAACGGCATACCCGACAAGGGGATTGTCCTGAACCAGATCTCGGCTTTCTGGTTTGGTAAAACCTATCACCTGATGCATAACCACATGGTTGAATCGGTGGAAAGCCGAAGAGCGCTGCAGAAATATTCCCCCTGGAAAAGACCTTTACCCGAAATTCTGTTCGGCCGTTCCATGATTGTTTTAAAAGCAGAGCAAATACCGGTGGAGTGCGTTGTCCGGGGATACATTTCCGGCTCAGCCTGGGAGGAGTATAAGAAAAAAGGAACAATAAACGGGAGAAAGGCGCGCAAAGGGCTGGTAGAAAGCCAGGAATTGCCGGAACCCATATTCACACCTACGACCAAGGCAGCTGTCGGCCATGACCTTCCCCTGACTCCGGCTGAGCTCATAGATCTGGTGGGGGAAAGGACCGCCCGCAAGATTGAAACGAAGAGTCTGGCGCTTTACGATTACGCACGCTCATATGCCATGGAACGGGGAATCATCATAGCCGATACCAAATTCGAGTTCGGTATCCATGATAAGGATCTCATTTTAATTGATGAGGCCCTTACGCCTGATTCAAGTAGATTCTGGGATGCCAGCCAATACGAGCCGGGACAATCCCAGTCAAGCTTCGATAAGCAGCCTGTCAGAGACTGGCTGACTGCCTCCGGATGGAAAAAGAAGGCGCCTGCACCGGCACTGCCGGCAGATGTGGTTGAAGCGACTGCGGAGCGTTATCGTGAGGCCTACTCACTGCTGACAGGGAGGAAATTAAAAAATGTATATGTCTAAAGTCTACATAACGCTTAAACCAACTGTGAACGACCCGCAGGGCCTGACCATCAAGGGCGCCCTTCACACTCTGGGTTTCAATAACGTGGAGGAAGTCAGGGCCGGCAAATACATCGAGATAAAAATTGAAGCAAACAATATGGAAAAGGCACGTGCCGAATCACAGGATATGTGTAAAAAGCTACTGGCCAACCCTGTTATTGAAAACTACCGTTTCGACCTGGAGGAGATCAAGCCCGCCTGAGGTTCAGGGTACGCTGTATTTTATCCTCAATACCGCGCCGTCCAGACAGATCATGTCTGCTTTGCTGTCCCAGTTGGTCGAGGTGAAGAAACCCAGTCTGAACTGGCACCTTCCCTGTGCCTGGGACAACAGCTGCTGTATCACGTTTTCTCCCCGGTCGTTCAGAGTTACATCCACAAGCAGAGGAGTTTCGCTCTGCAAATCCGTCAGCTTCAGGCTTCCCGCCATGGGCGCGGAGGCCTCGTAGACTATTCTACTGAGGTTGCCTGTCGATCCATACTGGTACTGGTAAACCTCAAGAGTACCCATATTGCCCCAGTTGGCGCTGCTGTAAGTGGGATTGCCTATAACCGAGTATCCCGTGAGATCGAGAACGGCCTCGCTAATTACCGCGGTGGGCGGCAGCGTTGTCAGATCAAAACTCAGGAACGCACGGCTGGCCTGATTGGCCGGATTATCACCCGCGCAAACAGCATCCGAGCGGGCATAATTCGCTCCGCTTTTCACCAGCGACCCGCTCTCGTTTAATACTATGTTGAGTACGGCGGTCTCCTCTCCACCCTGTTGTACGGGCAGGTTGCCAATAACAGCTACAGTCACTGTCGCGGTACTGGTCCCTGCCGCATTGGTTGCGGTCAGGACATATGTCGTGGTCGCAAACGGCATAATGGTTGCAGTACCGTTCAGGGAAACCGCGCCAATACCGTTGTCTATACTGATTGTCCGGGCGCCCGTCACAACCCAGCCCAACACGGCATTCTGGCCTGCGGATACTATTGCCGGATTAACTGAAAAAGTTGACACGACAGGCTGTCCCGCCGTGGGCGTTGCTGAAGGGACGGTAGCAGGCAGATAGATGCACCCTGACGTCAATATAAAGACTATTGATATAACTAATAGCGCATTTTTCATGATGAGCCTCCCTGAGTGATTATATGCATCACAGAGGATAACGAAAAAGTGCCGCTAAAGTTTAGCTGCCGCGCGCCCTGTTCAATCTTACTACGGCATCACGTAGCGGACAATCAACTTGGCATTGCCGGCGCTGATATCGATGTAATTGGCGCTGCTTTCACCTTCGTAAACACTGGTATATCTCTGGTTGGTGTAGTCAGCCCTGCTGTAGTAATAGTACTTCTCGAACTGCAGGCGCAGCTGATAGCGATTGCTGCCCGTATCCAGTTGTTTTTGCAGAGTGGAGACAAAATCCGGTGAGGTAAACGGTGTAGTCGGCATCATTGTGGCAACGAAATTGTAGTTCCAGCTATACACGTAGCCTGCAGGAACCACAACCATATAGTCGTTGGGGTTTAAATAATCGCCAAACTGCTGGTTATAAATATTTAGAGATCCCTGCCAGGGGAAGGGTGAATTGATCACCGAAGATTTGGAAACATCGAGGTCTACGCTCTTGATAATGGCATCGCGCGGGATAGAAGATATATCGAAGCTCAAGAAGCCCTGCATCTGTATCTGCATCTCATTTTGACCCACTAATACCGGGTCGAGAACCGCCTTATCCTTCCTGACTGTTCCGTCCTCGGCTGCAATTGAATACAGGGTAGTCGTATATACGTGCAAAGGGGTAACCAGGATCCTGGTATTGGCCGTTATTATACCTTCGGCATTCTGGGCATAGATGGTGTAAATCGTATCCTTCCTGGGCTGCACCGACCTGCTGCCCGACATGGATACGTCGCCGATATCGGGATCTATACGCACGGTTCCATATCCGGTCACGTCCCAGGTCAACGTTGACCAATCGCCATCCATTATCTCGGGCGGAGTCGCCGTAAATACCCTGATAGACATCTTTTCAGGTCCCCCGGGTATGAGTATGGTGACATTGGTACCAACCTCGTCGGACCAGTTGCCGTAGCTGTCTTGCGCTTTGAACCAGATAGTGTGCTGGCCTGCAGTCAGCGTATCAGTCTCGAAGGAGGCAAGCTGACTCAGATTACCGTTGACACTGGAGCGCCAGTTATAGCCTACTATTTGGCCGTTGGATGAAATCGCATGCCCGGAGAATTTTATCGTCTCGCCTGTAAAGGCCTGCGGTGACGACACGGAATCGATATATGCAAGGGGAGCCAATTTGGTATTAACCGTCGGTCTCACGCATCCCGAAACCAGTACAGCCAACATCAGGATGGCTATAGCCGCCTTTTTCAAATTGACACCTCCGTGCGCATGGTATTTCTCACAATCTAACATTAGTATTCTTGGCTTGTCAATATATTTATTTATGAATTTTGGCCCTGACGCGTTGTATGACTCCGCCCATTATATCTCCGGCCTTGCCATCAATACGTACATCCGCCCTGGAATCCATTGGTGTAGCCCCTATGTTTATGATGACGATTTTAGCCCCTGCGTTATACGCATATTCCGGTATACTGGCCGCGGGGTAGACTATTAGTGTTGAACCTATTACGATGCAGAGGTCGCACAGGTTGGCCCTGCGGGAAGCCTCGCTCAGCACGGCCTGAGGCAACATCTCCCCAAAATATACGGCATCAGGCTTGAGGATTCCCTTGCATGCCTCGCACTCCGGCAATTCCTCCGTGGCAAGACGTGAGATTATCTCGGCCATGGGATAGCGTTTGCGGCAATCCAAGCAGCGGGCATATTGCATATTGCCATGCAGTTCAAAAACTTTCTCGTCCGGTACGCCAGCCATCTGGTGCAGGTTGTCGATGTTTTGCGTTACCACGCAATCCAGCTTGCCCAGTTTTTCCATCTCGGCTACAGCATAATGGGCGGCGTTCGGCTTCACATCCTTGACCAGCCCCCCTTCAGCCAGCAGTTTCCACTGCGACTTCCTGACCTCCGGCCGGGCGACGAATCTCTGGATGGTGAAATCCTCAGGGTCCATCTTTGTCCAGATGCCGTCCTCCCCCCGGAAGTCCGGTATGCCGGACTCGGTGCTGACGCCTGCCCCGGTAAAAACAACGCACCGTTTTGAATTTACTATAAGGTCAGCTACCTGATCAGTAAGTTGCTCGATATCATAACTTTCCATTGACAGAATCCTCGTGATATTTCGCTTTTCCCGTATGGGTACGCTCACTCATTATACATGGTTCAATCTCTTTGATATATTAATAAGGATTTGCTATGCCTGATATCGTAGATTATTTAAAAACCAACTTAACTACTAGCTGCATCGGTAAAGAGCTGTATTACCTGGCCATTACCTCGTCAACACAGGACGTAGCCAGGGAGAAGGCCGACCATGGTGCGCCCGAGGGCACGGCGGTTATCGCCGGGATACAGCAGTCCGGCCGCGGCCGGCTGGGCAGGTCATGGTTGTCACCGGAGGGCGGGCTGGCGACATCGATCGTGCTGCGACCCGCCATGTCGACGGTCCACCTGCTGCCGGCCATCACTGCCCTGGCGGTTTTCCGCACAATTAAAAGCCTGGGAATCGAGGCCGCCATCAAGTGGCCGAATGATATCCTGATCGGTGGGCGCAAGGTCTGCGGCATATTGATCGAACACGCGTTGGCTGACAATGTAATTTGCTACAGCGTAATAGGCATAGGTATCAATATAAATTTCGACACCGGGCTGTATCCTGAGATATCCGGTTTCGCAACCAGCCTCTCGGTGCAGCTGGGACGCGAGCTGCCAGTCAGCCAGGTGGCGTTACGCTTATATACGGAACTGGACGACCTGTACCTGAAGACTGCCGAGCCGGATACCATACTGAGTGAATGGGCTGCCAACATGAATACCATAGGCCAACGTGTGAAGGTTCAAGCCGGAAATAGTGTCATCGAAGGTATCGCCGAATCCGTCAACAGATCAGGCCACCTGTTGTTGCGCATGGATGACAATTCCGTGCAGGAGATTGTAGCAGGCGACGTATCAATCAACTCAGACAGGAGAAAATAACAGGGGCGGCTTTGCAGCCGCCCCTGTATTATTATCCCGGTTGCTTATCAGGCACCCAGTTTTTTCTGCCCGTCACCCGGCTTCTGCAGCATGGGCTGAATCAGGTCGATAGGCAGGGGAAATACTACCGTATTGGTACGTTCTGAAGATATGGCCACCAGTGTCTGCAGGTAACGCAACTGCAGCGCCATCGGCTCTTTAGAGATTACCCGGGCCGCTTCAGCCAGCTTCTCAGCAGCCTGCGCCTCGCCTTCGGCAGCTATGATCTTGGCGCGCCTGCCCCTCTCGGCTTCAGCCTGCGCAGCCATGATCTTCTGCATGTTGTCGGGCAGCTGAACATCGCGCACTTCGACCATGCTGACCTTGATGCCCCATGGTTCGGTACCCTCGTCGATCATTACCTGGAGCTTGGAATTGACCTTGTCCCTGTGCCCAAGCAACTCTTCGAGCTCGATCTGCCCCACCACGTTCCGCAACGTGGTCTGGCACAGCAGCGAGGTTGCCCTGATGTACTGCTCAACATTGAGCACTGCCGACTCCGGCTTCATAACACGGAAATATACTACTGCATCCACCTTGACCGTTACCGTATCCATGGTGATGCATTCCTGCTGTGGCACGTCCATCGTCACAACGCGCAATTCGACTTTAACCATGCGCTCGATAAAGGGAATAAGCAGGATAAGTCCCGGGCCTCTTACTCCCACGTATCTGCCCAGGCGGAAGACCACTCCTCTTTCATACTCGTTGACTATCCTGATAGACGCAAAAAGCACTATCAGAACAAAAATTGCCAGTACTATAATTCCAGCTATTTGCATGGATGCCTCCTATTTTTTCTTTGATACAAATAATCTAAGGTTGTCTACCTTCTGAATAATCACCTCTTCCCCGGGTTGCGCCTGCCCCTCATCCAGTTCAGCCGTCCACAACTCTCCCTCCACAAGCACCATACCTTTCGGCTTGAGCGCAGATTTAACCTCGGCCACCTGGCCGATCATGCCTTCCCTGCCGGTTGTTACCTTCCTTTTCTGCCCCCTGACGGCAGCCCAGACCAGGACCGCCACAAAGCCAGCCAGGAAAATGGCAACAAATATAATGAGACTCTTATCGAACTCCATGGATGCCTCGCTTTCACTGAAAAGGATGAGAGAACCTATTACCAGTGATACTATTCCACCTGCGGTCAGTATACCATAGGCAGGTACAAAAATCTCAGTTACGAACAGGCCGAAAGCGAGTAATATGAGCAATAATCCCGCCCAGTACGCGTTTAATACACCCAGCGAGTAAAACGCCAGGAAGAGGCATATTCCGCCGATCACCCCGGGGAAGATCAGCCCCGGATTGGATATCTCGGTGATCAGTCCGATTGAAGCCAGTGTCAGCAATATGTATGCCACATTGGGATGAGTTACAGCCTGCAGTATCTTCTCCGCCGCGGTCATATCACTTTTCCCAACCGCAGCCCCCTCCGTATTGATGGTGACCTCTTCACCATCTGCCAGAATCACTTTCCGGCCGTTGATCTGTTTAATGACGCTGTCCAGATCGTCGGCCTGGAAATCGACCAGCTTTAGCTCAACTGCTTCTGAAGCAGTGAAGGATTTGCTCTCCCTCACGGCAGCCTCAACCAGGGAGGGGTCGCGTCCGCGCTTCTCAGCTATGCTCTCAATCCACGCTGCCGAGTACTCGGTTGCCTTCTTCTGAACATCTTCGGGCATCTGCTCCCCCACACTGACCGGGTGCGCAGCTCCCAGGCTGGTAGCCGGAGCCATGGCAGAGAGGTGTGCGGAGACCGTGATAAAGGTGCCCGCCGAAGCGGCCCAGGCGCCGTGAGGCGATACGTATACCACGACCGGCACCTTCGCATTCATGATGCGCTTGACGATCTTTTCGGTGGAATCCAGCAGCCCGCCCGGTGTGTCCAGCGTGATAATGCAGACGGTGGCATCGGTGTCCTCGGCCTCACCAATTCCACGGCTGATATAGTCGGCAACTACGGGCACAATATTGCCCTTAACCTCCAGGATATGGATCTTTCCCGGCACAGGCGATGCGTTGCAGCCGGCTATGGATAGCGCCAGGCCTGCCAGGAACATTGAGATATACAGAATCCTGAAGAGCTTTCGTGCATTCATGTTTATATTGTATACCAGAAGCAGCAAGATGACAGCAATTGTAGCTGTGATACCATTAGTGTAGAATTATCCGGCTTTGTGAGGATATAAACACTATGGAAAGTCAAAAATGTAAAGGAGCCCGCGATTTACTGCCGGATGACATGGAGCGTTTCCGGCAGGTCGAGGATGCCTTCCGCAGCTCGTGTTTGAACTGGGGCTACCGCGAGATCAGGACGCCCACGCTTGAATATATACACCTCTTCACCGCGGCGGGAACGTTGACGCCGGCCATGCTGGGGCGAGTCTACTCCTTCCTGGACTGGGATGGTTGGGGGGGCGAGCGCGTTGTCCTGCGTCCCGACGGAACCATACCGGCTGCCCGTCTTTACAGCGAGAACCTCTCGGGGCAGAGCACGGCCCGCCTCTATTACATAACCAACGTATTTGCATTCGAGGAAACAGGGCGAGAAAACCGCGAGAAATGGCAATGCGGGGTGGAGCTTTTAGGCGATTGCGGCCGGGCCTCTGACGCCGAGGTTATCGCGCTGGCACAGGAGATAGCGGGATCGATGGGATTAGCTCAACCTGAGCTCAAACTATCTCACGCTGGAATTTTAAAGGCACTCATCGGGGAACTCAGGCTTGACGTGGAAACCAAGGCAGCCTTGCTCGATGAAATACTCGAGGGCAACTGGCAGGCTTTCGCCGGCGTCAAAAGCAGGAACAAAGAAGTGGTCAATGCCATTACCACGCTGATCAAGCTGAAGGGAAAATCAAGCGGTTTCCTGGCTAACCTCAAGGCCATGCCCGCAGTATCCGCGGATGTCAGGAAGGAAATCGATAGCTTCGCCGAGGTTACCGCGCTGCTGGATATCATGGGGATCAGCTACTCCATCGATTTTACATCCATCAGGGGCTTCGAATACTATACCGGCCTGTGTTTTAAGATCACCTGCGGTGGCGCCAGGATATGCAGCGGAGGCAGGTACGACAACCTGATAGGCCTGGTGGGCGGCCGGGATATACCGGCCTGCGGCTTCGCCTTCTACCTGGATACCATTGCGGCTATGGTGAAACCCTGGTCGCAGCAAAAGGCCGAGAAGACCGTCTGTGTTAAAGCGCCCAAAGGGTCGGCTTCCGCAATCAGAACCGCGTTTGAGACGGCAGCAGCCCTGCGCAAGGTCGGGTTGATAGCTGAACTGGATTTTTGCGGCAGCCAGCTCAAGGCGCGCTGGACCGTCACGGTCAGCCAACGGCCGGCCGGCTTCACCATTGTTGATAACAATAAAAAGACCCGAAGGAAAGCGGCTACGGTTGGCGAGATCATCAATATCATCGGAGGTTTCAGCAAGCTTGTCAGGTAGATCTGCGATAGAAACCCGCCTGGCCCTGCCCAAGGGTAAAATGCTGGCCCGCACCGCTCTATTCCTGAATTCCATAGGATTGGGTTTCGCTGACTATAACTCGGGTACGCGGATTTACCGCATGAAGTCGCAGGCTGTGGCGGGCTTGACGGCCAAGATGCTAAACGAGCGGGATATACCCGTCCAGGTGGCTGTGGGAAACTACGATTTCGGCATTTGCAGCTCAGACTGGCTGGAGGAACTGCTGACCCGTTACCCGGCCAGCAGCGTGATCAAAATTGCCGATCTCGGATACGAAATCTCAGATATTTACCTGGCCTGCTCCGCATCCTCGGACATATCCGCGCAGTCTATGAGCGACAGCACCGCTGCCTGGCGCATAGTGACCGAATACCCGGCCCTGGCGGAGGCAGCCGCATATAAGATGCGCTTGAAAAGGTATCGTATCTTCCCCTGTTGGGGTTCGACCGAGGCGTATCCGCCGGAAAACGCCGATTTCTCCGTCCTGCGCGTCAGGGACGAGGACACGCTGCGCAGGCTCAACTTAAGGCCGGTCAGCAAGATTTGCGGCAGCAACGCCTGCATTATCGCCAACAGCAATAGTCTGCAGGGCAGCGACTTCAGCGGCCTGCTGGAACGCTTTGCCTCGTCCGCAGCCATGAAGGATAAACCTTGGCGGGCAAATGAAAAAGCGGCTGCCGTAATAAATAACGACCTGGCCGGCAGCAGCCGCGCAGGCAATGTGTGGCTGGCATTGGCCGACGGCCACCAGCAGGTACACACTGCTGCTTTCATGGAGAAGACGGAAGTAGGGCTTAAAGGTTACGCAAAGGATGATATGAGGCGCCGGCCGTCATGCAATATCGAATGGCTCAGCATCAAGGTTATACGTCCGCAGGATATGCCCCAGCAGGTGGCCAACGGGAATTTTGATCTGGCCATCACGGGACGGGACTGGCTGTTGGACCACCTCTACCAGTTCCCGTCCAGCCCGGTAGTCGAACTGGCCAACCTCGGCTTCGGCTGGGTGCGCATCGTAGCGGTCGTCAGCCAGGATGTGCCCGCGGATTCTATTGGGGCGCTTCGCAACCTGATAGCAGGGGGCAAGATGGCGCCTCTGCGCATTGCCACAGAGTACGTCAACATAGCTGATAAATATTCACGCGATAAGCATATCGCGCGTTACCGTGTTATCCCCACCTGGGGGGCAACCGAGGTCTACCTGCCTGAGGATGCCGACATGCTGATCGAGAACACCGAGACCGGTCAGACACTGTTGCGGCACAAGCTCAAGATCATAGATACGTTGTTTGAGTCGACGGCCTGCCTGATAGGCAACAGGCGCAGCCTGGAAGCGCGTGGTAAAAAGGACAAAATCGAGAAACTGGTGAAGATATTCCGGGAGGCGGTAAGCGAGAAATGAAGGTGATACGGGAATACGGGCGGGCCAGGCGAGCACTGGACAGAGGCATCCGGCATGAGCCGGACAGCAAAGTCGAAGCTGCCGTACGCGAGATAATTGAAGACGTCAGGAAAGGCGGGGACAAAGCCCTGATCGCCTTAACACAACGCTTCGATGGCGCCAGCTTGAAATCACTCGAGGTCACGCCGCAGGAGCTGGCTTCAGCCCGCAGGTCGGCAGACCCGCAATTGATAGGTGCGCTCAAATTTGCCGCAACACGAGTGAAAAAGTTCCACAAAACCTGCATGCAGCGATATGGACGCGGTTTCTTAAAAGATGGGCTTGGTCAGCAGGTGCTGCCTATTGAGCGTGTGGGGGTGTACATCCCCGGAGGGACCGCATCATATCCTTCAACAGTCCTCATGACTGCCATACCCGCACGGGTGGCTGGGGTAAAAGAGATAATCATGGCCACGCCCTGCGGCAGGGATGGAAAAGTGCCGGCCAATACACTGGCAGCTGCCGGTATTGCCGGGGTTGACCGTATATTTAAGATCGGCGGCGCACAGGCGGTGGCAGCCATGGCTCTGGGAACAGAGTCGGTGCCTCGTGTAGACAAAATCTGCGGGCCGGGCAATATATTCGTGATGACGGCCAAGAAGCTGGTTTACGGCCTGGTGGATATCGACGCCCTGCAGGGGCCCAGCGAAGTCCTTGTAATAGCCGACGGCTCCGCCGATCCCACTTACTGCGCAGCGGACCTCATAGCACAGTCGGAACATGACGTAATGGCCTCATCAATTATCATAACTACTTCGGAAGCACTGGCCCTTAAAGTGCAGGCCGAGCTTAAGAGACAACTTGCCGGGCTGAAAAGAAATTCCATCGCCGGCAGGGCTTTGCAGGCGAACGGTTTGATCATCGTTGTGAAAACTCTTGAACAGGCTATAGAACTGTCCAATCTTTACGCGCCTGAGCACCTGGCACTTATGGTAAAAAGCCCTGAGCGCTATATTGGCCGTATCAGGAACGCCGGCTGCATATGCGTCGGTAATTATTCCCCGGTGGTACTGGGCGATTATGTTGCGGGACCCAGCCATGCGCTGCCCACCGGGGGCACTGCCCGCTTCAGCTCACCGCTGACGGTGCAGGATTTCCTCAAGACAAGCAGCATCATCGCACTGGACGATAGCTCCATCGAAAGACTGGGCCCGGTGGCAGCGTTGATGGCGGATAACGAGGGCTTGACAGGTCACGCCGGCGCAGTCAGAATCAGGCTGAAGAAGAAAATTTAGACTATTTTTGGATGGCAGATGATCAGGGTACGCCGCGGCAATTTCCTGTACACGCTGAACAGCATTCGGCAAAGGCTGTTTGCTTATCTCGAATCCGAACTGGCCCGGCAGGGTATCCACGGCATCACTCCATCTCACGGAGATATCCTTCATATACTGTATAAGAAGGGCCCCCTCCACCTGCGCGATTTAACCGAACTTTCGCTCAAGGACAAGTCAACTCTGACGACAGTCATCAGCCGCCTCGAGGAAAACGGCTACGTAACCAGGGTACGCGATGACAGCGATAAGAGGCTGGTTAATATCCGCTTCACAGATAAGGCCGAGACAATCAAGCCGGCCCTGGAACAGATATCCGAGAAGATGAACTCTCAGTTGTTCGAGGGCTTAAGCGAGGAAGAAAAAACCATCCTGTTTAACCTCATGTCCAGAATCAGCCATAACGCCGAGAAGTTATAGCCCCCGACATCAGATGCCACTGAACCTGCTCATTTACATGGCCATCTGACCGTGTTAATATAGTTTTATACAAAACTATTTAATGAATACGCGGAGGATTACCCAATGAGCGCCGAGTTTGAGATCATTGATGTCTGGATGCAGCATCCCACCATGAAGTTCGGCAACCACCAGATGTTCGATTCGCTCAGGAGGTGGACCGGGCAGGAGAGGCTCTCTTCTGAGTTGCCGCTCGAGATGACCATAAGCCTGATGGACCAGGCCCATGTATCCAGAAGCCTGATCTGCGCCTGGTGG
This sequence comes from uncultured Dehalococcoidales bacterium, assembly GCA_964437795.1. Classification (GTDB taxonomy): domain Bacteria; phylum Chloroflexota; class Dehalococcoidia; order GIF9; family UBA5629; genus CAIMUM01. Next base: position 22,805 of record CAYTIC010000013.1, on the reverse strand, counting down.
AGCCCGACGGGGCCGCTTATCTCCAATGACGAAGTGGCCGCTTATGTTCAGAAATTCCCTGACAGGCTGGTCGGCGTAGCTTCGGCCAATCTTTACCGGCCGATGGAGGCGGTCAGGGAGTTAAGGCGCTGCGTTAAAGAGCTCGGATTCAAGGCTCTGCGCATCGTGCAGTGGCTGTGGAACCTTCCCCCTACCGACCGGCGCTATTATCCTCTCTATGCTGAATGCGTGGAGCTGGGCATACCATTCTGCTGCCAGGTCGGACACACCGGGCCGCTCTGTCCTTCCGAGCCCGGCAGGCCCATCCCCTATATCGACGAGGTGGCCATCGACTTCCCAGAGCTTAAAATGGTCTGCGGGCATATCGGTTATCCCTGGACAACGGAGATGATCGCGGTGGCGACCAAGCATGAGAATGTTTATATCGATACTTCCGCTTATGTCTCCAAGCGGTTCCCTCCCGAGCTGGTAACCTACATGCAGAAAAACGGCAAAAAGAAAGTCATGTTCGGCACTAATTACCCCATGGTTACGGCGGCCATGTGCCTCAAGGATTTGGATTCGCTGCAGTTGACAGATGAGGTCAAGAAACTCTTCCTCTCTGAAAATGCCCACCGGGTATTCGGCCTGTAAATCTCTTCTCGCTAAGCAGCAGTAATCCGGCGGTGATGCACTCCGGATTGTTAAGCGATGCTATAATTATCCCAAAGACACCGACAGGGGTTGGCAGGTGCGGAACAATGGAATCATTTATAAGGCTTAATCCCGTCGCCCTATCGCTGGCCATACCCGCCCTGATCTCGGGTATCCTGGCTGTATATGCTTTTACCCGCCGGCCGGTGGTGGGTTCACGCGTCTTTGCCTTCCTCATGCTGGCCTTATGCGTTTGGTCGGTTTTCTACGGATTGGAACTGTCATGCCTTACCCTGCAAGGAATGCTTTTCTGCACTGTGATAGAGTATCTGGGAATTGCCGCTGTGCCCGTGCTTTTGCTGATTCTAACGATGTTATATACGGGACTGGGAAAATGGGCCACCACAGGGAACATCATCCTGCTCTTCGTTATCCCCTTTATCACCATTTTGATGGTGGTCACCAATCAGCTTCACCACTTCTATTACAGCGCCGTCGGCGTGGACACCGTCGGTCCGTTTCCGATGATGGCGTTGACCTGGGGGCCATGGTTCTGGGTGCATTCTATTTACTCTTATGGAGCTCTCCTGGCAGCCACCTTCATACTGATCAAAAGCCTGGGACGGCCGGAGGCCGTGTTTCGCAACCAGGTGATTGCCCTGCTGATCGGGTTGTTCGTGCCCTGGACGGTGAGTATTCTTTACGTGGTTTTCGGACTGAAGCCCTTCGGACATCTCGACCTGACGCCTTTTGCTTTTGCCGTCACAGGTGTGGTTGTTGCCTGGAGCATGTTCAGTCACGGGCTTTTCGATATCATGCCCATGGCCTACGACACGGTTATCGACAGCATTGATGATGCCATAGTAGTGTTGGACAAACGAAAAAGGATCGTGGGCTTTAACCACGCGGCACAGAAAATCCTGGGATTGTCACAGGCCAACATCGGCCAGTCTGCAGCCTCTATTTGGAAGGATCGGACGGAGCTGATTAACCTGCGCGATACAGACGAATCAGGCGGCGTCGAAATAGTTACCGGCCAGAAGGATTCCATGCGTTATTACGAAGCTTCCGCTTATGATGTGGCAGACCGGCGCAAGCATGTCACAGGGACAGTGATATCGCTGCATGACACCACCGGCAAGAAACAGGCAGAGAAGGCATTGCGACAGAGCGAGGAAAAATACCGTAACCTTGTGGAGAATATCAACGATGTCTTCTACACGCTGGATAGCCAGGGGAACATAACCTATGTCAGCCCGGTGGTTGAGCGGTTGACCAGGTATAAGACAGGTGACTTGATAGGAAAGCCTTTTACATGTATCGTCTACCCGGATGACCTGCCCGGCCTTTTAAAAAGTTATGACCGCCTGTTAGGGGGTCATCTGGAACCCTGGGAATTCCGCGCAGTGGATAAAGACGGCAGGATCATATTTGTGCGCACCTCCAGCCGGCCCATATATGAAGATGGAGAGGTCGCGGGCATCACTGCCCTGATAACGGATATTACGACGCAAAAGGAACTGGAGCAGAAGCTCTTGAACCTGGCAACCCATGACTTTCTCACGGGGTTGCCAAACAGGATCCTGCTGCTCGATCGTTTCACCATGGCGGCAGCGCTGGCGCGCCGCAACAAAGCCAGGCTTGCTGTCATGTCGCTGGACCTGGATAAGCTAAAATTCATCAATGACACCTTCGGTCACGCTGTCGGTGACCAGGTGCTTAAGGTTGTAAGTATGCGGCTGACCGGAATTATACGTGCCAGCGACACGTTAGCCCGCATCGGAGGAGATGAGTTTGTACTGGTGATGCTGGAGACCAATCATATGAAAGATGCCTCTGCTATAGCCAAAAAGATCCTGGATTCCGCAAGAGAACCGCTGTCGATCGAAGGGCACCAGCTAAATTTGTCCACCAGCATAGGTATCGCTATGTATCCCGAAGACGCAGAAGATATGGAAACCCTGATAAAAAAATCCGATGCAGCACTATATTACTGTAAGGATCACGGCCGCAACCAGTTCAAATTCTTCGGTGACGGCGATGTCCCGTTTTAGGCAGATCGCGAAAACGCCGCCTGAGTAAAACCACTGAAAATGGTAAAATGAGAGCACTATTTCATTTTGTAAACCGGCTGTAGCCCGTTTAGGTTTGATATGCTTAATTCAAAAGACGTTGAAAACATGATACGCGGGGGCCTGAAAGGCATGAAGGCCTATACCCCCGTCGATCCCGTTGAGGTGCTGACCGGCCGTGCAGAAGTGCCCGCGGGAGAGACCGCCAAGCTGGACGGCAATGAGAATCCATACGGCTGCTCGCCGCGGGTACAGAGGGCGCTGGCTAAATTCCAGGACTACAACAGGTACCCGGACCCCGACCAGCGGGAGGTGCGCAAAGCCCTTGCCGGGTATATGGGTGTTAAAGCGGGGTCTATCGTGGCCGGCGCCGGCAGCGATGACCTCATCGACATCATACTGCGGTTATTCATCGAGCCGGGAGACAAGGTTATCAACTGCCCTCCCACCTTCGGCATGTACCCCTTCTGCACCGTGATAGCAGGAGGGGAGGTCGTAAAGGTGCCGCGCAAGCCAGATTTTTCACTCGACCTGCAGGCTATAAAAAAGGCGGCTGATGCCAATGCAAAGGTCATCTTCATTGCGTCGCCCAACAATCCCAGCGGCAACCGGGCCGGAGAGGCGGAGATAAAAGAGCTGCTGTCATTGGAATTGATCGTCGTGATTGACGAGGCTTACGTAGAGTTCAGCGGCAACTCGCTCACACCGCTGGTTTCCCAATACCCCAACCTGATAGTGCTGCGCACATTCAGCAAGTGGGCGGGCATTGCCGGCCTCAGGGCTGGCTATGGCATCTGCCCGGTCAATATCGTCCCTTATATGATGAAAATTAAACAGCCCTACAACATTAACATGGCCGCATACGTTGGGATCATGGAATCGCTGGCTGACCTTGCATACCTGCAGAAAACCGTTAGGGCCATGGTCGACGAGAGGGAAGTGCTTTTCAAGGGCCTGCTGCAGTTCAAATGGCTGAAACCCTATCGTTCCGAGGCTAACTTCATCCTCTGCGCCGTGCTAGGCCGCAGCGCCAAAGACATCTATCTGGGCCTGCAGAAAAAGGGCATCTTTATCCGCTATTTTGAGACGCCCGAATTAAAAGATTTCATACGTATCAGCGTTGGCCGCCCGCAGGATACGGCCCGCGTGATTGCCGCCCTCGGGGATATGTGATAACCTTTGCCTGAATCCAGCAGTAAAGAGGTGAAAATGTCCGAACGCAAAGCAAGCGTCACCCGCCGCACAAAGGAAACCTCCATCAAGGTGGAGGTCAATATCGATGGCAGCAGCCGTTACGAGATCACCACAGGTATTCTTTTCTTCGACCACATGCTCTGCCAGCTTGCCCAGCACGGTATTTTCGATCTCAAGATCTCAGCCAACGGCCCCGACCAGCATCACGTGGTGGAGGATGTGGCCATCACGCTCGGACGGGCCTTTAACCAGGCGCTTGGAGATAAAAACGGTATCGTCAGGATGGCCGATGCAGTTGTGCCGATGGACGAAGCTGTAGCGCTGGTGGCGCTGGATATTTCAGGACGCGGCCATGCCATAATCGAAACTTCCATCAGGGAAGCCGTAATATCGGAGATGCACTCTGACCTGGTCCATCATTTCTTCGTCTCTTTCGCCCAGGAGGCGCGCATCAACATTCACGCCTGGGTGTTGAGCGGCAAGAACGACCATCACAAGGCGGAAGCTCTCTTCAAGGCGCTGGCCCGCGCCCTGGATAAGGCCACTCGCATCGATCCCCGCATCACGGGCAACGTTCCCAGCACCAAGGACAGCATCGACTGACCTTCAACTATAAGTTAAACCCCGGAAATTCATATCACCGTTGCACAATCATCGGTATGTATGTTCATCCATAATAAAAAATTGGATAAGGCTGGCCTAGTTTCGGGGATGAGGTCCGCTTGATCTCTTAGAGTGCTGACGGAAAATCCTGAAAAGAATAAATCCTATGACCAGCAGTAAGATAACTATAACAATCAACCACGCAATTCCAATGGTACTACTCAGCAATATCAGGGGTGAGTACTGGAAAAACTGCACTTTTAAAACTGGCATTATCAGGAGAGTTTTAACAATTTCAAGAGGGGGGAACTCCTCCTTGTCACCAATAGCAATCACGTATTTTCCAAGATTATCTGCACTATATACCTCTATTTCGTAGCGGCCTCCCGGAAGTGCCTTTTTATATTCCGGGCCTTTCAAATAATAGTCACCACCATATTCCTCGTAAAACTCAGTCCACTCAACATCACCGGCATTTACCCTAGCCATTTCTATCTTCCTGCCAGCGTCAATCTCATATACAATGGCTGAATACCGCCCATCAGGATTAGAAGACTTTGGGACTAACAGGTTAAGATACAGTGAAAATGCTTGTTGGGAATCGATTATATAGGTCCGTGGGGTGCCGTTGAGAACATCATAGTAGGCTTTTGATACTTCCGCATTTTCAACAAGGACCGCGCCACCGCTTACCAGTCTTGGCTGATGGGCCCTGGCAGGTGAAGTCCCTAAAATAGAAATACATAGACTCACCATAACCGCTGCGATAACATGCTTTAAACTGATCCGGCCACCCAATATCCACCTCCAGATCCATCAGTCAAACCAGCCTTTACGCCTGAAATACCATAATTCCGCAACAGCAATAGCAAACATCAGGGATACGACGACTATAAACCCATAGGCGTCCTGTGTTCCGGGCAACCCGCCCACATTCATCCCCAACAGGCCAGCGATAAGCCCAAAGGGTAACGTGATAGCAGACACAATCGTCAGTATACGGAGCCGCTTTTCCACACGTGAGCTGGCTCCCATCTGGTAAGAGTCGAAGAGGTCCTTTATTCGGGCTTCCAAACGGTATATTCCACGTTGGGCGATTTCAACCTCTGATACAAGGTCTTGAACATAAGCTTTACGATGTGGTTCCTGAAGTGCCGCGTTATCAGAAGCGTTCAGGCCGGTAACGCAGTAGAGCTGATTTTCGATTAAAGATACCAGTTTTTCCACATTCCAGCGCAGATTGGTAAGGTCCTTTTCTTTCACAATCGCCGGGTTATCAGCCATGTCCCTGGACACGTTAATGATTTTGTCCCGGATATCTGTTTCCGCCTGCACACTCAGGTCTGTCAGTTCGTCAAGGATCATATAAACAAGTTGCACAAGGTGACCTATATCCGATTCATTCTCTAACATAAATGCTCGTACCATATCATCAAGAGCGGGCAAAGTGCTATGCCGCACCGTAATCAGTACAGGATATTGCAGAATTATACTTACATAGCTTGGGTCGGCTGCATCCAGGTTTAAAGCAACCGGATATTCCAGTAAAACGGCTTTACCGAAAGATATGACACCCGGTGTATTGGCCTTGTCCAGGCAGCGGTTTAGCATAAGAGGGTGTAGCTTAAGGGCTGATAGAGACCGTCTCAATTCATCCGGTTCTGCACCCGCGATATCATACCAAATCTCAGTTGCTGGACTAGGGTCTATCTCCAGCAAGCCAGAGGTGTCTGGCGCCTCCTGCAACTTGCCTGCACTGAGTAAATACGACTTAAGTTTCATTTTACGTTCTTAGTAATGAAAATCTGGCCACTCTGTAGCATTATACAACACGTTAGCCACCGCTTGAATTAAATTGCAGGACTGAATATATTGGGACGGTCTGAAGGTATCTAATATGCAGAATTTTTACCATTAAATCGTATCTACAATATAACGTAGTCATCGGGATGAATGCGTGGACTAAAATAGTATTAAAACGACTAATATACTTTAATTTGACTGGGAGACCTACTCTGGATAGCGCGTCAGGTAGTTCTGCACAGCCGCGTCCACCGTCGGGAAAACCTGTGACCTGTTAAATTCGTGCGCCAGCCCGGAGCGCAGCGCCATGTCACGCACGGGCTGGTGTACCTCGGCTGCCATTACCTCAATACCTGTTTCCCTCATCTCTTTTATCAGCTTCTCCAGCATTTCAAGGCTGGTGATATCGAGATTATCACAGGCCGACATATCTATGACCACAGCCTTCGGCGGCGGCAGGCTCATGTCAATGAGTTCACGCAAACGGTCATGAATGAGCGACGCGTTGGCGAAATAAAGCGGCGCATTCAACCTGAATATGATCAGGCCTTCCAGCGGACGGTCTTCAGGATGCCTCTGGATATCCGTGTAAGCGCTGGGCGTTCCGGGTACTCTTCCCAGCACCGATACATGCGGCCGGCTGGACTTGTAAATGACATATACCAGGGAGAACAGCACGGCGATGGCAAGGCCGGGCAACACATCCAGCATCAATACGCCCAGCAGGGCCACCATGCCCAGCCAGAACTCCATCTTCTGCAGCCTGTAAAACCCCTGCATTTGCCGGAATTTCATCAGGCGCGCTACCGCGAAAATAATCAACGCGGCAAGAACAGCTTCGGGCAAATTAGTGAAGAGCGGCGTTAATGCAACCACGGTTACCAGCCCCAGGACGGCTGCCACCAGCAGTGAGACGGGCGTTCTGGCCCCGGCGCTGTCATTAACCGATGATTGTGACAGGCTGCCGCCTGCAGCCAGGCCGCCCAGCAGGCCGGATGATAAATTTGCCGTCCCGTAGGCGATAAGTTCCTGGTCCGGCCTTAACTCGTAGTTATGTTTTGACGCGAAAACGTCGGCTGCGCCAAGCCCCTCACTGAAAATGACCAGAAACATGCCCAGTGCGCCGGGAAGCAGCACCCACAGGTCGTGTAATCTTACCTCCGGCAGGCTGACCGATGGCAACCCTGCCGGGATGATACCCACTATTTGTACCCCGGCAGACGAAAGGCCCAGTGCGGCGCTGATAATAATGCCTGCTATAAGCACGACCAGGCCTGCCGGCACCCGGCGGGCGTACCTGTGAAGCACAAACAAAAGAAGCAGCGCGCCCGCGCCTACCAGCAAGGTGGGTATATTGGTCTGGCCTAGATGTCTGAATACATACCATATCTGCTCAAGCGTATTACCGTCTCCATGTGAGATGCCGAATAGCTTGGGCAATTGCTTCACAGACACAAAAACGGCAAGTCCGAATATGAATCCCTCCATCACCGGACGCGATATAAAATTCGTAATAAATCCCAGCTTTAGTATCCCGGCCAGCAGGAACACTGTTCCCACAACCAGGATCAGTCCGCCGGCCAGCGCGATATATGCGGCCTGGTCGGGCGGATTCAGTGCCGTAATAACGGAGGCCAGCATTACCGCCGAAGCCGAGGTGGAGACCACCACAAGCTGCCTGCTGGTGCCAAAAATGGCATAGGCCACCAGCGTGGCCAGGATCGTATAGAGGCCTGCCTGCAGCGGCATTCCCGCCAGGCCCGCATAGGCTATCCCCTCGGGCACCACCACTCCCCAGAGTGTGACGCCAGCAATAACGTCCCAGCGCAGCAGGCCCCTGACGTCATACTTCGGCAGCCACTGCGTTATCGGGAAAAACCGTGCCACAGATACCGGTACTTTTTCCATTATTTACCGCAAGAAATAATTCGGGAATTTTTGATACAGCATCTCGAAATAGCTCAGGAACTTGACGAGGCCCTCTATCGATCCGTCAACTCTGATACCCGGATTATCGAGAGCTTCCCTAACAGGAGTAACTCCCGAGAGCAAGGGACCAATCGAATCTCTGGTTCCTCTCACTGTAGCTATTGCGCCGGCGGGCAGTCCGCTTCGTACTTCGGCCACACCACGCCGTATCTCCAGAGTATAGTCCTCGCTGACGTCGGAATAGCTGAACCCGACCGACAGGTTGACATCGAATGTTTCCTCGGCCTTCAGCCTGACCGGCATGGCCTCCACCTGGTTTACCGCCGGGAAGCGCTTAAGCACTTCGGGTGATATCAGGACGAGGCCCACCATCCCGTAAAGGGGATTTGGATCGAACGAACCGTCCAGCACGCGGGCGGCGGTGAGGTAAAATCCCCTCCATGTCGCATTTATCGCGGCATACCCGAGCTGTCTGAAGGCAGCAGCCTTGAGTTTGCGCGCTTCCATATCGTCATTGTTGATACGTATCAGGTATGAAGTTAGCTCCGTCGCAAATTGCGGGTCTCCCGAGGTAAAAGCCTTGTCCGCCTCCTCCAGCACCCTGTCGCGGCCACCCATCAGCCTGACCATACGAACGGCATACTCTATGCGAGGCGTGGGATCGAGGTAGCAGGGATCGCCATCGAACCAACCGATACTGCCGCAGACGATTTGAGGCACCGAATGCTTGACCGATCCGTAGAACGGGCGCAGCCAGGGGCTGAAATTCTCCAGGTGAGGCGGCAGCTTCACCAGCCGCGCCACCTCGTCCTTGGAATACCCCTTATTAGAGTAGCGAAGAGTCTGGTCGTATGTATATTGGATGGCATCCCTGTAATACGTCAGCACCTGCTGAATTTCGTCCCTGCCCGACAATGGTGTGCCGTGCTGCAGCACCATGTGCTCGGCCTCAGAGGCGAAACCCCGTATGGCATCTATACTGCGATACCAGGTGGCGGGATTGCGGTAAACGGCGCCCCTGAGCGTATAGATATTGGGAAAGCAATGGTCCTGGATAACCTCGGCTGATAGCAGTATCTTGGAGTCCGGCAAATAGATGCAGAGCTCAGAATGGGCCTCGCTGGGTACATAATGCATCTCCATCCTTATCCCGGCAAGTGTGACATTCATGACATCGCTGAAGGTCTGTGTAGGCGGGATAAAAGCATTGATGCCCTGCTTGAAAATCGGGCCGATGCCCGCATTCATGTCCTTCACATCTTCCCCGTCCAGGACGCTGTTATACATGGACATGGCGCGGGCGCTCATGATGGGGCCGATGAATCCGCTCTCATGGATGTATTCAGACATGAGTGTTTCATGAGCGATGATGGGCAGGGAAGCCGCATCCTTTACACTGACAAAGGCCTCGGTACCCTGTACATGATCGGTGTGATGGTGCGTATAGATAATGCCTGCTACCGGCTTGGCGGTTATCTTCCTCAGGTCTGCCGCCACCTGCTGGCCCTGGTCAAGATTCATGCCCGTATCTACAATAACGACGCCGTCGCTGCCCTCGACCATGATGATGTTGGCGAGGTTGTACCCGACCGCGCAGTATACATTCTCCCCGACCCGATAAATCTTACGTTCAAAAAGGTGGGTATGATCTTTCAACTCAGGATTAATGCTGACCGGGACATGGTGCTCGTGATTATCCTGCATCCGGTACCTCCTGAAAACAAATGATTGAACTTATACAGCCTCTGAAAACCGCAGACGCAGCAACCGGGCTTGCAGTACGGCTACGCTACGGTTTCTTAAGCAGTTTCTCCAGTTCCTCGATCTTTGCCTCGAGCTCGGCCTGTGACTGCTTCTGGTCATCTACAAGGCGCCTTATCTCTGACAGGGTTACACTATGGTCACCCCCTGCGTCAGTTGACCGCTTCACAAGTCCCCTTCTCCTGCGGTTGGAGAAAAAAGCGTTGGCCAGGAAGCCAGTCAAGGTGCCAAAGAGAGCGGTCCCCGCGCTCATTATGACGATTCCTACGAAGCGTCCCTCTCCCGTTACCGGTACAATGTCGCCGTATCCCGTTGTGGTAACCGTCTGCCATATGAACCACATGGCGTCCTGCGCGGTTATTATCTGGGCATTGGACGCCCCGGATTCCACCTTTATGATAGCTATTCCCCCAAATTCCAGTATGAACATGATCAGAAGCAAGACGATGAGGAAAGCGTTAGCTGCGCTGCTTTCCTTCAGATCACGTTTGACATTGTACGCACCGTAGCTATGTAGCATCCGCATGGTACGTACGATGCGGAAAATGCGCATGAACTTGGCCAGGGCGGTAGGGGCCACCGAGAGCAGGTCGGCCCAGCCGAACTGCTTGAAAAAATACGTGGACCTGGATTTGGCCATAGAAAGGCGGATTATGAAATCAACCAGGAAGAGGAAGCTGTACGTCCAGTCCATCACCATCAGCACACCGGCGATATCACGGTCCGGAGTCAGATAGTATATAAATATGTTCGCTATTGAAATGGCGCACAGCACGGCTATGAAAATCTCATAACCGACGTTCTTCAACTCTTCCGGCTGGCGCGTCATGGGCACCTCTCCCGATAGACAACCTCTGTTACAAGGTTCAGCATCCCGTCAACCATCTTTAACATCTTCAGGAACCATTTTATACTATTTAAACAGCAGATAACCAGCGCCTGATCCGCCTGTACGTGGCGAGACTGGAAATTACCGTTGAAGGATATTGACATCCACTTCCCGCCCGCATAGAATACCAGCAAAACTTATTTAGGGAGGGATGGTATGGCAGTATTCGGAACAATCGAGTGGGCAACTGCGTTCATGGAAGCAGTTAACGCCAGCAAACCTTACGAAGAGGCGGCAAAAACCTGGGAAGGCGATTTTTACTTCATCATCGAGCCGGGCGGAGCGATCAAAGAGCCCGGTTATCAGTATGTTGACCTCTGGCACGGCAAGTGCCGCAAGGTTGACGTCATACCGGTGGCAGAGAAGGACAAATATAAGCCGGAGTTCGTTTTGTCAGCTTCAATAGCTACCTGGCGCAAGGTGGCTGAGAAGAAAATCGATCCCATCCAGGCCATCGTCACACGCCAGCTTAAACTCACCGGCAACATGGGCAAAGTCATGCGTGCCGTCAAAGCGGCGCAGGAGCTGGTCAACTGCGTAACACAGGTCAAGACCGAGTATCCCGAATAAAGACGGCTATAGTTAGAATAAACATTTCCCGGTATTTATACTGAGGAGGAAGGATTATGCAGTTTTTTGGTGTTCCCTTTACCGTTTTTGGAGATGATTCACTACAATATCTCAATACTATCAAGGGCAAACGCGCCTTCATAGTTACCGATGCCAACATCGTCAAGCTCGGCCTGCACGAGCTGGTTATGGCTGAACTGAAAACAGCTAATATAGAGTGCAAGGTTTTCGATGGAGTCGAGCCCGATCCCTCTATCCAGACCGTGGAAAAGGCTACAGTTATTGCTAATGATTACAAACCGGATTTATTTATCGGGCTGGGAGGCGGGTCCTCTATGGACGCCTGCAAATCAACCATGGTGTGCTACGGCGCAGGCATCGGTCCGCTGGATATGTCTCCTTCCAGCTTCTACGATCTCAGGGCTAAGGCCCGCCTGGTTTGCATTCCCACTACCAGCGGCACCGGCTCCGAAGCCACCTGGGCGATCGTATTGACGGATGTCGAGGGGCAAAGGAAGGTAGCGCTGGGCTCTTATGAGACGCTGCCTGATGTAGCCATCCTCGATCCCCGCATGGTCATGAGCATGCCACGGCATGTAACAGGATCTACCGGCATGGACGCCCTCACCCACGCCATTGAAGGCTACACAGCAACCTGGCGCACGCCATTTACGGACGGGCCGGGACTGATTGCTATTAGATATATCTTCGAAAATCTTAAGAAAGCCTGCGATAACGGCCAGGATGAAGAGGCCCGCAAGTACATGATGTATGCGGCCTGCCAGGCCGGCACCTGCTTCGGCAACGGCATGGCGGGGCTGGCGCACAGCTGCGGGCACGCCCTGGGAGGCATCTTCCATACACCACACGGTGTGGCCATGGGCTTATACCTTCCATATACCATGGAATACATTGCCAACGGTTCGGAAGAGTCCCTGGGTAGGTACGCCGAGATAGCCCGTTTTTGCGGCATTGCACAGGGAAGCGATAAAGAATGCAGCAAGGCTCTTATTGCAGCTATACGTAAACTGATGAAAGATATCGGGCAAAACTCTACAGTGAAGGACCTTAAGATCGATAAAGAAAAATATATGAAGGCCATGCCCGAACTTGTCGACAGGGCGGTCAACGAGGCCATGACCATCGCCGTCACAAGGGTTGCCGACAACGCCGATCTTGAGAAAATGTTCATCTGCGCCTACGAGGGTAAACCGGTAGACTTTTAATCCTGCTCGCGGGGACGGGTCTTCAGGCCCGTCCGCAAAATAACATGTAAGGAGTGGCCGACATGAACGGATACATGGGTAAGATACTGGTTGTCGACCTTGCCAAAAAGGAATTAAAGGACGAGCCTTTAAATGAGCAGTACGCCCGCGATTTCATAGGCGCCGGAGGCATCGCCTGCCGCTACCTGGCCGACCTGACCAACGAGAAAACCGACCCTATGGGCCCGGACAATCCGCTCATCTTCATGGCCGGCCTGCTGACCGGCACAAGTGGACCCAGCTTCAGCCGCTGGGTAGTGGCCGCGCGCTCGCCTTACACCACCTTTTATGGCGATGCCAACGGAGCGGCTCACTTCGGCTCCGAGCTGCGCTTCGCCGGCTACGACGGCATCATCGTCAAGGGAAAATCCGACAAGCCCGTCTACCTGTACATCAAGGACGGCAAAGCCGAGCTTAAAGATGCAGCTGCCTTATGGGGCAAGAACACCTACCAGACGATAGAGGATATACGCAAAGAGTATGATGACCAGCGCACTCGCGTGGCCTGCATAGGCCAGGCAGGTGAAAACGAAGTCCTGTTCGCCAACATTATGACCGAGGACGGCCATTGCGCGGGACGTGCCGGCATGGGCTGCGTCATGGGATCAAAGAAGCTCAAGGCCATTGCCGTCAGGGGCAAGGCCAAAATCCCCATGAAGGACCCCGAGAAGTTCAGGGAGGCTGCCCGTAGCGCCATGGAGGAGGTTAAGAGCGGCTTTGTTACAACTATCATGCACGATACAGGCACCAGTGGATGGGTAGATTCCGGCATCGCCTACGGCGACACGCCCTCTAAATACTATACTATCGCCACCATGCCCGAGGCCACCGATATCAGCGGTGTTACGCAGTCGGAAAAATACCAGGTCGGCAATACAGCCTGTTTCGGCTGCCCCATCGGCTGCCGCAAGGTCTTGCATATCAAAGAGGGCCCTTTTAAGACGGATAAACCCACCGAGGGGCCGGAGTATGAGACGTTAATAGCCTGGGGGCCCCAGTTGATGATCGCCGATATGGGCGCAATCAATCATTTCAACGAACTGGTCAATGGCTACGGCTTCGACAGCATCAGCAGCGGTTCCAGCGCAGCCTTCGCTTTCTATCTCTATGAAAAGGGTATCATCACCAGCAAGGATACGGGCGGGCTGGAGCTCAAGTGGGGCGACATAGACGTTACACTCAAGCTGATTGATTTAATAGCCAGGAACGAGGGCTTCGGCAAGATCATCCAGGAAGGCACCAAGCGCATGGCGGTCAGGTATAACCGCCCCGGCGAGGCCATGCAGGTCAAGGGCCTGGAGTTCCCCATGCATGACCCGCGCGCCTACTGCTGCATGGGCCTGGCCTACGCCACCAGCAACCGTGGCGCCGACCACAACAAAAGCGACGCCTACCTGGTGGAGAACGGTATGGGCAATCCCGATCTGGGCCTAAACCCGGGAGACCGCTGGGGAGACGACAAGGCCCCCATGGTAGTGCTATCACAGGACTGGCGTTCACTCACCGATGCTCTGGGCATCTGCCATTTCGCCATGATGCCAACACAGCTGATTGTAGATATGATAAATGCCTCCACCGGCTGGGGCGTCGACCAGGACGAAATCCTCAAAGCAGGAGAGCGCATCTTCCAGCTAATGAGGGCTATGACCTGCAGGTTCGGCGTCACGCCCAAGGACGACGAATTGCCTGAGATCGCCCTTAGGCCCATACCCGACGGCGGGCAGGAGGGCAACATCCCCAATATGGCCAAGATGCTGCCCGAGTACTACGACATACGCGATTGGGACAAGGCAAGCGGCAAACCCAGTAAAGACCGCATGGAAAAGCTGGGTATCGGCGCACTTGCGGGTACCTTCGGGATATAATAGGACGTTCAGGACTTACTAAGGCCGGCCGGGTAGAGGTTATGTTGTAATCCGGCCGGCTTTTTTCACAGGTATTTACCATGACATCCAGAGTAGCAAAGGGCAAACGGTTCATTGAGGCCGATCCGTCAAAATGCGCAGGGTGCATCACATGTATGCTGCGTTGTTCTTTCCGTTCCGGCAACAAATTCAGCCTTTCCGCATCATGTATCAGGGTTGAGCGGCTTGTGGGCCGCCCCAACGAGTTCGATGTTAAATTCAATACAGATTGCGATGCCTGCCTTATCTGCGCCCGCTATTGCCCTTATGGCGCCCTGACCGCAAGTAAAGAGGTGGACGAAGCCTGATATGAAGCTGGGCGGCTATGCGGGCAACATCCTTTACGTGAACTTAACGGACGGCACCGTCCGTAAGCAGCCGTTGGACGAGGAACTGGTCAGAGAATACATAGGTGGGGCCGCCATCAATAACAGGCTGGCTCTTGACCTTATTAGGCCGGATATCGATCCGCTTTCCCCCGGCAACGCCGTCATAATCGGCACAGGGCCCTTCAACGGCACCTTCATTCCGGGCGCCTCCCAGACCATGTCGGTTTATAAATCCCCGCTTAACGGCTCCTTTCCCCATAGCAACGGCGGTGGTGTTTTCAGCCACTTCCTCAAATCCTCCGGCTACGATTTCCTGGTCATAACCGGGCGTTCGCAATGGCCGGTCTACCTGATAATCGAGGATGATAACGTCAGTTTAAAGCACGCGTCGGACATCTGGGGACTGGATGGATTCGACTCGGCTGATGAGCTCCGGCTGAGGCATTCACCCTGCAGCATCATCCCCATCGGAATAGCCGGGGAAAGACAGTCAGCCATCTCGGTCACACACATCGACAAGGGAGGCACCATCGGCTCCGGTGGACTGGCTGCGGTAATGGGCTCAAAGAAGCTTAAGGCTATCGTGGCTTGCATGGGCAGCAGGTCCATTGAGGTTGCCGATCCAAAGCGGCTGCGGGCAATAGTGGAAAGGATAATCGAGAAGATCAACAGCTATCACCTGCGCAGCGAGATGATGAAGGGCGGCGCTATGACCATGACCTCCGCCTGGATACCTCCCGGTGTGGTGGCGCGCAATTCCACAGAGCTCATGCCCTACCCGTCCGATTTAAAGGAGCTTAAAACAGAGCTCTACGAATCGCACAAGGGAGCCCGTAAAAAGATCGCCTGCGCCACCTGCCCCCTGTCGGATAAGGATCGCCTGGACCTTCCCGGCAGCCGCAGCAGCTACGACACTGCCGTCTTTATGGAGATGGCTGCTATGACCTATTCTCCCGCCCTCGGCTACAGCGCTGCCGGCACGGTCGCCGACAAATACAGAATGGCCATCCAGTACTATGATGAGATCAACCGGCTGGGGCTTGACCGCGTTTACAGCTTTAACGGCCTGGCCGATTACGTGATTACTCTTTACGAGCAGGGGATCATTAACAAACGTGATACAAACGGGCTGGAGCTCGACCGCAGCTATGAAACTCTTCTGGCGCTCGTGCGCATGACGGCTGCCCGTGAGGGATTTGGCGCTGTATTGTGCGATGGTATCATGAGCGCAGCCCGCAAATTAGGTAACCTGGCCGCCGGACGTGTGCAAAACGTGGTCAAGGGACAGTTCATCGCCTTTGATCCGCGAATGAGCGGCTTCCTGCCTATGCACCTGGGAATGCTTGTGCAGCCCGGCCGTACTCTGGGAGTAGCCGCAGCCCTGGGGGCGCCTTCCTATAGCCCCGGTTGGCCCCTTGCCGATATCAGGAAGCAGGCTGAGCGCTGTGGTGTTCCCCCATCCGATATGGGGCGTCTCTTCACGGATGATTCTTTTAACCTGGGACGCCTGGTCAAGCACGGCGAGGACTTCTTCGGGCTTTTCAACATGCTCGGCCAGTGCCACCGCCTGTATATATCGCGCTTTTACAGCCTGCAGACCCTGGCCGACCTGTATTCGGCCGTCACCGGCATTGAAATAACAGCAATCGAACTGAAAAGGGCCAGCGCGCGTATGTGGGACACGTGGCTGGAGCTCAACCGTCAGGCAGGCTATACACATCTCGATGACGAACCGCCGCACATCTGGTTCAAACCTCTAAAAAGTCCTGACCACGAATACGGGTTGTACGACTACAACCTCAGGAATCCGTTGTCCCGCGGGGACATCACAGGTTACCTCGACGAATACTATAACGAAAGGGAGTTGAAGGTTTAAAAAATGGATGAGAAAGTAAACGGCAACAACTATATCGTATCGTGGAGCGGAGGCAAGGATAGCTGCATGGCGCTTTACGAGGCGTTGCGTCTGGGCTACAAAGTCACGCACCTGGTGAATTTTATATCTAACGATGAGAAAAGAGTCAGGTTCCACGGGACCAATGCCGACCTTATCAGGCAGCAGGGCGCCGCCATGGGCATAAAGGTAGCGCAGTACGAGACGGATTGGGACGGCTATGAACATGATTTTAAAGCCGGGGTGGGTGGACTGTTACCCACGGGAGTGAAAGGCATGATATTCGGAGATATCTACCTGGACGTTCATAAGGAATGGGTAGAAAGAGTGTGCGGCGAAATCGGCATCGAGGCCGTGGAACCCCTCTGGGGACGGCCCACCGGAGAATTACTCGATCAGTTTATCAATCTCGGGTTTGAGGCAGTCATTGTGGGAGTAAATTCCAGGCACATGGATGAAAAATGGGTAGGCAGGCCTCTGGACAGCGCCTTCCGCGATTACCTCAAAGCAAACGATATCGATCCCTGCGGTGAAAACGGCGAGTACCACACGGTAGTTATCAATGGCCCCCTTTTTTCTCGAAGGTTGTCGCTGGTGACAGGCAATGTGATATCAAAAAATGAATACCGGCTGCTTGATATCAAGGATGTCAGACTGGAGTGACCCGCTCCTAAGCTAATTTAAGCGTTTGATGCTTACGTTCAGACGGCCACAATCCGGTAAGTTTTGCTCTTCAAGTATGCCAGTGCGCCAAGAGACGCGAAGACTATGAATAGTACGATCAATACGAGTATCATAGCCTGGTTCATATCCCCGTCCTGGACGGCAAAATAAATAGCCACCGGCAGAGTGGCTGTCTTTCCGGGTATGTAACCGGCCAGCATCAGAGTTGCGCCGAATTCACCTATGGCCCGGGCAAAAGCCATGACGGCGCCGGCGGCTACTCCCGGCCAGGCCAGGGGCAAGGTAACTGACCAGAACGTTCTCCACTCGCTGGCCCCTAGCGTACGCGCAGCATTTTCTATACTTATGTCTACCTGTTCAAATGCGCCCCGCGCATTCATATACATCAACGGGAAAGATACCACCGTCGCAGTGATGACCGTCGCCGGCCATGAAAACACCACGGTCGTGCCAAACCATAGCAGCACCTGTCCAATGGGACCATGTTTTCCGAACAGCATCAACAGGGCCAGTCCCACCACAGTCGGAGGCAAAACCAGTGGAAGTATGAGTATCCCGTCGATGAAATTCCTCATCCTGCCCTGGTACCGCGCCATCCAGCGCGCCACTGCTATACCCGTAAAAAAGGTGATAACCGTGGCGGTAAAAACAGTCGATAAAGAGATCCACAATGGCGACAGCAGCGACTCCATCATCTGTTTAACTCGCTGAAAAAATGAACGATCACACTACTTTTTGATCACAGTGAAGCCGTATTTATCGAATACAGCGCCCGCCTGGTCGCTGAACAAGAACGTCTCGTAAGCCAGAGCGGCCGTCCTATCCTTGCCAGTATTTATGACAGCCACAGGATAAACGACTTTTTTATTGATATCGTCCGGAGCGTCAGCCACAACTTTAACACTCTTGGATATTTTGGCATCCGTCAGAAATACAACGCCGGCATCGACGTTAGAGCTTTCAACGTACTGCAGCACCTGCCGGACATTGCCCGCAAGCACCAGCTTGGATTTCAGAGCATCCATGATCCCGAATTCATTAAAGATATCACGGGCATACTGGCCGGCCGGCACGGAATCAGGATCACCTATGGATACCTTTTTCACTGTATCGCCGGTAAGGTCGTTAAAGCTCTTGATTCCCAGAGTGCTGTCGTCGGGCACGATCAGTACTACTTTATTGCAAAGCAAATCCTTTCGGGTATTTTCCACTATCAGTTTTTTACCTTGAAGCGCGTCAACCTGCTTCGGCGATGCTGAAATAAACACGTCCGCGGGCGCGCCGTTCTCGATCTGCTGCTGTAGAGTACCCGACGCAGCGAAATTAGCTGTGATAGTGCCGTTCGGATTCGCCTTGGTATAAAGGGCGTTGATCTCGCCTAAGACGTCGGTGAGGCTGGATGCCGCAGATACATTTACTGTGACAGCCGGCGCCGAACATCCAATACCTGAAAGGATAACCAGCAGAAGGACTATTGACAGGTATCTGTCATATTTCGAATTCATAATCCTCTCTTTTTAACGTTAATAAATTTTATTAATACCCACGTTCAGATATTAAATGTTCTTCTAATTTACTCCTGCTCTCCCTTTTCAACCCCCGCTCACCAGGCGGTACAGCTTCACAGAATCGTTTTCCTTGAGCACCGTGGCATTCCAGACCGGCTCCTCGTTAACGTGTACGATAACGGCTTTCTGGAGGTAGGCCGGCAGCTTGAGAAATATCAGCAGGTCGCGCACTGTGCAGTTATCTGCCACCTCGACCGTCGTATCGCTGTCATAACCCTCTATTTTAATAAACTTGCCGTAGCTGAGATTGATTATCATATCTTTTACCCCTGTTTTCTCATTGTCGGTTAGCAAATTAATTATCGGGCGCCGTATACTCAGGCCTACTTCCTCTTCATCATACCCATGGAGACAGCAATCAGGACACCGAAGAAGTTAAAGATATTGGGGTTCCCCACCAGCTTCAAATCATAGTTATTCATGGCCACCTGCAATCCCGTATCGCCCCCCAGGGCCAGGGTTTTAAAGCCTACATCGGCATTCTCGAAAACCAGGGCAAGGTCGTAGTCCTTCAATACCGTATCGGAGGAATATTTCCCGTTTTTTATCATATAGCGTCTGCCTCTTGTGCCATCCTTGGTCATGATGACATATGTGCAGTTTCGTATGCTGAGCATCTCCCTGATGGCCTTATTATTCCTGGCCGTGAGGCCGATCATAAAACTCAAAACCGCCAGCAACATCGAGAACAACATATCACATACACCTCCGGATTTGATTCACGTAAAAAGGTACCCGGGATAGAGCTGCTTTAAACTCACCAACGACATAACCTCCTCATTAACCGGGTTGTTGAAGACGAACTGGGGTGTGCCGGATTGGACAATCCTGCCGCCCGAATAGACCATAACCCTGTCGGCCAGTGAAAATACCTCCAGGACGTTATGCGTGACCAGTATAGCCGGTATGCGGAACTCCCGTTTGACCACGTTTACTAGGCATCGGCGCATCTCCAGGCGAAGCTGGTCATCCAGCGATGAGAAAGGCTCGTCCAGCAGGAGAACTTCGGGATTGCGCATCAGGGCCCGGGCCAGTGCCACCCTCTGTTTTTGACCTCCTGAAATCTCATGAGGATATCTGTCTCTATAGTCGGCCAGGCTGAAAAGCCCCATCATGTCCATGGCTTTAATGCGGGCTTCCTTTCCCGGGGCCCTGCCGGCCCCGAACAGGATATTTTTCTCTACCGTCATGTGAGGAAAGAGCGCAAGATCCTGGAACACGTAGCCAACCGACCTCTGCTGCGGGGCAAGGTTGATATTCATGCCCTTGCTGAACAGCAACCTGTCGTTCAATCTTATGTGCCCATCGCCCTGCGGAACTATCCCGGCGATGGTGCGCAGGGTCATGCTCTTGCCGGAACCTGAATGACCGAATAGCACCACCAGTTCATTCTCCATGGTCCACCCCACATCCAGCGTGAATCCGCCTATGTTCGTGGTGATTCTCAGGTCCAGGCTCACAGCGACGCTCCTGCAGCAATACGGCTTTTAAAATTAAGTGCGCCGGTCCTGGCCTCGATCCGGAGCAGTATACCGGCTGCATTATCGTGGCGTATCTTGATCTTATCGGCAGTTTCAAGCTCAGCCCCATATTTTTCCATGGCCCTGCCGAAACGTTCAGACAGAGTCACCACTCTGTCGCCGCTGACCAGTTTGTCCGCCAGGTACAACACCTCTGCAGCGCTGACCTCATCACCTGTGCCTGGAACGATATCCGTGTGGGTCTCGATAAGCTCTGCTACCCCGGCATATCCCATCTCACGTACTATTCGTGCCGACTCCGCCGCATGGGCCGGTTTCCCCTTCGCAAGGTCATGCAGGAGAGCGGCAGCCAGGATAAGTCCCCTGTCGATATCAAAACCCTGCCGGTTCATCTCGTCAACTATGAATAGCGCGACTATTGCCACGGCCTTGCTGTGATCGGTCACCCTATCAGGCACAGCGTGAATATCTTTCAGTATAACTTCACATTCCGCGGCCGTCGGAAAATCTATTCCTTGCAATTTTTTCTGCACATCTTCATAGTCCCCGGGATTGTCCATATCAAGCAAAATATTGCCGTCCGGAACCGGCATGTGAAGGACATCCGCATTGTGAAGTTTCAATATTCCGGCCAACCCACCTTCCCCCGCGTAATTCATAATTGATGCGGCAAATCGGGCTGCGATCAAAGGAGGATGCCCCCGCCTTCCGTTGAATACAGGGACCAGTATTTTATCCCGGTGGTGCTTGTAACTCTCCGCCAGGTATCGGATGGTCCCCGCCCTCACCAGAGGCATATCGGCAGGCATGAGGAAAAACGCGTCGG
Organism: uncultured Dehalococcoidales bacterium; assembly: GCA_964437795.1. GTDB lineage: Bacteria > Chloroflexota > Dehalococcoidia > GIF9 > UBA5629 > CAIMUM01. The sequence goes on along the minus strand of CAYTIC010000013.1, from coordinate 1,400 downwards.
TAGATGAATCCAGGCTTCTCACCGCTGCCTGTACAGAGGAGAACATTCCTTCATTGTAGTGGTCGTTGACTATTACGCCTGCTTCCAGTCTTTCAAGTACCGGATTTAATCTCTCTTTAGAATAGCCAACTACAACCCGTACGTCGGCGATCCCGGCGCCTCTAAACGAGTTGATAGTGCGCTCAATGGCCGGCCGCCCACCCAGGTCGATCAGCGGTTTGAACCGCCCCATCCTCTCGGAGTACCCGGCCGCCAGGATTACCGCGGTGATTGCTGACTTTTCCATTTCCTCTTTTGTGACCTCACTTCTATCAGCTCACCAACGATGCTAACAGCTATCTCGGCGGGGGTCTCGGTCTCGATTTTCAGGCCGATTGGGCAATATACTTTTTCAAGTTGCCCGGCGCTGAATCCATTCGATAAAAGCGCCTTATAAATTGCGTCCCGCTTGCGGTTGCTGCCGATCATGCCGATATAGCCTGCATTGGAACGCAGCGCCTGCTCCAGTACGACCTTATCGTAAGCATGGCCCCGCGTCACTATAACTATGTAGCTGTCATCATCCATATTAAGGTCCGCCAGGCAGTTATCAAACGATTTGAGCACAATGACCTCGGCCGGCTGACCGAACCTTTCGCGGTTGGCATACTCTTCGCGATCGTCCAGGACAACGGTCATGAATCCAACACGGGCCGCCAGGTCGTTGACCTCCCGCGATATATGCCCGGCGCCGAATAGATAGAGGACGCCTGTATTGAGAATAATATCAACCCAGAACTGGTGGCCTTCGATATCCACCAGCGCTGGTCCGGTCAGTCCATGGACATTGTCCGTCAGCCTGGCCGATATTCCTGCAGATCCGTCCGAGCCCGTAGCACAGGTGCTGCCAGGGATCAATACTTCGTGCTGTAACGGACCGGGGCCTTTCTCTCCGTCGGGCACGGCAGTAATCAGGAAGCTCCTGTGGTTATGCCGCCTGCTGTCCAACAGCTTTGAAAATATTTCAGATGTTTCACGGTCTGCAGGCAGGTACTCGACCAGCAGTTCGATCTTACCCCCGCAGACCATGTCCGCCACAGTCACGTCATCCCCTGTCATATCGAACGACAGCCGGATAAAGCTTCTATTACTGAAAAGGTCGGCAGCCTTTCTCATGGCGGCGGCTTCGATCAGCCCACCACCTACTGTGCCTTCTATCCCGCCGTTCCTGCGTATGATCATGGTTGCGCCCAGGTGGCGCGGGCTTGAGCCCTTTACGCCGATTACCCTGGCCAGCACCAGGTCTTCACCTCGTCCCAGCAAGGCGGCGATTATATCCAGAAGATCAGTCATTTACTACTTTCCAGCACAGGCCAGGAGCGATCTTTTAACCAGCGTCCTGGCGATCGCCACCATGTATT
>CAYTIC010000012.1:56469-92441 GCA_964437795.1 uncultured Dehalococcoidales bacterium | reverse complement strand
TCGTCGGGCTCATAACCCGAAGGTCGCAGGTTCAAATCCTGCCCCCGCTACCAAACATCTGAATACTGAACAGCCCGTCTTTAACAAGACGGGCTGTTTTATATTCGGACGACGAATCATAGGCGATATGTTCGATGAAGATTCGAGGCCCTTTTGCTTTGCCGTGGGATCTTTTTGCCTTTAAGGCACTGGATTACTCAACGCCGCACCCATGAAGTAGGGCCAGATAACGATGCCGAGGATATACTGCCACCAGATTAATTTGACATAGCCGATCGAAAATAACCAGCCGATGAACCAGAGTGTGCCCGCCAGGCTTGATGCGCCATGACCATTCCAGTGTTTGGGATCGTCTGACATCTTTCAACTCCTTATTTTATTATATTTGCTCTATTAAAACGCGTAATCTATCGGTTATGATGAAGGCGTAGTTACGCCGGTTGTCCCCTTTTAGACATGGGTGGATAGCCGTGATACTCACCCGGCTCTCCCTCGTATAAAAAGACATCCTCAATTTTTACATTAAAAAGATTGGCGATACGGAAAGCCAGCGGCAGGGAAGGATCGTATTTACCATTTTCGATGGAGATCACCGTCTGCCTGGTTACGCGTAATTGATCGGCCAGCGCCTCCTGTGTGAGGTCGTGCATGGCACGAAATACCTTAAGACTGTTTTTCATAAGTTACACCCTAGAGCTTCCGGCTGAAATAGGCGTAAAAACACATATACAATAATAATGCAGCGCAGACAAAATAGCCCATCATAGCGCCTAGAAAAACAATGTTTTCCGGCAACTGGCTGCGGAAAAGGGCGGTGCCCAGCGATGCAACTGCTGCCAGTATGAGCATGATATTAAAAGAAACAGAAGCAGCCTTGCCGCCGATCTGCGATATTCGCTCATCCCTTACTACCTCTTTATTCCGACGTTCCAGAATAAATGCTAGTATAATAGCTGCGACAACTGCCGCCAACGCAATTATGGGGGTATCAGTGATGATCGCAATCGCCACAGCAATTGCAAGTCCACCTGCTATGATCGCCCTGAAAATTCGAAATTTATTTATTTGCATTCATATGCCTCCTGTATAGTTTAATATACTCATTGTAAAGCAAACTATACATCTTGTCAATTGTATTACAGGGTTCCCGTGGGCCGCAGGTTATAATCCCGCACTAACTACCAGGAGTATAAGCAAGTGCTTCGAACTAGTTCGAAGCACTTTTTCCTTTATTCAATACCGTGGATGGACACTCAACCATACAGTCTCGCATACGTTGACATGAACTGAGTCTTGCAATAAAATTAACCGAATTTGCTCCAATTCTGGAGGTAACATGTTGAATTCCCGGTTTAATAGTAAGTATTATCTTACCTTGAGTGTGCTGTTATTGCTGGCACTTGCCGTATCTCCGGTTTTGTTGACCACACCGGCCTCTGCTGATTGGGGACCGGTGATACAGCTGGTAAGTGTCGGCTCATCATCCCCGGGCCTTGCAGTTGACGGCGATAACGTTGAGGTTGTCTGGACTTTGCAGCAGACCATTCAACAAGTCCACTATCAGCGTTCCGCCGATGGCGGATATACATGGGGCGCGGATGTGACGCTCAGTGATCCGAGTCTTCGAAGCAGCCGTTCCGCAATTGCATCTGCCGATGGAACTACACACGTTGTATTTAACTCTGGTGCCACAGTTTTTCAAAGCAATATTTTCTATATTCATTCGCTCGATGGCGGGCAGACCTGGGGCACGAGATTAGCGCTAACTGGCAATGACCGGTCCTTCATGCCGAAAATTGCGGTATCCGGTGACAATGTCTATGTCGTTTGGTCAAGTGATACCGCCGGTTCACAGGGGATTAACTTCAGTCGGTCCACCGACGGTGGCCAGACCTGGAGCAGTGCGATCTTGCTGAATTCAGGATCGATAGGTTCAGATTATTTCTCTATAGCTGCATCGGGCAGCCTGGTGCACGCGGTATGGATGGACAACAGTAATGGAACGATATATTACGCGAGGTCTGAAAATAACGGGCAAACGTGGTCAACGCAGGTTGCACTGCCCACCGGCGGGAACCAGTGCTTTTATCCCGCAGTGGCCGCCTCCGGGAACACAGTTCATATAATATTTCTTCGTATAGTTTCTCCAGGCTTTGATGTCAGGTACGTGCGTTCGGTTGACGGCGGCCAGACACTGGCGGACGATACTTTACTGGGTATTTCCCTGACGGCGCAGAACGATACTGCTGCTATAACAGCATCGGGCGACAATGTTTATGCGACCTGGGGGAGTCGGGTAGGGGATATGAGCGGCATATTTAACTACAGTCAGTCCAGCGATGGCGGCGCTACATGGTCTGATGAGCTGACTCTGGTGGATGGTGTGATGCGGGGTATCCATCCTGGTCTATGTCTTGTAGCTCAAGGTCGTAATCTATACGCAGTATGGGGAGACATGCGGACCGGCATCCCCGCTCAGCATGTATTCTATCGACTGTATGCTGCCAAAATCCCGGTCAGAGGATCAGTCAACACCAGCCACGGGCTGGTCGGATTTGAGGCAAGCAATGGCAGATTTGTTACGCTGCAGCAAGTACCGGCTGCCTGCGTCCTGACAGGCTATAACTTGCCCTACGGCATGTTCTCCTTTACGCTGGATCGCCTGACTCCGGGAGAGACAGTTACGCTAACGATAACGTTGCCCAGCCCGATACCTGCAGAGTGTAGATATTTCAAGTGCTACGGCGGAAGCATAATTGATTGCTCGTCATACGCCATGATTCAAGGTAATGTCATCACACTTACATTGACGGACGGCGGAAACGGAGACAGCGATCATTTAGTTAACCGCATCATCGTTGATCCCGGTGGCCCGGCTTTCCCTGTAGCATCGGCTCAGAGCACGTTAATAGGCACGGGCGGTGGTCAATCATCATCCGGCTTGCCTGTTACTCCCCTGACAGCGGGTTCGCCGATTGGCCTTTCAGCTGTCAGTGTTCAAAGCGCCAGCATCTCAACGGAAGCAGTCTCACCCGGCATGCCTGTCACAGTGACCGCGGATATAGCCAACAGGGGCACGGTTAACGGAAGTAAGAAGGTCACGCTGTATGTAAACGGAAAGGTGGAATCGACGCAGGGTGTAACGGTTAACAGCGGCAGCACCTCGAAATTGACATTTAATGTATCGCGAAGTGAACCGGGTGATTATACTGTCTACGTGGACGGCGTGCCAGCCGGCAGCTTCAAGGTCGAGATGGTCACAGGGAACGACGGCATTCTTATATTCAGCGTAGCTCTGGTTGCACTGACTCTTATAATCGGCATGGTCATGCTCCTGCGCAGAATATAATTTAACTTTCCCGGATTTCGTGGTAGGATAAGCTTAAGTTTGAGACCGAGCTGTGAGATCATATAACAACACTGCTGGAAGGCCTGACACCGGAGGCATGAGACAGATATTAAGCTGGCTATTGATCGGTTGCGTCTTCCTTCTATGCTTTGGAGCTTGCTCAAACAGCAGTGTGAGCCAGACTCCGGATAATCCGGCGGTAATACCCGGGGAAACCGGTGTGACGTCACCGGTGTCACCTGCGCCTCCGGCTGAACCGTTGCCACCCCCCTCTATTCCACTAACACCGGACCAGGCCAATCAGGGATCATCTCAAATTCCTCCGTATTCAAATACCCCAACCGGTGATTCGCTTGACGCTACAACGATGATAACCAAACAGGCATCCCAGATGACCTTGACACTCAATGATATGGGGTCGGGATGGGGACAGGGGCCAGCGATTGCGCCGGCTTTACAACAGGTGTCTTCCTCCAGCCACGTGTCTTATTCGCAGGGTTCATCTTTTGCGCCGGGTGTGCAAAATACTGTGGCTGTTTATCGCAGTATCTCAGCGGCGGAAAATGCGTATGCTAGGGAGAAGCAGGCAAATCCAACAGCATCGAGCCCCAATATCGGTAATGAGTGCTTGCTGAATGATGCAGTGCCCATCAACAAGCTGCTGGTATTCCGGAAGAACAATGTGGTGGTATGGCTGTGGGTGAAACAGTATAAAGAGGGAGATATAGAGGGCTATGCCCGGATAGTGGAACAAAAGATTAATGCCGCCGCATCGCAGCCGATATCACCGGAACAGCCTTCTCAAACAGTTACAACGCCGGAGCAGCAAAATCCTGTTGAACCGTCCAGCGATATTCAACCGGTAATTACCAAATCCTTACAGGCATATGACCTGGTATTGACGAAGGAAGATATGGGGTCGGGCTGGGTAAAGGGAAATATTTCGCCTCCGCCAAGCAGGGGAAGCACGTCGGCGAGCCATGTATATTATTCCCAGGGTGGGACTTTCGCGGCCGCTGTGCAAAATACTGTGGCGGTTTATCGTAACGCAGAAGCAGCGGCCGATGCCTATGCCGGTGCGAAACCGTCAGGGACTACCCTGCTATCTCCCAATATCGGCAATGAATGCTTCCTGAATGATTCTGTTAGTATCGACAGGTTGCTGGTATTCAGGAAGAGCAATGTGGTTGTGTGGGTATGGCTGAAGCAGTATAAGGACGGGGATATCGAGAGTTACGCTAGAATTGTGGAGAAGAAGATCCCCTAGTGATCGTCCAAAGATAATCGCTCATTGCCTTTCAACGATCTATAACACGTGAACTGTAATTGAACTGCCCGAAGCTTCAGGAGACTCTCATTACTCAATCAGGAATTGATTGGCAATAGCATCCAATTCGCTCGGATTCTCAAATGCTGGATCCACAGATCGTATGACGCCTGATTGATCGAGGATAAATGTGGCCGGCAGCTGCATAACGCCGTAGGATAAACCCACATCGCCCTGGCTATCCATTAAAACCGGAAAAGTCAGGCCGTGGCTTGAGCAATAACTTTTTATCGCCTCTTCACGCCCGGGTCCATGCACGGTGATTATGCTGATCTTACCGGCGCCCTCTCGCTCATATGCCTCCTGCAATAGCAGCATCTCTTTCTGGCAGGATGGGCATGTCATGTTCCAGAATGCCAGCAAAACAACCTTACCGCGATAATCGCTCAATTTCAGATTATCCCCCTTGACAGTGGGAAGCACAAAATCGGGCGCGCGCTGGGTGAGCTGTGCCCCGGCCTTTAAAGATAATATGCCCTCGTATTCAGCTATAGGCTGAAGGCCGGATGCGTCATTGGCCTTGATCACAAAAGCGTATACGCGTTTCGTATTCAGCGGTTGTAGCATGACTGCATGATTGGTACTGCTGAGGCTTTCACTTATCGTGATCCGTTCTTCTTTACCTTCTTCCCAATATGTCAATTCATTGGTCGCAGGTATATCTGTTTCCCAGACTATTAGTGCCGCTGCGTCCGTGGTTTTTGCTATGCGGACATTTAAAATCACAGGCGGCTGCTCCAACGTGACAAATTTATATTTACCCGTTAAATGCTTTCCGTTTGTGACATTACCGGATAACAACTGAAAATAGTATGTTGTCGACGGGGACAGGTTGTCCACCTTGATCGCATGATTTTTAACAGGGCTGTCGTCTGAATAGAACCCCAGGATTTTTCCATTGCTGTCATAGATCATGACGTCGACAGCCTCTTCGTAACTTGTTGTGAAGTTGATAATCCCGCCGTTGGTGCTAAGGTCTGTAACTGTGATGTTATCGGTTAAAAGGATTTGTGATACCGTCGATCCGGCATCTTTATCCGGCGACGAAGCGATGATTGAAGCTGATATCAAAATAAGGATAACACCTGCGATGCCGAAGATGTAGCCGGCTATAGACAGTATGTTATTGCTTAACAATCCTGCCTTAGGTCTTGCTTTGTCTTTAATTCCGTTATCCAAAATCTGTCCTTGCCGTCGAATTTACCAATATACGTCAGAATTCATACAGCTCGGGGTGTTGAAAGTATCTGACAGTACGGTTGAAATATTATCAAAACAATATGAATTCTTTATTAAGGCGCGTGCGCATCAACCGCAGTTGTAACTAATCCGGTGCCACCATGGCGTTCCCTGTAACCCTTACCAGCCAATTCACACGGTTCCTGTCACCATACCAATAAACGGGCATATAAGGCCAGTCCGGCGCAAAAGTATCGACTCCGTTGTCACCGCGTATCGTCACATCGGAATGGGTATTTACTGTGTCCCCGGCGCCCATTCGAAATCCCTGGCCTGTGGGGATGCCTGTATAAATATGAACGTAGAAATTACCTTCCACCGCGACATCTGGTATTTCTATGTCGGCCCAGGCGCCCGTTGAATCGATGTTAGCTCCCAGACGTGTTCGCAGGGGAAATTGATCTCCGGGAAATGACGTGGTATACAGAACTTTTTGATTTTCATCCCAGATTTGCAGATCGCTTTCCTCGATGTGAAATCCGGGTGATCCGTAAACCAGACCGAATACGCGTACCTTATTTATGATAAAGGGTTTTGAGGGTGATACAAAGTAGACCGAATATCCGGTACAGGGTTTGACTAAAGATAAATAATCCTTGGCAACGCCGCCGTCATAGTCTAGATCCACCTGCTTTGCTACGAGGTTTGATTTAACCGTGAGCGCAGCACTTTTTCCTCCAATCCCGATGTCATAGGTGCCGGCCTGATCTTTTTTGAGCGAAAAGGTTATCGTTTGGCTGAACCCCGGGTTCAGGCTGATTTCCTTCGTGTTGGTCCGCTTTCCATCTACGGACATAGTGGCGCTATAGGTGCCTGCGGCGCCACCGATATTTGTTACTTCAGTGCTGATATATGCCGTTTCCCCCACGTAGATTTCATTGGGCTTGATCTTAACAGAAGCTATTTCAAACTTCGCTGAAGAAGTCCCGGAACTGCATGCGGCAGGCACAATTGTTGTTATCACTCCCAGTAATAACACGGTTGCCAATATCTTTTTGTTATACATAGATTATTTCCTTGCGGGGTTAATTATAAACCTGTTCATGCTAAGCACAAAGAAAACAGATCGACTATTTTGTGTCGCAAGGCCCGGGTCAGATTTAATCGGGATGCATGCCAGGGGGAAAACCGAAGAAAATTCCGATTGCGACCAATTCAGAGACAGGCAGAATTACGATTACCAGTTATTTCGCTCGAACCTTTGGGCAATTCTGACGTTAATTCAGGATTCGAATTTGAAATTCTTCTCTTTAAATAATCTCACGCAGACATCCACTATTGCAGGATCATAGAGCTTGCGTTTATTCTGTGATATTTCCTCCAATGCCTTATCTATGCCCAGTGCGGGCCGGTAAGGTCGGTGGGATGACATAGCTTCGACTACATCAGCTACGGCGATAACCTTTGCTTCCCGGCATATTTCCTCATCTTTTAACCCATCAGGATAACCTGAGCCGTCCAATCTTTCATGGTGCTGCAAGACGGATTGTGCAACCGAAGTCGGGAACTCCATATTTTGCACGATTTCATAGCTGCCCCTTGGATGAGTTTTAATCAGATTGCGCTCGACTTCACTCAATTTTCCGGGTTTGCTCAGGATATCTGAGGGCACGTATATTTTACCTATATCATGTATGGTCGCCGCCATGCGGAGATGCTCCAGGTGATCGTCCTGATACCCCATCTTCTTTGCTATGGCAACTGCCAGCTCGGACACTCTATGTTGATGGCCTGAAGTGTAAGGGTCTCTCATTTCCACAATTTTAGCCATGGTATTAATGGCATCCTTCAGGGTCTTCTTAGTCTTTTGATAGCTTTTTATCAGGTCTTCTTCAGTCCGCTTGCGCTCGGTAATATCCGTCATCAGTGTTGTTATACCCACGACCTTACCGTCCTCATATTGCGGCCGGCTGGAAGTTTGCACAAATATGATCCTGCCGTCTTTATCCAGTACGCGGAATTCCCACGGTTTCAGCTGCCCGGACATCAAACCGCTGAAACGGTCTAAAAGGTCCGGCAGGTCATCCGGGTAAATAAGCTGGGTAAAAGGTTTCCCTATTAAATCGCTGATTTTATACTTGCTCAGCCTCTCAACAACCGGGCTGACATAGGTGATAGTTCCCTCCTTATCCAGCGCGTACAAAACATCATTAATATTCTCAACAAGCGCCCGGTATTTTTCCTCGGATGCTCTGAGCAATTTCTCCGCCTTCTTGCGTTCCGTTATGTCTCGCGCAATTCCTTGAAAACCGACCAGTTTTTCACCTTCATTGTAAGGAGCTGATAAAATTTCTACACAATACAGATCCCCGCCTTTTCCCCTCACAATATATTCGGCAGCCTCATTTGGTGCTTTCCCCGTCATTATATCGGCCAGTCTCTTTTTATGCTGGTCCACATATTGTTCCGGGACAATGTCCCAGATACCCATGGAAAGAAGTTCCTCTTCGCTGTATTTCAGATTTTCACACATGACCCTGTTGACCGATATAAAATTACCCTGAAGGTTAACAATAAATATTCCGTCCGGACTCTGAGCAATGAGGGTTCTGTACTTAAGTTCGCTCTCCCGGAGATCAGTCTCAGTTCTCTTTTGCTTTGCTATTACATCCTCAAGCTGTTTGACCTTCTTTTCCAGCTTGCGGAATAGCACCTCGTTATATTGTTTCAGTAGTTTAGTCTCATCTCCAGGGGATTTCTCAGGCGAACCTTGCCTGGCCTTGCGAGGTTTGGCCAGGACTTCCTTAACTATCTTTATCAATACCTCGGGTTGTTGAGGTTTGATAACAAACCTGTCGGCCCCGAGGCTGAGGGCGAACTGCTCATCTTTGAGATCGGTGTATGTAGCAGTGTAAAAGATAAACGGGATCCGATTCAGCAGTTCGTGCGCTCTCCAGCGCCGGCACAATTCAAAACCGTCCATAACCGGCATAAGTATATCCGTGACTATGATGTCGGGTGGGCTTTTTAGCGCCGACTCCAATGCCTCAGCCCCATTCGCTGTTGAAACTACCTCGTGCCCCTGGCTTTTGAGCACTGTTTCCAGCATATAAAGGTTCTGGGCGTTGTCGTCCGTAATCAATATTCTGGTCATTTCGTGTTCCCTCCAGAATCGGTGCCCGGGAAATATTTATCGATCTGTGCGAGGAAGGTGTCTGGATCGATCGGTTTCTCTATATAGCCGTTGCAGCCTGCGCTCAATGCTTTCTCGCGGTCACCGCTCATGGCATATGAGGTCACCGCTACAATGGGAATCTTGCTTAACTCGGGATTGCTGCGCAGCCTCCTGGCAACTTCGTAGCCGTCCATGACGGGTAACTGGATATCCAGCAGGACGAGGTCAGGCCTTGATTGATCAGCCTTTTCGATGCCCTCCCGCCCATCCTGCGCCCACAGCACTTCGAAATCCCGCGTTTTTAGTAAGACCTTTACCAGGTAAAAATTCTGCTCATTGTCCTCGATATAGAGTATTATATTTTTACTCATTTTTTCCCCTCCATAGGGAGTGCAAAACTGAAGGTGCTGCCTTTTCCCCATTCGCTTTCAACCCAGATCCTGCCGCCCAATAGATCCAGGATTTTACTGCATATCGAGAGTCCCAGGCCGGTGCCTTCATACTGTCGTACCAGGCCACTATCGATCTGGTAAAACGGGCTAAACAGATGTTCCATGTCCTCATTCTTGATCCCGATACCGGTATCTGAGACACGGGTGATTACCTCTCTGCCTTTGAGATAACATTCCACACGGACACGCCCATGCTCGGTAAATTTGATGGCATTGCTGATAAGGTTGTAAATGACCTGTTCGACACGCCTTTGATCGCTGGTAATCGGCCCGACATCCGGAGCAACATCAACTGTCAGGACAAGGCCTTTTTTCTCCGCCAGCGGCTGCATGTTCTGGGCAACTTTTTCAATCGCTGCGCGCACATCACAGGGCTCTTTGGCTACTGTTAATTGACCGGCTTCGATCTTTGAGATATCCAGTACGTCGTTGATCAGGTTTAGCAGATGGCCAGAGCTGTTGCGCACCATCCCCATCTGCTTTTGCTGCTCATCATTCAAAGGTCCGACCAGCTCCTGCTGCAGGATTCCCGTGAAACCGATAATGGAATTGAGTGGTGTACGCAACTCGTGAGACATGGTGGCCAGAAATGCAGACTTAACCCGGTCGGCAGACTCAGCCGCTTCCTTTGCGTCGAGCAGCTCGCAATTAACTACTGCCAGTTCCAGGTATTTTTGTTCCAGCTCAGCCGTCCGTTCCTCTACCAGTTTCTCCAGGCGATACCGGTATTTTGCCAGCTGTTCCTCCGCTCGTCTGCGCACAGCAATTTCATCTGTCAACTCTTTTGTCCTGGTATTAACCTGCGCCCTCAGGAGCAAACTTCCTCCGGCGAACAATAATACAAGTCCCCCAACGCTTGCCAGCGTCCATATTACCCAGCCGGGAAGCACGGGTTTTTCAGTGGGCTTTACTGACAGCCATTTATCCAAAGATCTGTAATAGACTGAATTGTTGTCCTGCTTCAATACTTTCATGCGGTAATCAATTCTGTCTATAAGAGATGGTGTTGAGATGGAATCCCTGGTTAAAGCGAAATAGAGAATTGCGGGCTGGAACATGATTGGGGTTTTAACAACGGCGTAACTTGTTTCATGTTGATAGCCGAAGTCCTTACTGGTAACTCCAGCATCAGCCTCCCCTCTTTCCACCAGCTCGAAGACCCTGGTGTAGCTGTCAACCTCGGTGTAGGTACAGTTAATGTTATATGACTTAATTATCTCCTTTATTCCATCAGACCCTTCAACATTGATGCTTCCCTGCAGAACCGCTATATTTTTCCCTTCGAGGTCAAGGATTGAGTTTATATCAACTCCTTTTCGTGTGTACACTCTTGACCAGCTTGTATACACGGCTTCATGAGAAAAGGCGTATTTATTGTTTCTTTCCTCCGTATAGGCCACGTCCGGCATTATGTCTATCTCGTTATTCTCGAGCATTTTTAAACAGTCGGACCATGCGCCATGTTTATACTCTACGGTCCATCCTTCCTCTGATGCAATGTCTTCTATGATGTCCGGCCAGAAACCTGAAGCTTTACCATCACTATCGGTGAAGATTTTCGGTTGATTTTCGTATATCCCCACTCTCACAACTTTCAAATCGTTTGCCGCAACAACGGAACTACCCATGATAAGAGAAAACACAAGAATAAGAGAGAGCCCCACAAGTCGCCTATAAAAATAGCCCATGCGCGAATCAGCCAGCGGCTTCACCATCCTCGCACCACTATATCGTATCGTCATAACACTATTCTACTTTAATCAGAGCTATTCTTCGAATTCAAAACCCTTGTCTGTGATAAGTTTCAGGCAGGCATATACAACATCCGGATCATATAGCTTGCCTTTGTTCTGGGATATCTCCTCGAGAGCCCTGTCCATACCAAGTGCTGACCTGTACGGGCGGTGTGAAGCCATGGCTTCAACCACATCAGCGACTGTTAGAATCCTCGCATACAATAATATGTCAGCTCCCTTTGTCCCGTTGGGATAACCGGAGCCGTCCAGTTTTTCGTGATGTTGCAGGACGACCTGCGCGATCGGCCAGGGAAAATCTATAGTCTTTAAAATATCATAGCCATATTGTGCATGTGTCTTTATAATTTCAAATTCCAGATTACTTAATTTTCCGGGCCTGGATAATATGTCTGACGGCACGTATATCTTCCCGATATCGTGTATAGTTCCTGCAATGCGTATAATACGGACCTCTTCATCGGTCCGGTTCATCTCCCTGGCGATTGCCTCTGCGATCTTGGCGACTCGGATCTGATGTCCCGCTGTATACCGATCTTTAATTTCAACAATGGTACTGAAAGCAACTATTGTATCGTCGAATGTTTTATTCAGGACCTGGTAGCTTTGCTGTAGTTTTTCCTGGCTTTCCCTTGCTGTTTTTTCCGCAGCATAACGTGCTATAACCTTACCCAGGCGCTCGCAGATAGATTCAAGCATGGTCCGTTCCTCTTTGAAGAAAGGTCCCTCATCAAGCTCGGGTTTATCTTCGATATAGCAGACCTCCAGTCTTCCCACCTCTTCACCCTGGCTTATAATTGCATTACTGAGTCTGTAAGGGGTTGCCTGCCAGTTTGGCGTTGCGTATGTGTTGCTATCGATCGTGAGATGAGAGCAGGTAACTTCAGGGTACTGGAAGCCGCCTGGAATCAGATCAACAACGTCCTTGAATATAGTTTCGAGCGAACTGGACTTTTCTCCAATTATCCGCGATACGTTAAAGAGGCAATTGAGTTCCTGGACCCTTTTCCTGAGATCGACCGTCCGTCTATTGACCTCGGCTTCCAGCAGGTTGCTGTATTTTTCCAGGTCTTTTTCCGTCCGGAACAGGTTTTCAAAAGCTAAAAGATTGTCTTTGGCCGCCTGTTCTCTCAACTGTTCCGTCGATAATCCGCATCTGTATGTTTTTAATATAAGAATTCTTCTTGTATCCAGGTTGAGGGCGCTCGCCTCAAACGAGTAGACGTTGCTGCCTGAAACAGTCTCACTCCATATTCCCGAGTCAATCTTTAAGGAAGATCCGGACTCCCAGAAAGCGATTGCGTCGGTAATGAAATTCCCCAGATAGTCAAGCTCGTCTAATCGTGCGACAGAATCGGAAACAGTTATATCGGTAAATAGAAAGGACAGCCAGTCCGATCTGCGGGATAACAATTTAAAGGAACGATCCTTGATATGTTCGAGTACAGCCAAGTTGAGCGCATCCAGGAGGTTGACCAAAAGGGGATCATACATGGATTTCTGATAATAGCCTAAGTCTCACTTCTCCAGCATTTTTATAGCCAGCCTGTTAAAAGCTTCCTCAACATTCTGCCCTGTCTTGGCGCTGGTCCTGAAAACGTCCCAACCTTCCTCGCTCAGTTTATCAATTGTAGATTCCTGAACATCCCACTGACCGGCGAGGTCCATCTTATTCATAAGCAGCACGCAGGGTGTATCGTGAAAAGCCTGCCCAACAGTTTTCTTAATACTGACCACGGTATCGAGGGTACTTGCCCGGGTTTTATCCGCTACCAGTAAATAGCCGGACATGCCGCGCAAGTAAGTGCCATGTATCTGATGGAAACCATTCTCGCCGGCAATATCCCAGATGACAAGCGTGAGATCCAGTTGCTGTACAGTAATAATCTTTTTATCTATTTTGACACCGATGGTGGTCAAATACTTATCAGAGAACATATTGTCCACAAACCGGCTGACAAGGCTCGTCTTACCGACAGCGAAAGAACCCAGCATACATATCTTTTTCTGAATCATGATGGTAACGTTCTTCTCATTTTCATTGTATTTATCAGGCGATATTCAAATTATATACTGCAATAAAATCGAATCTACCATGTCGAAAAAATATATCCCACAACTATTATGGCTATGCAAAGCGCCGCCGCGATATAGATAAATAGTACTGGATTATCTTTTTTCCCTACTTTCTTTGGCTTTGCAATTGTTGCCGGCACGGACGCCCTGGTCACTTTCCCATCTGTTTTTTGGGCCTGTGAAAGGCAATACATGAGGTCAGGCTTGACCGGTTCGAAAGGCGCAGCATCGCCATTAAAACTGTTCAGCGACGAGTTGTATTCAAACTCAACGTTTTCAAGTATCTCCTTGAGCGCGTTTTTGAGTTCCTGAGGTGGGTTACCCCTGATGACAGACGCCAGTATGGTCCTGGGACTCTGCTCTATCCAGATCGTCAATTCACCCAGATTCAGATTTTGGAGAGAGCTGTCCTCTTTGGCGGAAAACGAATCGTTAACGAAATCCTGTATTGCCGTCAGCATGGCCGATACCATATCGGCATCTTTCAGATCAACAGATTCGGCGGCTACATGTTGCAGTACCAGCCCTGTTTCCTTATGGATAAGAAATAACTGTTCCATGCGGTAAACCAGGGTATGCATAAGGACAATTTCGGCAAATGACTTTCCGGTCCTGAACGACTCGATTCTCCACCTGATGCCACGCCAGCTAAAGGTGTGCTCAAGAGTGGTGCTCATGGATTCGACCATCGTCCTCAGCGATTCAGCAATGGACCTGCGGATAGCGGGGCCGATGATTGGAAATATCGAATCAGCCAGGAATTTGGGATCCCTTTTAACCGAATCCCTGATAACCTCTTCAATAGTGGGCAACAGGGCTGTAGCGAGTTTACGATCCTTGGAGGCCCTGATTACAATGGCCTCGGCGATAATCCTGCTCAACTCCTCCGCCCGGATCTCGGGATCATTCAGCCGCTCTTTAATCTCGTTTATTTCCAACTGCTCGGGGGCTAATATCAGGGTTCGCAGTGAATTCAATTCGTCAGGACTGTGCATTTTATTCCCGCCTCCATTTCCAGTTGAAATATCGGCCATGGTTACTTTCCCCCGGAATCGGTTTTATGCTCTTTACCTTCAATGCCGGTCGCAGCGTTGTGCAGAAACTTTGCCAGGGCGGAGCGGTCCATTTTATGCTCATTAAGCTGGTCCAGGCTGCGCACCAGGTCTGATTTGGCCGTCGTAATTTCCTTAGTCAACGATGCAATATCGGCATCCATTCTTTTGCTGATATCAGCCATAGCTTTAGCCAATTTATCGTCAAGGCTATTGAATTTTTGAATGTACTCGCTTTTTTGCTGATCGAACTGGTGTCCGGTCTCCTTTTTTAGCTCTGAAATGGCTTTGTTAAAATGGTCTTCCAATTGTTGGAACCTTTTTTCGTTCTCCCCTTTATGTAGTTCGATTTTTCGCTCGAACTCATGGCTGATATCAGCGATGTTCTTTACCAGCAGCTCCTCCAGCCTTGCGAACTTCTTATCATTTTCCTGCTGGTGGCCGGCAAATTTGGCTGCGGTTTCCTTGCTCAATTCGGATATATTCTGAACTAATAGCTCTTCAAGTTTAGTGAGCCTTCTTTCGTATTCCTGCCGTTGGGCGCCAAAGAGGATCTCCCGTATCTGATCTACGCGCTCACCACCTTCGGCCTTTTCATCTCCCGTTATACCGGACCTGGCTAAAGCCTGCGTATTGGCGGTCCCTGCTGACATGCCCGTATTCCTCACAACCCGGTCATCTACTTTCTTACGCACCGTCATCCAACTTCTCCTATCAACAAATTAGATATAGGTTCTAATTTAATCCAGCCTCCACTGATAGCAACGTATCATAAAATGTAAATTAAATCAATACTAATTCAGATCGATGGCGATGCTTTTGACGGAAAATTTTCCGGCCGCTTCCCGCTATTTGTCACCGGTTACTACAGCATTACAATAAGGGCCGGAACAATTCGACGTTTTAAACAGCTGTCCGTTCACATAAATTGATAGATGAACGGCGCCGCTTTCGCTGCGGTTATAGGCGTACAGATATACATAGCTATCATCATAACCGCCGTAATCCATCCTCCAGGGTAGCGGGACATCGTTATACTGTTCGGTGCCGCCGTTATCGTTGGTTACCATGACGTCCACACTCTCGGCGTCACCTGTGACTTCGTATGTCACATTGTCATATCGCTTACACGCGGTATTTGAACCGACCAAAATTGTAATCAGCAGTAGTGCAAAGATAAGAGCTGCAGTGTTGCATACACGTGAAACTTTAATCATGCTGTATTGTATCCTTATATGATGCAGTACTGTCAAACAATCCCGGCATCATATATGGTAGGCCGTGAATTTGAAATACACATAGTGTTTACCTTATGATTGTCCAATGTCAGGACGGTCTCTTATTTACAAAATAGTCAGCCGGGAGAGGCTATCAATGAATTTACATAAAGTTACTATGACCGTGACAGATGGTGTGGTACCTGCGCCTGTCACACATTCAGTAGACTTGAATACCTGTAAAAAATGCCACCTCTGTGCCGAGATATGCCCGGCCGGAATTATCGGGGCCGACGAGCAAGCAAGGTTTCTGGCTGATCGTATATCGCTATGCATTCGATGCGGTCAGTGCATGGCCGCTTGTCCCACGAAGGCAATATCCATCCAAGGGCTGTCCTACGAAAAGGACTTCTTTGAACTGCCGCAACGCAGGGAAAACTGGGAAGATGCTTTCTTCGGCCTGGTCAGATCACGCCGCTCCATACGCAATTTTCAGGAAAGGCCTGTCCCCCGTGAACTGCTGGAGAAGATCGTTCAGGCGATTACTTTTGCACCGCCCGGTTTCACCCCTCTCACAGTTGAGCTTACCGTGGTTAACAACCGCGATCTGATCCGGCGCGCCGTCCCGCTTATGGCTGACATGTATGCAAGCTTGGTTAAAATGCAGGCCAATCCGGTCTCCAGGGCTATTTTTAAGAGGATGGTGGGTAAAGATACTTTTCAGGTACTCAGCGAGCACGTTCTGCCGCTCATGAAAGCCAGGCTGCCCGGTTTGAAGGCGGGGACTGAAGACACTATTGCGCGTGGCGCCCCGTGTATGATTCTTTTCCATGCGCCAGTTCATAACGAGGATATCTTTATTGCGCTGGCCTTCGGGCTTCTTGCAGCACATTCTCTGGGACTGGGCGCTTGTGCCATCGGTCTCATACCGCCCGCTATAAACAGGAATTCGGAGCTGAGGAAGATGTTCAGGATACCTGAAGGCAACCAGGTTTCAGCCTCTATGGTGCTGGGTTATCCTAAGTTTAAATACTCACGAGGTATCCTCAGAAGCCCCGCCGGCCTGACCTGGATAGAATAGTCACATCACGCCTGCTATCATGCACGTTGTAAAGGTGCTATAGCAGCACTTTTCCGGGCATCAGGTATGTAAAAATAATTTCCTGCGTTGACAGATATTCGTCAAACCTATATAGTGGCAGCGGAATTTTGTGGTATATTGGCTGGTTGTGGCTACCGATACTGAATATTTGAGGAGGCACTATGCAGAGCGGGCAGGAAGATCAGGATGTCTTAATCAAAGTATCGCGTTGGAAGGCAGGGTACACCATAGGAGTACTCTTCGTCCTATACATGATGGACTATGCGTTGCGATCGGTCATAGGTCCTATGACACCGGCCCTCAAGGCCAGCCTGGGTTTGAGCGATACCGAGATAGGCTGGTTGATGTCGGTGGTTTTGATCGGTGTTGCGGTTTTCGCCCTTCCTCTTTCATACGTTATAGACCGCTGGAAACGGGCCAAGATGATTTCACTTATCTCCATCATCTGGAGCGCGGCCAGCATATTCTCGGGGTTCTGCATCAACTTCAGCCAACTTCTTACCACACGGGTCATGGTAGGCATCGGTGAAGCCGGCTTTGTATCGGGCGGCATGGCCCTCATCGTCGGCATGGTGAGAAAGGCCAGAAGGGCCTTCGTCACCGGTATCTGGGCTGCGGCTATCCCTCTGGGATCCGCCGTTGGTTTCCTGGTCGGCGGATTGGTAACAAAGAACTGGGGTTGGCAGGCAGCATTCTGGGCGCTGGCAGCGCCGGGCGTTATATTCGGTATCCTGGCCTGGTTCCTGCCGGACTACAAGATACACAAGGACACTTTGGACAAAGCTGGCAGCGGGAAAAACTCTATAACCACTACCCTGAAAGAGATGCTGCGCATCAAGACATTGCCCGTACTATATATCTCAGTGGCGCTGGCGATGTGTTTGCAGCAGGGCTCAATCCCCTGGTTGCCGGTACTGTTAAACCGCAATATGGGAATCGACAACGCTGTTGCATCTTCATTGTCATCAGGCATAGCCCTGTTGGCAGTAATCTCTATGCCACTGGGGGGCTGGGTAGCGGACAAAGTCTCAAAGCGCAATCCGCGTAATAAGGTCCTGGTGATGGTGGCAGGACTCTGGGCATGCGCGCTCTTGATGGCGGCAGGCGCTTACCTAGGCTCACTACTGCTGTTTGTGGCCGGCGCCTTCTTTATACCATTTGGCGTATCGGCCCAGCTCAACACGGTGCAGGAGATAGTTCCAATCTACCGCCGCGCCACTGCCTGGGGCCTGTATATGTTCTCAGGATATTTCCTGGGCGGCATGTGGGGTCCGATCATCATGGGGGCTGTCTCCGACGTAGCGGGCATTCAGTATGCCTACATAGCCATCAGCGCAATCGGGATCATTGCCTCGTTAGGGCTGCTGTGGGCTTGCCGGCACTTCAACTCTGACTACCAGCGTGCCCGGGACGTGGACCGCTCCATGGGCCTGCTGGAAACAAGCAAGTAATCATACCGGTTAATGTGATTACACAGGCGTTGTTTGGAAACGCGGCCCGGTATGCATTATGCTTAGGGTGTCATGGGTTGGACAGTGGAAGTAGCGACCTGGACTGTGATTGGCCTGGTGCTGGGGTGCCTGCCTTTCTCCTACTGGGTGGGCCGCCTTTTACTGCGCAAAGATATCAGGAATTACGGGGACGGCAACCCGGGCGCCACCAATGTCTTTAATGCAGGCGGGCCTGTGTTGTATGTCCTGGCAATCCTGCTTGACGCTTTCAAGGCGACTTTGCCGGTATGGCTTTCCCAGCAGGTCTCACATGTGACAGGCATGTCAATGGTGCCGGTGGCTCTGGCGCCGTTGGTAGGCAACGTTTTTTCACCTTTCCTGCGATTCAATGGTGGAACCGGTGTGGCAGTGGTTTATGGCACGTGGCTGGCACTGACGGGGTGGCAGGGGCCTGTAATGATAGCTGCTTCCTTTGGACTACTGTTCATTTTCATCAGGGAGACTCCCTGGTGTGTAATCATCGGGATGACCCTTTTCACTATATTCCTGCTGGTCGCGCAATACCCGCTTTACATGGCAAGTGTATCAATCGGGCAAACGGCACTTATGGGCTACAGTCGCAGGCAGCACTTCACACACTGGCCAAAGATGCAGAAATGGGTCGGCGTGCTCTCAGACAAAAGCAAGACGGGGCCGCCTCTCCAGTCCTGATCCGGGAGACTGTACGACAGCTATTCACGCCCTTGAATAACAGGTTCAGCGGGTACCGATATAACTACTGTCCCATAAGCTCCGCGAATTCTTTAGAAAGCTGACTGCGGGATCAAGCAACCACTCTCTGACCAGTGTTCGCTCTCTTTCATGGGTGGCGATGTATTCCGCCAGGGGAGGGCTGAGATAATAGTAAGTATCCACGGCCCACCGGCCCATCCAGGTGTTCATAAGTACAGTGTCGCGGAAAGCACGTAGCGTATCCAACTCGGCCGCGGTCTGGCTACCGTAGGCAGCGGTGGCGATGAAACAGCTGAATGGCCCTATCTTCCACTTTTTCTTAGAACCGTCGGGAGTTGTGCCGTCCGCTCCTTTTATCTTGCGTGAGACTGTATCCCTGCCGCCCCTGCCGTCATTTACCTCGAGCTGCATGACATGACCGCCTGCCGGTATCTTCCATTTCCACTGCGCCCTGCCAGTCTGCTGGGCAAGTAACTGGCCGTCAAGGTACCATGAGTAGCTCAGTTTGTCGCCGTCGGAGTCCGATGACTGGCTGATTACCTGCACATCCTGCCCTGCCTGAGGCTGTGGCGGATCGAATGAAAAGGCGGCATTAGGAGGATGATTGGTGCCGGGGATCGGGGTTGGAGTTGGGGTTGGAGATGGAGGTACGGGAGACGGTGGTACAGGAGATGGAGGCACAGGAGAGGGTGGCACAGGGGTAGGTGAGGGCGATGGCCCGACGGTTACATTAACCTGTGTCTGAAAGGGGGTCTGACCTCCTTTGCCGTCATTCACTAAGAGCGTCACGATGTGCGTACCGGCGGTGGGATTGTACCAGTTGCAATTAGGCTGGTTGGCACATTCGCTGAGGGCTGAACCGTCCCTGATCCAGGAATATGATAGCGCATCGCCGTCGGGATCGCTGGACTGGCTGATAAATAAGACTGCTGAACCTGTCGTCGGTAGCTGCGGGCTGGTATAAAAACTGGCCAGTGGAGGACGGTTTACGCCCGGCGTGGGATTAGGAGTGGGTGATGGAGGCACAGGTGTGGGTTGTGGGTTAGGTTGCGGGTTAGGTTGCGGTGCAGGAGCAGGAGATGGTGTGGGTGTGACATCAGATCCTTTCAGCTTACCATCCCAGGGACCTGCCCATGAGCAGTCCGAATACTTCCAGTCACCCTTGAACGAGTTTCCGTCGGGTGACATGGCGAATGAAAAGGCCCCGGCGTCCTTAGGCGCTGAGTAAGAGGGGGATCGCGACCATGTTCCGCTGAAATTGTTGCCGTTAATGACGCCGTTAAGTTTGCCGTTACCGGTGGTATATGTGCCGGTAGCTGCAGTGCCGGACGCAAATATCTGCATCGTGCCCCAGTCTGTGTTCCACGTACCGGCCCAGTCGAGATTGACCGGCTGAGGAGAAGGTAAAGGTGAAGGTGAAGGTGAAGGTTGTGGCTGCGTAATCCTGGTACCCGGTTCATGCATGTAGTACCAGCCCGCACCGGGCGACGTACTGGACGTATACCGTCCATTAAAGGAATTGCAGTCTGCTGACAGGGTCAACTCGATCTTGCCCGACTGGTCTTTTTCGGTCCAGGTCCCGCTGAGCGTGCTGCCTGATATTGTCCCTTCGATATATCCCGTGATGTTCCATGATGGACGGAAGTATGAACCGGTTACTCTGTTGCCAGATTGTGTCAGCTGCAATGCATCAGACCAGTCAAAGCTCCACGTACCGCTCCAGTCACAGGGTGGTGAGGGAGCAGCGTCAAAGCCTAATTTAAGAAGTCCCTTGCGCGTGCCGGTCCAGTCGTTCTCATACCAGCTGCCGGACGAGCCATACCGCCAGCGGCCGGTGATGGTCTGGTGTTCGGGACCCATGGTCAGTTCAACCGACCCGGCATCGTCGGGCGGGCTGTAGCTGGGGGCCTCGGACCACCAGCCTGTGAATGTATCGCCGGATACCGTGCCGCTGATCCTGCCGTCGTCATGTGTGTAGGTGCCGCTGACCTGGTTTCCATTCTGGGACAGAACCATATCGCCCCACTCGGTTGACCAGGTACCGGTCCAGGAACCGGATACAGGGGGTGGCGATGGCGGCGGTGGCGGCGGTGGCGGCGGTGGCGGCGGTGGTGGCGGTGGTGGTGGCGGAGGTGGAGGTGGAGGTGGAGGTGGTGGCGTCGGTTGGCCTGCCCTGGTTCCCACGATATCGCCGTCCCAGTCACAGGAGCCGTATCTCCACTGCCCGCTGAACGAATCGCAGCTCAGTGGTCGTATGGTGAAAGTGAAGTCGCCGGCATCGTTGGGCGGCTGGTAGGTGGGGGCTTCAGACCACGTGCCCGTGGCGGTAAAGTTCGTAATCGTGCCTACGACCTTGCCGCCCTGGTAGTTATAGGTACCCGTGAGATTTCTGCCGTTCTCGGTGAGAGTCAGGTCACCAAAGTCGGTTTCCCATACGCCGGTGAAGCTGCATGTAGGAAAAGTTGGAACAACCGGGAAGTAGGGAACTGGAGTGACTTCGGGAGTCGGTGTGGGTGCTGGTGGAATGGGTTCAGGAGGAATATAGGGAGTTGGGGGTAGATATGGGGGCAGTATGGGCTCAGGTGTTATCGGTTGTGGAGTAACCGAGCCCTTTCTGACACCGGTGACCGGGCTGTCCCACGTATACTCATAATCTCCCTTACAATTGCCCTGGAATGATGTTCCAGATGAATTAAGCGTGAAGGTGAAGGGGCCTCCTTGATGAGAACACTGCTCCGGAAGGTTACATTGCCAGCGTCCGGTTAGTTCGTTTCCGTTCGCGATCCCGGTCAAGCTCCAAGTATAAGAGTGTAAATTAGTTGAGTACGGGTCCGTGGTACAGGGGTCTGGAATGAAAAGGTTGCCACTGCCGGTAACCTGGCTGCCGGATTGGGAAAATACCATATCGAACTCGAATGGATAGTGTACCTGCCCAAAACCTTCTTTTGTCCATGTAACATGCCAGGTACCACTCCAGTCCCCCTCAGGCCGGTAGCCTTCGGCGGACACAGGCAGAGCAGGCCACATTGTGCTCAGCACAAGGACAAAAATTGGAATTAGCTTCTTGATGAAGTCAGTGATTCTCATAATACCCCCTCCAAGATACCCAAACTACATACTAATTCTAAATATTATCCGGTGAAAACAATGGTAAAATATCACCTGAAAGTAGCATACCAGAAAATGTTTAAATGTAATAGTCTCATCAGCGAGATGTTTTGCACTTGTGACAAGAATCTAATGGCTGATACCGGAGCAGGCGGCCGGTATAAAATCGCAGCGGCCTTGATCTTTATACTGTTTGCCATACCCGGTATGGTATCATGTGTGCAAAAAGTGGACTATATGAATAAGGTAAGCGGCGCCCTGCTTCGGCAAGTCGAGTTGCGCCGTGAGCAAATAGCATCGCCTGATCCAGAACGGCTCAAGCAAATGCAGGACATGGGCCTTTCTACAGTAGACCTTTATAGACAAATGGTGTTCGTCTATGTCAAGGAGCCACTCAGCGCAGCGCAGGCTGAAGATTTAAACGCCCTGGGTGTAAAAATGCAGGCGGATTCATGGATACCCCCCGTCGGCAGCCACCCGCTTGGGTTTTTCATTGCGGAGATGCCGGTTGACAGGCTGGAAGCCCTAGCTTCCAGGGACTATGTCGCCAGGCTGGATACTGCTGAGAGGCAGTCGCTGCCGCAGTGCCCTGGCACTGCTAATTAACTATATGAGGAGTTGTCGCATGACTAATAGACGGCTGATCACGCTGGCGACCACAGTCTTACTGGCGATAATGATGTCGGCTATTATTCCATGGCCGGCCGCCATCCGTTCTGATGACCCGGGCAATAAGATCAGCGGAAGCCTGCAATTGTTGTTGAGGGATAAGTCCATGGAGCATGAGTTGTTGTTGCAGAGCACAGGGCCTGTGGATCAAATTCTTCTGACCGAAGCTGAGAGCACAAAGGTTTTCATCTACCTCGACCGGCCACCGGATGCCGCGGTGATAGCGGGCCTGCAATCAATGGGGGCCACGGTCTATCCTGATTCATGGATACCGCCGGTGGGATCTCACCCGAGAGGGTTCGTCACAGCCAGCGTTCCTGTGGGCAATCTTAACAGCCTGGCAGGGTTGAGTTTTGTGGCTAAGATGGACAGCGCCGAAACCGTAACGCAACCGCAGAATGACCTGGCAGCCGCGACTCTCGGCGCTCAGACTTATTGGAATGGAGGATACAATGGGGCAGGTGTGCGCATCGCTGTGCTCGATTCCGGCCTGGATACAACCCACCCGGATATCCCCGCACCGATCGCAGCCAAGGATTACTCCACGTGGCCCGTCATTGGTGATAACGTGACTTCCCCTGTGATAGGCTACGGCGCGCATGGCACGCATGTTACTGGCAGCGCGCTGGGTAGGGGCACCCTGTCGGGAGGCAAATATAAGGGCATAGCCAATGGTTCGGAGCTTGTATTCCTTAAAATCGGCAACAACATCAATGCGGGTTCTACCGATGAAATCGAAGTTGCGGCCCTCAGGGCTGCCGTTGATATCTACCAGGCTAATGTAATTAATATGAGCTATGGCGGCTGGAGCGCCCATCATGACGGTACGTCCGCTCTGAGCCAGGCGGCAGATTATGCCACCAGCAAAGGGGCCACGGTTTGCATTTCGGCAGGCAACGATGCAGATGGGGGGAAGCATTACTCGGGCTCTTTGCCGCCCGGTACAAGCATCAGGATACCCATTACAGTGCAGGGAGCTAACGGGTCGAATTGTACCCTGCAGCATAACCTCGTCTGGTGGGACGGTGTAGGAGTTCATGACAACCTGACCATGGTCTACTATGACGTGGATACAGCTTTACCCATGCAGAGTACGCAACGCGACGAGAGTGTGAGGGGAACTGAGCAACAGTACTGGTGGTGGGGAACGAGTTCTATGGCCTATTACGTCCCGGCAGGCAAGACATCATACGGTCTGGTGGTAAACAACAATTCGCAGAACAGCCGACAATTTCACCTTTATTTCTCGGGGATTGCCGTTGGCGCTGCTGTACGCTTCGAGAGTCCGGATATCTACTATACACTCGGCGATCCCGGGGAAGCCGACAGTGTTATAACCTCCGGGGCTTATACTACCAGGACCACCTGGACGGATTACAAGGGCTATCCACATGAGACTAACCAGACGATGAACACCGTCACGACGTTCAGCAGCAGGGGACCCAGAGTGGACCCGGGCGCCCCCCAGAAGCCGACTATAGTCAGCCCGGGCAGTGTGATAATCTCTTGCCGGGATAGAGGAAACTATCCGGCCGATAATTACACCATTTCGGATAACGGCGTCAATGACGGTGCGCAGCCTGCCAACTACCTTATCATGCAGGGCACCAGCATGGCATCGCCGATAACGGCAGGAATGGTCGCAGTACTCATGCAGGCTTACCCCGGCCTTAAAAATGATCCGTCGACGGTGCGCAGCCTGCTCCAGCGGACGGCGTCCCGCTACACTACGCCGGATAACGACTGGGGCTTCGGCCTGGTCAGCTTGCAGCGTGTAATGGAGATAATGCCGCAATCCGCCACGGTTACCAGCTCCAACGGACAGAGCTCGCTTACGTTCCGCACAAATGCAGGAACAATCGGCAATGCGCGTGCGCTGGACACATCGATAACAGCCTGTATTGCAACAACATTTTTCCCGTACGGCCTTTTCGCATTTAATATATCCAGCATTTTGCCCGGTTCCAGCGTGGATATCACGGTTACCATGCCTGACAATGGGGCGACACTTTATTGGAAGTGCACTCCGGCAGGGCCGGTGCAAATGCCCGTGGTCTTTTCGAACGGCAACACGATGGTCATTCGCCTGACCGATGGCGGCCTGGGAGATTCGGATGGGATAGCCAATGGGATCATTGTGGATCCCGGAGGCCCCGGTGTCCCCATTTCCAGTGTAAATTCCGCCGGTGGAATTTACGCCGGGAGAGCGACAGGATCGTCTCCAACTGTGGCGGCAACCGGGATGCAACCTGTCATGCTGCCGGAGCCAAAAGTCGCGACACAAGGCGCAGCACAGTCACCCACACCGGCTGATACTTCCGCTAATGCCGCTGCTGCCGGGGATGTTGATGGCCAAAGGTTTGTTGCGGTCGTAATGGCAATTTTTATAGCAGCCATCATCATTGTGATGGTTATACTCTGGCTGCGAAGGCGCGCATTTTGAAAAGGATACTGCCCCGGGCCGGTATTATCTTTTTGAAAATCCGTACTAATTAACTTATCATTTAATGTCCGAGATAACGTATATCAGCCGGAGCTAATATCAACAGGAGGATATTTCGTGTTTGACCTAAGTAAATTTTCATTAAAGGGCAAGACAGCTATAGTTACAGGTGGCGGCCGTGGCATCGGGAAAGCGATTGCCATCGGCTTCGCCAAAGCCGGGGCAAAAGTCGCTATTACCAGTCGTAAGATAGCTGACCTCGAATCGACTGCCGCTGAGATAAAATCATTTGGTGGAGAAGCCTATCCCATCCAGTCACATTTGGGCAAGATGGAAGAGATTCAAAAGATGGTAGCAACCGCTATGGAAAAACTGGGTGGCCGGATCGATATACTGGTGAACAATGCCGGCGCCAGCCCCGCTATGGCCAGCGTGCTTGAATCGGATGAACGGCTCTGGGAAACGATAATGAACGTGAATCTGAAAGGGATGTATTTTACCAGCCAGGCCGTTGCTAATATCATGAGTAAGCAGGGGGGCGGCAAGATTATTAATATCGCGTCCGTTGACGGATTCAAGCCGGAGGCAGCGGTCAGCGTCTACTCGATCTCCAAAGCGGGTGTACGAATGGTCACCAAAGCTTTTGCCGCGGAGTTGATCCCTCATAATATCCAGGTTAACACCATCGCCCCTGGCCCCTTCGAGACCAAGATGATGAATTCACACTGGGCCCACCTCCCGCCGGAGGAAGCCAAGAAGACACACGAGATGGTATCCAAGATGCTTCCAATCGGCCGCATCGGAGACCCCGATGAGATAGCCGGAGCCGCCATCTTCCTGGCCTCGGAAGCTTCCAGTTATACAACTGGTGCTGAGATCGTTATCGACGGAGGTCTGCTTATCGCAAATGCTCAGCTTCCTCAGTTCTGAAATTAAAGAATAGTATTAAAATAAGCTGGTGAACCTTTAACGTATGGTTAGGGGGGATGATGCAGGATATAAAATACCTGTTTAAGCCGCGTTCGGTGGCTGTGGTGGGTGCGTCTTCCAGGATTGGGAAGCTGGGTCATACAGTTGTCAGCAATCTTGTTTCCAGCGGCTATCGCGGAAAGATATATCCCGTTAATCCGGCCGGCGGAGAGATACTGGGATTACCGGTTTACCGGGAAATAAGCTCGATTTCAGGTGAGATAGACCTGGCTGTGATCGTAATACCCGCAGCAGGGGTCCTCAGTGTCGCGAAAGAATGTGCTGATAAAGGGACCAGGTTCACAGCAATAATCACCTCCGGATTCTCGGAGATCGGCAATGCCGAAGAAGAGAAAAGAATCATAGATTATGCCCGGCAACACGATATGCGTGTGCTCGGCCCCAATATAATCGGCATATATTCATCTGCAGCTCCGATGAATGCCACCTTTGGGCCTCCAGGAATAACAGCCGGTAATGTCGCCATTGTTACCCAGAGCGGGGCGTTAGGTGTGGCAATGATCGGCAAAACAAAGGTGGAAAACATCGGGCTTTCGGCCATCGTTTCACTGGGGAATAAGGCGGATGTGGATGAGGTGGATGTATTGAACTACCTGGCCGCAGACAGTAATACAAAAGTCATTATGATGTATATCGAGGGTGTAACACACGGGGAGAGCTTTGTGGATGTATTGAAAAAGACCACTAAGATCAAGCCTGTGGTGGTAGTCAAGTCGGGCAGGTCGAAACGCGGTGCCATGGCTGCGGCCTCACATACAGGTTCATTAGCCGGTGAGGACAAGGTATTCGACGACATCGCCAGGCAGTGTGGAGTAATCCGGGCTGAAGGACTGGAGGAAGCGCTCGAGTGGTGTAAATATCTTGCGAGCACTCCTGAACCTCAGGGTGAGAACGCGGTGATAATCACCAATGGCGGTGGTATCGGGGTTTTGACGGCGGACGCTTGCGAGAAATACGGCATCGACCTGTATGACAATCTACCGGATATGAAAAAGACATTTGCTGCGGTCGTACCTGAATTTGGATCTGCTAAAAATCCCATAGACATCACGGGACAGGCTACGGCTGATAACTATCTCACTGCAATCAATGCTGCATTGGACAATGCTAATATTGGTTCCGTGATCTGCCTGGGCTGCGAATCAGGGGTTTTTGAGCCGGACAAATTTGCCGTACAAGCCGAGCAATTATTTAAAAAAGGTAAAGTCAGTAAGCCGCTGGTGTTTTCCTTTGTCGGCGGAGCTGAGGTGGAGAATACCATCGAACGGCTGAAAATACTGGGCGTTCCGATTTTTAACGAAGTGCTGGAGGCGGTTTCCTGCCTGGGCGCAATTTATTGTAACTATCGCCAGAAGAAAGAGCTCTGGTCGGATGAAGAACAGATTGAAATTGATGAAGGGGCGATACGTAGTGTGCTCGATTTAGTAAGGCGGGATGGCCGGCGTTTTCTGTACTCGTATGAAGCCCGGACGATAATGCAGGCTATTGGTATAGCCACACCCGCCGGTAATATTGCCCATACACTGGAAGAAGCCGTGAATTTTGCGCAGAGTATGGGATACCCGGTGGTGATGAAGGTTGTGTCCAGGGATATTGTACATAAAAGCGATGCCGGAGGTGTTGCCCTGGATATCGATGACAGCAAGGAAGTTGCCGATGCCTACGAGGCAATACTTGCGAACTGCCGGCAATTTAATCCTAATGCCCGCATCGAAGGGATCGAAGTATCGGAGCAGGTGAAGCACGGCGTAGAAACGATCGTCGGCGCACGGCGTGACCTTTCCTTTGGGCCGATCGTTATGTTCGGATTGGGTGGCATATATGTCGAAGTGATGAAAGACATAGCATTCCGAGCCTTCCCTCTAAGTGGGAGCGAGGCAAACAAGATGATAAGCGAGATTAAAACGTATCCCTTACTGCTGGGAGTACGGGGTGAAAAACGTAAGGACATCGATGCTCTGGTGGATGCTGTGCTCAGGGTAGGTACGGTCCTGAATAAGTTCAGGGATATCTCAGATATTGAAATTAATCCGCTGGTGGCTTATGAACATGGCGAAGGGGTCAGGGCTGTGGATGTGAGGATATTGCTTTCCGGTAAGGAGGTAGGCACATGAAAAGCTTGATAGTAGGCTCGATGGACGGTAATGCAGGCAAGACCAGCCTGATAATTGGACTTGCAAAGGCAACAGGAAAGACATTCGGATATATTAAGCCGTTGGGCGACCGCTTGGTATACCGTAAAAAGCGGGTATGGGACTATGACGCGGCGCTATTGACTAATATATTCGGAATGACCCAGAGCCCGGAGGACATTACCGTTGGATTCGAACACCTGAAAATGAGATTTAAATATGACGAGGAAGGGGCGAAAAACCGCGTGCTGGCCATGGCAAGGGATGTGAGCGAAGGCAAAGACTTGCTGTTTGTGGAAGGCGGCAAAGACATCGAGTACGGCATATCCTTCTACTTGAATGTATTGTCCCTGGCCGGCTATCTTGGCGGTAAGCTGGTGATACTGGTGGGTGGCGACGAAAATTACATTGTGGATAACGTTATTTTCATTAAAAAATATCTGCGATTCACAGGCATGGATTTCAGGGGTGTGATCATCAATAAAGTCCGCAACGTCGATGATTTCAAAACCGTATACGTTCCGATGATGCAAAAAGTGGATATCAACGTGCTCGGGATAATACCCTACCAGGCCGAGCTAACCTTTTTCTCCATGGAGTACCTGTCACAATACTTGCTGGCAAGGGTGGTGGCCGGCGAAGAGGGCTTGAACCGGCGGATCAGCAATATATTCGTTGGCGCCGCTTCCGTGGATTCGGCCTATTCGGATGTTAGATTTCACAAGGAAAACAAACTGGTGGTAACGAGCGGGGACCGCTCCGACATGCTGTTGGCGTCATTCGAAGATAAATGCACAGCGGCCGTTATCATCACCAACAACATCCTGCCGCCTCAGAATATTTTAGCCAAAGCTGATGAGAAGAAGATCCCTGTGCTCCTGGTCCCTATAGGTGTTTATGAAACGGCCAAGCAAATAGAATCTTTAACTCCCCTGATTACCGCGAAAAACACGGCGGAAATTGAAATCATGGAGAAGCTGGTTAGGGAGAACGTAAACATAGAGGAGCTCTTAAAGGATTGAAAACCGGCAAATAACTGAATAGTCTATTTGCGTGAGTGTATTCGGGCTGTTATAATCATTTGACACTTGCGGTACGCCGTATTAGCCTAAATATCCCATCGACCTCCCGCAATTAAATGCGTGAGGTTTTTATTTAGATACAAGGGAGTTGTAGACATGGCAAAGGAAGATAAATCCCAAAAACTGGAAACCATGCGGCATTCTGCCAGCCACATCATGGCTGAGGCGGTCCAATCGCTGTTCCCTGAAGCCAGGTTCGGCATAGGCCCGGCCATCGAGGATGGATTCTACTACGATTTCGACCTTCCAAGGACGCTTGGCATGGAAGACCTGCCGGCCATTGAGGCGAGGATGAGAGAGATAATCGCCGCCGACCTGCCGTTTTCATCCGAAGAGATCAGCTTAAAGGAAGCTACTAAACTTTTTGCCGACCAACCGTATAAAATCGAGCTGATAAATGACCTTGGTGAGGAAAAGGTCACCGTTTACAGGCAGGGTAGTTTTACCGACCTCTGCCGCGGGCCGCACGTTAAAACCACAGGTGAGGTTAAGGCCTTCAAGCTCATCAGCGTGGCGGGCGCCTACTGGAGAGGGGATGAAAAGAGGCCGATGCTTCAGAGGGTATACGGCGTTGCCTTCGCCAGGAGTGTCGACCTTGAAGACTATCTCACGAGGATAGCTGAAGCCGCCAAACGGGACCACAGGAAGCTGGGCAAGGAGCTCGATCTTTTCAGCCTGCACGAGGAAGCCGGGCCGGGATTGGCCTATTGGCACCCGAAGGGAGGGACTGTCAGGCAGATGATTGAGGATTTCTGGAAGGCCGAGCACAGGCGCCGCGGTTACGATATCGTATATTCACCGCATATCGCCAAGGTACACCTCTGGGAAACCAGCGGCCACTGGAATTTCTACCGCGATAATATGTATTCACCCATGGAGATCGATGATATACAGTATGTCGTCAAGCCGATGAACTGCCCGTTCCATATTCTGATGTACAAGACGCAGCTGCGCAGCTATCGCAACCTGCCCATGCGCTACGCCGAGCTCGGCACCGTGTATCGATATGAGCGCTCAGGAGTGCTTCACGGGCTGGCCAGGGTCCGGGGATTCACCCAGGATGACGCGCATATCTTCTGCAGGCCGGACCAGATAGTACCCGAGGTAAAAGATGTTGTGGAGTTGGCGCAATATATGATGAAATCGTTCGGGTTTGACGAGTATGAAATAATGCTTTCAACCAGGCCTGAAAAGTATACCGGCACGCTGGAGAGCTGGGATATGGCGACCGAAGCCCTGCGCAAAGTGCTGGAAGATCTCAAGATCGATTACCATGTGGACCCCGGGGAGGGCGTGTTTTACGGTCCCAAGATAGATGTTAAACTCAAGGACGCCATCGGCAGGCTCTGGCAGGGTCCGACTATTCAGGTCGATTTTCAAATGCCGGAGCGCTTCGATGTCAACTATGTGGGCGAGGATGGACAAGAACACCGGACGGTGATGATCCACCGCACGGTACTTGGCAGCATGGAGCGTTTCTTCGCCTGCCTGACCGAGCACTACGCGGGAGCCTTCCCGGTATGGCTGGCGCCGGTGCAGGCTGTGCTCATACCGATTGCAGACAGGCATGTTGAATACGCCTCAAAGCTCTGTGCGGAGATGCGGTCAAAGGATATCCGGGTTCAACTGGATGACCGCTCGGAACGCATGAACATGAAG
This sequence comes from uncultured Dehalococcoidales bacterium, assembly GCA_964437795.1. Lineage (GTDB taxonomy): Bacteria > Chloroflexota > Dehalococcoidia > GIF9 > UBA5629 > CAIMUM01. Next base: position 61,492 of record CAYTIC010000012.1, on the reverse strand, counting down.
ATAAGGGAAGCTCAGTTGAACAAGATACCGTATATGCTGGTGATGGGCGACAAAGAAGTAGAGAATGGAACAGTTTCGGTGCGCCTGCGCAGCGGGGAAGACCTGGGCTCACAGGATTTCTCTGCTTTTATACAGCGGATGGAATCGGTGATCAAATCCAGGGAGCTTCACAAACTTTGATTTTCAGCTATGAAATGTGATATATTCTAATTCGCACACTTTGATTTCAAGGGAGGGATAGAACAAAATATTTAAAGAACTGAATATCAATCACCGCATCCGCGCCAGGGAAATACGGCTCATTGGTGATGAAGGGGAGCAGATAGGTGTTCTAGCCACGGACAAGGCCCAGCAGATGGCCAATGAAAAAGGACTGGACCTTGTCGAGGTAGCGCCGACGGCGACCCCGCCCGTATGCAGGATACTCGATTACGGCAAGTTCAGGTACGAGCAGACCAAGAAGGAAAAAAAGGTACGCAGCGGTCAGAGGTCTGGCCTCCTCAAGGAAATAAGGGTGAGGCCGCAGGTTAAGGACCATGACCTTGACATAAAGATAAATCGGGCAAAGAAATTTGTTATAGACGGAGACAAAGTTAAGGTACTGGTCGTCTTCAGGGGACGTCAGATGGTACACCCGGAACTGGGCATCCGACTGCTTCAGAAGGTAGCGAATGACTTGAAGAGCGTTGCCCAATTGGACGGTCAGCCGATACACGAAGGCAGGATAATGAGCCTAATACTATCACCTGTTTCGGCCAAGCAGGTACAGGCCAAAGAGGTGAAAGAGGCCGGGGCAGCTAAAGAAACTAAGGAAGTTAAAGTAGTTAAAGAAATAAAGGTCAAGGAAACAGTTTAGATGCCTAAAATGAAGACACACAAGGGAGCTCAAAAACGCTTTCATTTCACGGGAAGCGGCAAGATTATGCGCATGAAGCAGGGGAAAAGCCATTTCAGGCGAAGGAAACCGACCAAGATTAAGGGAATTTATGATGAAACTATACCCCTGCACCAGGCCGATGTGAAAAGGATTAAAAAATTATTACCTTACCAGTAGGTATTCAGGAGGACTCAGTTGCCAAGAGTTAAAGGCGGCGTTGTCAGCCATAGACGCCATAAAAAAGTACTTGGAATAACCAAAGGCCACAGAGGGAAGAGGCATTCCCTTTACAGACACGCTCACGAATCGATGCTGCATGCCCTTGATTATGCTTACGGGCACCGCAGGGAGCGCAAGGGAGATATGCGCAAGCTTTGGATCGCCAGGATCAACGCTGCGGCAAGGGAAGGCGGACTCACTTACAGCCAGTTTATGAACGGCCTGACAAAGGCGGAAGTAAATATCAACCGCAAATTGCTTGCTGATATCGCGGTCTTTGACCCTTCTAAATTCTCTGAACTGGTGAAGGTGGCAGCCGGCAAATTAAAGAACTAACCTCCCATTTGATCTGTAAATGACGGACCAGGTTGAAGAAGTCACTTCGCAGGCTACTGATGAACTGCAAAAAATAACCAGCATCGAAGAGCTGGAATCATGGCGCGTCCATTACCTCGGCAGGAAGAGTAAGTTAATCAATGTTTTGCGCTCCCTGGGCGAGGTCTCCATCGACGAAAGGCGTGAACTGGGGGCCAAAGCTAACCGGGCCAAATCCAACCTTGAAAGCCTCTACCAGGCGCGTAAAGAAAAGATAGAGCTTTCAAAGCACGAGTCCCTCGAGCATGAGAAAATAGATAGCAGTCTGCCCGGGCAGCCCTATCAACTCGGCCGTCTTCATCTTACCACCAGGACTATCAGGGAAATATGCGACATTTTTACCAGCATGGGCTTCAAGGTGATGGAAGGGCCCGAAGTGGAATGGGAACACTACAATTTTGAAGCCCTGAATATGCCCGCCGAACACCCGGCCCGGGACGGTTTTGCCACGCTATGGGTAGATTACGAGACACCTGAGGGTGGCAGGCCGATGCTGATGCGTACTCATACCTCGCCCGTCCAGATAAGGACCATGGAGAAAGAGAAGCCTCCCATCCGCGTGGTTGCTCCAGGCAGGGTATACCGTTACGAAGCTACCGATGCAACACACGAGTGGATGTTCTCACAGGTGGAGGGTTTTGCGGTGGACAAGAACATAACCATGGCTGATCTTAAGGGCACGCTATTTGAATTCGCGCGCAGGCTTTTCGGCCAGGACCGCAAATGTCGATTCCGTTGCGATTATTTTCCTTTTGTGGAGCCGGGTGTCGAGATTGCCATTGATTGTTTTATGTGTGGAGGAAAGGGGTGCCGGCTTTGCAGCAATAGCGGGTGGATCGAGATACTGGGCGCGGGAATGGTACATCCCGAGGTGCTGCGCGGCTGCGGCATAGATCCCGAGGTATACTCCGGATTTGCCTTCGGTATGGGAGTTGAAAGGATACCGATACTGCGCTACGGAATTGATGATATCAGGCTTTTCTATAACAACGACCTGAGGTTCTTAAGGCAGTTCTAAGCTGAAGGTGCTTGATGAAAGTTCCGCTGAAATGGCTTAAAGATTACGTTGACATCGATATCCCGGTCGATGAGCTTGCCGCTAAGTTGACGCTGGCAGGGCTTGAAGTATCGGAGATTCAAATAATCGGGGGCAGCTGGGATAAGGTAATGGTTGGCCGTATACTGGCCGTCAACCCGCATCCTAATGCTGACCGGCTGAGGTTGGCCACGGTTGACCTGGGCAGCAAACAGATAACCGTGGTTTGCGGAGCTCCGAACCTGGTCGTCGACGACAATATAGCTTTTGCCCTGGTCGGGGCCAGGCTCATAGACGGCCATAGCGGGAAAATCGAGGAGTTGAAGCCGGCTAAAATACGCGGAGTAGTTTCAGAAGGTATGATATGCGCGGAGAAGGAACTCGGCATATCCGACAACTACGAAGGTATACTTGTGTTACCCCGGGAATATGAGATCGGCAGGCCGTTGGCGGATTACCTGGGAGAGACTATTTTAGATATAGATATTACTCCGAACAGGGCTGACTGCCTCTCCATAATGGGAATAGCCCGTGAGGTGGCTGCCATAACCGGCAACCCGTTCCGCTTGCCCGACCTTGCCTACAAGGAAGGGACCAGGGAAGTGGGATCCTACGCTTCGGTGGAGATAAAAGATCCCGACCTCTGTCCCAGGTACTGTGCCACCGTAGTCGACGGCATCACAATCGGCCCCTCGCCGGTGTGGATGCAGGACCGGCTGGCTGCCTGTGGGGCAAGGCCCATTAACAACATTGTCGATGTTACAAACTACGTCATGCTGGAATTCGGCCAGCCGCTGCATGCTTTTGACCATAGGGAGATCAAGGGACATAAGATCATTGTGAGACGGGCGGCCGACGGCGAAATCATGTACACACTGGACGAGGTGGAGCGTAAATTCAGCAGGAATATTTTATTGATTGCAGATGCAGAGCGCGCCGTTGCTGTTGCCGGCATTATGGGCGGGTTGAGCTCCGAGGTCAGGGATTCAACCACGACCATATTGATAGAATCCGCCAATTTCAGCCAGGCTGCAATCCACCGTGGCAGCCAGGAACTAAAACTGAGCAGTGAGGCTTCGGTCAGGTTTGAAAAAGGGCTCAACCCGGAGCTTGCCATGATGGCAGTGAAGAGGGCGACGCAACTGATGGCGCAGGTCGGCGGAGGGAAGTCGGCCAGTGGCATTATCGATGTTTACCCGGGAAAGAAGGACAGGAAGCCCATTGCTGTATCCGAGGGCGACGTGAAACGTACGCTCGGTATGAGCCTGAACGAGGGCAGCATCAGGAAGAGCCTGGAATCCCTGGGCCTGCATTGCACGAAGGGGAATAAAGGGACAATCCTGGTCGATGTGCCCTGGTGGAGAAACGATATCAATATCACCGTCGATCTTGTTGAAGAGGTGGCTCGGGCTACGGGGTACGAGAATATACCTGAATCCATGCTCAGTTCCCCGCTGCCGAGTGGGGATAGCGTGCCTGCCATAGCGTTCAGGCGGAACATCCAGGATATACTGGTTGGATGCGGCTTTCAGGAGATCATCACCTACCCTCTGACAAGCCTGGAGGTGTTGGCAAAGGTGTCGTCAGGGACCGGGATGCCGGGTCCTGAACCGCTCAAAATCGCCAATGCCATGAGCCGGGACCTTGAGTATCTGCGTACGAGCCTTCGTACAGGTGTTCTCTCGGTGCTGGCCCGTAACCAACGCAACCGGGAAAGCAACATCAGGCTGTTTGAGATAGCAAAAGTCTTTATCCCACGGCCGAAAGATTTGCCGGTGGAAAGTGAGATATTGTGTGGTTTAGTCGATACCGTGGTCCCGGAGATGTACTGGCAGTCCAAACCGGCGCCGGTTGATTTCTATTTTGTTAAGGGAATTGTTGAAACACTATTGTCCAGGTTCGGAATTAAGGCAGACTACGCTAACGGTAATAATGACACATTGAGCCCGGCCAAAAATGCCGATATTGTGGTTGAATCTGTGAAAATCGGCATGATCGGCGAAGTACATCCTGCTGTGCTAACTCGTTTCGATATAGCTGAACCCGTCTTTCTGTTTGAGCTCTATATGGATAAGCTGCTGGCGCTGGCATCGAAACCACTCGTATATAAAGCCATATCAAAATACCCGGGTATCACGCGTGACTTAGCAATGCTGTTGGATACGTGTGTTACATATCAGAAAGTGTCGGATATTGTAAAAGAGTTTAGCCTTGTATCCGCTATGCAGCTATTTGATCTATATGTGGGAGAACAGGTACCCGAGGGCAAAAAGTCAATCGCTTTCAGGCTCACTTACCAGGCTTCCGACCGTACCCTTAAAGACGATGAAGTTGATAAGGTACAGAAGCGCATCCTGGAACGGCTGTCTAAAGAACTCGGCGCCATCCTCCGCTCCTGAGACGTGCGCAGGGTGCCGGTAAGGGTAAACATTCTTTGAACCTTTTTATTTAGAACTCGCACAGAGTTTAGAGTTTAGGATTTTCTTCCTTTGTCTGGAATTTGGCTTTTGGAATTT
>CAYTIC010000012.1:0-56369 GCA_964437795.1 uncultured Dehalococcoidales bacterium | reverse complement strand
AGAGTTTAGAGTTTAGGATTTTCTTCCTTTGTCTGGAATTTGGCTTTTGGAATTTGGAATTTAATAAAAGGTGGACTCCTTAAATGAATGAACACTTCTTACATAAATTCCTTTATCCCGAAAGCGTAGCTATTATTGGCGCCTCCAATAATAAATTCGCAGTAAACTACCACCTGGTAGAGAACCTCGTCAATATGGGTTACCAGGGCAAAATCTACCCTGTCAATCCTAACCAGGATGAAGTATACGGCATCAAGACGTTCAAGAGCTTCGATGATATAGGTGAATATGTAGACCTTGTCGTTATCTCCGTCGCTGCGCGCAATGTCCTCGATATCATAAGAAATCTGCCGGGTGAAAAGATCGGCGGCGCCGTCCTCGTTACGGGTGGATTCTCGGAGATCGGTCTCGAGGGAAAGAAAATCCAGGATGAGATAGCCGGCATACTGAAGGCAAAGGGGATCAGGACGATCGGCCCAAACGCTCTCAGCCCTATCAACAGCTCTAATAAATTGGTCATCAGCTTTTTTACCATGACCGCTTTGACTCCGGGCAAGGTTTCCTTCATCTTTCAGTCTGGCATGTATGAACCCAGGTTAAACTGGATGCTCTCCGATTTTCATCTCGGCCTGGCCAAATTGATCGATCTCGGCAATAAGATGGATATCAGCGAGGTAGACGCGCTGGAGTATCTATCTCAGGATCCCGATACCGGGGTCATCTGCATCCATCTTGAGTCCATCAAAGGAGGCGGGCGCCGCTTTTTCGAACTTCTCAAACAGACCACACCGAATAAACCGGTAATCGTCATGAAGGGCGGAAGGACTGAAGCCGGGGCAAAGGCGGCTATGTCGCATACGGGATCGCTGTTACAGGGCAGCGATATCGTTTTTGATGTTGCTTTAAAACAGGCCGGGGCTATCAAGGCGGATACGCTGGACGATTTCCTCTACTTGGCCAAGGCTTTTTCCTATCTACCTGTGCCGGGAGGCAACCGTATCGCCATCGCCACTTTCCCGGGTGGGGAGGCTGTCCTGGCAACGGACACGGTCTATCAAAACGGACTGGTCATGGCCAAGCCGGGCCAATCAAGCTACGACAGGTTGCATAAGACTTTCCCCGCCTGGGAGATAGCGCTGAACCCATATGACTTCGGCATCATCTACACCTTCAGCTCTTTCAACAACAACCATGGCGCTTTTATCGAGGCCATGGCCGATGATGAGAATGTCGACTGTATCGCGGTCCAGCTTCCTCCGCCGGTGTTCCCCATCGACCCCGAGATGTTCTGCACACCCTTCCTGGCGGCACCGAACAAAGACAAACCCCTTGTTGTTTGGCCCCCTCACATGCTGCGCTTCGACACAGACGTCATCACCTGGCTCGAAGCGCACTCCATACCCGTCTTTCCCTCAGGTGCGATTGCTATTAAGTGCCTGGCCGCGCTCAACCACTATCGCCTGAGTTTACAATCCTCTTGACTGTGTCAGCCAATCCTTCCAGTGGCTGTATCTGCGCCTGAGCGTCTTTCCTCCATTTCAACTCCACGCTGTTGGTTTTAAGCGTGCGTGCGCTGATCACAATCCTCAGGGGTATGCCGATCAAGTCGGCATCGTTGAACTTAACACCCGGTGATTCCGGCCTGTCGTCCAGCAGAACTTCTATGCCCGCGGAAATCAATTCGGAGTAAAGTTTTTCGGCTGCCTGCATGATCGTATTGTCCTCGATTTTCAGAGGGCATATGCAGACCTGGAAGGGGGCTATCGGCAGCGGCCAGATGATACCCTTGTCGTCATGGTTTTGCTCGACCGCTGCAGCCAGTAGACGGCCTACACCGATCCCGTAACATCCCATGATTATAGGCTTGCTGGCTCCGTCTTTATCAAGGTAATATGCGCCCAGACGCTCGCTCAGGAAAATACCCAATTTGAAGATATGGCCGACCTCGATGCCCTGTTGTGATCCGAGCTTGCCGTTACACTTCGGGCACTGGTCTCCTTCCCTGGCCATGGATATATCCGAGAGAACGTCAACTTTAAAGTCACGGGGGTAATTAACATTTTTCAAATGTGTATCCGGCTTGTTGGCCCCTGCCACGAAATTACAGCCCATCTTGATCGAGTCATCGGCTACGATCCGGTGGCCTTTGAGATTAATGGCTGAAGCGTAGCCTGCAACCAATCCCGCCTCCCGTGTTTCAGCCTCAGTGGCCATGTGTAAATCATTACACTTCAAAATGTTTTTAAGCTTGATCTCGTTGACATCAAGGTCACCTCGAATGACCACGAATACAAGATCTCCGTCTGCAACGTAAAATACGGATTTCAGCGTTTGTTCCGCCCTGACCTTCAGGAAATTTGCCACTTCCTCAATGGTCTTCAATCCCGGTGTGGAAACTTCCTCGGCAGCCAGAGGTTTTGTCTCAGGCGTTGGTGTTTTAACGCTGGTGGCCTTCTCCGCATTGGCGGCATAGCCGCATTGATCACAGAAGATGATCTTATCTTCTCCGCTCGGGGCTATCAGCATGAATTCATGTGAGGCCTTGCCCCCGATGGCTCCGCTGTCAGCCTCTACCATTACTGCCGGGAGGCCACACCTGGAATAAACATTTTTGTAAGCCTGCACCATCTTACCGTAGCTTACATCCAGAGCGTCTTCATCGATATCGAAGCTGTATAGGTCCTTCATAATGAATTCACGCACCCGCAGCAGCCCTCCTCTGGGGCGCGGCTCATCCCTGAATTTATTCTGGATCTGATATAACAGCTGCGGCAGGTCGCGATAGCTCTGTACCGAACGCCTCACAAGGTCGGTGATGACCTCCTCGTGGGTGGGGCCCAGGGCAAGTTTATGCTCTTTGCGGTCGGTTACGATGAAAAGAGTCTTATCAAAGGAAGCCAGCCGGCCGGATTTCTCCCAGAGTTCAATGGGCTGTAACGAAGGCATCATCAGTTCCTGTCCGCCGGCGCTATCCATTTCGTCCCGTATGATATCCTCGATCTTCTTCAACACCTTCCATCCCAGCGGCAGGTAAGAGTACACACCCGTGGCCACCTGCTGTATCATGCCGGCCCGCACGAGCAGTTGGTGGCTGACGCAGTCGGCGTCGGACGGCGCCTCCTTCAATGTCTTGCCCAATAATCTGGAAAAACGCATATTCTTAATCCCCTCAAGTTAAACTAATAGCCCATTTTAAAATATTTCACCTTGAATAAAAAGGACACAATCAGCCGGCAGGCAGGAACTTCCGTATTATGCAGCGTTAAAGGCCGTCGATCTCTTGCTTGAGGACACGCAGGTAATCGCTCTCGTTAACGCTTCGTACTACCCGGCCTTTCTTAAAAATGGCCCCCTTTCCTTTGCCGCAGGCAATGCCCAGGTCTGCGGCTTTGGCCTCTCCCGGTCCATTGACCACGCAGCCCATGACGGCGACTTTAATGGGCTTTTCCACGGATTCAAGGTAGTTACCGATCTTTGTGGCCAGGCCGACTATATCGGACTCACTTCGTCCACAGGAAGGACAGCTGATAAGCACCGGCCCGCGCTGCCTGAGGTTGAGCGATTTCAGTATTTCGTATGCGGTGAAAACCTCTTCGCGGGGGTGCGCGCTGAGCGAGACCCTGATAGTGTCTCCGATGCCTTCATAAAGGAGTATACCAATCCCCGCTGCGCTTCTGATTATACCGGTACGTGGCAGGCCGGCTTCGGTAATGCCCAGGTGCAGCGGATACACCGTCTTCCTGGCTATACTGCGGTAAGCATCTATGGCTGTGGGCACATCGAAGGCCTTGAGCGCTATCTTGATCAGGCCGAAGTCCATACTCTCAAGCAAATCCACCTGTTGCATAGCCATTTCAACCATGTATGCGGCAATAGATCTGCCCGGCTTCTTGCCCGGCGGGAGGCTGCCGAAATTCACGCCTATTCGGATGGGGATTTCCCTTACCCTGGCTTCAGCTACAACTTTTTTGACCTGCTGTTTATCGCGTATATTGCCCGGATTGAGGCGCAGCCCGTCGGCGCCGCTGACCATGGCAGCCAGTGCAAGGCGATAATCGAAATGAATATCGGCAACCAGGGGGATGGAGATGCCTTTGCGTATCTCTTTGATGGCGGCGGCGGCCTGCCGGTCCGGCACAGCTGCACGGATTATTTCACAGCCGCATTCTTCCAATTCCCTTATCTGGTTCACTGTGGACCGCACGTCCCGTGTATCTGTCTTGGACATAGATTGGACCGATACAGGGGCGCCTCCACCAACGGTCACGTTTCCTAAGCGTACGGGCCGGGAGATGCGCAGTTTCTTCAAGGCAGCAGGCTTTCTCCACGGATAATGCGGGTGACATCAAAATAGCTTATAACCACGATCAGCAAGATCATAGCCATGAAGCCTATCATGTGGACCAATCCTTCTTTCTGGGGCGAGATCCTTTTGCCCCTCCGTGCCCATTCAAGCAGGACGAACATCAGCCTGCCTCCGTCCAGTCCGGGGATGGGAAGCAGGTTAAATATCCCCAGGTTTATACTGATTAGGGCTGCAAACTCCAACAATGGGCTGATACCTGCCTTCATAACCTCGCCGGTCAGCTGCGCAATGGCTATGGGGCCAGCAAGCTGTGGCGCGCTGCTCCTCACAAACCAGCTCGTGACTTCATTTTTAAAAAGCACCAGGATCTCCCAGCTGTGTGTGACGCTGCTTGGCAGTGCCTGCCAGAAAGGCATGGATTCGACAGCCGACGTCATATCGGATGATGTGAGCACTACCCCGGTGGCGCCCTGCCCCTGCGGGGGGGCCCAGCGAGGTTTGACGGAAACGAATTTTTGGCTGGAATCAGGCTTCACAATGACCATAGACGTGTCATTGCCCAGGTTTAATTGTATCTGGTAACTCAAATCACCCCTGTTCTTTATCGTATGCCCGTTAATCTCCAATATCCGGTCGCCTGCTTCAATGCCGGCCGTCTGTGCCGGCGAACCAACGGCAACCTCTTTAATCAGCACTTTCTCCATCGTCACATCATGCGGGATCATAAAACTGATGGTAAACAGGATAATCGGTAGTAGTATATTCAATAACGATCCGGCGCTGAGGACGAAAATCCTGGTGCCGATAGACTTGCTGGCCAGGCTGCCCGGTGTAGAAGGATCTTCCTCTCCCAGGAGGCGCGTGAAACCGCCGAACGGTATGGCATTGATCGAGTAAATAGTCTCACCGTATTTGAAACCCCATATTTTGGGCGGCAGTCCCAGGCCGAATTCCTCTACCTTGACCTTTGACATCTTAGCTGCGGCGAAATGACCCAGTTCATGGGTGAGAATGAGCAATATCAGCAGTGCTAAAAAGACCACTATGGTTAATAACATTAAATATCCTTCCTTGCTGCTTTCAGGGCTGTTTCACATGCCCAGTTGTCCGACCGAAGAATATCCTCAAGCCCGGGATTCGAAACCGGCCTGTGCATATTCAGGGTCTTCTCTATTATTGTAGCAATTTCTGCGAATGCGATACTATTATTAAGAAATAGTCCAACGGCTGTTTCATCTGCCGCGCATAATACCGCTGGATAGGTATCACCCAGTTTACCGGCATCCAATGCAAGCTTGAGGCATGGGTATTCAGCATAATTAACCGGCTCAAACGTGAGATTGTGCACCTTACTGAAATCCAGAGGGCGTATGCCCGGATTCTGCATCCGTTCAGGGTAAAAGAGCGCATATTGAATGGGCAGGTGCATGTCGGGTGTGCTCAACTGTGCCTTGATTGAGCCGTCTCTGAACTCTACCATGGAGTGGACAATGCTTTGCCTGTGGACGATGATCTCGATCTTTTCGAACGGCAAGTCGAATAACCAGTGTGCTTCAATCACCTCCAGGCCTTTATTGAAAAGCGTGGCAGAGTCAATGGTCACCTTTTTGCCCATTTTCCAGGTCGGGTGATTTAAAGCCTGCGCTGCCGTCACCTTATTCAGCTTTTCAGCAGGCCAGCCTATGAAAGGGCCGCCGGAGGCTGTCAGGAGAAGCCTGGATAGCTCAGAGCCCTCGCCCTGCAGGCACTGCCAGACAGCGCTATGCTCGCTATCTATGGGCAGGATGGTGCCTTTATGTTGCGCGGCAAGGCTCTTCAACAGCGATCCGGCCATGACCAGTATCTCCTTGTTGGCGATAGCTACAGTCTTTCCGGCTTTAAGGGCAGCCACGGTCGGCTTAAGACCGGCCTTGCCCGTCGTGGCAACGATGACCATGTCTACATCCGGATGCGCCGCCATCTCTTCCATTGTCAGTTGCATCGTACCGGCCTGCGGGAGGGAGCCGTCTGAGCAATAAGCATACCTGGGATTGAACTCTTGAACCTGCTGTAATAAAAGTCCCGTATTGTTGCCGCAAGCAAGCCCGGTTACCTGTAATCTGTTTTTAAAAACACGCACGATATCCAGGGTCTGCTGTCCGATAGACCCGGTTGATCCCAACAGGACAAGCCTTTTGAATTTGTTTTTCATGGGCTAATCTACAGGCTAATGTTACAGCAAATCGGCTGCCACGGCTAAGAGTATGGTGTGATCGGGTAAAATAAGCCCCGGCGATCCCATTACGGGGGAAAATCACCGGGGCAATTCTTTAGCGCAGTTACAATTTTGCGGGATTAGTGCTAATTATTCTAAAACTCCCGGAATAGTCACGATGAAGAAGCCTGTCACAATCAGGACTATGAATATTATGGCGAGGGTCCAGTATATGATCGATAGCACGATACCCCAGATCAGCATGGACCTGGCCTTCTTGGGATCTTTGTCCTTATTGACCGCCCAGGCGATGATGCCTCCTATCCAGTTCCAGCCGCCGAAGAGCAGCGGTAGTATAACCAGGAGCCACCATGCGCCGTTAACCGGCTTTACGGCCGGCGTCGTATCTCCAGCTACAGGCACATCACTTTTTGCGATGAATAGCTTATTGGCGCAAGCTGGGCAATATACTTTTTCCTGGAGCTCGGTCCTGCAGGCGATGCAAACCATCTTTCCACAACTTACACATGCGCCTACGGCATCTTTACCGGGATGATAAGAACAATCAGCCATAAAAGCCCTCCTCCAACTAAATCAGCTTGAATTCATGCATATTATAGACAACGTAAACACCCAATGCAATTAAAAATTATTGCATCCTCATGTATAATATTGTCTCAGTGGAGGGGTCGAAGTTCATAACAGGAAATACACAACTGGTTTCTACCGCATATTGAGGAGATACTCATCCAGCTATTTCGTTGAGAAGAGACAGGAGGTAAAGCAGTGCCGAAGCAGAGGATCTTAAATTGCCCCTTGAAATTCAATAGTAAGACACTTGAAGCAGACGGGTTTGTTAAGAAGGAGACATGTCTGTGTGATGAGGAGAGCTGTTCATGGTGGCGGCCTACCACAAACCTGTGTGCGGTCAACAACATGATCGAGGTGATGAATAAACTGGAGTTGACTGCCGGGTTGCAGCTCAAGACCCTGTTGCCTGATTTCCAGTCCAAGACTACTGTCATCGACGTGGAGAGGTAAAAACCGCAAAATTTTATTCGGCACACAGTCCAGGCTGTATTTCTGCGCGGTTAAACGGGCAGGCAAAGTCCGGGTGATTTGAGTTATAATGTAGCGCGAAATTAACAATCAAGGAGGTCTTATGGCTTACGATACACTTATTCTGGAGAGGCAGGGTGCGGTTGGGGTCATTACCCTTAACAGGCCACCGGTCAATTCTTTCAATTATGCGGCGATCGATAATCTTGGCAAGGCGATGGCCGAACTGGAGAATGACAAATCTGTCCGTTCCATACTGATCACCGGCGGTGGCGATAAGGCATTCTCAGCCGGGTTTGATATTTCCAGTTTTGCCGATCCTATGAATATATGGTTGCCGAGGTTGGGCCACACGGTCTTTAGCCAGATCGAGAGGGGCTCCAAGCCGGTTGTCGCCGCCATTAACGGCTTTGCCCTTGGCGGTGGATTCGAACTGGCCATGGCATGCCATTTCCGGGTGATGGTTGATGCAGAGAAAGCTAAACTGGGCCTGCCTGAGATCAACCTCGGAATCATACCGGGATGGGGCGGCACACAGAGGCTGCCCAGGCTGGTCGGCCGGACCAGGGCTCTCGAGATCGCCCTTATGGGCACCAGGATCAATGCCAAAGAGGCATATGAATGGGGCCTGCTGAACAAGGTTTCAAAGCCGGGCGAAACACTGAAAGACGCCATGGAATACGCTGTCGCGCTCAGCAAGCGTGCTCCTCTCTCACTTAAGGCCATTTTGAACGCGGTAGTGCTCGGCCTCGATACCAACATGGCTGCGGGCATTGAATTAGAGCTAACCGGCTCGAAGATAACTGGAATGTCCAAGGATGCCACGGAAGGCGTGACCGCTTTTATGGAGAAACGCGAAGCTAAATTTACAGGTGAATAAATAAATAAACATACAGGAGAGTCTGATCAATGAAAGCTGAAGATGTTAAAAAGATCGCAGTAGTTGGTTCCGGTGACATGGGACACGGCATAGCCGAGGTCGCCGCCATGGCCGGCTACAAAGTCAACATGTACGACATCAAACAGGAATTTGTCGACAAGGGTATGGGCAAGATCAAAGACAGCCTTACCAAGCAGGTCACCAAACAGAAGATGACCCAGGAAGCGATGGACAAGATTATGGGCCTCCTGGCAGGCTTCACGGTACTCAAGGACGCCGTAAAAGATGTAGACATCGTGATAGAAGCCGCCCCGGAGATCATGGAACTCAAGCAGAAGATATTCAAGGAATGCGATGAGTCTGCTCCCAAGCACACCATTTTAACCACCAATACTTCCAATATGAGCATCACCAAGATCGCTTCAGCGACCAAGCGGCCCGACAAGGTCGCCGGGTTGCACTTTTTCAATCCTGTAGCCATGATGACCCTGGCCGAGGTGATCAGGGGCGAAAAGACGTCCAATGAGACTATGGACGTAGTTTACGACTTTATGAAAACCTGGAAGAATTTCAGGGGAGCCATGGTGCCGATCAGGGTAGAGAAAGACACCCCGAGCTTCGTTTACAACAGGCTTGGCGCCCCGGTCACCCTTTATATGTCTGAGCTCCTGGAGAAAGGCGTGGTAACCCCCGAAGCTGCCGACGCAAAAGTTAAGTCTATCGGTGCCCCCATGGGACCGTTCGAGACGTTCGACTTCGTGGGACTCGACGTAATGTACCACAGCCAGGAATACCTGGCCGGTGTGCTTTCGCCTGAATATAAACCTCGCGCCTGGCTTGAGAAGAAGATGAAGTCCGGTGAGCTGGGCAAAAAGACGGGTAAAGGTCTGTTCGATTGGTCGGCTGGACGACCAGCCATCGATTTGAGCAAGGCCGATCCCAATTTCGACCCCATGGATATCATCTGCCTGCAGGTGAATGAAGGTACCAAGCTGATTGAGGCAGGCGTCGTTAAGACTCCCGCCGAGATAGACCAGGCTATGATACATGGAGGCGGCGGCATATTCGGCCCGTTTGCACTGGCCAAGGGTATGGGTTGGGACAAGGTCGCTGAGAAATGTGAGGCCATATCCAAGAGGTTGGGCATTAAGCAATTCATGCCCACGGAGACCCTCAAAAAGGGCAACATCACTATCTAAATAAGGGCAACTGAAGGCAATTAACGGGGTTGGTTGCCGGGATTTCCCCCGACAGTATCGCAGATATTTCGGGATTAGACCGGCAGCCAACCCTGATTATTTAGCAGGACAATCAGATAGTAGGCTACGGGTGCAACGAGCAGGTGGCTATCGATCCGGTCGAGCATACCTCCGTGCCCGGGCAACAGGCTCCCTGAATCCTTGGTATGCATGTTTCGCTTTAATAGTGATTCCACCAGATCTCCAACCTGTGCGAATACACCTATGATCAGCCCTGCCGCAACCATCTGCCAGTAATAGAGAGGCAATTTAAATGCGATGGAGAGTATAACGGCAACAAGTATAGATGTTAAAAGTCCGCCAACCGATCCTTCCCACGTCTTGCCGGGACTTACTGATGATGCCATGGCATGTTTGCCCAGATTACTGCCTACCGCATAGGCGCCGACGTCACAAAGCGCTGTGCACGAGACTACCAGGAAGATCCAGCCCATCCCATTTTCCAGTTGCCGTATCTGGATATAGTAGGACAGCAGCCATCCGGTATAGAGGATACCGGCTATGGTCCAGCCCCAGTTGATGAAAGCCTTGTCTTTATTCGGTCTGAAAAGCAGCCAGATGAGCGAGATGAGGGTCATTAAGGTTAACAGCAGCGGTAGTGTGAAATCCCCTGGATAGGGCAGGAAAGAAAAGTTATACTGCTGAATATAGGCGTTAACGATCAGGAGGACGGAAAAAACTATGCCCAACCAGCTCAAAGGCTGGATGCCCTGGTTTTTTACGATCCGGTAAAACTCAATGCCGGCGAGTATTGCGATGATACAGGCAGCGGTGACAAACGGAATGCCGCCCAGCCAGATCAATACCACTACAATGGCGGCGAAGACCAGCCCCGTTACAATTCGCTTGACTATCATTTATACAAGACTACTCTAACACTTGGCGCGAACAGCAGGTACTGCGGCAGCCTGCGTGACCTCGTGAGATCGATGATCGGGGCGAATTTATACCTCTAAAATCTCCGTTTCCTTGTCTTTGCCTATCCTACTGATGGAATCGATGTAGCTGTCCGTGAGCTTCTGAATATGTTCGGAGGCCCGTATACTTTGATCCTGCGATATCTCCTTTTTTTTCTCAGATGATTTCAGCTCGTCAACCGCTTCTCTGCGGATATTGCGAACGGTAACCTTTGATTCCTCCAGTCTCTTGTGGACGATCTTGATAAGGTCTTTGCGCCTTTCCTCAGTCAGGGCAGGGATGGTAATCCTGACGTTGTTGCCGTCATTAATAGGAGTAAGCCCGAGGTCGGATTTCAGTATGGCTTTATCTATGTTATTGATGATTGTGCGGTCCCAGGGATGTATTAAAATAGTTTTCGGGTCCGGGACCGATATGGACGCCAGTTGTATCAGCGGTGTAATAACCCCAAGGTAATCGACTTTGATGTGCTCCACCAGCGCGGGTGAAGCGCGCCCCGTGCGTATAGAGGACAATTCCTTGGTCAGGGCCTCAATGGTCTTCTTCATCCGGGCATCGGTATTCTTCAATACTGTATCCGTCATGCCTTCTCCTCACTGGTAACAGTAGTACCTATATCTTCTCCCTCAATGACTCTTATTATGCTGTCCTGTCCCTGCGAATCGAATACAATTATAGGCAGTTTGTTCTGCTGGCACAATGAAAAAGCTGTGATATCCATGACCTCCAGTTGAAGGGTGAGAGCCTCTCTGTGCGTCAGGTGCCGATACTTCTTGGCCTTCGGATTTTTTCTGGGGTCGCAATCATAAATGCCGTCCACCCTGTTCTTGGCCATCAGTAATACATCGGCGCTGATCTCAATGGCGCGCAGGGCGGCCGCCGTATCAGTAGTCATATACGGGTTTCCGGTGCCGCCGGCAAAGATCACCACGCGCTTTTTCTCGAGGTGCCTTATAGCCCTTCTGCGGATGTGCGGCTCTGCTATGGCCTGGACCGTGATTGCTGATTGGGTCCTGCTGACAACGTTGTTCTTTTCCAGGGCGTCCTGCAGCGCCAGCGCATTAATTATGGTGGCCAGCATCCCGGCATAGTCAGCCGTGGCCCGGTCCATGCCCGCAGCCTCCGCGACGGCGCCCCTCCAGAAGTTGCCTCCTCCCACCACTATGGCCACCTCTGTTCCCAGTTCGTTGACTTTCTTTATCTGCTTGGCTATTACGTCGAGTATATAGGGATCGATGCCAAAGCTGCTGTTGCCCATCAGGGCCTCGCCGCTCAGCTTAAGAAGAACTCTTTTAAATTTTGTCTTTCTGGTAGACAATTTTAATAGCCCAGTTCAAAACGTACGAACCTGCGGACCTTAATATTCTCACCTGTTTTGGCTACTGTCTCTGTGATTATATCCTGTATTGATTTTGCAGGGTCTTTGATAAAGGGTTGAAGCAACAGGCAGATCGCTGCGGGGTCATCCTCAACACCTGTCGGTATATCATCCTTGGAAACACACTGGGGCGACATGGCTGATATCTGCAGGGCGATATTATGCGCCAACTCCTTGAATTCAGGAGTACGGGCGACAAAATCGGTCTCGCAGTTCAGCTCCACCATAACACCCAGATGGTTACCTGTGTGGACGTAACATTCGATCACGCCTTGTTCAGCCGTGCGCTCTGACTTTTTCTTAGCAATGGCCAGCCCGCGTTGAGTGATCATTTCGCAGGCCTTATCGAAATTACCCCCGGCTTCCGTCAGGGCCTTCTTGCAATCCATAACACCGGCGCCTGTTTTCTGCCGAAGCTCTTTAACTGTATTTGCTGAAATCTCCAATTGGGTCCTCCTTTGACATCACGAGAGCTATACGCTCAGGATAATGATGAAAAGCGCAACTATAGGAATTAAGGCGAGGTTATCTCTGCGGCGACCGGTTCCTCGACTTCCTCCTCCTTGTTCTCTCCCGCTTCGGCAAGCATCTTGCCTTCGAGGACGGCATCAGCGATATGCGCACAAATCACTTTGATAGCCTTAATTGCATCATCGTTTGCCGGGATAATGTAGTCGATACCGTCTGGATTACAATTTGTATCAACCGTGGCCACCAGTTTTACGCCGACTTTCTGAGCTTCGCTAAGGGCGATTTTCTCCTTGGTCGGGTCGATGATGAAGATGGCGCCCGGCAAGGCCGTCATTTCCTTGAAGCCGCCCATTAGCCTGTTGAGCTTGCCCATCTCCTTCTCCATCTTCAATTTATCTTTCTTGGACATGTAGTCAAGCTCGCCCCTTGAATTCTTGTCCTCCAGCCTGACCAGATAATCGATCCTGCCCTGTATGGTATTAAAGTTGGTAAGCATGCCGCCCAGCCAGCGCTGATTGACATAGTACATACCGCACCTTTTAGCCTCTTCCTCGATAATATCCTGGGCTTGCTTCTTGGTGCCCACAAACATTATGGTTTGCCCGTTGCTAACCAGGTCCCTCACAAATGCGCAGGCCTTGTTCAGCAAAGTGACGGTCTGTTCCAGGTCGATGATATGTATGCCGTTTCTTTGCGTGAAGATGTAATTTTTCATTTTAGGATGCCAGTGCCCTGTCTGGTGACCGAAATGGGCCCCGGCTTCCAAGAGCTGCTTGACTGTAACTGAATCTGCCAAAGTTTGTTAACCTCCTGAAACGAGAGAGAGTCGCTTATTCGAAACCGGAGAAAAGTATATCATATCAATAGTCTCAGGGCAATTTGCCGGTGTAGGATAATAAAAAACCCTGCCGTCAACCGGCAGGGTTTTTTATTCTTAGTTCGATATTTCTATTTCAGACCTATCAGCTGTGCAACCAGTTCCCTGTGGAACTCGGTGCTGCCGTAAACGGTATCGGCCGCCTTGGCCCTCTGGAAATATAGGGGGGCGTCATGGTCATAACTGGTGCCGATGCCGCCGTGGAGCTTAACACCCAGGGCTGTGACTGATTTGTATGCCTCGTTGATGTAAGCTTTGCACATGGATGCTTCCTTGGCGCTGGGCATATCGTTGGACTCCAGCCAGGCTGCTTCGTAAAGCAGGTACCTGCTGGTGCCCATAGTCATCCACATATCGGACATCTTGTGCTGCAGTGCCTGGAAGGCGCCGATGGGCCTATCGTACTGCACGCGCTCTTTGGCGTATGCCACAGTCATCTCAACAATGGTCGTAAGACCGCCCAGGGATTCAGCCGATTTAAGGATGGAGCCCTTGCGGATGATCGTCTGCAGAACTGACCAGCCCTTGTCGACCTTGCCCAGAACGTTCTTGACCGGGACGGCAACGTCTTTGAAGACCACTTCGCAGAGGTGGTCGTGGGCGATGGTGGGAATAATCTCTGTCTTGATACCGGCGGACTTGGCATCCACCAGGAAAAGGGTGACGCCATCTTCACCGGTGCCATCCTTGGTCCTGGCCACTACTATCATTTGGTCAGCAACGTGAGCGCTGTCGACAAATACCTTGGTGCCGTTCAGGTGGTAATCGTTGCCCTTATGTGTGGCTTTGAGTGAGATACCGGATGCGTCGAAAAGGCCGCTTTCTTCAAACCAGGCCAGTGTAAGGATGCAATTGCCGTTGGAGATCTTGGGCAGCAGGTCTTTTTTCTGCTCATCGGAGCCCGCTTCCACGATCGCGAAGGTATTGACAACCGTAGAAATGTAGGGGCCCGGAAGGATATTCTTGCCGACTTCTTCGATGTGCATGGTCAGATCTTCGAAGGAATAGCCCATGCCCTCGTAATCTTCCGGGATATTAAAGCCAAGCCAACCCAGCTCAGCCATTTTCTGCCATAATGCGGGATCATAACCTTTGGGATCTTTTGCCAGCTCTCTGACCTTGGCCTTGGGGCATTCCTTGGCGAGGAAATCCCTGGCTGACTTTTTCAAAATCTCTTGCTGTTCTGTAAATCTGAGATCCATATTTCCTCCTTACTAATTACGCATCCTTGATTATTTCATCCTGGGCAGGCCGAGGCCGTACCACGCAATGATATTGCGCTGGATTTCATTGGTACCCATCGACACTATGGGCACGAAGCAGCCCTGGTAGGTATACTCGGGGCCGCCGTTCATCTTGGCGAATTTAGAGTGCTTGGCCTGGCCGTAGGGTCCCAAAATATCGCAAGCTATGTGAGAGTATTTTTCCATCAGTTCGCTGGCGAAGACTTTTACCGCGGCAGCGTCCATCAGGCCCATCTCATTTCTGTTCTGCTGGTCGGCCACCCTGTAGGCCAGGGTGCGCACAGCCTCAAGCTGGCAGGCAGCATCGGCGACCTTGTTCCTGATCAGGGGGTCCCTGGACAGAAGCTGTCCGCCTCGTTTAGTTTCGTTGCAGTAGTGAACCAACTCTTCGAGGCCCCTGACTAATCCGTAGACCATGTCAAGATTTGACCTTTCGAAGCCGGCCAGTACGTTGACCACGGCCCAGCCTTCATTCTCCTGCCCGACGATATACTTGGCGGGCATGTGTACGTCATCAAGATAAACCTCGTTGTATACATGAGAGCCGCTCATGTAAGGTATGCCCTTAACTGTGATTCCCGGGGTTTTCATATCGCACAGCATGAATGTGAGGTTATGGTGTTTCTTAGCATTGGGATCGGATTTATATACACCGAATGCCCAATCCGCAAAGTGAGCGCCGGTATTCCATGTCTTCTGGCCGTTGACGATAAACTCATCGCCCTTGCGTACTGCTGATGATTGCAATCCGGCCAGGTCCGACCCGGAGTTGGGTTCGCTCCAGAGTTCGCAGAACATGAGTTCAGCGTTGGCGATCTTGGGCAGGAACTCCCTCTTTATCTCCTCGCTGCCTGCAGCGAGCAGGGTCGGGGCAAGCATTGACACACCGAAGATGTCGGAGCCGGCAAGGTCGTAGTAGCCGCGTGCCTCTGCGAAGAGCACCTTGTCCATCATTTCACCGGTTCCGCCGTATTCCTTGGGCCAACCAAGAGCGAGCCAGCCTCTCTTGGCAAACTCTTTGGCGCAGTATCGGTGGAATTCCCAGCCTTCTTCCGTGTCGAACTGGCTTTCGAAGCCAACCCAACTCTTGGGCTTCTTCTTCTCCAGTTCTGCGCAGACCTTGTAACACTCTTTCCTGTGTTCTATCTGTTTGTCCGTCAGTCTAAAGTCCATGGTTCCTCCTTTATATTAATTCGTTTTTTGTACTAATTTAGTAAAATCCCCATTTATTCAGGTAGATAATATACCTGACAGTTTTTCATAACTGTACCCCAAAACCGTACTATTATAATTAAAAGCGACCGATAATTAAAGTCGTAACCTATTGCAACTGTCGGCCGGGTTAATCATTTCTTCAATATCTCGATGATTTTATAGGTCAGCACCCCTGAAGGGGCCGCAACTTTCAGCATGTCGCCCGCTTCCTTATTAAAAAGGGCCTGTCCCATGGGAGATTCAAGCGAGATTTTTCCCTGCTGGATATTCGCTTCCTTAGAGCTGACCAGCGTATACTGTATCTTTTCACCAGATTCCACATAGGATATTATAACGGCATCCCCCATCGTAATTTTCATACTCTTTTCTTGCGGCGACACAATGACTCTGGCACGTTTCAATGTGTTTTCCAACTCGCGTATTTGTCCTTCTACGTGGCCCTGTTTCTCCCGCGCCGCCTCAAGAGGAGCGTTTTCGCGGAAGTCTTTATCTGCCGCGGCCCTTCTCAATTCATCGACAATCCTCGGCCTCTCTTCCTTGAGCACAGCAAGTTTCTG
The DNA here is from genome assembly GCA_964437795.1 of uncultured Dehalococcoidales bacterium. GTDB lineage: Bacteria > Chloroflexota > Dehalococcoidia > GIF9 > UBA5629 > CAIMUM01. Next base: position 40,011 of record CAYTIC010000012.1, on the reverse strand, counting down.
CTTCAGTTCCTCATGCCCTTCCCTTGTTAATATGATTGGCTCCTCGGCTTTAACGTTATCATTAGCGGTGTGTTTTCTGGCAGCCGGTTTCTTCACTCTGATGTGAGGCGCCAGTTTGGACGGGGTCAATCCCTGTGCAAAACAGTATGACAGAAAAGACTTAACCGTATTAAGATGCTCAAGAGCTTTATGTGTGCTGGAACTAAATTGCTCGGAATAGCTGGCTACTTCCTGCCCGGTAAGGTTGATTAAAGGCCTGTCTAAACCATACCATCGTGTGAATTTAAGCAGTTCCGGCTGGGTTTCTAGAGCGGATTCGTTTGATAGCGTTGATAGGAACCGGGTGGCAGCTTCGCCAAGACTGGTTCCAGGATTGATAGGCTGGGGCTTTTGTTTCGAGGGCATTTTTCGCTAAACCGGTAAATATTAATACGGTATCGAGTGAATTGTCAATTTCAGTGAGGGCCGGCGGCCAATGTCACCGATCGTGGCGGGCTCTTCAACGGCTTATCTGTCCGCCGCCTGCAAAGAAGCTGTAGCCTATTAGCTTATATGCGAGTTTGGCGGCCAAAAAGGAGCACGAAGACGGGCCCTGGTCCGGACAAAGCTCAACGAGGTCAAACCCGACTATGGTCCTTTTCCCTGCTACTGCTTTTAATATGCTGAGTATATCGTCCCAACCCATTCCGCTCGGCTCAGGTGTGCCGACGGCTGCCATGATGGAAGGGTCGAAAACGTCAAGATCGATGGTAATGTATACGTTTTGAGCCAACGAATCAATAATCTCCGATGAGGAAAGGCTGGCCATGCCATGCTCCGTTATAAAAGGAGTCAACCCGTTGGCTTTGATGAATTCATGCTCTTCAAGGCTCATGCTGCGTATGCCAACCTGTGTGACCGGACAGATATCCAGTACCCGCCGCATAACGCACCCATGGCCGTATTTTGTGCCCAGGTACTGGTCACGCAGGTCGGTATGGGCATCCAGCTGCAGGACCGAAAAATCGGGGAACTTCTTACTGAACGCCTTTATTGAACCGTAGCTGATTGAGTGCTCGCCCCCCAGCATAACTATGAATTTGCCTTCTTCAAGCAACGATTCTGAAGCGCTGTATACACGGTCGGCCATTGCCTCCGGGCTGTCTAATACGGGCTCCAGGTTGGCGAGCGTGTGTATCCCCATGCTGTAAAGCTCCCGGTCCAGCTCTATGTCGAACCATTCCAAATAATAGGAAGCTTCGATAATGGCCCCGGGACCCTTGCGCGTTCCGCTATGCCATTCAGTTGTGCTGTCATAGGGGACGGGCAACACGGTGACGCGGGAAGATTCGAAATCCGAGTATGCGGGCGGAAGCCCGGCGAAATTGCCGGGTTGGCTGAGCAGATGGCTGATTCGGCTCATATCGAGTTTAGTTCAAGGACTTCCCTGCATTCGTTGAGCTCCCCGGGCTCCCATTCACGGCGTACCAGGCAGCTCCTCATGCGGGTTAGTTCGAACTTATCCCGCATGTCTCTAATGATCTGTTCGGCATCAAAATCCTTGCAGGAGAAAACGTCGATATTGATAAAGGCGCGTTCAACGAAAGTATGAAGGCTGATGTGGCTTTCGGCGATGAACACCAGGCCTGATACGCCCCAGTCTTCAGGTTTGGCGCCCGAGTACCTGAATACGATTGGATCCGATATCTTGGTCATACCTATTTTATCGGGATAGGCATTTAGCAGATCATGAATGAAGCTTTCATCCTGGAGTATCGCTTTATTTTTTCCAAATCCATCAATTATCAGGTGCATTTTATCTCCTACAGCATGATTTTTCTTAATTCAAACAGGGCGGCAATGGCTGCCCTCTGCTTAATCTGCAGCCTTGTCCCGGGAAAATTCCTTGTAAAAATGTGATTCTGTTTGCCATCGTCGATGCCGATCAGTATGGTACCGAGTTTACGTGAGGTGTCATCATTATCGATAACGCCGGCAAGTCCCACTCCGACTGATGTATCATATTTTCGCCTGACGGAACTGGCCATCTCTCGAACAACCTCCGGGCTCAGCGGGCCATACTGTGACAGCACATTCTCGCTTATGCCGAATTCCTCGCCCAGGTCTGAGCGGTTAATCACTATACCACATTTAAAAAATGGCGAGCCACCGGGAACATTTGTCAGGGTATTGGCAAGTATGCCGCCGGTATCGGTTTCCATGGTGGACAGGCTCATTTTTTTTCTGGTGAAAAGGTCCGCAATGATCGCATCAAGTGTGTCAGAATCGGTTCCCCAGATATAATCGCCTACAAGAGGCCTGATTTCATCGGCTGTGGATTTGACCAGTCGCTTGGCCTCATCCAGCGAATTGGCTTTTGCGGCGATACGCAAATGAATGCCGTCAGGCTTGGCGTAGATGCCTACAGTGGGATTGCGGGCGAGCAAAAATGACTTGGTCATCTCCCCCAGTTTCGCTTCACTCAGGCTGAATGTTTTCAGAGTACTGGAGAAAATAATTGCATCGCAGAACTCACGTTGTATTCTGGGTGAGACGACGTTGGACCACATCTGTTGCATCTCCCCGGGCGGCCCGGGCATAGCAATGATAACGTGCTTGTCTTTCTCCACCCACCAGCCGGGTGCTGTCCCCCTGGGATTTGGGATGACCTGGCAGGACGGGATAACAGACGCCTGCTTAATATTGCTTTCAGGCATCTCCATGTTGAAATGCCTGAACAGTTCCTTGAACTGGCTGACCAGGGATTGATCGATCGAGATGGGTTCATGGAAGAAATCTGCGATTGCCTCGCGGGTGATATCATCCTCGGTAGGGCCCAGCCCGCCGGTAGAGATGATGATGTCAGACCTTTGCCAGGCATGGTTGAGGGTTTCTATCAGTCTTTGCCTGTTGTCGCCCACGGTGGAAATAAAATGCAAATCTATGCCGAGTAAAGGCAATTGGCTGGCCAGATAAGCGGCGTTCAGATCCGTTATCTCGCCAAGCAGGAGCTCAGTGCCGATCGAAATTACTTCTGCCTTCATCTAACGACATAATATCCCTATTAACATTTATTGGCCGTAATACCCAGGTACTTTTCAACCAGGTCCATGGCGCAATATTCCCCGCACATGCTGCAGGCGCGTCCCTTCACGGCATATTTGGATCGGATTTTCCTGGCTTTTTCAGGATCAACGGATAGTTCGGCCTGCGCATCCCAGTCCAGGTGTTTGCGTGCAGTGGACATTTTACGGTCCCATTCCGCCGCCTTGCCGTGGCTCCTGATGATATCCGCTGCGTGCGCAGCTATACGGGAGGCAATTACACCGTTCCTGACATCCTCCACATCGGGAAGCGAAAGATGCTCGGCCGGTGTGACATAACAGAGGAAATCAGCTCCGTATGCGCCCGCAATGGCCCCGCCGATGGCGCCGGTGATATGATCATAGCCGGCACCTACGTCTGTTACCAGCGGTCCCAGAACATAAAAAGGCGCCCCTTTGCACAGGCTTTTCTGTAGCTGCATATTCATTCCGATATGGTCCAGCGGCAGGTGCCCCGGCCCTTCCACCATGACCTGTACCCCTGCCTCCCAGGCGCGCTCCACAAGCTCTCCCAGCGTGACGAGTTCCTGTATCTGGGGGCGGTCTGTGGCATCGGCCAGGCTGCCCGGTCTCATGCCGTCACCCAGGCTAAGGGTAACATCGTATTTGCCGGCTATTTCGAGCAGGCGGTCATAGTTTTCATAGAGTGGGTTTTCTTTCTGGTGATAGAGCATCCATCCAAGCAGGAATGCCCCTCCACGGGATACTACATCTGTCAGTCGGCGCTGGCTCTTCAAAGATTTTATGGCGCTCTGAGTTACGCCGCAGTGAACTGTAATAAAGTCCACGCCTTCACCAGCCTGTTCCTCGATTGCACCAAATATATCGTCAGCTGTAGCCTCAACAATCGGTCCGTACTTTTCGCCTGCCTCGATCATGGCCTGATATATAGGAACTGTACCTATGGGAACGCTGCTCTGCTTTAAAATGGCCCGCCGCGCCGCCCTGATATCCCCGCCGGTACTAAGGTCCATAACGGTATCCGCCCCCGCCTTGATTGATACCTGGAGTTTCTCCAGCTCACCCGGGATTGTGCCCACGTCGGATGAAGTGCCGATATTGGCATTGACCTTAATCCTGAGTCCCTTTCCAATGCCGCAGGCGCCGCTTACCGGGTGATTGACGTTGGCCGGAATCACGATACTTCCTGATGAAACATTCTGGCAGACATAGCCTTCGTCAAGTTGCTCGAGTTCAGCAACCCGTTTCATCTCGGGAGTGATGATCCCTTTCCTTGCAGATTCTATCTGTGTCATCGTACTAAAAAATAAAAACCAAGAGTTACCGTTTTACGGGCATAACCCTTGGCCGTAACCGCTTCCCTACGCTCGCATTACCAAGAGCAGGTTTCAAGGGTTCTCCGGTTGATCGGAGTCTCAGCCCGCAAGTCTAAGCACCCCTAGCGGCCAATTAAATTGTTATCAGCGTTTAATATAGCATGGGATCGCGACAAAATACAAATAAAGCGAACGCCTTTAGCGGTCCCTTAGCTGTACCTTAGCTGTACCTGCTCCTGGTGATCAGTGCTATTATGCCGAAGACTATTATGGCCAGTAGCAGCACAATGATCGTAAAAATAATAGCCAGTACCAGCGGTGAGGCAGAGGAAGAGTCAAATCTCCATGAATTCGACCATGGTCCGACATCCCCCGCATCGTTGACTGCCCTGACCCGCCAGTAGTATGTCCCCGAATTGGGCAGCGTAGAGCTCAAAAGGTTAAATGAGGTTCCGGCTATATCGTCTTTTTGAACGGAGAGGCTGGTGAAATCCTGCGTCCTGGATATCTGGAGCGAGTATTTAAGCCCGGCCTGGGCCTCATCCGGCGCCCAGCTCAGCACGGCTATAGAAGTACCCGGGCCGCTTTGCTGGGGTGCGGGGCCGATTCCGAACAGGCTGCCTGGCGATTTAAATACTCCCGATATGGCGTCTATTACAGAGGTATACCCGTAAATAGTAGCGCCGGGACCCGGAGAGAGAAGCTGAAGAGTGGGCGGCGGCAATGAACCGGACGTATAGCTGGCCTGGGCAACTCCGCCCTTGTTACCTGCGGCTTCCACTGTGTGAACTTTTCCCGGCCTGGAGGGCGCCTTTATGGTCAGGCTGAAATTGCCTTTAGCATCGGTAGTGGCTGTTGCGCCCGTAGCTAATCTATCATATTTGATGGCAATAATCTCTTCGGCGTTGAAGCCGTTGCCCTCTATTTTAAGGTCTTTATTGTTGATGACGTTGCTGGGTGTGAGCTGAATGCCGGGCGTGACCTCAAATTCAAGGTCGGGAACGATGCCAATAGGTGTGAAGCTGCTGCCATAAATACCCAGTATATGCCTGCCCATGGTAGATGGCGGCACGGTGATGACGAAGCTGAACGAGCCGTTGGGCTCCGCTACTATATTTGTATCGATTATGGGACCATCCCACGTGATGGTGATCCCGTCCTCTCCCGGTCTGAAGCCGACGCCCGTGATGGTGATTTTGGTCCCAACCGGTCCTGATGCGGGTGTGGATTTGCAGAAAGGCGAAACAGTGAATATGTAATCGGGAACTTCGCCCGGGCCGGTGGAGTCGCTCAGGGCACGGATGATGTATTCACCCTTTGGAGTGTTGGGTACATCGAACTGGGCACTCCATGAGCCCATCTTGTCAGCCTGGACGGGCGATTTAGTCAGGGGATTGCCCTCCCATGTGAACCTTATGCCGCCCTCGTTGGATGCAAAGCCGTATCCGAAAATATATATACGCGAGTTGATCTTGCCCCATGGCGGCTCGCAGGAGATATTTGGACTGACTGTGAAGCTGGAGGAAGCGGTGATATTTGACCAGTTGCTGTCATCCGTTACCTTAACGGTATGCATACCCTTGGATGAGGGGGGTACATTAAAGTTATAGTTTATCTCTCCCGATTTGGAGACGGGGACGTTTTGTATGAGTTTCTTTTCATCCCAGTATATCGTCGCCACCTTACCTATAAAACCATCACCCGTTATGGTGATCTGCGCACCTGTCTTGCCTGAGCTGGGGTCCAAAGAAATAGACGTGGCATAGGCGCGGGAAGGGGCCAGCAATACGCTGAAAAGCATGACGGACAGCAGCGCAGTGACGGCCAGCAGAGCTCCGGGCGTAACAAATAGTCTACCTTTGCGGCTTATCAAAGTCATCATTTTATCCGTACCCTGCAAATACTTATAAATCAAGTGTAAGCTTATAATAAACAGGATGATAAATCAATTGTCGGGATATAATAGTTGCTGGTTTGACACTGGTTATACTATGTTGATAGACTTTTACAGTAATTTTCAGCCTCTTTTTGCTGCCTCTTACGATTGTTCATGGCCCCGTGGTGTAGCGGTCTAACATGCCACCCTGTCACGGTGGAGATCGTGGGTTCGAATCCCATCGGGGTCGCCAACAAATTCCAAATAGGGCAAGAAAATTAGCCCGTTTTTCTCTTTAAGTCTATTGTAAAAGCGAAAAAGCGCAGCCCAGGGGAGCAAGGGACTCATAAGCCCGTGGTCGTTGATCTAATGTCAATAGCTGCCACCGAGCTTCCTTGATTCATTCTATCCTCGTATGTTTTAAACCAGGCTGGGTACGCTATTCTTGACAACCAAGTGCAGTTCGAAAACCGGGATTAATACAATATGAGAATTGGCGAAGTCCAGCCACCATTAATTTTGTATCGTGCTGAAATTGATAAGAGTATCTCTCATCATCAGCGTTAACATAGATCCCTACGAAGCCAAACCACAAAAGAAGTGAGATGACATTATCAAGTTTATCAGGAGGGACTTTCGCATCTAAAAGACGTTCCGTAACTTCGGTCTTAGACATAACGATTTTGCTTCCAATAAATGCATAAGGAATATCTAGATATTCTGGGGTTACATCTTGGAGTTCGAGGTTTACCTCAACTAACAAATCTTCCGAAAATGATTCCTCAGCTTTGAGAATATCATCTTGCATTACTTTATTATGATTTCGATTAATAGCAACGTTAATACATTCACGGGTAAATTGTAATAATTCTCGGGGTCTCATAAGTGTACGTTCTAATATATATGAAAAGGACTCAACACCATTAACATGAGTATCGAAGAAGTTTTGCCAGAGTACATCAAAAGGCTCATCAATCGAAGTGCTAGAAACTATTCTTTTTCTAAGAATCTCTTTGAAAACTTCAGGGTCATTCCATTCTAATAAGACTGATGTATCTTTCCCTCTGTCGGCAGGATCGAGAAGTAAATGTTGGTAAATATCATTACGAATGAATACTAGCGAATGGAATTCAACATTTCTTGTCTCAAATTGCCTTTGTAGTTTACGGGTAGCCTCAAGTAGACATTTAAGAATTAAGATGTCCTCTGAAGTAGCAATGGAGACTGGCCAACCTTTATCGAGGTTGTCAATCAGCATCCAGATATCTTGTTTTTGGCTAATAACAAAATAGTCGCTTAAAGACTCGGCAAGAATACGGATATCCTGTTTATAAATAAGTTGAGTAACTTCAGCCGTGCTGGTAATTTTGGGAATGTCTTTCCTGCGACTTAAAATATCGTCAACGAGCCGTAGGAGTCGCTCAGAGAAATCAGCCTCGTCTATCTGGCCATCACCGCCGTAAGCCTTTAATACTTTTTCATACGCGTCCTTTTTTTGAAAATCGCGGTAAGCGTATTTTGCTTCATCTTTTACTATTTTGACCGCTATTTCCATAAGTAACAGATAATTCCAAAAAGCAGTCAGGACGTGTTGACGTAGACCAGGTGTCAAATCAGACAAAATAGCTTCGCGTAGTTTTATGAATTGATGACCTTCTGGTTTCAAGTCTAGGACTAAATGATCATGGCTTGGTTTATATGTACTCCGAACACTATAGAAAATTGCAGTCTTGCCGGAACCTTTTCTCCCAACTACAAGCCTAGCATGACCTCGTTTTGCTTCATTGTATTGGCCTGTTGGAACAAAATAGGTTCGTAATGCAAGAATTTCGTTTTCAGCAGCCAAATCACCCAAGTCAATTTTTTCTAGTTGCCGCAGTGGTAATGATGTAGCAACAAATCTTTTCTCCTGCAACTGCTCGAAAATAGATTTGATAATAGGGATTAGTATGTCAGGAATATCAGAGGGTTTGTTGTAACATCTAACAACGTCTCTATAATCAATCGGCTGTGACACTTCACTCTCTTGTAACATAAGCGTAAACTTTTGGTTAGCCATTGCCATACCGCAGAGAAAAGCACTTCTGGCGTTATGAGTAGTAGCACCTCTCCTATTAGGGTCGTCTAAGTGAGCAATAACTCCGTAAGATGAGCATACTTGTTTAAAAGCTTCGTGTAATGAAAGGCGAGAGGTTTCTCGTGGGTCAAATGTCCGAAAGAAAAGCCCCGATTTTTTCAGGGTAGACATAAGCCTGACCATCCCCTCACTTTGAATATGACTTCTTATTAAAAACAGCGGTTGTTCAGTGTTTAAAGCCGGGTATTGATTGAATGGAGGCGAATAATCAATACACCTGGTGATTCCTTCCATCAAATCTTGTGAATTTTGGAAGTCAATATATCCCAAAGTGTCAAGCAGACCTAATTCATCAAAAATTTTGCTATCACGTATATAGCTCGTATCCCTAATGGGACGAACAGGTTTATTAAGAGCAAGACAAAAACCAATTTCAAAAAGCAGATTAAAATTGAGTGTTGTAACGTCAGCGATAACTAATTTGGTATATTTAATAGCTTTGCATATTTCACAAAATATTATTTGACCAGCTACTCCAAGATCTTTCCAAGAATTCCAATGTTGACCAGGAGTTATGTCTTTAAATTTTTGAATAGATTGCTCTATCGTACTTGCTATAATTTGTGGACTACTAGGATATAGAAATAAACCGTCAGAAATATCAGAGATATCAAATTTTTGGTCACATGGCCCTACAGAATATTCACAAAATGAAGCGGGTTCTATAATCGAAACTTTATTGTTACTAGGCATACTACCTTACCGAAAATATTAACTATTTTTAATGAATTTCGTATCGAGATTCTAATTCTCATAATTAGATATGTCAATCTGACTATGAAAGTGCCTAGCATATATCAGCTCGTTCCTAAAAGTAAGAGCACTATGGAAAGGATGAGCTTCCTCACATGTAATTTGGCTAATTCTAGTCACTAGTTGTCACCATAAGGCAATACATTCTAATGCGATATGTTATACGATTTGAATTGCTCATAAACGATATGCCATTGACATGGGTTGACTTAGAATGTACAATTGCGAAAATTCGTGTAAGAATTTACACTCAGTTTACTAATCTTTTACTGTTTGTTCATATTATTACGTTTTATAGATAGAGGTGTCAGATGGAAAAAGATGTGGAATTATCGGAAGTATTTCTGTTATACCTGTGTCTAGAGAATCATTACCATTCGTATAGCTCTGCAAAAATATACCTCACCCAAATCGCAAAGGATGAACCTAAAATGCATTTGATGTTTATGGATGCATATGATGTTTGTGACTTGGTATACCCCAAGTCCTTTATGAAAAAAGATAGGCATTATGACATTGTTCGAAAATTATGGCTCGAAATCTTTGCTTTATGTGATAGCGATACAATTCCCTTCAAGACACAGGCAGTAATAGCACCTCCAGCCGCCTATGAAGTATTAGAGTTTGCCTATGATCGCATTGTAGCCACAGAGACAGGTTTTGTTTTGGCGAAGACGGAGAAGTCAGATGTCAATTGGCTCTCGAACTACTATACTAATTGGAAAAAATATCATGACATAAAACCTTTTCTCTCTAGGTCCGATTTAGATGAACATATAAAAATACTACTAAGTTTATATAGAAATGAAAAATTAGTTGAATTTTCCCAAATTGCCAACCATTTAGATATATTTAAAAAGTCAAAAAATATCCATGACCTTATTTCTGCCGTAACCCCTGAGGTTGACTATGAAAAAGGAATGAGATATTTCGAATGTCGAAGGCCTAATCAGGGATCTCTTGCCAATGCAATAGATATGTGCAATTTTGTTACTTTTATGGCATACAAAAAAGCGATAATCAATGAATCTGAAAATCTCTCTTTAATTACTTCTCATAGCGGCATGACATTGGGCGCATGGAGAGACTCGTGGGCATTGAAAGCCTCGAAATGTCCTATATGCGCTACCTTAGCTGAATATATTCTAATCACTTCTATGATCCAAACCGACGGCAATATTGATGAAGCTCGGGATTTTGTTGCACAAGGTCAACTATGTTCCAGAGATATCTTGCAAGAATTAGAGATAATTCCGGAAATCAGGACATATTTTGATGAAGCTAGGTCGACTGAGCGAAAACGGCTCACTGATAATTTTTCCAAGAATAAGAATAGAGTCAATCTTAACCAACGTACTTTGTACAAGATTGAGGAGTGGCAGGCCCGATATGCAAAAATTAAATTGCCCTATTTAGCACAATCTGAACCAGATTTGAGTCTTGACCGTGATGTAATTGAAAGGCTTCTAACGGACAAAACATATCAGAAAGATATTTTTGAAGAGGCCAATACTAATGCACAAGATGTTTTTTATACATTGGAACAAGAGGGTATACTAACTTTTGACCGGATATTTGTACCTGAAAATCCGAAGTTTGCAGAGATGCTGAGATGGTTAAAACCAAATTGACAGTTAATCATTCGGCTTGCAATGAAGGCGTTATATTCTGCTCTCAGTGTGGTGGCTCTGGATTATGCTATTACCCACTCGGATCTCAAAGATATTATCAAGTCTGTCAAATATGCAAGGGGTTAGGTTATTTTGAATGTCCCCTATGCTTTAATGATCGCAAGAGTATATTAGTTGACGCCATCTTCGATTCAATTAAACATGTGGAATTACCAGATGATCGTAAAACTCATCTGATTTGTTTTTTTAAAGAGTTGCTTGAAAGCGATAGTATTCTTAATCGTATTAAAAATGCTCAGCAAGCAAGTGTTTTCAGTAGACTTAATAGGCATGACTTATATCATGCTCTGCATGTTACACACAATGCGGTAGAATTATTCAATATTCTTTGTTCACCACCAGATTCATCTCCCTTTAAAACATCATTTTCGATGTCAGATTCGTTGGAGATTATTCTACTATCGTCTTTTTGCCATGATATATCGCGAGAATTCCCAAAGCATGGAACTTTTGGAGCCACTCAGATAATTGATTGTGTGAAAGAATTCTATTGCCACTTAAAGATACCAGTGGATGATAGTAAAGTACTAGCTATACAAAGTTGTATATATTACCATTCAGGTGAGGAATCACTACCACCACATATTGAGAATATAATTGTTACTATAGCTGACGGTTTGGATTGTGGCCGACATAGGGTCCAGCCTTTCTTTAATGAAGCTATTGTGCTTGGTGAAGATAAACGCCCGGAGGAATATATTTCAAATATGGCGATCGACAGAGTGGAATTCCATGGCTCAAGTACCCATTTAATAGAATTCATATTTCATCTTAATGATTTAGTGGGCATCAAACAGGCATTTCATTTGAAGGCAAGGCTAATAAATACTCTTCTTAGTCAACATGGTAATGCCGACAAATTTGTAATAAAAGCTGTTTCGGATAATTGGGGAAAATTTAAATGGAAATCACGCATACAAATAGTATGGCCAAATAATTAGCAATCAACTGATTGGTCGTAGGTGGCGCGGAACTGACAATAATCAAGAAGCATAAGTCTTGTGGCTTCTTGGGATGATGATACTCTTCTATTCCACATTAGAGCGAGCATCCCATAGGTATTGGATGCCCCGACCCCAATCGGGGTCGTATCTAAATTCTTTCAGGCTTGACACCCGGATACATTTTCTATAGACTTGCCGTTCTAGAAACGGCTACGTATAATCGATTGTGAGGGCATTATGATCGATACAGCTTTGGTAGTCCTGCTGGCTGTAGCGGCCTTTTTTCTGGGCGCCTGCCCCTTTTCACTGTGGATCGGAAAGGTAAAGCTGCGCAAGGACATAAGAGACTTCGGGGACGGCAATCCCGGCGCAACCAATGTATTCAAGGCGGGCAGTAAAGCCTGGGGCATCACAGCTCTAATGGCAGATATGCTCAAAGGAATGCCATTCGTTTTAATAGCCCAATATCTTTTAGGTTATGCGCAGCCCGTCGGATATATCATCGCTGTTTGCGCGATAATAGGCCATGCCTATTCGCCCTTCCTGAGATTTCATGGTGGCAAGGCGCTGGCTGTATTCGCCGGGACCCTGCTGGCCCTGGGCCGGTGGGACATCATCCTCAGCCTGGCTATTTTATTCTTGATCGGTTTTCTCTTCATCAATAACGACGCCTGGACAGTGATGAGCGGAATGGCCGGTACGCTGGTCTACCTTTCACTGACAGGGGCTGACATCTGGGAGATCGTTTTTATGGCTGTAGTTACTGCAGTACTTTTGATGAAGCATTTCCAGGGATTGAAGACATCCCCAGGCGCTTCGGGACGCCTGTTAAGTTGGATCAGGTCGAGAGGTAAAACAGCCTGACTTTATGAGTTGGATTGATATAAATTGATCTATCAACTGTTCGTACTTGCCGGTTTAGCGCTTTTCTTTATCAACCTTATTATGAACCTGGTTGCCCTGAAAAGGCCGTCAAGGAAGGCTGTTGTTCCTGACGATCCACCGCTCGTATCCGTGCTGATACCGGCCAGGAATGAAGAGGAGAACATACAGAGGTGCCTGTCATCGATCCTTGGCCAGGATTATCCCAACCTTGAGGTGATTGTGCTGGATGATAACTCCACGGACCGGACGGCGGAGATAGTCGGCGGAATGGCCGATGACGACAGCCGGGTGCAATTGATCCGGGGCAAACCGCTGCCCGACGGCTGGGCGGGGAAATGCTACGCCTGCCACCAGTTGTCGCAGAATGCACACGGCAGTTGGCTGCTTTTCGTTGATGCCGATACGGCCAGCCGATCGCACATGATCCGGAGCACACTTCAGATTGCGATCATAAACAATGTGGCCATGCTCTCGGGATTTCCCCGGCAACGGGTCTCCGGGATCACACAAAAAATAGTCATCCCCATCCTTTTCTATTTCATCGTCATGAGCTGGTTTCCGCTATGGCTGTTCCATTCCTGGAAGAAGCCCGGGCCTACACTGGCCATCGGACAATTCTTGCTGTTCAAACGTGAAGATTATATGAGGATCGGAGGGCACGAGGCGGTTAAGACGCGGATTATGGAGGACGTATGGTTCGGCATAGAGATGCACAAGCACGGAGGCCGTATTCTCTCGGTTGACTTGAGCGGGGTATTGACCACCAAGATGTATACCAGTATGGGAACTATGGCGGAGGGATGCATTAAGTGGTTTTACTCGGTAGCTGCCCTTTCTCCGGTCGCCCTGATCGGATTGGTGCTGATAGCCTACATATTTTTCCTGGCGCCTTTTTATTGGGCCTGTACGCGCCCGCTTAACGATCTGATGTCGGATGGACTCGTGATGGACTGGGGCGCCGTCGTGCTGGTGCAGGTGGCCGTTATCCTGCTGATGAGAATTATCACGGACATCTATTTCAGGGGATCCAAGATATCCTTTATCTTTCACCCGCTGGGCATGGGCTTCCTTATCCTTGCCGTGATCTTCGGGGCTTCCCGCCGGGCCCTGGGCGCAGGCGTAGCCTGGAAGGATAGGGTTTATCAGAGTATCTCGAATATTAAGTAGAGACAGCGCAGCGCTTCTCTTCTAGGGGTTGCCGCTTTTCATAAAAGGACAGACGAACGTACCTGTGCCTGCCTCTTTTACCCGGCTTGATTCATAGATTGCCTGGGCGAAACCGTCGGCCATGTCGGACAGCCGGTACGTGTCCTGGTTATACAGCCAGTGGACCACCATCTGGCGTAGAGCTCCATGATAAATGTGGCCGAGCATATTAAGGTTGATATCGTCGCGCAGTTCCCCCTTCCGCTTTCCCTCCTCCATTATCCGGATGAATAGAGAGCCCGACGTTTTCGCTGTTTTCATGGCTTTTTCAAACTCAAACCAGTAACTCATAGTTGTTCTGGCATAGACCAGGCTGGCGATATGTTTATTATCCTGAAAGTAATTAAGGTAATAGTGTGTCATCCGGAAAATCTTATTCTTCGTATTGGTGAGGCCGGTTAAATGCATATCCAGCTCCCGGCTCGTCCTCTCAATAATGGTGCTGATGATTTGAACGTAGAGGTCATCCTTATTTTTAAAATGTTTGTATATATTGGAAGTGGTGACGTTAGCCTTTTCGGCAATATAGCGCATAGTGGCCTTCTCAAAATCTTCTTTACTGAAGATATCGAGTGCCGCATGCATAATAAGAGCCTTAGTAGCCTTCCCCTCAGTCTTCATGACGCTCTTTCAACTTATCAGATCGAATGGTTTAACGCTATATTCGCTTCTGCGGTTTGACAAATAACAGGGCCTTATGATATAAAGTGAACGTTGTTCCAGCAGATATAAATCCATTACAGAAGACAGACCAGTTTATATAACGTTGTTCACTGTTAATTAAGTTTATACCATTTTGTGCAGGCAAAGGTCAATTGGCAGAAGGCATGCAGGCATAAATATAGTGGACTTGCGGTAAAAGCTGTGGTTAATTAACGCCGGTGGGATTACATAATCTGAAATACTTTAATTCTGTAAGGAGCGGGTATGGATTTTAAGTTCGGCGAAAAAGAGGAGAGGCTGAGGGCGGAGATCAAGGCTTTTGCGCGGGCGGAATTATCGGGGCATCGTGCGATCAGCGGCCTGGAGGAAGAAGGCAGGGATGAGGACTGGGAATTCACCATGCAGATGTCAAGGAAACTTTCGCAAAAAGGGTGGTTGACCATGGCCTGGCCAAAACAGTACGGAGGGCGGGACGCATCACCATTTGAACAGCTTGTGTACATCGATGAGGCCAGCTACCAGGGAATACCGGGTACCACCATGGGGGTCAGCGGCATTGGATGGGTAGGGCAGTCACTCATGCTTTTTGGCAGCGAGGAGCAGCGGAAGAAATACATACCGTCCATCGCGGCCGGCGAGCCCGACGGCGTCTGGTGCACCGCCTACAGTGAGCCCAATGCGGGCTCCGATTTTGCCAATATTCAGACTAAGGCGATTAAAAACGGTGACGAATATGTCCTGAACGGGCAGAAGATATGGACCAGTTGCGCCCACAGGGCCAGGTGGTGCTGGATAGCTGTCAGGACCGATCCCGGCGCCCAGAAAAAGCAGCACGGCATCAGCCTGCTCATACTTGATATGAAAAGCCCCGGCATTACCGTCAAGCCTATTGTGAACTATGCGGGTATACATATATTCAACGAGCTGTTTTTCGATAATGTCAAGGTCCCGGCGGCGAATCTTGTGGGTACGGAGAACCGCGGCTGGTACCACCTGATGCAGTCACTGGCGTTCGAAAGGCATAGCATCGGTCCCCAGTTCGGTGGTGTTTCCAGAAGGGTCCTGGAGTACGTCATTAAATATACACGTGAAACGAGGTATAATGGTGCAACGTTGGCCAAAGACCCGGTCGTCAGGCATAAGCTGGCAGAGAGAGCCCTGGAGATCGAAACGCTTAAAATGTTCGGGTATGAGATCACGTGGAAGATGAGCAAAGGGACAATCCCCATTTACGAGGCGGCCAGAAATAAGGCTTATTGCGACCTGGTCATGCAGCGCCTTGCAACTACCGGCTCGGAGATTATCGGCGCCTATTCGCAGGTTGATATGTGGTCTAAGTGGGCCAAGGTCCTGGGCAACGTCACACGCCTTTATATGATGTTCCCGGGCATTTCCATCGCGGGCGGCACTGATGAAGTTCAGAAGAATATTATAGGACAGTTTAAACTGGGATTGCCCAGGGCATACTAATAATTAAGAGGATCGAGATGGATTTTGATTTTAATGAACAGCAGAACATGTTGAAGACCATGGCCAGGGATTTTCTGGTTAACGAGTGCCCAAAAGCCAGGGTCAGGGAACTGGAGGCCTCTGAGAAGGGGTACGATCCTGACATGTGGGCCAAGATGGTTGAGCTGGGTTGGCTGGGGCTGATATTTCCCGAGCAGTATAACGGGACCGGCGCTGATTTTCTTGACCTGGTAGTGCTGATGGAGGAGATGGGCAGGAATGTGACACCGGGGCCTTTCTTTTCAACCGTTGCGCTGTGCTCCATACCCATACTGAAATTCGGAACCGGTCCACAGAAAGCTAAATATCTCACACCCATCGCTGACGGCAAAAGCATCTGGTCGCTTGCTCTTACCGAGCGTTCCGGGCGATTCGAAGCTGCCGACATAGCAGCCTCAGCGGAATTCGATGGGAAAAACTACGTTATTAACGGCGAAAAATGGTTCGTACCTTTTGCCCATATAGCGGATTATATGCTGGTGCTGTGCAGGACGGAAAAGTCCGGCTCACCCGAGGGAGGCCTAACACTTTTCGTGGTTAAGACAAGCAGCCGCGGAGTGAAGGTGGATCTGATTCCCACAATCGCGGGCGATGGGCAGTGCAAAGTTCGGCTCAAGAACGTCAAGGCCGGCAGGTCGGATATCATCGGCAGGAAAGGCGATGGTTGGAAAGTGATCTCCTATATGGCCCAACGGGCCACGGTGCTCAAGTGCGCCGAGATTTCCGGAGCTTGCCAGGCGGTACTCGATATGACGCTGGCATATGCCAAGGACAGGACGCAGTTCGACAAGCCGATTGGAGCTTTTATGGCCATTCAACACAAGCTTGTGGATATGCTCACTGATGTCGAGGGCTTGCAGTATATTGTTTACTATGCGGCCTGGATGCTATCGACTGACGCTAAGGCCGATATGTACATCTCCCAGGCTAAGGCCAAGGCCAACGACGTGTACCAGAGGGTCTGTATCGAAGGTATCAAGATACACGGGGCCATCGGATTTACCATGGACCATGATATAGGTTGTTTTTTCCGCCGTGTGAAGTCATCCGAATTCATGCTGGGGGATACCGATCTGCACCTTGAGAAGATCGCCGCCGGCATAGGTCTTTGACGGACCGGTCATTTGGCATGATGGATTACGGGTAAGTATGAGCCGTAGAACGGGCGGGCGCCTGAACATATCGGCTATTGTGATGAGACATTATATGGTGTAAAATCAGTCGCTGATTGGGTTGGCAGATACTCTTAAAATAATATATTCAGATTAAGGAGGAAAAATGGTAGGTATCAAGTCATACGGTGCGCACATACCCAGGTTCCGTTTGGATCGAAACATCATGCAGATGTCCCTATTGTTTCTGGGCTTTGCCCCATTGAGGGGCGAGAAAGCCGTGGCCAACTGGGACGAGGACAGCATCACCATGTCGGTAGCTGCTGCCCAGGACTGTCTGAGAGGGGAAGACACTTCGAAAGTGGACGGGCTTTACTTCGCCTCCACATCGCAGACATATGCCCTTAGGCAGAACGCCGGCATCATTGCCGCTGCGCTGGACCTCAATACGGACACCAGGACGGCGGACTTTACCGATTCCACCAAGTCCGGCACCAGCGCGTTGCTGGCGGCCGCCGATGCAATTGCAGCCGGCTCTCTCAACAGCTGCCTGGTCTGTGCCGCTGACATGCGTGTCAGCAAGGTTGCCAGCAACGGCGACTATACTTACGGCGACGGCTCGGCAGCTTTCTTGCTGGGCAAGGACGATGTAATCGCCACTATCGACGGCTCTTACTCCACCACGCATGATTTTGTAGACCGACGGCGCCTGGAAGGCGAGCGCCTCGAGCATATGTGGGAGGAGCGCTTCATCCGCGATGCCGGATACATGAAATTTATCCCCGAGGCGGCGGCAGGATTGGCCAAGAAATATAAACTGAACGTAAAGGATTTCTCCAAGGTTATTTACGCCTGCGCGTTCGGCGGCGCACATGCCGCACTGGGCAAGGGCTTCGGGCTTACCCCTGAGCAGATACAAGATCCCATGCTGACGACGGTCGGCGATACCGGTGTAGCACAGTCGCTCCTGATGCTGGTGGCCGCGTTGGAAGATGCCAAAGCGGGAGATAAGATCATGGTGATCAGCTTCGGGCAGGGTTGCGACTCTTTCTATCTGACCGTGACCGACAAGATCTCCAAAATCAAGAATAAAAAGGGCGTCAAGAAAAACATGGCCAACAAAGTTGCGCTGGGCAGCTATGAGAAATACCTAGCTTTCCGCAAGCAGATGCCGTCTGAGCTCGGTATCAGGGGCGAAGAGGCCATGTTCACCTCGTTCTCCATCGTATCCAGGGATAACAAGGAGCTTTATGGCATGGTGGGGTACAAGTGCAAGAAATGCGGCACACCGAGCTATCCGCCGCAGAGGATCTGCTGCAACCCGGATTGCGGCGCGGTAGACCAGAATGAGAATTACCGTTTCGCCGACAAGAGGGCCGTGCTGTTCACCTACACCAGTGACTTCCTGGCGCCCAGCATCGACCCGCCCGCCTCTTACGGCTTCATCGACTTCGATGGTGGCGGAAGGGCCGGAGTGGACCTCACCGACTGTGACGCCAACGCCCTGAGTGTCGGTATGCCGGTTGAGCTGACCTTCAGGATCAAGTATGCCGATGAAAAGCGGGCTGCCATAAACTATGGCTGGAAAGCGATGCCCGTCTTAGCATAAGTAAGTAGAAAACAAGGAGGATAATTAGATGGCAGAAGGAATTAAAGATAAAGTAGCCATAATCGGTATGGGCTGCACCAAGTTTGGTGAGCGCTTTGATGCCGGTCCACAGGACCTTATCGTGGAAGCATTTACTGAATGCCTGGCAGACGCAGGTATTGAGAAGAACGCAATACAGGCGGCCTGGTGGGGTATTCACATGCCGGATATCAGCATGGGCCGAGGCGCGACTGCGTTGGGTCTGGCACTTAAACTCCCGTTTATCCCCATCACCAGGGTGGAGAATTTCTGTGCCACCGGCTCAGAAGCCCTGCGTGGGGCGGTCTACGGGGTCGCCTCGGGCGCCTATGATATCTGCCTGGCCCTGGGCATGGAGAAGCTGAAAGACTGCGGCTACGGCGGGCTTCCCCTGGCCGGCGGAATGGGTTACAAGGCGCCTTTAAGCATGTTTAACATGACCGCGCCGGGCGGTTTCGCCATGATGGCAACCAAGTACTTCTCGCAGTATAACCTCAGCCCTCAGGACGGCAAGATGATGCTGGCCAAGGTTTCAGCAAAGAGCCACGTGAATGGCGCCCTCAATCCAAAGGCCCACCTGCGCAAAGAGGTCACCGTGGAGCAGATCGTTAATGCGCCTATCATCGCCTGGCCGCTGGGCCTTTTCGACTGCTGCGGCGTGAGCGACGGATCAGCCGCCGCCATAGTCTGCAGGGCGGACATGGCCAAGAAGTTCAGGCCGGACCCGGTACTGGTGAAGTCCCTGCAGATCTCGGTATCCTCGGGAGAAGAGATGTACTATACCAAGTGGGACGGATCGCATGTTGAGCCGGCGTACCGCGCTGGTATCATGGCCTATAAAGAGGCCGGCATCAAGAACCCGCGCGAAGAAGTCAGCATGGCAGAGGTACACGATTGCTTCTCGATTACCGAAGCTACAGCCATGGAAGACCTGCAGTTCAGCCCCAGGGGCAAGGTCAAGGACGATATCGATGCCGGACGTTTCAATCGTGATGGCGCACAGCCAATCCAGATCGATGGCGGCCTCAAGTGCTTCGGACATCCCATCGGCGCCAGCGGCCTGCGCATGATGTACGAGATGTACAAACAGCTGCAGGGCAAGGCTGACAAGAGGCAGCTCAAGGACCCCAAGATCGGCCTGACGCACAATATGGGCGGTTTCCCCTCCATGAATGTTGTCAGCGTCTGCATCGTTGGCAAATAAAGCTATATTTGGGAGGTTTGATTAAATGGCAGCATTTGTTGTAACAGATAGTCTGAAACAACTGATCGGACAAAAAGAACCCCCGGTTGTTTTCAAGATCGAAGAGGGCGCTATCCAGAGGTTTGCCCAGGCGGTTCGCGATTCCAATCCTCTACATTCAGACGTCGAATGGGCAGCTAATAGCAAATGGGGCCGTATCATGGCCCCGCCCGGCTTCACAGGATGGCCTATATCAGCCGGATTCAACTTGTTCGATCTTTTCGAGAAGCTGATGAAGGCCGGAGCTCCGATGGGCCTGCTTGACGGTGGTGTTGAGTACGATTTTCGTGCACCTGTTGGCGCAGGCGATATCCTGATTGCTGAGATAATGGTTGCCAGTATTGAGGGCCGTGAGACCAAGATGGGCCCGACCATGGTGACCACGCTCCAATCCACCTATACCAACCAGAGAGGAGCTGTTGTGCTCGTTGTGCGTAATACCTTCCTCAACTTCTAAGACAACCTGTTATTAATATGTGGAGGAACTATGGCCAAACAGATTTTTTATGAAGATGTACAAATAGGCAGTGAAGTCACAACACTTGAGAAAATAGCTACTACCAGGATGCTGGTGCAGTACGCCGGGGCATCGGGCGACTTCAACCCGCTTCACTACGAAGAGGATTTCGCCAAGAACCTGGGCGTGGGCAGACCCATCGTGCACGGCCTGCTCAAGAGGGCATGGCTGGTGAACTTGATGACCGATTGGATCGGCCAGGACGGGACACTTAAGAAGCTGTCGTGCAGGTATCGCGGCATGGATTACCCGCGCAAGATGAAGAGCTTCGATGATCCGGTCGACGGCGATACCTGGTACTGCAAGGGCAAGGTCACCAAGAAGAACGATGCAGATCACACTGTGGAATGCGAGATCTGGGTCGAGAACACTAAAGGTGAGAAGAATACCACCGGAGCCGCGGTAGCGGTCCTGCCATCAAAGGCAAAATAGACTATTATTATCTAAGGCATAGACGGAACATCGCCGGCTGAACACGGATCGCCGGCGATGTTTCATAATTATCCGGTTAATTGTAGAGTCCAGGAGATGGAATAATGGCTGAATTCGTATTGACCGAAGCACTGAAGAAAATGATCGGCAAGGAAGAGCCTCTTCTCATATATGAGGTTGAGGAGGGTGCCATACAGCGCTATGCTCAGGCTGTGGGTGACTCAAATCCGATGCATTGCGATGTGGAGTATGCCTCACAAAGCTCGTTCGGCAGGCTTAAAGCGCCCCCCGGCTTCGTTGGATGGCCGGTAACCAGCGGATTCGATATGTTCCAGTTTGTAGAGAGGCTCATCGCCGCGGGCGCCCCCAGGGGCAATCTGGATGGCGGCATGGAATACGAGTTCCTGGCGCCCATAGCAGCAGGCGATATCCTGGCTGCGCGGATTAAGATTGCCAGTATCGTGGGAAAGGAAACAAAGCTGGGCCCGACCATGTCGACTACGGTGGAGTTAACATACACCAACCAGCGCGGGGCGGTAGCTCTAATAGCCAGACATACCTTTCTCAGTTTCTAATGGAAATACGCAGTTTTACGTAGTAACATTTTCGGCTAGCCCGGCTTATAATAGTTTGGGTGGTTAATTTATGATTAATATAGTACTTGCATTCGTGATCTCCGCGATTATCAGTTACCTGTTGGGCTGCATACCGTCGGCCTACATGGTGGGTAGAACCTTCAAAGGTGTGGATATCCGCCAGGTCGGCAGCCACAACATGGGCGCCATGAATACTTTTTACACTATCGGGTTCTGGCCGGGTATGCTGGTCCTGGCAATCGATGTCAGCAAGGCCATGGTGGCTCTTACGTTAAGCTATTGGGCAGCCATTCTTCTGCAGGTGCCGTCCAATATGGTTGTTCCTGTAGAGATGGTGGCCGGGATCTTCGTTATCGCCGGGCATAATTTCCCCGTATTCCTCAAGTTCAAGGGTGGTAAAGGCGGCGCTTCCGCCATCGGCATACTGGCTTTCCTGCTGGCATGGATAATCTGGGTTGATATCTGGACCGTTAAGTTCCCCATTCCTCTGGGTGACCTCATTTACCTGGGGGCATTTCTGCTTCTTATGGCCATAACCCGCTGGCCTACTTTTTCCTATGCACTATCTTTTGTCGCATTCTGGTTGATCGCATGGTTCGTGTATAAGGATACGGGGCTGTTTATCTACAGCATCTTCATAACCCTGGTGCCGATCCTTATGTATATCCCGCGAATCAAGGAGATCTGGAATAAGGCAGGCGGCAACGTGAAGAGGGCGGTTTTCAGGAGTGACCTGAAAGACAGGATGTAGGCTGTTCCTACAGGGAAAACGGGTGTCCTTCACGGTGGAAGTCGGGCAGGTAGTGATCTGCCGAGTCGAGTTGCTGCAGCCAGCCGTTGCCAAAGCCCAGGTCCTGCATGATATTTACGACGTCCCGGTACTCGCTCGCTGTAATTCTCCTCGATAACAACGGCTCATTATGCGCAAGGTGGCATGGATAGTACTGCGCCATAATGCTCAAAGTCACGTCTTGCGAAAGCTCCGTTGCCAGCCATTTTAAAGAAGAGGCGCTTCCCGATAGCCCGTTGGGCAGGATCAGGTGACGTACGATCAGCCCCCTCTGAGCAATGCCATTGTCGTCCGTTTCCAGGTTTCCGACCTGCCGGTACATCTCCGATATAGCCAGCCGGCTGTGTTTTACGTATTGCTTTGCCGAGGAGAATCTGGCAGCCCATCTATCTGAGGAGTATTTTATATCAGGGAGGTAGATATCGATGATGCCGTCCAGCAAGGAGAGAGTCTCGACAGAATCATAGCCGTTAGTGTTGTACACGATAGGGACTTCCAGCCCCAGGGGGACCGCCGCACAGACGGCCTCCACGATCTGCGGTACGTAATGAGTGGGTGAGACCAGGTTGATATTGTGACAGCCCAGTTCGTCCTGCACGTAAAGCATCATATCTGCCAGGCCGCGGCTGTCGACACGTCCGGCCAGGGCATTGTCTCCCTGGCTGATCTGGCTGTTCTGGCAATAGATGCATCGAAGGTTGCAACTGCTGAAAAATATCGTTCCCGAACCGCTTGTCCCGGAGAGAGCCGGCTCCTCTCCGTGATGGGCACAGCGATTGACTACCGATGCCATCCTGCCCGACCTGCAGTAGCCTGTACCGCCATCCAGACGGTTTACACGGCATGACCGGGGACAGATGTCGCATCCGGCCAGGCGTTTATTCAGCTTCTCGGCCCTTTCCTTCAATTCACCCGATTTATAGAGGGAGATGTACCCCCGCTTTGTTAACGGATTCTGACTTTTCATGATAAACGGTCCCGGTCCAGATTTTAGCTGAAAAAGCGTGCTTTTACGAGCGATAACTGTTGCTTCATTGTGGATAAGTGTGTATGATATTGTACGGTTTACACTGGAAACGACATAACTGTACCGAATAATCCGGGGGTGAGGTTTAATGGCAAAGTACATAATTGCGCATGACGTTGGCACCAGCAACAACAAAGCCGTACTGGTAGATGTGGAAGGTGGCGTGCACGGCAGGTCCGTTAGCCCTTATGATATAAAGTATCCCAAACCCGGCTGGGCTGAACAGGACCCGGAGGACTGGTGGAAGGCCATGACCACTTCAACCAAGCGTCTGATGGCCGAGACCGGTGTATCCCCCGACGATATACTATGTGTGGTCAATGCGTCGCAGTTGATTGGTATAGTGCCTATGGACGAGGCGGGAGTTGCGCTCAGGCACGGAATCATCTGGCTGGACAGCAGGGCGCCGGAGGAAGCCAGATGGGTCATGAACAAATTCCTCGGTCCCGCCATTTTCAGCGCTATAGCCGGCGCTTCCATAACGGGCAAGGACGGAATACCCAAGCTCCTGTGGCTGAAGAAGAACGAGCCCGATGTATATAAAAAGATGAAGTATTTCCTGGATGTGAGCGGTTATCTTAACTACCGCTGCACGGGTAAAATGCTGATGACATGGAGCAACGCTTCGGCCTTCGGGCTGGACCTCAAGAAGAAGACCTGGCTGGAAGCCATTTTCAAATATGTCGGTTTTGACATTAAAAAGCTGACCCCCCTCTGCCGCTCCACGGATACAATCGGACAGTTGACCAAAGAGGCGGCTGACCTGATGGGTCTGCGGGAGGGCACACCAGTTATGGGTGGCACCGGCGATATTCAGTCCGCGGCCGTGGGTTCAGGCGCTATGGGCGAGGGTGACGGGCATATCAGTATGGGCACCTCAGCCTGGGTGGGGGTGGTGACAAAAAGGACGCCAACCGGTAAGAGCGGCGTGGTCAGCACTCAATCTGCCGATCCGGGCAAAACCCTTTTGTTGGGGCAGATGGAGCTGGCGGGCGGCTGCCTCAGGTGGCTGGGAGACGAGATGTGCAGGCTGGAGAAGGCCGATCCCACAATGTCTAATATATTCGGTTTTATGGACAGCACGGTTGAGCAGGTGCCGGCAGGGTCCGATTACCTTATATTCATGCCATGGTTGTACGGCGAGAGGGCGCCTGTCGCAGACGCTTTTGTGCGTGGCGGCTTCGTCAACCTTGTACCCGAGCATACACGCGAGCATATGATCAAGGCGGTATATGAGGGCGTGGCCTATAACCTGCGGTGGATAATCGAGGTAATCGAGACGCAGTTCAAATTCCCGCTTCCGTCGCTGCGCGTGATCGGCGGAGGCGCCCTCGGTCATCCCTGGATGCAGGTCCTGGCTGATGTGACGGGTAAGAGAATCGAACCCGTACGCAATCCCCAGGAGGCCGGCGCCGTCGGAGCGGCCATGACGGCGGCAGTGGGATTAGGCATATACAAAGATTTCGAGAGCCTGAAGAATGTCGTGACCTGCGACTACACATTTGAGCCAAGGGCGGCAAATCGCGAGGTATACGATTTCTTATACGCACGATATAAGGAGCTCTACACGGATTTGAAGGATTTTTACACGAGGATAAACAAAGAGCGTTGCGAACAGGTGTAAGAGGAGGACGAAATGAAGACGGAAGATATGCTGAGCCAGCCGCTGGCCCTGCCAGACGGGATAGATTACGACGAATATATCATCGGCACTTATGTTGTGAACTATCCGGCAATATTTCCCATGCACAAGCTGGCGCCTTTCCTGGCTGTCGAGCAGAGCACAGGCACATGGGTGCCCGTGCCGGGCGAGACACCCGAGGTGCGCCGGAATCACGTGGCCAAGGTGATCGGGGTTTACGAAGTGCCCGATTACGAGTTCGGCCTGCCGCCCGGGCTGCAGGATAGGAACTGGTTTGTCCAGATAGCCTTCCCCTTCGTGAACATCGGCTCACAGATCCCCATGATGCTCACCGCCGTGGTCGGCAATATATCCATGGGCGGGCAGATCAAGCTGGTCGATGTCAGGTTCCCCAAGAAATATGTGGCGGGTTTCAAAGGGCCCAAGTTCGGCATCGACGGCGTTCGCAAGTTGCTGGGCGTAAAGAAGCGTCCCCTGCTCAACAATATGATCAAGCCCTGCACGGGCTACCCGCTGGAGGTGGGGGCCGAGCTCTTCAAACAGGCCGCGCTGGGTGGATGCGACATCATAAAGGACGATGAGCTTATAGCAGATGCTTCGTTCAATTCCATGGCCGGACGCGTCAAGCGCTATATGCAGATAGAGAAGCAAGTCTACGAGGAGACTGGTGAACATACCCTTTATACAGTTAATGTTAGCGACAGCGTTCCCAAGGTCTTCGAGAATGCCCGAAGGGCGGTGGAGCTGGGGGCCAATGCCATCATGCTAAACTACGTGGCCGTCGGGCTGACCGTACTGCAGGCGCTTGCTGAGGACCCCAAGATCAATGTGCCTATCCTGGGACACATGGACGTTGCCGGGGCTCTCTACATGTCGCCGGTGCACGGTATCAGCTCGCATATGATACTGGGAAAATTTCCGCGGCTGGCTGGAGCGGATATAGTGGTCATACCTGCCCCGTACGGGAAGGCGCCCGTCATCGTGGATAAATTCGAATTGATGGCCCGTAACCTCACATATCCTTTATATCAGTTGAAATCGACCTGGCCCATGGCATCCGGCGGCATTACCCCCACTATGGTACCCAAGGTGATGCAGGACCTGGGCAACGATATCGTCATAGGCTCGGGCGGCGGTATACATGCGCACCCGCAGGGACCGGTAGCCGGAGGCAAAGCGTTCCGACAGGCCATCGATGCCACTATGAAAGGAGTTTCCCTGGAGGAGTATGCCAAGACGCATAAGGAGCTGGCGGCCTCGGTTAAGCTGTGGGCCGACCCGTTTAAGAAAGGTTTATAGTATACATACGGCAAAGAAGAGAAATATCCCAGGTACATCTTTTTTGCCGGGAGGATAATCATGACTGAAGAACAACGTTACTCGATTTCTCAATACCACGATGTTGATGACATCTACCGGCGCCTGTATGCCCTGGTGGGACAGCCTATGAGAAGGGTGCGGCCGGAGAAAATGAAGGAATACCTCGATTATTTCGAACTGAAATGCAAACGTTCAAAAGCTTTAACAGATGAAGCCAAGCGCTTTATACCCGGCGGAGTGCAGCACAACCTGGCATTCAATCATCCCTTCCCCATTGCTATTGATAGAGCAGAAGGGGCATATCTGTGGGATGTGGACGGCAACCAGTATATCGACTTCCTGCAGGCCGGCGGCCCCATCGTGCTGGGCAACAATTACGCGCCCGTACGTGAGAAAATCATTGAGCTGCTTAAGACGTGCGAACCCGTGACCGGGTTGTTTCATGAGTATGAGTTGAAGCTGGCCGAACTGAT
Organism: uncultured Dehalococcoidales bacterium; assembly: GCA_964437795.1. Classification (GTDB taxonomy): domain Bacteria; phylum Chloroflexota; class Dehalococcoidia; order GIF9; family UBA5629; genus CAIMUM01. The sequence continues at coordinate 13,208 of CAYTIC010000012.1, read as the reverse complement.
CAACCGCTTTATGCCCAACGTTGAGATGTTCCGTATGCTGGGCTCCGGGACAGAGAGCGTGATGGCGGCCATACGTGCCGCGCGTACCTTTACCAAGAAAAAGAAAATCATAAAGGTCGGAGGGGCATACCATGGATGGAGCGACCAGATGGTCTATGGGATGCATATACCCGGCTCGGGCAGGTTTGAGGCCAAGGGCATTCCCTCGGGCGCCAGTGGCGGCACTCAGGAGTTTTTCCCCAATGACCTTGGTGCTTTGAAGCGTCTGCTTGTCAGGAACCGTATCTTCGGTGGTACGGCCGCTGTCATAGTAGAGCCGGTGGGGCCTGAGAGCGGGACCCGCCCGGTACCCTTTGACTTTAATAAAAAGGTGAGGGAGCTTTGCACCGAGTTCGGTGCGCTGCTCATTTTCGATGAAGTAGTGACAGGATTCAGGCTCGGTATGGGCGGTGCGCAGGGTTACTTCAATGTAAAGCCGGACATGACCATCTTCGGTAAGTGCGTTGCCGGCGGCTATCCCATGGCCGGCGGAGTAGGAGGCCGTGCTGAGATAATCCAGTGTTTCGCTGCGGGTATAGGTGGTGCTTCGGCTGAGCGCGCCTACGTGGGCGGAACGCTTTCGGCCAATCCACTATCCTGCGCAGCCGGTTATTACTCTCTGCTCGAAATGGAGCGCACCAACGCGCCGGTGATTGCGGGCAGAGCGGGTGACCGGCTTACGAAGGGCCTGCAGGCCATAATCGATCGTTACAAGCTGCCTTTTGTAGTATATAATCAGGGATCGATCGTCCACCTTGAGACCTCGGCCGTGATGCTGCTTGACTTCAGGAACCCTCTGAAGCTACTGAAAGAGATGAAGCCACGCAAGCACATGATCGAGGAGATGGGCGCGGCCTACATGGCCAACGGACTGATCACATTGGCCGGCTCGCGCGTATACACAAGCATGGCCGACACCGATGCTGTCATAGACGAGAGCCTGACCAAGTTCGAGAGAGTACTTTCCAGCGTGGAAGGTTTGTAATAAGAATCAAAGGCTAATAGGAGGTCCCATTGGATCTAACCGAAAAAATATCGGGCGACGTGAACATACTGTGTATCAGTGGAAGGCTGGACGCCTACAGCGCTGCAGAGGCTGAGAAAAAGCTTGATGAGCTCATTCAGGTCGGAAAGGTGAAGATTGTGTTGAACCTGGAAGGTTTGGAGTATATCAGCAGTTCGGGCCTGCGCGTCTTCCTGGCACAACTCAAAAAAGTACGCAAACAGCAGGGCGATATGAAGCTCTGCTGCATGAAGCCCAACATCAAAGAGGTTTTCGATATCGCCGGTTTTACGCAGCTCTTCAATATTGCGGAGAACGAGGATGCGGCCGGCGCCGGCTTCAATGCCTGAGCATATGTTGGCTTATCGGTCACAGTACAGGCGTAAGCTTACCACGCCTGAAAAAGCGGTACGTTCGATTAAAAGCGGCAGCACCATCGTCCATGGTTTGGCTGCAGCCGAGCCGCCGGCGCTTCTTCAAGCAATCGCGGACCGTGTGCGCGCTGGCGATCTCAAAGACCTCATGGTGCACTCCCTTCTTCCCACGGAGAATGTATCCAAGAGCCTGCTTGCCCCCGACCTTAGCGATTGCATACAGGCATTTTCCTGGTTTGTCAGCAAATCCTCCAGATCGGCCGTCAAGGTTGGGCTTAACTACTACGTGCCCAACCATTTCCACCAGGTACCGAGGCTGATGCGCGAGAACCTCGATATTGACGTGACCATTACCACTGTCTCGCCCATGGACAAGTCGGGCTTTTTCAGCTTTGGTACCGCCAACGACTACACGTCCACAGTAGCCAGGTGCTGCAAACGTCTCATCGTGGAAGTTAATAAGAATATGCCGCGCGTGTTTGGAGACTCTCTGCTTCACATCTCCGAGGTGGATGCCGTAGTCGAAAATACTTCGACTCTGGTCGAATTCAAGTGGCCCGAACCCCGGAGCGAAGACGATGCCATCGGCAGGCTGGTAGCTGAACTTGTGCCCGATGGAGCGACTTTACAGCTTGGTTTCGGCGGCCTGCCCAATGTGATTGCCAGGAAGCTGGTGAACCATAAGGACCTGGGCATTCACACAGAGGTTTTCGGCCCGGCCATGGTAGATCTCATAAAGAAGGGCGTTGTCACCGGTCGCAGGAAGAACCTGCATAGGGGAAAGCACGTTTTTACCGTAGCAGAGGGTACACGATCGATGTATCGCTTCATGCATAATAATCCCAGTATGGAGAGTTATCCCGTCAGCTATACCAACGACCCTGCGGTTATTGCACAGAATGACAACATGATATCCATCAACTCCATAATACAGGTTGACCTGCTGGGGCAATGTAATTCCGAGTTTTTGGGTGGGGCTGAGTACAGCGGCACGGGCGGGCAGCTCGATTACGTCAGGGGGGCTTACAACTCAAAAGGAGGGAAATCCGTGCTCGCCTTCTATTCCACGGCCAGAAAAGGACAGGTATCCAGGGTGGTGCCAAAGTTGGACAGCGGGGCAGTCATAACCACACCAAGGATGGACGTGCACTATCTGGTGACCGAGAACGGGGTTGTTAATCTGAAAGGGAGATCGACCAGGGACCGTGCTCTTGACATAATAGGCATTGCACATCCACGTTTCCGTGAATCCTTGCTACGGGAAGCGGAGAACATGTACCTTCTATAGCTGGTTGTTCAGCCAGTTTTTCAAATCCACAGTGGACTGTGGCTCAGTCCTTTCAAGTTGCAGCATTTACAATACTGCATGAAATCGGCAATTCAGTGAATGTCCGGATCCGTTGTTACGCGCTTTTATGACCCGTTACCGCAGCAAATGGTCATGTCGTATAATCCGGAAATAGCTACGATGCAGGGGATTTAATAAGGTAAATAATGTAAACCCGCACCGGAACTAAGCATTTTGCAGTACGCCTTTTCCTTACTGATTTCTGTAAAAAAATAGCCGCTCAAACCGATGTTCAAAAGGCGTTCATATGATTTACTTTAATAAAGACACATCAGGCATATAAAGAAGGATTTCCTGCTTGCGCAGTGTAAACAGTGTGCATACAAGGTCGAAACAACGGAAATAAGGGAAAGGAGCGAACCAGTGAAAGCGTCACAAGCAATGGTATTCTACGCGATCTTTTTCACAGTTGTGGCGGTGGTGATGGCGGGCTTCACATTTCAACAGACCGCGCCAGGTGTCTCGTCGCTGTGGCTAACTCCCCAGGAAGCCAAAGAACTGCTCGACAAGACTACTGACGCGGTCGTTATAGATCTGTCGCCCCGTTATTACGATAAGGGCCACTTGCCCGGTGCCGTGAATTTGCCAACGTCCATCTTACCAGCGGCGATAGACAACCTGGATAAATCTGCAACATACCTCGTCTACAGCCACTGGACGGGCGCCCCGCTGTCGGCCGCCGAACTGCTTAAAGAAGCGGGCTTCAAGAATGTGCACGCCCTCAAGGGCAATTTCGGCGCCTGGGTGGATGCGGGCTACCCGGTGGAAAATTAAAATGACTTATTTACCTCCCTGCAGGCTGTATGGAGTGGCGAGCCCGGCGCGCGGTATCGCCGGCTTCGGCAGTGATGCCGCTTCCGTCACTTCGACATGCCTGCTGACCAGGCTGTCTGAATACGGCTTTGCTGCTTCCTCCACGGTGGCGGGGGCAGTCTGCTTGTGTCCGGCCTGGAGAAGCAGGGCGGTGAAGAACACGCCTACCGCTGAACCGACGAACGGCATGACGAACTTCAGGAAGTGGATATTGAGCGCAGCATCAGCCTGCACTCCTAACCAGAATGTTAAGCCCATGCATACCGGCATAATAACGAAAAGTACTAGGAGGAACTTGTACAGGAATTCTATGGCGCCGATTTTAATGGTGGTCAATCGTTTAAACATTGCCCAGTACCCAGGTCAGCATTGAGAACGCCGCTATGATACCGGTAAGACATGCTACGGCAATGAATGCAGATACCAACCCAATGGTCCAACCTTCACTTTCCATGAAAAACCTCCAACATATTATTTCCACGGTATCCGGGCCGCCCCCGCCAGGTCGCGGGCCCGGGGCCGTTGGATCACACTTTTATAAGTTTGCCGGGTTTCGCCCCCCAGTAACAGGGGTATTCACTTTAGTAAAGACGCAACCGGGTAAAGCGGTACGCCGTCTTGTTAATGAGTGTTTCAGCTTCATGTCTCTTAACCGTTTTGCGGCTTGGCCGGTGCTTGGTCCCGTAAATATTTCAGGCATATATCGGGGTAATGCGTGGCCAGTCCCTGCAGGAAACGGCGCCCCGGGTTCTTATCGCCGATCAGTACCAGGCACAGCATCGAGGGCGAGACACCCAGCTTGGACGCCAGCCTGGCATTTGTCAGTTTTTCCTGCTGCATTATCCTGTAAAGCTCAGCCTGTAGTTTCATTTTTACTATATTAAACGAATAATTTACTAAAATCAATAGGTTTTGGGACCTTTTTACAGTTTTGTACAAAATATTTACTATGGTAAATCGATAGTCAGGTGGAGGGTGGAACAAAGCTATGTTAAGTGATTATGTTAAAGGCACTCGCTCGAAGAGGGGATTATCGCAGGCCGAACTGGCCAAGCTGGCCGACATGTCCCCGTCGTTTATCTGCCGCATTGAGAAAGGTGACTACAAGTCGGTTACACTGGCATCGTTGAACAAGCTGTCACGCGCTCTCAAGGTGCCCATCAACGAATTGAGCAATCTCATCCTGGAAAAGGGGCCCAAAGATGATTTGCTAAAGAAAACACCCTATGAGATAATGACTGAACTGCAGATGTCGTTGCCGGCTATAGTTCCGGTTTACGCCGCGATCGACAGCAGGCAGATAATAGAATATGTATTCGTGCCGAGGGAGTTGGCCTTAAGCGGAGGTAGAGAGATGAAGCTGATAGGTATCAAATCCAGCGACCTGGAGTACGATAATGTTGTACACAAGGGTGACATCATTATCTGCGGTAAAGACATGGAACCGGCGCCCGGTGACCTCTGCCTGAAAATGGAGGGGGACCGGATGGTAATAGCCCCTTACAAAAAGAAAGAGGATATCTTTGCTTTGATCGTTCAGGTGGTCAGGGTAGTAAAGAAACTGAACTGAGATTATCTGACAGGCTATTAATAAGAGGGAGGGCAAACGCCACTCCCTCTTTTATTTAACCGGGTTTCCCTTTTAATACACTCGTGATATGATAAATCTCATCTCTGCATATTAAAAACAGCTATGGTGAAAAGGGCTTTGATAACGGGTGTCAGCGGCCAGGATGGGGCGTACCTTTCCCAACTGCTGCTGGAGAAAGGCTATGAAGTTTTTGGCCTCGACCTCAGTACGGATGCGAAAGCTTGCTGGCGGCTGCATTACCTCGGCCTGTACGACAGGGTCAAACTGATCGAAGCAGACATGGGGGACAGCGAAGCCTTGCTCAACGCGGTCAAACGAAGCATACCCGACGAGATCTACAATCTGGCTGCGTACAGCGCACCAGGCGCATCCTTTCAACAGCCTGTTGAGTGTGGCGAGGTAACTGGTTTGGGTTTAACAAGGATATTGGAGGCGGCCAGGCAGGTCAGTCCTCGCTCAAGGATATTCCAGGCCTCTACTCGCGACCTTTTCGGCCCGGGGGACGGCGCCGCATACAACGAAGCCCGGCCTTTCCGGCCGTCCAATCCCTATGCGGCGGCTAAACTTTATGCCCATTGGATGGCTAAGATCTATCGCGATAGCTACAACATGTTCATTAGTATCGGTATCATGTTCAATCACGAATCACCGCTGCGCGGGATCGGGTTCGTCACCCGTAAAATCACCGATGCCGTGGCCAGGATATCCCTTGGAAAGGAGAAACACCTGTCCCTGGGTAACATAAAATCCAAGATAGATTGGGGATATGCTCCCGAATACATGCAGGCCGCATGGCTGATGCTTCAGCAGGATGAGCCGGACGACTATGTTATCGCTACCGGTGAGGCGCACAGTGTGGAGGAGTTCGTGCGCAAAGCGTTTGAAACACTGGGGCTGAACTGGTCAGATTACTTGGAGACTGATGCCGGACTGCTGCGGCCATCCGACGTCATCCAGCAGCAGGGAGATTACAGTAAGGCCAAAGCAAAGCTGGGCTGGCAGCCTCAGGTGAAGTTCGGCAGGCTGGTCGAGATCATGGTGGGAGAGGATTTAGCACGATGGAAACGCAGCCTCAAAGGTGAACAATTCCCCTGGGACGTGGGCTAAAATGGATCATTGTTAAGGATTGTATAAGGAGAGATATGGCGAAGAAGGCATTTATCACCGGTATTACGGGCCAGGATGGATCTTACCTGGCGGAGCTTCTTCTGCGCAAGGGTTACGATGTACACGGCATAGTGCGTCGTGCCAGCACATTCCATACTACGCGATTGGATCATATTAAGTTCGGCGACGACGACAGGAAACAGCGTCTTTTTCTGCACTATGGGGATATGACCGATTCATCCAACCTCAACCGCGTGCTGGAGCGCGTGCAGCCGGACGAGATCTACAACCTGGCCGCCCAGAGCCATGTCCAGATATCGTTTGAAGTACCGGAATACAGCGCCGAGGTTGACGGCATCGGCGTATTAAGGCTGCTGGACGCAATACGCGAGACAAAATTGAAGACCAGGTTTTACCAGGCATCGAGCTCCGAGCTATTCGGCAGGGTGGCTGAGAGTCGCCAGAGCGAGACAACGCCCTTTTATCCGCGCAGCCCCTATGCGGCAGCCAAGCTCTTCGGCTACTGGATCGTGGTCAACTACCGCGAAGCGTATAACCTTTTTGCCTGCAACGGCATTTTATTCAACCACGAGTCTCCACGCCGCGGCGAGAACTTTGTGACGCGCAAGGTCACTCACGGTATCGCGCAGATTTTAGCCGGCAAAGCGGACCATATAGATATGGGCAATATGGATGCGCAACGCGACTGGGGCTTTGCCCCGGAATACGTCGAAGCCATGTGGAAGATGCTGCAGGCTCAAAGCCCGGTGGACTATGTAATTGGAACGGGACGCAAGCATTCTGTAAAGGAGTTTATCGAGAGGTCTTTTGCATATGTCGGCCTGGACTGGAAAAAGTATATCAGGCAGGACCCGCGTTTCCTTCGCCTCACCGAGGTGGATGAACTTCAGGCTGACGCATCCAAAGCGGCCAGAGAGATTGGATGGCAGCCCAAAGTGGGCTTTGAGGAACTGATCATGGTCATGGTTGACGCCGATATGCGGGCCGTCGGCCTGACGCCGGTGGGAAAGGGCGACCGGTTTCTCAAAGAGGCATTTCCTTCCCGCTGGTGGGAGATCGATTAGCTATCCTTTCCTGAACACAGGGGCCAATTGACGATTATGGCCCTCAACCTGCGCGTCATATAGACAATTGTCACGAGTCTGTAGCAGCTTCACTGCGCCACAAAAAGTGCCATTACGCTATTGTCAACATACGTACACATGCGATACTATCGGTTTAATCATGCGCGATGTTCCTGTTTTACGGGGAGAATATTCAAACTGGCGAGATACCGGCTGCGAACTGCATGCGCTGTGCCTGGAATGCCCGTTTCCGCGTTGTGTGGAGGAGAAGCCGCGGGGGAAGCAACAGGTACGCCTTAAGTTGAGAGCTTTAGAGATGAAAAGGATGCGGCGAAGCGGCAATGACGTGAGATTCGTGGCGACGACTTTCGGGGTTAGTATACGCACTGTACAGAGGGAAGTGAGGAGGAAGGGGATTCAGTCAAGGATCTGTGCGCCGCTGCGCTCGCGATGATATCACGTTGAAATAAGCTCGGCCGGGCGGGGATATTTGATTGGTCGGGGTGGTCGGATTTGAACCGACGACCACCTGAACCCCATTCAGGTGCGCTACCAGGCTGCGCTACACCCCGTGTCTGCGAAACGAAAATATGTTATCATATTTAGGCTTCAGCGGCAATGTGAATTGCCATATTTTTTATTTTATTGACGAGAGGTTTCTGAATTGGCTGGAAAACACCGCAAGGAAAAGATCACAAGAACTCCCACTAAACACCAACTCTCCAAATGGGAACGGGAGAAACAATTATCGCGAACTATCGGCATTGTCACGGCTGTAGTAGTCGTTGTTGTACTGGGCATCGTCGGATTCTGGGCCTACAGCGAGCAGGTCATGCCCTATCAGAAAACCGTGATCAAGGTCAACGATAGGTCTTTTAGCATGGACTATTACATCAAGACACTGGACCACTTCACCAAAGATCAAACTGATGCTATGACCAAGTTCTATACCGACGTAATAGCCCAGGCCATCCCGCAGAGCCAGGTGGTCATTGAAGCCGCTCAGTCGGCCGGCATCACGGTCAGCGAAGAAGAGATCACCAAGGAACTGGAGGAGATGAAATTGCCCAGGGACGATGCGAGCACCGACATTGTCAAAACCAGGATCATCGTCCGCAAATACTCCGAAAAGCAATGTTTGCCCAACTTGCCGGGACCAGTTTTACAAACGGAGGCCCGGGCCATGTTCCTCGAGACCAAGGCCATGGCGGAAGACCGCAGGCAGAAGTTGCTGCTGGGAGACAACTTCACCAATATGGCAGCCCTGCTGTCCCTGGAACCGATCACCCAGGGGAAGAAAGGTTACCTTGGATGGGTGCCAAAGGGATATGAAGACAAGGTGCTTGGCGCACTCAATAACTCGGCGCTGAAAGACTTGATCTTTAAGCTGGACGTCATGACTATTAGTAATCCTACCTATGACGAGAATACGGAGAAGGGCTTCGGCTATTGGGTGCTGGAGGTGTTGGATAAAGATGACACCAAGGGCGTACATGCCAGGGGCATACTATTCTCTTCAAGTGACAACGCTGAAAGCGTGAGGACCATGCTGATCAACGGTGGAAGCTGGGATGACCTGGCCAAACAGTATTCCCAGCATGCCAGTAAGGACAAGGGCGGCGATCTGGATTGGATCATGCCGGGCGCTGATAACAGTCAGCTCGGGCGTATCCTCAGCACGCTCGAAGTCCAGAAGATAAGCCCTGTGACGCGCGATGACAGTCTCAAGACCAAAGGGGGATACTGGATCGTGCAGGTACTGGACAGGCAGGAACGTCCTCTGGACGACAGCATTAAGCAGTCGCTCACGGAGCAATGCGTAACCGACTGGATGCATGGGCTGCTCGGTCAGGCGAAAGTTGAGACGCTGTTGGATCAGGCGCAGAAGGATTTCGCTGCAAACAAGGTTATTAAGAGCAGGAGCAAGTAGAATTTTGCATAAGAAGCGCCCCGTTAATATAGGTCTTTTGGGCATCGGCACCATCGGAGCCGGCGTGGCTAAAGGCCTGATTACCAGGAGCCAAACTCTGGCACGGCAGGCGGGCTGTCCGCTTAATCTAAAGGTGGTGGCCGAGAAGGACATGTCCAGGCATGGTTCAGCGGGTCTTGATCGCTCCATCTTCACGGACGATTACCGCCAGGTGGTCTATGGGGCTGACATCGATATCGTCATCGAGCTGATCGGTGGGGAGTATCCGGCTTTCGACTATATAAAGGAAGCGCTTGCCAACGGGAAACATGTGGTCACGGCCAATAAAGAGGTCATGGCCAAGCATGGCACCGAGTTGCTCTCCATTGCCAAGGAGCATCGCGCCGGCCTGCGCTTCGAGGCCAGTGTCGGCGGGGGCATACCGCTCATCTCACCCTTCCAGCGAGATCTGGTGGCCAACGACATACAGGCCATCTACGCCATCGTCAATGGCACTACCAACTACATACTCACACGCATGTCACACGACAAGCTGGATTTCAACCTGGCGCTTAAGCAGGCGCAGAAACTGGGCTATGCCGAGGCCAACCCGGCCAACGATATCGGAGGACTTGACGCAGCCTACAAGCTGGCCATACTGACCTCGCTGGGCTTTGATATGGACGTTAACTTCGATGAGATTTACTATGAGGGCATATCCAGGCTAAAGCCGCAGGACTTCAGCTATGCCGAAGAGTTCGGCTATGCCATCAAGCTGCTGGCAATAGCCAAAAAATCTAATGATCTGGTGGAGGCCAGGGTGCAGCCCGTCCTCATACCTGCCGAGTCGCTGCTGGCTAAAGTTGACGGCGTCTATAACGCCATTTACGTCTCAGGCGATCTGGTGGGCAACTTGCTCTTCTACGGTCAGGGCGCCGGGCCCTCTGCAACTTCCAGCGCAGTATTGGCGGATGTCATCAACATGGCACAGAACATTACCGCCGGTCGTGACAACGCGCCCCGCTTTATACCTGAAAAGAAATCGGGCATCAAGCCCATGTCGGATATCCAGACGCGCTACTACTTCCGCATGAAGGTGCAGGACAAGGCCGGCGTACTGGCACGAATCGCCAGTGTTATGGGGGACCACAGCATCAGCATATCCTCGGTCAGGCAGCAGGAGTCCGACCCCTCTACCAATACCGCGGAGATCGTCATCATGACGCACCCGGCCCGTGAGAGCGCCGTTCAGGATGCTATTAAGATCATCGACAGGCTGCCGGTGGTCAAGGAGATCAGCAACTTTATCAGGGTGGAGGCCATCTGAAAATGATAAGAGGAGTTCTGCATCATCACAAGGACTATCTGCCGATCACGGCTAAAACGCCCATGATTTCGATGGGAGAGGGTGATACGCCGCTGGTCAAGTCGGTCAACCTGGCCAGGGAGCTGGGCGTAGGCGAGCTTTACTTCAAGCTGGAGGGCTGCAATCCCACCGGCTCATTCAAGGACCGAGGTATGGTCTTTGCCATGGCCAAGGCCATCGAAGAAGGCAGCAAACGGGCGATCTGTGCCTCTACCGGAAATACCAGCGCATCGGCTGCCGCCTACGGGGCGCGCTTCGGGCTGAAGGTCATCATACTGGTGCCCAAGGGTAAAATCGCCATGGGCAAGATGGCCCAGGCCATCGCCTACGGGGCGGAGATCATAGCTATCGAGGGCAACTTCGACCAGGCGCTCAAGGTAACACGTACACTGACGGAAAAGTACCCTATAACGCTGGTCAACTCGCTCAACCCATTTCGCATCGAGGGGCAGAAGACCGGCGCATTTGAGATCATCGAGGACCTGGGCGGCGCGCCTGATTACCTGTTCATACCGGTAGGAAATGCGGGCAATATCACGGCTTATTGGAAAGGCTTCAAGGAATGGAAGGATAAAGGAAAGGTGGATACCAGGCCAGTCATGATGGGATTTCAGGCCGAAGGCGCGGCGCCCATTGTGAAGAATATGATCATTGAGGCCCCGCAGACAATCGCCACGGCCATCCGCATCGGTAATCCGGCAAGCTGGAAGGGCGCTACGGCGGCCAGGGATGAGTCGGGCGGATTGATCGACAGCGTGACCGACGACGAGATTTTAGCGGCCTATAAGATGATGGCCGGTAAAGAGGGCGTGTTCGGCGAACCGGCTTCGGCTGCTCCGCTGGCAGGCCTGCTCAAGATGATAAGGCAGGGCAAGAGCTACAAGGGAAAGAAAATAGTATGCATCGTTACCGGCAACGGGCTCAAGGATCCGGACATACCCGTGCGATACGTTGAACCTTTCCCCGAACTGCCGGCCGACCTGGCTATTATTGAGAAACACCTGGGCCTGAAGAAATAATCACCGATCCCTAAGAGGAGGATTGCTGCCATGCTGAAGGCTGTTGTGGAGGACATCGGGGCTTTTTACCAGCACTATCCCAGGACCGCTGCCATCGTTACCGTTAACCATGAGGGCAGAAAAAACGCCATGGCTGTGGCCTGGCACTGCCCCGTATCGTTCAAGCCACCCCTGTACGGCATAGCTGTTGCCCCTAAACGCTTCACCTATCACATGATAAGCGGGGCTGGGCAGTTCTGCATCAATTTCATGCCGTTCGACAAGGCGGAGATAATCGCCGCGGTAGGGGGCAGCAGCGGTACCCTTACCGACAAGTTCACGCGATTCAACCTGGCTGAGGACGCCGCAATAAAGACGGAGGCCCCGGTGCTGAAGGAATCGTACGCGGCCTACGAGTGTGTGGTCAAGGATAATCGTATCTATGGAGATCATGCATGGATCGTCGCCGAAGTCGTGGCCGTGCACGCCGACGGAGAGGTTTTCAAATCGGACGGCACGCTGGATACTGCCCTGCTGCAGCCGGCTCTCTACCTGGGCGCTGAAACCTACTGCACGTCCGATACGAGTACGGCCAGGGTGCTGGAAAGGGAGAAGTTCGGTGGCCGCTGACCGGATTGTTGGGGAATACAATGTTAGACGCTGACAAGATTAAGAAAACAGCCAGGGAGTTTATCGAGGCCATCGGGGATGACCCTTCTCGTGAGGGGTTGGTTGATACGCCCCAGCGCCTGTCCGAGATGTATGCCGAGCTTTTTTCGGGTGTCGACATGGATGCGCGGGACGTGCTTTCAACCGGCTTCTCGGCAGGGCATCATGAGATGGTCATTGTGCGGGATATCCCGTTTTATTCGATGTGCGAGCACCATTTCCTTCCTTTTTATGGGGTGGTCCATATCGGTTACATCCCCAATGCCCGGGGTTGGGTAGTGGGCGTATCTAAACTGGCCCGGGTGGTGGAGATATACTCCAGGCGCCTGCAGCTGCAGGAACGCATGACCAAACACGTCGCCGATGTGATCATGGAGTCGCTCAAGCCTGATGGGGTGGGTGTTGTGATACAGGCGGAGCACCTGTGCATGGTGATGCGCGGCATCAAAAAGCCGGGCAGCAATGTGATCACCTCTGCTATGCGGGGCATTTTTGAGAAGAGGGCGGTCACGCGGGCGGAGTTCCTTTCGCTGGTGCAGGGGAAATAGGCTACTCGTGTCTGAGTGATTCGATGGGGTCCAACCTGGCAGCGCGGAAAGCGGGGTAGGTGCCCGATACAACGCCCGTAAGTATGGCCACCAGCAGAGCCATAAGCACGATATCCATTGAGATGGGAGCTGTGACGGGCATGTTGTTCATCGTCTGGCCGGTGATCGCCAGCGAGCCGGCCCCGGCCAGTGCAAGTCCCAGGATGCCCCCCGTCAGGCTGAGCAAAGCTGATTCCACCAGGAACTGCGCCAGAATGTCACGACGTTTGGCCCCGATGGCCTTGCGTATGCCGATTTCACGCGTGCGCTCGGTCACCGCTGCCAGCATGATATTCATGATGCCAATACCACCCACGAG
>CAYTIC010000011.1:0-92565 GCA_964437795.1 uncultured Dehalococcoidales bacterium | reverse complement strand
ATTCCCGGAATCATGCCGAGAATATCCTGGAGCGGTCCCATCTTCCGGATCTGGTTCAACTGATTCCGGAAATCTTCCAGCGTGAACTCATTCTTCCGGATCTTCTGCTCCAGCGCCCTTGCATCCCGCTCATCCACCGCCTCGCGGGCCTTTTCCACAAGGGTCAGGACATCCCCCATCCCCAGAATCCGGGAGGCCATGCGTTCCGGATGGAAGACCTCGAGCGCCTCGATCTTCTCGCCGACGCCGACGAACTTGATGGGCTTGCCGATGACGGCCTGGAGCGACAGGGCCGCGCCGCCCCGTGCATCACCGTCCATCTTGGTCAGTATCAGCCCGGTCAAACCCAGGTTACTATTAAATTCCCCGGCGATATTCACCGCGTCCTGGCCGGTCATGGCGTCCGCGACCAGCAATATCTCGGCCGGTTGTACAGCCTCCTTGATGTCCTTCAACTCCTGCATCAGCGGACCATCGATATGCAGCCTTCCCTGGGTATCGATAATCACCCACGCCGCAGCTATCTCCTCCGCCCGGGCAATAGAATTGCTGCTGATGCGGACCGGGCTGACCGTAGCGTCCTCATGGTATACAGGGATATCAAGCTGATTGCCCAGCACCTTCAGCTGATCAATAGCTGCGGGCCTGCGGGTATCGGCGGCCACCAGCAGTACCCTTTGGCCGGATTGCTTGAGGTGAGATGCCAGTTTGGCGGCCGTGGTGGTTTTGCCGGCGCCCTGCAATCCCACCAGCATGATTACCGAGGGCTGACGGGGGGAGGCTTTTAATCGGGCAGGCTCCCTGCCCAGTATATCCACCAGTTCTTCGTTGACTATTTTGATGATCTGCTGGGCCGGTGAAAGGCTCTCGAGCACCTTTGCTTCCAATGCCTTTTCCCTGACCACGGCCAGGAAGCTCTTTACAACCTTAAAATTGACATCGGCCTCGAGCAGGGCAAGCCTTATTTGCCTCAAGGCCTCGTCTATATCTTTTTCGCTCAGCCTGCCCTTGTTATTCAGCCCGCTGAATATCTTGCCGAGCTTCTCCGTCAATACTTCAAACATGACTAAAGGATAGCATATTTTAGCTGTGTTTATTACACTCCCGTCTCCGCTTCTTACAGCATATTTGCGACTATGTGCTTCCTTGCCTTGACAGCTACTGACGGCGGGATTATCCTAAATACAATTCATATGCCTGAAAAATACGAAATAAATGCATTCGAAAAGGAAGAGTCCTGGCGGCTTTTCAGATATATCGGCGAGCTGGTGGAAGGATTCGACAAGCTGTCGGGTATCGAGCCGGCAGTAACCATCTACGGCTCGGCAGTAACGACGCCGGACCAACCGGATTATCAGAATGCGCGCCAGATTGCCAACCTGCTGGGCAAGCAGGGTTTCAATATCGTCACGGGGGGTGGTCCCGGCATCATGGAAGCTGCCAACCTGGGCGCGGCTGAGGCCGGCGTCAAATCGGTCGGGCTCAACATAGTCCTCCCCCATGAGCAGAAATGCAATAATTATTCCGACCTGACCATCAATTTCAACCATTTTTTTGTGCGCAAGGTGATGCTTGTAAAATATGCTACGGCTTTCGTCATTATGCCCGGCGGCCTGGGAACACTGGATGAATTGACCGAGGTGCTGACCCTGATACAAACCAACAAAATAAAGCCCTTCCCCGTGATACTTTTCAACTCGTCCTTCTGGCGCGGTTTCCTCGATTGGCTGCAGACAACAGTCCTGGTGCCGGGATACATATCCGAGGCTGATCTCCACCTGCTCAGGCTGACCGACAAACCCTCCGAGGTCCTCGAGATCGTCAGCAGCTGGTATCTGAGACAGGCCATCGTAGGCAGGCAAGCCATTGATTAACCTGTCGTTTCACGGCGCCGCGCGCACAGTCACGGGTTCGCGTCACCTGCTCGATATCAACGGCTACCGCATTTTGCTCGATTGCGGGCTCTTCCAGGGCCGCAGAGCGGACACATATGAACACAACCTCCATTTCTCGTTCGACCCGAAGTCGCTCGATTCCGTCATTATCTCGCACGCCCATATGGACCACCTGGGCAACCTGCCCAACCTGGTGAAGCAGGGCTTCAAGGGAGATGTAAACTGCACCTCGGCCACGCTTGACCTGGCCAACATCATGCTCACCGATTCAGCCAATATACAGGAACACGACATCCAGTATGTCAACAAGGTCCGCCGCAGGCACAATCAACCGCCTGTGGAACCCATGTACGATTCCACCGACGTACCACCCACGCTTAAATTGCTGCGCGGCAACTCTTACGATCGTGCCTTTGATCTTTCCAACGGTATCAGCGTCATCTTTCGCGATGCCGGCCACATACTCGGCTCAGCCATCACGGTGATTAATATAGTTGACGGGGAGAGGAAGCTGTCGGTTTGCTTCACCGGCGACCTGGGCCGCAAGGACATACCGATCATCCGGGATCCTTATGTGGTTGCCGATGCGGATGTTCTGATCATTGAGAGCACTTACGGCGACAGGCTGCATGCCGACATCAAGTCGGTCCTGGATAAACTGGCCGTGGTAATCAATGAAACAATCTCGCGGGGCGGCAAAATCATCGTGCCGTCATTCGCCCTGGAGCGGACGCAGGAGCTGATCTACTGCCTGCACCAGCTTAAACTGGACAGCCGCATACCGGATTTCCCCATCTATGTCGACAGCCCCCTGGCCATCGATGCTACCGATATTTTCCGCGTGCACCCGGAATGCTACGATGCCGAGACCGCCCAATTTCTGCGGACCGTGGCGGACCCCTTCGGCTTCCGCGGACTGCATTACGTGTCGACCGTCGAGGAGTCCAAGCATCTTAACGATGTAAAAACGCCTATGATGATCATCGCGGGATCGGGCATGGCAGAAGCCGGGCGCATACAGCACCACCTGAAAAACAATATAGGAAATCCAAACAATACAGTGCTGATCGTGGGCTGGCAGGCGGAGAATACGCTCGGACGTAAGATCGCGGAAAGATGGCCGGAGGTCACCATCTTTGGTGAGAAATATAAGCTCCGCTGCCGGGTGGAGATATTCAACGAATTCAGCGCACACGCAGACCGCAACGACCTGATCAGTTGGGCCGGCGCCGGCAGGGAAAGGTGGCAAAAGGTATTTGTAGTGCACGGGGAAGAACAGTCGGCAATATCCCTGGCGGATGCGTTCAAAGAGATCGGCTTGCACGATGTGACGGTGCCGGAGTACGGACAGGTCTTCGAACTGTAGATTAAATAGCTCGCCCTAAAAATAATTCAGGGGACGATCAATGGTCAGGTTTTATCTGCGGAATTTCAATCAGTTGCGTCAGCCCTGGAACGACATTTGCCTGCGTTCGCAGGGCGGGCTGCTCTTCTCCTCGCCAGACTGGGCTGAGGCCTGGTGGAGGTATTTCAGTAAAGGAAGCACGTTATTTTCCGGATCGATAGAGGAAGACGGCAAAGTCATCGGTATCGTGCCCCTGCGCCTGCATAATGGGATATTACAATTTATCGGCGCCGACAACCTGTTCGATTTCCAGGATTTCATAATTGAAAACGGCAGGGAGGAGGTTTTCTACCGCACGCTCCTGCAATACCTTTCCGAGATCAAGGCAAAGAGGCTTGAGCTGGCCGCGCTCCTGCCTGGCTCTAGCGCATACAGGACGCTCATCCCCCTGGCGCAGGAAAGCGGCCTGGATGTAACGTACTATCAGGAAGATGTCACCGTATCGCTTGATTTGCCTGCAGATTTACCGACCTACCTTGCTCTGTTGAGCGGTAAACAGCGCCATGAACTGCTGCGAAAAGAAAGGCGCCTCAACGAAGAAGGCGACGTAACATACCAGGTAAAAGACAGGGCGGACAATGCTGATATCGATCTCTTCCTTCAATTCTTCCGGGAGAGCAGGGAGGATAAGAACAGGTTCCTGACACCGCCGGTGGAGCTTTTCATGAAGGACATCATCTCCCTCAGTGAAGCCCGTGGCGCACTGCGCCTGGGGATACTGGAACTAAACTCCACTCCAATAGCCGCTACACTGTGTTTTGAATATCGGGGCGGCATGTACCTATACAATAGCGGCTACTCGCCGGATTACCGCTGGCTGAGCGCCGGTCTGCTGTCAAAGTATTACAGCATCCGGGACAGCATCATACAAAAAAGGCCATACTACGATTTTCTTAAGGGAGCGGAACAATACAAGTTTCACCTGGGCGGTAAAGAAACCGCACTTTTTAGATGTATAATTAAGTTTTAGATATACCGACAAGGGCATATTTTACTTATGGAACACCTGCGTGTCGCGCTGCTCAGCCTGCATAGCTGCCCGTGGAGTAAGCCGGGGGGCCGCTATACGGGCGGCATGAACATATATATTCAAAACATTTCCCGGGAGATGGCAAAGCTGGGCGTGACCATGGATATATACACCTGCTCGCATGAGGGTGACGATCTATGCAGCTTCAGAAGCTCCGATGACAATGTCAGGCTGATACATATCGATGCCGGTCCCTGCAACCGGACGACGGAAGCCGGGCAGGCCGGCTATACAAATAGCCTTGCGCTGGCAATTGATACATACTGCCGGCAATCGAACCTGCGTTACGACATTATCCACAGCCATTACTGGCTTTCGGGTCTGGCGGGAAACTGCCTGAAAGACCTCTGGCGGGTCCCTCATGTAACCATGTTCCACACGCTCGGCGCCCTCAAGAACAGCTCATCGCTGGGTGCTACGGAACCTTTATCAAGGATATCCCATGAACGGCTGATTATGCAGTCTTGTGACCAAATTATCGCCTCAACCCCTGTTGAAAAATTGGAGATGCTCCACAGGTATGGTATTCACGGCGATAAAATTAGGGTCATCCCCTGCGGCATCGATCCTTCACTTTTCCGCCCCATCCACAGGCAGGCTGCCAGGGCTATCTGTGACCTCCCCGAGAAAACAACGCTCTTATTCGTGGGCCGTCCCGATCCCATCAAGGGGCTCGAAAACCTGTTGCGTGCAGCCTCGATGCTCATGCCGGAGAATGATTTTCAACTGCTGGTTATCGGCTGCGGAAACCATTATTTGGACGAATGGCGGCAAACTGCCTGCCGGTACGGGATTAATAATCTAAAGGACCACGTCATCTTCACAGGCCCGGTCGAACATGAAAAAATGTTCCTCTATTACAACGCAGCCGATCTCTGCATTATCCCATCGTACCACGAGAGCTTCTGCCTTACCGCACTGGAATCAGTAGCCTGCGGTACTCCCGTACTTGCGACCCGCGTGGGTGAGATACCGGAGATATCCAGACAATTTACTTTATGTAAAACAATCCCCGATAACAGCCCTGATACCCTGGCACAGTACATCAAATCTTTTCTTCAAGATATTGAAATGGATAGACACGGGTCGCGGGCTGCGCTCGCCACTCATTATGGCTGGGATTCGATTGCCCGTAGAATAGTCTGTGATTACAAGGATGCTTTAAGAGAACCTGTCAGTGCAGGTGAAGCCGCAGTTAAGTAGTCTATACAAGGGGAACGTTCTATGACAGAAAAATTCGATCTCATGGTAATAGCCCCGCACCCCGATGACCCAGAATTCGGCATCGGCGGCACGGTGGCGCAATGGACTAAAGAAGGCAAACGGGGCGTTTATATAATATGCACCAACGGCAACAAGGGCACCGACGATCCTGCCATAACACCGGCACAGCTTACTGAAATCAGGCGGGCTGAGCAGATGGATGCGGCGCACGCACTGGGTGTATCCGACGTAGTTTTCCTGGAACACGACGACCAGTCCATCGAGGACACACCTGAGTTCCGCAAGGAATTGGTAAAGATTATACGCACGTATAAGCCTGATGTTGTGGCCGCCCCCGATCCCTACAGGAAATATATCTGGCACCGTGACCATCGCAACACGGGGCAGGTTGTGCTGGATGCGGTCTACCCTTTTGCCCGGGACAGGTTAGCCTATCCGGACCTTATCCAGGAGGGCTATCAGCCGCATAAGGTCAAAGAATTGTTGTTCTGGGGGGCCGAGCAACCCAATCACTTCAGCGATATCACAGCCACTTTTGACAATAAGATCTCCGCATTGAAGTGTCACAAGAGCCAGGTAAGCCACTTCCCGCCCGGATGGGAAGATGCCTACCGGAACGTATTATCCAACTACGGCAAGGATAAAGGATACGACGTGGCGGAGACATTCTACCGCGTGGTATTGCCACCGTAGTCAGAATCCGTTCAGGCTGACCATTTCTCGGCCAGGTCACCGATGCCCGGCAGCTTGAAATTTTGTCCCTGATAGGCCTTGACCATCAGCAGTATCCAGAGCACCAGGGCTATTATCCAGATAAACCAGTTAACGATAGGTATGAAGGAAAGGATAAAGCAGGCGCCGAATGTTATGATCGACTGCATGGCGTGAAATTTCACGAACTTGCTGTCCTTCTCAATCAGGAAAAAAATCAGGCCGGTTACCCAGCCGACGACGTAGCATAATAAACCTGCGACATTCTCTTCTAAACCCGTTGACGATTTCGCCATTTTTCAGACCCCCCTCTTCTTTTATTACCGAAAGAATAACCTTATCTTCATCGAAGTGTCAATCGTATGTCTGCGGACAATGAGCTCAGGGTGAGCGGGAGATTACCTGCCGATGGTGCTATATCTTTTTCCCGGCCTTGAACGCCCCGATGGTGACTATTATGATCAACAGGGCCCCGACAACTATAACTGCAATAGCCCAGCCCGGCACACTCTGCCCGGTAGGGGCCGCCGTACTATCGATTGCGGGGGCAGATTCAGTGGAGAAAGTAAATACGGCCCCCGCATCTCCGGGCACAGGCTCCACCGCGGCAGCCTGCCAGAAATAGGCCGTATCATAGTTGAGCTTGACGGGCAGAGCATATGAAGTGGTCGAGGTGAAATCCTCAACCACAATATTTTGCAGTTTAGCATCCCTGGCCACGATAATTCTATATTTTGTCGTACCCTGGTAGCCGCTCCAGCTAAACGCCAGCGGGCTGATCGCAAGTCCCGTTGCCCCGTTGGAGGGGCTTAAAGCCTGTACTCCATATGAAGCGGTGCTTACAGCATACCCGGGGCTGACAGTAAAGGGCCGGGCGTCAGACCATGGACTGGCAATCAGCTGTCCTGTGACTGCCCCTGTGGTGCGCACCCTCCAGTAATATGTGTGACCCGCCTCCAAAGAGCCGGGCGGGTACCAGAAGGCCGGCGCTGTTGAATCGGCCGGCTCCATCATGCCAGAATCATAAACCTTGAGTGTAAAGAGTGGGTCCCTGGCGATCTGCACCTGATACAAGCTCGAATAGCAGTAATCTTCCCAGCGCATGTCCACCGATGCGTTTCTGCCGGTTACCGGGTCGGTATTGACCGTGTCCACAGTTGGTTGTTGCGGCGCGACCACGACCAGTGTAATAAACCTCGTCCTCGCTCCAACAGGATTGACGGCGGTCAACTTATATGTAGTTGAATAGCGCGGGGATACGGAAGCCTGCCCGCTCGCGGCCACCTCGCCTATGCCATGATCGATATTCACGGAGACGGCATTCTTAACATCCCATGAAATGATTGCTGAAGAAGCAAGGTCGATGCCGGCCGGTGTGACCCTGTAATCGCTTATCTCCGGAAGCGTACTTGGTGAATCAATGGCGCCGAGGCATGGCGGTGGCGCAGCCAGCGCAACAGCGGCGATCAGGCTTAAGCAGATTAAAAGCAAGCCTGCCACCTGAAAAAAACGTGATAAATACGCTTTATTATGCATTTTTCTATCCTATGCAGCGGGATCCCACCGTGGCTAAGACTCAGTCTTTGCCAGCGCACCGGACCTGACCAGGTAATCATAATAGCCTGTCAGCTTGAGCAACACCCTGGCGGCGCGATTGCCGGAGGTATAATCATAGTGATCGCCCACCAGCTTGACCTGTTCCTCCGTAAAGGTAGTGGTGATGACCGGCTTGCCGTAGCTCTCGATCCATTGGGAGCTGAGCGCCCGCATCAGCCTGACGATCATGTCATTGATTATCTCCATGCGCGACCTGCCCGTATTCGCCATCAATGCCTTGCCGCTGGCCAGCTCCAGCAGGTCGTCCACCAGCACGTCATCGATCTTGCCGGAGAAGCGGGCAGCGATGATCATAACTGCCAGGTCCTCAACCTCCATTTTACCCTGAAGGCCAAGCACCCACCCGAGCATATCTATCAACTGCTTGATGGCGGTCTCGGTTTTATATACGTTGCCTGATTTAATATCTTCGATAATGGGGATAATAGCCTGCAGGGCGCTATCCCTCTTGGCCAGTTCTTCCGACGTCATTTTCTTTTCCTGATGGGAGCGCTGCTGTAAAAGCAGGTTGCCGAACAGGGTGAAACCGCCGAAACCCATGAATATCAGTGAATCAACGGTCTCAAGCTCCAACAGCCTGGCCGGCGCCGTCAGGTATGCGATGAAATTGCGGTCACCTGCGGGATCGACGGGATTGCCGTGGCTCCACCTGGGCGGGAAAATCTTGTTGAACTCTTCAATCGTTTTGTCCGGCAACTTGACCACATTCAGTCCGCCCTCTTCGCAGGCCTCGGCACAGAGAACGCCGTAACTGCCGCCGGGCGTGATGATGGCAACGTTGCGCCCCCTGGGCAGGGGCTGTGTCAAACATCCGATAGCGACGTCGAGCATCTCCTCGGGACTGTCCACACGCATGGCGCCCATTTTCTTGAAGGCTACGTCGTATATGGCATCGCTGCCAGCCATAGCGCCCGAATGCGACCTGATGGCCTCAGCCGCCGCCGCAGTTTTACCCGGTTTCAATACGATAACCGGTTTGGTGCGCGTCACATTGGAAACTATCTCCATAAACCTGGCGCCATCGTTAAGCCCCTCGATATAGGTCATAATCGCTTTGACCCTGGGATCCTTGCCGAAGTAATCGATGTAATCCTCCATCTGTATATCGGCAGCGCAGCCGCAGCTCACGTAGTGCGTAAAGCCAACACCCCGCTCGTAGCCAGCCACCACCACTGCGGCGCCGACGTTCCCTCCCTGCGAGACGAAGGCCAGCGATCCGTCCCTGACCAGCAGAGGCATCATGAACGCCGCAAGAGAAGACGACGAACTCCAGTAGCCCATGCAGTTGGGACCGATGAATCTGATATTGCCTTCACGTGCTATGCTCAGCACCTCGTCCTGGAGCTTCTTGCCCTCGGGGCCTATTTCCGCAAAGCCTGCCGATATGATGACGGCGGATTTGACACCCTTCTGCACGCAATCCCGCATAACGCCAGCCACATGCTCGGATGGGATGGTGAAGACAGCCATGTCAACCGGTCCCGGGATATCGGTGACCCTTGGATACGCCTTAAGGCCCTGTATGTCAGCTTCCTTGGTGTTAACCGGGTAGATAAGCCCTTTGTAGCTCTGGATGAGGCTGGTTATAGTGGAGAAACCCCACTTATTGCGGTTGTTGGTGGCTCCTATATGGGCGACTGATTTGGGATTAAACAGTGGATCCAGATCTTTAATAATGTCTGTACTCATAGCATTTATCCTTTCTCAATCCGTAAACTCTAAAGCAGCATGTGCTCTAAATCAAAAAAATGCCTTGAGATTCAAAGCATCATGCTTTATAATAACACCCCGGCAGGTGTCCGACAAATTCAGTTTGTTCGTTTACACATTAGCCGTATGCGATATAATGTTCGGCGCCCGCAACTAATTTTCATAAGGAGCAACTGATGATCAAAACCCGTATGACCGAGCTGTTCGGGTGTAAACACCCCATCATGCTGGCCGGCATGAACTGGATAACTACGCCGGAACTGGTAGCCGCCGTTTGTAACGCAGGCGGCCTGGGCATATTTGCCACGGCCAGGTGCACACCCGAGGAAACGAGGAAGAACATACAGGAGATCAGGAAGCTAACCGATAAGCCCTTCGGCATCAACCAGCTTCTCATACTCGGACAGGTGGCCCGTGACACGATCCAGGTGGCTATTGAGGAGAAGGTACCCGTAATCAACTATACCCTCGGCAAGCCCTGGTTCATCGAAGACGTCCATAAGTACGGCGGCAAGGTTATCGGCACAACTGCCTATGTCAAGCATGCCATCAAGGCTGCCGAGCTGGGCTGCGACGCTATCATCGTCACCGGCACCGAGGCCGCCGCCCACGGCGAAGAGGCTTCCACGCTGGTCATGCTGCCCATCGTCGCCGGCAAGGTAAAGATACCTATTATATCGGCCGGCGGCTATGGCGACGGCAGGGGCCTGGCGGCAGCTTTGGCCCTGGGGGCGAGCGGCATATCGATGGGCACTCGATTTGCCCTGACCAGGGAAAGCATGGTCCACGAGAATTTCAAGCAACTCTGCCTCAAAGCCAGTGAGAACGATACAATCGTGAGCACCAAGTTCGACGGCATGCGCGGGCGCGCACTTAAAACACCCGTCACCGAGCGCATTGCCAGGGGCGGGTTCCCCATGGTTGATGCCTTCAAGGGCGCCTACGATACCAAGCTGCTGCTCAACCTGAGCTGGCCGCAGTTCCTTGGCATGAGCTTCACCATGATGGGCGCAGATAGCGACCACCCCTTCTGGGTCCAGGCGCGTCAGGCCGCGGGCTACCGCAGGCACACGCTGGCTATATACGACGGCAACACCAAGGACGGCATCTACTTCGCAGGGCAGATACTGGGCGCCTGCAACGATGTTCCTACGGTGCCGGAGCTTATCGACAGGATCATGGTAGAGGCCGAAGCCACCATCAAGAAATCCAACTCAATGCTGGCCTGATCACAGGCAGGTAATAGATAGAAAAAGGGGAAGCTCAGAGCTTCCCCTTTTATTTTCCTTGCAGTTATCGGTTTTATTTCAGGCGCGAGCCTTTGAGCAAAGCCTCAGCCTCTTTGACCATCCTCTCCACCACTTCTTTGCAGCTGACTACATCGTGGATCAGGCCGATGGACTGTCCAACCGGCATAAGGCCCGCCTCGATATCGCCATCATCCCAGATAGCAGTCTGCCGCAGGCCGGACAGGAAGGGCGCCAACTCGTTAAGGGTAGCGTGCTTGGCTTCCATATCCTGTATCTGAGTGAGAACCTGGTTCTTCATGGCGCGGCCCTGGAATCCAATGGTTTTGCCATAAAGCATGGTGTCAAATTCATGGTGGTTGATCATCTCCTGTTTGACCTTTGCGTTCATGCGGCACTCGGTGGTGACCATGAACCTGGAAGCCATCATGACGCCTTCAGCTCCAAGTACAATGGCAGCCGCCAGCGATCTTCCATCTGCAATGCCTCCCGTTGTAATGACGGGAATTTTAACCGTCTCGGCCATGCGCGGCGTGAGCACCATGGTGGTAACATCGTCCATCAGCGGATGCCCACCCTCCTCTACACCGGCGGCGATGACGGCGTCATATCCGGCATGCTCTGCGTGGACAGCGTGCCTGACGGACCCGAGCTTATGTATGAATTTTGTGCCGACGTCATGCCCGCGCTTGATGGCGTCCGGCCCGAAGAATTTATCCACCGGAGTTCCCGAGATCTCGAATGCGGACACCTTCTCTGCCAGGCAGGCATCGAACCAGTCAAGGTACATCTCCTTGGTTATGCGAAAAGAGGGCAGCAGGGACAGGTTCACGGAAAACGGCTTGTCCGTCTTCTCCCTGGTCTCCCTGATAGCCTTGCGCAGCTCTGCGCCATCTTTGTAATTGGCGGCAGTCAGGTTACCAAGCGCCCCGGCGTTGCTGATTGCCGCGCAGAGATCCGGTTTACACAGCCACATCATACCGCCGCACATGATGGGATGTTTAATGCCTAATAGTTCGGTCATCCTGGTTTTCATCTCTCTTCTCCTCTGTCAATCATCGACAAAATTTTGAGTATTATACCATGCCAGCAGGGCTAAGACAAAGATTGACTAACCAATCAATCATTACAACCACTTTGACAACGACGGAAAATTTTGAGATTATTACCGTTCAGTAGGTACCCATATAACTAATGGAGGTTTGTACTCGTGAAAACCAGAATAACTGAACTCTTTGGCATCAAGCACCCCATCATCCTGTCAGGCATGGCTTTTGTAAGCCTGCCCAAGCTGGTTGCGGCGGTCAGCAACGCCGGCGGGCTGGGTATCTTTAACAGCGTGGCAAATTCACCGGACCAGCTCAAGGGCATCATCCAGGAGATCAAATCTCTGACGGATAAGCCGTTTGCCATAAATGTCACCCTGATATTCCCCAACGGGAAAGAGAATGCGGAAATGGCGCTTGCTGAGAAAGCGCCGATTATCAACTTCGCACTGGGCAAAGGCGACTGGATCATCAAACAGGCCCACACTTACGGCGGAAAGGTCGTCTCCACGGTAGCCACGGAACGGCACGCCATTCGGGCAGCCGAGCAGGGCGCGGACGGCATTATCGTCACCGGGCATGAGGCGGCGGCGCACGGCGGCGATGTGGGAGGTATGGTTCTTCTCCCCCAGATTGCAAGCAAGGTAAAAATACCCATCATCTCGGCAGGCGGCTACTGTGACGGGCGCGGCCTGGCCGCAGCGCTGGCCCTGGGGGCAGACGCCATAGCCATGGGAACCCGTTTCGTCGTCACGCAGGAGTGCGATGTTCACCCCAACATAAAACAGACCGCCATGAAATGCCAGATGGAAGAGACGATTTATTCCGCCGGCATCGACGGCCTTCCCGGGCGCTGGTACGCCAACAAACGCGCCATCGAGATGTCCAGTGGCAAGACATCCTACATGGATGCGTTGAAGGCCGGTTGGGCGATGAGAAAACAGGTTGATACGCCTATCTGGAAGCTTCTTTTCGGCAGCCTTCAAAAGAGGGGGGTCCAGCAACTGGCGCAACAGGCCATCGGGATCGATGCGCTGGGCAAAATCCTGGATGAGGGAGACCTGGAGAACGGCGTTGTGCCCTTCGGCCAGGTCGTGGGACGCATACGCGACCTGCCCACCTGCCAGGAGCTGATCGAACGCATAGTTGCCGAGGCCGAGGAGACCATCAGGGGACTCCAGGCCAGGGTTTAAATTGGGGAAGCAAAACCTCAGCTAATAATATGCCTTCAGACACGCACAGGCTTTGACGGCCTGCGCGCATGTCAAGTGATTATTGAGGGACGGGCCGGGGGCCCGTCCTTTTTTATGCGCAGACTGTTTTTACACTCAACCCGCTTCATTATGCTAATATCTTTATACGTTTCAGACAGTAACAAGCGGGAGTAAGACGATGACAAACAGCACAGACACCGCACAACTCGACAGGTTCAACAGGACAGTCGCCCTTAAAGACGGATCTGTTTTACATCTCAGGCCGATTATGCCCGACGATGAAGACCGTCTGATGTCATTCTTCCTGCGCCTGAGCGGACGTACCATATATCTGCGCTATCATCATGTTCTTACCAACCTTTCGAGGGAAGAAGCGCACCAGTATTCAGTTATTGACTATGACAACACTTTCGCCGTGGTAGGGATCCTGGGAGAAGGGGAAGGGGAAAGCATTATCGGCGTAGGCCGATACTGGAGGCTGCCCCAGCCCGACAAGGCGGAGATCGCGTTCATAGTCGAAGACCCTCACCAGCGCAAAGGAATCGGCACACACCTGCTGGAGCTGCTGGCCGCGGGCGCCCGTGAGCACGGCATCGGCATCTTCGAAGCAGAAGTGCTGCCCGAAAACAGCGATATGATCGACGTATTGCAGGACAGCGGCTTCAAACAACTCGACAAGATCACAGATTCTCACGGGTGGCGGGGTGTATACAGCATAGCCCAGACGCCGCTGGTGGAGCAGAAGTCGGCCGAGCGTGAGAAGGTAGCCTCAATCGCCTCGATTCGCAAATTCATGTTCCCGCGTTCAATCGCTGTTATCGGCGCATCCAACAAACCGGGCATCGGCAATGCGCTGGTAAAAGACCTGATCAAAAACGAGTATAACGGCGTCATATATCCCGTCAATCCCAAGGATAGCGTGGTCTCCTCGATAAAAGCCTATCCATCCGTTCTGGATATCCCGGGCGAAGTGGACCTCGCACTGGTGGCCGTAGCAGCGGAGAGGATGCAGCCGATCATCGAGGAATGCGGCAGGAAAGGAGTGCGGAGCCTGGTCATCATAACTGCCGGCTTCTCCGAGATGGGAGGAGAAGGCACTGAAAGGGAGAGGAAACTGCTGCAGACGGCAGGGGCATACGGCATGCGCATTATAGGCCCCAATTGCCTGGGCATTCAAAACACCAATCCCACCGTTAACATGAACGCCAGTTTTGCGCCGATTTATCCGCTGCACGGCAAAACGGCCTTCGGCAGCCAGAGTGGAGCGCTGGGCGGCGCCATAATCAATTATGCCATTCAGATCAACCTGGGCCTTTCTAATTTCGTCAGCATCGGCAACGGGGCCGACGTCACCGGCAACGAGTTGCTGCAATACTGGGCAGAGGACCCCGACACCAATCTTATATTGCTTTACCTGGAATCGTTCGGAAACCCGCGCAAGTTTGCCCGCATAGCGCGAGAAACAACCCTCAAAAAGCCCGTTGTGATAGTCAAGAGCGGACGTTCGGCAGCGGGCGCGCGCGCGGCGGCATCCCATACAGGCGCCCTTGCATCGGATGACACCGCTACTACGGCACTTATTAAGCAGACAGGCATGCTGAGATGCAATACACTTGAGGAGCTATTCGACACCGCCCTGCTTCTATCGAACCAGCCGGTGCCCAGGGGAAATCGGGTGGCGATTTTAACCAACGGCGGCGGCGCCGGCATCATGGCAGCCGATGCGCTGTCGGCCCTGGGCTTTCAACTGCCGGTCCTTTCGGAAAAGGCCAGAAGCGCTCTAAAATCGTTCCTGCCCCCCAAGTCAAGCTACATGAATCCCATAGATACGACTGCCGCTGTTTCCCCCGACCAGTACCGGCAGGCCCTCAATGTAATACTGCAGGAGGACATCGACGCCCTCATAGTCATTTATATCCCCCCCATGGAATTCCTGATCGAGCTGATGAGGGGCGTGATCAGCGAGGCTGCCCCGTCCTTCCGCGCCAAGGGTATACCCGTGCTGGCCAATTTCCTCGGCCTCGAATCGAGGCTGATAGTTGGCTCCAGGGAAGCCGGTTACGTTCCTTCCTATGTCTTCCCCGAATCAACCGCGCAAGCCCTGGCCAAGTCCTACGAATACAGCGAGCGGCTCAAACGTCCCATCGGCACGGTGCCCACGTTCGCTGATATAAACAAAACACGGGCTGAAACGATCGTCCAGAACGCGCTGGCCCGCACAGAGAAGCACCCCGTCTGGCTTGATACGCAGGAGATCGTTGACCTGTTCTCCTCCTACGGCATAAAGTTCGCCCAATCCGGCGTTGCCACGACGCCGCAACAGGCGGTAAAAATGGCGGACAATATCGGCTACCCGGTGGCGCTGAAGCTGTTTTCTTCAACAATTTCCCATAAGACCGATGTGGGCGGGGTAGTGCTCAACCTGAGCTCGGCGGCCGAGGTAAAGAAGGCATTCAGCCAGATCGAGCAAAACCTGGAGAAGATCTCGCGCAGGTCTGAAATGCAGGGTGTCACAGTGCAGAAAATGCTGGCGGGCGGTGTTGAGCTCATAGTAGGCGTCACGGAGGACAAATTCTTCGGTCCGCTCATAATGTTCGGCCTGGGGGGTATATATACCGAGCTTTTCAAAGACGTGGATTTCAGGATCCACCCTTTGACAGATTACGATGCCCGGGAAATGATCACCTCGTTTAAGGCGCACAAGATACTGAATGGATGGAGGGGCGCACCGCCCTCTGATACCGGAGCCATCGAGGACGTGCTTCTCAGGGTCTCGGCCATGATAGAAGATATACCGGAAATACAGGAGCTGGACCTCAATCCCCTCATAGCTATGCCTGTCGGAGAAGGCTGTGTGGTGGCAGATGCCAGGATATCGATTTCCCCGGTTTCTGTATAATATGAGTTGATTGGCACGTGGAAGCCAATATTTAAAGGAGTGCTATGACGACGGCGGACCTGGACGGCAAAAGCTTTGAGAAATATTCGATGAGCGTAGCCCTCAAGGACGGTTCCAGCCTGCACCTGCGCCCCATACTCATGTCCGACGAGGAAAGGCTGCTGGCGCTTTTCAGCCGCATGAGCAAACAGACTATTTACCTGCGTTTCCACCACGTACTGACCCACATGTCGAAGGAGGAGGCGCGCCGTTTCTGCACTGTGGACTACGTCGACACCTTTGCGCTTGTGGGCACGCTGGGCGAGGGATCTGACGAACGCATCATAGCGGTGGGACGCTACGCCAGGCAGCCCGGGGCCAACCGGGCCCAAATAGCCTTCGAGGTAGAGGACAAGTACCAGGGACTGGGCATCGGTACTCACCTCCTGGACCAGCTCGCCTATATTGCGCGTGACAAGGGCATGACTATGTTCGAAGCCGAAGTACTGGCAGAGAACAAGGACATGATGAATGTCCTCATCAATAGCGGCTTCAACATGCAGAGACAATACCAGGGCACGACCTATGTAGGTCTGTTGGACCTGGCGCCCACCGAGGTTGTTGAACAGAAGTCATTTGAGCGCGAGAAATTCTCATCCATTGCCTCCCTGCGGGCCTTCCTCAACCCGAGATCGGTGGCCGTAATAGGGGCGTCCAGGAGGCCCAACACTATCGGCAACTTCGTATTCCGCAATCTCATCCAGCAGGATTTCAAAGGCGTGGTATACCCGGTCAACCCCAATGCCGAAGTGGTCGCAGCCATCAAGACCTATCCCTCTATCCTGGACATACCGGGAGATATCGACCTGGCCATAATCGCCATACCGGCCGACAAAGTGCAGCAGGTAGTGGAGGAGAGCGCACACAAGGGCGCCAGGGGCGTGGTGGTGCTTTCTTCAGGCTTTGCCGATACGGGAGGAGAGGGAATCGAGCGACAGAACAAGCTCCTCACTACCATCCGCAGCTACGGCATGCGCATGCTGGGGCCCAACTGCATGGGTATGATGAATACGAATCCCGAAATAAACCTTAATGCTACTTTCGCCAATGTAGTGCCTCCGCACGGCAATATCGCCTTTGCCACACAGAGCGGCGTGCTGGGTTCGGCCATCCTGATGTACGCTACCAGCGTTAACATCGGCCTTTCCACTTTCGTAAGCATAGGCAATCGCGCCGACATATCCAGCAACGAGCTGCTGCAGTACTGGGAGGACGACCCTGACACAGACGTCATACTGCTTTACCTGGAGTCGTTCGGCAATCCCAGGAAGTTCACGCGCATAGCGCGAAGCATCACGGCTAAAAAGCCGGTCGTCTCCCTGACCGGCCACCGTAGCGCCGTCCAAAAGAGAAAGGTCACCTCGCACACCGGAGCCATGGCCACCGACCAAGCTGCCACTGAAGCGCTCTACAAGCAGGCCGGTATATTACAGGCCGATACGCTGGAGGACCTCTTCGACACGGGCAGCCTGCTGGCCAACCAGCCGCTGCCCCAGGGTAACAGGGTAGCGATTATATCGAATGCAGGGGGACCGGCGCTGCTCACGGCCGAGGCGTGCATGGGCAGAGGTATCGAGGTTCCCCCTCTATCCGCTGCGCTTGCACTGCAGCTCAAAACGCTGCTGCCGTCGCGGGCCAACGTAGGAAACCCCCTCGACATGTCGCCCGAGGTCTCCATCGCCCAATACGGGGAAACCCTCAGGCTGCTGCTAAAGGACAGCAACGTAGACATGGTAGTAGTTATTTTCATACAGCCTATCACGAGGCTGTCCGAGGAATTTTCGACCATGATCCGCGAGGTAGCCCCGTTATACCGGGAATCCGGCAAACCACTTGTCACCTCCATCCTTGGTACACGAGGGGCGGGCATCAGCCTGGGCCCTCATGAAAAAAGGGTTGTGCCATCCTTCGCCTTCCCCGAACAGACCGCGGGCGCGCTTTCACGTGCCGTGGAGTTCAGCCAGAGGCTGAAAAGACCTTCCGGCAAGATACCCGAGTTCGCCGACATCGATAAAGAGAGGGCCGACCAGATCATCAGCTCAGCCATCGAGAAATCGGGGCGGAACCAGGTATGGCTGGACGCCGAGTCCATCCTGGGTCTGTTCAAGTGTTACGGAATTAAGTTCGTCACACTGAAAATGGCCAGGACACCTTCAGAGGCAGTAGCCGCGGCAGAGGAGATCGGCTGCCCCGTCGCTGTCAAAATACTCTCTCCCTCTATTACCCAGAAGACCGATGTTGAGGGCGTTATCCTTGACTGCCGCGCAGGGGATGAGGTAGAGAAAGCCTTCACCAGGATCAGGGATAACCTGGAGGGAGTCGGTAAGAGCGCCGAGATGGAGGGTGTGATCATCCAGAAAATGGTGCAGGGCGGGATCGAGGTAATCGTAGGTGTCACACAGCACCCTGCCTTCGGCCCTCTCATGATGTTCGGCCTGGGCGGGGTCTATGTGGAGCTCTTCCAGGATGTTACCTTCAACATCCACCCGTTGACCGACATCGATGCGCACGAGATGATCAAAGCGGTCAAGGCCTACCAGTTGCTCGAAGGCTGGAGGGGCTCGAAGCGCGCCGATATCCCGGCTATCGAGGAGCTGTTGCTGCGTATATCCGCCATGGCCGAGAACCACCCGCAGATATTGGAGATGGACTTAAACCCTGTCAAGGTATTGCCGGAAGGACAGGCCTACCTGGTAGTGGACGGCCGAATCCTGGTTAGCAAAGAAGAACAAGAATAACATCTTCTCGACCCAAATACCGCAGGCACAAAAAAGCACGAATCAAAAGTAAATATGTCATTGCGAGCGAAGCGAAGCAATCTTATATTTACAGTAACGATAACAGTAGATTGCCGCGTCGCCTGCGGCTCCTCGCAATGACATATTATATTTACGGCCAATATGAACAATACTATTAAATCCACCCGCTAATAGGTCGAAACGTTCAACTCCTCCATCTTGCCCGTGACCATAAATACCACGCGCTCGCATATATTGGTGACCCTGTCGCCCGTCCTTTCAAGGTTATGCCCCACCCACATCAGCCGGGTGGCCCTTGTAATAGTACGCGGGTCCTCCATCATAAATGTGAGCAACTCCCTGAAGACTTGGTCATAGAGGTTGTCGATCTCGTCGTCTTCCTCCACAATTTTACGTGCCGTCTCTGCATCATGGATAATGAATGCGTTCAGGCTGCGGTGCAGCATATCTATGACCTTTTCATTCATCCGTGGCAGATCAATTAGCGGCTTGAGGGGCGGTTCATTGCCTATCATCAGCGCAATTTTTGCATTGCCGGCGGCATGGTCGCCCATCCTCTCAAGGTCTGTAACGATGAAAAGTATGGCCAGCAGGATCCTCAGATCACTGGCCATCGGCGCCTGGCATGAAATGATGTCA
The DNA here is from genome assembly GCA_964437795.1 of uncultured Dehalococcoidales bacterium. Taxonomy (GTDB): domain Bacteria; phylum Chloroflexota; class Dehalococcoidia; order GIF9; family UBA5629; genus CAIMUM01. The sequence goes on along the minus strand of CAYTIC010000011.1, from coordinate 73,130 downwards.
AGGGCCTTTTCCTCGATCTCAAAACGCTTTTTATTAACGTTCAGGTCTTCCGAAATGATCAGTTTAGCCAGTTCGAGGTCGCGTTCCTTGAGGGCCTGCATGGACCTTTCAAGGGCCTTCTCGATCATGCTCCCCATGACCAGCACCTCGTCTTGTAGCTCGCGAAGATTCCTCTGGTAAGATTCTCTCGGCATATTCAACCTCCTTTAACCGAAACGCCCGGTAATATAATCCTCCGTCCGCTTGTCTTTGGGCACGGTGAACACTTCCTTGGTCGGAGCATATTCTATCAATTGGCCCAGCAGCAGAAAACCCGTCCAGTCCGACACACGCGCGGCCTGCTGCATATTATGGGGGACGATGACCACGGTATAGTCTTTCTTTAACTCCGGCATCAGTTCCTCGATCCGCAGTGTTGAGATGGGATCCAGCGCCGAACAAGGTTCATCCATCAGTATAATCTCGGGCTCGATGGCGATGGCGCGTGCGATACAAAGGCGTTGTTGCTGTCCTCCCGACAACGAGGCGCCCGGTTGGTCGAGTTTATCTTTCACCTCCTCCCAGAGCGCCGCCTTCCTCAGGCTGCGCTCGACAACGTCCCGCAACTCCCTGCGCCGGCTCCAGAACCGCGTCAGGCTTATTCCCGAAGCCACATTGCCAAAGATTGACATTGTGGGGAACACGCTTGCCCTCTGAAAGACCATGCCCACACGGCGGCGGATGGTAACAGGGTCGACCTGAGGGTCATAGATATCCTGGCCGTCCATCAACACCTTACCCGTCACCCTTCCCCCTTCCGATACCTCGTGCATGCGGTTGAGACAACGTATAAATGTGGACTTGCCGCAACCGGATGGCCCGATAAGTGCGGTAATACACTGAGCGCCTATATTCATGCTTATATCCTGGATCACCATTCTGATTCCGTACCAGGCGTTCAGTTTTTCCACTGCCAATATACATCTCGACGGCCGTGACGTGACCGTGGTTTTCTCGCCGGCGGTTTCTGATTTGATGTTCTGCCCGAGTAGATTGTTTATCATAGCACTGTATCCTTTAACTTACTTTCGCAGGTATCTACATTTTTTTTCTGCTGCTGACCAGCCGCACAACGATGTTTATGCCCAGCACGAGTACGACCAGCAGGAAGGCGGCTGCCCATGCCTGCTTCTGCCAGTCGCCATATGGAGACAGGGCATAGCGGTATATCTGCAAGGGAAGCGCTCCGATCGGCTGGTCCAAACCCTGTACACCGAATGCGCTTCCCAGGGCGGTAAATATAAGCGGCGCCGTCTCACCGGCGATGCGTGCGACGGCAAGCATAATGCCCGTGACTATGCCGGTGACAGCGCCTGGCATGATCACGCCCAGGGTTATCCGCCACCGGCTAATGCCGAGGGCCAGCGCCGCCTCGCGCTGTGAATTCGGCACCATACGCAGAGATTCCTCGGCTGTACGCGCCACTACCGGAATCATAATTATTGCCAGAGCAACGCCTGCGGACAGGGCCGAATAGGTATGCATGGGACGGACAAGTATGGCATAGGCAAAAACACCTACGATAATCGAGGGTACTCCCGCCAGTATGTCCGCTGCAAAGCGTATGGCTGCGGCCGCCTTCGGCCCGGCAAACTCGGCCAGAAATATGCCGGCCATCAGCCCAACCGGCAGGGCTATAACTGACGCCAGACCTACAAGAATGAAGGTGCCGTAAATATCGTCCCGCATTCCACCCCCGGCCTCACCCACCGGTTTGGACGGTTGCGTTATGATATCCAGGTTAAGGTAAGACAATCCGTTGATCAAGGTGTAACCAAGTATCAGGACAAGGAACATTATTACTATAGCGGCCGCACAACCGCATAGAATCAGCATCAACCGGCTGAACTGCCTGCGCCTCAGATAGCCGTCATGTATATTCATTCGCCGGTCCCCTTGACTGAGACGGTGCGCCATACCAACAGCCGGGCGATTATATTTACCAGCAATGTAATACCGAAAAGCACCAGGGCCAACTCTATCAGGCTGCCGATATAAAGGTCTCCGGAGGCTTCATTAAATTCACTCGCCACTTTACTTGCAATCGTTGCTCCGGGGGAGAACAGCGAAGGCGACAGGACGTAGGCATTACCTATAACCATTGTTACTGCCATGGTCTCGCCCAGGGCACGGGCCAACCCCAGTATTACAGCGCCTGTCAAACCCGAGCGGCAATAGGGCAGGACCGACCTGGTGATCATCTCCCAGCGTGTTGCTCCCAGTGCTAACATAGCCTCGCGCTGTGTCTGAGGAACGGCTTGCACAGCTTCGCGGCTGACCGCCGTTATAATGGGTATTACCATGATTGCCAGGATGATCCCGGCGGAGAGAAAACCGACGCCGAAAGGAGGGCCCTGGAAAAAAGGCAGAAAACCCAGGCTACTCCCCAGCCATAACTCGATAGGATTCCTTATAAAGGGCACCATCACATATAATCCCCACAACCCGATGATAACGCTGGGTATGGCGGCCAGCATCTCGATGAGAAATGAACACGGCTTACGCATCCAATCCGGCGCGAGCTCGGTCAGGAATACGGCCGTACCCAGGCTGATGGGCACAGCGATAACAAGGCCTATAAGCGAGCTCAGCAGTGTGCCATAGATAGCCGGCAGCGCCCCGAACTGGTCATTCACGGGGTCCCACTCGGTGGATGTGAGGAAAGATATCCCAAACTTCTGGATGGCCGGCCAGGCATCGATATTGAGGGCGATAAGCAGCCCGAGAAGGATTACGACAATTAACAGTCCGAAAAAGAGCGTCAGCTTGGAGAATATCTTATCGCCGATACGTGCCCGGCTTGCGGTTCTGTTATCGCTCACGCTTGCAGAAAGGGATTTATCCGGTCCGCATTTATGCATAATTTTCAATCGCCTATTATAAACTGGTTGAACAGGAAATGCAGGAAAGGTAAACCTTTCCCACATTTCCAGACCTTATTATTTTCGTACCGCTTATCAGCGGGTGATCAAGGGCTGTCCCTGGTACTTCATTAAGAGAATGGAATGCTCGGCCTTTGTAACCGCCTCACCTGCCAGGCTGCCGTAGCTAAGCGGCTGAGTATACTGTTGGCCGTCATGGATCGCCCACCAGAGCATCCTGGCCAGGGCCTCGCCCTTGTCCTTATCCTTCTGGTTGGCGTAAACCAGTATCCAGGTAAATCCGACAATGGGATAGGCCTCCGGGTTGGATGAATTGGTCAACATCACTTTCATGTCGTCCGGAAGCGTTACTCCCACGGCTGCTTTGGTAGTAGCATCCAAAGAAGGTTCGATAAAGTTGCCCGCGGCGTTCTTCATTTTGGCCCAGGCCAGTTTGTTTTGCTCGGCATAGGCCAGCTCAACATATCCTATGGAATTGGGAATCTGTTGCACCTGCCCGGCCACGCCAGCATTGCCCTGCCCGCCGATATCGCCCGGCCACTTGACAGCCTTGGCATTGCCGATGCTCGATTTAAAGTCCTGGCTGACCTTGGAAAGGTAATTGGTAAAGATGTAAGTTGTGCCGGAGCCGTCCGAGCGGAAGACCACAGCTATAGGAGCATCGGGCAATTTCAGGCCCGGATTAAGAGCCGCTATTGCCGGATCGTTCCATTTCGCGATCTTTTTCATGTAGATACCGGCCAGCACATCACCACTGAGCTTAAGCTGGCCCGAACCGATACCTGCCAGATTGTATATGACAGCGACGGAGCCGCTGGCCATGGGTATATGCATAATAGGACCGCTCTTTGACTCGGCTTTGATTACCTCCGCGTCGGACATAATGCCGTCGGTAGCCCCGAAATCAACCGTGCCCTCCGTTATTTGACTGACGCCGCCCCCGGATCCGATGGGCTGGTAATTGACCTTTACGCCGGTGAGCTTGTTGTACTCATCAAACCACTTGGTGTAGAGGGGCGCAGGAAATGTCGCGCCAGCCCCGTTAAGATTAACGGACTTTGCCGGCGCGGACGGCGTGACCGCTGGGCTGCCGGACGGCGAACTGCAGCCCGCCAGTGCAATTGCCGCGACCATGATAGCGGCTACGGGTGTAAACCAGTGCTTACCCCATTTGTTCAAGATATTTTCTCCTTCTAAAATTTTTCAGTGGTACGTGCATTTGCCACTAAATAAAGTGTACAGCGGCTGTATAAAAGAAGCGTTAATCCAGGGTTAAATTTCTGTTAAAAATCACGGCATTCGGCCTATGGGCTAAAAGGCAGGGTGAAAAAGAATGTCGATCCCTTGCCTTCTATGCTTTCCGCCCAGATTCTTCCGCCGTGAGCAGCGATAATATGCCGTGATATGGCCAATCCCAGACCTACTCCCTCGTCATCCCTGGCCTTATTTACTTTATAGAACCTCTCGAAAATACGCGACAGATCATTTGAGGGTATGCCGATTCCCGTATCGCTGACAGCGAAGACCATCTCATTATCGTTCTTTTTCACGGAGATCGTTATTGAGCCGCCGCTGCGCGTGAATTTGATTGCGTTGTGCACGATGTTCAGCAATACCTGTTCAATCCTGTATTGATCTATCACCAGTTTAGGCAGCTTCGGCTCGATATCCAGGCTTAATACCAGGCTTTTTTTGTCGGCCTGCGCCTGTAAACGCTGAGCAACCTGCCTGACCAGCGCATCAATATCCAGAGAATCCTTTATTATAGCGGCCTCGTTATTCTCCATCATAGATAATTCGGTCAGCTCCTTTGTCATCTGCGCTAACCTGTCGGCCTCCACATTTATCTTGAGCAGGAAATCTTTGTAGACCCCTGCTTCCATTGACGGTTCATCGATAAGCGTTTCGGCTATCAGCTTGATAGAGGAGATAGGCGTGCGGAACTCATGGGAGACATTGGATATAAAATCCCTGCGTATTTCCTCCAGGTGGCGCTTCTCCGTCAGGTCTTTTACAGTTACGATGTAATTCCGGCTTTCCGCATCGGGGCTGACTTTTATATCCAGGTACTGCTTTTTGCCGCGTATCTTGATAGACGCATCCTGCATATCGCCCGTGCTTATACACTTCTTTACCAGGGCATCACATTCATAATCTCTTACGACCTCGATAAACGTCAGTCTCCTGCCTTTAACGACGCTGACGCCGAATATGCGGGCGGCGGCATAGTTCATATATTGGATCTCGCGACGTTCGTCAAGCACAAAAATGCCCTCTTCTACCAGCGACAATAAGTGTAAATAGTCTATGTCAGACATCTTCAATCAACCCGTGTTTATCAGCGCAGTTAACCGGCAAATTTATAGCCGTAGCCGCGGACGGTAACCAGCAAGCGGGGATTATCGGGATCGGTTTCAAGTTTACGTCGCATCCATCGCATGTGTACGTCAACCGTCCTGTCATTGCCGATATAATCGTATCCCCAGACCTTTCTCAATATCTGCTCCCTGCTGATAACCTGTCCCTTATTGCTCATAAGTAAAACGAGCAGCTCAAACTCCTTGGGATTCAGTTCCACTATGTATCCCCCACGGCTGACCTCATGCTTTTTAAGATCGACCGCTATGTCGCCGGCTTCAAGGTATTCATCTTTGACGACAACCGGCGCTCCTGCGACCTTTCCCGTTTCGGAACGCCTTAATACCGCTTTGATGCGGGAAAGCAATTCTCGCATGCTGAAAGGCTTGGTGACGTAATCGTCCGCGCCGAGCTCGAGGCCCAGGACCCTGTCGACCTCTTCCGATTTTGCTGTAAGCATGATGATGGGAGTTTGTGATTCTCCCCGGATTATCCTGCACACTTCCATCCCGCTCATAACCGGCAGCATTATATCCAGGATTATCAGCTGCGGCTTATTACTGCGGTACAATTCCAGCGCTTCACCGCCATCCTTTGCGGTCATCACGGCGTACCCCTCCTTCTTCAGGTTATACTGGAGCAACTCCCTCAGGGTATCGTCGTCTTCAACTACCAGAATACGGGCATCCATATATCTTTCTATATAATATTCGGGCTAACTAATAATCAACTAAGCATAAAACAAACACTCGCAGTATTACAATACTGCGAGTGTTTTAAATGCTTTACGATCGGGCGCCCTAAGCTAAATAGTCGATCAATTTGCGGCTGCGGCTGGGGTGCCTGAGCTTGGCCAGGGCTTCCTTTTCTATCTGCCGTATCCTTTCACGGGTCAGGCCGAACTCGTGTCCGACCTCTTTCAGTGTCAGGCCCTGTTCGTTATCCAGGCCGTAGCGCATCTCGATTATCTTGCGCTCGCGGTCGGTCAGCGAGGAGAGTACGTCCCTGAACTGCTGTCTCAGCATGCTGTGGGCAGCCTCGTCCTCGGGCGCCGGGTTGACCTCATCCTGGATAAAGTCGCTCAACTGGCTTTCGTCGTCGCCGATAGGAATATCCAGAGACACCGGCTCCGCGTAGAGAATTCCAACCAGCCAGTCGATCTTGTCTGTCTCGACCCCCATCTCAGTGGCGATCTCGTCGCTGGTTGGTTTACGGCCGAGCTTCTGCAACAGCTTCTGCCGGGCATTGTTCATCTTGGTTATAGTTTCAACTGTGTGAACGGGCAGGCGAATGGTCCTGGACTGGTCGGAAATGACCCTGTTGATGGCCTGTCTGATCCACCAGGTGGCGTATGTGCTGAATTTAAACCCGCGCCTGTAATCGAATTTCTCGACCGCACGCATCAGGCCTATATTTCCTTCCTGAATGAGGTCGGAAAGGGGCATACCCCGAGCCCTGTATTTCTTGGCCATGCTGAGAACGAGCCGCAGATTGGCCTTGATCATATGCTCGGCAGCCTCATGTCCCGATTGTTTCAGTTCAGTAAAATGCTCCTTCAGCTTAACGTTCATAGAATCGAGGTACCTGGCAAAATCCGGCTTTGCCGCGGCTTCTTTCAACTCTGTAACCGTCTTCATCTCGGCATAACCGTCTATTGTCTGCCATGGGATCAGGCGAGTAACTATGGAAAGCTCGGTGATGTCCTGCAGGGCCTCCTCTGTTTCAACATGCGCAGACTTCGCGGCGAACTGCACCGTTTCTTCGCTGATCACTTCATCGATATGAGCCCTCAGCGCGCTGTCGTAAATTTTCATAGACAGCGTGGCCGCTCCTACTGAGCGGTAATGCTTGAACAGCTTTTCAGCCAGGCTTCCATGTGCCGCCAGGCGCGATATCAGGGACCTGACAATATCAGCCTCGGGGGATCTCCTGGAAGCCCTGGCGGGCAATTGCTTCTCCACATGGGATAAATAATTGGCCAACTCCATGCGACTGCTCAGGACCTTCTCATCCCGGGAAGTAAGCAGGGGCGTTTTGCTGCATTCGGCGATATAAAGGCTTACCGAATCCTCGACATAATCACCGCTCTTCCTGTCGTCAGGATAGACCACGTCTTCTATGTCAGTTTTTATAAAACCCGACTCTCCGGGTTTCTGACGGCCCCGCATGCCCGAAAATGTGTAATCGACATCCCTCTTTTCCAGCGTCTTTACATTCTGTTTTTCATTAGCCATATCTATAAACTCCTTCCGCAATCACCAACTTCGCGGAGTGTACATATTCAACAACAATATTGTGAATTCTTTATGAATTTTCAGCATAAATATCATAAGTCTAAGCCGGTTTGCCGGTAAGCGACTTAGGTCGCAAATAGTAAAACGTCCGAACTGCCAAAAAGGTTGCGTGGCTGCAAATAAGAAGATTGTTGGATTACGCAGGTGGGAAAGGTCAGCGGGCGCCGCGGTCAGCTTTCCAGAGCAACAATTTCAAACGGACATTGCAATGCACCGGTAGAACAGACGAGTTCACAATCGGTGCACCAGCCGCAGTTATCAACCTCGAGAATGGCAACAATATTATCACTAAGTACGAGAGCCCCGCATTTGCACACCGTGACGCAAAGGCCGCAGCCATCGCACCTGGACTGGTCAATTATAGGCATTATGGACAAATTGGTTTTATTCCTCCGGTAATAATCCTAATTTTATGTAATTTTAGTTTATTCATTTTCCGATTGATGTGACCCTAATCACCTCAATTTAATCCGGCCAGCTTGTCCAGGTAGCTCCTATCCTTGATAACGATGCGGTGCCTTTCAAGGCTGATGGCGCCGCTGTCCTCCAGGTTCTTGAGCGATCGGCCGACTACTTCCCTGGCGGTCCCTGCCATAGCCGCCATCTCGTATTGGGTCAGCCTTTGATAACCTTCAGGGCCCGGCGCGGCATTCTGCAGTAATATTTTGGCCACCCGCCCGGTTACGTTCTTGAAGGACAGGTCTTCGACCAGGGTTAGAAACAGGCGGGCCTGCTCCGAAATAATCTCGAGGGCATTGCGTGCGATGCGCCAATTTCTCTCCATCACAGGTAAAATATCGTTCCTGTGGATCCAGTATATGAGGGTGTTGCCCAGGGCCTGTGCGCTATAGGGACAAAAGTTGCCCCCGAAAACCGTCACGTCATTAAAGGACTCTCCCGGCCTGACGATCTTTATTATCTGCTCTTTGCCTTCAGATGAAGTCTTATATATCTTGACCACACCCGTGCTGACAAAGTGCAGGTTCTCCTGGTTGTCACCCTCGGATATAACAGTCTGTCCCTTTATAAAGGATTTCTGGTTAAATAATGAGGGCAAGCCTGCCAACCGGTCATTTTCAACGCCGGCAAAGTAGCGCAGCCGGCTGATATTTTCAATCGTTATATTCATACTTTCAAAAACAGTGTATGAGATTTACCAAATTATACCAGCACACGCATCTTTATTAAACAGCCTGCCGCCTCTAGCAGCCACCATAATCGGCTTCTTACATCTGAATAGTTTGACTGTAAAATATGTAAATCCTTATAATGGTTTAACCTGAAACAGACGCAGCCGGTCATATATGGCGCGGTCGGGCCTTGAGCAACGGACTATGACTCCGTGGGAACACAGGTTCCACGGAGTCATATTAATTTAAGAATGGAAATACAGAGACAGAAAACTTCGGTGGCGCTGCTGTCGGTAGCGTCAAACGGCATACTTGTTATCCTTAAACTGATAACAGGTCTGCTCACGGGCTCCATCTCGGTGCTGTCCGAGGCTGCGCATTCCTCTATGGATTTAATAGCCTCCATCATAGCGTTTTTTGCCGTGCGCATATCGGCCAAGCGCCCGGATGCTGAGCACCCTTTCGGGCACGGTAAGGTCGAGGACATATCCGCCCTGGCCGAAGCGCTGCTGATCGTTATAGCCGCCATCTGGATCGTAACTGAGGCGGTCAATAAAATCATCAATCCCCGTCCGCTTGAGACCATCGATTGGGGCATCGCCGTAATGCTTCTGTCAGTGGTCGCCAATATTATCGTATCGCGGCTCCTCTTCTTAGTGGGAAAAAGGGCGGATTCGCCCGCCCTCATAGCAGACGCCTGGCACCTGCGCACCGATGTCTGGACTTCGGCCGGTGTGTTGACAGGCCTGGCGATCATCTGGGTGGGAGCCAGGCTATGGCCTGAGGTTGACCTGAGCTGGATTGACCCTCTGGCGGCCATAGTTGTGGCCATATTGATCCTGCGGGCTGCTCTTGAACTGACCTTAGGAGCGATCAAGGACCTGATCGATACCAGCCCTCCGGCTCACGAGATGTACTGGCTCACAGGATACCTTGAGAGCTGGTATCCCACGGTGCGATCCATTCACCGCATACGGACCAGGAAATCCGGCGCCTCCCGGTTTATCGATCTGCATATCGTGGTTGACCCGGCCATGACGGTGAGCGATTCTCATGCCATCACCGAGAAGATGACCGCGGCAGTCAGGGAAAAACTCAGCGGCGCCGACCTGACGGTGCATATCGAACCCTGTGATGGCCTCTGCAAGAAGTCCTGCGTCAGCGGCTGTATGCTGCCGGCTGACGATAGAAGGGATATCCAGCAGGAAGCAGCGGCCGCTGTAAAGAAGGCCCGGCAAACGGTTTAACCGGCCCAAAATATCAACAAATACCGGTGAAAGTGAGGTAGTTAAGATGGCGATAAGCAGGTTTCATTTACCCACAAGGTTCATTATCGGCCAGGGGAGCTTTGCGCAACTGGGCAAAGAGGCGTCCCGCCTGGGTAAAACCGCGCTATTGGTAACGGGATCGCGCAGCATGCGGTCCACAGGCGTGCTCGAGAAGGCGGCGGCCGACCTTACGGCATGCGGCGTCACTACCATCATCTTCGATAAAGTCGAGCCCAACCCCCGCACATCCAGCATCGATGCTGCGGCGAAGATTGCGCGAGATAACAAGGCGGAAATAGTCATCGGGCTGGGCGGCGGAAGCGTAATGGACGCATCCAAGTGTATCGCCCTGGCTGCAGCGGGAGGAGAGCCTATTTTTTCATATTATGAAGGCAAGGCCAACAGTAAAATAAAGGCCCTGCCCATCGTGTTGGTACCCACTGTGGCAGCCAGCGGGTCCGAGGCTAACAACGGGGCTGTTATAACGAATTGGGAGAAGCACGAAAAAGTGGTCCTCATGCACCCTTCCACTTATCCCACGGTGTCGATCATCGATCCCGCCCTGACCATAACAGTTCCGGCTAAAGCAACAGCCCAGGGCGGAGTGGATATCTTCTGCCACCTGTGCGAAGCTTATGTCACGGCACATGAATTCACGCTTATTAACGATAGTCTGCGCGAATCTTCCATGCGTACCGTGGTCGAAGCACTGCCGGATGTCCTGGCCAAACTCGACAATATTGAGGGACGTTCTAAACTCACCTGGGCAAGCACCATAGCTTGCTCTCAGTTCGCCGGACTGGGAGGAGGCACGGGTATCATGACACTGCATGGGATGGAGCATCCGCTGAGCGCATTGTACGATATAGCACACGGCGATGGGCTGGCTGCCCTTCTCATTGAATGGCTGAAGTACACGCAGCCGGCTCGTCAGGACCGCGTAAAGAAGCTCGGTCAGAACGTATTCGGGGAAAGCGACGGCATAGCTGCAACACAGAGCTGGCTGAATAAAGTGGGCATGAACAAAAGGCTGCACAGCCTCGGCGTGAAAGAGGCGGACCTGGAGATACTGGCCGACAACGGACTCAAGACCGCGTCCTGGCTTCAGTTCCACCCCGTACGACTGGACAGGGCGGCCATTGTAGCCATATACCGGAAATCCTATTGATACCTGTCATTGCGAGCGCAGCGAAGCAATCTTCGAGATTGCCGCGGGACTTCGTCCCTCGCAATGACGTATTGTTCGTACATTCAAGCGGCAACCAGTTCCCGGGCCCCGCTCTTCCATTTCTCGGCATTCTTTATAAGAGCCTCGGCGCCCTTCATCATGACACCGCCGTTCCTCTCGGAGCCGAGCATGACTGCCAGTTCCCTGACGCGGTCCTGTCCCTCGATCGTCTCAACGGTGCTGGAGGCCCTTCCCCCCTCGATGACCTTATTCAATTTGAAATGCATGTCCCCGAAGCAGGCAATCTGGGGCAAATGGGTTATGCAAAGCACCTGGTGGAAGCAGGCAAGGCTGGCCAGCTTTCGGCCAACAGAGTCGGCGCTCCTGCCGCCCACTCCCATATCTATCTCGTCGAAAACAAGCGTCGGTATGGGATCGGCCATCTTTAAGGCGCTCTTCACAGCCAGAACAATGCGGCTGGTTTCACCGCCTGACGCTATGGCGGACATTGGCCTGACAGGTTCGCCGGGGTTGGTGGCCACCTGGAATTCCAGCCGGTCTATACCGTCCCCCGTATAGGCATACGCCTTGCCGCCGGCCACCGAGAGACCGTCTCTATCCTCCCTGCGCGAAAGCATAATATCGAATCTCGCCCATTCCAGTCCGAGGTCGGCAAGCTCGCTGTTGACCAGCCTTACCAGCTTCTCCGCAGCGCCGCGCCTGTCCAGAGAGAGCTCCTCAGCCTTCCTGCCCGCTTCAACCTTCAACTCCAGCCTCTCAGCCTCCAGCCTGGCCCTGGTTTCTTTACCGCTGCGCAACTCTGCCAGTTCCGCCACTGCCCTGTCCCTGAATGCCACAACAGCTTCCACGCTGTTGCCATATTTACGTTTCAAGGTCGCAAGCGCCTCGATCGTGTTCTCGATTTCCTCCAATTTCTCCTGGCAGTTCTCGACATTCTCAGCATAGGCTCTTAGTTCCCGCGCCGTCTCCTCAACCACAGCCAGATCATTCTCCAGGCCCTCTGCGAATTCGGCCAGTCGTGTATCGGCGGATCTGATGCCCCTCAGGCAGGTCAATACCCTGTGCATGAGAACTGAGACCGACCGGTCGTCTCCATAAAGAGTTGTATACGCATCCAGACAGCCTCCGCTGATGGCGCCGGCCCTGCGATAAATATCCCTGTCGCGCAGCAACTGCTCCTCATCCACTTCATCCAGTTGGGCGCCGTCTATCTCATCTATCTGGTACTGGAGCAGGTCAATATAGCCATCTTTTTCCCGGTGTTCCATGGAAGAAATAGCCTTCTCCCTGGCCCGCAGCTCTTCAATAGTCCGCCTGACCTCCCTGCGTTTTTCCGTCAGCTCACCGTATTTATCAACAAGGGCCAACTGGTTGGCGGTATCCAGCAGGGACAGGTATTCCATTTGACCGTGTATATCCACTAAATGGCGGCCGATCTGTCTCAGCAATGAAAGGGGCACCGCGCGGTTATTGACCCTGGCGATGCTTCTGCCGCCCTCCTGGAAATCACGCGATATAAGCAGCATTCCATTGGTCTCAGGCTCGATCCCGTTCTCCTCCAGTATCCCCCTTATCAAGCCGATCGTGACCTCGGAAGGCCAGAAGATGGTCTCGACATGCGCCGATCTGCTCCCGCTGCGGATTAAACCCGACGGCGCCCTGGCGCCCATCAGCAGGCTCAGCGCATCCACCAGTAGAGACTTACCCGTTCCCTCATCCCCGCTGATTACATTGAATCCCGGCACAAAATGCATGGAAATATCCCGTATAACAGCGAAATTCTTGATATGTAATTCACCTAACATAGCTGGCCTCCTGTTTCACAGGTACTAATACACTTGTTCTACTATCATAGTGAACATTTGTTCTATTTGTCAAATTGACATTCGGGCGTCTCGCTATATACTTATATCCTGGCATATTAAAATAATTGAAGCTGGACCATATAATTGAGTGAGCATCATCACAGCACACCCGGGACTGAGACCAAGCTAAAGTACGGGATAATCATCACTGCAGTCATACTCGTCCTGGAAGTAACCGGCGGTATTTTGTCCAACAGCCTGGCATTGCTGAGCGATGCCGGGCATGTCTTCGCCGACGGCATAGCGCTGACCCTCAGCTGGTATGGTGTGAGACAGGCTGCGCGTCCCTCCAGCAGCCGGATGACCTTCGGTTATCACAGGGTGGGTGTCATCATAGCCATCGTAAATGCGCTAAGCATTCTGGCTATAGCCGGTATTATTCTGTACGAAGCCTACCAGCGTTTTTACCAGCAACCTGAGATCAACAGCGTCATGATGCTGGTAATAGCCGTGATCGGCCTGGGCGCCAATATATTCGTGGCAAGCTGGCTGCATAAAGATCAAAAAGAGAGCCTGAACGTTAAAAGCGCTTTCTGGCATGCCATCGGCGACGCCCTGGCCTCGGTCGGCGTTATCGCAGGCGCCATCATCATAATGATTACCAAACTATACTGGGTTGATGCTGCGGTAAGCGTACTCATAAGCGTGATCATAATCTTCGCCGCCTGGGGTATCTTCAAAGAAGGCATGAATATCTTACTGGAGGCGGTGCCCGGCGACATCAGCATCAAAGAGATTCAAAAGGCCATAGAAAGCATCCCGGCGGTTAAGGATGTACACGACCTGCATGTCTGGAGCATCTCATCTAATTTGCACTCCATGAGCTGCCACGTGCTGGTGGATGATTGTTCCATCAGCCAGGCTGAAAGCGTGCGCCAGCAGATCGAAGATATGTTGCGTGAGAAATTCGGTATAAGCCATACTACGGTGCAGACCGAGTGCACACAGTGCAACAACGGCGACCTGCTCTGCAAAATGACTATTTCCGATAAGAACCATAGCCACTGATAAAGCTGCACACTGATACTATCTACTACAGGACGCCTGCCAGTTCCCTGCCTTTATTCAGCGCCGCAATATTCTCTTTAACAGCCTTGGGGAACATATCCCTGATCGTCTTCTCAATAGCCTCCTGGCTGATGGTCACCAGGTCGGTCTGAATAAGCGCACCGATCAGGATCATGTTAGCAAGCATGGCATTTCCCATCTTCTGAGCTTCCTCGGTCGCCGCCACCACGTATGTTTTGGCCGACATGCCTTTTAACTGCTGCAGGAGTGACTCCATATCCGGATAGCTGCCTGAACCGGTGACATCCACGGGGTGAATCGGCCGGGGGTTGACCACGGTGACCACATTTTGATTGCCAAATGATTTTAGGACCCTGAGTGTTTCCACCGGCTCCATGCCGAGCACTATGTCAGCCTGGCCCTCAGGTATGAGCGGGCTGTACTGTTTCTCCGCTGAGACTTTCAGGTGGCTCATGACCGAGCCGCCGCGCTGCGATGAACCGTATGTTTCGCCGATGGTAACAAAGTAACCGTCATGCACCAGCGTATTGCCTATAACCAGTGAGACCATCACGTTACCCTGGCCGCCGACACCTGCCACGACCAGATTTATGGGATCTTTCAATAGTCTCTTCATGCTACGGCCTCCTTGGTTATAGCGCCTTCGGGGCATATATCGGCGCAGACACCACACTCGTTACAGATCACCTCATCGATCCGGGTCTTGCCAAGCGCAGGGTCCCAGATCAAACCCGGGCAGCGGAAAACACGGGTGCAAAGCCTGTTGCATCCGCAATCCTCGCCCAGGCATTTCTCGGGATCGATGCGCATGTTGTAAGGTTTCTTGTCTTTCTTCTGCCTGACCAGTTCACACGTGCGGCGCATGATGGCAACCCTTGCCCCCTCTTTTTGCTCCACCATGTCAAGTATTGTCCGCGTGGTGTTTTTCAAATCAAACGGATCGCACACCTCCACCCGTGCTCCGATGGCCCGGCAGATATTCTCCATACTGATTTGTTCCGCGGGCTCCCCCATTGCGGTAAGCTCGGTGCCCGGGTGCGGTTGAAAGCCGGTCATGGCCGTCGCCCCATTATCCAGTATGACCAGTGTGAAATTGGCATGGTTATGCACGCCGTTTACCAAAGAAGGGATGATGGAATGATAAAAAGTAGAATCACCCACCACCGAAACTACGGGCTGATCGAAGCCGAAGCGGTGCAATTGTCCGAAGCCGTTGGCCAACCCGGCCCCCGCGCCCATGCACTGGTGCGTCCTGGTTTGAAAGAATCCCGCGGGGCCCAGAGCCATGGTGTAACAGCCTATGTCACCTGTGACAAAGCCGTTACGGCCGTCCATGCTCAACGCGTTCTTGATGGCCCAGAAGGAAGCCCTGTGAGGGCAGCCGGGGCAAAAGGTAAGCAGCCTGTCCATAATGTGATTCTGCGGAATGGCTTCAACCTTTTTCATATACTCCGCGTCACGGGGGGCATACCTGATATCCAGGACGGATGTAATAGCCTTGATTACAGCGTCCGGGGTCAGCTCTCCGAAGGAGTTAAGATGCCGTGTATGTTTGCCGTAGAACAGGTTCCGCTTGCTCTCCGGGGAGAAACTGGCGGCATATTCCATGATGGCGCCCTCGAGGAAGGGGTCGGTCTCCTCGATGAAGAGAACCTTGTCCGCTTTGGACAAATGGGTTTTGATCAGCTTCTCGGGCAGCGGCCACAGTGTGCCCAGCTTCAATATGCCGATGCGGCTTTCGGCCTTGAGCGCGTTGACCGCGTCCTCTGAATACAGCCAGCCCGAACCGGACGTGATGATCAGCAGGTCGGGTTTTTCGGGGCCGACATATTTATTGTAAGGGGAGGACTCAAATTTCTCCCTGATTTTATCTATCCGCATATGCTGGAACATATGCCGGAATGAACTCGGTATGCACATTATGGGTGTGGGCATGGGCGCCATCGGGTCAAAATACTGCTCAAAGCGCGCCTTATGCTTGATCCTTGGTATCTCGCCCAGCCTGATATTGCCCCTGGCATGCGCGATCCTGGTAACACTGCGCATAATGCAGATCGTGCCGAATTCCTCACTAATCTCGTACAGGAACGGCATCATGTCCTTCGCTTCCTGGAAATCTCCGGGTTCAACCAGAGGTATATCCAGCCACTTGGAAACAGGGCGCGAATCCGTCTCATTCGAGCTGGAATGCGCAGAGGGGTCATCGCCCACCATCAGGACCAGTCCTTTTTTACCGATGCCGCTCAGGATTATCGTCGACAGAAAATCGATAACAACATTAAGGCCGTTCATCTTCATGGCCACCAGCGCCCTTATGCCGGCAAATGATGCGGCAGCTCCCTCTTCAATGGCAACTTTCTCATTTACCGACCATTCCACGTAGATATCGCGTTTCTTGGCCACCTCGGCCAGACTTCCCAGGATCTCCGATGAAGGAGTCCCGGGATAAGCTGAGGCAAAGCCGATTCCCGCTTCCAGCGCTCCTCGCGCCATAGCTTCATTGCCTATAAACAACTGGTTGCTTCCCGGGGCGTCTATGTCGATATTTGGCATATCAATGTCCTCCCTGTACGGTTACCCGGTGTCCGAGCAGACTATTTTTAAGATTATGAGAAATGTCGAGGTACATCAGGTTATTATTATCGCCGGTTTTCTTCACGATCTCCTGTAAGGCCCGCGCCTTCTTGTTCAAAGAGGCCTCCTTGAGGTGCGCCAGGTTTTGCGCGGGCAGGTCCTTTATTTCAATTTTGCCCTTCTTTTTAGCGTCTTCGATCATATCCATTCCGCGCTGTGTGCGGACGATGACAGTGTTCCACCCTTCAACACCCTCGGCTGAGCCCACAGATATGTCGGTAAACTCGGCCGTCATATCGAGACAATACGCACAGGTTGACATCCTGTAGCCACGGATGTCGTCCAGCGGGTAGGATTTGACCTCTTTACCGATATATAAATCAAATCTATTAGCGGGAGGCGGAGGGATATCGAACTTCTTTATTTTGGCCGGGGAAACACTGTTTTTAAGAAACTCGTAAAACCTGTCATAGGCCAGCGCCCATGTACAGAAGAGCCCGATAGTCAGCCGGACGTTGCCCATGCTGACGCGCTGCGACGGCGGGCTCATGACCATTTTGGCAAGGGCGATCGCCTGGCAGGGCGTGACCACGATGCCAAGCCTGTCCTTACTATCCCCGGGCATCCTGTTTAAGGTTTCCAGCGCAGGATATGCCATGTAATTGGACCCCGCTCCTTCCATCACCTGTGCGGCAGAACGGGCCATGAATCCGGCGGGCAACTTCTCGTCCGTATTTTTGGACAGGATGGCCGCATCAATCAGTCCAATGTCCAGTGCCATGGCAAGCAGTGCGCTGACGGTGCCGCCGTACTGCCCTTTTGTCCTGGTCTTAGCATCCCCGGCCCTGGCCATAAAGACCTGCTTGACGGTTCCTATCTCATCACCTGTATATGCTGTGCCGTGGATTTTATTGCTTATGGCGTCCAGGTCGGTATGCGTACGGGGACAATACTCGTAGCAGTGTCCTTCCGTCCTGTTGCAGAAGTCCAGCATGCGGATTTTCCCCTTGTAAAAAACCACGTAAGGGCAGTCCCCCACACAGGCACCGCACACAGTGCAGAGCCCCCTGTCAATAACCTCCTTGAAAAGGTCGCCGATTCCCTTTGTTTTCGTGACCATGGACGCCTCCTTGTTGTGAGTCGGGGTGTTACGTCAACGCTGTGCAAAACCAAAGCTAATTTTAAATCCATCGGGAGCAATTAGCAATTCACGCGTGATGATGAGCGGCAGGTCAACAGGGAAGCAATTGTGAACCAATGCGGGCGGTCAGCGGGATTTAATTGAACTCACAGCCCTTGAGCAGGGCAGCCTTGTTCAATTCGAGCTGCCGTTTGTCTTTGGAGAGCATCTGGTTGAGCACCTTGATGATACTCGATGTTGTCGTGACTCCTGAATTGGCGATTACTACGCCCAATGCGATCAGGTTGCCCACAGACTCGTCTCCGAGCTCTTTGGCCGTCTCGACGGTCGGCACATAGACAACCTTA
Organism: uncultured Dehalococcoidales bacterium; assembly: GCA_964437795.1. Classification (GTDB taxonomy): domain Bacteria; phylum Chloroflexota; class Dehalococcoidia; order GIF9; family UBA5629; genus CAIMUM01. The sequence continues at coordinate 55,014 of CAYTIC010000011.1, read as the reverse complement.
ATGTCATGTCTTTTAGACTTGGTTTTAATCAGCGAAGTATTGACCACCAGCAGCCCGCCGGTCTTAACCGTGGGTTCCAGCATTTTCATGGCAGCCGGGTTCATGGCCACGCCGATATCGGGATGCGTGATAAAGATGGAGCCTATTCTCTCGTCCGAGATATTCACGAAGCAGGAGCACATCCCGCCCCTCTTTTCACCGCTGTAATAGGGCAGCCAGGTTGTTTCCAGGCCTGCTTTGAAGGCGGATTCCATGAGCAGCCGACCGATGAAGAGCACGCCCTGTCCGCCGAAACCGGATACGGTAATCTCCCAGTTCAACTCTTGTCCCCCTTCTTCAGCGCGGCAACTCCCGGTAGTACTTTGAATTCTCCCAGCGGAAACTGCGGTATCATGTTGTCCGTCATCCACTCGGACGCCTTTACCGGTTCAACCTTCCAGTTGATCGGGCACATGGAAAGTACTTCAACCATGGCAAAGCCCAGGCCTGCAAGCTGTGTACGGAAAGCCAGTTCAATAGCCTTCTTGGCCTTGCGCACGTTTGCCGGATTGTTTACGGCCACCCTGGCGATATAGGCGGGCCCGTCCAGTGTAGCCAGCATCTCGCTCATCCTGATGGGGAAGCCGGATTGCTCAGCAGTGCGGCCGCCGGGTGTTGACGATGTGTACATGCCCATGAGTGTAGTCGGCGCAAGCTGTCCGCCGGTCATGCCGTAGGTGGCGTTGTTAGCAAAAATAATGGTGATCTTCTCCCCCCTGGCAGCGGCATGTACGATCTCGGCGACGCCGATGGATGCGAGGTCGCCGTCGCCCTGTATGGCAAAGGGGACAAGGTCCGGCCTGCAGCGCTTGATGGCCGTGGCCACGGCCGGAGCGCGCCCGTGGGGGGCTTCCATCCCATCCACCTTGAAGTATTCGTAGGCAGTCACGGTACACCCGATGGAGCCTATGCAGATTGCCCGTTCCTGAAGGTCCAGCTCCTGCAGGGCCTCGCCGACCAGGCGCTGAATAATGCCATGACCGCAACCCGGGCAGAAGTGGGTGGCGCGGTCAACCATTATGTCGGGCCGTCCAAAAATCAGGTTATCGTAATCGTTCATCTCTTCTTTATTCATACCGTTGCTACATCAATAAATCGATGGCCTCAAATATGGGGTCGGCTTCCAGCGGAACGCCGCCATAGGTATTTGCCAGTTTTATTTCATTCTGGTTTCCCACCGCTATCCTGACATCCTCAATCATCTGCCCGCCGCTCATCTCGGCTACCACGAACTTACATCCCCTGTTGGCAAGATCGGCCAGCGGCTGATAGGGGAAGGGGAACAGTGTGATGGGACGAATGAGGCCCACGCGCAGATTATTGCTGCGGGCCATTTTCATGGCGCTGATGGCGGACCTGGCTGCGCTCCCGTAGGCAACCAATATAATATCGGCGTCCTCCGTATCAAGGGCCTCGTAACGCACCTCGTTCATGCGTATCCTTTCAAATTTATCCAGAAGCAATTTGATGCGACTAGGGTGATCGATAGGATTCATCTCAAAGGAGTTGATGCGGTTCTTGGGTCTGCCTTTGGCGCCCGTTATAGCCCACTTCTTCTCCGGAAACTTCTTGACCCTGTCCCGGATGACGATCGGCTCCATAGCCTGCCCCAGGAAACCGTCAGCTACAACCAGGACCGGGTTGCGATATTTGTCAGCCAGCTCAAAAGCCAGCATGGTCAGGTCCATCATCTCCTGTACGGTGGATGGGGCCAGGTTGATCAGGTAGTAGTCGCCATGCCCCCCTCCCCTCGTGCACTGCATATAGTCGCCCTGCGCGCCTCCGATGTTCCCCAGCCCGGGCCCGGCCCGCATAATGTTTACAATAACGGCGGGCATCTCGGCCCCCGCCATATAAGATATGCCCTCCTGTTGGAGGCTGAAGCCGGGGCTTGAGGTGGAGGTCATAACGCGGCACCCTATTGCGGCTGCGCCATAAACCATGTTGATTGCAGCGAGCTCACTCTCTGTCTGAAGAAACACCCTGCCCTCGGCCGGCATACGGTGCGCCATATTTTCGAGCAGGTCGTTTTGTGGTGTGATGGGGTAACCAAAATAAGCCTGGCACCCGGCGAGTATGGCGCCTTCTGATATGGCAATATTACCCCCCATGAGGGTCCTTTCGGGCATCGCTCGGCTCCTTGGATTAATAACAGTCAGGAAATGGTGCCGGCTTCCAGGATGCGTCTGCGGAAAACCGCAATGGCAACGTCAGGGCACATGATCGCGCATGACTTGCAGCCTGTGCATTCGTGGGCTTTATCAGGAATCACCTCGGCATAATTTACGCCGAGCCTGTTGATCTCTTTTGATGTCCCGATGATCTCTCTGGCACAAACTGCAATACAGTAATGGCAGGCCTTACATTTGTCCTTGTCAATTACTATATAGTTGGTTTTCCTGCTCTCAGAGATTAGCAACGCACCATACCTTTAAACTGTTCTATGGCCTAAAAAAAGCGCAATCGGAATATAGTCTACATACATACGAATTGCATGTCAAGAGGCACGTTTGGTAAAGGGGCCGGCCACTCTAAAACGCTACTCCTGTGTATCTTTATAGCGTCCCACGCAGACCACGTACTGTTTGCCGTCGCTGCCCGCGACCAGCTTGTAATACACGGACTTATAGAAGAGGCCGATTTTGCCCGGCATGGTAAACACGTAGTCTTCCCAGCCAGTGCCGTTCTTAAGCGCCCCGTCCACAATGTTGTCCCTGAAAAGCCTGCCGGCCATATCCGGGACACCCTTGAGGTTGCGGCCGACTACCGACGGGTTGTTGGCATTGGCCGCCTCAGTCACGTACTTGTCGAAGACATAAACGTAGAGGTCCGGCCTGTCCTTATCAAGATAAGGGCTTTCTCCTGCATTGATCTTCCTGAAAGTCCCCGCGGCATCGGCTGCAATATCGCCCGCTGTTTTTTCCGCAAGCTGGGTCACCACATCTTTAGCAATACTGTCCTTCGCATAACGGGGCAGGGCATAGCTGGTGATAATGTCCTCATAAACGCTGACCACATCGGGCTTATCCGATATCTTCATTTCATCCAGGGCTTTCTGCCAGGCTGCGATGGTTGTATCGGCCGTCTGGCGGTTAAAGGCGAGATACCACTCAGCCCGCCTGACATATGACAACGGCTCGATCTCCGCAGGGTTTACGCCGGCCTCATAGGCCAGGAAAGGGAATCCCTGTGACGGGCCAAGCCAGAGGTCAACCTTGCCGTCCATGAGCTTCTTAATGCACTGGACATCATTTTCACTGACGTCCAGGTTGGTGAAACCTTTCTCCAGCAAATACAACTGGTTGGAATCGTCTTTATAAACAGCTATGGATTTAGCTTTCTTTGCATCTTCCAGGGAAGTGATCTTGATGTCTGATCCCCTTTTGGCATAAAACCATTCGTCGGCGAAACCGATGGGCCCGACCCACTTGAACATCGGGTCCCTGAAGGGTATCCTGCTCGTAGAGTAAAGCACGGTGTTGGGCTGGTTCTGTACAATGTCGTATCCCTTTGACCACGGCAGCAGTTCAATGGACGCATTGCTGCCCGTCCTGGTTATGAGCGAACGTACTATCTCCGTAGACTGACCGCTGATATTTCCCCTTTCGTCTGTAAAATTATAAGGCGGGTTATCTTCCGTGATAATGCGCAGTTTTCCATCGGGCACCACACAGTTGTACCCGGAAAACAGTATCACCGCAGCCATCAATAGCCCTGCGAATATTTTCATTACACGAGCCTCCTTCATGTTAGTCCTGCACCTGTACTCACGCCTGATGCATATTTTTACACACGTCCGATATAATTGTCCAGAGCTTATCAGGCGCAGAACCATCTGTGATATAATATCAAACTTTTTCAGGGCCTAATACGCCGGCAGATTTCCTGCATCCCTAATAAAGTCCATTGATTGATTGAACAATTAGCAGAAATTTTATATCATTATGCAGAGGTTGGCCCGAAAAGACAGCGAGGGCATGATCTATATTGAGAGGTAATATCAATGCCGCAAAAGAAAAGTAGCGTAGTTAAGGCGGGAATGGTTCCCAAGAGGACCAGCAAGATGAACCGCACGCAGCGTGGAAAGCAGATAGCCACCTACAGGAAAAGACAGATCACCCGTGCGGCATATGAGATCATTGCGGAAAAAGGGTATTACAATTTCACCATGATGGATATTGCCAAGCGGGCAGGCGTTTCCTCGGGATTGATCCACCACTATTTTAAGGATAAGGAAAATATGCTGGTCACACTGCTGAGGGAGATGCAGAATAATGTGCGTTTATCACTTGAAAGGGCCCTTGAGCGGGAGGAGGACCCCAGGGAAAAACTGGGGATCTTCGTCGACCAGGGCTTTAACCTTGTGGAGAATGAGAAGGAATATATCTATGTTACCTTTGATTTCCTGACGCAGATAAAGTTCAACGAGCGCATGCAGCGCATCCTGAGCAAATTATACAGGGGTTACAGGGAGAGCCTCGCAATGATACTGCGGGAAGGCAAGGAAAAAGGTATCTTTAAAGATGTTGACGAGCACTATGTAGCGACGATTTTTTCCTCGATACTGCTGGGAGTGGAACAGCAGTACATAGTAGACAATACAGCGTTCTTTTACCGCGAGTATGCGGCCAGGGTGAAAAAATTTATCTTTGACATGGTCCTGATCGAAAAATAGCCTCTCAGGGCGAGATAACCGCATCATCCCTGCATAACTGCTTCAACCTTTCAAAGGCTACGTCCTCGCCCATGTCACCTTTTTCAAAGTCACCTATAACCTGCTGCACTTCTTCCTTGATCCCCAGCGTCGCCAGCCCCTTCTCATCCAGGGGAAACTCCGGAAAGAGGAAAAACAGGCTGGCTATCTCGCCTTTATTGCCGCAGATGAGCTCTTCCACGGGCTGCTGCATGAGGTCTTTCTCTTCTCCGGTCAACGGTGCTGCGGTGAACACCTCGTTGCAAAAATGGTAACGGCACTCGCGCGGCCGCCTGTCGAAAATAGGACAGGTGCTGAAATAGTCGGAGTAAAACATACAGTGGATGTTTTTGCAGCAGTAGCCGTTACAGCGCGGACAGATCGCCGCAGCAGCCCCATTCATGATGCCGACCAGCCCGGCTATGCGGGGCCCGAAAAGCTCGCCGAACTCGTCATCAGTTAAAAATATCTTTGTATTAAGGCTGTTGTCAACCATGCGCAATTACCGTTCATATCATTATTCTTCAGCTTTGACAGCGCCGTCTTTAAAGCTTATATTTTAGAACATGCCCCAATATTATCAGTTGTCCACCAACAAATTTAAAATCTGGTGGGATACCTCGCGCTGGGTGGCGCTTCCCAACTCGGCTATGGCCAGCATCCTGGGTGGCCTGCTGGCCTATGCCCACGGTGAATTTAATTTACTCTATTTTAGCATAGCTTTCCTGGGCATCATGGTTGTGCACCTCGGCACCAACCTGCTGGACGATTACGCCGATCTCAAGGCCGGGGGCACAGGCTTGAGAGACGCAGTCCAGAGCGAAAGCGCCGACCCCATCCGTACAATCAAAGCCCCCTACGTTGTCAGCGGCGACATCAAGATAAACCAGCTGTTAATAGCATCTCTGGTCCTGTTCGCCCTCGGCATAGCCGCCTGTATCTACCTGACCATTAATTCCGGCTGGCCGGTAGCGGTCATCGCCGCGATTGGCGCTATAATCAGCTTTTTCTACTCCATGCCGCCGCTCAAGTTTTCCTACCGGGGACTCGGCGAACTGGTGGTGAGCGCCGCCATGGGACCGGGCATCTGCCTGGGCACGTATTACGCGGTGACGGGTAACTTCAGCTGGGAGCCGGTACTAATTGCCCTGCCCATCGGCATACTGGTGGGGCTGATCCTCTTCATTCACTCCGTCATGGATTACCGGCCGGATATTGCAGTCAACAAGAGGACGCTGGTCTCGGTATTGGGCAGCCAGGCCAGGGCCATCGCGCTGCTGCCTTTCATACTGGCAACAGCCTACGCCATTATCATCCTCGGCGTTATAATCGGGATATTGCCCCCGGCCACTTTGCTTGTACTTTTAAGCCTTCCCATGGCCGTTTCTTTCATTCAGACGACTCGCAAAATCAGGGATGGAAAGTATGAGAGCATCACGGCCCGCTGGTGGATGGGACCGATGGAACAAATGCTCGAGGGACACGAATGGTTCCTCATCGCGTGGAGGCAGGCCCGCAACCTGCTCGTTTTCTTTACACTGCTGATTTTCATCGCTTATATAATCTCAATTATCTTTTAGAAAGGGCTGATCGCATGATAGAAGTACTGTATTATGCCAACTGGTATTTAAAGAGCCGGTTCCTGGGCCGCAAAATGCCGCTCCAGTCGGTGGTCTTTATCACCTCCCGCTGTAATTTGAAATGCAAGCATTGCGCCATCTCCAAAGCCACAGAGGGCGGACTGCTTGAGATGGAAGATTTCACCTTTGAGAAGGTAAAAAGCCTGCTCAAGGAGTGCCATGATGCCGGCTCACGCATGGTCACTTTTGAGGGCGGCGAGCCGCTGCTGTGGAAGGACGGCGACCTGATAATGGAGGACCTGGTGCTCGAAGCCCGCCGTATAGGTTTCGTGTCAACCAGCTACAGCACCAACGGCACACTGCCGATACCCAACAGCAGGACCGACCGCATATTTGTCAGCATGGACGGTACAAAGAAATACCACGACTTGATACGCGGCGAAGGCTCTTATGACCTTGCCATTAAGAACATCTCTGAATCGAAATACCCGCACATCAGCGTCAATTTCGTGGCGAACGTATTGAACTGGGAATGTGTGCCCGAGTTTGTCGAGGAGATGGTCAAGGTCAAGAACATAAAAGGGATGTCCTTCAACTTCCATACCCCGCATACCGGTACGGAAGATATGTTTCTACCCTGGGACAAGCGCAGCCAGGTCGTCGACTGGCTGATCGGCTACAAGAAAAAGGGGTACCCCATAATCAACTCCACGGAGGGACTCAGGCGCCTGCGCGATAACAAGTACGTTCAGCGCTGCTGGGTAACCGATTTCGTGTTGCCGGACGGAAAGCGGTACCCTTACTGCCCGGGCTACGAAGAAAAAATATGCGAGAGGTGCGGCTACGGCATGGGCGCCGAGATGTCGGCGGTCTGGGACCTTGTGCCGTCGACAATAGTGGAAGGGCTCAGGCTATTCTCCCGGGTATAACCTCTATTTTGCCAGGTTTTCTACCTTTTATCGGCAGGTTGGTCGCTTTTACGCGGCGGACCTTGCAAAGACTTCAATTCCTCGATCATACTGGTGTAGTTGTAGGCCTGCTCCTCGGTTATCAGTCCCTTCTTAATCAATTCGGTCAGCGCCTGATTCAGCGTCTGCATCCCTTCCTTGCGTGAAACCTGAATCTGGCCGTAAAGCTGGTGTATGCGTCCTTCGCGAATCATATTCCTCATCGCGTTGTTGCTGAGCATGATCTCGCAGGCCGGGATCATACCGGAATCGCCCTTGCTGGGTATGAGGAACTGGCAGACAACAGCCACCAGTATCTGTGAAAGCTCGCTCCTCACTTGCTCCTGCTGCCTCTCAGGAAACATATCGATTACACGGTTGATCGTTTGAGCGGCATCTATGGTGTGCATGGTTCCCAGTACCAGGTGTCCTGTCTCAGCCGCCCGGATGGCCGTCTGCATGGTCTGAATCTCTCGAATCTCTCCCACTACGATCACGTCCGGATCATGCCGCAAAGCATGTGTCAGGGCAACGTCAAAAGATTCTGTATCATGCCCAACGCTCCGCTGCACTATCAGGCACTTTTTATTCTTAAAGACATACTCGATGGGATCCTCGATAGTCACTATATTGCGCTGAACAGTATTATTCAGGTACTCGATCATTGCGGCAATCGTGGTCGATTTACCGCTGCCCTTGGCTCCCGTGACAAGTATCAGCCCGGACCGTCTCATCGCCAGTTCCCTCAGTATCGGCGGAAGGTTTAATTCCTCCAGGCTGGGGATATTGTAAGGAATTATCCTGAAAGCGATGCTGAGGGTGGAGCGCTGCTGCATTACGTTCACCCTGCACCTGGTATAATCCCTTATGCTGTATTCGAAGTCCAGTTCATGCCTGGCCGCAAAGGATTTCCTCTGCTCAGCTGTTGTAATTTCCTCGAAATAAAGCTCGATGTTCCCGGGAGTCAACGGTGTAAAACCGGCTATCGGAATCAAACCGCCGAAAATCCGTAATGTCGGCGTTGACCCTACCCTCAGATGCAGGTCCGAGGCATGGCTATCAATGGCTATTTTAAGGAGTTCCTGTATCCCCATTTATCATTCTTATGTTAAATATCCTGTCCACTATTGTATAGATTGTATTATCAATTATCAATTGGTATTGTCATCGCCGGCCATATATAATTTCGCTGATGCCCGCACGTTCTATCAAAGTGCCCAACCGCATGTGGCACGGGGAAGGTGAATTGAAACTCTCTTTCCCGACCGGTTGGGAGGTAATACCCTGCCTCATGAAAGGCCATTCCGAACCAGAGCTAAGCGACGTCCAGATCAAACATGCTTTGTCCCATCCCACCGGCGCATCACCCCTGCGAAAACTGGCAGTCGGCAGAAAACATATAGGAATTATCTTTGACGATCTCTCGCGCCCTACGCCGGTGACAACCATTCTGCGACATGTGCTGGAAGAGCTGCAGGAAGCCGGTATTCCTGATGAGTCCATCCGCCTGGTATGCGCCACAGGGTGCCATGCGGCACACTCTTACACCGATTTCGAAAAGAAACTGGGCAGCCATATACTCGACCGCTTCCCGGTATATAACCACAATGTGTATGAAAACTGCACCTTTGCCGGGACTACCTCTCAGGGTACTAAACTTTATGTAAACTCAGAGGTCATGGCCTGCGACCTCAAGATCGGGATAGGCTCAGTGATAACGCATCCCCAGACCGGATTCGGTGGAGGCGGCAAGATCATACTTCCGGGAGTATCAGCAATAGAATCGATCGAGCATTACCATAGTCTCGAGTTTAAAGCCAGGGCCGGGGGCAGGGGCCACCTGGTGGGCATGAGCAACTACAAGGACAATCCGATGACAAAAGATTTCCAGGAGGCCGCCGGCCTTGCGGGCCTGGACTATAAGATCGACGTCCTGGTGAACGGAAAGGGCAAGGCCTGCGCCATTTTCAGCGGAGACGTGCAATCGGAATATTATCGCGCGGCTGAATCTGCCGCAGTCCATTACGCGACCGCGCCGGTCCCCGACACCGATGTGGCCGTAGTGAATACATACTGCAAAGGCAACGAGGCTGTAATAGGCATGATCATGGGAATCAGCATGCTGATGCAGAAAGGCGGAGACCTGGTGCTTGTCATGGATTCCCCCTGCGGACAGGTTGTACATTATCTGATCGGCAGTTTCGGTAAAAATATCAAGGGCCGGCAATTCCAGCCGATTAATTACTCTTTACCGTGGATCAAAAGGATGATCGTACTCTGCCCGCAGTTCGAGCACTCCATGGCGGACTGGTTGGCCATACCGGGCACAAGGTGGGTAAAGAGATGGGATGAAGTCCTGGACATTATTAAGCAGGATTACCCGGACGGCGCAAGGGCCGCAATCGTGCCGGACGGCACTATACAATATATTTCTGCCGCCGCTTAGACATTCGAGAGAGGTTACATATGACAGTTAATCACGAAATACTGGAGAAATTCAAAACCGAGGCCACTCTTACGGGGGCGCAAGTCAATGTGGCGGGATCGGCTGAAGAGGCGGCCGGGTATGTTCTGAAGCTGGTAAAAGACAAGGAAATAAAAATAGTTATCAAGTCGGGCTCCCCGATTGCGGACAAACTGGATCTTACCGCGCGCCTGTCTGCTGCAGGAGTAAAGGTCACAGAGACATCGATTACACAATGGGCAGCCCAGCTGGCAAGGGGGAAGGACGTGCCCGTGGATGAACTGGCTGAGCTCATCTCAGCGGCTGCCGGCGAAAAAGTTCCTGCCGAACCCGAGGCCATACTGCGGGCCGCCCGGCGCATCCTGAAGGATGTATACGCGGGCGCGGGACTGGGCATCACAGAGGCGGACTTCGGCATTGCTGAAACGGGAACGCTGGTAACGCTGGAAAACGAGGGAAACGCGCGCCTGGCGGCGATCCTGCCAAAGCTGCACATCACATTACTCGACGGCAGACACGTCGCCGGCAGCCTGGCAGACGCCGCTGAGCTTATCAAGAGCTCGTCAGGAGGGATACCGGGACACAAGATACCCACATTCATCACCTACCTGACCGGGCGCAATACCACCGCTGATATACCCGGAGCAATTTTTGCCCGCGCCCAGGGCCCGGCTGAAGAGCATATATTGATATTAAGGGACTGATATACCGGCGAAAGGGACTTCTATGGCAAGCAATTTGAGAAAACAGGTCAGGCAGGCGCTTGCGGACGACACGCTGCAGGGGGCGTTGAGCCGCTTCACCATGCTGACCAAGTTCGGCCGCCAGATAGGCATGACGGGCATCGATTTCGAAGCGCTGCGTCAGGACCTGCACGATAGGAAAGAGAAGTCTATTGAGGACCTCCCTGCCCTGATCCGACAGTTCAAGGAGAACGCAGCTGCCGCGGGCGCTATAGTCTTCGAAGCCGGGAATGCCGGGCAGGCTAATGATTACATCACGAGGTTGGCCCGGGCACGAGGGATAAAGCACGTGATCAAGTCCAAGTCCATGCTGACCGAGGAAATCGGGCTGCGCCATCAGCTTGAACACACCGGCATCCGTGTCGATGAAACGGACATCGGCGAGAGGATAGTTCAACTGGCAGGGGAAAAGCCGGCTCACATCGTGGGTCCCGCAATACACAAGACGTCCGAACAGATAGCCGCCCTGTTTAGCGAGCTCCTGGGAGAGCAGGTCAGCTCCGATTCGCAGCCGCTGCTTGATACGGTGCGCGAATCGCTGCGGCAATGCTACCTTGATGCAGACATGGGTATATCGGGAGCTAACATAGCCATAGCCGATACCGGCACGCTTGTCATCCTGACCAACGAGGGGAACGGCCAGCTCGTAACGACCCTGTCACCCCTGCAGGTCGCAGTCGTAGGCATAGAGAAAATTGTACACGGCTTTGAAGATGCAAACGCTGTCCTCAGGCTGCTCAGCCGGAGCTGCGTGGGCACCAAGATGACCATTTACACCTCTTTCATTACGGGGACCAGCCGGGCCGGAGCGGTTTCAGGCCTGCCGCTGCCCGGCGGCCAGGGGCCGCGCGAGCTGCACATCGTGCTGGTCGACAACGGCCGCAACCGCATGAGGGATTCGGACGGCTTCAGGGAGGCCCTTTATTGCATCAAGTGCGGTGTCTGCCTCAACGTCTGCCCGGTCTTCGCGTCGCTTTCCGGCCAAATCTACGGCCATGTCTACCAGGGCGGCATAGGCACCATACTCACCGCCTTTTATCACGACCGGGAGCGATCCCGCGAACTTTCGGAGATGTGCCTGGGCTGCATGTCCTGCAAATCGGTCTGCCCTGCCGGCATCGATATACCCGGCCTGATACGGCGCATGCGCGCTCAGCACGTGCGGGAGAAAGGCCTTGCCCCCGGCAAGAAGCTGGCCTACGGCATGGTCCTGAAGCATCCTGACAGGCTGGATAGGGCGGTCAGGGCCTGTGCGAAGCTGCAGGGGCCCTTTCTGGGCGCCGACTCGATGATCAAACGGCTGCCCTATCCATTGGGAAACATAACGGATACCATCAGCTTGCCGGGGCTCCAGCCTGCCATGTTGCGCGACCGCATGAAGGGATACGCATCACCCGCTTCCGGGAAGGGGCTTAAAGTGGCCTTCTATTCCGGGTGCGTGACTTCCTACGCCTATCCTGAACTGGGTGAAGAGGTTATGCGACTGCTCGAAAAGTATGGAGTCGCCCCATTCTACCCGCAGGAACAGGCCTGCTGCGGAGCGCCGGCTTACTTCTCAGGCGATTCGGGGACCGCATTAGCCCTGGCCGGGCACAATATCGAGGCGCTCTCAGACAAGGAACCTGATTACATTGTCACCGTCTGCCCGGGCTGCGCCGTCATGTTGAAGAAAGAATTCCTCAGCCTCACTTCCGCAGAGCCGGCCCTGCATGAGAAAGCCAGGCGGCTGTCGGTTAAGGTGCGCGACCTGACACAGCTTCTGACGGAGCTCGGTCAAAGCCCGGTGCAGGGGACGGCGGTGGGGGAGAAAGTCACATACCATGATCCATGCCATCTGAAACGCGGGCTGGGCATATCTGCAGAGCCCAGGAAACTGATAGAAGAGGCAGGCTACGAATTAGTAGAGATGAACGATGCGGATGCCTGCTGCGGCTTCGGCGGAGATACGCTGCTGGCGCATCCGGAGCTGTGCGGCTCCATCCTGCAGCGCAAGCTGGCCAATATAGAGGCCACGGGTGTGGGTACAGTGGTCACCAGCTGCACAGCCTGTGTATTACAGTTGCGCGGCGGTCTGCACAAAAAAGGCAGCCCTATCAGGGTAGTGCATATCGCAGAGCTGCTGGCAGGCCGGCTTTAAGGCGGGCATTTGGCGCAGACGGAACGGAAGAGAGTGGTGCTGAGATAGCGGTCGCCGCGGTCCGGCAGTATCACCACGATATCTCCCCTATCCATCCTGCCGGCGACCTGGATAGCCACAGCCACGGCTGCCCCGCTGGACATACCCACGAAGATACCTTCCCTGGTGGCCAGCATTCGCGTAGTTTCGAAAGCCTCGCCGTCCTCGATGGTGATTTTTTCATCAAATCCCTTTGTGTCGTAGATGCCTGGCACGATAGACTCGGTCATATTCTTCAAGCCCTGTATGGAGTGGCCCACCGTAGGCTCCACGGCTATGATGCGGACGCCGGGCTTCTTCTCCCTGAGGTATTTGCCCGTCCCTATCAGCGTCCCCGAAGTGCCCAGGCCGGCGATGAACACATCCACTTCGCCGTCCGTTTGATGGTATATCTCCGGCCCTGTTGTCTCGTAATGAGAAAGAACGTTATTCGGGTTATCGAACTGGTTGGGCATGTAGTACTTGCCGGGCTCTTGCTCGATGAATTGCCGGGCGCGGCGGATGGCCCCGTCCGTCGCCTCCTTGGCCGGTGTTAAAACGACCTCGGCCCCGAAGGCCTGCAGGCATATCTGTCGCTCGGTGCTGACACATTCCGGCATGAAGAGCTTCACCTTATAGCCCCTGGCCGAGCCGATCATGGCCAGGGCAATTCCGGTATTGCCGGACGTGGGTTCAACGATGACTTTGTCGCGGGTCAACCGGCCTTCTTCTTCGGCTTTAGTGATCATGTAATAGGCCGGCCTGTCCTTGATCGAGCCCCCGGGATTGCAGCCCTCCAGCTTGGCCAATATCCTGACTCGCGGGTTCACGCCGTCAAGAGGCCCCAGCTCGACCAGCGGAGTATTACCGATAGCATCAAATACCCTGTGCTTAATCTCTTTCATATCCGTTATCTCCTTGCCACCGGGATACCCGGAGCACCATTATATGACAACCGGCAGGCCGGCTGACAAGGCCCGGCCCGGAAAGCAGCTATTTATTCCGCCTTTAAAGGCTCTCCAGGTAGGCATCCTTGTTGTTCATAAACTCCCTGTATATCTGGTAGTATTCCGTGTCCATATAATCGATGGGCTTAATGGGGATATTGTCGAAATCATAGATGCGGGCCCCCGGAAAAGCCAGTAGTATCGGCGAGTGGCTGGTGATGATGAACTGGGCATGCCCGTCTGCGCTCATCTCCTTAAGCAGCTTCAAAAGCTTGAGCTGGCTCCTGGGTGAAAGCGCGGTTTCCGGCTCATCCAGGAAATAAAGCCCCTTGATCTTGTACCTGGCGTTGAAAAACGATATGAGGGATTGGCCGTGGGACTGTGTAAGCAGGGAGTCGCCTCCGAAGTACTCGAGCATCCCCGGGTCGGCATGCGCCCACGAATCGAGGTAACGGGCGAAATCGTGGAAGATCTGCGAACTGAAATACGTGCCCGGCACGGGACCTGCCACCCACTCCACATCGATGTATTCGTGGAAGCGGCCTTCGTAAGGATTGTAGTTGTAGCGGGCGCCCTCGGTATCCTCCCAGATATGGATCCCGCACTTCTGGCAGATGGCTTTAAGAAGCGTAGATTTGCCCGTGCCGTTCTCCCCTGCAAAGAAGGTCACCGGGCCGGGAAAGGTGACAGCGGCAGTGTCAGCAAAGATATCCAGGTTGAAAGGGTAACAGTCCCTGCTTGGATATCGCTCCGGATGTAAAACGACTTTGCTGATATGCATTGTAGATAGTAATCAGGGCTGTTATTATAACATAAACAATCGCAGGTGTATGATTAAAAACAGGCCGCCGGCGACTTAAAGGAGTTAGCCCATGGCACGAGAAGAGATACTGGAAGACTTCGAGATAGCGATCGATCCTCAGGTGGTCCTGTCCGTTCACGGGTACGGAGCAGAGAAAAAGCCCCGGCCGGCTATTGTCGAATTAGTCACACGTATCGCCGGGGAGGCGGAGGGCCTGGCAAGGCCGCGCGCTATCTATCGTGAATTCGCCGTTGCGAGGTTGGATAAAAATAGTCTGACTCTGGAAAACGGGACCACGTTTGGCATCGGCAGCAAAATCAGCTCGCTATGGGAGGGGAGCAGGGCACTGGGGATAGCACTTTACACCCTGGGTCCTGAATTGGAAGAACGTGTTTCAGCGCTTATGCAAGGCGGTGAGCAAATGCAGGCGCTCAACCTCGATATAGCCGGAACGATTGCACTGGGACTGGTGGGATTGCAGGTACAGCAGATGGCCTGTAAGCGGCTGAATGCAGAGGGGGTGGAAGCCGGGCCGTGGCTCAATCCCGGCTATGTTGGCTGGCCTCTGACCGACCAGCGTCTTATCTTCAGCCTGCTGCCGGCGGAAAGCATCGGCGTGGCGCTGAACGACTCCTGCATGATGATCCCCAGGAAATCGGTCACCATCTGCGCGGGCATCGGTGTGAGCGGATCCGACACGGGCTTCAACCGCTGCAAACATTGCGGCGTGGCCAAATGCCAGTTCCGCAGGTTAACGGTGTCCTCCGGCAGCGATGGGACCATTTAATCGGCAATCCTGGGATGTCCTTAAAAAATCTCGCATCAAGGCGGTAGACCCGGTCATCCGCCTCAAATTGATTTACAGGATACCCGCTCGTATAATGGTCGTTAACATTCGTTGAATGTGAATGAACATCCACATGGTTTCTTGTTGAGAGGAGGTTTTATGCAGAACGTCGAATCGTCCGTATCCCCTTACCGATGGGTTGTACTGGGAGTTTTCATGCTGAACATCGCCATGTCGCAGATCATGTGGATGACTTTCGCTCCTATTGCCAGGGATGCGGCTGCGATCTATACCGGTGGAAATCTCGACCTCATCGACCTGCTGGCCATACTGGCCATGCTCGCCTGGCTACCCTTTTGCCTGCCCGCCGCCTGGTGTATCGATAACCTCGGGCTGAAGAAGGGGGTGGGCATCGGTGTGGTCCTGGTAGGCCTGTGCGGATTTCTCCGTATATTCGCGCCGGATTACACCTGGCTGCTCGTCTGCATGATCGGCTGTGCCATCGCTCAACCGTTCCTGCTCAATGCCGTTACCAAGGTGGCATCGAACTGGTTCCCTCAAAATGAAGAGGCGCTGGCATCGGGACTTCTGACCATGTCCATGTTCCTCGGCTTCGCCATCGTCATGTTCGCCACCGATTTCATACTTGCGCATTACCGCAGCATCGGCGAGGTCAAACAGGGGATCGATGTCATCCTGACTCTGTACGGCATCCCGGCCCTGGCCGGCCTGGTGCTGCATATCATATTTGTAAAGGATAAGCCCAAACTGCCACCCAATCCCATCGCAGCCGAGAAAAAGGTCACAATGACCGTCGGTTTGAAGGCGCTTTTCAAGAACCGCGACTTCCTCTTGCTGCTGGGGATCTTTTTAATAGGAGTGGGCGCCTTTAATGCCATCCTGACCAAGATCGATTATATATTCAAGGACCGGCCGCTGGACATCGATTCAGCCCTCGCCACGGGCATAGTCGGCGGGCTCATGGTGATCGGCGGCCTGTGCGGGGCGGTCGTCCTGTCTGCGCTGTCCGATAAAGTCCACAAACGGAAGATCTTCCTGGTGATGGCGGCCGGTATGGCGGTGCCGCTATGCCTTTTTATACAGTATTTCTCCTCGATTGTGCTTTTAGGTGTGTGTGGTTTTGTCTTCGGCTTTTTTCTCATCTCGGCCATGCCGGTCGGACTGACCTATGCGGTCGAGAAGACCCATCCGGTGCCGGAGGCTACCTCCAATGGAATTTTAATGTTGGGCGGCCAGATAAGCGGGCTGCCCATCGTTTTCCTCTTTAATATGAC
Source organism: uncultured Dehalococcoidales bacterium (assembly GCA_964437795.1). Lineage (GTDB taxonomy): Bacteria > Chloroflexota > Dehalococcoidia > GIF9 > UBA5629 > CAIMUM01. Next base: position 38,562 of record CAYTIC010000011.1, on the reverse strand, counting down.
GGCGATTGCCGTACTCTTCGGGGTCGCATTCATACTGGCGCTGCTGCTCCACGACATCAAACCCCCTTCCGCAGCCTCCTGATTCCAATAAACCGGATCCAGACTAATTAAGATATGGAGATAGGGGGAGACTCAACTCGTGCTTCAAGTGCCGTACCATATCAGTTCATATTGTGGAACTGCACACAGCGGCGATTATGATTTTGGTTCAGTATTCTTTTTAGGCTTGGATACCGTCTGGCCTGCCAGTATCCTGGCGTTTTCCTCCAGATGCTGCTTATTAGCACCAAGATAGTCAGCAGTGGCATCGCTTATTTGACGTATTATTCTTTCCAGATCGGCTCGGTCATTGTTTGATAGTTTCCCAAACACAGATTGAAACAGGTCATTTATACTCGGACCTAATTCATATAATAGTTCTTTTCCTTTGTCTGTTATATTGACATCAACGCTACGCCTGCTCGTCTTTGAACGTCTTCTGGTAACCAATTCGCTTTTATATAATTTATCGATCATCGGAGTTACAGAATGGACTTCAATCGGCAGAAGCCGCGATATATGGGTCGGAGACATAGGTTTCTTGTTAAAAAAAAGGGCCTGAAGTGCAACAAATTGCGAGACTGTAATATTTGATGACTTAATACTCTTTTCAACAGCTTTCGTCCATATATTCGCCGCTTGTGCAAACATAATGACAGTCCACAGATACTCTGCGAAAGGAAGATCCACCTTAGTGTCTTTTTTCTTACGCTTCATTTACTTTTCCAATCCAATTAATTATGAGCTTATCCCTGACAAATTTTATTATGTTTATATTTATATCATATTACAATCGTATACTAATTAAGTCAATAATTAAATATCTTGTATGATATTATACATTCAAATATATTTTACCGACGAAATTTAGAGTATTATATACTTTGCAAGCTGTTCAAATAGCATCGGCCAACGGAAACATTTCCGTTGGCCGATGCATCTATATAGTTTATGTGACCTGTTCAATTAATCAGGTTATTGCGAGCCTGGTATCTTGCCGAGCCTGTCAAATGTATATTGATTGTCGGTTTTTATGCCCGCCAGGCGCCTGGCAATATTTTTAATGTTCTCCATATTATATGCGCCCATGATGGCAATTTGTTCCATCCTGGGGGAACCTCCGCCGTGTACTCCGGCGTACTGCATGACCCCGGCGCCTTCGGAGCATGACATATCCTGTACCCACGCAAAAGCTTTCAAAACGTCATGAACATTCACATCCGGGTTACGGGCCATGTATTTCTCTATGAAGGGTCGTGTTTCTTCATTAATCCAATCCGCATATCTTGGCAATGTAGCCGGCATGCCACCTGCAACATCTGCAAGTATGTCATATTCATGATATATATTGATTCCGGCGTGCCGGCGGCTCACATTGCAGTACATAATATCGGGCACCCAGGTACCTGACGGAGATTGGTATCCGTTAATTGCAGCTGCAATTCCTGTGCCATAACAAAGCTCGGAAGTGCAAACAAGCTCGGCTATTTTCTCCCTGACATGTTGCTCTTTCTCAATACCGTTGATCTCGGCCATCAGGGCGGTGGCACCCGTCAGCACATCGGTCATAGCGGGCTTACAGCCGGTGTAGCTGTGACGATGGAAAAGCGCGAAGGTAAGGGCCATGTAACCGCCCATATCATTTTCACCGCATAGAAAAACATGCTCCCAGGGAATAAAAACATCGTCGAAAACAGTCATGGAATCAGCCCCACCCCATGGACCCGGAGAACCCTCGCGCGCGTCATAAGTAAAAGCACTGACTATCTGCTTGACACCTTCAGCATCCGCCGGGACCACAAAAGCCACCGCCCAATCCTTATCATCCACAGTTAGTGCTCTGGTCGGCAACACATTTATCCATTCGGCAGCGGGAGCGAATGAATTGTGCACCTTTGCGCCGCGTATGATAATGCCGTCGCTCTTTCTCTCCACTATTCGTAAATACAGATCAGGATCTTTTTGTTGATGTGGCCGCCATATGCGATTGCCTTTTACATCGGTCTGAGCGCAGCATGCCACAGCATCTGTTTCCTGGAACTTTCTCAACCATTTCTCAAATCGCCGGTAATACTCAGTCCCGTATTTTTGGTCCGTAAGGTAGCAGACAACCGAATAAGCATTGGTAGAGTCTATGCCCATACAGCGAGCCACACAACCTCCCACCTGATGACAGATGAGCCTGGTCATCTTCTGTTTGGACATTAGATCGTTCATGCTGCGGTTCACATTGTTAAAGCGGTTAATTCTTTGCCCCGTAAGGTGAGACGTCGCTGTGAGAATATCCTCATACTGCTTAAATTCCGGATCATCGATGATGTCATAAGTTTTTGATAGTATGTTTATGGCTCCTTGCAGCCTTGGGTGGCTGCGGTCGACCAATTCGCCGTCCATATAGATATTGCGCCTCATCTTACTCAATCTTTTCCTGTATTCAGTCGAAGTAATCATTGATAAATCCCCCTTTATTACTATACTCTTAATGTTGCCTTAAGGGCACCTGATGCAGCATGCCTTTGATAGCTATACTTTCAATTCAATTCTAAATAACATTGACAAATCTATTTGAAGTAATTATAATATTTTTCATAAAATTATGCACAATAATAATATATGTTCTAATAATATACAATATAGATGTATTTATCAAAATTAAGTTCGCTGGTTGAAAATAATACAGGTGTGTTTCCATAGTAGGAGCGTTAGATTTATTGTTGATAATCAACCGTTGCGTGTTATTCAGCGGCAAACTCTGAATTGGTAAATGGTTTAATAAACTACTCCGCTTGAAGCGGCCGACCCTGAGCAAATGGCCAGTATCTATTAGGATTGAGGAGGAAATATGGCACGCATTAATCTTGTAGAGAAAGAGCAAGCTGATCCAACTATTAAGGAAATATTCCAGATACTGGAGGACCTTAAAGTTCCTCTCTCCAATATTTTTAAGGCAGTAGGCAACTGTCCTAAAATAGGTCGCAGTTTCATCGAGCTGGGTAATTCATTGCTGAATCCTGAGTTTATTGATGCGAAGCTGAGGGAGCTGGTTATCTTACGGGTTGGAAACCTGCTGCAATCGGACTACGAATTCACCCACCACGCACGTATAGGCCTTAAGGCTGGTCTAACCAAAGACCAGATTAAAGAGCTCGGTACTTGGAAATCTTCCGACAAATTCAGTGAAATGGAGCGCGCTGTTCTGCTATACACGGATGAGGTCAGCGTTAACGTCAGGGTGAGCGACAGCACGTTCGCTGATCTGCGAAGATTTTTCGATGACCCGGCGGTTGTCAAGCTCACAGCGATCATAGGCTACTACGGAATGGTGGTGAGGATACTGGAAGCGCTGCAGATCGAGCTGGAACCGTGGGTAAATCCGTTCATACCGTAAGAGTCGAAAGATTATATCAGGCATCAAAAATATCAGGAGGCTTAAATGATAGTAATTGACAAGCACACTCATTTCATAGGAAAACCCGAATGGATTTCGGAGGCTGCCTACATGCCCCTTGCTCAATTCTGGGCAGCCAAGGAGCCAGGACGCACTCCAGAGATGATCCTTCCAAAGCTTCTAAATGGTATAGCTGACGGCACCGGGGGCAAAATGTTTATAGATAACATGGACGCTGCCGGAGTTGATATCTCATTCGTCCTGGCCTCTGATACTTGGATACGCAACAATGGCCAGGAGCCGCCGATATCTTTTGAAAAGCAGATGGAGGGATACGCAGAACTGGAGCAGGCCTATAAGGGCAGGATTTATGTATGGGTCTATGTCGATCCACGAAGGCCGAAAGCACTGGAGTTGTTTTCACGGGCGATCGATGAATATGGATTCAAAGGTTGCGGAGAGATTTCAGCGGAAGGCTTCAGCCTTGATGATGAACTGATTCAACCGATGTTCAAGAAGTGTTCGGATTCCGGTATTCCGGTCGATATCCACATACGATCAGGTATGGGCCTTACAACTATTGGAAGCGACGTTAGCGTAAATAATGCATCACATCCCGAGAGTGTGAAAAAGCTGGCAAAAAAATATCCTGAAATGAAAATATTCATCGCGCATTCGGGATATTCGACATGGTGGCAGGCAGCCATACAAACTGCCCTCGAGTGCCCGAATTGTTATCTGGATCTTTCCGACTGGAACTATGACCTGCCCAACATGGCCGAGTTCGTAGCCAAACTCGCTGCTATGCGAGACTCGCTTGGCGCCGAGCGAATATTTTTTTCAAGTGACCAGATTTCTGGCCCACGCTTCTGTGGAGAGAAGTCGACGCTATCACAATGGGTGAATTTCCTCAAGACACTCCCGGAGAAGGCCCCCAACTATGGATACCACTTCACCCAGAAAGAAGTTGACTTGATCCTGGGAGGTAACGCCCAGAATTTATTTAATCTACCTTCTCCCGCGAAGAAAAAGACTTAGAAAACAGATTCAGCAGAGCATAATCGAATAATCAGTGGACACGTGTTAAGGAGGTTTTTACAGTGGGTTTACTTGATGGAAAGGTTGCAGTGATCACCGGTGCGGGAGGCGGCCTGGGCAAAGCAGAGTCACTGCTTTTCGCCACCGAAGGCGCCCGGGTTGTGGTAAATGACCTTGGAGGAAAAACGGATGGCACAGGAGCATCCAATGCGTCTGCTGATGTAGTTGTTGCCGAGATCAAGAAAATGGGCGGAGAGGCGGTGGCCAACTATGACTCTGTTGCTTCCTGGGAGGGTGGAGAACGTATTATCAGGACTGCAATCGATGCATTCGGCAGGATCGATATACTGGTGAACAACGCCGGGATCGCACGTAATCGCATGATTTTTAATATGACAGAAGAAGAATGGGATATCGTGCAGCGTGTGCACCTTTACGGGCATTTTTACTGCACCAGGCATGCCTGCACATATTTCCGTCAGCAACGGTCCGGCCGCATCATTAACACTTCCTCTCAGACGGGCCTGGGCAATATGGGGCAGGCCAACCTGGGACTGACCAACTACAGCGCGGCCAAGGAAGGTATCGCCGGCTTCACCCGCACCGTGGCATTAGATATGGCCAAGTATGGGGTAACCTGCAATTGTATACGCCCTATGGCTGCTACACGCATGACCATCTCACCGGATCTGCAGGCCACCCTCGAGAAAAGTTCAAATCGGGAAACCGGCAATGCGACAACCGGTCTTGAGGCTGAGATGAAAAGGATGTCTCCCGCACATATCGCATCCCTGGTTGTTTATCTTGCCACGGATGCTGCCGCAAACATAAACGGAAAAAGCTTCCTGGTAGGTGGAGGCGAAATCGGTCTCTACTCTGAACCGGAAATCGTATCCAGCATTTTCAAGGACGGCATATGGACAGTGCAGGAACTTGTAAATATCATGCCAAGGAGTGTTACCAAGGGTCTGCCGGCATTGGCTTAACCGAAAACGAAATACCGGCTATTTGAAGAAAACTCTCTGCCTGAAAGCAAATATTATTTACGCATTTTGTTCAAACGATAAAAAACATGAAGGGAGGTCCGAAGTGGAAAATGTAATCGTCATTGGAGCCGGATACATGGGTGGCGGCATAGCCCAGGTTGTGGCACAGGCAGGCTATCGTGTCTATCTACATGATTCGGATCCCGCAGCCATTGAGAAATCCCTCGGCCAGATCCGTTGGTCAACCGAGAAGCTGGAGAGCAAAGGACAACTTAAAGATACTGCAAAAGTCGTACAGAAAAGAATAGATGCGACAACTGACCTTGCTGTCGCAGCAAAATGTCAGTGGGCCATCGAGGCAGTTTATGAAGATATGGAACTCAAGATGAATATCTTCAAAAAACTGGATGATATCTGCCCTAAGGAAAGCATACTGGCCAGTAATACATCCAGTATACCTATTACTCGATTGGCTTCCGGCACCAAACACCCTGACAGGATTGTGGGTGTGCATTTCTCAGGTCCCGTGCCGCTGATGCCGCTTGTGGAAGTGATCAAGGGCAATAAAACCTCTGATACTGTTTTCAAGGCAAGTCTTGATTTCGTCATTGCGTTAAATAAATATCCGGTGAAGGTAATGAAGGATATACCTGGTTTTGTCATGAACCGCGTCAGCAGCGCAGCCTTCCGTGAAGGCTTTGACCTGGTGGCAGCAGGCATCACAACCGTAGATGATGTTGATATGAGCATGAAGTGGGGTGTCGGATGGCGTGTGGGGCCCTTCGAGATAGCTGACAACGCTGGATTGGACACCTACCTGCGCGTTAGTAAAGCTTACAAGGAGCTGGGGGATGAGTCGTTCGCGCCAAGACCCCTGCTGGAAAAGATGGTTCAAGCGGGACGCCTCGGCAGAAAGGTCGGCAAAGGCTTTTACGACTATTCACCGGATGGTAATAAAACTCCGTTTGATATTACCAGTCTGAAATAATTGTTACGCATATTCCGGTAATGCTTTATCCGCACTTCTCAAGTATATGTATGCACATAGCGGCTTCTTCAACTCCTATATTTCCGCCGCCATTTTCAGCTAAACCGATGCTGGCCTTTTCAACCTGGCGTTTACCGGCGTCTCCGCGCAATTGCAGCACCAGTTCATATATTTGAGCTAGCCCTGATGCGCCGATCGGATGGCCCCGGCACTCCAGTCCACCACTGGTATTGATTGGCTTCTTGCCTCCGATCCTGGTTGCGCCCGATTCTGCATAAACACCACCTTCACCCATGGGGCAGAATCCCATGGCTTCAGCCTGGTGCAGCTCACCCCAGGCTGTCGCATCGTGAAGTTCAGCGAAGTCGATATCCTCCGGCCCTGATCCGGCCATATTATAGGCTTGCTTAGCCAGCCTTTCGCCGATATCCTCGCCGTCCAGCAATCTGTCACTTCCCTGTCCCATCACAGAAGCGACAATTCTAACCGGTCGGCTGCTATTCAGCTTTGACAAATATTTCTCCGAGCATATTATGGCCGCTGCCGCACCATCACCCACGGGTGAACACATTGCCCTGGTCAAGGGATAGGCCACCGACTTATCTGCCAGGACTTCTTCTACTGTCATTGGTTGCTGGTATTGAGCAAGAGGATTCAACGAACCGTGCAAGTGATTTTTTGAGCAAATCACCGCTAACTGGTGCTGTGTTGATCCGAACCTATTCATATGCCACCTGGCACCCATAGCATAAGCATCCATGAAGATGCTCCTGCCCTCGCCCGGCGCCGACTTATCTTCAGGCACGTGAATGTGAATCATCTTATTGATGCCGGTGATCATCTCGATGTGTTTTTCGAAGTTTTCCACATCCATACAGGATGCGTATGCGGCAAGCGATATCGCTTTATCGGGATTGCTGATCTTCTCCGAACCAACAGCGATGGCTACATCATACATGCCGGCCCGGATGCCGGTATAGGCAAGGTGGAGGGCTGTTGAACCACCAGCGCATGCATTCTCTACGTTGGTTACCGGTATCTTATCAATACCTATACCGCGCATGATGACCTGCCCCCGAATAGAGTGCTGGTTCGAGAACATACCCCAGAAGGAGTTGGAGAAGAAAACGGCCTGTGGATCGCGTTTACCCAGCTCAGCATCCTGTAGAGCCAGACTTGTGGCCTCTTCAGCCATAGTACGTACGCTTTTATCGGAAAACCTGCCGAATTTGATCATGCCGATACCGATGATATAGACATTAGACATACGAGATAAGCCTCCTTAACTGAATCACCCTCCAACGGACATTAACAAAACCGACTATTTTCCCGTGAATAAATTCCTGGGATTATCCACCATCATTGTATTGATCTGCTTGTCGCTGACTCCCTTCTCTTTAAGAGCGGGTAGTACGGTCCTGGATACGTAATCGACGCGCCAGTTGCTCAGCATTGCCACTATCTCGGGCGGTGCAATATCGCGTAGTGAACGCCCGCACCAGAAATTGCAGGTATCATGGGATAACATTATTTTGTCTGCATATCCCAGTTTGCATAGCTCGGCGATATTTTTGATACAGACTTCATCCTGCGTATATAGAATCATCCCCATGCGGTCAAAACCAACATAGAATCCCTTATCGAGGATTGCCTTGTAATAATTCATATCGGTGGAGTTGGACACATGGCCGATTAAGACTTTCTTATTGTCAGCACCTTCCTTGATAAACAGCTCAGCCTGCGCAATGCCGGGATTCGGACCTTCTGTGTGCGTTATTATCGGTACGCCGGTCTCTTTCTGCGCGATAACCGCAGCTTTAAATACACTTTCCTCATGGGGTGTAACGGTTTCACTGGATGCGACCTTGATAGCGCCGGCCTTCACACCAGTTTTACCAATACCGACCTTTATCTCCCTGACAAACAACTCTGCCATCATTTTGGGCATGTCCTTAACAAACATGGTCTTTGCAACCCAGTAGGCGGTTGCTCCCGTGGCACTGTTAAACAGGCCTGTAACACATATAATGTTTATCCCCGATTTCTTGACCAGCTGTTTGTATAGTTCGGGATCCCGGGTATAGTCATTCGGTGTGCAGTCGATGATCGTAGATATGCCGACTTCTTTGGCAGCCTTGCAAACTTCGAGATTGTCCTTCAACGCGGTCTTTCTATCATACGGAAACATTGTTTCATCCGTGTTCCAGCCGGGTTGACCAACAATAAAATGTTCGTGCACCAGTGTTTTCCCCAGCTTTTCCGCTGAGATGGGACCCAGTACGGAGTTAATCATGAGCGCAATCCTCCTCTGTCTTAATCAAACAGTACAGAAAATCAAAATCAATTGACTATAAGCCGAAAGCGAACCACCCACCGTCGGCAGTTATTCCCTCATCGACAGTTATAGCTGCGCCGGTGATAAATTTTGCCTCATCGGAGGCCAGAAAATATGCCAAGTTACCAATGTCCACAGGTTCCAGGGCCTTATGCATTGGAATAAATGACAGGAGATCTTTCTCGTGGTCGGTGAGTTTATCCGGCGTATCTGTAAGCACAAGGCCCGGGCAAATACAGTTCACGCGGATAGGAATGCTGGCTAGTTCACGGGATAGGACTTTGGTGAAATGGATAACGGCGGCTTTCATGGGGCCGTAGACGGTGCCGGGTGTTGATACGAGTCCATCAACCGAGCTGATGTTGATGATAACGCCCTTTTTTTTCGCTTTCATTTCTTTTACTGCTCTCTTTGAGCAGTAGAATACAGATTTATAATAGATGCTGACCGCCTCGTCCATTACTTTCAGATCAAAGTCAGTTATCGGGGCAACCATATTTTTAGCTGCCGATTCGGCAGCCCCTGCATTGTTTACCAGGATGTCGACCTTGCCAAATTTTTCTATAGTCTTATTGAACAGACTCTCTACATCAGCGGGAACTGCTACATCCGCCTTAACCGGATAGATTTCAACATTGGGCAGCTTCAACTCGTTCACAGTCTTTTCCAGCTTCTTGATATCTTTGCCCGCCATAACGACGTTGATTCCATTTTCCGCAAATATTCTGGCAATCCCCTTACCGATACCACGTGCATCACCTGTGATTATCGCTACCTCATTAGATCTAGACATGATAATTATCCTCCTGCCTTATTTTTATTAAACAAATGTTTATACAGTTCGTCGCCGGTCGATGCGAACTCACTATTGTCATCTTGGGGGTATCTCTCCAGAACAGAAGGCGTACCATCCGCCATCCGCGGATATGCCCTCATCGGCAGCAATAACCGCGCCCGTGATATATCTTGCTTTATCGGAAGATAGAAAATACACCAGGCAACCGAGCTCGTCAGAAGACATAATCGCGCGCATTGGGATATATTGTGTTAACACACCCATGTCGCGATCGTTAAGCCCGTCCATCATCTCTGTATGTATCAGCCCCGGGCAAATGCTGTTTACCCTGATGGGAATGGAGGCCAGCTCGCGTGAAAGGACTTTAGTAAACTGGTTGAGGGCTGCTTTCATAGGGCCGTAGATTGTGCCGGGGAATGATATAAGCCCATCAACAGAGCTAATATTGACGATATTCCCGCTTTTACGCGCCTTCATCTCTTTAACTGCTCTCCGGGCACAATAAAATTGGCCCTTGAAATTGATATTGATTACGTCCTCAACCAGCTTCAGATCAAGGTCCGTGATGGGGGCCATCGGTTCAGCAATGCCCGCATTATTGACGAGGATGTCCACTCTGCCGAATTTTTCCATAGTAAAGTCAAACAGTTTTTCAACATCCGCAAGGATACTGATATCGGCCTTCACCGGACAGATTTCTACATCGGGCAACTTCAGTTCCCTGGCAGTCTTTTCCAGCTTCTCGAAAGTCCTGCCGGCGATGACACAATCGATCCCGCGCTGGCCGAATATGCGGGCAACTCCCTTACCGATACCGGTTCCGCCGCCCGTGATTACCGCTACCTTGTTAGATCGTGACATGAAAATCAACCTCCTGCTTTAATCAATAAATTAATTACATGTGTAGAGAGAGAAACAGTTTAGCGCCATGCAATATAATCGAATGAACTATAAAAAACCGCTGATATTCCTCCTTACAACTTCAAGCATCCACCTGATGACGGAATTTGCTGAAGCGCTTCTCATTGTGTCACATCCATCATACGTGAAGAGATCTATCAGGCAACTACCTTGTTTTTCTTCAACCTGGATATATCCGCATCGCCGTATCCCAGGCCAGATAGCAGCTCAGTTGTATGCTGGCCAAGCGTTGGGGCCGGGGATTTGATCTGTGCCGGTGTATCGGACAATGTCAAAGGCAGACTGAGTACCTTGGTTTTACCGGCCACGGGATGCTCCAACTCTTTAATCATGTCAACTGCCTGTACCTGGGGATGCATTGATCCCCCGAATAATGTCTCGTAGTCATATAGCGCAGAACCCATCCCACCCAATTCGTCGATCATTGTGATCATGTCCTCGCTTTTCCTTTCCGCGAAATAAGTCTCAAAAAGCGGCTTCATCTCCTGTGCATCCCTGCCAAGTCCAACAGCTTTCAATCCTTTGTATTTAAACCACGGATCTTCAAGCAATTCACCAAGACCCACTCTTTTCAAAAATTCGACCCATATCTCCAAAGCTTTTTCTATGCCACCTGAAGCACGTCCGAGTACTGAAAATACTATCGGTCTGTCCTGAGTAGCATAGCCATGCTCAGCATGATCATATGGTCCGGTCAGAAACCATCCTCCGTATGTGTCGGGGTTGCAGAACGCCTGTATCCAGTATGAGCTCATCTGTATCATGGAACGCATGACCGAGATTCCGACCTTTTGCCCCACACCTGTCTTTCCCCTGTAAAATAATGCAGCAAGGATGCCCTGCATGGCATGAAGGCCGCCTCCTATAGCGGCCACATCAACCCCAACCCGCACAGGTTCCTCACCGGGTTCTCCCAGATACTGAATATAACCTGCCATTCCCTGCAACTCCAGTTCCGACGCGGGCCTGTTCTTATACGGACCGGTCTCGCCGAAGCTTGAAATAGAGCAGTATACTATCTGCGGTTTTAATCGCACTATTTCGTCATATCCCAGGCCGAGTTTCTCCGCATAACCCGCATCGAAACTTTCTATAAAAACATCGGCGCCTTTTGCCAGCTTATATACGATCTCCTTGCCTTCGTGTTTATTAAAATCAACTGCGATGCTTTTCTTGTTGCGATTTAAAGACATAAAAAGTGAGCTCTCACCCTTGACCAAGGGTCCGAGCTGCCTGGTGGTGTCGCCTTCGATACTCTCGATCTTTATCACATCAGCGCCAAGGTCACCCAGATGCATTGAACAATAAGGACCGGCGACATCCTCACTCAAATCTATTATCTTTAATCCTGCGAGAACCTCTGTCATCTAAACCTCCTGTCTATTTATTGATCATCGGGCGACCGGCCTCATGAGTTCAGCATTTTCAATATCTCGTCACGATTTCGATCAGGCTTGACTGTCGGGGTCATTTTCTCTGCCGGTGTCTTACTGAACTGCCATGGTGCGACATACCCTTTGAGGACGCCGAACATGCTGTCCATATCGAAGAGCCATTGATTTGCCTGCACATGCGGATCACTTATCAAAGCTTCATAGTCATAATTCAGTCCGCATGGCACATCGCATCTCCGCAAGTGCAGCATCCACCAGTATGCAGGTTTGTCGGCAATTTTTTCTTGAATTAACGGGATCAATTCATTACGGTTTTTCACTCTCAGTGTATTTGTTTTAAACCTTGGATCGTTCTGGATGTTCTGTAACTCCAAGGCTGCACATAACTTGGGCCAATACCGTTCCTTCGGCACACTGATGTTTATGTATTTGTTATCCCAGGTCCTGAATGATTGAGAAGGAACAATATGAACATTAGCGCTTCCCAACCGTTGGGGATTTTTCCCTGTGGCGAAAAATTCGGACATTCGTGTTATCTGCATAGACATGGTGGACTGCAGATGTGAAGTCTCGATTTTTTGCCCCTTGCCTGTGATTTCCCTGGCCAACAATCCGATCAACGCTGCCGATGCAATCGTCGATGAAGCATTTACGTCAGCGTGCGCCGCATTCCTGAATATCTCCGCCTCGCCGCCTTCTTTTCCATTGACGCTGGCGAATCCCGATGCCGCCTGCACGAAATGATCGCCGGCAGCATATTTGGACCAGGGCCCCTTATTACCATAGGAAGTGCTCTCAATATATATTACACGCGGATTTATCTTGCTCATTGCTTCGTAGCCGAAGCCTATTCTCTCAAGTGCTCCCAGCCTGCGGTTATTAATTACAATGTCTGCCCATTGGATAAGTTTCTTACCCAACTCTTTCCCCTTTTTTTCATCTCTGAGATCAATGATTATGCTTTTCTTATTAAAATGACTGCCGATGTAAGTTGATCCGTAGCCTCCTACTAAAGTACCTACGAATATCAGTCCATCCAAATTGGGTGGTTCGATCCGGATAGCTTCAGCGCCCATGAGCGCCAGTAAGCTGCACGCGGCGGGCCCTACTCCAAAAGCACCAACATCAAGCACTTTAATCCCTGTTAACGGTCCTGCCATTCCCTATACCTCCTAAGTTTTTGTTGCCTGGTTTATGCGGATGCAATCTTTACTTCCTGTTCCAACTTCCTTGCATTATAGTAATCGGCATCGAAGGTTTTAAACATGATGATGAATGCTATTAACGCGACAACCAGAATTCCGCCGTTGACCCACATAGCCGTATCGAGGTTAGACGCATCCGAAATCGCACCAGTCATGACCGGACCCCACAAACCTCCCAGGAAAAGCGCGCTGAAAACGTAGAGGCCATATGCCGTGGCGCGCTGGTAGTAGGGGACCACTTCCTGGATGGCTGTTTGCTGTACGGGCATGAACGCATACGTGCAAAATGTGACAATACCGAATAGAGGCCAGATTTTAAAAGCAACAGCGCAGCTAAAACCGGTAATGGAGAGAATCACACATATACATATAAACAGAGCTTTATTACGAGGTGTGTTTTTTGAAATCCTGTCGCCGATCAATCCGCCAACCGGACTGGCGACCAAAGAGGTCAACATAATGACGGCTGACAGAGTCCCGGCCAATGCCACGTCCATACCCATATACCTGTTAAAATAGGTTGGCAGCCAGTACATAATCGACATGGCGAATAAATTGGATATCCCATAGGCTACACATAACATGACAACTGTTTTGTTCTTAATGATATCTTTCATAATACTGCGAAAGTTGAGGGACTTCCCATCGACTGTGGCGTTCCTCGGCGGATTCTTATAATCGGCCATGAACCATGCCAGTATAGCGAAGACTATTCCAGGTATAGCTACGACCATAAAAGCAGCGCGCCACCCGAATTTAAGGGCCACGCTGCCTCCTACAATCATACCGATGGCAGTTCCCACTGCAGTGGCAGTCATCCAGGTGCCGGTCACGGTCGCCCTTCGCGACTTCTTGATCGTGGCCATTACCAATGACTGACCGCCTGAAGCAAAGCTGGCCTCGCCGACTCCCAGTACTGCTCTGGAAGCCACGAGTTGTCCAAAGTTGGTGGCCAGGCCGGACATGAACGAACCTATGCTCCAAACTATCGCCATCAGCGAGATCATCTTACCCCTCGTCCACCGGTCATGGATATAAGAAAGAGGGATGGCCAGAAGCCCTATCGCGGCAAGTACCGTTGTCCCCAGTAATCCCAATTGAGTGTCGTTGAGACCAAGTTCAACCTTTAAGAGAGGGAACATGGGGCTTATAACTGACCTGGTGGCAAAATCGAGCAAGTAGAGTACGTAGAGGACCACCATCATGTACCAGATTTTCCACTTAGGCAGTGGGAGTATCAATTTTTCGTCATCAGAATTACTCGGTTGGCTCATTTACTGCAGACCTCCCATTAATATTGTCTTTAGATGTAATTACCGCAATGTCTGAATAAATATCTACGACTGCACAACTCCCTTTTTCTTTAACTCTGCTATTTGTTGTTTACTGAAATTGAATTCGGACAAGATCTCATCAGTATGCTGCCCGGGATGCGGGCAGTATGTTCTATATGTAGCGGGAGTACCGGACAACTTCAGCGGATTACCCAGTTGCGTGATTTTGCCTAGAACAGGATGCTCCTTTTTCATCACCATTTGGCGACTTATCAACTGCGGATCATTGACCGCCTCCTCTATATAGTTGACGGGAGCCATCATAACCTGCCTTTGTTTGGCCCATTCCCACCATTCATCCCTCGTCCTGGTCAGGAACAGGGATCTAAGTATGGCAAACATTTCCTTCCGATCTTCGTCATTTTGAGGCCACTGGCGAGAAATAAGCTCAGGTTTCCCCATATCCTGGCAAAAATTCTTCCAGAATTGTGGCTCGATAAACTGTACAGTGATATATTCACCGTCTTTGGTCAGGTAAACTGAACTGCACGGCTCTCCGCCGGTCACCATAGTCTTGCCCCGCCTTCGTTTCTCCCCTGTAACCAGATGTATCGATACATCGATTGCTATAAGAGAAAATACGGCATCCGTATAGCTGATATCGATAAGTTGTCCCTCGCCCGTCTTTTCCCTGGCAATAAGCGCAATTAAGATCCCGGCCAGCGGATGCAGGGCAGCTCCCGCCATATCGGCCACCATATTGCTTGGAAAACAGGGAGGGCCATCTGCCGGCCCTATAAGGCTCAGGGCGCCAGATACACCCATGAAGTTGGCGTCGTGGCCGACTACATCGCGGTATGGCCCGGTTTGGCCATAACCGCTCACCTGACAATAAACAAGCCGCGGATTTATATCCTTTACAGTTTCATAGCCTATTCCCAGGCGGTCCATCGTTCCGGGACGGGAATTTTCGATAAGGACATCCATGTTTTTAATTAATTCCCGTATTAGATCACGTCCTTCGTCAGATCTCATATTAACCTTAACGCTTCGTTTATTACGATCGATGAATGTATAGACAGACATCAGCTCCTCAGAAGCACCCTTAACATGTTCCGTGGCAACGTGCCCGACTGGATCAACCTTGATTACATCGGCGCCAAAGTCCGCCAGGTGCATGGCTGCAAAGGCCGGAGGATACCCTCGACAGAGGTCCAATACTTTGATTCCTTCCAGTGCCAGTACCATGAAATATACCCCCTTATCTTTTCATATTATTTGCAGGAAGAAAGCTTACCTGCCCGATCTTAGAGCCGGCTTCTTCAACCCGTATTTCTCGTAGAACCTGGCGGGAATTTTGTCGCGATCCTTATATATATGGAATTTACAGGGTTCCTCCCCCACTTTTTCCGGAATATCGATTGTCCACAGAGGATAACCTGTCTTTTCCATGGGGATGATGTCCTGCAAAGAGCAATGTGCGCAATAGATAGGAAAGTTGCCCTTGCCGAAGGTCATTTTTTGCGGATTTTCTATTTTTACAAAGTTTTTCGGGGGCTCATAGCTCTTATCGGCAATAAGCCTACCGCCGCTTCCACATAAAGGCATCGTCAAGGTGAATTTTTCATCGTCCTCCTTTACGTCCACGGAAATCAAATGCCCCCTGAAGCCTGCAGCAAGCATCTGAGCTTGACGTCCCAGATCCTGGCCCCGGTACGCATCCGCAACGGCTGCAAGATGTTCGAAAGATTCATAAATTGCTTCGTAAACAGCTTTGTCTCCATTATGTCTGTAGATATAGCTTAATAACGACGTGACCCAGTTGATGTAGCTATCATGCTGAGAAAAAAACTCTCGGTGCATCCTTCTCGTAAGCTTTTTAGCTTTCTCATATTCACCCGCATCAATCGCCTGTTGAATAAGGTTTACCGTCTCAATCCCCATCTCCTTCAATTCACTATCGGTAAAAATTCTGTTCTTTTTATCGGACATCTTGGCCCCCCAATATTAATAATGTGTAACTTATTAAATTTGAATAGGCAATGAGACCAAATTTGTTAATACAATAACATTCTATATAATAATTGTCAATATCGAACTGTTAAAGTTTGACAAATTTTTATAACGAATGTTAACATATCGCATTATATTATAATGACATGTTGGAACTATGAAAAACTACTGGACTTGGGGGTAGTCAGTCTGTAAAACATCTGGCTAAAGGGGTTTTAAAACCTATTTGATTTAAAAAATGATGGACTCAGTTATTAATGTTTGGAGGTATATAAATAGTGGCAAATCAGATAGGCAAGAAATATATTTGTGGCAAGTGCGGCTCGGAATTTATCGTGACAAAGGGTGGCAGCGGGCAGTTGAGCTGCTGCGGGCAGTCCATGGAGTTTAAAAAATAGCGCATTCATAGTTATGAAATCACATGGAGGTTGATTGAGATGAATCAGCTTGGCAAACGATTCAAATGTGAAGTATGTAATACTGAAGTTTTATGCACCAAAGCTGGGGAAGGCAGCATCATTTGTTGTAACAAAGAAATGAGCCTTCAACAGCCCAAAGCTTTACCCTCCTCCGATTAGAAAGAATCGCAGATAACGCAGTGACATAGTATGCTAAAGCTGTTAAGCAATAAACCGGAGGTGATTTTTGTCTGAACGTGTAGCGATTACAGGTATAGCTCAGAGTAAGTACTCAGCCAATAGTAATAATGCTCTGGCCGATATGATCTTTAATGTTAGCTCCCAGGCTTTAGCTGACGCTCATTTAAATATAGAGGAATTAGAAAGCGTTACCCTGGCAGCGCACGACATGATGGATGGACGAGCGATCACAACAATGCTTAACGCGGCGCCGGCGGGAGCATATCTCAAGGACGAAATAAGGGTAGCAGAGGACGGGGCCTTTGCTTTGATCATGGCCTGTTTGAGAGTTCTTTCGGGCCACTTCTCTAATTCTCTGGTAGTCAGTTGGTGCAAGCCTTCGGAAGCTCTTGATGATACATTTCATACCGTGGCTAATCTTAGTTACGACCCGTTTTTTTACCGTCCATTCGCTTTGAACGATGTCACAGCGCATGCCCTCCAGGCGCAGAGATATATGCATAAATATGTTGTTTCTGAGCGCCACGCTGCACAGGTAGTCAAGAAAAACAGGTCAAATGGGGTGAACAATGTGCTGGCCCACCTTCGCTCAGAGGTAACCGCAGAGGAAGTATTAAAATCCGATCCCATTTCGTACCCGTTAAAGACGCTTGATTTACCGCCACTGTCAGATGGCGCATGTGCTATTGTCATAACCAGAAGTGATAAGGTGAAAAATGCTAATAAACCCTGCGCGTGGATAAAGGGATTCGGTTGGATGAATGATACTTACTATAGCGGAGACAAGGAATTGGCTGAATTGGAATCTTTATCTCTGGCTGCAAATCAGGCCTATCAAATGGCTGGGGTCATTAATCCGCTTAAAGAGATTGACGTTGCGGAGATTCATGACATCACATCTTATCACGAGTTAATGGAATATGAGGCGTTGGGGTTTTGTCCACGGGGTGCAGCCGGAAAATATGCAGAAAGAGGTATTTTTGAGATCAACGGCGAGTTGCCGGTGAACCCGTCAGGTGGTTGTCTCTCTTCAAATCCATATACGGCTGCCGGATTAATCAGGGTAGCTGAAGCCGCTTTACAGGTAATGGATCGAGCGGGAAAACACCAGATAGCTGGTGCTAAGACAGCCTTAGCTCATGGAATAAGTGGCCTTTGTGCACAAAGTAACAGCTTATTCATACTGACCCGCAATATTTGAAAGGAGAAATAGATTGGCTCGAAGAGTTGGTATCGTCGGAACTGGCCAAACTAAATACAGGGGTAAACGTAAAGATTGTTCTGCGCCTGATATGGTTTACGAAGCAACAAGCAGGGCATTAGCCGATGCGGAACTTAATCTAAAAGATATAGATGCAATTGTATTTGGATTGGCACCGGAAGCATTAGACGGAATAAATTCCATGGATAAATGGTGTGCTGATGCTGCAGGAGCAAGGAATAAGCCCTTTATAAGGGTCCATACGGGTGGCGCAACCGGAAGTTCAGTCGCGAATGCCGCAGTATATCATGTTGCCTCGGGCATGTTTGATACAGTTTTAGCTATTGCAATGGAAAGAGTAGGAGAAACGCCGGATGCACAAACGATCCTGAATAGAATATATGATCCTACTGTTGCTTCAGATTTTGGCTTGAATATCATCAATCATGTGGCCATGGAAACATCACGTGGCATGGAGACCTATGGTTTTACCGAAGAACACATGGCGATGATTTCAGTGAAAAATCATCTCAATGCATTCAATAATCCATATGCACATTTACGGATAAACGTAACCGTTGAAGATGTACTCAAATCGCCAGTGGTTTGTTGGCCTCTAAAGTTGCTTGATTGTTGTCCGAGGTCCGATGGCGCCTGTGCAGTTGTCTTTGCTTCAGAAGATAAGGCAAAAAAGATAGCTCCTATCCCTGTATGGGTAAATGGAATGGCAGCGTTAACAGATATCACTGCACCCGGTGAAATCAGAGG
Organism: uncultured Dehalococcoidales bacterium; assembly: GCA_964437795.1. Taxonomy (GTDB): domain Bacteria; phylum Chloroflexota; class Dehalococcoidia; order GIF9; family UBA5629; genus CAIMUM01. Next base: position 19,617 of record CAYTIC010000011.1, on the reverse strand, counting down.
GGGACAGGAGCAGGTTAAACTAACCGCGGCTAAGGCATATCAGATGGCGGGAATCGATAATCCCAGAGAGCAGATACAGGTGGTCGAATGTTATGCGCCATTTTCATCGCTTGAACTTATGTATTATGAAACTCTTGGTTTTTGTGAAGAAAAAGATGTAGTTAAATTAGCCGAATCCGGATTTGGTGCTATGGATGGAATAGTACCATTCGTACCATCGGGTGGAGTGATGTGCACGAATCCCATAGGTGCAACTGCCCTGATAAGAATTGCAGAAGCAGCTATTCAAGTCATGGGTAAGGGAGAGAAAAGGCAGGTGCCGGATGTGACAAACGCCTTAGCTACCGGCTATGGCGGATCACCAGGACCAGGTTCCGCGTCTTTTGTCACCGTGATGGTGCTTGGAAAGAAATAAACTGGCGCGTTAATTGGAGGGAATATTGATGTCGGATACTGTCGAACTCTTAAGCATACCTGGTAAATGGGACCTGACTTATAACTACACGGCCGGGGAGACAATCAGCAAATTCCTCATCGAAATCCGCGACAATGCAAGAATAATGGCTACCAAATGCAATCGATGTGATCGAGTCATAGTTCCACCTCGATCTTACTGTGAAAGGTGCTTTATTAGCATCAAGGATAATTGGGTTGAATTGGAGCCGACCGGAACTTTAGAGGCTTATACAATTGTGACATACAAATTCGAAGGGCTGCCTGACCCCCCATATATTATCGGCTATTTCAGACTGAAGGGAGCCTATACGACAATACCGCATTTTTTAACAGGAATTGATCTTTCCGATTTAGAAAATGCGCGAAAAAAAGTAAGGGTAGGCATGCCGGTTCGACTGATTTTTAAGGATAAGGCACAGCGTGAAGCACGGATGACTGATTTTCGGATTGAACCTGTATGAAGATAAATAAATGAAACAATTGAAGGAGGAATTATGAACGAAAAAATGAGTGTTACCGAGAGTCTGGCCAAATTTATTAAGTCGCAGACATTCGATAGTCTACCCAAACCTGTTGTTGACAAGGCTAAAATCTGTTTTTTTCATGCAATGGCATGCTCTTTAAACGGTCACCATTTACCATGGTCGAAAGCTGCCGTCAGTTATCTGAAAGACCTTAATGTTAAAGGGAATGCCACTTCCATTCTTGATGGTCTCAAGGCACCGCCGCCGGATGCAGCTTTTGTTAACTCGGTTCTGGGATGCAGCACAGTGGGTGAGGATCAACATCTTCCATCAGCAAGTCATCCTGGCTCTATGGTTATTCCGGCAGCACTGGCAGTGGGGGAGGAGACAAATTGCAGCGGGAAAGAGTTCTTAGCAGCTATAGTTATCGGCTACGAGGTATTGACCAGAATAGGCATGAGCGTGATGAGTCTTGAATTCAACAATAAATACAGGCCCAGCAGTGTTTTTGGTCCGTATGGAACATGCGCCACTGCTGCCAGGCTATTTGGTCTTGATGAGCAGCAGGTGATCAACGCAATGGGTATGGCCGGCAGTATGTCTATGGGATTCCAGGAATGTTTTACTGAGGGGACCGACGAGTTTTACTTCCAGAATGGCTTCGCGACCAGCAGTGGCATAAGAGCAGCCATGCTGGGTAGAAAAGGTATCAACGCGTCCAAACGTATCATTGAGGGGCCCGCAGGATTCTGGGCAGCTTACCAAAGACAACCAGCCGCCGACAATATTACAACAGGGTTGGGGCAGTCGTTTGAAATATTAAAAATCTACTATAAACCGGTCCCATCGTGTGCACTGGTTCAGACAGCGGTAGCGCTTGCGCACCGAATGACCAGGAATCAAGCCATAAATCCGGAGTATATCAGCAATATCGAAATAGGAACGTTCCAGGCGGCAAAGACTTATCCCGGCCTGGATAATACCGGCCCTTTCAAAAGTATGACAACCGCGAAATTGAGCCTGGAATATGGTGTGGCTGCTGCTGTAGCTTTTAAAGAGCTTAACCAGAGCATTTACGACAGATTCGAGGAGCCTCTTGTAAACAGACTGGCCGCTAACTCTTCTGTCATAGTAGACGATGAAATAGAGAGGCAGTTCTCACAAACATTTCAGCAGGGTTGCCGGATAAACATTACTATGCGGGATAAGAGCGTTATCAGTGACACTCAAAAAGACGTCGTTCCCTTGAGTGATCCCCAGGTAGAGGATAATTTCAGAACCCTGGCCCGCCGTCTTATTAGCGATAAACGGGCTGAAGAACTGGTGGATATGATATACGATCTGGAAAAGGTGGAAAATATTAGAGAATTAACCAGGTTATTGGTAAAAAAATAGCCAGCCTTGCTTGACGAGCTTATCTTATTCCACAGTTGATAGTTTGGTGGAGATAGGGGGACTCGAACCCCCGACCTCTGCATTGCGAACGCAGCGCTCTCCCAATTGAGCTATATCCCCATGCGATTTGTATACTATCAAGGCTCCCTGGCAGTGTCAAGGATACGGGATTAACGCCTGCGCGGGGGTTTGCGCTTGCCGCCGGGTCGACCCCCTCCATATGACCTGCCGCCCTTGTTGTCGCGGGGCCTTGATTCGCTGATATCGAGCGTCCTTTCCTTGAGCATCTTGCCCTTGAGGCCCGCGATAGCCGCCTCTCCCTCTTCATTATTGGCCATCTCCACAAATGCGAAGCCCCGCGGCTGCCCGCTGTATTTATCCTTTACGATAGATACGGAGGTCACCTCGCCGAAAACCACGAATTGCGCCCTGATATCTTCTTCGGTCACGTCACGGGCCAGGTTGCCCAAAAATATATTCATATGAGTACCTCCAATCAATTTCTCCTGCGTCCAACGGAACCTTTCACACGGGTCCAGCCTTCTGACAGGGACGGTGGCAACCGGCCTTAAACCGATGCGTCAAGTCGCCGGCCTCGATGGCCGGGCCGGGGGTTTTACGTGAACGGCTCAAAAGGGCCGGATTCAAGCAGCAGGCTCGAGGATGATCCTGGCGTCCACCGCCAGCGCCCCGTCCTTGTAAGCGAAAACCGGGTTGAGGTCCAGCTCTTTTATCTCAGGATTCTTATCCACGAATTCAGATACTTTAACTATTAAATCTTCAAGGTACGGAATATCGGCCGGGTCCTGTCCGCGGTACCCTTTTAATATGGGGAAGCCTTTGATCTCGGTGATCATCTCCGAGGCGTCCCTCTTCGTCATGGGGACAATCCGGAAGGAGACATCTTTGAGCACTTCAACCAGGATACCGCCCAGGCCGAACATGATGACCGGGCCGAACTGCGCGTCCTTGGTCATACCTATAATGATCTCGATGCCCTGTTTGGCCATCTTCTGTACCGTGACGCCGACGATTTTAGCCTTGGGATAATGTTTTTTAATGTTTGCCAGGATCTCCGTATAGGCCTTGCCCGCCTGAGTAGCGTTCTGGATAGATAATTTCACTCCGCCGGCATCGCTTTTATGAACAACGTCGGGAGATACAATTTTCATCACCACGGGAAAACCCAGCTTGGCGGCCAGCTCCATGGCCTCGGCTTTGGATGTCGCCAGCCTGGTTTCAACCACGGGGATACGAGCTGCCTTCAGCAACTCTTTGGACTCTATTTCAGTCAGCAGCGACCTCTTTTCTTTCGCAGCCTTAGCCAAAATCTCAGCTTTTGTCATCTCTATATCTCCTCGTTTGTTAGAAATAGCCGGCGTATATTGACACGAGACAAATCGGCTACATTTTAGCCAATATATGGCCCGATTGCAAAATGTCTGCATAAAATTATATCATTACTTGTTTTGATTAGGGGTCCGGTTATCCTTGAATCCATTTGAGGGCTATTGAGAGTTGAAACTATTAGGCATTTCAGGCAGCCCTCGCCGCGGCGGCAATACAGACCGCCTGCTGAATGAGGCTATTTCAGGCGCGGCAGGCAGCGGCGCACAGGTCAAACACATTGTGCTGGCCGACCTCGATATCGCGCCCTGCGCCCACTGCGACGGCTGCATACAGTTAGGCGGACGCTGTGTGCTGGAAGACGACATGCAGCAAATACATGAGGATATCAGGGAATTCGACCGCTTCATCGTGGCTTCGCCCATCTACTTCATGGGCCCTACCGCTCAGGTCAAGGCCATGATAGACCGCTGCCAGGCGCTGTGGGTGATCAAAAATCTCCTGAAGCTGCCGGTAGGATTGAACAAAGGCGTTCCCCGCAAAGGCGCATTCATATCCGTCGGCGCAACCAACTACAGCAACCTGTTTACAGGCTCAATAGCCACCATGAAGAGCTGGTATAAAACGCTGGATATCGAGTATACGGCGGAACTGCTGGTGCCGGGCGTGGACAGCTACAGCGCGCTGGCCGGCCAGCCTGATACTTTGACCCGGGCATTCTCGCTGGGCCGTCAGCTTACAGGCTAATAATATAACTTTAAGGAGGGATATATGGATTTCTTTTTGACCGAAGAACAAAAGATGTTCCAATCGATGGTGCGTGATTTCGCCACCAATGTCGTGAAACCGGAGGCGGCCAGGATCGACGAGGAGGGTAAATTCCCTGCAGAGATCTTTAAGAAGGCTGCGGAATTGGGTCTTTTCGGCATTACCATCGATGAGAAATACAGCGGCAGCGGAGGCGATTATCTTTCCATGACGCTTTGCTGCGAAGAGCTGGCCAGGGCCTCGGGAGGGCTGGCAGCCATATTCCTGGCCAACCTGTCGCTGGCCTGCTATCCCATCTACAAATTCGGCACCGAGGAACAGAAACAGAAATATGTGGCGCCCATTGCAAAGGGAGAGAAGATCTGCTGCTTCGTGCTGACCGAGCCGGGGGCCGGCAGCGATGCCGGAGCGACGCTGACGACGGCGGCTAAAGAAGGCGATAAGATCGTGATCAACGGCAACAAGATATTCATCACCAACGGCGCCGAGGCGTCGATCGCCGTGGTCTTCGCCATGGAAGATAAGTCCAAGGGCACCAGGGGTATATCGGCATACATCGTCGAGAGCAACACCCCGGGATACTCGGTCGGCAAGCTGGAGCACAAGATGGGCATCCACGGTTCATCAACGGCTGAACTGGTCTTTGAGAATTGCAAGATACCCGCGGGCAACCAGCTCGGCGAATCGGGCAAGGGGCTCAGGTATGCCATGGAATCCATCGACGCCAGCCGCGTCACCGTGGCGGCGCAGGCTCTGGGCATTTCGCAGGCCGCCTTCGACGACGCCGTGGCCTATTCCCAGACCCGCGTCCAGTTCGGCAAGACCCTGTCACAGCACCAGGCCATACAGTGGATGCTGGCCGATATGGCGACTCAGATCGACGCCGCCCGCCTGATGGTCTACCGAGCGGCCTGGATGAAGGACAAGGGCCTGCCTTACATGAAGGAAGCGGCCATGGCCAAGCTTTATGCCGCCGAGGTCTCCAACTTCGTTACCAACAAGGCCCTCCAGATACACGGAGGCTACGGCTATTGCAGGGATTATCCCATGGAGCGCTACCTGCGCGACGCCAAGATAACCGAGATTTACGAAGGGACCTCTGAGATGCAGCGCATGACTATTGCGCGTGCCATTACGACACAGTAAAGATATCTATATTAGGGGAACGGCTAACGCCTGGCGGCGCCGCGCAGCTCAGCGATACTGCTGATACCCTCGCTTTCGAGGTATTCTGCAAGGCCGTCGACGATGGCAATCGTTGCACACGGGTCAGCCAGGCTGGCCGTTCCTACCTGGATCGCCGTGGCGCCGGCCATGATAAACTCCAGCGCATCTGTTACGTTCATGATGCCGCCGCAGCCTATTACAGGTATTTTAACGCAGCCCACTACCCTGTAGACCATCAACAGGGCGATCGGCTTTATGGCCGGCCCGGACAGTCCTCCGTTTCCGTTCCCCAGCACAGGCTTGCGCTGCTTGATGTCTATGGCCATACCGCTGACCGTATTAATAAGCGAGAGCGCATCCGCCCCGGCCTTTTCCACGGCCTGGGCAATAGCCACAATATCCGTTACATTGGGACTTAGCTTGACGATCACCGGCAGAGAGGTGGCGCCCTTCACGGCGCCGGTGACCTCGGCTGCCGACGACGGGTCCGTGCCGAACTGCATCCCCCCTTTGCTGACGTTGGGACAGCTGATATTGACCTCGATGCCGCTGACCCCGGGCACACCCTCCAGCCTGGATGCCACCTTAGCATACTCGTCAACCGTACTTCCGGCGATGTTGACCAGCACCGGCACCTTCCAGGAGGCCCACAGGGGCGCCTTTTCCGCTATGAGAGCCTCCACACCGATATTCTGCAGGCCCACCGAATTGAGGACGCCTCCCGTCACCTCCACGATACGCGGTTGAGGGTTGCCGTCCCTGGGAGTAAGCGTCGTCCCTTTGCAAATGATGGCCCCCAGCTTCTGCGCATCGGCTATGTCGTTGTATTCGTCGCCATAGCCCCAGGTGCCGGACGCCGCCATAACGGGATTGGCCAGTCGCAGTGCGCCGGTCAGCTTAACGCTTAAATCGGGCCGGCGGCTCATATATTAACGTCCGGCCTCAGCTTTTTTACCCTGTCAACCTTGCCCTTCATGGTCAATTTAATATCGCGGCGGTCATCTATCTTGAGCGTGGTAACGACGCGCATCGATCCCTTTTTAAAGGGCACCTCGTGCATAGCCTTCGTGACCTTGAGCACCTGGTCCAGCGGCCCCTCGAGTATTGTCGCCATAGGCGTCAGGCGGTACTTGATGTTGCTGTTGCCGATGAGCACATCCATGCAGCCCGCAACATATTCGCTCACACCGGGGTTCCCTGTGCCCAGCGGCACGACCGATATCTCTGCTACGACATTTCTCTCTTTCATAGTTATCCTCTCTTATAGTATATACAAGCCTCCCGAGATTTTACAGGCATGGCCGTTTACACGCGCGAACGTCATAAATATGTTAAAATTTTACATCTGAAGGTTGATAAACTCAGATGGAGAGTAACAACGCATATCATATCAGGAGGATGGCCGACAGGGACATACAGCAGGTGCTGGATATCGACCTGGACGCCTTCCCCAGCCAGTGGCCGCATCCGACCGTAAACTCATTTCATCACGAGTTGCGCAACAAGCTGGCGCATTACATCGTGATCTATCGGGGCAATACGCCGGCGGACAACGGCCACCGTGTTATCGGTTTGAAAGAGGGGCTATTATTTATAAAGCAGCTTTTTTCGCATGATCGTTTCTTCGGAGCGTCCGGCTTATCTTCAAGCAGGGAACCCCTGGTGGGCATGGCCGGGATCTGGATGATGGTAGATGAATCGCACATCGTGACTATCGCCGTTAGGAGGTCGCACAGGCACCAGGGACTGGGGGAATGGCTGCTCATCAGCTTAATAGATTTGTCCATGCAGCTCAGGGCCAAATATGTGACGCTTGAAGTGCGTGAGTCCAACAAGACCGCGCAGGCGCTGTATGAAAAATACGGCTTTACCAGGGCCGGAACAAGGAGAAAATATTACTCGGATAACGGCGAGGACGCGCTGATCATGACCACATGCGAGCTCAGCTCGCCTTCCTACCTGGAAAGGCTGAACCGGCTCAAGCAGGAACACCAGGCCCGCTGGAGCCACTGCGCCGCCTGATAGATTAACGAAAAATGGAGTATTGATTATGGGTGAGATGAAAAGTTCATGGCAGATCGCCATGGAAAAAGCAGAGAAATTGGGCAAGGTCAGCCCCGAAGAGATCAACAGCATCAAATATGTCCCCGAGGGAAACAGGATCGCCTCACAGTACCTGCAGGATGACAAGTCCGACCTGATGGCCGAGATGGCCAAATTCCCGGCCGCCGACGCCGCTAAATACGTCAAAAAGGGTATTGACGAAATACTGCTGCGCAATATCAGCCTGCCTCACAACGAGGAGGACATGCGCCGCACCAACCGGGCCATGGCCGGCCTGCGGCTGATAAAGGAAAACAAGAAGCAGCTCGAGTCCACGCTGGGATTGATCAACAACCTGGTCAACCAGTACCAGCTGGCGCTCAAACAGACCTACGAGGAATTCAAAAAGAAGGCGGAGACGACCATCCAGCAGGCTTCGCGCAGCGGCATGCGCCAGCAGCGCGGCGACCAGATGCCGCTCGAGCAAAGGCTTCAGCTCCAGATACAGGAGGAGTGGCGACAGATACACAGCGAGCTGGATGCCCAGTACGGCAAGGCGCTGGACGAACACAAAGAGAAGATCAGGGAGATCGCCTGACCGGCCGGCATCAGGGCCTGTATTCCCTCTCCTTCCACCACGGGTAGAAATCCGGCATGTCGGTGCTGACCTTCATGGGGAACTTGGGAGGCCGCTTCTCCAGGAAAGACGTCACCCCTTCGAGCACGTCCTTCTGGCCGTATATCCAGTTCAGCGCACGCGTCTCCAGTATGTGCGCTTCCATCGGGTGGTCGGCCCCCAGCATTTTCCACATCAACTGCCGGCAAAGTGCCACCGATATGGCGGAACTGTTGTTGGCTATCCCCGCGGCTATCTCCCTGGCCCTGGGTATCAGCTCATCCGGCTCAACCAGCTCGCTAACCAGCCTTTTATCGTAGGCCTCCTCGGAGCTGAAAACCCTGCCGCTGTAAACCCATTCAGCCGCCACACCCATTCCCACCACGCGCGGCAGAAACCAGGTTGCGGCTCCGTCCAGTATAATGCCCCTCCTGGCAAAGACCAGTCCCATTTTGGTGCCTTTCACAGCTATGCGCACGTCCATAGGCAGGGTAAGCGTGACGCCGAAACCCACGGCAGGCCCGTTGATGGCTGCTATAACCGGCTTCTTCATGTCGTAGATGCGCAGGCAGACAACACCGCCGTCGTCCCTGCGGGCTTTGGTGTCGGCCTGTCCTGTGAACCTGTCGTGGAATGAGTCCTGGTTGCTGCTATCGGATAAATTGGCGCCGGCGCAGAAAGCCCGGCCCGCCCCAGTAACTATCACTACCCTGACCCGGTCATCGTTGTCAGCATAGTCAAAGGCGGCTATTAACTCTGCGCATGTAGCGGCATTGACCGCGTTCATGATCTCAGGCTGGTTCATGGTCAGCAGTAAAATGCCGTCGGAAACCTCGTATTTCAGATATTTGAATTCCATGTCTCCTCCTTATGTAAAATGAAGATCTCTGCCGCGAGCGTTTATTACAACAGCCCGCAATTATAGATTATCGGGAGGTCAAATGGAACACTTATCTGCTATAATCCAGGTATGCGATACCCGATTGCCGCCGGGCTGGTCCTGCCGGTTATGCTGGCCATTATAGTACTGGCCGGCGGTTGCCAGTCCTGCAGCCCTAATCCACTGCAGGGAGGGATCAAGGTTTACTCCGGTGGTGAAGGGGCGGAACAGGTGCAGCCGTCACAGGTCCCGCCGCCTGCGGTAGTCCCGCCGGCGCCGGTCACACAAGCTACTGAGCGGCATGAGACGGTCACAGATGCCAACAGCGTGTTTTCCATCGGGCTTCCGCCGGGTTATAAGGAAGAGCGCCAGGTCAGCGCGAAAAAACCGGTTGATTTCTGGTTTGAATACCTGACGCCTGAGATGTCCCTCACGGTCAACGGCGTCCCGGTTGAAATCCCCGCCCGCCGCGGCGCAGGCAAAACCGGGTTCACATCCGGCGTCACCGGCTTCAGCTATGTTTTAAAGAGCCTGTCCAACGAGTATCTCTCGTATAACCTGCGCATCGTGCCCTCAACGCCGGGCGATTCGGTGCCCATGGTCACGAAGGAGACCTGGACAGCCCCTTAATTCTTGTCCACGAACTCCATGGTGTGGGCGATCTCTTTCCACAGCTGCAATTTGTCAGGTGCGATCGATGACGGCGCCACTCCACCGAACATGATGTACCTGCTGCCTTTCTTTACGCCGTAGATATAGACCTGGGAGGAGATCTTGGTGGACGACTTGGCGTCGTACAGGAACTCGAAGGCGGGTGTGACCCCGTCCAGCAGGGTAGTAGCATTATCGCTGGATACGAGCTTGGGGCTGGACCCGCCTCCCGACAGCCTTATGGCCTTGGCCCATTCAAGCACGGCCGCATTTAAATCGGTCGCGTAAGTGCCTACTATTTGGACCCTGATGGAATTGGCCTGCGCTGTGGAAGGGGATGCGACTGCGCTAAAGGTTGAGTCCGCCAGCTGTTGCTGCTTGTAATCCTTGGGATACCTGATCCTGAAATTATAGTTATTGTTAAAGTATTCCTCGTATTCCCAGGGGGGAGCGGGCACCGGATTTTTAACGACGGGCGCATCCGGGCCGGTTGCCGGCGCAGCGGGAGTGATGACCATGGTCACGACCACGGTCTGCGGGGAGTTCTTCGCGCCGGTTGCTTCTATGGTCAGGTTATCTTTGTACGTGCCTGGCGCCTTACCGCCGGGAGCAATGAAAACCTGGAGGTTCTTGCTGTATCCCTTTTCCAGAGCCCCGTCCGCCTCTTCCATCCACATCCAGGGGACAGTCTTCCTGGCAGCCCATATCATTACGCCCTCACCCTCGTTCATAAACGTGATGTTGCGGGTGACGGTCTTGGAATCTCCTTCTGCAAACTGCACGTCGAGGGTCAGGGAATTGACGCCCAGCCTGGGGGTCATGTCGACAGGCTGCTGGGGCGCCGCCGGAACGGCCGCCGGGGCGGAGCAGGCAAAAGTTACCACAGCCAACAACATTGTCGCTACGATAGAGATAAATGACATCCGATAGTAATTTCCGCGCTTATACGTATTCATATTTAAATATTACATCCGCAAGAATACAAACGGCAATTACCTGAGCGAATAAGTGCTGTTATGTAATGCATATATTTGATATAATTGATTAAAGGTTGATTGAAGATGTGTAGCTGCGGTCGCGTCAGTCAAGTCTGATCGTTTGAATAACCATTGGAGGTAGCGGCATGAGGAGACAATATTTCGGAATTCACAACTTATTGAAAAGCGGGGTTATGTTGTGCCTGTGCCTTGTGCTGGCGGGCACCGGGATTGCTGCCTCAACAGGGAGCACATCCGGGGCCACGTCCAAAGGGCCCCTGCCGGAAATCAAGTCGTTCACTGCTCAGCCCATGACATTGAACGATACCGAATCAGCCGTGTATAAATTCGAAGTATCGGGGGTCACGAGCCTGGAGTTGATTGAGGCGGGCTCATTGCTCAAACTGATCAGCGGTCCTCCCGATTCAACCATTAAAGGGTCTGTCAGGGGGATGACTCCCAATCAATTCCGGACGGGTGACAGCAATGAGTTCACCGCCGTCCTGAGGGCCAGCAACGGGAACGGCACGACGAGTAAAATGCTGACCTTAACTTATGCCACCGTGCGCCAGCCGAAGCTCGAACCGACGGCCGGGCAAACGGGGGTCGCTGACAATAAAACGGAATCCCGTGTTCCAAAATGGTTACCCCAGTTTTCCTCGCCGGTTTCTTTAATCCCATCCACTGCATATTCTGCATCCACCTGGCCGCCCCCGTTTGCAACCTGTCCCGGCGACTGTAAAAAGTGCCTGAGACCTGAGGAGGCAACAGCCCTCGGGTTAAGCCAGAAATGCCTGGATCAGCCCTGCTACTACTCCCCCGATAAACAGCAAAATTGGTATTGCTACAAGCCGGGCGCGGGCTGGTGCTGTAAGAACGGCAAGTACTCCCAGGCCACCAAAGAAGAATGTAGTAAAGCAGGAGGCGCCTGGTACGCCACAGAGGCCGAGGTAATCAAAGCCTGCCAGCCTTCGATAGGTTGGTTCTGCAGCGGCGGCAAGGTCTACCAGGGCACACCGGCCCAGGCTGCACAGGTTGGAGCTTACCTGTATTCAACCGAGGCGGAGGCAACCAAAGTCTGCGGGCAACAGGGATACTGTTGCCAGAACGGCCGGCTCACCTCGGCAACCCAGACCACCTGTAAAGATGCAGGCGGCACTTTCTATACCGATCCCAACGTGGCAGGACAGGCCTGCCAGCAGTCGGGATACTGCTGCCAGAACGGCCGACTCACCTCGGCAACCCAGGCCACCTGTAAAGACGCAGGCGGCACTTTCTATACCGACCCCAACGTGGCGGGACAGGCCTGTCAGCAGTCGGGATACTGCTGCCAGAACGGACGGCTCACCTCGGCAACCCAGGCCACCTGTAAAAATGCGGGAGGCACTTTCTATACCGACCCCAACGTGGCGGGACAAGCCTGCCAGCAGTCGGGATACTGCTGCCAGAACGGACGGCTCACCTCGGCAACCCCGACTACCTGTAAAGAGGCTGGAGGCACATTCTATACCGATCCCAACGTGGCGGGACAGGCCTGCCAGCCGCCGGGATACTGCTGTGTTAACGGCCAGCTGTCCACGACCACCCCCTCTGCCTGTAAATATGCCGGCGGCACCTTCTACACCAACGCAACCGAGGCGAGGGCATGCTACCAGCAGACGGCCTGCTGGTGCTGCGCAGGTGGAAAGGTCTTCCAGACCACGCAGTCTTCCTGTATCAATAACGGAGGCAGATGTTACACCACACAATCACAGGCGCAATCGTCCTGCTACAGGACCACCCAACCTGATCTGCCAATCCAGCCTATTCGGCCCTATCAGCCCCCGACGATCAAATGACGGGTTTAAATCGGCAGAGTAGGAGAGGTCAGGTCCTTTTTATTGCGGAAAAACGGAGGTTGTGAAATGAGGTCATCGAATTTTAAAACAGGCGGCCGGGCAGTGGGCTTTTTAAGATTATGCCTGGGCATCATAGTTACATTGACTTTGGCCCTGGGTGGGATAGCGCTGAACACATCGTGCTTACCCACTGTTTTTACCATCTTTCCATCTGTCTGGGCTGCTCCCGATCCGGTAACACAGTGCGTGCCATTTACATACGATCCTCCATTTTCTACCGCCGGCCCTATATGTGCCGGTAATCACCCGGCGAGTTTCGTTTTCTACTGGCCCGGTGCGGGAATTCCGGCGTGGGTACATGTAGATCCGGCTACCGGGGTACTTACAGGTTGCGCTGATAATACTATCGTACCGGGGCCTTATACCTTTCAGGTCGGCGCAACGGGGTTTAATATAGATTGCTGGCCGGCAGTCACCGCCGATTCGACGTCGAGCGTCACCCTGAATGTTATAGCGAATCCGGCCGCCCCCCTGACCATCAACCCGACAGTGTACCCGCTGGCATGGGAGAACCTGCCGTTTACCATGACGCTTAGCGCCACCGGTTGCTCGGGAGCATACAACTGGAGTGCCGTAGGGTTGCCGGCAGGGCTGACCGTGACTGACCCAGTTGCCGGGATCATCTCGGGCACACCTGCCCCCGGCACCTGTGGTATTTATACTGTGACTGTAACGTGCACCGACACGGGTTTCTGCCCCTCATCTGGCTGCTGCCCGCCTGTCAGCCGCCCCTACATGCTCATAGTCGATTGTTGGGGAGGTACTCCTTTCCCGTATCCCGGCGGTAGTTGTGTTTTCAGCGTAGAGATCGGCCCCGGCCTTACACAGGGACAGACATCGGTAATAATCGACGGCACACAGGAGACCGTGCTTGCAGGCGGCGGATCTGAAACCTTTACGTCAATCCCATGCCAGAGCCATATCGTGCTGGTAGATGACACGGTACAGGGCCTGGATGCGAACACCAGGTTTAAAGTTACAAGTCAAAATCCGCAGACAGTGACCGATATCGCCAACGTTGCCCGTTTCGATTATGCCCAGGAGGTATTGATCAATACGGCCAGCGAGCCCGCCGGGGTCACCCAACCACCGAACTCGGGCTTTTATACTGTGGGCAGCAACTTTTTCTCCACGGCGCTTAGCCCCGTTGTTTTGGAAAGCCAGCAGGGCACAAAATATATTTTCCGTGACTGGAGATTGCCCGATAACAGCACACGCGCCGGCAGGGACCTGATGTTTACCGTCAATATGGGGGGAACCGTGACCGCAGCGTACGATACATACTACCTCTTGACCCTGCAGTCGGTTTACCCATACGTCAATGAGACTCAGTGGGCGCCCAAAGATAGTAACGCCACATGGGAGCTCGCCCTGCAGCCCGTCCCGATACCGGGCTTCTGGGGTTTCCTGGGCGGCGTTATCAGGCCGATCAATGCCAGCGGAACTCATCTAATGACGGGACCGTATACCCAGGTAATAGAGTGGAACTACGACTTTACCATTCCCATAATTATACTTGTGGTGATCGTGTTGCTGATCATCGGGCTCATCCTCTTCCTTACTCTACGCCGCAAGCGAGGCCCGTCCACACCCACATCAACAACACAGGTAACATAGACTCCGGTTGCATAAACCGCGGCAATAAAATTGAATAACGGGCGGATAATAGATACGGCTACTATATATGCTCAATTGCCGGTATATACAGTTATCCTGTTAAGCTGAAAAACGGGCCTCGAATACACGTCTTCGCTGTTGGCAACAATTTGCAGGGTGGCGCCTGACATGGCGCCATCACCTATTAGCCTGTTAACGTAATCCAGATTTTGGTCTGTAGCATTGACCAATTCATAGTCGTTAATCAGAAAGCGTATGCCGGGATTGAACCATATCTTGATATTATTAACCGAATTGATGCCCTTGACGCACGTATAGTCTTTACGCGCCAGGAAGTATCCGGGAACCTTGTCTACACTTAGGCTTTTTACGTCCTGCTTGGAATAGCACGATGCTGCCATACCATCCGGAAATACTAAAAAGTAGTAGTCGGAAGGCTGCTCATAACCGGCTATGCCTAACGGATTAATGTCAGGCCATTTCAGTAAGATACCAACACTGTCCAGTCTGCTCCCGGCCAGCATTGTGACATCCATATCCAGCATAAAACCGGTCAGAGATGTCAGAGCGGCATTCGTTGTATATACTTCGTATTTAGGATAGGCAGGCCTGATGACCTTTAAGTAATAGCTGCCGTTTTCGTATTTGCCCTCGCCGAAATCATTGCTAAAAACCGTCCAACCGCTACTGGGGTCTTTGAAGTCATCCTGGAAAATGACCCTCTGTTTCTGTGGTAACACAGGCAATTTGGAAGCATCCTGAGGTGGTTCAGAAGGTATAGAAGGGGCGACTACAGGAGTAGACGGAATGCGACGCGAAACACTCTCAGCAGGCAGGCATGCCACCGCGAAAACAATTGATGCTAAGACGAACCACGCGCACGCTGATTGAACAAACGTATAACGACTCATCGCGACCTCCACAACTCAGGGATATCACAATTATACACGGTAATAATCACGGGGATTGAGTGGATATTGAAAGTGGTGGTGCCCCCAAGGGAATTCGAATCCCTGTAAACGTATTAAATCTGCTAAATAAATTACCCACTTCTCAGATTGCGGAGTTTAGCAAATTAACCGAAGGCTATATTTCACAAGTAAAAAGTGGCTATCGTCCGCCTTCTCAAAAACTTATGCAATCATTATGGGATTATACATGTAAAAATAACCAACAAAAAGGTTTAGGTGACATAGAGAGAGCTATTGAGCTTTTCCTTAAATCCAGACGAGACGGGGTCACACATGGAACGCTTGAGTTCTATGGCAAATATCTAACAAAGGCTCTCCCGATACTCGGACTTACTCCAAAACCAAAGTATATAAATGACTACCTATCCTCACTTACATGCACTACCGGAGGCAAACACGCCTATTTTCGAGCCATGTCGATTTTCTACAACTGGCTCTATAGTCCAAGGTCAGGATTCGATTACTCCGATAGGATTAATCCTATAATAATGGTTGAAGCTCCCAAAAGACCTAAGCTCATGCTGCCCTCTCTTTCCAAAGAACAAGTACAATTGCTGATTGAAAAGGCACATTCCACAAGGGACAAAGCAATAATTGCGCTTTTTACCGAATCAGGACTTCGATTATCGGAGCTTCTTAATGTCAAGTTGACCGATATTGATTGGGATTCCAAGGCAATTAAAGTTCTTGGCAAGGGTAACAAGGAAGGTTATGCTCCCTTTGGTTTACTGAGCGAACAATATTGAAAATTGTGGCTCCAAGAATATAATCCTCAACCAAACAAACATATATGGAATATAGGCTTCTGGGGCATCAAAGAGATGCTTGACCAGCTCGGTATCGAGGCAGGCTTACACTGCAATCCTCACACATTCAGGCGTACCTTCGCTGTATTGCTCAGGAAAGCTGGCATAGATACTATGACCATCAAAGAATTAGGCCGCTGGGAGAGTCTGGAGATAGTGCAGAGATACACTCGGTCATTCAGCTTTCAGGATTCAATGAAATTCTATAAATCGCCATTGTCTTAAATATAAATAGACTGATTTAATTTCCCTTTATTTACTTATGGTACTCTTCAATCCAAATTTCATTTCCGCACTTGGGACACTTCTTATAGGATTTCCGTGGACAAATTTTAAGTATTTTATGATAACCGCACCTACACGTCCATCTGTAAACTATTTTACGCATTTCACTTTCCTTCTTCTTTTCTCTTTCCCCCGCCATTTTGTTAT
The DNA here is from genome assembly GCA_964437795.1 of uncultured Dehalococcoidales bacterium. Lineage (GTDB taxonomy): Bacteria > Chloroflexota > Dehalococcoidia > GIF9 > UBA5629 > CAIMUM01. The sequence goes on along the minus strand of CAYTIC010000011.1, from coordinate 3,129 downwards.
CTTATTGGAACCAATTTTTGCCGTGTTTAATTCTAATAATTTGGTCTATTATAGCCATGATAACTGTAACTATAGCGACAACCCACCATCCAAATATATACTCATTTTTATTAGGGTATTTATCAATAGTCTGATATGCTTGCCAAATAAAGCTAATAAAAATTAGTGCAGTTCCAATTAACGTGAGAGTGTGTTTTGTTATCCATTTTTCAGTTGGTAATGAACATAAAGCTATTAACAATGCTCCTATACAGGGGAATCCCATGATAATAATAAAATTGCCCCATTCATCAGACATATTAGGCCTCCGTCATTTAATTTCCTTCTTTTCCCTTTTTCCGCCATTTTTATAATACAAGCCGTTCAATTTCAGAAGTTCAGGAAAAAGAATATTGAAAAATAATCATTGTTAATATAATTGTTAATTTGCATCTAATGGTTCCCCTATTCCTTGAACCCTAATATACCAATTGCGAGTAAAGGGATTGTCTGCCCCAAAATCAAAGTAGTTAATTGTTCCATTGTCAAATGTACCAGACCGTCTTATATCCTGCTTGCCCGCTATTTCACTACCTATGTAAAGCTGCTTTGTAGAATCACTGTGTGTAACAACCTTAACAATAAAATCATCTTCTGCTTTAATTGATGGTACTTCGAACTCCTGCCAATATAAGCCAGCAAATGATGCAGATCGATAAAAAACTTGCCACAAATAACTCTTTGACCAGATTTTCTTGCCATCTTTATCTAAAATATTCAAATCGAAGTAGCTAGTATCATTACCAGAAGGATAATAGCCGCTGCTTGTTGCACCATTGATTAGGACTCTATTAATGTAAAATGGTTTTACTGGTGGACTGAACTTAACTATATGACCCGCATCACCTATCCTCCAATTTACATAGCCATATCCTGTGCTTTCATCAAATTCAGGTATAGTCTTCACTTTCGTTGAACTATCGTATTGTATTAGGTAAGTTTCAGGCTTGATAACAGTTGTCGTTTCTATTTTATTATCAAGTTCTAAAGTGTGTTTACCTTCCTTTAGATCAGCTATATCGAAATTTAAATCCTGAGTTTGCCCGGGATTCACATAAAGTTCCTTTGTAGCAAAATCTATTCCATCAATTTTTAAAGTGGCCTTGTAAATCCCTATGTAATCACCGGTATTAGTGATGGCAACACTAGCAATGGCCTTGTTTCCCTCGAAAATCTCCTTTGGTAATATATTTAATGGACCAGTTTCCATTTTTGCAGGCTTCTTCTCAATTGGTTGTACTGGAGTGGATGGAGCAATTTGCTGACTTGTAGTGCATGACAATACGGGTATAAACAGAATTGTTAATACGATAAGAATCCATTTCTTCGCCAAAGCATGTTGCATATCACCTACCTCCTTTAGAAATTTATCGCATCTCCCCAGCCTCAATTCCTCTACGGCATTCTATCGCATTAATATCACTTATACAATAGGCGTATATATTGGCTAGAACATTCGGCTATTGAGCTTAAAGGCTTCTGTCTGGGGTTTGGTGATTCTCGTTTGGAGGTCAATATGTCGTTTTCAATGCTGGCTGGAAAATTCGGAATCCAAAATCATGCCATTTCCACTACCAGGATTTGCCACTGCCTTTGAGTTCACTCCTCAATCAAGCTTCTCTTTGCTGATGTTCAGCGCTAGGCCAACTATTCCTTTATTCTCCATAAAATCACCTCGTGTTATTTAATGCAAACAAGTGTTTGCAATCCATAGAAATATGAGCTATAAAAAGAATAAATAGGAGGAATAATATTATGATTTTAGGTATAAGTCAGGACGCTTGGTATCTGATGTTTGCTGGCATCTCCGCCATAGGGGCAGCATGCGTACTTAGCGGGAAAATCCTTAATAAATATGAAAGAACAGGTGTATGGATTATATTTGGTGGTTTTATAGTGCAAATTATCTATTATTGTATTCTTAAAGAAGTGTTACCAATATTTGTGGGGTCAATAGTAATCATCCTTGGTGTAGCATTATTAATCTCTTTGAGTATAGTGCTACATAAGCGCTAACCTTTATGTCTTCAGATTTGCGGTAAAGAATATAATACCTAATTTAGTATGGAGTATACAATGACACCAGCCAGAGAGTTCTTTCTAATGTTTTTTATTGGAGGCTATTTGTTGCTGTTAGAGGGAATTGTTGCTGTCCTTGTTAGATGGCTGAAGGATAGCATACCCGAATACGGAGTGAAAATAATTGCTGGATTCGCGATAAGTATTTTGTCTCTAGTGGTAGCGCTCTGTGTTATTTCTTAAACACTACATACCTTCAGGGCATAAAAGAGTGCAGCGGTGTACAAGATAGTGCTCCCTTGTCATCCTTTTGCAGGAACTTGCGCTTGCTCGTATTTGATATTTGCCGACTTTGCATTGTGAGTAGAAATTCTTGCTTGTCATGCAGCATACGACACCCCTCTATTTACATGGATATAGCTGCTTCATTTTTTCGACAGTATTATATGCTGATAAACGAGATGGTGTTGTCTAGCTACTAATAAAATGAAACCGACTATTGAAAAATTACATCCTATTGGAGTATGCTTTTACGACAGTAGCGCTTTAATAGGAGGCTTGCTTGTACGATCTTACAAGAAGGATTGGCGAACGAACTCCAAGCAGAAAGATGAGTGGAAAAGAGAGGAGTGAATATCTTGCGACTAACAAACAAAAATACCCAGATAATATACATGAGTCCCACCCAAAAATAGAAACCAACTGGGTTGATCCTCATGGTGTATTCATATGGCTGGATAGTGAAGCAGTCTTTGGATTTGGCAAGCACAAGGGTAAATCTATCAAGGAAATTGCCCGTACTGACAAAGGCTATCTACTATGGATTACCTCCGCTGGTTTTTCTGAATATGTTAAGGATATTGTAAAGCGAGCAATTAATGGTGAGTTCCCAAATTATCAGTCCAGAAAAGGACCATATTGGGATTAAGTTCTTAAATAAACAATTGCGATGCAGGTGAAGCTAAAGCGTTAAGCAAATAGGAAAACTCAGAAACCAACGTAAACGTAATATAAAATGGTGCCCCCAAGGGAATTCGAATCCCTGTGTCCAGCTTGAAAGGCTGGTGTCCT
>CAYTIC010000010.1:0-94539 GCA_964437795.1 uncultured Dehalococcoidales bacterium | reverse complement strand
ACCGCCCAACAAGGCAAATTCAGCGGACGTGCTACCGCCCTGCCTGATCGAATTATATCACTACAGGGAAATTTGATGCTAATTAGCGGACTCTGTGACATTTATCATGGTTGAACATACATACCGATGTTCGTTCAATGGTAGTAAATTCCAAAGGCACTGCAATTCGGATTTTTATCTTTTCGGGTGTTTCCACCAATTGAACATCAAGGGCATCTAAGGCTTGCCGCTTCTACTGAAAGGTATAATTATTCAGCTTATTTCTGACCCTGCTGTGATACTACTCCATCCGTTATCTGGCTAATTTTATCATCTGTCTTCGGCTAATAGACCTGCCCAGGTCTACCTTGCCATTTCGAGCGCAAAGAAGCAATCTCCACAATCAAGGATCGGTATCTTTGAATACAAGGATTGCCATGGGACTAACAATCTTTTTGGTACCATAGACATGGTGTCTTATTGCATACCTTGACTATTTTGTTGTAAGCACCTTAGTATATTGCGGACTATTGGATAAGGCGGTAATTCTTTGTGACAGATAAAAATGAAACAGAAAGCAAACCTTCACTCTCTGTTGTTGTCGTGATCCCCGATGAATATGAGACTGTTAAAAAAACCATGGGCTACCTCAAGGCACAAACTGCCGCAAATAGAATGGAAGTGGTTGCTGTAGGCCCCCCGTCCATTCAGCACGAATTGAATGAATCTGAATTTGCCAATTTCCATAGCTGGCAATTTGTAATGATACCCCGTGTAATATCCATATCTCACAGCTATTGTGCAGGCATTCGCAAGGCTCGTTCCCCGATTGTAATACTGGGAGAAGACCATGCCTTCCCTGAAGCTCACTGGGCGGAACTACTGATTAAAGACCATGAAGAGCCTTATGCTATAGTTGGTCCCTGCATGCACAATGCCAACCCTGAAACCCTGGTCAGCCGTGCCGATTTCTACCAGGCATACGGCGCCTGGATCTATCCCGCCAAAAGCAAAACTATGGAAAGCTTGCCTGCCCATAACAGTAGTTATAAAAGGGAGATATTGTTGCAGTTTGACGATCAACTAGAAGATTTGATGGAATCCGAACATTTGTTGCAGCGAAAATTACGGTCAATGGGTTATCAACTATTCCTGGAAGGCAATACCTATACTTCACATGTAAATTTTATCTCTACTGTCGCATCGTGGTCTCACTGGTTTAGGAAGCGCTTTTACGCCGGACGCCAATATGCTTCAACCTGGTCCAGTTCCTGGTCATTGCCAAGGCGCTTATTTTTCATCATAGCAACTCCGGCGATCCCCTTTATCAGGTTGTGGCGAGTTTTCAAATACGTAGCACGACTGGAAAAGCCGAGTAGTTATCCATCACTAATTGCGATAATGCTCTCGGGCTTGATAGCGGAAAGCTGCGGGCATGCGTTTGGCTATGCAGCAGGCTATGGAGACTGGCTGAATAATTTACCTAAATACGAGTTCCATAGGGAATAAAATGGATTAGATGCCCATGAAACTCAAAGACCATATTAAATACATCGTAAAGTCCCCACTGATTGCGTGGAATATTTTAATCCGGGGTAGGTATGACTTTGAATACGATCTTATGCCTGTCAAAGCAGAAAAAATGCCCCTGCACAAAAGGTTGAATCTTGTAAGAGCAAGCTTAAACCTGATTTATCGGCGCACCAGTAGCTGGTCGTGGCCTATAAATATGCATGTCGAACTGGTCAATTACTGTAATCTAAAATGTCTTGTTTGTCCTACCGGGGCAGGAGTTTTGGCCCGTAAGCCACAGAACATGAGCCCCGCTTTATTTGAACGTCTGCTTGATGAAGTAGGGCCGTATCTGCTGGCTGCCAGCCTGTGGGGTTGGGGCGAGCCGCTTTTACATCCGGAATTATCCAGTATTTTGCGCATCGCGCAGAACCGCGGCATAACCACATTTCTTTCGACAAACGGCCAGAAACTGAATGATCCCGACGTGATCCAGGCATTGATCGACTATCCACCGACATACCTGATTGCCTGCATTGATGGCATTACAAATGAGACCAATTCGAAATTCAGGGTCAATGCAAAGCTGGAACCCATTCTCACGGGTATTAAGCAGCTAGCCGATATGAAAGCTGCCAGGGGACAAAAGCATCCCATCCTGCATATGAGGTTTATCGTTATGAAGCATAACGAACATGAATTTACACAGGTGCCTAAATTTGCAGAGGAACACGAGTTTGATATGCTGACGATCCGCACGTTGGCTATCATAGATTCTCCCAATAATATACATACATCGTTATTGCCGGACTATGAGAAGTTCAGGGCATATGCTTACGAAAATGAAAAACGCGTCCAGCGTAATGATTTCATTTGCGAGAAAGCCTTTACCTTCCCCGCAGTTTTCGCAGAGGGCATGGTAGTGGCATGTGATCAGGATTGTAATGCCACACAGACATACGGCAACATTGCCGACGGCACATCATTCAAATCGCTCTGGTGGAGCCAGAAGGCAGACCGGATACGTAAGATTATACGTGACTCCTCCAGTAGTTTAAGCTTCTGTGTTAATTGCCCATTCAAAGACATGCCTGTGGCAACGGGAAGCAGGGAAAGGTACATTTTTAAGCGGTAGTTATATTATCAGCAAATCTGGATATTATTTGCCCTGTCGTGACAGCCTGTTTAATAAAACCTTGAAGGTCCACGGTATATTCCAGTGCAATAACACGCTGGCCTTAATAAGACAATATCTGACAGAAGCTGAGCTTGTAACTTTTCGTATTATATCTACTTTTTGCGGATCGACGTGTTTAACTTCTTTTTGAGTTACATAATGATCTATGGAGATAAAATACCCCTTCCGTATCTTTCCGCCTGACTGGAATACATCCATCTCCAGTAGATTATCTTCGAATATTACCTGGCCATTCTTGAATTCATAGCATCTGAAGTGTATTTTTTTTAGGATACTGCGGGTAAGCATTAGACAACCTGCTCCCACAAGGCCCATGCCGTATTGACGCAGGGGATACCCACTGAAAACGATGTCATAACCTTTTAGCTCTTCCTCCATTTTCCCAATCACCAGCGGATCGAAAACCATGTCGGAATCTAAAAATAACAAATTGCCGGATTCAGTATTCTCCAATACATAGCGGCGTATGGCTTCCCTACCGCACGCAATGTTCCATATTTCACTCTTGGCATAATCGGGTTTGGAGACTTCATACCGTATTATTTCACCCCGCAGATCCATGGAATTAAGCAGGTCTTCCAGTACGCTGGCAAAATCGTTTTCACAGGTAGCCAGTACCAATTTGACTGTCGATCGAGTTTGCTGTATTTGTTTTTGGTTGGACATGAACAGGTCAAGTGTATATGCCCGCGCACGGCAGATTGGGGTCCCAACTATAACATACGGCTCACTTTGCAAATACATAACTGGAGATAAAACCTGCTCCGATTACTCCAATCACTATGATCAGGAAAACTAATTTCTTGAACGAGGCCAAATGGGCCGGTCCGCAAAATATATCTTGGATATGACCGGGTATAAATTTAGACATAACTTGTTCCAGGTAGGACCTCTCGGCGTCCATGTTATTTTTATAGGGGTCCTTCCTCATTATCAGTCTCTTTGCGACACCGAAATAAAATGCCCTTTTAATTAACATTTTTACTTTGGTTTTTGATTCTGGAATATAATGGTACACTATAGCCTCAGGGTGATAAATACTCCCCTTTCCATACCGGTGCATTATCCTTAAGCCCAGTTCCTGTTCTTCACCACCGATAAGGGACTGAGAATTATTAGCCCCCTTATAACCGAATTGTTCATCGAAATATCCTACCGACTCGAGAATATCCCTTTTAAAACTCATATTCGGGCCGAATGTGTTACGCACACTGGCGATGGAGTCTTTAAATATTTTTTCATGCGTTGCCCCCACCAGCCAGTAAAGTTCCTCCGGTAGAAAGGACGGTTTGTCCGAGAGCCATACAGGCATGACTTTCCCGCCCACTGCAATCACATCGCTGTTCCGGTAAATTTCAACCAGTTTTTCAATCCACTTTATATCTGGGATACTGTCATCATCGGTAAAAGCCACAATATCTGAGCTGGAGGCTTTAACTCCAACATTGCGTGCTTGGGCAGCGCCAAGTGCTTCATCTTTAGCGATAATCTTTAGAGTATCATAATGCCCAAAATCAATTAAAAGCCTTTCCGCCAATTCCTTGCTCTCGTTGGCGACAATAATGATCTCGCTGGCTTTGCGGCTTTGATGCAACAGGCTGTCAATTACTTTGCCAAGGTTAGTGTACCTTTGCATATCACAGGAAGGCACTATTACAGCCAAAGTTGGTTCTGCAACGAAAGAATCAGTCATTTCTGAACATGCTGTCCCTTTTTAAAGCCCTGCAGGCGAATTACGCTGTAAACGGCGAAGATTGTCTGAATTCCAGCCCAGACAAAGCCGATGGCTACTATACCATACACAGGCACAATGTAATAAGCCGATACCAGGGTAATCACAGCAATCGATCCTCTGATTAATGTCAGTTCCCCAAGCTTTTTCTTTATCCTGAGTACGGCAGAATATATATAATTGATACCACTGGGAAGACTGGACAACGCTAGTAGCTGCAAAAGCTGCAGTGAATGCATGCTGTAGCTCTGGCCGAAGATAGCAAGAATCAAGTGTCCTGCTAATATGAAGACCAGTACCGCCGGTAGGATAAACAAGAAGGTCATTTTAAGTGAATCATCTATATCTTTGTACAGTGTGTCCGATGAATTTGACCCGAGGCTGAAGAGAGAAAGCGAGGTTGCTACGGGTATAGAAAAGACAAGCTCGGCCAGCGACCACGCTATGAAGAAATATGCATTGTCTTCAGCCCCGGTAACGTTCAGCACTAATATAGGCAGTATAAGCCTCGGCCCGGCACCGAAAAGTGAAATTAAATAACTGCCAAAGGCATACGGAGATAGTGCCTTAATCAGGTCGGTATTGATGATTAGACTGGGTCTGTAGTTGCTTTGTGCCTTGGGAAGAAAGAAAACTACCGTGACTATCAGCGCAATAAGTACGGCGAGGCCCCAGGACCCAACAATGCCGTAAACTCCCATGGTAAGCATCGCTGCCACAAAGGGCAGACTTATACGCAGTACAGCGTAAATTAAATTCTTATACATTACATATTTAGACATTTGCCCGGCTATAAATATGTATTCCGATATATTGGTAAGTGTCCATAGCAGGCTGAACAGGCCAAAAGAAACCATCGCAATGATATTTTGCTGTAAAAATGCGAGGCCAGGAGACCATATTTGCAGACCGGTTAAGAAAAGGCAAGTCAGTATAAAACATATACACGTTATCAGCATTACAAAGGAATTAATAAGCTCAACTGGATCTTTGCTGCCCGGTAGAAACCTTACCATTGTATAGTTCAGGCCGACCATACTTAGCATACCTATCAGTAGAATAGAAGATAAGATCGAGGCGCTGATACCCACGTCAGCTGGTGTATTTGTCCGGGCGACGACTGCCCAGAAAATAAAACCAGATAACGTCATAAATCCGGTGTTAAGGACCAAAAATACAGAGTTCTTAAAAGACTGCTTGGCCACGAGAATTTTTATCTCGGCCATCAAAGCTTTGAGTCCCCTGGATAGGCTGCTCTGAGATTCGGGTTCATTAGAAGGTTTTTGTTTCATTAGACCTGTTATCGAATTAATAATATTGCTATAGCGGTGGGGCAATTACAATGGGGACATATTCAAAAACCTTGATTTCGGGGAGTGAGCCCGATCCCATAATCGGTATTGACTGAGGGGATGCATACACCAGCTTGTAATCGGAGAGTCCTTGCAGGCTGACAGGACTGCTGAGTGGATCGACACTAATGATCTTATATTGCCCTTGTTTATTACTTGAGATAAAAACATTGGCCTCGCTGTCATTCCTGAAACGCTTGAGGTTAATAATTTCCCTGAATTTCTTACCGTCTTCCATGATGCGGTCCTCGTATTGCATGACTATACAAATCGTGGGGACAACCCTTTTGCCGTCAAAGTTATACAGACGGACCATCATTGACCTGTAATATTCGGGATAAAATACCAGTAGCGGCACATAGTTACTGGCATGCTTTTGCCAGCAAATCTCATAATAATCGGCCTCTTGACAACCGCTCAAGTTGGCAAGAGCGTAGAATTTATCGTTGGGCGACGTAAGCCGGTTGTCAATTATTACGTATTTACCTCGCCATTTCGCCAGAAGGTCCCGGGCGGATGCCTCATCTTCTGTTATGAAATATCTGGCTTCGTCCAGTGGGTTAGTGCTTGGATTTGAAGTCGGCACACGGTGGCCGATGCGTGTTATCCAGTAACCGTAGTCCGCCCATGATACAACGGAATAAAAACCATCTGGGTAAGCATAGTTTTCACCCTTTTTAGGCTTATCGTATAGCCGATAGTAATAATCCGCGTCCTGAAAAGGTTCCGGCGTATTTGTCTTCATCCAGTTCATTGCTTCTATCCATGCATCACTGGGTGTAGAGAATGGGCCCTGCGCCTGATTAACTGAGCTGACTATGGCTATTAGAACGACCGGCATCAACACTATGATTATTAAAACCGGCTTTAAAACGGTCCGCCATGTTCTCCGATGTCCTGACGATAATCTGTTAACTTTTATGCCCGTTTTTCGCGGGGAGTGTGTCTTAGCTGATAACGTCTGTATAGCATAACCCGCCGTCCACCCTGTTAATACTGACAGGCAAACGGCAAAATAGATTGCAGACCTGATCATGGCAAGCGCTGCCAGCATGATTACAGTGCTCCATAGTGCCACAAATATATGTTCGGGTTTGCTGTCTTTAATACACCGGTATACCAGAAAAACCAGCCCTGCCAAACCGCAGTACAACACCAGACCGAACTGGTACCAGGATACATCTAATGTAAACTTGCCTCCAGGGAAGAGAAGCGGTTTCATCTCGCCGACATAATTCTGGTCTGTTTTCCATGTAAAAAGCCAGCTGAAACCTGTAGTAGCGGTTTTGAACATGTCCGGGAATATCAGCCAGGCTGCTCCTGTCACCAATAATCCCAGCGTGACGATGATAACCGGGAAATATACCGGTTCAATTCGCCTGGACTTCATAAAATTCGAGAAGAAGTTCAATACAAGCGGAGCAATAATCATAAATGTGAGTGAAAGGAGCACGATCATTATCTGAGATAACAATATAAAGACCAGTAAAGCGGTTAAAAAACATGGTATAAGTACCTTGCTGAGATAATCAGTCGATAACCCGCGCAAATGATCATAAGTAAATTGGATAAGAGTGTAAATAAATACTAAGAAGACAAAAACCAGCCCTCCCCTCCAGGTTGCCAAGTAAAGTCCCATGAAAATGCCTGATAGAATGGCGAAATGCATGTTCCGGATTACGATATGCCATTGCAGTTTCACTATCATTGAGAAGGTGAACTGTCTGGCATCTTTAATGGCCAGGATAAAGAATAACGAGAAACAGCTTATTAGAAAAACCTCAGTTGAATGATGATCAGGATTGCCCAGTACAGAGAGTAGCAGCGATTCACCTGGTATAACGGCTACCAATACTGCAGCAATCAGACCGGCCCACCTGTTTATGAGCACTCTGCCGATAAAATAAACGGGGATAATAGTTAGCGCAGCTATTATGGGCGAAATGTAGGCAGCAATAGTATCAATGACATGTTCCGTGGGCAGGGTGCCACCGAAGAGATTGACGGCAAATCCCAACAGATAGGCAAATAGATATGGGAAACCGTTGGTTGAAAATCCGTCAGGGTAAATAAAATATGGGTCGAATTTATTCAGGTTGAGGAAATTGGGGATCATGTTATCAACCAATCGCATATAGAAATATGCGTCATTGGTAACCATTTTTGTATTTTGTCCATCGAAAACAGAATTATATGGAAGGGCTATCCGTAGATACAGCGAAAGCAGGAAGGTTACTATTAGCACCGTCAGCGTAAGAGCAGACCCGAGCACCGTTTTTGTATTCATAAAACTTATGATAGATGATACCCTGTGATTATGCAGGAACTCAAGTATCTACAGCTTCAGTATCCGTCAATGATTGTCGAAATAATTTGCGGTGTCGCCGGAGGATCTTCAAAAGGAACAACCGATCCTGGAAATGGCACCTCAGATCCTATAATTTTTATTCATGGTTGAACGTACATACCGATGTTCGTGCAGTGGTGAGTAAATCCCTCGGCAATGCCCCTTGAACTTGCACGATCTCTGGTTACGGCAGCTTAATAATAAGGGCGTCAAATGCCAGTTTGATTTCGTCACGGGCTTCGCGCTTATCATAGCTACCTCAGTTGGCTGAGGATCACTTTCCTGGTTGCTTGTAGGGGAAGCTCTTAGGTTCCGTCACAATTTTGCCTTGGGGCATGACGCCGTATGTGAACTCCTGTTTAGCTACGCCGTCTTCGTTGAGCCACTGCGCATATTCGCCGGCAGCGTCTTTAACCGTGATGAAGACCCAGTAGCCTTCGCCGTTATCTCTCAACTGGCTGGGCGTGATCTGGACGGTTTCGTAGCCTGTACCAGAGTATATGATATGGTTGCCCCTCCACTCTACGCTGTAGGGTGGCTTGCCGCCGCTTATCATGAGCTTGTACTGGTAGGGCCCGCCTTTCCACGATATGGTGGTTGGGCCTTGTATCCCATCAACCACGGGATGGCCATGCTGCTGTTTGACCGTAGCCTGTGGTTGCGACGGGACGGGGTATTTGTTGCTTGTGAATATGCGCCCACCGGCTTTGACCACGCAATAAATTGAGTCCTCCCCTTCAACCTTATACTTCTCAACACCTTCCTCGGCGGTCGTTTCTCCGCCGGTGAAGAGGACCAGCGGATCTTTGATCTTTCCATCCTGGAATTGTATAACTGCAATACGAACTGACTTTCCTTTCCTATCGCAGAGAAGTTCAGCCGGGCCGGTATACTTTATTTCCAGGCCCTGTTTGCTCCATTCCACATCACGGTCCACCAGGTGGGTCATCCCGCCGTTGACTTCGTATTCCCTGTAATTGCCTGACTGGCCGGCATCCGTGCTATCCTTAACGTCTATTGCCAGTTCAAGCGTAGGGAAAAACCGGTCGATGACCCTGGCGCAGGCCTTGACGGCGATTGGAAGCAATACCTCGGCCTGGCTGTCGGCAAAAGTATCCGGAACATGATATTCCGGCGTGTTCCAGAGCGTGCCGGGTGGAAGCGACAACATGCTTGCCAACTTATAACTGGAATACGTTTTCTGGATAAGAGGGATCTGTATCCCATTGAACTCCGCCGTGAAACTGTTTGACGTCGCGGTGTCGAGTTTTAGATCGCTGAACTGCGGGTGAGGATAAGCGCCTTCCCAGTTACTGGGTTTTACGCCCGAAGCCTTATCAAAGATGGTGTCATCAGTATAGAAGTACCTGTTGGTGTAAAGGGCCATGCTGTCATACATGGTCTCAATGTCAGGTGCGGAATCGATCAGACCGCCGATCCTGGGGTCGACCGGGAGGTCTGCCGCCCAAAGGACATTATTGGCAGTTATGTTAGATTCCAGGGGATCCAGGTCACCCGTGGGATGAGAATCGTTGCGCACATGGCAGGGCTGGGTCATATCCGCAACCATGTGCATCGTTTCGCCCAGCGATCGGAACGCCTTGCCCAGGTACGTCTGCCTGGCCTTGGCAGGTGTTGCCGGGGTCAAAGGTAAATCAGGGTCCCTGAAATCGCCGCTGCCCGGGACCTGGCTGATTGTGCTGTCTTCGGGAAGCTCCATAGATTTCTTGTAATATTCCAGCGCCTTCTTCCAACTGAATGGATTACCTGGGTCTCGGAATGCCCATTCTCTGGCGCTAATGGCCGTGTAAACCTGGCCGTGTACCCAATTGTGGTCTGTCAGTTCAGGGACTCCATTGATCATCAACGGATCATAGAAATGTCTGACGGAAGCCCAGAGATGGGGCTCGTCCGCCGAGAATCCGCCGTGTACCACCCATCCCTCAAAAGTCTGCGTGCCACCATGAACGAAATGACTGCTCTGCAGCATGCTGGACGATCCTACCTTTGGCCCCCAGTAGTATTGCTGCCTATCCAGCGTAGCGCTCGCATACTTCGCACCGTTTGCATATGCCTGGAAAAAGCGCAATAGCGCCTGTTGGTTAATCTCCTGGTGAGTCTGATAATTTTCTCCCTGCTCCCAGGCCAGGGTTTGCACAGGATTGGCCGCCATCAGTATTGAGGCGAACAACAGGCCGGTTATTATTGCAGAGATACTTTTCATTTAAATCGCCCCTTCCTCGTTAAAAAGTTTTAACCAGCCATTGCCCGTCCACATTTACAAATTCGATGCTTAAATTGCCCTTGCCGGCAGGGATCAAGTACTGTGCAGTCCTGCTGTGCTCGTTGCTTTCATATGAGAGGGTGGCAATCCTGGCCTTCTCAAGGTCGGATGCGATTGAGGGCATGATGTCCGGCGATTTGGAAAAAACCTTGCGATAGTTCTCCCTCTCTTCCTGAGCGAAATACTTAAGCACGCCTTCAACATCCTTGGCTTTGAGAGCGCTGCTCATCTGGCCGATAACGGCGTTGATCTTGCTTTCCTGCGCCTTGAAATCAGTGGGCTGGGCAGGAATGGCGGCAACCAGCGAATCCTTTGATGAGGGCTGCTGGCCAGGATCGGTGGATGTGCCGGGTTTGATGAATTTGGGCAACATCGATTGAAGCTTGCTGACCAAAGGGGCACAAGAGAAACCTCCCTGTTTTATAGAAAGGCAACCCGTCAGTATCAGCATAGCCAGCAAAAGGCATATACCGATAACAAAGTTGCGTTGACCTTGATGCAATCCTGCACCTCCCTTGTAGCTTATCCGGCCATGCGTCTAAGTGCGCTCATTATACAGCAAACAAATCGGCGGTTGCATCGCGGCACAGCATCAAATTGAAAGAAAGAATGGAAAAGGGTAAGAGTACGCATGGCCGGATAGACTTAGTAAATTCTAAAGCTGCTGCAACCGAATTTAACCTTTTCTGGCACCGCCATTACCTGAACATCTGGCGCTTTTAGAGCTTGTTTTGTCCTTCTAAGATCATTCCCTAAGGTCTGCCTCTTCCCTGCTGCAATATTCTTGAATCTTCTGCACGGCAAGTTAAATGCAGTTGAGCTATTGAAGTGGTGAAATTAGTGGGGTATGCTGTAAAATCCATTGGTCACGATACTAAGATTATTGTAATTATTAGCAGCTGCCGATTTTAATGTAAGTCAAATAGCCCAGGAGGTGAGGTATGACTCTGCAACAACCCTGTAAAGATACTCGTGTGTCCGCCTTAGATCGTATTATAAGGCTTAAGGTCAATGGTGTATGGCATGAATTTTATGTCGGCCACGACATTGAAGAGGCTGATACCTTAGCATATTTGCTTCGTGAAAAATTGGGACTCAGCGGACTGAAAGTAGCCTGCGATGACGGCGCCTGTGGAGCATGTACGGTAATACTGAATGGAGAAGCTGTTCTCTCTTGTATGACGCTCGCGATTGATGCAGATGGCCAGGATATTTTAACCATTGAGGGTTTGCCCAAGGACGACCCTGTCATAGCAGCCTTCGCCGAACAAAGTGAACCAGGCTACGGCACTGCCATGCAATGCGGTTACTGTACACCTGGATTTGTAATGACAGTAAAAGCTTTTCTTAATGAAAACCCGAACCCTACGGCACAAGAGATAAAAGATGCACTTTCAGGCAATATCTGCCGTTGCGGTTGTTATGCTGGGATCGCAAAGTCGGTCGAGCACGCCGCGGAAAAAATATCCAGGCAAGTGAGTAAATCATGAGCAATCAATTTAAACCCCGTGTAAACCGTAAATACCTGGGGACTTATCGTCCCCGGATTGATGGCTGGGAGAAAGCCAGCGGCCGGGCAGAGTTTATAGATGACATGACATTAAAGTGCCGTCTGCCAGACATACTTTATGCCAAAGTGCTCCACAGCCCTTATCCGCATGCAGTCATCAAAAATATCGACATAAGCAAAGCTGAGAAGCTGCCGGGTGTTGAGGCCATATTGACCTATAAGGACCCTGAAATAGTCGCACTAAAACCAATGAACGCCGGTTGGACGGATGGAGTGGATACGGTAAGTTATGAACGCATGATGTGGAAGAAGTTGCGGGACAGAAGGATACTCGGCAGCCATGCATACTGGGTGGGTGACGAAGTAGGCGCCGTAGTAGCAGCCAAGAGTGAACGCATCGGTGAAGAAGCGTTAAGATTAATCAAAGTCGAATGGGAAGTATTGCCTTTTGTACTTGATCCTATAGAGTCTATGCAGCCCGGAGCTCCGGTAATACATCCTGAGCTTTCACAAAACAATATTTTACCGGCGGAACCAATCGGTGGCGCAGATGTCTTTGTGAATATAGGAGATGTGGAAAGAGGGTTCGCTGAAGCAGATATAAACATCGAAGTTAAGGCAATTTATCATAATGCCACACAGTGCTCCCTGGACAATTGGTGTTGCCTGGCTTCATGGAAAGACGATCAGCTCACAATGTGGTCGAATTCGTACGAAGCTGATCAAACTCGAATGTTTCTGAGTGAAATGCTGGAGATCCCGCAGAATAAAGTAAGAGTGATAAGCCCGTTTGTCGGCGGTCAATTTGGGAGGGGAGATACCGGGGAAGATCCTTTCTTTATTTACGCTGCCTTGCTGGCGAAGCGGACAGGGAGTCCCGTGAAGTTCAAGCATACGCGGCGAGAAAGTTTCCACAATACGCGTCAACCCATAATTTATACCTGCAAGATGGGGTCCGGCAAAGACGGCACTATTAGTTCAAGCTATTTTAAATCCATCGGGAACGCGGGTGCCTATGCTGACCATACTTGTTTTGCCACAAAGTTTGTTCCGCAGGAGATTGTGGAGGTCTCATTCGCACATATACCCAATGTAAAAATGGAATCTTACGCAGTCTATACTAACAAAATCCCCGGCTGCATGATGAGAGGTGTAGGCAATAACCAGTTCAACCTGATATTTGGTTTGGCAGTTGACGTACTGGCTGAGAAGCTCGGCATCGATCCAATAGAGTTGGCCTTAAAGAATTTTGGGCACAAATGGGAGAAGTTGCCGGATAAGAGCCTGCAAGCTGTTTTGCATGAAGGCGCCAGGAGGATTGGTTGGGATAAGCGGCATAAGCCGGGCAAGGGACGGACTTATGATGGCTCGAAGAAGCGGGGAATTGGACTGTCTTTTCATCCGGGTTGGCATGCCGCCTGGCAGGAGCAACGACGCGGTACAATCCAGGCTGGAATCAAACTTAATCCCGATGGCACAGTGGTGCTGCTTGCCCCAACAGTGGAATGCGGACCCGGTTCCAATACCTGCAACGTACTGGGCTGCGCAGAAGCTTTGAGTTTTCTTGGTATAAAGCCTGAGGATATCAGGTGGGCGTCGACTGTGGACACGGACAGCGGTCTCAAGGATACCGTACAGACCGATAGCGCCGTTTCTTATCTGCAGTCAGAAGTGCTGCTGGAGGCTGCAGATAAAATCAGGGGAGAGGTCATGAAGCTGGCTGCAAAGCACTTCAACGTCAGCCGGGACCAGGTTGTAATCGAGGACGGAATAGTATGTGTAAAGGCGCAGGTGAAAAAATCGATTACAGTTAAAAGACTCCTGCAAAAAGGGGACCTGGTGCCGATTGTAGCCATGGCCGGCAGCAGGCCTCATACCAGGAAAACGGGCGTGCCATATCAAGCCACGTTTGCTGAGGTCGAAGTGGATACTGACACCGGGCAAACACAAGTGCTCAGGATGATCATCCTTAACGATTGTGGTACGGTCATGTTTGCCTCCGGGGCTGAAGCGCAGCAGTGCGGAGGCCAATGTATGACTGTCGGTGAGTCACTCTTTGAGGAAATAGTCTATGATGAAAAAACGGGTGTACCGCTTGATTTCAACTGGGTGGAATACAAGATACCGACAATAGCAGACATGCCAAAGGTGGAGCCCGTACTTTTTGAGGTATGGAAGGGAGCCGGAGAATATGGAGCCTGCGGAATCGGAGAAGGGGTAGTGACCTGCGGGCCCCGTGCGATTGCAAACGCCATTTATAACGCCATTGGTGTAAGGATAGATGACATCCCAATTACCCCGGACAAAATATTAAAAGCACTGGGAAGGATTTAAATAAAATGGCTGCTTTAAGATCGTTTAAACATCAGAATGTCACTTCCCCTGAAGAAGCAAGCAATTTGCTGAGCAAGTATGGAACGAAGGCAGTCGCAATTGCAGGTGGCACTGACTTGCTGGGAGTACTAAAGGACAATGTACGCCCTGAATACCCTGAATTGGTGGTTAACATTAAAACCATCCCGGGACTGGACTATATCAAGGAAGATAATCTTGGGCTGAGGATAGGGGCGCTGACCCGGTTGCATGCGATCGAAAAAAGTGAAATCGTAAAGAAGAAATACAAGTTATTGTCGATGGCAGCTCACAGTGTTGCTACGCCTCACGTCAGAAACATGGGGACGATCGCCGGCAATATCTGCCAGGAACCAAGGTGCTGGTATTATCGCAATCCGGAGTGCACATTCCACTGCCTGAGAAAGGGCGGCCAATCTTGTAATGCTTTAACCGGGGAGAACCGCTACCATTCCATCTTTGGCGCAGCAAGAATGGCAACAACCCCTTGCTCGACGGAGTGCCCGGGGCGGGTCGATGTGCCCTCGTATTTTAGCCTTATCAGAGATAAGAAAATAGATAAGGCGGCGGAAATACTGCTTGCATCTAATCCGATCCCAGCTATAACCGGCCGGGTATGTCCGCATTTATGCGAGACAAAATGCAACCGCGGCGAATTTGATGAAGCCATATCGATAAAGAATATTGAGCGATATATAGGTGACTATATCCTGGATAATGCGGAGACGATAATGCACCCGCCCCAAAAAGAAAATGGGAAAAAGGTAGCGGTGGTAGGTGCGGGGCCGGCCGGTCTTGCTGCGGCATATTACCTCAGGCAGTCGGGCTACTCAGTTACGGTCTTCGATAACCATAAAGAAGCGGGCGGCATGCTGATGTATGCTATACCGGCTTACCGCCTGCCTAAAAACCTGGTACGCAGGCAGGTAAAAGCCTTGCAGGGCACGGGTATTAAATTCAGGCTTCAGTTTGAAATCGGCAAGGATTCGACACTAAAAGAGATAAAGAATAATTTTGATGCGGTATTCCTGGCAACCGGAGGATGGGGCCAGAGGTCGCTGGGCGTAAAGGATGATGGACTGCTGATATCCGGACTGGATTGGCTTACAAAAGTGAACTCAGGCCTGACCGAGGCGCCGGGTAAAAAGGTACTGGTTATCGGAGGTGGAAATGTTGCGGTTGACGTGGCTATTACGGCCAAGCGGTTAGGCGCAGCAGAAGTCACCATGGCATGCCTGGAATGTCGTGAAGAGATGCCCGCTATTACTTCAGAGACCGAGCAAGCCTTAGCCGAGGGAATCCGTCTCATGCCATCATGGGGGCCCGATCAGATACTCCAGGAAAATGATCAGATTCAAGGCATGCAACTTGTACGCTGCACTTCGGTATTTGACACTAAGGGTTGCTTCGCACCAACTTTTAACAAGGCTATCAGGAAAAGGGTAAATGCCGATTCAATCATACTGGCTATCGGACAGCGAGGGGATTTGTCATTTGTCGGCTCGGCGCTCAAAACGGAGCGTGGTTTGATAACGGTCGATCAGGATACACAGGAGACAAATGCTGCCGGTGTTTTTGCAGGTGGTGATGTCGCCACGGGACCTGCATCGGTAATTCAGGCCATTACAGCCGGAAGAAGGGCAGCGGCTTCAATCGATTTATACCTGATGGGAAGGCGAATACATACTAAGAGTCAAACAGTAACTATGCAAAAATTCAGCACAGGTTGCCTGGTCAAAATGGATAGAGGTAAAACAGCTATATTGCCCGTATCTCGCAGGCGCATTGATATAGAGGATACTGTCGGCTTCAACCTCAGTGAAATGGAGAATGAGGCCAACCGTTGTTTCAACTGTGGCTGCGTGGCTGTCAACGCCTCTGATATTGCTCCTGCTTTAATAGCACTGGGTGGAAAAATTAAGACTACGAAACGCGTTCTAACCGCGGAGGACTTTTTTTCTGCCGGAATTATGAAAACCAGCCAACTTGAAGAAGGTGAATTAGTAGTAGAAATACAGATACCCAAACCTGCATTAGGCAGCCGGCAAAATTTCATCAAATATGCGCTAAGGAACTCGCATGACTTCCCTGTGGTGAGTGTGGCTGCCCTTTTGAACATGAATGGTTACAGGGTGGATACAGTCAAAATAGTCCTGGGAGCTGTAGCTCCTGTCCCGCTCAGGATAAAAGATATCGAAGACTTCTTGAAAGGGAAAAAGTTAGATAAAAAGTCGGCGGCAACTGCCGCTAAAATAGCTGTAGAGCAAACTCTATCCCTGACAAAAAATAAATATAAGGTACAGGTAACCAGGGCTCTCGTGGAAAGGGCATTTTTAAACGCAAGGTGAGCGCGAACTAAAAGTAGTTCCCAGACTTCTGGCCTTCTGCGTGTCACAGAACCCGGCCGATGACTGCTCCATCTCTTATGGCGAACATTATATTGCCCGGGGCTCTGGCATCGCCCAGCAACCAGACTTTTTTCGGTATGCTGGTGCTGATATCCTGGTAAAGCCGGTTATTTGAATTATATCCGATTGCCAGGACGACAGAATCAGCCGTAATACTTTCCTTCGCGTCCTTAGTAATAACATCTACGCTGTTTTTCCCTATAGCAGCGACCTGCGTCCCGAGCATCACCCTGATATTCTTGAAGGCGAGCATATCCTCCAGCATCTTTTTATTCGCTATGAAAAGAGCCTCTTTGCCAAGTGTCATCAGGCCGTTTAGCGCTTCGACCAGAGTGACCTGCCTGCCTTTTTCTTCCAGCCACAGGGCCAATTCGCAGCCCACCTGGCCGCCACCGATTACCACAACGCGCTGGCCCGGTTCCTTATTACCCAGCAAAAGATCAACAGCCGTGCTTACATGTGGCAGGTCAATGCCGGGGATGGGCGGGACCTTGGCACTTGCTCCCGTGGCCACGACGATCTCGTCAGAATCCAGTTTCGCGATCTGATTTAATGTCATTTCATGTCCAAGCTTTACCTTTACACCGGCCTCCTTGAGCTCTTTTTCATACCACTTCAACAGCCGTCTATCAGCATCCTTGGATTTCGGGACAGACCCCGCTACAACTACGCCACCCAGGCTGTTGTTCTTTTCATAGATGGTTACGTTATGCCCGCGGAGCGCGGCAATTCGGGCAGCCTCCATACCTGCGACACCTCCGCCAATTATGGCAATCTTCTTAGGAGCAGCAACTTTCTGTAGCCCTGCATACTTCTCGTTGAAGAGGTCCGCATTGACCGCACATGTCATAGGCAGCCCGGCAAAATCATGGCCTATGCAGCCATTGTTACAGCCGATACAGGGGCGTATAGCTTCATCGCTCCCCATCCTGGCTTTGTTGACCCATTGGGGGTCGGCCAGTAGCGCTCGGCCCAGGGCGACGGCATCGACCATTTTATTTTTGATAGCATCGTTGGCCAGCTGAGGCCTGGTTATCTTGCCCGGGCAGATGACGGGGATCTTGACCTGCGCCTTCACTTTGGCTACATCTTCCAGCCACAGGCCGTCTTTCTGATACATGGGAGAGTAGAGCCAATACATTGAGTCGTAGCTGCCGCAAGCCATCAGGAGAGCGTCGTACCCTGCCTGCTCCAGCTTTTGAGCGATGGCAATGCTTTCATCCACGTCACGGCCGAATTCTGTAAACTTCTCGCCCGGGACCGCGCCCTGCAATACACCTTTCATATAATGCTTGGCAGCCAATCGGACAGTCACCGGAAAATCAGCTCCGCATAGAGCTTTGACGCCCGCTACGATATCGGTAAATACCTTCACTCTCCCTTCTATAGAACCGCCATATTCGTCGGTGCGGCGGTTGAAAGCAGCTGTTCCGAACTGGTCACCCAGGTAGCCGCCGTAGATTCCGACGAAATCTACGCCGTCGCAGCCGGTCATCAGGCAATTAAGAGCAGCCGTGACAGCGCTCTGGACGAGGCGTTCTATTTCTTCTTTGGTTAGCGCCCGGCAGGTGGTGCCCGGATCCCACCAGTTCGGGTTTTCAGACGGGGAGATGGGCGTACTGTTTATCAGAAATGGCGGCATGAGCCTGCCATTGCCCACCGTCATCTGGATAAATAGCTTGGTATTGTACAGATGGACCCGGTCGGCCACTTTTTTCAACTGGGTCATGAAACCTTCGGGCTGATCAAAAGGCGAGACAAAGATCGCATTTGCTTTCTCGATGTTGGCGTTAAGCGGGAAAGCGCCGGTATAAATCAGGCCGACTCCCCCTTTGGCACGCTCTTCATAGTAATCGATGACCTCGTCGGTTATGTTGCCGTTCGCGTCCAGCCATCCACCGACCATCATCGGGCTCATGACAATCCTGTTTATTAATTCGAGTTTGCCGATTTTAAAGGGTTTAAACAATTCGGGATACTTCAGCATATGTGTTACTCCAAAATTTCATTCAGGACACCCGCGCCTCATATGGGGATTCCCTCCAACGCGCCTCCGCTACTATAGTCAAATATGATAACAATCAGTGTTGAGTTTGTCAATGTTGCTTATATTTATATCGCTTATTCTGATTATAGACGAATTTCATATTCCTTGGTATCATGTTGTGACGGTATTTGGATTGTAGATGTCTGGATAAAGACCAGGAAACGGAGGTTCTTAATGGATACATCATATCTGACTTTGCGGGGTAAAGTGGCGCTGGTAACAGGTGGCAGCCGCGGCATCGGAAAGGCGATTGCTCTCCAGCTTGCGGACGCCGGGGCCGACGTTATAGTGAGCAGCCGGAAGCTGCCCGACCTTGAAAAAACTGCGGATGAAATCAGGGCAATGGGGCGCAGGAGCCTGGCAGTCTCCGCGCACAATGGGAAAATGGACGAGCTCAAAAACCTGATGTGCAGAGTCAAGGATGAATTCGGACGCATCGACATCCTGGTAAATAATACAGGGGTGAACCCGGCGATATCGGATGTATTACATATGGAAGAAGCCGTATATGACCGGATACTGGATGTCAACCTCAAGAGCCACTATTTTCTCAGCCAGGCTGCTGCCAGGATGATGGTTGAACAGGGTAAGGGCGGGAATATCATAAATATAGCCTCGGCGGCCGGCGTTGCTTTTACGCCGGGTTTTGGCCCTTACAGCATAAGCAAGGCAGGCCTTATAATGATGACCAAAGTGCTGGCTGCCGAGCTCGGACCTTATAATATACGGGTAAACTGCATCGCGCCGGGTTTTGTCAAGACAAGGTTCAGCGAGGCAGTGTGGAGCAATGAGCAGTTTATTGATGAAGCGATGAAGAGGATGGCCATTAAAAAGCTATGCACCCCGGAGGAGATCGCCAGGACAGCACTCTATTTTGCCTCCGAGGCATCCAGCTTCACGACAGGAATGACCCTGGTTATTGATGGCGGTGTGACACTCTGAGTTTTTACCTGGTTGGGATAGCGGGATTCGAACCCCGGAACTCTTCACTTCAGCTTTAATAGCTGCACGTTCCGGAGTCGCAGTAACTGTACATTCAAAGCAGGTAAGGCATCGTTTTTATACTGATTACTGCGGTTATCCGGGTCTGGTATAATTCGCGCACATAGTTCCTTATTCGCATCCGAGGAGGCTTGTTGTGCAGAGTACGCTATATAAGAATATTCAACCATTTGATTGGAAAGATTTGCAGATCCGGGAATTAAGTCCAGAAGGACTGGCGTCTATATCAATCGCGGAAATCGAGATAGCCCCGGGGAAAAAACACCCCACCACACGGTCGAAAAAATGCGATAAAGTCTATGTGTGTATCGATGGGCCGGTATTTTTTCAGGTAAACAATAAGATTATTAATTTGGATCCACGAGATTTGTTGCTGATACAAAAAGGCGAATGGTTTAGATATGAGAATAAAACTGAATTTCTCGGTAGACTCATGTTAATACATATTCCACCTTTTGATTTGGATCACGAAGAATTCCGAGACGACTGATGGGATTAGTTGCCCTCGTGGTATGCATCGATAAAAACCGTTGACATGCTGAATTACCTATATTATTATTGATCAATTATGCCTTCGTACAGGAGTGGACATCATGATCAAACAAAAAGCATCTGATAAGTTTGTACGGGGGTCCTGCCCTGTTATATTTTCCCTGCTGACCGTGCTGGCGATCCTCCTCACACCGCTGCTCACGGCCCTGCCCGTATACGCCGATTGGGGAGCGGACACCAGGCTTACCAATGCCACGGGAAATTCCAAGGAGCCGTCTGTCGCTGTATCCGGCAATAACGTCCACGTTGTCTGGTACGACAGCCGGGACGGCAACGAAGAGATATACTACGCGCGCTCGACCGATGGCGGTACCACCTGGGGAGCCAACGTCAGGCTCACTACCAAAGCCTCGGGAAATTCCGATAACCCGTCTATCGCAGTATCCGGCAATACCATCCACGTCGTCTGGTATGACAATAGGGACGGCAACCCTGAGATATACTACAAGCGCTCTACCGATGGCGGCACTACCTGGGGCGCCGATACCAGGCTTACCAATGCCGCGGGCAATTCCTACACGCCGTCTATAGCTGTCTGGGGCGATACAGTCCACGTTGCCTGGCATGACAACCGGACCGGCTTCGAAGAGATATACTACAATCGTTCATCTGATGGCGGCACTACCTGGGGCGCCGACACCAGGCTCACCAATGCGGGCGTAGATGCTGCATTAGCATCAATCGCTGTCTCCGGCAATAACATCCACGTTGTCTGGCAGGACCTCCGGTGGGGGCCCGGCAACTGGGAGATATACTATATCCGCTCAACCGACGGCGGGCTTACCTGGGACCCCGAAACAAGGCTCACCAATGCCCCATCCGTTTCCGAGCGTGCATCTATGGCTGTCTCGGGCTCAAACATCCACGTTGCCTGGAAGGACAGGAGGAACAGCAATGGGGATATATACTACAAGCGCTCTACTGACGGAGGCACTACCTGGGGCGCCGACACCAGGCTTGTAGATAGTCCTGAGGTATCCGATCGCCCGTTTATTGCAGTCTCAGGCAATAATGTCCACGTTGCCTGGCAGGACAACCGGGGTCAGTATTACCCTATATGGGAAATATACTACAAGCTCTCTGCCGATGGCGGGACTACCTGGGGCGCCGACACCAGGCTCTCCTATACCCCCGATAGTTCCGAGATCCCCGTTATTGCAGTTTCAGGCAATAATGTCCACGTTGCCTGGCAGGAATACCTCCTGGTCGCCCCCGGGGTCCACAACTTCGAGATATACTACAAGAAGTATACCGCTCCCGCCCCCACTATAACCTCGTTCAATCCTACTTCGGGTACCAGCGGTACCCAGGTTATTATTACCGGCACCAATTTCACCGGTGCGACAGCGGTCAGTTTCGGAGACACAGCGGCAAGCTATATAGTTAATTCCGCCACTCAAATAACAGCCATCGTGGGCACAGGCGTCACAGGCAGGATTACCATTACAACACCGGACGGCATAGCCACCAGCGCAGCCGAGTTTATTTTCATAGCCCAGCGTGGCCTGATCGGCACAACCCCGCACGGCTCAACCATGTCCGGCATTACGGCAGCACCGCCGCAGAGCCCGGTCTCACTGCCCACCGTCTATGTGAAGAGCGCTTCGCTCTCGGCTACCAGGGTCACACCCGGGGTACCGGTAACCGTGACAGCCGATGTGATCAACAGAGGTACAGTCAATGGGAGCAGCAGCATCAAGGTCTATGTGAACGGTGAGATGGAGGACAGCCGGGGCATCACGGTCAACAGCGGCAGCAACACGCCTGTAACTTTCAGCATCAGCCGAAATGAGCCCGGAATTTACAGCGTCTACGTCGGCGGTACACAGGCCGGCAGCTTCACAGTGGACCAGGTCACCGATTCTAACATGATTCTCTACATAAGCGGGGCTTTGATCTTGTTCGCTTTCGCCATAGGCGTCATCTATGTCAACAGGAGAAGGCAACCAGTGCGTTGAAGCTATCACTGATAGCAGGTCACTTCGGGTGGGGAATGATGCATTAATTATTGAATTACTTGAAAAATTTATATAAGCTAACGGGCAGAGAACTATGACTAATTTTGAACGCCTCCGGAAAACCCTGAATGTAGATTATTTTTGTGTATAGCTGACCTGCCGCGAGGAGCGATGATGTGTAAACACAGGTACAAGCCGGCTCGTTATATACTTTCCGCGATCCTTGTTTTATTCATATTTTTTACCTCCTGCACGACCACTCATATCCCACCCGTGGAGGCGCCGGCGCCAGTACCTGTTGTACAACCTGTACCTCAGGAAAAGCCGTTCGTAATAATAGCTCTTCCAGATACACAGATTTATTCGAAGTCATTCCCCACGACGTTTATAGCGCAAACACAGTGGATAAAAGACAATACCATCTCAAAGAATATTGCATTCACAGTTCACCTTGGCGATATCACAGACTCACAGCATAAGAGCTCAGAACTTGTAAAGGGTGAGTGGGCAAACGCCAAAAACGCTATGGACCTTCTTAGTGGACTTAAATACTCAGTGTTACCGGGCAACCACGATAACCTGGTTAAGGGCACAGTGGACAACACTTTTTTTAATTCGGTTTTTCCCTATACCCAGTTCGAGAAATTTCCGTGGTACGGCGGTCATTACCCACTGAAGGGAAACGAGAATAGCTACGAGCTGGTGGATATTTCGGGCCAAAAATTACTTATTCTGAATATCGGATTTTTCGGCTATTTTGCACAAACTAATGTTGAATTATCGAGACTGTTTGACTGGGCAAATACCGCCATCGCGAAATATCCGGAGAGAAACGTGATCGTAGTGACACACTCAATGATCAACAACAAAGGCGATTTTTTACCGGAAGGGGCACTGCTCTGGGATCAGGTGATTAAACGACATAAAAATGTTTTCCTGGTGCTTTGCGGTCATCAACATACCGAATTTACTATAACTAAGACCGGCGAATACGGAAACGCTGTAAACATCCTGTTAAGCGACTACCAGAAAGAAGCAAATGGTGGGAACGGATATCTCAGGGTGATGGAGTTCATCCCATCGCAAAGCATTATTCACGTGGAGACCTTCTCGCCCCTGATAAATAAATTGCGCGACAAAAGTCCCAGCTTTGATCTGCCTTACACATTCCGGTAATACAGCCCGGTGAGGCTCAATATTCCGCGTCCGAACGGTTGTTATGGGTCCAGTACCAGCGTGTGGTTGTGGCATCGGTCAGGGGCTTGATATAACCGATATCGCTGAGCTGCTGCAGGGTGTTTTGTACGAGTTTTGGCTGTGCGCCGGTCTGCTGTGTAATCCGTTCGGCCAGGATCTGTATGCTGGAGCCGCCATTTTTAAAAATGCCATTGCGCTCGATGAGATCGGTGCTTAGAAGTTTGAAGACCAACTGCATGCGTTTTTGGCCGGCAACGCGCAGTCCTTCATCATCAGTACATATTCCTTCTTCATACCTTTTAACCACGTAGTCCCAAAGATCGCGGTGAGGGGCTTCATTCGCCTCTATGAAATCGGCGATATAGGTTTCACTCACCCGGGAAGTCCGTACGATGGGGACATTGGCATCGTACAGGTCCCAGTCATCTGTGAGTATCTCGATGTCGTATTTTTCCCGCTCCTCCCTCACGGTGGTCCCGGGAAACGGCGCCAGGAGGTGAAAGCCGCAGTCGATGCCGAGTCCTTCGGCAAATTTACGGGTTTCAGCCATGGTCTCCGGGCTCTCTCCAGGCAGGCCGATCACGAACGAGGCAAATGCGCTGATACCGCTTTCCTTACAGGCTTGCACTGCTTTTACAGCCTGTTCCAGCGTGATTCCCTTTTTCACGCGCTTGAGCATTTCGGGGTTGCCGGACTCGATCCCGAAGCTCACGGTGTCGCAGCCCGCCTCGCGCATAATGGCAAGCACTTCAGTGTCGACAGTGTTTACACGGGCGAAGGCGCTCCAGGTGATCTTGATCTCCCGGTGTTTGAGCTCCTCGCAGAAGGCCTGCACGCGGATCTTGTCTGAGGTGAAGAGGTCATCCGCAATGTTGATGCGCGTGAATCCATAGGAGAGGATATCCTCGATCTCATCCACGATAAGTCGCGGGGTGCGGTAGCGAACCTTATAGCCAACCATGCGCCTTCCCAGGCAGAAAATGCACTGGTTTGGGCAGCCTCGCGATGTGATGATGCTGACCGGAAAGCCCAGGGCAAGGTAACGGGATATTGGCAGCAGGTGGCGCGCCGGCGCCGGCAGTGTATCGATATCCTCGATAAAGGCACGCACGCCGGTGAAATGTGCCTGTCCATCCTTGCGGAAGGCAATCCCCCTGACCGTATCCCACGCTGTGCGGTCCTGGATAACCGGTAGTAGTTCACTCAGAGTCTCTTCGCCCTCGCCCACTACAATTAGATCGATATTCAAGTAATCTTTCAGGGCATTGGCCCAATCGTAAGAAACATGAGGTCCGCCCATCATGGTGATGATAGCGGGATTATGTCGCTTGGCATCCTGAATGATAGACGCAGCGGCTTTGAAGTTCATCGTTACCGAGGTGGCGCCCACTATATCCGGCGCGAATTCGTCGAGTTCGGCTGCGAGCTTTTCCTTCGTGTAACGACGCACGATATAATCGAATATCCTGACCTCGCAACCGGCCTGCTCACAGGCAGCAGCGACATACGTGACGCCCAATGGTGGCGAAGGGGCTTCTTCGAGAGGATAGGGTGGAGCGATGATGGCTATCTTCATATTAGTACCTGAACTGACCGTTTACACTATTTAGCTATGGTATCATAAATTCATGAAGCGACGGGGTTTATATATACATTATATCCCCTGCCGCATCCAGCTTAATATCACAATCCGGTAGTAACCGGAAGTGAGCATGACCTTCGCCTTCAAATGCACCCCACGGTGAAAAACCTTCTACCAGGTCGCTGGATCGTCGTTGACGCTGTCAAATACGTGTTATAAACTATTAAAGATTGGAGGCAGGGGAAAATGGGACGCAGATTATTGGATTATCCGCCTCAAAAGCACAGTAGGGGTTAGCCGTCTTAGAAGCAATGAACAAGGTGGGGAAGCGATGAAGCTAAAAATATTCAGGGGTTTTATATCCGTTGTATTCGTGTTTTTTGCATTGTTTGGCGTCAGCCACCCCCCTGCCAGCCCGGGTAATCCGATAGAAAATCTGATTACCAAATTGCTATAAAAATAAATGGATTTATAGAAGTATAGGATATAGAGATACGGCATGGAAGAGAAGAAGAGTATCAAGAAGGTTGTTGGCGAGATCCTTTCACAATTGTTGAATGTCCCGGTATTATCCGGTGCATTGGCAACTTATTTGTTCTTGCGCATCCCTGACTCGGAACCCAACCGCCTGGCCGGATATGCCTGGACCATGCTGTTCCTGTGCGTAATACCATTATGCAGTCTTTTCTTTTATCTTCCGATCAAGAACGAGGAGAAACAGGGAACCATACACAGGCAGCGCATAGCAAGCTTTGTTATTATGCTGGTCAGCTACCCGGTCGGTTGGCTGGTGCTGGCTTTGATTGGTTCCCCGCGCATTTTCACAGCAGTGGCGGCCACCTATACATTTGTCACTCTCGGCCTGATTATTTTCAATTTGCTGCTCCATTATAAAGCCAGCGGCCACGCTGCCGGTGTAGCCGGACCGGTAGCTGTAATGATCTACATCTACGGCGCCGTTGCGACGCCGTTGCTGGTTTTATTACCTCTAGTAACCTGGGCGCGGTTGGCCGCCGAGGGGCACAATATGTGGCAAACTGTAGTCGGCGCAAGCATGTCTATGTTGATATCGATAGCAGTGTTATGGGTGTTTGGCTTTCCGCCGTTTCAAGGCGTTGTTTGATAGAGAAAGGTTTGATGTGATGCGAAACATATAGGAAAAAGGTGCAGGGATGAAAGTTGAGTATCAGAAGTTCATCAGAAGAGAGGACTTGAGGGAAAACCGGGATAAAGTATATCTTTTCGGAGATAACACAATTCATTCAGGCTATGGCGGACAAGCAGGAGAAATGAGGGATGAGCCAAATTCTATAGGTATCCCTACACTAAAAGAGCCCGGGATTTTCTTTACCGATAACGAATTTGAGACAAACAAGCAGATAATAGATGAAGCCTTCAGACAAATACCATCAGATAAAACGGTAGTGATACCCTCCGATGGACTGGGTACCGGCATAGCAAGATTAAATATCGCAGCCCCGAAAACCTTTAAATATTTGGTTGAGAAAATAAAGGAACTGGAAAAAGGATGAGTATGCCTCATGAATCGGCAATAAACATGGATTCATACCGGGGATCCCGTCTCTCAATTAGCAGCATGCTGAAAGGCGCACGCTTTGAAGTCATCCCCATGAAAGGTGTGGTTGAGGAGGCAGGGACACTGCCGGCCGGCTCGGTTGTAACGGTGACTGCCTCGCCCCGCAAGGGCATTGAAGCCACTTTTACGCTATCTGAGGAACTAGCGGGACGCGGATTTCACGTGGTGCCCCACCTTACGGCACGGCAGGTACGTGATAAGTCTCATTTGCATGAGATTGTAGACAGATTGTCAGCGGGCGGATTTAAGGATGTCTTCATCATCGGTGGTGATATTACTGAACCGGTGGGGACTTATGATTCATCAAGCGCGCTAATAGCTGATATGGTTGAGATGGGCAACCGCCCAGGTCGTATAGGAGTGGCCGCTTATCCTGAGGGACATCCGCTTATAAATCGTGAAACCTTGATGCAGTCACTCAAGGCCAAACAACCTTTTGCAAGTTATATGGTCACGCAGATTTGTTTCGACCCGCAGATCATCGGCAGGTGGCTGGCAGATGTCAGGGCAAACGGTATTACCCTGCCTGTATACATCGGTATTCCCGGCATATTAAAGCGCTCGAAGCTGCTGGAGATATCACTTAAGGTAGGTGTGGGTGATTCCACACGGTTTTTAAAAAATCACCTGGGCATGATGGCCAGACTATTGCAACATGATATGTATGATCCCAATAGTCTGGTAAAAGAAATCACAGGATTGACCAGAGACCAGCTTGTAGCCGGATTTCACATATATACCTTCAACCAGTGTTTCTCCACCAAACAATGGCGTGAGAAAGCCTTGAAGCGCTACAGGACCAGGTGAATCAAAAAGTGCCCTGTTAACTTTAAACTGTGCGAGGCGGCACTTCGCTAACAGTTGCTGCTATAACCTTAATTCAATTTAAGCTTGTTTAGCCGATTTTATGATCTGTACCGATACTGACATCACCATCACCGAACAGTTTGAATTGATTCCGGCCGTGACCCTTGGAGTAGTACATGGCGGCATCGGATTTTTTAATCAGTGTTTCCATGTCCAGCCCATCTTGAGGGTAGACGGCGATGCCTATACTGGTGGATAGGACCACATGATGGCCGTCTACACTGAGTGGCTCTCTAAAAGAATCCAGGATCTTTTGAGCTATGGCAATTGTGTCTTTCATCCGGTTTGTCTCCAGCATCACCAGTATAAACTCATCACCGCCAACACGGGCAATCGTGTCGCTTGCACGTACTATATTTGTGAGCCGTGCGCTCACTATCTTCAGCACCTGGTCACCAGCTGCGTGACCGAGCGTGTCATTGATTATTTTATATTTATCCAGGTCCAGCGACATGACTGCAAGATTATTTTTATTACGTTGGGCCAGAGCCGCTGCCATGGAGAAGCGGTCCGCCAGCAAAACCCTGTTTGGCAACCCCGTAAGGTAGTCGTGGGTCGCCATTTCCTTAAGCTTTTGCTCCATCTGCTTGCGTTCCATGATATTGCGTGATACTCCCTGCAATCCCGTGAGTATACCCTTATCATCCCTGATGCTGGTTATGGCGTTCTCAAACCACAGAGCGGATCCATCTTTGTGATAATATTCTGATTCGATCATGATAACCCTGTTGGATTCGGCCTGCCCGGATTGTTCTTTTTCAAGCTCCCGTGCCAGCGTTTCTTGTGCGATGGATAAAGATGCCGGAGTCAGTTGTTCGGTGACATCCTGCTTCATTCGTTCTTCCGGTGTGAAGCCAAGTGCTGCCTCAACAGATGGACTGACATAAGTCGTGTGCAAATTCAAGTCCATGATCCAGAGAATGTCATGCGTATTGTTGGCAAGGAACCGGAATTTTAACTCACTTTGCCGTAGCGCTTCCTCACTCAGCTTGAGCTCGGTGATATCTACAAAACTCTCCAGGTAACAACGCCGTCCTTTAATAACCAGTGGTGATACAGTTTTTAGAACGTTTATTTGCTGCCCGTCCGCACAAATAATCTTATACTCGGAATTGTCCACAATTTGTCCAAGGTCTTTAACCGGGCATTTACCTGCCTCAGCAGGACAGACAAATGAGTGACAGTTCTGTCCAATTACTGACTCTTTGGCCCTGCCGATCATATCTGCGGCAGTCTTATTGATTTCAAGTATGGTCAGCGTTTCACTGTCAATGAGCAGGATACCCGTTCCCACAATATTAAACATTGCCGAGAGGGCAGCCTCGCCCTCATACAGCTCTTTCTCAGCTTGTTTAAGCGCGTCCTTTTTCTTGCTCGTTGCCATGTTGTTCTTTTCTAAGATAAGTATTAACTATTTTATGTTATTTGATGGGACAGAATATAATTATAGCAATCTATACCCGATTAATTGATAATGAACGGCACTGACTTCCTTTCGATTTTCCTTATCGCGATAGGTCTGTCTGCAGACTGCTTTGCGGTGTCTCTCAGCGCCAGTGTCACCACTAAAAATCCTTCAAAGCTACAGGTTCTGCGGGTGGCAGTGGTGTTCGGACTGTTTCAGGCGCTCATGCCCGTTTTAGGCTGGCTGGCAGGGCAGACCGTGATAAAGTTCATAGCCAGCTACGACCATTTTGTGGCGTTTGCCCTGCTCGCGATTGTTGGCGGCAGGATGATCTGGGAGTCGTTCCATCATAAAAAGGAAAACGATAAACAGACTGATGTCACCAGTGGTTGGATGCTACTCACTCTGGCGGTGGCAACGAGCATCGATGCATTAGCTGTGGGGCTGTCATTAGCTTTTATCGATGTGCACATAGTCGTAGCCAGCACCATCATCGGTGTAGTCGCCTTTATTGCCACAATTGTAGGTTTCCTTCTGGGCAAAAGGGCCGGAGACCTGATCGGCAGATGGGCGGAAACCATCGGCGGCATTGTCCTCATCGGTATCGGCCTGAGGATACTGGTTAGCCACCTCCTGGGTTATGCTTAGGGCTTCAGACAGTTAGTGCGAACCTATTAAACGACCTGGTTTACGGCACTTCGACCACGTAAACTCTGTTTTAGATAGCGCGGTCAGAACAAGGGCGATGATACCGATGACCGGCGAGGTGACCAGCGTGGTAATAGACCCGGCCAAAAACGTTTGACTTTCCTTACAATGCACTACTAAAGTACTACCCTCTTCAGTGAATTAGGATTTCCCCTCACGAATTGTGATCTGTCTCCAGCGGTTGTGCCGTCTATTTAATTAGTGTTTTCACAGCATAAACCGGGATTACTGCTTCCACCCATATTAAATCACTTCATTACTGCAACTGTCATACATATAGCTATTTTTCGTAACCGGATTTTTATATGGATCGATACATAAACTTTTTAAAGGCCGGTACGTTTTACAGGTGCAATAAAAAAAATGGAGGTATCAATTTTGAGGAACTCTCGTTTGTACTCATTCCTGGCATTGACAATTGGCTTATCCCTGGCGGTAACATCAGGCTGTAGTAATGTGACTACACCGGATAAATCGCCTGCCGCACCCATAGCTCCTTCCGTACCGGGAACTATCACGGCCCCTGTGACGACGCCTGTTACCGGCGCCTCCGACCTGGTTGTTACCAAGATCTGGCTGGATGGATTGACGGTTAACTACACGATCAAGAATATGGGAGCTGTGGACTCGCCGCAAACATACACATATATCTATGTGAATGACCTCCTGCCGACTCAGGGCAGCTCCAGCTACGTCGACGTTTTGAAGCCGGGACAGGAAGAGTTACGTACTTTCTCCAACTACGAATGGCCCTTCGGCAAAAATATGGGCGGGGTCCAAGCCCCGATGCGAGCTAATCCTGCGGGCTATGTCGAGCTGCCTCTGAATAACACCAAAGTGGCGGTATGCGCCGATGCTAAGAACGAAGCCAGCGAGTCGGTTGAGACCAACAACTGTAAAGTGACGCTGATCGGCGTATTGTGGGATTACGACCTGCTTCCCGTATCCAACCTTGCGACATGGAGAAACAGCGATGGAGACTATCCCGAGCCCGGTAGCGAAAACAACGTAAATGGCGCCCATTTCAAAGTGGCTAACATCAACCTTGAGACGACACCGCAACTGGAGATGATACCTAAACAGGTGCCGCAGGGTTGGATGCAGGGAACCTGGGGTTATTTCTATTCTGACGAGGAATATGGTTCTCCCAGAACAGCTGCAATCAAGATTCCTGCCAAATTACATTTTGTGGCCAGGGTTGGCCTGGCGCGCAACGCTGCAGGAAGTGATGGCGTAACTTTCAAAGTGGGCCTTAAGGATCTCAACGATACCGTCACCTGGATAGACAGCAGAAAGGCAACCACGCCCGGTTCCTTCGAGGACTGGGATATCGACCTGACCAACTACGAGGGACAGAAGTACTATATTATCCTGCGTGTGGACGCCGGTGATTCCCCCGTTAACGACTTCGCGATCTGGAACCAGGCGAAGCTAATACAAGTAAACGATTAGCCGTCTGAAATTGAAAAACCACCGGTTGATGCCGGCACAGGAGTTAAAAGAGGAGTCCGCAGATCGATCTGCGGACTCCTCTTATTGTTGAGCTGCAACCTCCCCGAATGTTATGACTCTCAATACTGTATCGTGCAGCCTTACACTCGACCAGACAGCCAGCTTCTCGACCAGGGCGCCTTCATATTTAAGAGGAGCCGCCGCAGTCACTTTACCGGAGGCATCCAAAGCAAGACAATCAATTAAAAACAGATATTCGCTGCACAATCCGTTCAATACCTGCCTGGCCTCGGGCCCGCTCAGGCCGGTACGAGCCATCTGGGATGCTGCGCTGGATACGTCACGATCCAGGCCATTTGTTTCCATTGTACGTAAAAAATAACTGTAAGCAGGGTTACTACCCTGCTTACAGTTATGATTGATCGCTTAAAATCCGTATACTATTTATTTTTACCGTGTCCGTTGCCCTTGCCCTGGTTGTTGTTCATCTCCTGATTAGTATTCTCCGTGTTCCCATTTCCGTCTTTCTTGCCGGCGTGTTCGCCTGCCTGCGAATTGGGATTGAAGGGTTTTTGCAGGCCCGGAGCGTTTTCGATGCCCTTGCCCGGAACACCGCTGAGCTTGAGGACCTGATACTTGGTCAGCAGTGATTTGACGACATCGGTGGAAACAACCACTTCGCTACTGATTCCACTGACAGGTCTTCCATCCGGATCCACCCCGGTTACCGTGGCAGTGTTTTTAATTGTACCGCCCAGTAAATCGCTGAATACGATTTTGTAGCTGGCCGAGGCGGTTGCACTCTCACCGGGTGCAAGGCTGAGGATGGTGCCATTATCGCCGAGCAGCGGTATCGCGCCGAGCTTGTCGTCGCTTAACGCGAGTTTGGTAATATCAACCAGGCCGTTGTTGACCACTTTGTACGTGTATGTGATGGTATCACCGACCGCGGCAGAATCCCGGCTTGCTTCCTTGAAAACCTGCAGGGAGGCCTTATACGGGTTCAGTGCAACTCTCTCGGTAGCGGTAGCTGTGATATTCTCGCTGCCGGTGAAGGTGGCAATATTGACCAGTTCAGTGGCATTATCAGAGTAGTCAGTCATAGTAACAACGTATGAAGCTGTAGTTGTGATATTGTCACCTGCCAGCAATTGGTCAGGAATAGCTATTTCGCCTATTTTATTGTCTACCAGTTTAGCCTCGAAGCAGTTTTCCGTCGTACTATTTATGATGGTATAGGTGTAGACAATAGTATCTCCCAGCGTGGCATTATCCGAGCTGGCAACCTTTGTGAGCTGGACCCCATCCGCCGCTGCAACCAGGCTGATTGACGTTCCGAAAGATAAACAGACCAAAACCGAAATCAACAATAGAATGCTAAGTTTTCGCATAGTAGATACATCTCCTTTTTCATTAGTGGATATCTATAAAACGAATGTCCCTAATTAAAGGTTTAGATGTGGTGGAAAATGCAGGTTACAATTGAATCCGGAGAAATAAGAAGTTATTGACAGCTTTCGAAGGGACTTGTTATTATCGTGCCCGTAACACTGTCAGGGGGATGAAGGCTGCCAGGCTGTTACAAAATGGAGATGCATCCTGGAGGCTGGAATTTTCATGAAGGAGGGATAAGGCAGATGGTGTATGCGGGGGTTCGAATAGCGCTGGCGGCAGTAATTTTACTCTCAGCTGTACTTATTTCGGGATGTCAGCAGGTGGCGCAGCCGTTCATCGACAGTGGAAAGGCGAGTATCAACGCCAAGAACTACGACCAGGCCATTGTCGATTACAGCCGGGCAATCGCCATTGATGCCGGGTCGGCTGTGGCGTATGTAGGGCGCGGGAGGACCTATAATTACCTGGAGAAATACGATCAGGCAATCGATGATTTCAATAAGGCCATCGAGCTTGATCCTAAGCTGGCATCTGCCTATTACCTGCGCGCCTATTCCAACTGGGGCAAGAAGCTATGGGACTCAGCCATAGCCGATTATACTAAGGCTATCGAGGTCAAACCGGACAGGGCAGACAGCTATGCGGGGCGCGGCTCGATGTACGAGCGGAAAAATGACTACGAGAAGGCGATCGCTGACTATAGCAAGGCGATTGAACTCTATGATAAATGGCCAGGGTACTACCATGGCCGCGGATGGTGTTACAAGGAAACTAAACAATACGAGAAAGCACTTGCCGATTTCAGCCGGGCAATTGAGCTTGATAGTAAAGATGCACGTGCATTTTCCAATCGGGGCTTATGCTACACGGACATGAAGCAATACGACAAAGCTCTTGCCGATTTCAACCGGGCTATAGAACTGGATGGCAGCAATGCTCAGAACTATATG
The DNA here is from genome assembly GCA_964437795.1 of uncultured Dehalococcoidales bacterium. Taxonomy (GTDB): domain Bacteria; phylum Chloroflexota; class Dehalococcoidia; order GIF9; family UBA5629; genus CAIMUM01. The sequence goes on along the minus strand of CAYTIC010000010.1, from coordinate 61,153 downwards.
TGCCGTGCCTACTGCCTGACAGAGATGAAAAGATATGATGATGCTATAGCCGACTATATCACCGCACGACAAATGAACCAGGTAAACATGGAAAGTGTAATCGGCGGCCTGGGCTTATGCTATGAGTTAAAAAAAGACTACGTATCCGCTATTGCAGTGTGTACCGAGGCCATCCAGAGCAACCCGCAATCAGCCGCAGCTTATAATGGCCGCGGTTACATATATATATTGTCGGGTGATTATGAGAAAGCCCTACCCGACATCACCAGGGCATTTGAGCTCACCACCGACAATACTTCAATATGGGCATACCTGGACACCCGGGGGTGGTATTACTATAAGACGGGGGACATCGAAAAGGCCCTGGTCGACCTGAACAAGTCCCTTGAGTTACATCACGACAAGGTAGTGTACAGCCACCGGGCCCAGGCCTATAGCTCCATCAAAGAATATGATAAGGCTATTGCCGACCTGAACAAGTCGATAGAGTTGAACGGCGAATACGCCGAGGCATATTGCTACCGCGGATTGTGCTATAAAGCGCTGGGGCAGGCTGAGGAGGCCATCGCCGATCTTCAGGCAGCAGCGAACCTGTCGGACGATGCCGCCATCAAAAAGCAGGCCACTGACGAAATACAGAGCCTGCGATAAAGCTGTTAACATTTCATTAATATTTTAGGAGTAATCTGATTATAGTAGAGTCAGTTTTGAGTTTGTGTATTTGAATAAAAGGTGACAATTATGCGGCAGAAATATTTCTGTCCTAACTGCGGGGCGAGGATTGTCTGCGGGGAGAGGTTTTGTATTAGTTGCGGCATCAATTTCACGTGGGTGATGGAACCAGGTCAACCACAATCGCAACCGGCATGTAATGGCAATCAGTATCCAGGTCAACAGTCCTACCAGGATTGGCCGATGTATGATAGGCAACCTGGATCAGGCGGTCAATCTGAACTTGATAGTAGCAGCTTCTCTCAGGGGAAGGATTCATCATCCGGCAAAACAATTGCGCCGATCAGTACCGAGATCTCCAAATTGCTGGCCGAATTCGAGAAACACATAAAATATAAAAAAGTCTCCTGAAATATGCCAGCTATCGGCCGCACATGTATGTAGTCAGGTAATTGAACTGACGGCTTAATGGACTATCAGCTACTTCGCCTTCTCATCATATTCAAAGGCCAGCCTGACACGGGCCCGGTAGCTGGTTATCTTGCCGTTCTCGATGTGCACGTAAAGCTTTCGTACGTCGGCAACATGTATGCCGTGCAGGGTTTTCGCTGCCGCCTTTACTGCAGATGCAACCGCCTTTTCGAAGGACTCGGGACTGGATCCAATCAGGGTGATAACCTTGCCTACAGAATCTTCCATGACAACCTCCTGACTATAAAGCTGTAGCTTTATAGCTACCCGCTCGCATGAAAACTAAAACAGGATAGCACTAACTATTTCTCTTCAATAGCGGCGGTGGGTGCGTTCTTCTTTACTGATTCGATGCCGTTCCTGGCGTTTTCCTTGGTGGTGTATCCCTCTCCCGAAGCAATAACCTGCCCATTCGTTGCTACCAGCCTCCACCTGAACTCACCTTTTTTATCCTTGTAAAGCTCAAATTTGGCAGCCATCTCAACCTCCTGTCCCATACGTACTACCTTACATAATTCTACCAATTTTTAAAGAACTTGTCTATAATAATATGTGAGAGGACAATAAGGGCGGTTGATATAGCTGATTATTCTTATCCAAAATTTGTGTAAAGGGGGGTTAAAAAGTGGCTAAACAATCCGGAAATATCGATCTCGCGTCATTATTTCAATCTGTCACGGGTACGCTGGCCAGTAACAGGGAAAGCCTGAATGAAGCCGATACCAATAATCATGACCACGGGGATAATATGGTGGATACCTTCGAGGTCATCACTCAGGCTATGAAGGAAAAAAAGGGGGCGGACCCAGCCGATCAACTCGCTTATGCCAGCGAGATCTTGCGCCAGCGTAAGAGCGGATCGGCACAGCTATACGCCAATGGGCTCTCGGAGGCTTCCAGAGAATTTCAGGGCCAGCAGGTCACTTCGGGCAATGCCATGACTCTTATACAGACGTTGTTGGGGGGAGGGCAGGCGCCTGTGCAACAGCAGCAACAAAGCGGCGGTGTGGGTGACGTGCTGGGGTCCTTACTTGGAGGGGCCAATCAGCAATCCCAGCAGCAAGGCGGCGGTGTAGGCGGTCTATTGGGTTCGCTGCTCGGTGGAAACAGTCAGCAAGCGCCGGCCCAACAGTCTTCTCAGGGCATTGATATCGGTGACCTTCTAAATGCCGGCATGGCTTTTATGAACACCAAGTCCAGGGGAGGCAGTAATATCGAGGCGATCGTGAATGCTGTTGTCTCCAGCAGCGCCATGGGCGGCTCTTACCGGTCACAGTCAGGTTCACTAGTAGCCAGCGCGCTTATGCAGGCTGTCCAGGGCATGGCTAATAAAAGGTAGCTGAGTGATTATGATTACTAACGATATGTCAAAATATTATGGAGGTGTGGGATGAATATCTTACTAATTATCGGTATCATTTTACTGGTTTTATGGCTGGTAGGTTTTATAGCTGTGCCAGGTTTGGGTTGGCTGGTCAACATAGCCCTTGTTATTGGCTTAATTCTCCTGATTATCTGGCTGCTCAAGAGACTAAAAGTATTTAAATAAACGAGATCGTATCCCGGCAACCTGCGGAATACAGGGAAGCTACAAGCTGTGCACTGTGCCGCAGCGAGGGCAGATGAAGCTGTTGCCGTGAAAATCGGGCGGTATTTTGAATTTCAAACCGCAGTTACAGGTGATCTCCCCGTATTTATTCAGTTTCCACAGCACATCTGAGGCTTCGCGGGCCCTCTCTTTTTCTCCGGGGGTTACGGCTGTAGTTGTTAAATCGCTCTGATCGGCAGCATCACCGGCCACCAGCTCCGACCGCGGGATGATGCCTCCGCCTCCCTTGTGAGACTGGTTGTACGCGGATTCGTAACCTGCCAGGGATATATTGCCGGCCATCGCGCGCAGGATACGGATCCTCTCAGAAATAGGGGGATGTGTGCTGGAAAGGTCTTCCGCCACACGGCCGCTCTTTCGGAAAGGATTGAGTATATACATCGGGGCCGTGGCATTATTGGCTGATTTGAGTTGCTCGGTTGAAGCAGCGATTTTCTCCAGCGCCGAGGCCAGGCCTTCGGGATACCTGGTGTAGAGGGCGGACGAAGCGTCAGCCAGGTACTCTCTTTTACGGGAGATGGCCAGGTATATGAACTGCGCCATGATGGGGGCGAGAATCATGAGGGCAACGGCTACCAGGAGGATAATTATCTGCGCGCCGCCGCCCCCCTCAGAAGAGCTCCTTCTGGTGCCGCCTCCAAAAAACAGAACCCGCGATCCATACCAGGCTATTATTACTATGGTGCCCAGAAGCACGCTGCACATGGCCATGAGGAGAACGTCCCGGTTCCTGATGTGAGCCATTTCATGTCCGACTACCCCCTGGAGTTCATCGCGGCTCAGCTTTTGGAGGAGCCCGGAGGTTACGGCAAGCGAAGTGTGGTTCTTATCCCGCCCGGTGGCAAAGGCGTTCATGGCCGGGTCGTCGACAATATAGATATCCGGCATCTTCTCCAAACCGGAGGCGATTTTCATCTCCTCCACCACGTTATATATGCGTGGCATATCGTCTGCGCCAACTTTGTGAGCGTTGGATAACGAAAGCAGGATGCTGTCGCCCTGGAAGTAGCCCACCAGAGTCATCACGATCCAGATCAAGAGGGCAAGCAACAGTCCAACGGACCAATTGCCCAGCAGGGTCTGACCCAGCAAGCTGCCGAGCAGGACCAGCATGATGCCGAGCGCTGTGACTAGGATAACCGATCTTGTCTGGTTATCCTTGATCTGTTCCCACATAATGCGGTAGATACCTTTTAACTGAAGCTGACTTTAGGCGCCTCACGCTCGACCGTGTCGGTGACTTCAAAGAACTCCCCGGCTTTAAAGCCTCCCATGGACGCGATGATGTTGGAGGGAAACATCTGTGTCTTATTGTTGTACTGAAGCACGGAGTCGTTATAGAACTGCCGGGCGAAGCTGATTTTGTTTTCTGTAGAGGTCAGTTCTTCCTGCAGGGCCAGGAAATTCTGGCTGGCTTTGAGGTCAGGATAGTTCTCGGCAACAGCAAACAGCCTGCCCAGCGCCTGGCTCAATTCCCCTTCTGCCCTGGCCTGCGCCGCTACCCCGCTGTCGACAGCCTTGATTGCCATGTTGCGGGCATTGGTAACAGCTTCAAGTGTGCCTCTTTCATGTTGCATATAGCCCTTGACGGTTTCAGTCAGGTTGGGTATTAGGTCATGTCTCCTTTTAAGTTGCACATCGATCTGTGCCCAGGCGTTCTTGACCTGGTTCCGGGCGCCGACAAGCCCGTTATATATCCCGGCGAAAATCAGGACGAGGACTATGGCTATGGCAAGTATTACGACGATTGCAATCAGCATGGTTATTTACCTCCCGAATTATGAGTTGCCCGGGGCCCCGGGATTAATCATAAAAGTATCTCTGATAAAAAATAGCGCTTTATATAATGGGTTTGCCACGGGATACTGATCGATTTTCAACTGCTCGATAAAAGCGCCCGATTCCCCACCGTCAAACCATAGGCCATGACCTGCGTTACATACGTCTATCAGTATTTCCTCTTCTGAACCGACGTCGACCTTGCTCATTACCCTTCGGCAAATGGGGCATTTCCTGTTTTTCTCGGAGGCCGTCTTCCGCGGCTTTTGCAGCAGGCTGTTTACCAGTTCCCGCGCAGTTCCCCCGGTCAGGGAATCCAGCAGCAGCTCCAGTTCACCTCTGTCGAACCATATTCCGCGGCAAACAGGGCAGTAGTCGAGCTCGATTTTGTCGTACTCGACCGCAACCGTGGTAACTTTGCACACCGGGCATTTCATAATGGTTTTTTAATCGGGTGACTTGATGGATATCAGCCGCCAGTCTGTCCCGTGCAGGCCGGCGCTGCACCACACAGCCAGTTTTTTAACCAGTTGACCGCTCTCATGGTTAGGGAACGTATAATTGCCGGACCCGGACGCGTCAGATATAAACCTGGACCCAAGCAACAACAGTTCCGTGTAGTCTTTATACATCGGATCTTTGAAAAGGTTCTTGCCGGTCTCCGTTCCCTCCGAACCGTAAACGATCAGGCCGTCAGGTTGCAGGGCCATAACCTCTAATCCTGAATTTTTTATGGCCGATCCGGCCACACTGGAAATCAACGTTTCGGGTTTGAAAAGCACACTTAACGAGCCGATATATCCCGTTTTATCTGAAATAATCGGCCATATGAGTACAACGCCATCGAATCCTTCCACCGCCCTGAAAACCTGGCTGAGTAAAGGCTTTTTATCCCGGTCAAATTTTATTACCGCGTCCTGTTTGCTTATATCTGTACCCTCGTAACTTCTGTAGGCACCGGGAGCAATAGTAACCATTCTGCCGGCTGCATCTGCGGTGCATGCTGTAATCAGGTAAGAACGATTGCTGCACATCCCTTCCAGTATCTTGCGGGCCTCATCACCGCTTAAGCCGGTGGCTGCCAGGCCCGAGGAGGCGGCCGATACGTCCCGGTCCAGAGCATCAAGTTCCAGCTGTACCTTCTGCTGCAGTTGAATGTTGGTGTTCTTCAATTGTCCATAAGCATCGGATGAACATGCGCTGCCGGGGAGCGTTAAACAAACTATGGTCAGCGCAATAGAAAAAACCTTTATCCACATAATCAGGCAACCTCCTTATTACATTAAGACAAGGTCAATATTATATATTATCCCCGGATAATTATGTCTTTTTCTCACTACATGAACACGTTGTTGAATGTTATGACCAGCAGGACTATTACGATCGCCAGTACAAGCAGGCATCCGGACAGCAGTCCGAATCCGAAAGCCGTCCACAGACCCTGTGTCCTGGTGAACTGCTCAATACCATGCCATTTTCTGTTATGCCAGGCCCACTGGCCGCCTTTAATACCCAGGATCACGGCCATGACTATGTTTACTACAGGAATTAAGGCCAGCAGGGAGATATAGGTGCTGTTACCCAGGCCCCAGATCCAGGTCAGGAGGAAAGCGCCCCAGTTCCACCTCTTTGCTTCGGCCGGTATTTCCGCTACTTTTGCGTGGTCAATTGTGTCTTTCATGACGGTATCCTCTTAATTCACTGCGGTTTATTTGGCTGCCGGATTTTCCCATTTCTTCCATTGCCAGGAATCCACCTCGTCAAGAGGGTAAATGGGGTGGGTGATGTTATTGTATTTGATCTGGAAGACGTCGATGTTGGTGGTCCCGGCGCTGACCACATTGAAGGTCTTGCGGTTATATTGCAGGAACCTGATGCGGAAGGGGAAGAGATTTTTGGCCACGACCACGTCAGCCTTCATCAGGTCCAATCCCAGGCTGGTGAAAAAACTGGGGAAGTAAGTATTGGGGGCTTCCTCAGTAAGAATGAGATGTGTGCCCCGGTTCTTTAGTACGATGGCCCTACCGCTGGTTTTGGTGCCATCCTTGCCTTCTCCCTTGAAGATAAGCTGCCCGGTAAATGTATATGGCCTGTTGTACACTTTCTCCAGCTTGCCCCCTACGGAGATTGTGACTGTCTGATTAAGGGGGGTGTCCCATAGTTGCTGAACGGCCTCAGCGTCCCTGACCGGGACGTAGGAGATAAGGTCAGGGCCCTCCTCCGCCAGCGCTTTCAATATCCAGGTATTTTCACCGGGGCTGCCCGTCCCCACAGTATCGGACAGGTCGCAGAACATGGTAGTGCCGAGCAGCCTTTCCAACCAGCTATCTCGGGCGGCTTTCACTGCCTCCGAAGGGGACAACAGCTTCTGAGTGACCTTGTATCCACGCACGGACCAGTCGAGGTCCGCAATCTCGTCCGCCAGCTTTCCTGCAAGCTCAGCGTCGTTGTCCGTGACGGCCACCGTGCTCCATCCCAGCTCAGGTTCATCCAGGAAAGGGTGTACCAGGAAGTTGGACACGCAGAGAACGGAGGGAGATTTCTCCATTTCCCGCATACGGCTGAAGATGCGGTCCATAGGCGCCAGGAAGTCCATCATGGTGCCGCCGCCGCGCAGCAGCCGCAGCTTATCCACCACCATGGTAGGCCGTACCTCTCCCAGGACGGTCTTGACCAGTATCCTACCGCTGGTGTAACCGGTGTTGAAGAAATCGCGGTGCGGATTAGTCTTATATCCTACGATAAACGTGGCCAGTGTGGCTTTTTTCCCTGTCATATTGGCATGCTGGTCATATGAGGTCGCCACCGGCAGTTTGTCGCCGAACTCGTCTCTGATGGTCTGTAGCAGGTCTCCCTCGGGATCGGTGAGCCCCTCAACTCCCATCGAGCCGTGCAGCGAAAGATAGATGCCGTCCAGCTTGCCCGCTTTTCGCAGTCGGGTCATGATCTCGTCCTTGAAACCATCGTAGACAGCCTTTTCTACAGGTCCGCCGGATGCCGCCTTGGCCTCCATGATGGGGACTACCTTGATACTGTCCTTTCCGTAGTCTTTGATCGCCGCAAGGAAGCCGGCCACCTGGTCCCGCTGCTCCATGCTCGGGGCTATCATGGCATCGCCGTAATGAAGGTCCCGGGCCTGAAAATCCTTTAGCGTGGTTTTAACGGGGGAAAATATGTTGGTCTCCTGTTCAAGGTCAACCACGGCGATGACCTTTTGGGGAGTATCCGGCTGTTGCAGTGTTTTTTCGGTTTTGCTGGCCGGCTGGATGCATCCCGTGAGAACTAGGAAGACCGCCAGGCAGACCAGTCCTGCCGCCTTATTCATCATTTTCGAGCACCTCCCTGCCTAAAGGGAATTATAGTTATGGGTAGATATCCGGTCAATTTCCAGCCTGTGTCGGTGAGGAATTTACAGCAGGTTGTACCTTCGGAATCCGTGAGGCCATATCCTTGACAAAGCCTGATCCTGCATATATATTTCATCCCGTCAACGCAATTGTAATTAATCGAGATCCACTGTCATCTTATGAACGGTAAAGAACGTTTTCTGACGGCGCTTTCAAGGGGTCAGCCTGACAGGGTGCCCGTGTGGGAGTTGGCCTTCAACGAAGAGTCCATCATCAAGATAGGGCGGCTCTTCACCGACGACGTCCCGCCGGTAAAACTGGTGTACCAGATGACACTGGAGGAGAAGCTAAGGCTTCTCGACCTGCTTTACATGGTTGCCCGCAAATTGGAGCTGGACGGCCTGACCTCCATACAGCTTTACACGAGAGAACCGGTCGACGATAAACACGTCAGGGACTCCTGGGGCAGGGTGCTTTATGCGGACAGGGAGGGTGACGCCATCCCCATCGAGGGCCCGGTATCCGGCCCGGCAGACCTGAAAAAGCTGAAGATCGCCCATCCGCAGGAGAGCGAATTCCTCATGCTGATGCTGTCGCTCGAGAAGCTGGGCCCGGAGACGGCCCATGTTTTCCATGTAACCGGTCCTTTCCGCGAAAGCTGGGCGATGATGGGCGGTATGCAGAAATTGTTGTATTACTATGTTGAGGACCCCGCCTTCGTCAAGGACCTGGCGCGTATCTGCACGGACTATATTCTGGAGGGGATAGACCGCGCCATCGGGTTGGGGGCGGACGCCATAATGGTTGTAAGCGACCTCGCGCATAATTATTCAACCATGATGTCGCCGGCGCATTACGAGGAATATATTTATCCTTATCACAGGGAGATTACAGATTTCGTGCATAAACGCGGCCTGAAAGTGCTCAAGCATTCGGACGGCAAATTGTGGCGCATCATGGACAGGATGGCGGACGCCGGCTTCGATGGCATGCATCCCATTCAACCGCAGTGCATGGATATCGCCGAGGCCAAGGCGAGATACGGGGACTGCTTCTGCCTGCTGGGCAATATCGATTGTGAGCTCCTGCTGCCATTCGGCACCGAGGATGAGGTCGATGAGGCCGTGAAAAAGACAATCGCTGTCGCCGCTCCGGGAGGGGGTTATATCATCAGTTCGTCTAACACCATCCACCCAGGCTGCAAAGGGGAGAACTACGTCGCCCTTGTGAGAGCGGCCCGCAAATACGGCAGGTACCCGATTACCGCCCAGGCCTGATGAACAGAAAGCGGCCGCCGCTTTGCCAGGGTCGCGGCTGCCCAAAACATGAGAAGACGTATCGTACGATCCGTCCTTTCGTTATCAAACCGCCTTATTCGCATAAATTCTATAGGTATTGCGGCCTTTGTCCTTGGCCAGGTACATAGCCGAATCAGCATTCCTGGACAGCGTTTCCATGTCCTCGCCGTCTGCGGGATAGATAGCGATGCCGATGGTGGTTGTTACCTGCAACTTTCTGCCGTCGAGGGCAAAGGGTTCGTGAAAAGCTTCAATTATCTTCTGCGCTATTTTTTCGGCGTCCTCCCCCTGAGTCGTCTCGGGAAGCAACAAGGCGAACTCGTCTCCGCCCATGCGGGCGACCGTATCGCCCTTACGCAATAGTGCAGATAGTCGCCCGGCAACTGCCACCAGCAGCATGTCGCCAACTACGTGCCCGAATGAGTCGTTGATGTTCTTGAAGCGGTCGAGGTCCAGTATCATAAAAGCCAGTCCCTCGTTATTGCGCCGGGCATTGGCCAGGGCAATGTCGAAGCGATCGCTCAATAACATTCTGTTGGGCAGGCCGGTCAGGCCGTCAAGAGTGGCCATCTGTGTCAGCTTCTCCTCAAGCTTCTTGCGCGCCGTTATGTTTTTGGCAATATGCACTGAGCCCTCGAGGGTGCCGTCATCGCGGATGATGGGCGAGCATGAGATCTCCAGGTAGATGCCCAGGCGCGGCTCAAAAATCTCGGTAACCGAGGCCAAACCTGTTTGCAATACATGCTGATGCGGGCAACCCTCGATTGGGCCGGAAGTGCCGTGTACGACCTCATAACAATACCTCCCTACGAGATCACCCGGCTTCTGCCCGAATGCATCACTGTAAGCTTTATTGACACGGACCAGGTGAAAATCAGTGTCCTGTATGGAGACCAGGTCCTTGATGGAATCGAAGGTGGCCTGCCAGATTTCAGCTTCCTTCTTGATCTCGTTACGGGCGCTGCTCTCTTCGAGGCTGGCCTTGAAAGCGCTGCGCCTGAAGGAGTAGAGGCGGGCGGACGCATATATGCCGATTATATTCGCCATTACGAGCGAGAAAATTGAAGCGTACTCACCCACCGTGGACCCGGTATGCCGCAGGATGAAAAATATTAAAATATCGCTCAATGTGAAGATCAGGGCGCCCAGCGACCTGAACAGCAGCCGCATGGGCATGGCCAGGTAAACCATCAGGATGAGGATGACGTCGACGGGTATGTTCCCGCTGTAGCCCTCCGGCCGGGTCAGGTTGATGGTGATGACCAGGAACATGCTCAAAATAATCCACACGAATATGTTCCAATCGTATTTCACGGAGTCCTGATTTTTCAGGAGATAAACGATGAGGACGATGAAATATATTAAATAGACACCCCGTAAGGTGATAAGGAAATAAAACATCGGGGATAACCCGAAGAGGGCATAATCGTTATAGGCGAAGGATACGAGTAAAATCACCAGGAGCAGCATGGTCAACGCTGCCACCCTGACATCGGCTTTAAGATATTGCCGGCGGTATGCTTTTTCGAGGTCCGGCGGCAGGTAGCCGTCCGGATTACGCAGGAAAGACCAGTTCATTTCATTGATCTCGGATTCATAGTCATGATGGTCATACGGTGTAAAATTGTTAGTCGAATTGGAATCCGCCACTGTTAAATATCTTAAGGCATGCATCGACTGCAACCGGGTCATAGAGCGTTCCCCTGTTCTTCCTGATCTCCTCCAGGGCCGCATCGATGCCCAGGGAAGGCCGGTAGGGGCGGTGCGAGGCCATAGCCTCCACTACATCTGAGATGGCCAGGATCCTTGCCTCCAGCATGATCTCTTCCCCCTTCAGACCATGGGGATAGCCCGAGCCGTCCAGCCGCTCGTGGTGCTGCAGGGCGATCTGCGCTACGGGCCCACCGAAGTCGATGTTCTTCAATATGTCATAGCTCCCCTGTGCGTGGGTCCTGATGATGGATACCTCAAGGTCCCCGAGCTTGCCGGGTTTGGCCAGTATATCGGAAGGGATGTAAATTTTTCCAATATCGTGGATAGCCGCGGTGGTGCGCATTATATTAATCTGAGACTCGGACAGACCCATCTCCTGAGCAATGGCGACCGCCAGGCGCGCCACCTGCAGTTGGTGTCCTGCCGTATAGGGGTCCTTCATTTCCACTATTGCGCCCATGGTTACTACTGCGTCGTTCAGTGTCTGGTGCAGCCTGTCCAGGCCGTTTTTCAGTTCTTGTTCCATCTGCTTGCGCTCTGTGATATCGATCAACATTCCGCGCATACCGACATATTTGGATCCCCGGATAATAGGCGACGCGTAAATGACAACGGGGAACTCTCTGCCGTCTTTGGTGATGGCCGTATATTCATTGGGAGGGGATTGCACTCCACTGATCCTCCGCTGTATGCTTTCCATAGCTCTGACATGGTCTGCAGGGACAATAGTTTGTAATACATTCATGCCCGCCGCAATATCCGCCTCGGTATAGCCGAATATCTGGTAACCCTGGCTGCTGACAAAGGTGAAAGAGCCCTTTTCATCGGTTTCAAAGATGGTCTGCGGCAGCAGGTTGGCCATGTTCCTGAAGCGCTCCTCGCTTTCAAGCTGGGCTTCCTCAGCGGCTCTACGGCTCGTGATATCCATTACGACATTGATACTGCCTATCGAATTGCCTGCGCTGTCGAGATAAGGCACGATATCAGTATGAGTCCAGATGATGCGCTTTGACGGCAGCGTAATCTGGTAAACGCTGCCTATTATGGGTATTTTTGCGTCCATGACCTGACGGCTACGTGCCAATAGCCGGGCCGCCTGATCGGGAGAGAAGAAATCATTGAATGTTTTTCCTACGGCCTCTTTGGGCGATACTCCGAGGGCATCGGCGCCTGCCTTGTTGATGCGCATAAAGCGGCCGTCACGGTCAATGTAAACTATGATCAGGGGCACCGAGTCCAGGATTGTGCGGTACTCCTCGCGTTGCCTGCTCAGGGACTGCTCCGCCTGCTTGCGGCTGGTGATATCGGAATGGGTTCCCACCATCCTTACAGCTGAGCCGCTATCATCCCTCTCAACAACCCTGCCGCGGGTGAGGATCCAGCGCCATTCACCGGATTTAGTCCGCATACGGACCTCCAGGGCATAGCCCTCCCCGCTTTGAATATGACTGTTTATCTCCTTTTCCGCATCCTCAATATCTTCAGGGTGAACCAGGCTCCTAAAGGAGTCGTAGTTCTGGGGGAACTCGTACGGCTCGTAGCCGAGCATAGTGTAATAGCTCGGGCTGAAAACTGATGAGCCGGCCGGGATGTTCCAGTCCCACACGCCTTCGTTGACAGCTTCCAGTGTGAGCTTGAGGCGCTCATCACTTTCCCTTAGAGCCATCTCGGTCATCTTGTGCTCCGTGATATCGGTCATCAGTGCATTGATCTCCAGGATCTTACCTTCTTTATGTACAGGACGGCTGGAGGATCGGACCCAGATCACACGGCCGTCTTTGTCCAGGACACGGAATTCCCAGGGTTCAAGCTGGCCTGACAGCAGCCGGTCGAAGCTACCCAGAAGGCCTGGCAGGTCATCCGGGTGAATCAGGGACATAAATTGCTGCCCGATCAGTTCGGCTACCTTGTACTTGGAGAAGCGCTCAACCGCCGGGCTGGCGTAAGTTATACGGCCCTCGCTGTCCAGGGTGTACATCAGGTCATTGATATTCTCCACCAGGGTACGGAATTTCTCCTCGCTGGCGCCCAGTGCTTCCAGTGACTGTTTTTTCTCCGTGATATTGCGCGCAACCATGACCGACCCTGTATACTTGCCATCGATCATGATGGGCGATACTGTGGCAGAATAGTGCTGCAGGCCGGATGGTACTTGGAGGCTGTAGTCGAATTGGCGGGCTTCCCCGGCTTTGTTTTTGGCAATGGCAGCTGCGGCCAGCTCGTTGAAGTAGGGCGGCATGATGTCGCTATACTTCTTGCCCATAAAGATATCGGGGCTGGCGTAAAGCTCCTGCAACGAGCCATGGTAGCTTACGAACCTGCCCTCTTCATCGACAACAAATACCAGTTCAGTCATAGCCGAGAGGATGCTGTTCATCCTGACCTCGGACTGTCGCAAAGAATGCTCAGCCAGCTTACGCTCAGTTATGTCATTATAAATGACAACTATCTCGCCGCTCCGCATCCGGTAAACCCAATTCTCACGCCACGAGCCGGGATCCCGGTTATCGCGGTAGATACTGTCAGGGAGATACTCGGCCTGACCGCTACGCCAGACCCTTTGTAAAACTTTAAAAAGGCCGATGGCCTTAACGCCCGGGAAAGCCTCAGATACACGCCGGCCGAGCACCTCCTCACGGCTGACCCTCTCGATCTTCTCTGCGGCCGGATTGAAATCTTTAAGTATGAAATCCTCTCCATCATCCACCGCCTCGTACACGGCCACACCGCTGCTCATGTGATTAAACAGTTCGCTGTAACGGGTCTCGTCCGCGGAAATAAATTGGAGTTGGTGTACGGCTTTCTCAGCGTCCGCCTTATGAGGGGGATTCTGCTTTTCCGCCTTCTTATTATGCTTTTTAGCTTTTTCGCCTTTATCTTTAGATACCATCGCAAACTCTTGCCGGATACACCGCCACGGCCGGGCTTCCACCGTCAATCTTAACTATTATACATGGTCATATCATAAATGCTATACGACTTTAGTACTGTAGTAACCTGTGCGGTTTATGGCGTTGACGGTGGTTTAGTGATCCGAACTGAGCACGGAACCTCTAACCCTGTCCTCATCCGCAATATAATGCCTTGCGCCCATAGTGAAGCAGATGCCGGCCAGCAGGCCGCCGGAACATGCGATGACCACAGCCCACATCAGGCCGGGTGCGCCTCCTCCAAGAGCATCGGAGATGCCCCCAACCAGCACCGGCGCCCAGGCCCCACCCAAAGCGTACATACACAGCGCGGCGACTCCGTGTGAAAGGCCCTTGTGCGCTACCGGGACAACGTCCTGCGAGATAACACTCAGCGCCGGGATGGCTAACATGTTTATGATGCCGAAAATAAAGATCAGGGTCAGGCCCAGCGCGAAGCTTTGGCTGAAGGCCAGGAAGGACGCGGCCATGAAGACCGAAGATACCACGGAAGAGACTGCGGGCAGCCAGAGCCTGCCTTTCCTGTTTCTCTTATACCAGAAATCGGAGAGTATACCGCCCAGGGGGGCGCCGATTATGGCCACCAGGCTGATGATACAGGTGAGGTAGCCGGCAGTATCGGTGCCCATATTGAACTGGCGAATCAGGTAGGTGGGCATCCAGTTGATCTGTGCCAGGCTGGTGACCAGCATCATTGCATAGCCCAGGTAATACCAGCGCAGTGTGGGTATTTTTAACAATGCTACTATCGATTGCCACAATCCTCCCAGGCTGACCGTCACCCCCTCTTTAACCGTTCTATAGTCCTTCAGAAAGAAAGCTGCCAGCGACAGCAACAGGCCGATGCAGCCCAGCAGGAGGAAAGGAGAGCGCCAGCCGAAATTGTGCGCCATTACGCCCCCCACAATGGCGCCCAGGGCAATGCCCAGCGGTATCCCCATGCTGAAAATGCCCATGGCCCTACCCTGTTTGATCCTGGGGTAGGCGGCGGTGATCATGGCGATGCTGCCGGTTACTACTCCGCTGGCGCCGGCGCCGCAGAATATTCTGGGGATTATCACCGAGATGAAGTTCCAGGCCAGGCCGGTCAGGCCGCTGAAGGCGTTCAGCATGAGTGCCAACACGCCAATGGATTTTTTTCTGCTCCATCGATCGACCAGGTAAGCAGTGGGTATGGCCAAGACGCCATAGCTCAACATGTAAACGGTCTGTATTGCGCCGAGTTGCGTATCGCTCCAGCCCATCTCCAGCTTCATAGGCTGCAGTACCACGGTCAACACTACGCGGTCCATGTAGCTGAGTGTATAGAGCAGCAGGCAGACGATGAGTATCCAGTGCGCCTTCCAGCCACCTGTCTGGTAGTCACCTCCACCGGAGAGCATGGGACATTCTATCACGTCCAATATAAATAATGCAGGGCAAGATCTGAAGATACAGCAAAACCGTCGGGAACAGTCGTGTCCGCGTCTCTTCTCTCAAGCCTCCAACCCGGGTTGCGTATCCAATACCCTCAGTGTCATAATAGCCTCCGTGGCGTTGCGGTCTTTACAGTAGTGAAAAGTTCACGGTTCAGTACTGCGTATAATAATTTTAGTAAGGGGGTCAGGTTATGAATGGTGAAGGCGGTTATATCTGGTGGAAACATGGCGTCATGTGTGAGATCTGGCCACGCAGCTATTACGATACCAATGGTGACGGCTCGGGGGACCTGAAAGGTATAACTACAAAGCTGGATTACCTGGTCGACCTGGGCATCGACGGCATCTGGCTGGGACCCATCAATACCTCGCCCATGGTCGATTCCGGCTATGACGTGGCCGACTACCGCAGCATTGATCCGCTTTACGGGACCATGTCGGATTTCGAGGAACTGCTTGATCAGGCTCACAATCGCGGTATTCATATCATTATGGACCTGGTGGCCAACCATACGTCTGACCAGCATGCCTGGTTCAAGGAATCCCGCTCATCCAGGGACAATCCCAAACGGGACTGGTATATCTGGCACGATAAGAAAGGGGGCGGGCCCCCCACAAACTGGAAGGCCCTGGTGGGCGGCAGCACCTGGGAGTGGGACAGGGCCACCGGACAGTATTATTTACATTCTTTTCTCAAGACCCAGCCCGACCTCAACTGGCGCAACCCTGCCGTGAAGAAGGAGATATACAATACAATGAGGTTCTGGCTGGACAAAGGAGTGGACGGCTTCCGCTGCGATATCCTCAATTATTTCCTGAAAGACGATCAGTGGAGGGATAATCCCTTCTCACTGGCAGCCGGGCCGTTCAACGGCTTTCAGAAACATCTTTACACCAGGGACCAGCCCGGCATGTATGACATCCTGAAGGAGATGCGCGCGGTGCTTGACGAGTACAAGGACCGAATGATGGTGGGAGAGGTCTTCGTGGCTGAGGAGGGGCCGGCAATGGCTGCCGGCTACATGGGCGATGAGGGAGAACTCAGCCACCTGGCGTTCGAATTCTCCCTGGTTTTCTCCAAATGGGGCGCGCACAGGTTCTCGGACGCCCTGGCCAACTGGTATTCACTGATACCGCAGAAGGGCTGGCCCTGCAATGTGCTTTCCAATCATGACAGGCCGCGCGCCGTAACCCGCTACGCCGCCGGTGAAGATACGGTCAAAAGGGCCAAAGTGTTGGCGGCCATGTTGCTCACCCTGAGGGGCACGCCTTTCCTCTATTACGGTGAGGAGATCGGCATGCCCAACAGCAGGATCACGAGGAAAGATGTAATGGATACCGTGGGCAAGATGTACTGGCCGATCGTAAAAGGAAGGGACGGTGAGCGAAATCCCATGCAATGGAACGGTGGGCCGCACGCGGGATTCTCGGAGGTCAAGCCCTGGCTGCCGCTTAACGATGATTACTCTGAAATCAACGCAGAGATCCAATTGCAGGAGCCGACCTCGGTGCTGAATTTTTACCGGCAATTGATATCTGTCAGGCGGGGGAAGCTGTCATTACAGATGGGCAGCTTCGAGAAATTGCCGTCGCATCGGGATATAATGGCGTATAGCAGGATATACCAAAACGAGAGGGTTTATGTTATGCTGAACTTCTCGGCAAACAGACTGTTGCATACCTGCAACCCGGCATGCAGGTGGAGCGTGCTGATAGGCACGAACCGCATCAGCGGCACAAGGATCGGCAGCGAGAGTTTTGAGGTATTCCCCTATGAGGTCCTGGTGCTGCAGGAGTCCAAATAGTCCCCGCCGGCGGAGGATGTATATAGATGAAACAGGTTGTTGCTTTTGGTTCAGACCATGTCGGCTTTGAGATGAAGGGTGAGCTGATCAGGCGTCTCAAGGACAGGTATGAGATTCTGGATGTGGGGCCGCTGGCCTACGATGCAGCGGATGATTATCCTGATTATGCCGGGGCGGCTGCTCAAGCCGTTGCATCGGGGAAGGCCTGGCGGGGTATCCTCGTATGCGGCAGCGGGGTAGGAGTCTGCATAGCCGCCAATAAAATGACAGGCATTCGCGCCTGCGTGTGTCATGATACCTTTTCCGCTCACCAAGGTGTGGAGCACGTCGATATGAACGTGCTTTGCCTGGGTGCACGTATTATCGGCATCGAACTGGCTATGGAGCTGGTAACCGCTTTTCTAAATGCTAAATTCGGTGGTGAGGATAAACACCAACGCCGCCTGAATAAGCTGATAGCCATAGAAAAGGAGTCCTTCGCAAACAAGAAGCCCTGATAAGGCAAGTTGGACAACCTGTCATAGTGGAGGCAAGGAAATCGTTATGATCAGGATAGAAGGCACTGATTTCAAAGATGATTACGGCAGGACAGTCATCCTGCGTGGCGTTAACCTTGACGCTAAAGTTCCATTCAGGCCGGATGGCTCTACTCACATCAGGGAAGGCTTCTTCGACCATAGCAAGGTATCATTTGCGGGCCGGCCGTTCCCCCTGGCTGAGGCCGATGAGCACTTCCGCAGGCTGAAGCGCTGGGGCCTGACCTTTTTCCGGTTCCTTGTGCCTTGGGAGGCTATTGAGCACAGCGGGCCGGGTATATATGACGAAGAGTATCTTGATTACCTGTACAAAATAGTCGTCAAGGCCGGTGAACACGGCATGCTGCTGTACATCGATACACGCCAGGATGTTTGGAGCCGCTTCACAGGAGGATGCGGCGCACCGGGCTGGACATTCGACACCGTGGGGCTCGATATCACCAAATTCAAGGAGGTCGGGGCTGCGATCACGCACCAGGAATACGGCGCAGATTACGTGCCCCAGATCTGGGCCACCAACGGATTCAAACTGGCGGCGGCGACCATGTTCACGCTCTTCTTCGGCGGCAACGACTTCGCGCCGGCGACAAAAGTTGAAGGCCAACCTGTACAGGAATACCTGCAAGGGCACCTGCTGAATGCCTATAAAGTAGTCGCGCAAAGGTTAAAAGGTCTGCCCGCTGCGGTTGGCTACGATACGATGAACGAGCCTTTCAGAGGTTATATAGCCTGTCGTAATCTGAATTCCACTAGCTGGTACCATTACAAGAAAGGGGAATCCCCAACAGCTTTCCAGGGTATGCTGCTGGCCGCCGGCATAGCGCAGGAGGTGGAGGTCTGGAAGGCCTTCCTGCCCAAGCAACTCGGCGCCAAACTGCTTAATCCCCGGGGTATAAAGGCCTGGAAGGAGGGCTATGATTGCGTCTGGAAGGCCAATGGTGTATGGGACCTCGATAAGACGGGCAAACCGGTGCTGTTGCAGCCAGATTACTTCTCGGTCAAGGACGGAAGGGCAGTTAACTTCACCAACGACTACCAGATGCCGTATTTCAACCGCTTTGCCGACGCGATTCACATGGTCGATCCCGATGCGATGATACTGCTCACGCCTCCTAATGTAGACTATGATCCGCCGCCTATGGGTTCAGATAACAGGAAGCACTTCGTTTACAAGCCTCACTGGTATGATGATATACACTGGATCACCAAGTCCTACCACTTCTTTCCCAATGCGCTGATGGGCAACGACAAGCTGACCAGCAAGCCCGTAATAGGGACCCCGGGCATGGTGCAGAGATCGTTTAACGACCAGATGCGCCGTATCAAAGAGTTGGGAAACGGCCTGTGCGGCGGCGTACCGACGATTATCGGCGAGATAGGTATATGCTACGACCTGAATAAGAAGGAAGCCTACCGGACCGGGGATTTCAGCGCGCATGTAAAGGAATGGGACCGCATCTTTAAGGCATTGGACGCCAACCTGCTCGGCTATAACCTCTGGACATATGACGCATTCAATGACAATGAGTACGGCGACCACTGGAACCTGGAGGACTTTTCCATATTCGGGCTGGATCAGCGTAAGAACCCTACGGATATAGATTCGGGTGGTCGGGCGCTGCAGGCTGTGGTAAGGCCGTATCCGCGGGCTACCGCCGGTCGGCCCTTGCGTATCTCCTTCGATATAAAGAAGCGTATCTTCGAGTTCGAGTTCCGCCATGATCCGGCTGTCGATAAGCCGACTGAAATATTTATACCTGATTACCAGTATCCGAACGGTTATGATATCAAGCTGTCAGACGGCTCAAGCGTGAAAGACGCCGGCAACCAGATGCTGATATATACACATACCCGTGATCGGGAGTTGCACTCCATCAGGATAACCCCGCGGCGCTGAACTGAATAAAATTTAAGGTAGATAACGATGGAAGATAAAGGGCAGAAAATCGAAAACAGGTTCTGGCGTGTATTTTTCGATACGCAAAGCGGGAGGATCAGCGTGACCCGCCAGGGTGATACCTCTCCCTCGGTTGCCAACGCGCTCGTCGGGTTCAGTTATGCGAATCCGGACGGGAAAAAACTAATGGCCGGCTTTACCGGAGGAACGGTCAAAAGCACCGGTGAACTGCTGGAGGACGTACATGGCAGGGGCAGGCAGTATTGCTTTACCAACGCCAGCCGCCCGGATGGCCTTGAGCTCAAATACCTGGTCAACCTGTATGAAGACCGGCCGTTTCTTTTGCTCAGACTGGAGATAACCAACCACGGCCGCGTAGGTATTCGCCTGCACGATGTCCACCTACTGCAGTCTGAAGCTGCTGGCGGCGGGAGTATAAATTTCGCAGGCGGCGGACCGCCCAGTTTCTTCAAGGTGGGCTGGCATGATTGGGTATACTCAGGTTTGCGACGCGGGAATGACCATGATGTAGATTCATTGCTTATCATGCGGCCATTCATCAGCAAGATGCTGTATGATCCGGCCCTACCCATAGGCAGGGGAAAAGGCGAATTTTGGGGTGAAGGCTGGGGGTTGCTGACTGACCAGCGGACGGCAGTACTGGCCGGATTTGTCTCAACCGCCGACCAGTTCGGTGTGTTGCATGTCAGGTGCCGGGCGGGGGCCTCGGACATGACCATGACGGCGCAGGCCGATGGTGTGCTGCTGGAGCCGGGAGAGGTATTCAAGTCTGAGTGGGGCTACCTTCAGTTCATTGATCTGCCCTGCACGGACCCGGCAGCCGACTATGTGGAGGCCGTGGCGAGACAGATGAAGGCGCGTGTCCCGGCCGTCCCTCCTCCGGCGCAGTGGACGCACTGGTACCATTTCTTCCAGTCCATTACGGCCGACCTGTTTATAGCCAATCTCAATACCATCGACAGCATAAAGGAGACCATTCCATTCAAGATTGTGCAGCTTGACGACGGCTATCAATCAGCCTGGGGCGACTGGACCACCTGCAACGTCAAATTTCCGCGCGGCCTGGCGCATTTGTCGGGCAGCATAAAGGAGAAGGGGTACACTTCGGGGCTGTGGCTGGCGCCCTTCGTGGTAGACCCGCGTTCCAAGGTGGCACAACAGCATCCGGACTGGCTGGTTAAGGATGATAAAGGCAAGCCCATCGTCAGCGGCTATTTCTACGACTTTTACGGACATACCCTCGATCTCACGCAGCCTGTGGTGCTGGAGCACGTCCGCTCCCTGCTGGAAACCATTGCGCGAAAGTGGGGCTACGGCTTCGTCAAGACCGATTTCGTTTACGCCGGCGCGCTCCCGGGCGTGCGGCAAAATCCCAAGATGACGCGTGCGCAGGCCTTTCGCAAGGGCATGGAGGCCGTGCGGGCCGGCATAGGGGAGGAAACCTTCCTCCTGGGCTGCGGATGCCCCTTCGGTCCTGCGGTGGGTATCGTCGATGCCATGCGCATCGGCCCCGATACAGCTCCCAGCTGGACTCCCTTCCTGTGGAGCGCCAAATGGGCGACTCCCATCATAAAGAGCGAGAAATCCATCGCTGCATTGCGCAACAATATCAGGCATACCCTCAATTTGAGTGCGCTGCATCAGCGGTGGTGGTGGAACGATCCCGATTGCCTGATGGTACGTAACTATGATACGACGCTGGGCGATGACGAGGTTATCAGCAACCTGAGCCTGGTGGGATTGTCCGGTGGGCTGCTGATAAGCAGCGACGACCTTACCCGCCTGCCTGTAGAGAGGCAGAGGCTGGTGGCGCTGCTCACACCCCTGATGGGGGTGAGCGGCCGCCCTCTCGACCTGCTGGAGCGGGAGATGGCGGAATTGTATGCGCTGGCCGTTACAAAGAACGGCATGAGCTGGCAGGATGTCGCTGTCTTCAACTGGGACGACGGCAAATCGGAACGCAGCCTCGACCTGCCCAGGCTGGGATATGCGGCGGGTGAGAAGCTGCATGTATTTGATTTCTGGCGGAAGAGTCACAGTTTGGAACAGGCCGGCACGGTTTCGCTTGGGCAAATCCCTTCCCACGGCTGCCGGCTGCTGCGCATCTGCGGCGCAGGAGACGGCCCAACACTGGTGGGAGATACACTGCACATCACGCAGGGATGCGAGCTTGAGTCCTGGCAGGTGACAGGTAAAACATTGGACATACAGACCATCGACCTGGAGCGCAGAGCGCAGGGCTCGCTCTGGCTGAAATTGCCGGGCAGGCTGCTTTGTGCAAACTGCGAAGCGGCTGCAGTGAGCTTTGAGAAAGAGAACGATGATATATACAGGCTCGATTTAGATTTCCAGGGCAGGACAGGGATAAAAATACAGTGGGAATAGGAGGACCGTTTCCATGACAAAATCCAGGTATCCGTGGTTCGTATTCGGGACATTTTTCGCTTTCATGCTGTTCCAGCAGGCTGAACGGCTGGTTATCGGCCCGCTGACCACGCCCATCATGGACGAGTTCCAAATAAACCAGGCGCAGATGGGGCTGGTTTTCTCGGGCGCATTGATCGTGGGCGCCATACTCTATCCCGTGTGGGGTTACCTGTACGACCGCTTCGCCCGCACCAAGCTGCTGGCGCTGGCGGCGCTGATCTGGGGCGCCACGACATGGCTGAGCGCGGCGGCGCGCACCTTCCCGCTATTCATTGTAACCCGTTCATCCACCGGCGTTGCCGATTCCAGCTACCCCGGCCTTTACAACATCACCAACGATTATTTCGAGCCCAAGGAGAGGGGCAAGATCATGGGGCTGCTGCAGATCGCGCAGCCGCTGGGTTACCTGGTCGGCATGGTGCTGGCGCTCATTATGGGCAGCATCATCGGCTGGCGCGGTGTATTCTACGTCACCGGCGCTGTGGGCTTCGTGCTGGCTATCGTCATTTTCTTCGGCGTAAAGGAGCCGCAGCGCGGCAGCACCGAGCCCGAGCTGCAGGGCATCGAGCAGAAGGGAGATTACAAGTTCAGCTGGCACACCGCGATGGGCCTTTTCAAGAAGAAATCACTGCTCTTCATCTTCCTCAACTGCTTCACCGGCGTTTTCCCCTGGCAGGTGCTGACCTTCTGGTTCTTCCGCTATCTTGAGACCGGGCGCGGTTACGATTCCACTACGGTGCTGATCACCATGGTGGTGGCTGTACTGATGCTGGCCGCGGGCTACCCCATCGGCGGTATACTGGGTGACTATTTCTTCAAACGCAACCCGCGCGGACGCCTGCTGGTCAGCGCGGCAGGCATCCTCATCGCCCTGGTGCTTCTGATATTCGCCATCATGGTGCCTTACAACCAGATTTTCCTCTTCGGCTTCCTGCTGGCCTTCACCTGTATCTTTATGCCCTTTGCCTCGCCCAACGTGGTCACAACCATCTATGACATGACCCTGCCTGAGGTGCGCAGCACGGCCAATGCGCTGCAGAATTTCTTCGAGCAGATAGGCTCCTCTATCGCGCCCCTGGCCGCCGGCATCATCGCTGATATGTCATCTCTGCAGGACGCCATACTGATCATCTGTGTTTCTGCCTGGACCCTGTGTTTCATCTTTATTTCCATTGCTGCTTACCTGGTGCCTAAAGACCTTCAAGACCTGCGTAACCAGCTGAAGGAGAGAGCCGAGATCGAGAGGGCGCGGGCGTAAGCAACAGGGGAATAACATGAAAAAAGATATCACTTTCGCCGTGGCCCTCTCAGCCCTGGGCAATCCCGGCGACCGTTTCATGCCCGGCTACAAGGAGGACCGTTCGACCGCCGAGATGTTTGAGCTGGCCGCCACGGCCGGCGTAACCGGGCTGGAGTTTGTACACGAAAGAGACATTACGGATGAGAATGCCGGCGAGATAAAAGGCTACATGGATAAGCACGGGCTTAAGTGCTGCGACGTGCTGCCCAACCTTTTCAGCCGCAAGGAGTTCATCAAAGGGTCCATATCCAGCCGGGACCCGGCCGTGGTGGAGGAAGCCGGTCGCGAGATCCGCCGGGCCGTCGACATCACCAAAAGGCTGGGAGGCAACCTGGTCAATATCTGGCCGGGGCAAGATGGCTACGACTACCCTTTCGAGTCAGAATATATGAAGGCCTGGGGATCGATGATCGAGGCACTGCAGGACGCGGCCGACTACGATCCCTCGGTCAGGCTTGGATTGGAGTATAAATTCAAAGAGCCGCGCGTTCACAATTATGTCTCCACACTGGCCAAATCGCTGCTGATCTGCAATGCCGTTAACCGGCCGAACGTGGGACTGATACTGGATATCGGGCACGCCATACTGGCCTATGAGAATGCCGCCGAATCGCTGGCCCTGGCCAAGATGTTCGGCGACCGCCTGTTCCTGCTGCACATCAACGATACGCGCCCCGACTGGGACTGGGACCTCAACGTGGGATCGGTGCACTTCCTTGACACCCTGGAGTGGCTCTACTGGGCCGACAAAACTGGTTACGATGGGTACTACACGCTGGATATCTGGCCCGCACGCATGGATACGGTGGAGGCCATACGCGAGAGCATCGAGTGGATAAAGGCGATGCGCCGCGCACTGGACCGCATCGGTGGAAAGACCATTGAAGATATGATGCGGGAAGGCAACCCTGCCAGGACTATGAAGATTATACGGGAAGCCGTCTTTCGCTGAGCCGGGAACAAGGTTGTTCACAGGCAAACCATGAAGAAGACTGTTAACTGCGCCGCAGTTGACCTGGGCGCCTCGGGAGGCAAGGTCATGCTGGGGCGTTTCGACGGCTCAAAGGTCACGCTGGAGGAGGCATACCGGTTCCCCAACGGGCCGGTGCAGGTTGAGGAGCATATCTACTGGGACGCGCGCCGGCTGTTTGCGGAGGTCAAGAAGGGGCTTGGGGTGGCCGGCAGGGCCGAGCGGCTGGATTCGATCGGGTTGGATGCCTGGGGCAACGATTTCTGCCTGCTGGACAACAGCGGCGCCCTGCTGGAGGATCCCCATAGTTATCGCGATCCCCGCACCGACGGGGTCATGCAGAAGGCCTTCGAGAAGATGTCAAGGGAGGACATTTACAACCGGACGGGGGTCCAGTTCATGCAGCACAATACCCTTTTCCAGCTTTATTCCATGGTGCTGGATAGATCTCCCCTGCTCGATTCTGCCGCCACCTACCTGATGATCGCCGACCTTTTCAACTACTGGCTGTGTGATGAGAAGTCCTGCGAGTTTACCAATGCCACCACCACGCAGTTTTATGATCCCAATAAGAGGGTTTGGTGCCTGCCGGTGCTGGATGCATTTGATATCCCGGCTCGGATCATGCCGCCCGTCGTGCAGCCTGCGACAAAGATGGGAATGCTGCAAGCGGGGCTATGTGATGAACTGGGTGTCCAGTCCCTGCCCGTGATCGCGGTCGGCACACACGATACGGCCTCAGCCGCGTGCGCCGTTCCTTACAGCACAGACGGATATTCATCCCGGGAGAACGCCGCCTTTCTCAGCTCGGGCACCTGGTCATTGCTGGGGGCGGAGGTAGGAGAGCCTCTCATCAACGGTAAAGGATTCGAACATAATTTTACCTGCTACGGTGGGGTGGGCGGCGCCTGGCTGGTCTGGAAGAATATCCAGGCGCTCTGGGTATTGCAGGAATGCATGCGCAGCTGGGAGGAGGATGGACAGGCGTATACGCTTGAAGAGCTTATAGCACTGGCTGAGCAGGCGCAACGGTTTGCTGCTGTTATAGACGTCGATGACAGGCTGTTTCTGACGCCCGGCAATTTTCCCAACCGCATAGACCGCTATTGCCGGGGCACGGGGCAGAAGCCGCCCGGGGGAAAGGGTGAGACGGTGCGTTGCATCCTTGAATCCCTGGCGCTCAAGTATCGTTACACCTTTGAGCGGTTGCAGGAAGTGATTGGCAGGAAGCTGGATCGGATTCACGTCATCGGCGGTGGATCGCGTAATATTCTTCTGAACCGATTTTTGGCCGAGGCCACCGGCGTGCCTGTCGTGGCCGGACCGGCCGAGGCTACTGCGTTGGGCAACTTCATGGCACAGTTAATGGCGCTGGGTGAAGTACAATCGCTGTCGCAGGCACGGGAAATAATCGGCCGGTCCTTCCGTACAGCGACTTACAGGTCAGGCCAATCGGCAGAATGGGACGAAGTCTTCGGTCTGTTTGGTAACATTGTGAATAAGGGTGATCGGATTTAAAATCCGTCCTACATGCAAGGACATTCAAAATATAAGATAATATAATCCGGCAGGAAGGAAAATCATGGGAGAAATATCGTTGTACGAAGCCCGCGAACTGATTGCGCAGGTCGGAAAGATCATGCTCGATCGCAACCTGACCGACCTGGCAGGCGGCAACATCAGCATACGTATGGAGGATAAAATCGCCATGTCTCCGAGCTATGCCGGTACGCGGAAATTCTGGCAACTGAAGCCGGAGGATGTGCTGGTGCTGGACCTGCAGGGCAACCTGCTGGAGGGCGACGGAAAGATATCCCGCGAAGCCCCCGTGCACCTTAAACTGCTCAATTCTTTTTATCCTCAGAGCCAGGCAGTCGTACACGCCCATCCGCGCAACGTCATGGTGTTCTGCGCGGCCAGGCAGGTCATACCGCCCGTACTGGAAAATACTTATAAATTCGGCGAGATCAAGCTGGCTGAATATGCCCGTGGTGGGGTGCAGAGCAAGCAACTGGCGGAGAACGTGTATAAAGCTCTCTGCGGCCAGGAGAAAAGGATGGCCAAACAGGCAGCCCTTGTTTTAGTGCCCTGGCACGGGCTTTTCGCTGCCGGCAAGGATTTACAATCGGTGCTTGACGCGATTGAGCGGATCGAGGTCAACGCGCACTGTATCTTGATGGGCAGGGTACTGCTCGATGACGAAGATATGCTATACCGCTCCCGTCACGACCTGGCCAGGCAGATGGAAAATGCCGGCGGGGAAGGCGAATAGCCCGGCCATGATCCTGACAGTCACCCTCAATCCCGCACTTGACCGCACGTATTTGATCAAGGATTTCGCCTGGAACCGCACTATACGGGCTGAGCAGGCCATACCTGGCATGGGGGGCAAGGGTACGGACGCCTCGTGGATACTGGGCGAGCTTGGATATCCCAGCCGTGCGCTGGGCTTCGCTGCGGGCAATGCCGGCAGGATCATGGCAAAGATGCTGCGGGCGCGCGGCTGCCGGACCGATTTCGTGTGGGTGGAAGGCGAAACCCGCGTTAACATCGTTATCATCGGTGAGGAGGGACAGGGCCAGACCACGCTGACCGAGCCGGGGCTGAAGATCGATACCGGAGCCCTGGAGAAATTCCGCAGAAAGTTTAAAGCCGCCCTGAAAAGCTCATCCTGTGTCATTATAGGAGGCACAGTACCACCTGGAGTTGACGCGTCCATTTATACTGAACTCGTAGAGTGCGCCAGGGACGCCGGCTTGCCCGTGATCTTCGATGCGAGCGGTCCCGGATTAAAGGCCGGTATGGAAGGACACCCCACTATTGCCAAACCCAACATCGACGAAATCGCTGAACTCTATGGAAGGTCTGTCGAGACTACGGAGCAAGCGTATAACGCGGGCAGGAAACTGCAGGATAAATACGGCGCGGACCTGATCATCACGCTGGGCAAAAAAGGCGCGCTGGCGGTACTGCGCGGCCGCGCTTACAGCATACCTGTATTGAAGATACGCGTTGCCAGCGCCGCCGGCGCAGGAGATGCCGTTCTGGCCGGGCTGGCCGCCGCACTATCTGAAGGCAAGGCAATCGAAGACGGCCTGCGCCTTGGATTCGCCGCCGCTGCCGCAGTCTGTCTCAATTATGCCACTGCAGGTTGCCGCAGAGCCGATGTTGAAAGGCTGCTGTCTCAGGTGGAGCTGATAGAATACAAGGGTACCTGATCACCCATTGAGTGGTGTCTGCCTGTGAATTACCCGTATAAGCCGTCAATCAGTTTGCGGTATTTCTCGTCTACGACGCGGCGCTTCACCTTCAGAGTGTAGGTCATTTCTCCACCCTCGGCCGTAAGTTCCTGAGAAAGAAGGACGAAGCTCTTTATCTTCTCGAAGTCATCCAGTTTTGTATTGACACTATCAACCTCGCGCTGATAAAGCTGCAGCACATCCGGCCGCTTGACGACGTCGGCATTGTCGCTGTATTCGATCCCATTAGCCAGGCAGTACTGTTTGAGCTGCAGGAAATCGGGTACTATCAGGGCTGATACGAATCGCCTGCGCTCTGCGATCGCTACCGCTTGCTCGATATAGCGGCTTGCCCGCAGGAACGTCTCCAGCCTTTGTGGAGAGATGTTCTTGCCGCCCGAGGTAACCAGTATATCTTTCTTACGGTCGGTCATCACCAGGTAACCCTGCGGGTCCAGGTAGCCCATGTCGCCCGTATGCAGCCATCCGTCCGTTATTGCGGCGGCTGTGTCTTCCGGCCTGTTATAGTAGCCCTGCATGACAAGGTCACCGCTTACTAAAATCTCTCCATCATCAGCTATTTTAACGCGTACACCGGGCAAAGGCCGGCCTAACGTGCCGGGCCGGAAATCGTCACGTGTGTTGAGCGTGACTGTGCAGGTGGCTTCCGTGAGCCCATACCCGTGCATGATAGGTATGCCAATGGCCCGGAAAAACACATCTATCTCCTCCTGCAGATGGGCGCCGCCCGAGGCCCACAGCTTCATCTTGCCCCCGAATAACTTCCTGACCTTGGAAAATACCAGCAGGTTGGCTATGCCATACCTTATCAGTAGCCCTAAGCCAATGGGCTGTTTTGCCGCCCGCCGGTTAACCACGGCGCTTCCGGCCTCCACAGCCTGGTAAAAGAGGGCTCTGGTTTGCGCAGGTCCGTTGTTCACATTATCAAAGATGCCCGTGTAGATCTTCTCGAACATGCGCGGTACCCCGCACATGGCGGAGGGCCTGACCAGCTTGATATCCTCCAGTATGCTCTCCATGCTGCCTGCATAGGCAATAGTGCCACCAATAACGATATTCATGTAATGTACCACTACTCGGTCCAGCACGTGGCTGGTGGGCAGAAATGAGAGGCCGACGTCGCCCTTGCCCATGGATACAGCGGTAAGGTCAGACCTGACATTGGCAATGAGGTTTTTATGGCTCAGCATTACGCCCTTCGGCTCACCGGTAGTGCCTGAAGTGTAGACCAGAGTGGCCGTATCGTCCGGCGAAATGACTGCGATCCTGCGCTCAAGCTCAGCGTCGGCGCCGGCGTCGGTGGCCTGATCGATAAGGCTGTGTATGTGGACAACGCCATTATCCTTGCCTGTTCCCTGCTCCCCGGCGCAAACAACCAGCCTGAGGTCCGGAAGCCGTTCTTTTATAGAGCGCACTGCCTCAAGTTGGGTTTCATCACCCGCCATAATAATACTGGTCTTGGAATCCCTGAGTATAAATTCGACCTGCAGCGGGTTGCTCTTGAAATAAATGGGTACCACCACAGCACGGGCGGATAGCGCTGCCAGGTCCATGTAGGCCCATTCAGGGCAGTTATAACTGAATATGGCTACCCGGTCTCCCTCTTTGAGGCCCCATTTCACCAGTGCACAGGCCAGTTTACGGGCATTGCGCCCATACTCCGTCCAAGGTATGTCGACGTACTGACCCCCCTGCTTGCGCCTGAGGGCCGTTTTACTTTTGTTGCCGGCTACCTGACTGTAGAATAAGCTAACGAGATTCTCGGTCATTTCCCTCCTCCTACTCGCTGTTTGGATTAGATAATGCCGCCTATATCTTGCCTGATGCCTGCGTGGTATAGCGCCAGGTCGCGCAGAGCCGGGATCTTTTCCGCATAGTCGCTCAGTATCATCATCTTCTGCGGGTAGGGTGAGCCCGCGCCGTGCAGGCCCATGGTCAGCAGGTCGGCGGACAGTGGCCCGAGAGTCATGCATTCGATCAAACGTACCAGTCGCATGCGGTGCTCCGTGGGTATTTGGGGTACTCCCTGCAGGTATTTCTCGATATATTTACCTATAGCCTCGTTGCGCAGGTCCTGTTCTGCCGGCATGGTGGCAACTATACCGCCACAGATATCCTGAGTGATCCTAAGTATCTGGAAAGGCAGCGTGGTAGCATTATATTTGGCCACGCCGCCCAGGACATAGTCAGGGAAATAGACGCCTGAGGGAGTAGATTTACCCTTGAGCATGGCCGATAAGCCCAGTCCGTAGAGCGTCTGGCAGCAGATGATGAGGTCGGCGATCTTGTCCCAGATTATCTTGTCTTGTGCCAGCCCGTTGGCTTCGGCCATGGCGACCACCAGTCCAATTGCAACGTCGCCCACTCCTCCACCGGCCAGTCCATAGGATGCTCTGTGCCCGATGGCAAAGCGGTTAACAAGCGGCCACGTGAACTCATTCTCGCCGCAGAGGTAGACCCTCTCCCAGGGGACGAAGACATCGTCGAAAACCATCAGCGTCTCGCATCCACCGAAGCGGCTGTTACCCAGATCCATTGAGGCTCCGTCCTCCAGTTTGCGGGTGTCAGAAGGCTGGCGCCCGTAGATGTGAAAAAGTCCCGGGGCATCCACAGGTATGGAAAAGCAGACCGCGTAGTCTTTTTCCTCATCGTTCATTCCTCGCGTGGGCATTACCAGGTGCTCATGACAGTTGACTGCGCCCGTCTGGTGTGCCTTGGCGCCCCGGACTATTACGCCGGACGGTTTTCTTTCCACTATATGGAGGTACATATCGGGATCAGCCTGCCGCGACGGCCGCTTTTCGCGATCTCCCTTGACATCGGTCATGGCGCCGCTGATCGCCAGGTCGTTTTCCTGTACATTCTTGAGCCATTTCTTAAAACGTTCCAGATACGGGGTATGATGCTTTTCATCTACCTCATAGGCGATGCTGTACACCGCGTTGATGGCATCATAGCCTGTGGAGCGTGGACAGCCCACCGCGGTGCGGTACCCGATTGTTCGCTCCATTTCACCGCGTGCCAGCATGTCGTTAACGCTTTCGCTAAGTGCGTTATAGCGGTTAACGGGTTGGCCGCATAGCCTGGAGGTTGGGGCAGCGAAATCCTGCATACCCTTGATGTGGGGGATCTCATAGCTCTCCGCGATCGCGTTTACAGCCGGCTTGTTCATGGGATGGTCGACGATATTATCCACTTTCTGCCCGAGGATATATGAGTTCCTCCTGATGCTTCTCAGACTGTCGATGTACTGCTTGCCGGTTTTAGTTGCCATTTAGGGGGGCCTCCTTCACTTAAATAATTTGGCATTAGGGCAGAGTTGATCACAGCAGCAACGCGGTGAAATCGCGGATGTTGTCCAGTTTTTCCATCTTCATGGCAGCATCATATATCTCCTCGCGCTGCTGGTTGCTGAGAATCTCACTGGTGCACAAGTACAGCTTCTCCCGAATATCAATTGGATTTTTATAAGAACCCTTCATTGCTTCAGTAAACTTGTGGTATTCAGTCCCGTTTTTAAGTGTGATCTTAACGCCTCCACTATTGATGCCCTCCTGCATCTCCTTCACATCCAGCGTGGGGTCCACGACGAAATGGATTTTATCGAAAAATGCATGTAGCTTGCTGTCAGTCATTCTTTCCCTGGAAAATTGTGCGGGGGTGAGCTCACCATCTATGATGGCTACGGCCACAGGATAAATGGAATCGAAAAACAGGGGCACGCTCGTCAAATAATCGGTGGTGGCAATGCGGTCGATGAGTTGCATCAATTCGTCCCTGGGCTTGTTCAGCAGCAGTGTTACCGTGGGACACTGCACCTGTACACTGGCTATTTCTTGCCAGTCGACTTTATGGCCGTGAATAATGTCCAGCGCCGAATCGATCAGGGCATCAAGCCACCCACAGCAAGGGTATACCTTAGGTGAATGTGTGTCGGTCCGCCAATCAGTGCCCAGGTCCTTCACCATCTCCTCCAGGTCATAGCGCTCAAAGACGGCCGATGAGAATCCGTCGGGATGTTCAATAATCTGTCTGAATCCCTTGAACCCGGCTTTAGCCAAGGATGCGCCTGTTATGCCGGCATGTACCGGCGCACCGGTGATCAGGCCTTTTGTGGGTGAAAACCACCCGGCGAAGCTTTGCGTCATTGGAGGGAAACAGGATATACCGAGGGCATCCATCATTTGCTCTTTATTCAGGCCCATGATCTTGCCCGCCACGATGGCGGCATCGATCTGATGGTTGGGGCAGGAATTTGTGAAAAGGTGGCTCTTTATATAAGCGTGGCCGGTCCTTCCGCATATCTCGTTGCCGGCAATCAGTCCTGTGAGGAACTGCTTGCCGCTGGCATTGAAGGCCTCGCCGACTGCCAGAGCATTAGGCACGGTGGACGCGCCGGTATGCTGCGACCTCAGGTAGTCCTCCCACTCAAGCGTCTGAGCGACGATGGCATTTACCATGCCAGCATCACGCATGTTAGTTTTAAATCCGGCCCCGATCACGGTCGACTCCTCACTGCCGCCCCAGGTCTTCAGTGCTTTATAGAGAGGCCGGCACTCCTCAGTCCTGCTGCCAGCCAGGATTGCAGCGATAATACCGATGACCTGTTCCTTGGCGCAGGTCACCGTGCGTGACGGTATGTCCTTGAAGCTTAAACTGCATGCCCAGTCGCTGATTATCTCGGTAACAGCAATAGTCACAATAACCCCCTTAAACATCCATTTTTATCAGACCGGGAGAGAAACGATAGCCTGCATGATAGAGGAGAATCGCTCCACCAGAGGGATTTGATTCAAAGGTATCAGCGATCTTTGCGGCTCAAGCTCGAAACGAAAGATGGCGGCATACGGCTTTTGACCGGTAAATATCTTGTTCCACTGTTCCCCGGTTGTGCGCATCGCGGCATGTGCGAAAGAATCCTCGCCGTCCGCGATACTAAAACCCTGCGGTGTGATAGTCACTGTGTAGCTGGGGCCTTCCTTTTCCGACATAATTATCTTTTTATGCAGTATGTCATCAAGTATGCCCATTTCGAGCATGATGGGTATTAATCCATTGAAGCGGTCCGCCAGCTTTTGTATCCCCTGCCTTAGATCAAATTGAGCATCACCGGCCATTTCTCAACCTCCTTATACAGCCGATATCGGGGCCAGGCAATCATGTTTCATGTCGGATCAGCTATCGATTTGATGAATCGTGGTCATCCTTGCCCGAATCAGGTAATAGAATATTCTTGCTGCATTCCATGTGTCAATTTCAGGTAGCGCAAGGAGTCCTGGCAAATAGCGAGCAGAATGATATGCGGGAGATATCTGTATTTCAATTTGACGTATAATATATGGCGGTAAATTCCGGGATTACTTTTACCGTTATCGAAATACGCTCATGGACAACTTACAGCCGCTAAAAGAGCCAGCCAGACTATGGAACAAGAACTTCCTGCTGCTCTGGCAGGGGCAGCTCATCAGCCAGATAGGGCAGCGCTACTTTAATGTGGGTATGCTCTTTTACATCAAGCAGGCTACCGAGTCGGCCAGCTTGATGGGAGGCATGATGCTCTTCTCCACCCTGCCGGGAGTGCTGCTGGGGCCTATGGGCGGGACCTTTGCAGACCGCTTCTCACGCAAAAAGATCATCGTCTACAGCGACCTCATCCAGGGTATACTGGTGTTATCCCTGGCGGGGCTGATGTTCTTTTTGATCTGGGCCACCGGCCTGATTGCAACAGACCCGCAGGGTGGCTTCGCGTTTTTCTCCTTTGTCTACCTCACACCGCACGCAAACGTTATCAATATCACCTGGATGTTCATCGTGGCCACTCTGGGCGCCATTATTTTCGCCTTCTTCACCCCGGCCATGTCCGCGGCCGTACCCGACCTGGTGCCCAAGGAGAAGCTCAATGTAGCCAATTCACTCAACCAGTTCGCCATCTTCCTGGCCATGTTCCTGGGCCAGGGTTTGGGTGGCCTGATCTTCAGCATCACAGGCGCGCCCCTGCTCTTCCTCATCAACAGCGCCACCTACTTATATGCGGCGGGTACGGAGTCGTTTATAAAAATACCCCAGCCGCCGGTCGAGCCGGAGAAGAAATCTGGCGAAGCATGGAAGACCTTTATCCGGGATACAAGGGAGGGTCTGGATTATGTGTGGAACGAGAAAGGCATGCGCATACTATTCCTGGCGGCGGCAGTGTTGCACCTGGCCATAGCACCGATGCTGCTGCTGCTGCCCTTTTATGTAGAGGATTATCTTAAGCAGAATGCCTCGTGGTACGGCTACCTGCTGGCCGCCGTGGGTCTGGGTTCGGTTGTCGGCTACTTGATTGCCGGGAGCGTCAACGTACGCGGCAGGGCCCAGAGCAACCTGATTATAATCAGCCTGCTGGGCGCCTCCATATCGTTGGGCATCGTGGGTTTCATAGTCCAGCCATGGACGGTGCTGGGCATCGTTACCGTGATCGGGCTGACGGCCGGCATATTCATTGTCAAGACCACCACCGTTATCCAGCTGGCCGCTTCATCAGAGATACGCGGCCGAGTATTCGGACTGCTGGGCACACTCACCAGTGGCCTGGCCCCGATAGGAATGGGTATCGCCGGCGTGATCGCAGATATGGCCAATAAAAATGTACCCATTATCTATGCAACCTGCGGACTGATGGTGCTGGTCATGTCCGTCGGACTGGCGCTCTCCAAGGAGGCGCGCGATTTCCTGACTCTGGACGTGACGCACAGGGCGGAGCCCTGACTGCGATCCGAAAATTTATGATATACTGCCTTAAAACATGCCGGGTTTAGCTACCGAAGATGGATTATCTTAACCTGCTCTGCATCCCCATCGCCCTTTTGCTGGGCGCAGTGCCTTCGGCTTTCATCGTTGCCATGATCGCGGGAAAGGTGGATATCAGGGATGAGCCGGACGGCAAAATCAGCGCTGCCGCGGTCTACCGCAGGGTTGGCCTTCTACCGTTCCTGGTGGTGGTTGTCATGGACATCGGCAAGGCGGCCCTGGCGGTTTTGACCGCCCAATGGATGGGGGCCAGCCCTCTGCTGGTCATGCTGGCTGGCGTTATAGCTGTCGTAAGCCACCAATGGTCCATCTTTTTAAGGTTCCAGGGCGGGCGCGGCGCAACGGTCATAGGCGGTGTGCTTGTTTGTATTTGCACTGTGCCGACTCTGATCGGGGCAGCAATCGCAGGCCTGCTGGCCCTGATTACCAGGAAATCAAGCTTAAGCTTCGGTCTCGGCCTTTTGGCAATCACCCTTTCACTTTTCGCATTGCAGTGGGTAAATATTTCCGTGCCTCCAATTTTGATAGTCACGCCATCTTTGCCGCCGCCGTTCACGGCATACCACCTGCTTATTATCTATCCCCTGCTGCTGGGGCTGCTGATGACGATCAAGGCGCTGCAGATTAAATACAGGCCGGGCGCTACGCTGCGGCCGGGGGTGGGAGGGAATACATGAACTGGATGGTAAACCAGGCGGTTGATGGGGCAGCGGCCTGGAAGGCCATCTGGGTGCCGCTGGTGGCGTGGTTCGTGGCGCAGGCACTCAAGGTCCTGATCAATTTCGTACGCAAGAAACATTTCAATATGTCTTTAATGTGGAGCCCGGGGGGCATGCCCAGCGCTCATTCAGCACTCATGTGCGCGCTGGCCACCACTATCGGGCTGATGTACGGCTTCGATTCACCGCTTTTCGCCATCTCGATGGCGGTGGCTTTCATCGTGATGTACGATGCCGCCGGCGTGCGGAGGACGGTGGGCTATCAATCAACTATGCTCAACAGGATGCTGGACGAGCTGTTCCATGGAGACAAAGAGTTCAGCCAGAGGCTGGCCGAGATCATCGGCCACACCAAGTGGGAGGTCTTCGCGGGGGCCATGCTGGGCATCGTGATGGGCATACTCTTTACCTGGCCCTGGTAACTAAATTTCCGTATCTGTAGCCCGGCATATTGACACCTGTCCGAGACGGGTTTAAACTTCTCATTATCTATTGGAGTCTCTGTCGGTCAGGTAGTGGAGTAGATTAATCTATTAAGGAGGTTGAACTTGGCGGAAAATAAACCTGAGATCTTGCAGAGGAAGGTGGGGCTGCTCGAGACGATAGCTATGATCACAGGCCTGGTGGTTGGCGCCGGCATCTTTGTCCTTGTGCCGACTACCGCGGGCATGACCGGACCCAGCGTATTCCTGGCTTTCCTGATTGCCTGTCTCCCGTCCCTTTTCGTAGTGTTGTACGAGATCCAGCTTACGGGCACCTTGCCTGTAACCGGCGCTAACTACGTAACGGTCACCCGTGTGCTTTCGCCTTTCTGGGGCGGCATCATCTCGTTCTCGGCCGTGCTGGCGATCCTGTCTGCCAACATTCTGGTTTCGGTGGGCTTTTCGCAATACGTTATCGCTTTTATCCAATCGTTTGATCCCTCGTTTGCAATGGACGGCAAAATCCTGGCTATCGCGATCATGGTGGTATTCGCATTGATAAACTATTTCGGTGTCACCATAGCAAGCTGGATCCAGTTGGTGCTGTTCCTCGCATTTGTTATAGGCATGATCATCTTTGGTATTACAGGCATGGTAAATTTCAATCCGGCCAACCTGACGCCGCTATTCCCCAAAGGGCCGATCATGTTCATAGTGGTAGTTGTACTGGCAAGCTATGTCTGGTCGGGACTGGTGGCGCTGGCCGATATAGGCGGTGAAGTTAAGAATCCGCGCAGGAACCTGCCGCTGGCGTTGATCATCTCATTTCTGATCATACTGGTACTGTATACTATTCAGCCGTTAGCCCTGGTCGGGACGATGAATTGGCAGGAGGCCGCCAAAATCGGCAGCCCGGCCATCATGGTTGATGCCGGTAAATTGCTGCCGGGCTGGGGCATCTACATTATCTTTATCGCTGCGATGGGCGCCATCCTGACGACCGTGAATGCGCTGACATGGTCGGTTTCACGCGACCTGCTGGCCTGGGCGCGCGACGGCATGTTCCCGAGGGCTGTTGCCCACCTGAGCAAGTTCAAGACGCCCGATCTGGCAATCCTTCTTGTCATAATAGTCGAAGTGCTGGGCGTTATGATTGCGGCCACCATAGATAAATATGCTCTGGCCTCAGTACTGGCCACATGCCTGATCCAGGTGATCCTGGCCTGGTGCGTGTTAAATATTCCCAAGAAATTGCCGGACCTGTATAAGAAATCCCTTTTCAAGTTCAATTCCTTCTGGCGCTGGTTCATATATATCGGGGCAGTGATTACCTCCGGCTTTATCCTGTTGGCCGGAATATTGCTTGATATGATGGACGACAAGGGCGACCCGACCAGATTCCCGTGGGTGGTACTGATCTTTGTCTGCTCCTTGGCGCTGGGCACAATTTGGTACATGGCACGCAGGGCGTACCTCAAAGGCAAAGGTGTGGACCTGGACGCAAACCTGCGAAAAGTGACTGACGCCACACTGGCGGAAGCCGAGGAGAAACTGTCGGTCTAAACATTGCAGGCATTTAGAAAAGGCCCTGCCGTGGTATCACCGTTGACTTGATCAGCGGGACTCCGGCAGGGTCTTTTTAACACCATCCGGGAATCCCAAAATAAGTAAAATGACCTATTGACAAAACACCCCTCCCTATTTTACAATTTTTCTGTCTATCAAGCGCTTGATTGAATGACAGCAGGTGACGTGTAAATGACGAGTAATGAATTGGACATATTGGGCGGCTACGAAGAGGTGGCGGATAAGCTGGGGCAGCGGGCGGGTCACAAGAAGTGGGAGATAGTCAAGGCGGCCGCCGGGCTTTTCATCAGGAAAGGTATTTTAAATACAGGTGTCCGGGACATAGCAGAGGCCAGCGGCATAACCGTGGGCACGCTTTACCATTATTTTAAATCCAAGGATGATATCATCACTGCCTTTCTCGATTTTGCTGTGATGGGGACGAATGAATTCGTGGAGATGACCTCCCAGGCGCTGGCCAAGCTTCAGCCGGATGAAGCGATGAAGCGGGCGATCAGGCTATATATGGAATATACCAATGAGGCTCAGAGCATAGTCCTTTTCTGGCACCAGGAAACCAGGAATCTGCCTCCCGACCAGAGGAAGCGGCTGATGGAAAACGACATGGTACTTGCTTCATTATTTGAGAGATTGATTGATCTGGGACGTAAAAAAGGTATTTATAAAATAGAGGATGCAGCTCTGGCGGCACACTCTATCATAGTGCTGGGCGATATGTGGGCTTTCCGACGCTGGTGGCTGGGTCGCCGTTATACATCGGAGCAGTTCATCGCCAAGCAGACTGAATTTATCCTGCACGGATTACATACCGGCAGCTTATAGAAAGGTGAATCCCACAAGGAGGTGCGCAGGAGAAAACATAGTTTGCAACCGGTTGTCCCTGATAGTTAACTAATTTTTATTAAGGAGGTTGAACTTGGCAGAACAAAAATATGAGATCATGCAAAGAAAGGTGGGGTTGTTCGAGGCGATAGCGATGATCACCGGCCTGGTGGTTGGCGCCTCGATCTTTGTGCTGACACCGACGCTGGTCGGTTTTACCGGCCCCAGCATTTACCTGGCCTATGCGGCCGCCGCCATACCAGCAATCTTCGTCGTATTATTTGAAGTGCAGTTGACAGGGGTACTGCCGGTTACTGGAGCCAACTTCGTGACGGCAACCAGGGTGGCAGGAGCAGGTTGGGGCGCAGTTATCTCATTCGCCGCAGTGCTCTCGCTGCTGGCATCCAATGTCCTTGTGTCAGTGGGATTCGGACAATATGTGATTGCCTTTATACAATCGTTTGATCCTACTTTCACCTTGAATCCTCTCATCCTTCCTATCGTATGTGTTGCATTCTTCGCGTTACTTAACTTCCTGGGTGTTGAGATAGCCAGCGTGGTACAGGGTGTAATGTTCGTAGCCTTTGTCATCGGTATGATTATCTATGGGGTAGTCGGCTCAGCCAACTACAACCCGGCAAACATGACACCCCTGTTCACAGGAGGCACTATGATGTTCATCGTAGCCATGGTGCTGGCCAGCATGTCCTGGGCGGGGCTGGTAGCCCTGGCGGATATCGGCGGAGATGTCAAGAACCCGCGGCGCAACCTGCCGCTGGCCCTTATCATCGCTTTCGTCATCATATTTATTCTTTACACGCTGCTGCCGTTCGCGCTGGTAGCATCTATGGGTCCTGCTGCCGCCGCCAAGGCGGGCGCGCCGGCTGTTATGATAGATGCCGCCAGGATAATGCCGGGCTGGGGCATCTGGGTAATCTTCATCGCGGCCATGGGCGCCATACTCACAACTATTAATGCGCTCACCTGGTCGGCGGGTCGCGACCTGCTGGCCTGGGCGCGTGACGGCCTCTTCCCCCGGGCGGTGGCACACCTGCACCATAAATTCAAGAGTCCTGATGTGGCCATACTGATCGTGCTGATCATCGAAGTTGTGGGCATATGTCTGGCGCAAACAATCGACAAATATGCACTGGCGGCCGTGCTGTCAATCATGATGATACAAATCGTGCTGGCCTGGTGCGTGCTGCGTATACCAAAAAGGCTACCTGATCTATACAAAAAAGCGAGGTTCAAGTTCAATGGCTTCTGGCGCTGGTTCACCTTCATCGGGACCGCCATCACATCCGGCTTCATATTCCTGATGGGCGTCCTCCTTGATACGATGGATAAGGAAGGCAATCCCACACAGGTTCCCTGGGTGGTGCTGGTCTTCGTAGGTGTCCTGGTACTCGGCGTCATCTGGTACGTAGTCCGTAGAGCATATCTTAAGAACAAGGGCATAGACCTTGACGCTAATCTGACCAAGATAGCGGATGCCACTCTGGCTGAGGCGCAAGAAAAGCTCTCAAATTGAACTCGTAAATTAGGTAACAGCTTGATATAGAACGTTCCGGGGGCTGCAGCTGCAGCCCCCGGAACCGATCACATTACTTTGACAAAACGGCGGGCAGATGGGCAGAAATGCACTACTGTCCCAGCATTAAATAGGGAATGACATTTACTTTCAATTAAGGAGGATATTTACATGGCATCAGCACTTGACGGTATAAAGGTAGTGGAGCTTTCTACTTGGTTCGCCGGTCCTACCTGCGGGATGTGGCTGGGCGAGCACGGCGCCGACGTTATCAGGGTAGAGCCGGTTGAGGGCGATCCTTTAAGGGCGATGTTCTCATCCGGTGTACTGCCGGCGGAGCTGGATATAGGGTATAACTGGATGTGGGAGATGGCCAACCGCAGCAAGCGGTGTATTACACTCGATCTCAAACAGGATGAGAGCCGTAAAATCATGCATAAGATGGTGGAACAGGCCGATGTCTTCCTGGCCAACCTGCGGCCCTCCACATTGAAACGCGCCAAGATGGACTACGATACGCTCAGCAAATTGAATCCACGCCTGGTCTATTGCAACATCACCGGTTACGGCTCGAAGGGTCCGGGCGCCGACTGGCAAGCTTTCGACGAGACGGCTTTCTGGACGCGTTCGGGCATCATGTCAACCATGGGTGAGCCGGGCACTCCGGCTGTCCCGCTGCGGGGCGCGATGGGCGACAATACGACCGGCGTTTTTGCACTGGGCGCTGTCTCACTCGCCCTATACTCTCGTGAGAAGACCGGCAAGGGGCAGCTGGTCGAATTGTCGCTTTACGGCAACGGGATGTGGGTCGCTGGAATCGATGTACAGGGCGCGCTCGTTTACAATATGGAACTGGGCAGACAGTCCCGGTTCACCGTGGGCAATCCGCTGTATAACACCTATGCCGCCAAAGACGATAAATGGTTCATGTTCCAGATGCTTCAGACCGACCGCTTCTGGCCGGGCGTGTGTAAAAGCGTGGGTCGGGAAGACTGGCTTACCGAGTATCCCACGCATGGAGACAGGTGCAAGGCCGCTGCCAAGTTGATCAAGCTGCTGGACATCGAGTTTGCCAAGCACCCGCGTGACTACTTCGCCCCCAGGTTTGATGAGAACGGACTGATCTGGGCGCCGGCACAAACCCCGACTGAGGTTATCAAGGACCCTGTAGCCCTGGAAAACGGTTACATAATAGAGTACGAGCATTTCGGATACGGTAAGGTTAAAGGTATTCGCTGTCCCATCCAGCTCAAGGGCACACCCGAACGCACGCCTTTCGGCGCGCCAGAGTTCGGCCAGCACACCGAGGAAGTGCTGCTGGAGCTCGGATATAGCTGGGAAGATATCGGCGCCTTCAAGGAAAAAAAGGTCATACTCTAAATTGCGCTTGTAAATTAATTTTGCCGGTCCTTTGGGAATAGAGGACCGGGGAGGAGCATATGTCTATTCTCATATATGAAAAGAAGGAACACATAGCGTATATTACGCTCAATCGTCCTGAAAAGTTGAATACCATGAGCGTGGAGCTGAGTCGCCAATTGATCAAGGCGCTGCATGATTTCGATGCCGATAACGATCTTTATGTGGGCATAGTTACCGGGGCCGGCGAGGGATCGTTCTGCGCCGGGGCGGACCTTACCGATCCGGAACACATCGAATTGGGTGTGAACTGGGAGGCCGATTACGACTGGCAACTGGCCAATATCAGGAAACCGCTTATCGCAGCAGTCAACGGCTACTGCCTTGGCGCCGGCTTTACTCTGGCTTTGTGCTGCGATATCAGGATCGCCTCGGAGAAGGCTTCGCTGGGCACGCCTGACCAGAAGCTAAATACAGTGGATGCCTACGCCTCTATCATGCTCTCGCGCATGATTCCGGCATCAACGGCCATGGAGGTGCTCATGACAGGCGACCGGCTAAGCGCGCAGGAGGCCTACCGGATCGGGCTTGTCAGCCGCCTGGTACCGCCTGCTGAACTTTTGCCTACCGCCACTACCCTGGCTAAAAGGATCTGCGGGAACGGCCCCGTAGCGCTATGGGCCTGCAAGGATATCAACAAAAGGGCGCGCACAATGTCGCTGGAGGACAGCCTGGCCCTTTTTAAAGCCGTTACCGGGCCCATCCTGAAGATGGACGATACCAGGGAGGGCATTACTGCCTTTTTCGAGAAGAGGCCGCCTGTCTGGAAGCTTAAATAATAAGCAAGGAGAAAAGAAATGGTATTTGAGACCGTAATCTACGAAAAAGTTGATGAAATAGCCGTCATCAAGCTCAACCGTCCCAAGGTGCTGAATGCCATCAATGTGCAGTTAACCCGGGATTTTCACCAGGCGCTGGCCGAGGCAGCCCTGGACTCGGGCGTTAAAGGTGTGATAATCAAAGGGGAGGGCAGGGCGTTCTGCGCCGGGGACGACCTTTCTGAAAGCCCTCAGGGCTTGCAGGTGGAGGATATACTGCGACACATAGAGGTCCTGCAGGACACAACGCGCATTATGCTGAATATGGAGAAATGCATCGTAGCCGCCGTCCATGGATATGCGCTGGGGGCGGGTTGCGAGTGGGCCATGAGCGCCGACATACGTATAGCGGCCGAGGGCACCAAGTTCGGCTTCCCGGAGACCAACGTAGGCGCCGGCGTGACTAATGCCGGCACAAAACTGCTGCCGCTGCTAGTGGGCATAGGCAGAGCTAAATGGATGATCTTCTCCAACGAGAAAATAGATGCATTCACAGCCGAGCAGTGGGGCATGGTCAACCGTGTGGTGCCGCTGGAGGCGCTCGACACTACGGCCATGGACCTGGTCAAGAAAGTAGCTGCCAATTCGTCTCTGTCTATAAAACTGGCCAAGCGCCAGCTCAACTACGGGACCTACCAGGACTATGAACAGCAGATGGAGATGGAGGCGCATGACGTGGTGCTGACGCTGACGGGCATGGAGGCCGCCATGCGGGCCAGGGCAGCGCTGGACAAGACCAAGAAGAAATAATAAGAGAGGAACAGCAAGATGATCATTGATTTCCGGGTTACCGTACCTATACAGGAATGGGTTGATGATGTTGAGGAAGCCAAGCGTATGTTCCTTAACAGTTTTATGAGGGGATATGCGGAGTCAGCTTATGAAGTGTCCGCCATGTATGATGTAACTGCCGAGAGCATGGTCAAAGCCATGGACGCCGCAGGTGTAGATCACGGTGTTTTGCAGGCGGAATGGGCACTGGGTGACTACCGGAGACTGAACGATGCCACCTATAAAATAGCCAAAAAATATCCCAAGAAGTTCCCGAGGTATTACCTTACCGTCAACGCCCTTGAAGATGATGACATGGTTAAGGTAGTTGAGCGTGAGGTTAAGGAGCGCGGCTTCAGCGGCGTTAATTTTCAAACCTGGGCCCAGCGCATGTATCCCGATGACAGGAGGCTTTACCCTGTTTATTCCAAATGCCAGGAGCTTGGAATACCTGTAACTATGCACTCTTCAATAAATTTCACCATCGACCGCAGCATCGATTACAGCAGGCCGATTTATATAGACCATGTGGCGTGTGATTTTCCCGATTTAAAGATCGTGGGTAATCACGGCGGCTGGCCCTGGGTAACTGAGATGGTGGCAGTGGCATGGAAGCACAAGAACGTGTATATCGAGATCGGCGCGGTCGCCCCAAAGTACATTGGCACTCCCGGCACAGGGTGGGAACCTCTAATGGTCTACGGCAACAGCCTGCTGCAGGACAGGGTGCTCTTCGCCACGGACGACATGGTACCCTGGCAGCGATGTATAGACGAGCTCAAAGCCCTGCCCTTAAAGGATAAGGTCAAGGAGAAATGGCTGGGCCTCAACGCGGCCAGGCTATTGGGCCTGTAACCGGGATTAAATCATAATATTGTATCCGGCATGTTGAGGCTTAGAACGAGTATCGGATTCATCCACTTGTGCAATTTAGAGATGGTTTTCAATGGAAATTAACTTTAAGTGGATCGGTGGAGCGACATGGATATTGCGGATTGATAGCTGCAAAATTGCATGTGATCCGGTCCTGTGCCCCGAGGGCTGTGTACAAGACTACAAGTTTTTTAAAGCCAGGAGATTAAACGATCCGCAGTACAGCGAATCTGATTTCAAAGACGTCAATCTATGGCTTTTAACTCATAATCACGAAGATCATCTCGACAGAGATGGATTAAAAGTGATTGATAATAATTCGACCATCATTGCGCACGAAGGATTAAAGCCGTATTTTGAAAAAGGTGTTTACAGCGATATAAGGTTCCTGGGTTGGGACGAAGATTCTGAGTTTCGAAATAAAGGTCTAAATATTAAGATCAAAGCATTGCCGGCCATACACGCGAAAAAAGCATCGTTGGGCGGAATGATAGGTAACGGAAACGGTTATCTGCTTAATATTGATCTGGACGGTTCAAAATACTGCATATATGTCACGGGTGATTCAGTTTATAACAAAAGTATTATAAAACATATCGGCAGTTCAAAAATAGATTTAATAGTCTCAAATGCAGGTGCAGCCATGGTCGGTGAACCGCCCTTATCGCGCGGCATC
The DNA here is from genome assembly GCA_964437795.1 of uncultured Dehalococcoidales bacterium. Classification (GTDB taxonomy): domain Bacteria; phylum Chloroflexota; class Dehalococcoidia; order GIF9; family UBA5629; genus CAIMUM01. Next base: position 17,270 of record CAYTIC010000010.1, on the reverse strand, counting down.
GGAAGGATTACCAATAATATCAATGACATTATAATAATGAACTCAGAGTTGAAGCCCGAGATGTTGATTCCCGTTCATTGGGGGACATTCTCACATTATTCCGAAACAATTACTCATGAGTCATTTAGCAAATACCATAATATTAAAGTTGTTGATGTCGGGGAACGCATCAGCATATTGCAGTGACTATAGGCCCCCCATGATGCATCTGTCGCTCAAGCGCTAACTCCGTCCGTTCGTGCAGCCTTCAAACCCAAAAGTTTCGATCGAAAATTTATCATACTGTTGCATCATATCTGATTATATATATCGATGATGTATATATCGATATTGACATGTATTTTATTAAGTGTTATTATCTTGTGATATTTCACGGCTGGCCTGAATTCACCGTGAGACTATTCAGCAACAATTATTAATCGGGAGGTTATGATGGCAGAGATCAAGAAGAGGTATTTCACGGAAAGCGAGTTGAAGGAAATGGGCGAGGAGACGGTCAAGCTGGTCCAACAAGCAATCGATGCCGGGGACCCGGAAAAGGCGAAAAAGCTAACCCGCAGGATGTACCGTGAGTTTATGTCGCAACATGATAATTACTTGAACTGGGTGACCTCGTTGTTGACATTTATTCAGCATCGCCTTGGCGATGAGGCAGTCTACGATTCCATTTACTCTGCCTTTGAGGCGCTGGGGGCTCTTGCCGATGCGTACCGCGGCCAGGATCCGGGCAAACAGGCGGCGATGCTGGCGGCTGGATTCAGGGGGCATCTAACTTCAGCAATTGTCGAAGAAGATGACGAAAAATTTACAGTGATGATGTCTCCCTGCGGCAGCGGGGGACGGACCATTGCCAATAATACCTACGAGCCAACGGGTAAATTCGCGAAGCTGAAAAAGCCGCAGAAGATGACTTTAGGCAAAGCTGATTTCCCCATTTACTGCGCTCACTGCGCCCTCCAGGATATAGTCCCTATGGAAAAAACCGGTTATCCCATCTGGGTCATCGATATTCCCGATAAAGTCGGCGAGTCGCCCTGCAAATACTATATATACAAGGATCCGGACAACATACCGGCCCGCTTCTACGAGAGATACGGCTTGAAAAAGCCGCCGGCAAAAGCAAAGAAGTGATATCAGGCTGAAAGCGCCAGTATATAAAGGGAGAGAATTATGACTCATGCACTTGACGGCATCAAGGTATTGGATCTCTGCCGGGGTTATCCGCCGGCTTTCGCCACAATGCACCTGGCGGACTTCGGCGCGGACGTGATTAAAGTCGATCCTGTCGGCTTTACCTCGTCTCTGCCAGGAGGAAGTGAAGAGGACAAAATCAGCGCATACACGTTTATCGACCGCAACAAGCGCAGTATCAAGATAAACATGAGGTCGGATGCGGGACGGGAACTGGTGTTCAAACTGGCCAAACATGTGGATATCCTGATCGAGAATTCCCGCCCCGGCACCATGGAGAAGCTGGGCATCGGCTATGCCACTTTAAAAGATATCAATCCGCGGCTGATCTATTGCCAGGTGAGCGGCTACGGACAGACCGGCCCCTATAAAGATATTGTGGGGCACGATGCGAACTTCATGGCTATAGCGGGTACACTCAGTATGATCGGACCCACAGACGGGCCGCCTAACTGGCCGAGCAACATTATCGCCGACTTTGCCGGCGCCGGCTTGCACCCGCTGATAGGCGTTTTGATAGCCATCATCGCGCGGGAAAGGACGGGCAAGGGTCAACTGGTAGATATAAGTTACACAGATGCCGTCTTCTCCCTTACGTCATTCGATGTCACCATGCATCTGGTCACGGGAGAGAAAAGGCGCAGGGGCAAAACAGCCCAGACAGGCGGAGAGCCGTGCTCATCAACTTACCTTACCAAGGACAGGGAATATATAACCATTCAGTTTATCGAGCCGCAATTCTGGAAAAATTTCTGCGAGGATATAGGCAGACCGGAACTGACTGCGCGCCAGTGGTCCATGAGCGATGCGGACAAACAGGAGATGTTCGGCATCATGCGGGGGATATTCCTGACCAAAACTCGCGATGAATGGTGGGAGTGGGCCAAACAGCGGCAGGTCATGCTGGCGCCCGTCAAATACATAGAAGAGGCCATAAACGATCCCCAGCTTAAAAGCAGGGAAATGATCATGGATAAAGAGCATCCCACGCTGGGTAAAATCCGACAGCTCGGCAACCCTTTAAAACTATCCGATACCCCGCCTACGTTCCGTTCGTACTGTCCCCACCCAGGCCAGCACACTGATGAGATACTTGCTGAGATGAAGCTCACCAAACAACAGGTTGCTGATTTAAAGCAGCAGGGGGTGATTCAGTAAGTTAAACATGAGTTTTCGAGATTAACCTGACCTTAAATAGCCTATTTGAATATTATTGCGAGGAGGTATCTGTGGCGATCAAACAAGATGACAACAACAAAGAAGAGGAGAAGTTGCTTCTCCCGCTGCCCAAATGGAAATTCTGGTATGTAATGGTAGTCCTTTACGTGTTGTACTTTCTGGATTTTGCCACCCGGGCAGTCGTCAGCCCGATGTTTCCAATTTTAAAAAGGGACCTGGGGCTCTCCGATGGTCAATTGGGATGGCTGAGCACCATAGTGCTGGCCATGGTAGGTCTACTCTCAATCCCGCTGTCGTATTTTATCGACCGCTGGCGCCGGGGTAGGATGCTTTCCCTCATGTCGATCATCTGGAGCATCGCCTCCTTCTTCTCCGGATTGAGCACCAATTTCACCCAGCTTCTGGTCACCAGGGGAATCCTGGGCGTGGGAGAAGCAAGCTTCAACTCGGGCGGTCAATCCATGATCATGGCAATGGTCAAGAAGGCCCGCAGAGCTACCGTTACCGGTATCTGGACCACAGCAACTTCACTGGGTATGGCCTTCGGTATGGTGATCGGCGGTTGGGTAGCTGTTAACATGGGATGGCGCACAGCTTTCATGGTCGTTGCGATACCGGGGATCATCTTCGGCATACTGGCCTGGTTCATGCCCGATTTTAAGAACAGGCCCAAGGACCAGAACGGAGCAGCCGACGCATCTACCATGAGTTTCGGCGGCACCATGAAGGCCATATTGACCAATAAAACGGCCGTGACACTGTTTATATCTTTCGGGCTACTGTATTATTTTCTCAATACCATAATTTACTGGCTGCCCACTTATTTCAACCGGTACATGGGAATGGACGTCACCACTGCAGGGTCTTTAACGGCCGTGGTGATGATAAGCGCCCTGGTAGCCAGCCCGCTGGGCGGCTGGCTGGGTGACATGATTTCCAGAAAGAACCCGGCCAACAAGATGTTGCTTTGCTGGATCTGTGTATGTCTGTCGATCATAACTTATGCATGCGCAGTCTTCTTCAATGCCTGGCCGCTGTTCTTCGTGGTTACCTTCTTCTCCTTCATGTACGTCCCTGCGCAGCACACGGCAAGTCAGGAGATCGTCCCCTTCTATCTGCGAGCAAGCACCTATGGCGTCTACATATTCTGTATGTTCTTCCTGGGCGGATTATGGGGGCCTGCAGTAACCGGCATGGTTTCCGATGCCTCAAACCTCCAGATGGGTTTCTGGGTCAACGGCGCTGTGGCAGTCGTGGGATCGATCGGTTACTTTATCACTTATAAATTCTTCAACAGTGACTACGCGACCGCCAGGAAACTGGAAGAGGGAGTTATTCAGTAGTCTCGATCGATAAGTTGAAGATATAGTCAGTTAGAACTAATATACCAGCTATCAGGTGTGTAATCGAGCTGTTAATTTCGTGATGCTATGGTGACGAACGACGGATTGTTAGCTGCAGGGATCGATGCAGGAGCCAGCAGGATCAAGGTCGCGCTAGTTAAAGGCCGAAACCTGTTGGCTCACACGGTCCTCGATGGCGGCGCTGAAAGTGTCACTGAGGTATCCAAAAGGGCACTGGCCGATACATGCCGGGTAGCTGGTATCGCTTTAGAAGAAATCCACAAGGTGGCGGTCACCGGCATGGCATATAAATACCTTCATCTGGAAGGCGAACATATCACCGAGAGCACCTGCCTTGCCGGGGGTATCGACTTTTTCATGCCGGCAGCGCGGACTGTGCTTGACGTGGGCGCGCAGAAAAGCCTGGCCATTAAATGCAGTGCTGGCGTTCCTCTCAAGATCCGTTATAGCGAAAAATGCGCTTCCGGCAGCGGCAGGTTCCTGGATGTTGTCGCATCGACGATGATGCTGGAGAAGGCCGAACTGAGCAAACTGGCATTGTCCACGAACAATTTCGTAGAGGTACAGAGCACTTGTACCATCTTTGCCGAATCCGAGATAATCACCCTCATTCACTCGGATGAGAAGGCGGCGGAGATCGCCCGTGGGGCATACAGGGCGTTAGCGCGACGCCTGTACGGTTTACTCCTGCAGGTAGGGCTGGAAAATGATGTATGCCTCGTTGGGGGAGTGTCAGCGGATGCGTGTTTGCTGGATGAGCTTGAAAAACTTGCGGGCTGCCGGATAATACCTGCCGTTCAATCCGACATCGTAGTAGCCTGCGGCGCGGCTTTAGCAGTTCAGTAAGGAGTAATTGTTTTGCTGTTTACCGGAATTGATATTGGTTCTTCCAGCACTAAAGCAGTCATCATGGATGAAGGTAATATCTTGGCATACAGCCTGATCCCTACTGGTGCTCACAGTGCAACTGCTGCTTCCCGGGTTATGGAACTTGTTCTGGAAAAAACCGGTCGGAGTATGAGCGATATCGCCCGTATTGTTTCTACAGGGTACGGTAGAGTCAACGTGCCTTTTGCGCACAAAAATATCACGGAGATTTCCTGTCACGCCAGGGGGGTAAACTGGTTCTTTCCCGGAGTACGCACCGTACTGGATATGGGCGGCCAGGACTGCAAGGCCATAAAGTGCGATGAAGCGGGCAGGGTGGTGAACTTTGCCCTTAATGACAAGTGCGCCGCCGGTACCGGCCGTTACCTTGAACGGTTATCTAAATATACCGGTATCCCGCTCGGCGAGATAGGTCCGAGGTCGCTCCAGACCGTTAATGGTCCGATTTCCATCGATAGCTACTGTGCCGTATTCGCAGAAAACGATGTGCTCCTGCGCATCCGCGAGGGCTACCAGATCAACGATATACTTGCCGGCGCCGTCGACGCCATAGTTGAGCGCATCGTAACTATTATTCAGAGGATCGGGGCAGCGCCGGAACTCTCCATCAGCGGAGGGATTGCCAAGAACACGGGGGTTGTCTCCAGGGTTGAAAAGCGCCTTGGTATGAGCGCGTTGATCACTGAGGAGCCGCAGATAATCGGCGCTGTCGGAGCTGCTCTTTTCGCCAGGGATCAGGCCTTAAAGGCAGGCGGCTGATTCAACCCGTGCATTGCCTGACCGATGATTATCCTTTGATTCTTCTTTCCCAGCGCTCAAATGGTTCCCAGGTATTCAATGACTCCTGCGGACGCACCGGCTTCAAATGCCTGGCTTTATGCGGACATGAGACTACACAGGCGCCGCAGCCGAAGCACTTCTCCGGGTCCGTCACGCTCCTGGCTTTACCTGAAGCGTCTTTAACAACTTCAATAGCTTTGAACTGGCAGCGTTTGCTGCAGAGCTTACAGCCCTTGCAGAGATCCGAATCGCTTTCAGCTAAATAGAGGCTCTTAAAAACAATCTTGGAAAAAGGTATCGAAAAGTTAACGCAGTTGCTGAGGGCGATGCAGCAGCAGGTGCAGCAATTGCAAAGGGTCGCCACCCCGACATCGAGGATATGTATCAGTCCTCGATTCTCGCTCTCGTCAATTATCTTCAGGGCTTCCTGCGAAGTTATTGCTTTGCCAACACCCCTCTGGATGATATGTTCGGCAGCCCTTCCGAAATTCAGGCAAATAGTATAATCGTCGCTCAGCTTGCATGGTTCACCACCGGCGGCATTGCATTTACGGCAGGAACAGTCAGTGACGGCTATACGGGCCGCCTTGACATATTCCCGTATATCATCCTGCGGCGCAATATGCGTTTCTGATGCCAGGGCCTTATAGTGGGGCACAACCCTGGCATACTGGATATCCGTAAGCCCGATCATCTTCGCCAGATCGGGATACATCTCCTTTTTCACGAAGTTATACCAGCTTTTATAAGCCGGTGAAGCCGTGGGATCGACACCCATGTCCGAAAGTGAGGTCATGAAGGTAAAATACGGGTCCCGGGCGAAACGCAATCCCCGTCGCGATTTGGCGTCCTTATAGTTGACCAGGCCTTTGCGAAAGAGGCTGCTGAGACAGGCGTTCACGGTCTCCAGATCGAGGCCGATCTCCTGCGACAACATTGCCGGAGTTACCTCCTCCGTTTTATCCAGTATAACCACCCCTATCTCAGCTTCTTCCGGAGTCAACAACTGCCCGATCAGAGTTTTATATAGGGTGGAATCCGCATATCCGTGCTTGCCGGCTATAATTGCGTAACAATCCCGTTCTGCCATTTTCAACCTCCTATAAATACCACTTTGTGATATTGCCCAGTAGAATATCATATCATAATAAAAATATCAATATCGATTTAGTTTATATTGACAAATATTTGATTTGCGTGATAAGATTAGCGCGATTCACATAGGGCGATCTGCGCTCAATATTTTATTCGGAGGAAGTAGTAATGTCAGGGCCATTAGAAGGTATTAAAGTTCTGGATGCAGGAGCTTTCACGGTCGGGCCTGCGGCCTGCAGCCTGCTGGGATTGATGGGTGCGCAGGCTATTCGTATCGAGCCCCCTACTCTGGACGGTCTTCTCTTTGTGGGGACCATAGCCGGCGGCACGGGCACGAGCTATATAAGCAGCCATTATAACAAGAAGAGCATCGTGCTGGATTTAAGGTCTCCTCTGGGAAAAGAGATAGGCACCAAGCTTGTCAAATGGGCCGATGTGCTGGTCAACAATCGGCGGCTGGGGGCCCTGGACCGTATAGGATTCGGATATCAGGACCTGGTTAAAATGAATCCTCGAATAATCTATATTGAAAGCACGTCTTACGGAACTACCGGGCCGTGGTCAAAATACGCGGCCGCTGACCATTTTGTCCAGGCGGCGTCGGGATTTGCCAGTATAAACGGGAAAGAGGGCGGTGAAGCGGAGATACTGCGCTACGCCACCAATGCGGACTACACGGCAACCCTGATTATTATAAATGCAGCCATCGCCGGCCTGATCGCACGTCAAAAGACGGGGAAAGGTCAGAGGATAGACACTTCACACCTGCAGGGCACGATCGCGGTGCAGACCAGCCGCCTGGCTGAATTCTTTGTATCGGGCAAGAACCCGGCGTTGATGGGCAGCGTGAGCAGCAGGATAGCGCCCTCCGAGGCGTTCAGAACACAGGACAACAAATATATAAACATCAGCGCCGATGGGGAGGAATACTGGCACAAGATCTGCAAGGCACTGGAGCTGGAGAACATCCAGGATGATGCCAGGTTCAGCACCAATGAGAAACGCTTAAAGAACAGGAAGGAGCTGGTCCCGTTGATACAGGAGAAGGTCGGCGACAAGCCTGCCTACTGGTGGATGCTGCATTTCGACAGGTGCGGCGTTCCTTACGGGCTCAATTATGATTACGTCGACTTGATCAGGGATCCGCATATCAACGAAAATAAGTGGCTTTATGATATGGATAGCAGCTACGGAATGCTGAAAGGGTATGCTTCTCCCTGGGAGTTCAGCAAGACCCCTACGGAAGAGATGACTCCAACCGTTAAATACGACTGTGATAGAGATGAAATTCTCGCGATGCTGGAATAAGAAATCACTTCAGCAGTTATGAGAATTAGATTAAGGAGAGAATGAAATGACAGAGGTTCTGGACGGCATAAAAGTGATCGATCTTACCGAGGACATAAGCGGCCCCCTGTGCTCGATGTACCTGGGTGACATGGGAGCCGAGGTAATCAAAGTTGAGAGTCTGGAGGGAGATTGGGCGCGCCTTATCGGCCCCAAAATCAAGGGCGAAAGCAATTTATTCATCTGCCACAACCGCAATAAAAAGAGCATAGCTGTCGACCTTACCAAACCGGAGGGTAAGCAAGTAGTCTATGATCTTGTCAAAGGGGCAGGTGTCTTCATCGAGAGCTTCGATGCGGGTAAAGCGGCTCGTCTCGGGGTCGGATATGAGGATATCAAACGCATCAATCATAATATCGTCTACTGCTCTATCTCCAGCTTTGGAGAGACAGGCTGTTATAAGGACAGGCATGCTTCGGAACTCGAGTTGCAGGGTCTGGCCGGTTACATTCAGTTCCTGGGCGAGCCCGGGGAGGAGCCGGTGCGTGTCGGCTCTGATGTCGTAGAGGCATCCACCGCGTTCCATGCCTTGAGCGGTATCCTGGCGGCCCTGTATTACCGGAGCAAAACCGACGTGGGACAGAAGGTTGGCATCGCCAAGCTGAGGTCCATGATACAGATGGGCGCTCACTGGATTCAGGCCTTCTGCAATCCTGATACATATGGAGGATGGTATCTGACAGGCCCCTATGACCATGCCGAGCACGGTTATAAAACTAAGGACGGATCGATCGTTTTTTCAGTGTTGGCCAGGGCAGGAAAGGGCATCGAAGCAGCCCTTGAGAGCTGGGTGGAGTTTCTTAAGAGGGTTGGTCTGGGAGAGCTGCTGGAGGACCCCTGGTTCAAGTACAAGGGATTGCGGGCGGTTGGGCTGGGCCGCGACGCACAGGAGATGAAAGGCCTGTTCGAGACATATTTTCTTGATAAGACCAATGATGAGATGATCACTATGATCGATGAGATCGGCGGAATGGGTTCGGCCCTCTATGATTACGAAACGTTGTATGGCGGCGCCATGCACCCGCAAATACAGGCGGTCGGCGCCATCAAGGAAATGGACCACCCGGTGGCAGGCAAGGTCAAGGTGACGGCACTACCCTGGACCATGAGCGACACTCCGGCCCAGATCAAGAGCGCAGCGCCGGCCCTGGGACAGCACACCGACGAGATACTGGCGGGGATTGGTTACAAGGAAGACAGGATCAAGAAACTGAGAAAGAGCAAGATCGTTGCCTGACTTGTACGACTCGTGTCAGTAAATATACAGGGGAGACCGAATGATAAAAACCAGAATCAGCCAGATGCTTGGCATTGAGTATCCTATAATTCAGGCGCCCATGAATTGGATCAGTGGAGCCGACCTCGTATCCGCCGTATCGGCGGCGGGCGCCCTGGGAACGCTTGGCCCCAATGCAGGTCAGAAGACACCGGCCAACGATGAGAAAGATGTCGGCGAGAGGTTGAGGGCGCAGATTAAAAAAGTCAGGAGCATTACGAACAAGCCGTTTGCGGTCAATATCGCAATAGGCATGGGGGATGCCAAGAAATTCAGCGATGCTTTTACACGTGTGATAATTGAAGAAAAAGTCCCGGTGGCCGTCGTATCTATGGGCGCTCCGCAGGTCTATACAAAGGAGCTGAAGGACAATGGCATAAGAGTGTTTCACACTGTGACGACGGTCAAGCACGGCAAGCGTGCCGAGGCGGAGGGGGTAGATGCAGTCATAGCCGAGGGATATGAAGGCGGCGGACATTTAGGTAACGATGACCATACGACCATGTGCCTTGTACCGGAGCTGGCCGACGCGGTTAAGATCCCGGTCATCGCCGGGGGCGGTATAGTCGACAGCCGCGGATTTATGGCGGCTTTAGCGCTGGGGGCGGAAGCCGCATTTATCGGGACCAGGTTCCTGGTCACCCGTGAAAGCGACGCGCACCCGAATGTAAAAGAAGTTGTATTGAAAGCGACAGAAGCCGACACAATAGTACTGGGTAAAAATCTGGGAGTATCCATGGTGAGGGCTGTCAACAACGAGTTCACTCAGAAATTTCACGAGATGGAGCTTGGCCATGCCCCTTTGGGCGACCTGTATAACCTGCAGGAAAACCATGCCATGACCAAGCCCGGCTATCTGGTAAGCCGCATGTATCCAACCTTTTGCCTGGGCGACACCGTGCAGGGCGTGGTGTCTGTTAATGATGCGGTCGGATTGATTCACGAACTGGTAAGCGCCAGGCAGGTGGTTGAGGAAATCGTTAAAGGTTCAGAAGATGTCCTCCGGCGTCTAGAAGATACCGGGATTCCACACAAATAATCTGAAAGTAGCTAATAAAAAATGCCCCGCTTTGTTTAAAGCGGGGCATTTATTTTTGCCTGGTAGGGGTATTACGACCAACTACTTGGACTTGGACTTTTTTCTGTTCAGACACAGGTCGATGAAGGCGTTCATCTCCTCCTCCGATTCCTGCTGGCTCTTGTAGAACGGATCGAGCTGCCTGCCCTCGAGCATCAGAGTGGGTATACCAAGTTCCTTTTCAGCCTTCTCCGAAACGAGGCGCGAAACTCCCCCGCTGGCGCTGCAGCCGAGCTGCAGGAAGTAGATGATGCCATCGCACTTAAGGTCCTTGGCCATGTTCACGGTGCTGTCCACCCAGCGATTGCCCAGCCCGGCCCACGTATTGCCGTTCAAAAAGCGGGCCAGCTCCTCCAGTGGATTCAGTTTGCGCCCGTATTCTTTTTCGTCGCCGAAAAGGCCGTATTCGGCGCCGAACCAGCGGCTCATCACACCGAATTGCAGGGCCGGTACCGCCACCCCTCTTTTAGCCAGGATATCAAAGGGATTGAAATAAAAAGGCCCGGTGACTGCCCAGAGGAACCTTAGCTTTTCGTCCGGAAGCACTCCGTAACCCTTTTCCGCCCGCTCGTGCATCTCCTCTGCGAACTGTTTCCAGTACTCCGCGCCCTTCTTTGGGTCCGGGTACATAGAGGGGATCCTGGGCAGGCGGAAGGCGTCCTGTCCCGCCAGGGGGCAGGGTACCCTTTTCCTGAGTTTATGTATCTCCTTGGCGTATTTATGCGCGATCATATCCTGTTCGAAGGCATACAGGAGCCGTTCTTCGCTATATTTAATGCCGGGGACTTTGGCCTCGGCGTATTCGATCAGTTCACCTATCTGATCTGCTACATATGTCAGAGCGTCATCGCTGGTCTCGAGAGTGGTGTCAACATGGAAAGTCGGCAATTTATAGTATTCGCCTATGGCTTTGGGCGACACGCACTCCATGGGGCAGGCGAACGAGGTGGAGATGACGAAATTGGGGGGTGGGAAGTTTTTGCTCACGGTGAGAGCGATGATTACGATGGTACGGTCACAGGCGTCGTCAGGAAAGTTATTGGATCTCAATACATTGAAGTATTCCGTCGCCAGCATGGTCCTATCGGCAGCGCCCGTCATGTCCAGGCCGATGCCACCCATGGCATACACCAGTGGAGGAAGGTGGTCTGAGTTGATAAGCGGCCGGCTGCCTGTTTTCCAGGCGTCCAGTTGCGCGATCCTCAGATCACGTTCCAGTTCATACAAAAGTTTGTTTGCCTTGATCTTAGTGGAATCGGGATTTGCGTTGATGCGGTCTATCCTTTTTTGATTTCTTGCTATCTCCTGCTCAAGCCAAGTCATATCATTCTCCCTCTAATTATTCGTCAGGCGTCGCATTCAGGCTTTAGACTCGATCATCTCGATGAATGCTCCGACCCTGGTCTTCATCTGTCCCACATTGGATACACAGTATTCCCTGCGGTAAGACATTACGGGTATCCCGGCCTCTTCCAACTTGCTCCTGAAGTAGTTGGCCCGGAATTCGCGGTAACGTGAGAAAGCCTGCGGAAGCTCGATTACACCCTGGATATTATAGTCGCGTACCCAGTGGACAACCTGGTCGACCTGGTCTTCCCAGTTCAGCATCCTTGGGCTGGCCGGCTGCATCAGGTATCTCCTCGCCAGGCCTGCTACCATCTCCTGGCGGGTGATTGGAGAATTAGCTGAATTGATCTCCACGTGCTGCCAGTAGTGCCGGCTCCCGGTATCAAGGTCGTCCATGGCGACGACACAGCCCGCATCTTCGATAGCTGACAGGTGCCCCGGATTATCCAGACGGTCGCTGGATACCAGTAACCTGGGGCTGGACTTTTCCGCGGGTATTTTCCTCTTTTCCAGGTACGGCAATAGTGCTTCAACCCTGTCATTGAATTCCTCTTTGGGCATCAACATGGCTGCGGTGGTTATACCCAGCATCTCCGCGCCGGTAAGGGCCGGTGATTCTGTGTTCCTGAGATCATATAATCTTTTAACCAGGTGCCGTGTTCTTTCAAGGACAGCGATGCTGCGCTTCAAATCTTCATCTGTAATCGGGCGCCCTGCCAGTTTTTCCATTTCGGCGGTGAATTTATGGAACTGCTGTGTGAGGAACTTGACAGCGCTCTCTGAATTGATGATCGGCACGTCTATGATCAGGGTGGTGGGTGTTTTTTCTACATATCGCCATACGTCCCAGAGCCTTACAAGTTCCTGGTCCCAGTCGGTCCCCACCACGGCATCCAGGAAATCCAGCTTGTCTTCCAGCAGCGCCTCGAGCACGTGGTTACAGTAAAGGCAGGTATCGGCAGGCCTCCATTCATTGGCATGCGGAGTGCCGGCCTGCCAGGTTCCGAATACGCGCCAGGGTAAAACACCGGCCGCATGCACTATCTCTTCAGGTATATATGAGCATAGTAAACCGGCTACCTTTTTACCGTCCTTCTTCCACCTCAGGGCATATTTACTTCTGTTTGCCTCGAGGCCCAGCGTTGTCAGTTCTTTCAGCCCCTTCTCTGAGCTCAGTGCTGTGTGCATGAAAACCTCCCCTTTACAAATTTTGGATTATAACTGAAACCATGTTTATCAAGCGCAAATACATATCAAATATGTCGTCGGCCCCATTGCCTGCTACAGGATATTATTGTATTATACATATATAAAAAATGTCAATACAAATTTAATCACTATGGATATACATCTTATTGTAATATATGGAGCGGATTAAAATACTGTTGGAAATCATTGACGTATGCTGGCGTGTGATGCTATCATAATATTAAAAATTGGGATTATAAGTGGTCGGACGATATGACAAAAGCGAAAAAATCCAGTGAAATAGGGCCGGCACCAGATCTTATTTGGCTCGTTGTTAATTTCTCCCAATCCTGGAATACCTGGGCCAAGGCGCTTGAGAGGAGTATACGCGCCGGCAAAATAACTGTTTCCCAGGTAACAACATTACAGGCGCTTTACTATGCCAAGCAGCCTTTGAGCCCCACCCAGATATCACACGTGCTGCCGCTGGAGACGCATTCGGTCAGCCCCCTGCTGGACAGGCTGCACAAGCGCAAAATAATCACGCGGCGCAGGTCCAAAAGCGACAGACGTGCCGTTGAAGTTGAATTGACAGCATATGGATTGGAGATGCTGACAGATCTCAGTGTCAGCATCAAAGATGCGATGGAGAAGGTATTTTACACTCTAACGCCGCAGGAGCGCGAGACAATGGTTAAACTGACGCAGAAAGTCAGCAATGCCGCGGTCGATTATCTGGGCGCCAATAAAGAACGCCTCGCCTCCAACGCCAGGATGATGTCAGGTTTATCAAACGGCAAAGACAGCTTTTCCACGGCAAAATCCAAAAAGAATTCACGAAAGAAAAGCTCCTAAAAGTGTGCCTCGATTGAACCCTGTTAAATTAAGTAGAAACTTATGATGTCTATATATCTAAAAACGGAGGCTATCTGACATGGATAAGACTTTTGCCTCGGCAGAATCTGCAATCGAAGATATACCGGATGGCGCGGTAATAGCGTTCGGTGGTTTCTTTTCTGCCGGAAAACCAACTGCACTGACCCGGGCATTGGCCCAAAAAGGTGTGAAAAACCTGACTGTGGTGGCACAACAGGTCGGGACGGGAAATGAAGAGATGCTGGAACTGGTCACCAACGGCCAGATAAAGAAGGCTATTTGTAACTATCCCTTCCCACGCTCGGCCAGCAAAGGCGCACAGCACGCGTTCGAACAGGCAGTGCGCGGTGGCAAGATCTCCCTAGAGATATATCCCATCGGCACCTTTGTCGAGAAACTGCGCTGCGCCGGGGCCGGCATACCCGGATTTTATACACCGGCAGGCGTGGGTACGGTGGTTGCGGAAGGGAAAGAGGTGCGGGTATTCAACGGAATGGAAAACCTGCTGGAACTGGCCTTGCCGGTGGATTATGCCTTCGTGCATGCCTGGAAGGGCGATCGTGAAGGCAACCTTGTTTACCACTACACAGCGCAGAATTACAACAACGCCATGGCTATGGCCGGAAAGGTGACCATTGCCGAGGTGGAAACATTGCTGGAACCCGGGGAGCTCGATCCCAACTTTATCCACACACCCGGTATATTCGTGAAAAGGGTAGTGGAGACGGGCAGGCCGGAATTTTACAAGGCGTCTGTATAAGATTCTATTATCCGGAGATTGATATGAGCAAGATAAGTAAAGTTGTCGTACCGGAAATGCCCCCGTTGGAGCGTGAAATGATCGCCCTGCGCATAGCCAATATGCTTGAGGACGGGTGCTATGTCAACCTGGGGATCGGCATACCTACCCTGGTCTCAAACTGGATTGAGGGAAGGGACATCATTATCCAGTCGGAGATCGGCATGTTGAAGTGCGGGCCGCTCGCGGATGAAGGGGAGCAGGACCAGGACCGTATCAACGCCAGTTGCCAGTTTGTGCACGAGATGCCGGGCAGTTGTTATTTTAATGTCGAGACATCCTTCGCCATGATCCGGGGCGGGCGCATGGATGTGGCAGTGCTGGGTGCCCTGCAGGTATCGGCTAAGGGCGACCTGGCCGGATGGAACAACCCGGTCCGAGGCCTGGGCAAGACGGGCAATATCGGTGGCTCAATGGACCTTGCCGTGGGCGCAACCAAATTGATCGTGGCCATGGAACACATCACACCGGCGGGCGAGCCCAAGATACTTGACGTGTGCACCTATCCGCTGACAGCTAAAGAGTGCGTGGATGTGATTGTGACCAACTATGCGCTCATTGAGGTGACTCCCAAAGGGTTGGTACTCAAAGAGACAATACCCGGTATAAGCGCTGAGGACGTGCAGAAAATGACGGCTGCACGGCTGATTGTAGCAGACGATTTCCATGAGATGGAGCTATAGCTCTGTTTTGCACGAAGGCTTAATTGAGACTAAAATAATAGTCCGGAGGGATTTAACAATGGCAAATCAAATCGGCAAGAAATATATATGCAGCAAGTGCGGCTCCGAGTTCATCGTGACCAAGGGCGGCAACGGGCAGGTAACCTGTTGCGGACAGCCCATGGAACAGAAGAAGTAAAAAGGGTAAAACCTTTACAGGAGAGATAACATGTCAAACCAGCTTGGCAAGAGATTCAAGTGCGAGGTCTGCGGAACCGAGGTACTCTGCACCAAGGCCGGAGAAGGCACCATTACCTGTGACGGCAAAGAGATGGAACTGCAGAAGCCCAAGGCGCTCCCATCCTCTGACTGATATAGCCGCACAACGATAGAAGCTACTTTAACCGCTCTGGGGACTTTTTATAGCTTCAGGCGATGATTATCTTATAGGCTGCTTATTAAGCTGACAACCTCGTTTGCGGGTATTACGGGCGCCATCATTAATCCCATTCTCTGGTATGCCATATTGGCGGCTTCCATGCTGCCCGTGGCCGTCGCATCTTTAACCAGTACGGACAGGTAGCCGCGGTCCCATGCGCTGCGTATCGTAGATTCCACGCACTGGTCAAGTATACATCCGCATACAATGATTGTTTTTATACCCATGTACGTGAGATAAGTCTGCAGGTTGGTCCCTTCAAAGGCGCTCAACGTGTGTTTCAGGATCACCACATCTTTAGGCTCT
The DNA here is from genome assembly GCA_964437795.1 of uncultured Dehalococcoidales bacterium. Classification (GTDB taxonomy): domain Bacteria; phylum Chloroflexota; class Dehalococcoidia; order GIF9; family UBA5629; genus CAIMUM01. The sequence continues at coordinate 1,455 of CAYTIC010000010.1, read as the reverse complement.
ATGATGGCCTTAATCTCATCGATGATCTCGCTGTTCCACTCGGCGTCGAGCATCATATCCGGTACAGCTGTACGCAGATAGCTGAGAAGCGCTTCAAAATAAGTTCCCTGAAAAAGGTCCTTTCCTTCTGCAAGATATGCTTGACGGACCCAGATTACCGGCATTGCTTTTTTCCTGCCGGCGGCAACAATATTTTTAATATTCTGCACCAATCCCAGTTCCTCAGCGATCTTCCATGCCCCCAGGACATTCATGTTGCCGTCTTTGTGGAGGTTCTCGTTTTGAGTATCTACAACAATGAGTGCCGTGGTCTCCTTTTGAACGAATCTTTTCCAGTCGATTAAGTCATAGAATGATTTTCCCGTAAGCAGGTCATTTAATAGTTGATCGAAAGTCGTTTTGTATTCTTTAGCCATCTTGCCTCCCCCCTTTTTAATAATTCGTATTTACATCAAACCGCGTTGAAACCGTTGTACATTGCTGCCGGCTGCATTTTCATCCACCGCCGACCATCAGCAATAGCTTTATTGAGTCGTTGTCTTTTAAGATGGTGATGTTCCAGGCCGGCTCGCCGTTTACGTGAACGAGTATGGATGCCTGGCGGTCTTTGGGCGTCTCCAGCAGCGATAGTAGATCGTGCACGGTGCAATTGGCGGGCACCTCAACCTGTGAACCGTTTTGATACTTTTCCGCGTTAATCGATTTTCCGGTTAATCTGTCGTAGTGGAGGTTGATCTTCATGGTTATTACCTCTTCATTTTTCCCAGCGATACCAGCAGCAGCACGCCGAAGAAGTTAAAAAAGCCCGCATCGCCTGCCAGCCTCATATTCCAATTATTCATGGCATCCTGTAACCCCGTCTCACCTCCAAAGGCCAGTGTTTTGAATGCCACCGCGGGATCTTTCCAGACCATGGCCATAGTGAAGTCTTTAAGCACTTTATCCGACGAGTACTTCCCGTTTTTAAAGATGAAACGCCTGCCGATTTTGCCGTCTTCGGTCATTATCACAAAGACGAGATTTCGTATGGCCATCATCTCTTTAATCGCTTTATTATTTTTGACGGCTCTTCCCATGGACATACTTATGATTGAGAGCAGCATCGAGAACAGCAATTCACTATCACCTCCGGCTTTGATTCACGCGAAAGGATGCCCGGGATAAAGATATATATAGTCTTTCAGATTTATTAACTTGATCACTTCCCCGCACAGGCCAGGAGCGATCTTTTTACCAGCGTCCTGGCGATCGCCACCATGTACTTGTTATGCTCCAGAGGTTTGGCCTCGGCAACAGCGGCCGCGCCGGCCTCCTCCGCCACCGCCTCGTCGAGGGTACGGCCGATTATGACCTGCTCGGCCTTGACGGCCCTGTAGGGGATGACATGGACGGCGTTGAGGCATATACGTGCCGCCGTGACTTTGCCGTCCTTGCGGGTGACCATGACCGCGCAGT
>CAYTIC010000009.1:0-109675 GCA_964437795.1 uncultured Dehalococcoidales bacterium | reverse complement strand
CTTATTGGTACATTGGAACATAATAGGTGTTCATTGATGACGATTTTAAAGTATTTTATCACCTCCAAAGCTAAACGTAATGTGCTTTTCCTCTTTCTGCAGGACACCGGCAAACGCTATTACACCCGGGAGGTGGCGCGATTAACCGGCGAACCGCTTAATGCAGTGCGCCGGGAACTTGGATACCTGGAGAAGGCGGGCCTGCTCAATTCGCGCGCTCAGGGCAACCTGAAGTATTACGAAGTCGTCAAGAGTTTCCCGCTGCTGGGACAGTGGCGCAAGATCATTCTGGAAACCGATGCCGCTCCCCGTCCTGCGACTGCCGTCAAGCCTCCTTCTCCTGCCGTTGCAAGCGAAACAAAGCAATCCCCTATCCCACCGGATATCGCTGAGAAACACGAAGCTACGAAACAATCTCCGGATGCGAAGAGAGTCGCAGCTACGACCGAGCTATTCAAGCATACTCCCCTGGAAGATGGGGATAAACCGATCATACCCGGCGCGCGTGTCATTCCCAATCACGAATCCCGGACCCTGCCGGATATAATTGAACTGCCCGGACCGGCCCCTGTGATTGATACGGAGGCGGATGAGGTTGCGAAGGGCGAAGCGCAGACTCTATCTGCAGCGCCCAAGCCCAGGACCATCCTCACGCTTCAATCTATCGTCGATCATCTCAGCGCCCAGTTGAAAGATGTAAATACCATCAACCTTGCCCTCGTCCACGGAGAGGCCGCCAGGTTGGAGAGGATCCCGGAGAACGGCATTGACCTGCTGATCATCGGCGATATAAATAGGGATATGCTGATGGAGTTAATAGCCACATTCGAAGACAACACCGGCATCAACATCAACCTCACCAGCATGACCCGCAGTGACTTCGACTACCGCAACGCCAGGGGCGACGCTTTTGTCCGCCGTATCTGGGGAGAGAAGAAGCTGGTGGTTAAGGGACGTTAATAATTAGCGTGGTACTACTGATTAATATTTTCTGCTAAAATATCGCATGCCTGACGCTCCCACGCTCATCTTCCAGATTTCCAAATTAGGCGACCTGCCTTTCATCGTGAGGGAACTGGAGCGTGCAGAAGAGCTGCTGAAAGAAAACAGACCTATCGGCCGAATTTACGGGGTCAGCGGCGGAGCTCTGACGGCCACGGCATTTGCGCTGGCACTGGCCTCAAAAAAGGATCCCCAGAAATGGGGCAGGGCTTCATCGGCGATAAAGGATTTTCACGATTTCCTGGCCAGGTCGCATGGCTGGCAAATACGTTCATTTAATCCGAATCCCTGGTATGGACGGTCCAACCTTAATCCTCTGAGGAAGTGGCTGGACAAGCGGTTCAGGATTTACTCGGGCACAGCTAAAGCAGCGCCCCTGCAGCTAAAGGTCTCTGACCTCGGCATTCCACTTTACATCTGCACGCTGGACCATGATGCCCGCTTTACCATGTTCGGTCCGCCGGATGAAAGCCTTAAATGCGATTACCAGTTTACACATATCGGACCTCCGCAGGATGCGCCGCTTGTCGATGCCGTCATATCCGCCGTCAGCACACTGCTTTCAACCAGTCCTTCCACCGTCAACGGACGATATGTATACGATTGCCGCCCTCCAATCGTTGATGCGGGCGCCATGGTTGCCGATCTCGAGGCCACTGATCCCAGGCCTATCCTGCGCAGCAAACCGCACGCCGAGATAAGGCCCTGGAAGCAAAATTTTATAACATCCGTCTTCATCATGCACTCACAGCACGAACGAAACCAGGCCATGCTGGCCAATTACTATTTAGACCTGCTGCGCCGACAGCGTGAGCTGTTACGAAAAGTCACTGAGAAGCAGCCGGGGTTCTCCATGAACGCCGTTAAAACAAAGGGACCGCTACCCACGATCGGAATGGTTGACCTGCCGTATGTTGGCTCGACAGAGGCTGCCACCAACATGCGCGAATCCTCCAAAAACCGCGTGGCCATCATGGCCCGCTTCAGCGAGATACTGGACGGTCAACTCGACCGCTTCCCCTTCGACCGCCCGGCCAATATCATTTACGGCGCCGGAGGCTTCTCGGGCATACTGGGGGGTCTGGTAACTGCACGTATCGTGGATGAAAACTTCAAACGCGGCGGCGGGGTCATAAAGCAGATATACGGCGTCTCAGCCGGCGTACTCAACAGCTTCTTCCACGCCATACAGGTAGCTGCCGCGAATTACCCGGATATGTACAAACCGGCGGCGCAGCATGCACTGGAGGATCTGGAGAATTTCATCGCCAACTTACAGACCGACAAACTGGTCAAAATGAACCGTAATCCATCGCGCTTCTGGCAGGGCTGGGGCAACCTTGACCCGCTACAGGAATTCCTGGCGGAAAGGCTAAAGCAATACACCGGGGCAGCCAACCCGGAGAAACTCACTTTCGATGATTTAAACCTGCCCCTGACTATCACGGCTGCCCGGGCTGACGGCTTCACCGACTTCCTGGGCATGACAGAACCTGACAGGCATTTCGAATTCGGCGGCCGTGAATGGACGGTGCAGCCTGCTCCTATAATCAAAGCCATAGTCGCCGGCTGGAGTATGAATACTTATATTGAGCCGGCCAAGCTTAACGGGCAGAGGTATCGCGACGGAGGAGGTACTTTTTACGACCCTTCTATGCTCGTAGCCTGCATGGATCCAGATATAATAAATCTGATTGCCATCCACCTGAACCACCCGGAGGGCGGCACTTTCAACCTGCCCCCCCGTCCGGAAATAACCAGGATAATCCTGGACACCCACAACTACACATTCCCCGAGGAACACCGCCGCATGCGAGTGCTCTCCATTCTCTTCTATGACCACTTCCGCCTGCGACTATATGCTCAGGAGAACGGCATACCCGTTGAGCCGGATTTCCGCCGCGAGTGGAAACTGCACGACACCGGATACCTTTAGGCACATAAAAGGCCGTATTCAACGTGATGGTATAATAAGTCCGGCCGGTTTTCCGGCGAGGGAGAGCTACCATGAAAAAACTCACATTTTTTTTCATTGCCGCATGCATTTTACTGGCAATGCTGATACCGGCCTGCAGCCCGGCCCCGTCTGCAAGGACGAAGCTTACAGTGGCCAGCGATGCCACCTGGCCGCCATTCGAGATAATCAATGAGCAGACCAAAGAAGTGGACGGTTTCGGGCCCGAGCTCATGCGCGCCATAGCAGCTAAAGAGGGCCTCGATATAGAACTGGTAAATGTGGGTTTCGACTCGGTGATGGCCGGTATTTCCCAATGCCAATATGACATGGCAGTATCTTCCATCACGATCACCGATGAGAGGAAAAAGACTATACTTTTCTCCGATCCTTATTACCTGGCGGGACAGATAGTCACGGTGCGCAAAGATGATAACAGCATCAAAAGTAAGGATGACCTGTCTGGAAAAACCATCGGCGGCCAGATCGGCACAACGGGAATCATTGAGGCCGGCAAAATACCCGGGGCAAAGGTCAAGACCTTTGACGAGGTCGGCTTTGCCTTCCAGGACGTCATCAACGGGCAGCTCGATGCTGTAATAGCAGACTACCCGGTAGCCCAGGGATATGTAAGCAAAAATAAAGATAAACTGAAGACCGCCGGGCCGATTTTCACTGACGAATACTATGGCATTGCCATCTGCAAAAATAACGCCTACCTTGTTCCCAAGATAAATGCGGCGCTTAAAGCCCTCAAGGAGGAGGGATTCATGGATAGGCTCGCACAGAAATGGGTCGGCCAGTAGGCGATCTACATCTTTTAGCCCCCTCCCGGTGTAAGGCGTATAATATGAGCCGGTTCAATGAGTGCGCCTGAAATACCGCAGATTCCCGAGAAAGAGCTGGACCACATACCCGGCGCCGAGCGATCATCACGCCTTGACGCCTGGTGGTGGTTGGTAGCCCTGGTCGTCGGCATCACAGTCCTCCTGCTTCTGGCCTGGCCCGATCCGTTCATGAACATTTTCAAGTTCGTCCAGGACGGCATCGTTATCACCGTAACCGTAACACTGGTTTCTTTTGTGCTGGTGCTGATCGTAGGTATGGTGGGCGGGCTGGGCAGGCTTTCGACCAACCGAGTCATCTATATGATCTCCACCCTGTACGTTGAGCTGGTACGCGGTGTGCCGCTGCTGGTGCAGCTTATCATCTGGTACTTCGCCGTTCCTGTCATGATCCAGTCCCTGGGCAAGGCCTGGGGCCTGCCGGCACTGGAGGAGTTCCAGGCAGACCCCGTCATGATGGCTATAATCGGCCTTGTCTTCTGCTACGGGGCATATATGAGCGAGATCTACCGGGCCGGCATCCAGAGCATCCCCAAAGGACAGATGGAAGCCGCCCGCAGCCTGGGCATGACCTACTTCCAGGGCATGCGCCACATCGTCCTGCCGCAGGCCATGCGTGTAATCCTGCCACCCATCGGAAACGAGTTCATCGCTCTGCTCAAAGATTCCTCGCTGGTCAGCGTTGTCGCCGTGGCCGACCTGACACGCCGAGGCCGCGAATACGCGTCAATGCACTTCGATCCAATCGAAGTCTGGGCGCTGGTGGCTCTTTTGTATCTTATTATGACGCTCTTCTCGGCGCGCATCGTGAACTGGATAGAAAAGAAAACTAAATTCGAGAGGTGATGTTTGGCTGAACCTATCATTCGCATCCGGGGGGTGCATAAATACTTCGGCAATGTTCACGCACTGCGCGGCCTGGACCTCGATATCGCTCAAGGAGAGGTCGTGGTCATAGTTGGCCCGTCGGGCTCCGGCAAATCTACATTGCTGCGCTGCATTAACCGACTTGAAACCTATGAAAAAGGCAAGATCGTAGTGGATGGCATCCCGCTGGATAATGCCCGAAACATCAACACCGTGAGGCGCGAAGTAGGAATGGTCTTCCAATCGTTCAACCTTTTCAGCCACCTCACCGTCCTCGATAACCTCATGCTGGCCCAGCGCGTGGTGCGCAAACGGCCGTCTGCTGAGGCCCGTCAGACTGCGTTGAACCTGCTCAACAAGGTGGGCATCCCCGATAAGGCTGACGCAAAACCGGCCCAGCTTTCAGGAGGTCAGCAGCAGAGGGTAGCCATCGCCCGGGCACTGGCGATGAATCCCAAGGTTATGCTTTTCGATGAACCCACCAGCGCCCTTGATCCTGAAATGATCAAGGAGGTGCTTGAGGTAATGCTGGCGCTGGCCGCTGAGGGAATGACCATGGCTGTGGTCTCCCACGAGATGGGCTTCACCCGCGCAGCCGCAAAGCGTGTCATCTTTATGGACGAGGGACAGATCATTGAAGAAGCACCGCCGGACGTGCTCTTCAACTTCCCCACTCACGAGCGGACCAAGCAGTTTTTAGGCAAGATATTAAGCCACTGAAGCTGTTAAAACAGGGGCTTAATAACCTTCCCCCTCTTTATCGCGACCTATGATAATGTACTCCAAAGCCGATATAAAGAAAATAGTGAAGAGGATGAGTGCCAGCATGTCACCCGGGCGGAAGCCGTTGCTCTTTAAGAACTCTCCAACGGACGTGTTATCGTACATCCACGAGGCCAGCATGAAAAAGTTGAAGATGGTTAGGTAAAACGTGATGCGTCCGAAGGTGTAGTTTGCCGCCTTACGGATCACATGTTTGACGTAATTGTAGGTATCCATGGTTCTCCTTTATTTAGAAATTTACGGGCCATTGATCTTGAGGGCATGCATTTGCCAGCATGATTAACACAGGGAATTTGCCGCACCTCATTCGCAATGAGACGCAAGACGTTTATTGTAGCACGCCCAGCAGGCCGCGAAGCAAAATAACAGCCGCTTTCTTGTCCAGGGGTTCATTGTTATTTCCGCATTTGGGAGACTGGATGCAAGCCGGGCAACCATCCCGGCAGGGACACTCTTCAATAGCCTTGAGAGTGGCCGCCCACAGGCCTTCGATTATTTCGTAGCCCTTTTCGGCAATGCCGATGCCGCCAGGGTAGCCGTCGTAAATAAAGATCTGCGCCCGGCCGGTATCGCTATGTAATGGCGTGGAAACTCCCCCTATGTCGTTGCGGTCGCACATGGCGAAGAGGGGTAGAATGGCGATAGCGGCATGCTCGACCGCATGAAGCCCGCCGTGAAAATCGAGCTTGCTCTTCTCAATAATGTCCACCGCCCGTTGCGGCAGGTCGAACCACAATGACTGGGTGATGAAACGCATGGGCGGCAGGTCCAGCACCTCCTCGCCAACCACCTCATCGGTGTAATGTTTCTTCTTGCGAAAGCCTTCGACCTGGTTAGTCACGTCAACCATACCGAGGCAAACTTTAGCGCCACCGATATCTTTTTCTTTCATCTGCTTCAGCACCTTTATATCGGTCAGCTCCATGGTCTGCGTGTAATAGGGGACGGTGGCCGGCTCCACTACAGCTATATGCTTTTCGATATCGAGCTCTTTGACAAAATAGGAGTCGCCCTTATGCAGGTAAATGGCGCCGGGATGTGCCTGCCAGAAGGCATGGTCCTCCTCAACCGTCTCCAATACCTGATATCCCCTGGAGGCATCCAGCAACTGGTATTGATTGGAAGAGGCAGTCCTGATATTCACCTCCTGTGCCGGGTGCGACAGTTGAGGAGCAATATGCCAGTGGCCGCCCGATTTTCTTAGCTTCCCCTCCCGACCCAGTTCGTCAATAGCACCATCGAGCGTGTCGCCAAAATATTCCCTGTCTTTTTCATCGATGTGTTTCTCCCAGGCGGCACAGAGCAGGTGCACATTAAGTATATTGATGTTCTCCCAATTGATGAGGGCATTCTCGAAGAGCTTGCCGAAAAAGAAATCGGGATTATGCATGAAATACTGGTCCAGCGGATTATTCTGCGCCACAAGGAAACTGATCGATTTCTCCCTTCTCCGCCCGCTGCGTCCGGCCTGCTGCCAGGTGCTGGCGATGCTACCGGGATACCCCGTCAGAACCGTGGCATCCAGCCCGCCAATATCGATGCCGAGCTCAAGCGCACTGGTAGCCACCGCCCCCAGCAAGTCTCCCGAAAACAGCTCCCTTTCGATATCCCGCCTGTCGGAGGCCAGGTAACCGGCGCGGTACGGCTTTATCTTCTCGCCCAAAGGACTGCCCAGCAGATCACGGCTGTACACATAAATGAGCTCGGTCAGCTTGCGTGTCGAGGCAAAGGCAAGGGTACGCACCTGTTTGCGTATAAGCTCCGTGAACAGGTACGTGGCCTCGCTGTTGGCACTGCGCCGCAGGCTGCGGGCCTCGTCTATAATGGGGGGATTCCAGAAAACGAAGGCCTTGCCACCATAGGGAGCACCATCGCCATCCACGACTTTAAAAGGCAGTCCCGTTAATCCCTCTGCATGTTGCCCCGGGTTGGCAATTGTAGCTGAACAGAACACAAACTGTGGCCGGCTGCCGTAATGAGCACAAATACGTCTCAACCTGCGCAGAACACAGGCAACATGTGAGCCGAACACCCCCCTGTAAACATGGGCCTCATCCACCACCACATATTTGAGGCGTCGAAAAAACCTGTCCCAAGATTTATGGTTGGGCAAAATGCCGGAGTGCAGCATATCCGGATTGGTGAGCACAATACGTGCTCGTTTCCTGATTCCTGAACGCTCTTCTCCGGGTGTATCGCCATCGTAAGTCGCGCATTCCCAGGGCAGGTTTATGCTGTCGCCGGCCAGCCAGGTTAGTCCGCGCAACTGATCCTGGGCCAATGCCTTGGTCGGAAAAATGTAGAGCGCCCTTGCATAGGGCTCCTCCAGTAAAGTATTGAGGACGGGGATGTTATAGCAGAGAGTCTTACCGCTGGCGCTGGGCGTTGCGACCATGACATTGTCGCCCAGCCTGACAAAATTAATGGCCTCAGTCTGGTGTGAATAAAGGGTGCTCAAACCGAGCCTGTCGAGTCGTTCCCGCAGCACCGGGTGAAAGGGCCTGTCCGGCCAGCCGGGACGGGCGTCGCGTGGGGGTATGTACTGAACGTGAACGACCTGACCTTTATACTCGGGATCGTTTTTAAGGTAGTCGAGAAATGCGGAGGTATCCATAAACTAATTATAAAAATTCTAAAACCTAAATACTAAACTCTAAATAATATCAAACTGATAAATCTGACGGGTAGGAATCTGAGGATTTGAATTTGGAATTTGTTTGGGGTTTAGGATTTAGATATTAGAGTTTAACTGAATAGTTCCGTCTCTTTCTCAATTATCTCGATGGTTGGATAATCCCGTTCAATCAGGTTGATGGCCGCGCTGATGATCTCGTCAACGTGGTTGTTATGGTTAGAGACGCAGGCGAACCCGATGGTGGCAATCTGCCACAGGTCGTGGTCATCGACCTCGGCAATAGAGACGTTGAACTGCTTCTGCAGGCGCATTACAAGTGATTTTACAATACTCCTTTTATCCTTGAGAGACCTGCTCCCCGGGATATGGATCTTCAATTTGCAGACGCCTACTTTCACAAAGACTGCTCTGCCGCCCCGCAGCTATCGGTATAGAGTGGCTCCCGCGGGAGACTGCGGGAGCAATATATCTAACGTTCCGGTTTGGACGACGCGTAACAGCTGCTGCAATAAACCGGACGTTCTTGTCTCGGCTCAAAGGGTACTTCACATTCAGTGCCGCACCTTGCACAGGTGGCTTTGAACATCTGCCTTGGCTTGCCGGCACCGCCTGAGCGGGACTGTTTCCTGCTGGTCCTGCAATCAGGGCAGCGCTTCGGCTCGTTCTGAAGTCCTTTCGACTGATAGAATTCCTGCTCACCTATAGTGAATACGAATGTTCCGCCGCACTCAGCGCAGGTAAGGTTCTTGTCCGTTAGGGCCATTGATGCCTCCTTGTTGATAATAACTATGCACCATGGATACTGACGGGTCTGTTTGGCCCAGGACCTCTTGAAACATACGCAGGGAGTCTTAGTCCCGGCATTATGGTCTCCCGATTTTAAGAGGCAGCCAGATTAAGACTCACCATCAACCAGGGTTTGCATACTCGCAATAGTGTAGATTATAATTTTCATCAAGTCAAGACCTGTTTTTAGAAAGAAGGATGGTACTATGCCATTGGACTATGAATACGATAAACAACCCATGGTGCGCAGCGTCATCAGCATCGTCGCATGCCTGCTAATCGGATTGACGCTCATCTTTGCCGGCGGCGGTAAACTGGCTAATTTCGGCACAATACCCGGTCAGACGGAATTTCTCGACAGGTTCATTCCGGACTTTCTGATGACCCCGGACTTTGCCCGTTTTATCGGCCTGGTCGTTATACCCTGGATACTCCCCATTTTTGAGGTACTCCTCGGGCTTATGCTGGTCATCGGCCTCTGGCCTCGCTTCATGGCCATACTGGTATTGCCGATGGTGCTGGGCTTCATGGCCAATAACTCGTACATGATTTCACAGGGCCTCGACAAATACCCGGATTGTACGTGCTTCGGCATTTGGGAGCAGTGGCTGGGAGGATTAACCCCGCTGCAGTCGATGTACTATGACGTGGCCTTATTTATCCTGGCTGTCATTATAATTATTGTGCACCCGGGAACTTTCTTCGCACATCAATTCTGGATCAATAAAATAATGTCCAGGGACAAGGTATAGTCCCCTTCGCCATCCTCAGAAAGGAGGTATCCACACAATGCGTTCAAATTTAAGTGTACGCCTGGTGCTCGCATGCGCGCTCGGCTTAATCATTATAGCCGCTCTGTCCGGCTGCGGTGGCCAGGCTGATCCGCAGCCGGCCCAGGTACCCCCGGAACCGGTCAACAGCTCCCCCATCATCGCTGGACTGCAGGCCGACAAACAGTTAGTGCAGCCGCTGGGCAAATCAAATTTCATATGCACTGCCAGCGACCCCGACGGGGACGCACTCACATATAGCTGGACAGCCAGCGCGGGCTCGATCGATGGCTCAGATGCAGCAGTAACCTGGACGGCCCCTAAAGACCCTGGCAGCTACAAGATAACCGTAGTCGTCAGCGACGGAAAAGGCGGGGCGGTCACAACGGATGCAGTCGTCACTGTGCCCGAAAAACCCAACAATCCGCCGGTGATCACCGCCATTAAGTTCACCCGGCCCGGCCGCATGCCCGTTACTGTCAAAACCAATCCATCCGACGAGGAGATCAAGAAGACTCCCGAACTGGTCATCCGTAAATACGAGACGGGGGAAGTAGCCTGCCTTGCCACAGACCTGGATAAGGACCAGTTGACCTATATTTGGAGAGCGAGCGGGGGCAAAATTATCGGAAACGGGCCGAACATCCAGTGGCTGGCGGCAGGCGACCCGGGAACATACACCATCTCCTGCGAGGTCTCTGACAGCAAGGGAGGAACCGCCTCCTTCACTATTACCATTAGCGTGCACTGCTGCAGCGGATAGCCCGTCAAACTAGGTCCTGACCAGCTTGATGTCACCCCATGCGCCCATGGTGCTTCCCTCAATTATCACGATTCCGCTGACACCTTTGATCTGCCTGCCGAGTTCAATGGCTGCATCTATATCTTTTTCGGCCTTCACCATGTTTCCTACGGCGGTCGCCGCGGCGTCAGCCAGTGCAGCCGACGGCGCGATGATAACTGCCGCGTCCGCTAACCCCAGGCTGAGTGACGGCCCAACCTTCCCTGAAGATGTACAGACTCCCAGCGGCGTCCGTTCAGGCTCCACCTCGATAGCCAGCTTCCCTGTAAACGCGGACCCTCCGGCATAAATACCGATTTTCCGTTTTTTGCTTACTTTCAGAAAGATATCGCCACCATTCTCAACAATTACCTCGTCGCACAACTTCAGCAGGCTTTCACCTACCATCTGGGCCACAGCCCCCGCCACCGCCGCCATCGGGCCGACGTTGGCCAGACGTGCTGCCTGCGCCATCCTCTGCACGATGCGGGGTACACCTTTTTCGACGGGCAAAGGCACCAGGCTGTGAAGGAAAATGGGATTCTCCCGTATATATCGCTCCAGCGGGCCCCTCACTTTATTAATGGCAGCCACAGCTTCAGCGGTGAGGTCTTTTGAGGCGCGTATATAAAGGTCGGTCTCCTTTACACACGCCTGGAAAGAGACAAGGTCCCGGCCCTTTATATCATGCCGGTAAGTGCGCTGCTCGTACATTCCGTTTCTGCGGGCGCACCTGAAGGTTCGCCCCTACTCCTGTAGGGGCGGGTTTAAAAACCCGCCCGGTTAGAATTTAAGTTCCATGGCCCGCGGAGGGCAGGCCCTTACGCACAGCTCGCATACTATGCACCTGGAATTATCGAAGAGGACCCTGCGCGTCCCCTCCTCAAGTGTGAAAGCCCGTGTCGGGCACATGGTTATACATGCCCCGCAATGTGTGCACCGATTATCGTTGCGCAGAACATCCTGGCTGAGCGACTGTATCTCAAGTCCGGCCTCCCGCAGGTATTTGATGCCGCGGTTGTAGTCCTTCTGTTCGCCTGTCAATTCCATTATCATCAGGCCCTCTTCGCCCGGGGAAATTGAGGCTTTGAGAATGTTGAAATCAAGCCCGAACTCCCTGATGAGGCCGCTGACAATAGGCTTATCTGTGGCCTGTTGCGGGAAATGTAACACGATTTTCTTTGCTACTTTCATATCTTTGCCTCCTTCAGGGCAACGGCCTTTCCTCGAGAGCTTTGATCTTGATGCCGGATTCCACACCAGGAAGAGGCGCCACAGGATCGCTCAGCAGGAACCGTCCGCTTTTGATCCATTCTTTTAGCGTTAATGCTATCTCCACCGCCCCCGGATAGCTCGACAATGCCGCGGTCGGAACCTCTTTGCCTCCAATGTTTATCTTACCCGATTTCAGTTCGGCATAGCTGACCTCGGCCAGTACATCCGGCATGCGGTTGGGGTAGGCATCGGAATAGTCCACCACCGGCGCCAAAATATCTGCATCGGTCACCAGAGTATATTGCAAGATCTCCTCGTTCAACACGGGGATTGGAACACCTATACCGACGGTCAAAGTAGCGCCATAGCCAAGGAAACTGGTGCCCACCAGCCACTTGGGCTTCATCTGCTTGAGGTCGCCGATCACCGCCAGCGTACCTGCACCTCGTGTAGGAACACCCTTCTCCGTACGAGGGGCAGACGGGTTGTGCTGTGTCCCCTGCCATGCCACGTAGCCAACACCACCGCCCAGGAATATGCGTGTCCCTATGCCGATCGTTTTGTACAGGGGATCGTTCATCAGGGGCGCAAGCTGTCCGGCAGAGCAAAAATTAGCGTTGCCCATCCGGGGTTTGAGAACCCCCATGTACGTATAGATCATACGGCCGCTGACGTTTACCGCCACGTTGTAATTCTGGTAGGCATTACGGAGGTTAAAAAGGGTGGCCTCATTGATGGTATTGATATTTATAAAAGTTTCCAGCTTTTTTCGCGGATAGCAGTCCGTGCCGTAGCCACTGGCCACCAATCGGATATCCTTTCCGGCAACAAGTTCCTCAATCACATGGCCGCCGCCATAATTAAACTCTCCCGGGTATATCCTGTTCTTGGGGTCATCATCGGGCATAGCCGTGGCGCCCAGTATGATGTCGACAGCCGCCACACCCGTATAAGCCGGTACGTCGTTAAGGTAGACTTTGCCTCCACCCACCTTCATCCTGGGTTTGGTATGGCCGAGATTCATGTAAGCGCTGGAGGAGCACATCGGGCCGAAGGTTCCGGTGGTCACCACATCGATCTCTTTTGCTGCGGCTGCAACACCTTTCTTCCGGGCGATGCCGATCACTTCTTCAGCAGTGACCACGACCGCCTGGCCTTTTTTAATTTTCTCGTTGATCTCTGCGATCGTTCTGGCCATATCTCCCTCCTTTATAAAATTACAGGCCCGCACGGTGAAGCTGTTCCGGCTGCCTCAGCCGCAGCGGGCGGCGATTATTTTATAAGATAGCTGGTTAAATTCTAATGCCCGCCATACTTTTCGTAAAATACGATCTCCGATATCGCTCTGCGCGGAGGACCTTTAGGCTCGGCGGAGGGATATCCCAGCGGCGTCATTTCCACCGAGACTACACCATCCGGCAGACCGAGTACCGCGTCCACTTTTTTCGAATCCGGTATTAATCCCACATGCACTGTTCCCAGGCCTGACGCCCATGCCGCCAGTACCAGGTTCTGCATGGCAATGCCGACATCGAACATGAACCAGTCTCCTCTGTCTGTCGCCGCACTATTTTTATAATAGCCGGATTTGCCCAGCTCCGCGCAGGCAACAATAACAACGGGAGCATTTTTAATAGCCTCAGCAGCAGGATTACCCCTGCTCACACAGTCCGCAAGGCGAGCTTTAGTCTCCGGGTTCTTCACGACCACGTAGCGGGTGCACTGGGTGTTAGCCCAAGAGGGCGCCCAGCGGGCAGCTTCCAGCACCCTGTTGAGCACATCGTCGGGAACGGGTGTGTCCTTATATTGGCGTACGCTGCGCCTGCTGTAAATAACTTCAAAAGTGTCCATCCCTATGTCTCTCCTGCCGGTTATTTACCTGCCTTTAAGAGTGTAACAAGCTCCTCAGGCAGCATTTCCTGCTGTTCGCCCGTCTCCATATTGCGGACCATCACGGTCCCCGCCTGCATTTCATCGCCACCAATGATAGCGGCATATCTCACACCGGCAGTATTGGCATGCCTGAGCTGAGCCTTGAGACTGCGTTCCCCGGAAGACATCAGCAGCGGAATACCTTCGCCCCGCAACGTTGAAGATAACCGGGCAGCCTCCGTCCTGGCATCCCCGCCCATGCAGGCTATAAAAATGGCCGGCCTCTCTGCGGCAGGAACATTTATACTCTGCATTTTCAGGTTCAGAACGATGCGCTCAAGCCCGGCGGCAAAACCTATGCCCGGCACTGGCTTTCCCCCTATCATATGGATCAGGTCATCATAACGTCCGCCCCCACCGAGCGCGCTCTGAGAACCGCCCTCGGCAGGCTGGATTTCAAATACTGTTTTAGTGTAATAGTCCAGGCCCCTTACCAGCCTGTGATTCAGCGTGAATTTTATCCCCAGGGCTGTGAGGTAACCCTGCAACGAGTCGAAATGCTGACTGCATTCCTGGCAAAGATAGTCAGAGCTCCTTGGAGCCAGGTCCGCCGCCGACTGGCAGCCGGGTTTTTTACAGTCGAGCAACCGCAATGGATTCTTCTCAAGCCTGACCCGGCAGTCAGCACATAACTGCTCTTTCAGCGGCGCATAATACTCCATCAGTTTCTGCAGGTGACCGGGGCGGCATTTCTTACAACCTATGCTGTTGACCTGCAATGAGAAATTCGTGAGTCCCAGGGAGTGGAAGAAGCTAAGCGCCATGTGAATTATTTCGGCGTCCAGCACTGGTGATTGGTCACCTATAGCCTCACAGCCGAACTGGTGGTGCTGCCGGTAACGTCCGGCCTGCGGCCTTTCATAGCGGAAGATATCTGCAAAGTAGTACAGCTTTACGGGCTGTGGAAGGTTGTCCATCCCATGCTCCAAATATGCACGGCAAACCGGTGCGGTGCCCTCAGGCCTGAGGGCCATCTCGTTATCGCTGCGGTCCTTGAAGATATACATTTCCTTGTTGACGATATCCGTACCTTCTCCCACACTGCGCTGAAAGAGGCCTGCCTCCTCGAAAGCCGGTGTGCTGATGCGGCTGTACCCGTACAGGCGGCAAATCTCAAGAGCCCTCTCTTCGATATAGCGCCAGTATGGTTGCTCCTCAGGCAGTGTATCGGCTGTACCGCGTGGTGCTTTAAACAAGATGATCTCCCTTTCAGGTCATTATTATAGTACAGGCGCCCGAAATGTTGCTCATTCCGCTACTTCACCTGCTATCCAGTCCAGGTAATCGCTGTTCCCCGCCATAACAGGCAGCGCTATCACCTCCGGCACCGAGTAGCTATGGATGCTTTTTACCTCAGATATTATATCCTTGATACGCGATGACCTTGTCTTGATAATCAATAATACCTCATCAGCAGCATCGATTTTACCTTGCCACCAGAAGAGAGAAGATATCTTCGGAACGATATTGACGCAGGCGGCCAGGCGCTTATCCAGGATGGCGGCTGTGATCTTGTTCCCTTCCTCCAACCCGGAAGCCGTTACCAGTACCACCGCAAAGCCGGTCGTTTCCTCCATGCCTCAACCCCCTTTATCATCGACTATGTTTTGGTCGCAGCGTATTTGTACATGTAAGACACCGTTCTGATAGCCTCCCTGAGCGATGCAGCTACGGGAAATCCGGCATCCTCGCACAGCTTCTTGGCAAATAAAGTCATCTGCCTTTCCATTTCGTTATCAGTGTAGGCATCGATGGCTACAGTAATTATTACCAGCCTGCCTGCCTCATCACGTGCGAACCGGCAGCCGGCCAGAAAATCCTCGGTTATGGCCCTTAGCTTCTCCTCGGTGCCGTTACCCCACATCAGGGTCATAAACCTTATTATGTCGAATTGCAGAATAATGGACTGAATTTGTTTCTCACCCGCTACTATGCGCAGCACATCTGACAACCTGCCTTTGCCCTCATACCTGTAAAACAGCTGCCATGAATCAAGAGGATTGCCTATCATAGTGCCTGCAGCCGGGACAAACGTCCTCAGTTCATCTATGGCCTTCCGGGAAAACTGGGGGACCTGAAGTCCCGCTTTCACGCACATGTCGCTCTGAACAACGGCGAAGCCGCCCGAGTAAGTTACGATTGCCACTCCGTTTCCGGACGGCACCCTGGATAAGTCCATTGTAATGGTGGTATTGAGCAGGTCATCTATATCGTCTACCTGCACTACTCCGCTCTGTTTGAACATGGTGGACCAAGTCTGTTCCGTACCGGCCAGCGAACCTGTGTGCGACGAAGCTACCCTGCCGCCAGCCTCGGTCACCCCTCCCTTAAGCGCAACCAGCGGCTTTTTACCTGCCGCATACTCCAGGGCAGATCTCAGCCGCTTCCCATCCTTAATACCTTCAATATAAAGGGCAATAACGCTGGTATCGGGATCATCCGCCAGGTATTCCAGAAAATCCGGGCAATCGAGATCGACAGCGTTGCCGTAGCTGACCATCTTGCTGATCTTCATATTCATTGACCTGCCGGCATAGACAAATAACTGCGCGAAGGTGCCGCTCTGGGAGATGACGCCAATGTTCCCCTCCACATTGGTGGACGCGGGATTAAACGACAGGCCGGATTTGGGGCAATACGATCCCATGCAGTTGGGTCCAATAATCCTTATCTTGCCCCGAGCCATATCCGCCAGTTCTTTCTCCATCTTGATACCTTCCGGCAGTCCGGTCTCGCTGAATCCCGATGTGAATAAATGTACGCCTTTCACCCCTTTTTTAATACAGTCGCTGACGGCGCTCAATGCGAACCGAACCGGGACAGCTATGACTGCATAATCGATAGGGGCATCTATATCGAGGATACTTGCGTATGATTTCCTGCCCAGCACCTCCTGATAGTTGGGATTCACCAAGTAGAGCCTGTCGCGCATTTTTGTTGCCAGCAGCGAATAGGTGTAGTTGTCCTTCGGCGACGCGCCTATTACCGCGGTATTGCGGGGAAAAAATATGCTGTTCAGCTCTTCAAACTTTGAGTTGTTCATCTCTCTTCCGTCCTGTAGCCGCCGTAAAAAAACGGCTTATCAAGGATACATTTACAGCGCGTGAAGTTCAAACCCGGTATCGGTCGCTTCCATAGAAAATAGGATCCACCGGGTGGGACGGTGGATCCTATTAGTTATCTGTAAATCAGGTGTTGTTAGATTTCCCTGGCGAGGATCTTCTCTTTGAGGATCTCGAACTCATCGCGGGTGAGGATGCAGGTATTGGCATCTTCGCCGATCTCAACCTTATCCTCAAACACGGTTACTGCCGGGCAGCAGGAGCCTTCGCGGCACAGTTTTACAATTTTCATCTATAGTACCTCCAGAAATTTGGTCAATGCCCCAACGGTTTGCCCCACCAGCAATCAGATTCTTACTGAATATCCGGTACCGTTGGTGAAAATATGATAATACCTGAGCATACGGCATGCAAATGACAGAAGTCACATTACATACGGAAAACATTTGCCACAGGTTACAGCCATGCTTTATTATACAGTTGGCCGGTGAGCGCATGGATCCCACGCCATTATTTACGAAAGCCAGGGAATACCTGCCTCCCGATAAGCTGGCGCTCGTGGAGGCTGCCTATGACTTTGCCCTCAAGGCACATGACGGCCAGAAGCGCAAATCAGGCGCCCCCTTCCTGGAACACCCGCTTCAGACTGCCATAACTCTGGCCGACCTGCAGCTCGATGCCGCTACTCTGGCAGCCGCCCTCCTGCATGATGTGCCCGAAGACTGCGATATACCGATTTCGCAGCTTGAAAAGCAGTTCGGCCCCGATGTCGGCAAGCTGGTAGACGGGGTGACCAAGTTGAGCAGGCTGGCGTGGAGGCGCGACGTAACGGTCAGCAGCCGGGAGACGCAGGCGGAGAACCTGCGCAAAATGCTTATCGCCATGGCCGAGGACCTGCGCGTGGTCTTCATCAAGCTGGCGGACAGGCTGCATAACATGAATACGCTGCAGGCATTGCCACCGGACAGGCGGCTGGCAATCGCCCAGGAGACCCTTGAGATCTACGCCCCTCTGGCACACAGGCTCGGAATGTGGGAGATAAAATGGCAGCTTGAAGACCTGTCCTTCCGCTATCTGCAGCCGGACGACTATCGCGAGATTGCACGAATGGTGGCGGTGCGACGGTCGCTGCGTGAAGGATTTATCGATGACGCCGCCCGCGTTTTGCGCGACGAGATGGTCATTGCCGGCATACAGGGTGAGGTTTATGGCCGGCCCAAGCATATCTACAGCATCTACAACAAGATACAGAAGTACGCGGCCATCGGCAGGAGCTTCGGGGATATTCATGACCTTTTCGCTCTGCGCGTGCTGGTCAATACAGTATCCGACTGCTACAAGGTCCTGGGCATCATTCACAACACCTGGCACCCGATAACGGACGAATTCAACGACTATATCGCCAATCCCAAGGACAACGGATACCAGTCTTTGCACACTACCGTGATGACCGGGGACGGCGCGTCCACACCACTCGAGATACAGATCCGAACTTACGAGATGCACCAGATGTCTGAGTACGGTGTGGCAGCGCACTGGCGCTACAAAGAAGGGGCCAAGCCGGACCTGAATTTCGAGGAGAAGATCTCCTGGCTGCGCCAGCTCATCGACTGGCAGAGTTCCCTGGACAGCGAGGAGTTCCTGACATCATTAAAAGAGGACTTCTTCACCGACCAGGTCTTCGTTTATACACCGAGGGGTGAGATAAGGCCTTTTCCCCGCGGCGCCACGCCCCTGGATTTCGCCTACCGCATCCACACGGACCTCGGCCACCGCTGCATCGGCGCAAAGATCAACGGCAAGCTTGTGCCCCTTAACTACGAACTTAAGAACGGCGATATTGTAGAGATTGTGGCCAGCAAGACCGAGAAAGCGCCGAGCCTTGACTGGATCAATCCGGACCTGGGATTCGTAAAGACCGCCCATGCCAAGGAGAAGATCCGCGCCTGGTACAAGAAACAGGAGCGGACACAGAACATTGAGCGCGGCAGGACCATCCTGGAAAAAGAGCTCAAACGGATGGGAGTCGATGTGACCAACTATGAGGAGCTCGCCGGGCGACTCAACTACGACACAACAGACGACTTCCTGGCCGCCGTGGGATACGGAGGCATAACACCTCACCAGATAACCCTTAAACTGGCAGGAGAACCGGAGGAAGCCCCCTCGGCCAAACCAACGGCCTCACCGGCCAAGCATAAGGGCTCGGGCATACAGGTTCTGGGCGTGGGTGACCTGCTCACCCATCTGGCTCAATGTTGCCATCCGGTGCCCGGTGATGATATTATCGGGTACATTACGCGTAGCCACGGCATCACCGTACACCGCAAGAACTGCATAAATGTTATAAACGAGGAAGAGCAGGAGCGGCTGATCAATGTGAGCTGGGGCCAGATGGAAGACGTGTACCCGGTGGACATACAGGTAGAGGCCTTCGACCGGGTGGGGTTGCTGCGGGACATCACGACAGCCGTGGCTGAAGAGAAAATTAATATTACGAGCGTGAACACCCAGTATAATGAAGATGTGTTCACCATGTTTGCTACAATAGAGATAAAGAATATGGCCCAGTTGAACCATATATTAAGCAGGCTTATGGGTCTGCGAGGCGTTATCAACGCCACCAAGGCCCATACCGCCAGGATGAACGTCGGTTCATAATATCAAAGGAGGTAGTCACAATTGCCCAAGACTAAGACAGCGGAAAAATCAGCCAGATCTGCTGCAAGGAAAGCAGAACGCAATAAAGCTATTAAAAGCGGCACCAAGAGCAAGGTCGTTAGAGCGGAGAAACTCATAGCTTCAAAGAAAAGCGCTGAGGCCGGAGCAGCCGTGACCGAGGCTATAAGCTCCCTGGACAAAGCGGCCAAGCGGAAGGTCATTCATGCCAACACCGCCGCCCGCAAAAAGTCGCGCATGATGAAGAAGCTCAACGCAATAAACAAGAAATAGCCTGCTTGCAAGAGGACGGCAAGTGATGAACGATCTACTGCACCATTTTCAGTCCGTAGGTTCGGACCTGTACAGCCGCGGCATGGTTTCCGTGCATGGCGGAAATCTGAGCGTCAGGCAGGAAAATAGCCTTGTCATCACGCGTAGCGGCAGCCGGCTGGGATACCTGGCGGAGTCTGACCTGATAGCAACCGGCCTCGAGAAAGACGATGAAAACACCCGCCTTGCCTCGTCGGAGTTGCAGGTGCACCGCGCCATTTACCGCCAGGGTTTATTCAGGGCAATCGTGCACAGCCACCCAATCCACGCTACAGCCCTCTCCTCCCTGCAAAAGGTCATCCATCCTGACGATGAGGGTGGAAAACTCTTTATACCCGACGTGCCCGTGATAGGCTTCGGCAAAGAGCCGCAGCCGGGTGGAGCTGCAGAGGAGATCGCTGAAGCGCTGAAAACACATGCTGTGGTCATGGTCCACCGCCACGGCAGCTTTGCGAGGGGCATGACCCTTGAAGAAGCCTATGTGGTCACGGAGCTGCTTGAGATCAGCTGCCGCATACTCTGCCTGGTGAATAACTTAAAAAACCTATCCTGAGCGATGTCATTGAAACGGGCCGCGGGCGACACGGCAATCACGAGGCATTAAATCTCCAATGAATAAGATTGCTTCTCTACGCTCGCAATAAGTGGTGTCAGCCGGGTGGTATGGGCGGCGCCGGCCTCTGGCCCTTATTGAACCTTTCCAGACCTTCGAACATCTCGCTGTCCCTGAAAAACGCGGCATGGATCTCTTTTTCCCGCCGGATGCCCTGCTGCAGGCCGAGGGCCAAACCTTCGTAAGCGGCTCGCCGATCGTTTATCAGGCTGATCCACGGGTACCGGGCTATCCTGTCTGCAAGCTCTACAGCACGATCGAGAGCCGACCTGTCAGGCACCACCTCCTGGATCAGTCCCATACGCAATGCCTGCTCCGTGTTTATCATGGCGCCTGTCTCAATGAGGTAAAGCGCATTGCCCAATCCCACGATACGCGGCAGCCTTTGAGTCCCGCCGTCGATAAGCGGCACACCCCAGCGGCGGTTGACCACTCCAAACCTTGCCCCGGCAACCGCAATCCTGAAATCGCACCAGCAGGCCAACTCCAATCCGCCCGCCAGACAGTAACCGTTGACTGCTGCTATGGTCGGTTTACCAGCGTCCGTGATCCGGCTGAAACCCATTGGACCGCTCCTGTCAGCACCCTTTCTTTCAATCAGCCCTTTAGCTGATTTAAGGTCGGCGCCGGCACAAAAGGAAACGTCGCCTGAACCCGTCAACACCATGACCCTCAGTCCTTTATCGCGTTTGAATTCATTTACCGCCGCTTCCAGCAGGCCGGCTGTTTCGCCGTCCACGGCGTTGCGCACCTCAGGCCGATTGATCCTGACGACAAGGATCTGCTGTTGCCTCTCTGTCTCAACCTTTGCCATTAAAATAATCTCTACTGGTAGCGCAATGATTCAACCGGGTCCATTCCAGCCGCACGGAAGGCCGGATAAAGACCCGACGTTATGCCTATAAGGGTGGAGACGGCCAGGGCGATCAGTACTATGTCGAGAGAAAAAGGCGCCTGGACGGTATATCCCCCAAAGCTAACCCCGGTCACCATCAGTACGAACAGGAATGCGATGATGATGCCGATGGCCCCTCCTGATATGCTAAGGATGGCGGATTCAACCAGGAACTGCTTTATAATATCCAGCCGCCTGGCGCCTACAGCTTTTCTTATACCAATCTCGCGTGTGCGCTCCGTAACCGATACCAGCATGATATTCATGATGCCGATTCCGCCGACCACCAGGGATATGGCGCCCACGCTGGCCAGAAAGACCTGGAACACCTCCAGGGCCTGTTTCATCTGGTTTAGTATGTCGCGCATATCCATGACTGTGAAATCATTATCCTCTCCCTCACGGATATGATGACGCTGCCTCAGCACCGATACCGTCTCGTCCATGGCGCTGCCGATGTGTTCAGAGGATATGGCCCGCACCGCTATGGTCTGCACAGGCCTACCCTCCGTAGTGGTCTCGCCCATCAGTTTGGCCTGCATGGTGGTAAGCGGGATCATGATAAAGTCGTCTGCGCCCGGCAGGAACCCCCCCTTGGCCTCCAGCAGGCCTACAACCTCGAATATGCGCCCATCCACCCGTATGTTTTTCCCCAGCGGGTCCTCATCTTTGAAAAGGTTATTCCTGGCCGTGGCGCCCAGTACTGCCACGCTGGATCCCGACATAACATCTTCATCCGATATATATAAACCACGCTCAATTGGGTAATCGATGATGCTGCGGATGTTGGGAACTACTCCCATTACATCAGTGCTGACTTTTTCGTTGGCATAGGTGACCGTCGACATTTTTTCTATCAGGGGTGACACCAGGGCCACCGAGGGCAGCCGACTGGAATTCTCCAGGGCCTCGGCATCCTCCATAGTAAGTTTACGCGTTATGCCCGATATCTGGTCTGTCATCTGTGTAGATGTAGTAATATATAGCGTCTCGGCTCCAAGGCTCTTGAAGATTGCCATCAGGTTGGCCTCGTGCCCACGCCCGAACGAGATCAGAAACACAACCGAGCTCACACCTATAACAATACCCAGGATGGTCAGCCCGGATCGCATTTTGTTTGCGCGCAATACCTGCAGCGATACAGTCAGGCAATCTCTAAAACTCATTACTCATCTATTATTATATTGCAATTTCATTTCAGATACCTGCTTTTGCTTGCCTGCACTTCAACATGGACCCGATTCTATTCATGCTATAGCAGGACTTCACATTGTTTTTAAACGGGCGGCAGCTTCTCGTCTTTGCCACGCTTAGCCCCGTATTTACGCTTCAGTTCGAGTGTATAGCCGGTTTGGATGGCATCGAATCCGTACTTATCGCGTACCCTGTCGATTGCGCGGTCCAGCTTTTCCAGCCTTTTTGTCTCCGCATTAAACAGGCTGAGCTGCGTTTCGCCACCCGTGAAATTTGATACTTCAAGCCCTATAAGCCGCACCGGCTTGTATTTTTTACCCAGGGTCGCTTCAAGCAGCCGAGCGGCTACCCGGAAAATAGCGTCGTCCAGATTATTGGCTTCTCTCGATGTCGAACCACGGTTAACAGTCTCGAAATCCGCATATCTCAACTTGAGCGTTACAGTTCGCGCCATCTTATTTAGGTCCCTCAACTCTGCGCCCAGTTTCTCTGCGAAGTAGCGAAGCGTAGCCCTGAGCATGGCCGAATCTACCGTGTCTTTCTCAAAAGTAGTCTCACGGCTGATCGACTTCGCTTCTCCTCTTTCTTCTACAGGGCTGTCGTCGATACCCCGGGCGTGCCGTTGCAGCCACGCCATGCCGTCCCCGAACCGCATCCTGAATAAACCGTCCGGCATATCAGCCAGCTGGCCGATCGTATCAATTCCCATGGACCTGAGCACTGTGCCCGTCTTATCCCCCACACCCGGCAGCTTCTGGACCGCCATCGCAGCAAGGTAGCTCCTTTCCTGCCCCGGAAGAATCTCAACCAGGCTGTCCGGTTTTCCGGCATCGGAGGCCACCTTGGCCACAATCTTGCACGGGGCTATTCCGACCGAAGCCACCAGTCCCGTCTCTTTCCTGATACGCTCCTTGATCTTCATAGCCAGTGCGCGCCATGAGCCGTAGTTCGGACAACCGGTGACATCGAGGTATGCTTCATCAATCCCGCCGGGTTCGAGAGAAGGACTGAAGTCACCCAGTATCTGCATGAACTTTTGAGAGAACTCGGCATACCTGTGGTAGCTGCCTACAACGAAAATAGCCTGCGGGCAGAGGCGCTTAGCTCTTGCCAGAGGCATCGCAGCATGTATCCCGAATTTGCGTGCCTCATAAGAGGCCGAGGCCACCACACCACGTCCCTGGGGTCTGCCGCCAACTATAACCGGCTTACCGAGCAGGGCAGGATTAAGAACCTGCTCGACTGTCACAAAAAAGGCGTCCAGATCGATATGGAAAATAGTACGCGAAGCTAGTTTTTCGGCATCACCCATCTTGGGAAACCACCTCGGTCGCGTCTAAATGCCGCGGAATTTATTGATATTATCGCGAAGTTCAAGTGCGGCCTGGCGGGCCGACTTCGCATAACCAGGTCCTTTTGAGGCGTAGAGCACCTGGCGCGACGCCGAAATTACGGCCTTTTCCCCGCCGGCGTCGACACCGTACTTGACGGATAATTCAAGGTCACCCCCCTGGGCGCCTATGCCGGGTATCAGCAGGAGCATTTCAGGACACAACTTCCTTATCTCCTTCAATTCGTCGGGATATGTGGCGCCAACCACAAGGCCGACGTTGCCTCCCCCGTTCCAATCAGCCGCCCGCAATGCTACCGACTGGTAGAACTTCATACCGAAATTGTCCACCAGGTCCTGGAAGTCGGAGGCGCTGCTGTTGGAGGTCCGGCAGAGAACAAATATGCCCTTGTTCCGGTACTCGAGGAACGGTTTTACTGAATCGTAACCCAGGTAAGGATTGACCGTCACTGCATCGAATTTATAGTAGCTGAAAAGCGCCTTGGCATAGGCGGCTGCCGTATTGCCTATATCCCCTCTCTTGGCATCGCCTATGACAGGGATGTCTTTGGGGATATAAGCGACAGTTTTCTTCAAAGCCTGCAGTCCGCGTATGCCCATGGCCTCATAGAAGGCCAGGTTGGGCTTATAGCAGCAGACCAGGTCGGATGTTGCGTCTATGATTGCGCGGTTGAATTCGAAGACATCGCTGACAGGCAGCTTCGACGGGTCGGGGTCCAATCCCACGCACAGAAGGCTGCGGTTGCGTCGAGAGGCTTTTAGCAGTCGGCTGACAAAGTCCACGGCTTAATTATATAATAATTATCTGATGTATAGCCTGGCCTGGATAGCCGCGGGGCTGGCGCTCGGCTCCCTGCCTTTCTCCGTCTGGATCGGCAAAATCTTCCTGCGCAAGGATATACGGGAGTACGGCGACGGATCGCCCGGGGCCACCAATGTAGCCCGCGCGGGCAGTAAATCTCTTTACGTGATCGCAGCGCTGCTGGACGCCTTTAAAGGCACTGTTCCCGTCTGGCTAGCTCAGATTATGTCCGGAGTTAGCGGCTGGGAGCTGGCCGCCGTGGCGGTGGCGCCGGTAATGGGACATGCTTTTTCCCCTTTCCTTAAATTCAGGGGCGGCATGGGCGTTGCCACAACATTCGGCGTATGGCTGGGGCTGACGAGCTGGCCGGGACCGGTAGCCATGGCACTATGCATCGGATTCATGTTTATTCTTCAGAAGAACTGGGTCTGGGCCAGTGTATGCGGTATGCTCCTGTTTGTAATCATACTGCTGTTTATCCCGGACCCCTTTATCAAGACAAACAGGGTACCCCTCGTGTGTGCAGGCCTGGCACAAACCGCCATCCTCACTATCAGGCGCTATTCCTATTTTAAAAGCTGGCCGGAGCCGCAGCCGTGGCTCGGCAAGGTGTTGGGAAAACGATGATTGCCGGCGATCCGCTGCTGCTGCCCAACATACTCATAGTTCTATGCCTGCTCGTCTTGCTCATCATAGCCGGTATAAATATGCGCGGGCTACGCAACCTGCGAGATTACAGAAAGCTGAAATCCTGCCCGCGTATTTCGGTGTTAATCCCCGCCAGGAACGAGGAGGAAAATATCGGCGACTGCGTCAGGTCGCTTCTTGGCCAGGACTACCCGAATTACCAGGTAATAGTATTGAATGACAGCTCCACAGACCGCACGGGGCAGATACTGGAGGAACTGGCGCAGGCGGACAACCGTCTTAAGGTCATCGGCGGACAACCGCTGCCCCCGGACTGGCTTGGCAAGCATTGGGCCTGCCATCAGCTTTATCGTGCGTCCGACGGAGAGCTACTGCTCTTCACTGACGCCGATACCATCCACTCGCCTGACACCTTGAGATGCTCTGCGGCTGCCCTCCAAACCGAGAACGCTGATATGCTTTCTATCATACCCAGGCATAAGCTGGGCAGCCTGGCAGAGAAGTTGATAATACCGATTTTTGCTCTTGGCGTTTTTGCCAGCAGGCCGTTGTCCGCCCGCTTTCGGCCGCAAAATGTCAATGTTCTATCTGCCAGCGGCAAGCTGATGGTGTTTCCCCGCAGGTCCTACGAAGCAATAGGCGGATTTGAAGGTGTCCGCCAGGCAGTGCTGGATGACCTGCAGCTAACGGAAAAAGTGCTGGCCTCCGGCATGCGTTACCGGCTTTTCGACGGGACCGACAACGTTTCCTGCCGCATGTATCATAACTGGACAGAGCTGCACGAGGGCCTTGCCAAGAACAGTTTCCCCGCTTGCGGCTACAACGTGCCGCTTTCCATTATTACCTGGCTGTGGATTAATTTCTGCTTCTGGGAGCCTATCGTCGCGCTGGGCGTACACAAAGTACCGAGCTATCCCCCCGTATTATCCCTGGGTCTGGCAGGCATCTGCATCATAGCATCAATATTACTGTTTGCAGGTTACTACCTGCGTTTCAAATTGCCCGTGTATATGGTCCCGCTCTATGCCGTCAGCGCATCGCTGATTACGGCAATAGCATTCTCGTCGATGTACCTGACTCTTTCGGGCCGGGCCACCTGGAAAAACCGAAAAATGCCGAACCGCAAGATACCGTGAATACGTACGTAAGGCAAAAATAATATCTGTCTGATAAATGACATAGGAACGAGTGCCTCAAATATTATTCTTAGATATTCTATTTTACATACAGTCCGCCATAGTAGCCAGCCTGGTGGTTTTGCTGATTATATCGCTGTTCAACATGCGGTACCTGCGACGCCTTTATACATACCCGGCGCCCGCCGCCTGGCCGCGTTGCTCGGTACTGGTCCCGGCCCGCAATGAAGAGGACACAATAGGAAAATGCGCGGGCAGTTTGCTGACCCAGGATTACCCCGATTACCAGGTTATAGTGCTGGACGATAACTCCAATGACCGTACCTGGCAGATACTGCAGGAATTATCAGCCCGCGATCCAAGGCTGATTCTATTAAAGGGCAAACCGTTACCTGATGACTGGCTGGGCAAGCACTGGGCTTGCCACCAGCTTGCGCAGGTCGCCGATGGCGAACTACTGGTTTATGTCGACGCAGATACATACCATGAACCGGGCATGTTACGGGGCGCGGCCGCAGCCATAATCAACGAAAAGGCAGCCCTGATCTCGGCGCTACCGCGACAGATTGCTGTCTCGTGGTCCGAGGTGCTGAGCATTCCGGCCTTCTACCTTGGTATGCTATGCGGGGTGCCCCTGGAACTGACGCGACTTCAGCGTAATCCGCTGCTCTTCGCTATCCTCGGACAATTCCTTGTATTCCGCAGAGACGCTTATGACGCAGCAGGGGGATATGCAGCGGTCAGATGTAATGTGGTTGACGATATCGCTATTGGCAGGCGGATACACGCCATGGGGATGAAATACAAACTGCTGGACGGCGACGGCCTGGTTTCCTGCAGGATGTACCGTGATTTCGACCAGGTCTGGAAAGGTTTGACCAAGAGCACGTTTGCCACGTTCAATTTCGATCCCTTCTTCCTGATACTGATGTGGGCACTGGTGTTGATATTCTTTGTCAGTCCTCCCATAGTGCTTGGAATAGGATTGGCGCAACCGCAGGTCCCCATGGAGATTACGGTCATGGCGGGGATAGCCGTTATTCTTAATATCGTGCTCTGGACCAACAGCCATCTGCGCTTCCATTTCCCACTATACCTTGTATTGATCTACCCTCTGAGCGCCGTCTTTATGACCGTGATCGCACTTGCATCAATGGTTCTTACCATGCAGGGTAAGGCGCTCTGGAAGGGCCGCAGCATGCCAAAGTTCGTAAAGTGCTGAACGGCGCGGCCGTCTTCGCAGCTTCACACATTTTGTACTAATACCTTTATTGCCGTTGATACAACTGCCCGCCGCCTCCCGCAATGCTATAATTCAATCCGCCATGGAGTACCTTGCCGCAGCAGCATATCTCGCGAGCCTTACCGATTACGAGATATCACCGGCATCAGCTTATAATGCCGCCAACTTCGACCTGCGCAGGGTCGAGACACTGCTGCAGAAAATAGGCCGGCCGCACAAGGGCAGAAAAACAGTGCACATAGCCGGCACCAAGGGTAAGGGCAGTACGGCGGCAATGATATCTTCAATCCTGGTCTCGGCCGGCCACTGCACCGGACTTTTCACATCCCCACACCTATATACCTGGCAGGAAAGAATCGCCGTCAACGGCCGTCCTGTGACCAAAAAGGATTTTGCCCGCCTTACAGGCGTGGTGCGAAAGCATGTCCAGGCTGTTAACTCGGAAGGACGATTCGGAAAAATCACCACATTCGAAGCCCTGACCGCCATGGCCTTCCTGTATTTCAAGGACAAAGGCGCAGCATTCCAGGTGCTGGAAACGGGAATGGGGGGCAGGCTGGATGCCACCAACGTCGCCGATCCGGATGTGTGCATACTGACCTCGATCAGCTTCGACCACACGCAGGTGCTGGGCAATACCCTGGCAAAGATTGCCACAGAAAAAGCGGGGATCATTAAGCCCGGATGTACTGTAATCAGCGCCCCTCAACAACCGGAAGCGCTGGCCGTGATTGTGGAGCAATGCAGGTCGTCAGGTTCGGAACTGGTCCTGGCAGGAAAGGATATCAAGTGGAAACGCCTGGGAGGGGACGTGAACGGGCAGACATTTACAGTCAAGGGCAGGAACGGCAATTATCAACTGAGCATCCCCTTGTTGGGCGATCACCAGATGGAAAACGCCGGCCTGGCCGTGGCTGCCGCAGAGGTGCTGAATCAGCATGGCCTGCACATCACCCGCGGCCATATAGAACGAGGGCTGGGCAGCGTCAAGTGGCCGGCGCGCCTGCAGGTGCTCAACCAGGCTCCCTTGATCATCATAGACGGAGCGCACAATGCCTACTCGATGAAAGCGCTGGCCGAATCGATTGAAAAGTATTTCCCCTACAAAAAGCTTCAGATAATCTTCGGCTCATCGGGTGACAAAGATATCGACGGCATGGCGCAGGTGCTGGCCGGGTTGGCAGGGAATGTAATTGTCACCAGCTCACACCACCCCAGGGCAGCCGACGCTGAGCAACTGGCCCGGATTTTTCGTCAGCACGGTATTTCCGTGGATATCAAACATGATGCCCGGGAAGCGCTGTCTGCGGCATTAGCCTCCTCGGGTGAAAATGACCTGGTGCTGGCAACCGGATCACTGTTTTTAGCAGCAGAAATCGGACGGTTGTTCAAAGGGGGGAATTTTGGATAGGCTAACCCTGCACCGTATCACGGCGCCGGGAAAAGGATTAATAAATTAGGCCTGTCGAGAGGCGTCGGCCTGTACAGGGAGCATCCTATCAAGCAGGCGCTGCAACGTCATAATGTGAACACATTGGCCCCACTGGGAGAAGAAATGACAGTTGCAGTGCCAGTTTCCTTCACTGAGTGACAGCTGATGACTGTCATTCTCACCGCGGAAATCGGCTGAGAAATTGTGGATGGTTACCCGTTCAGGCTCCTCTGCGTAGCGCTTGGCTTTTTCGATCTTGCCAACGAGACTGGGTTGCATAGGTTACCTCCGCCCAAAGTATATAACGGCCGGTATTAAAAGTCTATTTATATTTGATCAGTTTTATGTCAACAAGAGATGACGCCACAGATTGCCTGCGCACTGACAGCTTCTTTCACCCTATCTGGAGTTATCTGCTAAAATTGATTACTTGGAAAGACCTATGCAAGACAGACTATTTTCCATCATCCGGAAGCTCAAGGCGGATTATATTGAAATACGCCTGGATGAAAGCCAGTCGAGCCGTCTGGTCTATCGTGGCGAGCGGCTGGAAGAGGCTGGGAGATCAGCCGGAACTGGCGGTTGTGTACGCGCGCTGGTGAAGGGTGGCTGGGGTTTTGCCAGCTTTAACAGCCCGGACAGGCTGGCTGAGAGCGCAGCCATGGCGGTGGAACAGGCCGCTCATGTAGGCAAAGGGCAAAGCGAGTTCAGCCCCGCCCAGGCGGTTGTGGAAAAGGTAGAGGCCGAATATAAAAAGAATCCTCTCGAAGTCCCGCTCTCTGACAAGAAGGCAATGCTGGATGAATACAACCGCATTATGCTTGAAACACCTGGTATCCAGACCACCAGCATCGGCTACGGGGATATCAGGAAGAAGGTCACCTTTGCCAGCTCTGACGGCTCTTACATCGAACAAAGCCGCATCGACCTGAACCTGCGCGTTTCAGCCATAGCCAGCAAGGACGGCGATGTCCAGCAGGTCGGCCTGAGCATTGGCAGCAAGGGTGATTTCTCTACGGTGGAGGGCCTGCAGGAGAAGGTCAGGGGCATCGCCCAACGGGCTACAGCCATGCTATCTGCTCCCGAGGTCAAGGGGGGTACCTATACCGTGGTCCTCGACCCGGTCCTTGCCGGCGTCTTTGTTCACGAGGCATTCGGACATCTATCCGAGGCAGACCACATCTACGAAAATCCCCAGATGCGTGACATAATGGTGCTGGGACGAAAGTTCGGAGGGCAGCACCTCAATATTGTGGACGGCGCTGCAGTGCCGAGGCTACGCGGCAGCTACAGATATGACGACGAAGGGACTCCTGCCAGCAAGACCTACCTGATCAAGGAAGGGGTGCTGTTCAGCCGGCTCCATTCCCGCGAAACGGCTGCCAGGATGGGGGAGAAACCGACGGGTAACGCCCGCGCTATCAATTATACTTATCCCCCCATAGTGCGCATGACCAATACGTACATTGAGCCCGGGTCTACAACATTCAACGACATGATCAGTGGGATCAGAGAAGGTGTTTACGCCAGGGACTGGTACGGCGGCACAACCAGCCTGGAGATGTTCACATTCTCAGCCGGTGAAGCTTATATGATCAGGGACGGGAAAGTCGCGGAGATGATCCGTCCCGTAGTCCTCAGCGGCAATGTTTTCACGACGCTACATAACATAGATGCCATCGGCAATGATCTTGACATGAACCAGGGTGGCGGCTGTGGCAAAGCCGGCCAATCGCCGCTGCCTGTCTCCAACGGCAGTCCTCATATAAGGATCCAGAACTGCCTGGTCGGGGGGAAATAAGTGGAAGAGATACTTGATATAGCCCGAAAGTCCGCAGAAAGCGCCGAAGTCTTCCGTGTAACATCCAACAGGATGCCTGCCCAGTTCGAGGCCAACCGCCTCAAGCAGATCCAGAGCAAGGAATCGGTCTCGGTCGCCCTGCGCCTGGTCAAGAACGGTAAAATGGGCTTTGCCCAGGCCAGCGGCAATATACGGCCCGCTGATCTGGTCAGTATGGCCGTGGAGACCAGCCAGTTCGGCTACCGGTCAAACTTCGATTTCCCCTCTCTGCGGTCCTTTAAGGAAGTCGAGGTGTTCGATCCTCAGGTCGAACGTATCGGAATCGATGACATGATCAACCTCGGCCAGACTGTTATTGACGCGGTATGTGCCAATACGCCGGGTGTCTTATGCGAGGGCAGCATATCCCGCGGCACTGCTACATTTGAAATTGCCAGCACCGGCGGGGGGCACGCATCCTGCAAACGCACCAACTTCAGTATCAGCATGGATGGCATGCTGGTCAGGGATGGAGATATCCTTTATGTCGGTGATATCCGCAGCTCCTGCCGTCCTATTATGGACTCTTCCGAGGTAGCGGCGGAAATGATCAGGCAGCTCGACCTGGCTAGAAACAATGCCCCGATAAAGTCCGGCACCATGCCGGTGATTTTCACGCCTTTCGGCGTGGCAGGTTCACTGCTGGCTCCGCTCATCTCTGCATTTAACGGCAAGACCGTGCTGGACGGCGCTTCGCCTCTTAAAGACAAAAAGGGCATGGCCATATTTGACAGCAGATTATTATTGATCGATGATCCCACCATACCCTACCAGCCTGGAAGCACACCCTTCGATGATGAAGGAACACCTGCAAGGCGCAATATGCTCATCGACCACGGGAAAGTCGCGCAGTTCTACTATGATTTGCATACGGCAGCTCTAGCCGGATCGGCGAGCACAGGCAATGCCAGCCGTAACGGCGGTATGCCCTCTCCATCGGTCCATGCGCTCGTGATCGAAGGCGGGAATATACCCCTGGCGGATATGATTAGAGATATGAAAGAGGGACTAATCATTGAGCAGACGATGGGCGCTGAACAGGGCAATATACTTAACGGGGATTTCAGCGGCAATGTACTGTTGGGCTATAAAGTGGATAACGGTGAAATAACCGGCAGGGTCAAGGATACCATGGTCTCCGGCAACGTCTACCAGCTGTTAAAAGAGCTGCTGGCAATCGGGAGCGACTCCCGCTGGATAGCCGGTTACGTGAATACGCCGAGCATCTGCTGCCACGCCATCTCTGTCTCCGCAAAATAAGGAAATGAAAAAGCTCGTCAATTTTCACAAAGAACCGCGGCCCCGTGCCTGCGACCTGGTGGCGGCGTGGCCGGGCATCGGCAATCTGTCTCTCATCGTGACCCGCTACCTGAGGGAGAAGCTGGGCGCTGAGGAGATAGGAGAGATCGAGCCCTTCACGTTCTTCGATCCCATCGGTGTGATGGTCAAGGACAACGTAGTCGAGACCCCGCAATTCCCCGAGGGCAAGTTCTTCTACTGGCACAACTCTGCCGGCAAAAAGGACATCCTCTTTTTCATCAGCGATGAGCAGCCCGCTTATAAAGGTTATGACCTGGCCAATTTTATTCTTGATGTGGCCAAGAAATTTAAAGTTCAGCGGATTTACACATTCGCAGCAGCCATCGCCAAGATACACCACACCGAGCAACCCAAGGTATGGGGAGTGGCCACGGACACATCACTGGTTACCTTCCTTAAAAAGTTTGATGTGGTGCTGCGCGGCCGCCTGCAGATAGCGGGACTGAACGGCCTGTTGCTGGGGGTCGCCAGGGAGCGGTCGATGGAAGGCATTTGCCTGCTGGGGGAAGTGCCATCCTACACGACACGTATACCCAATCCCAAGGCTGCGCTGGCCGTTCTGAAGGTCCTGTTGCAGGTGCTCGAATTAGAGATCGAGCTCGGCGAACTCGCTAAGATAGCAGAGGAGTCTGACCAGCAGATGAAACGGCTGGCAGCCCAGGCAATGGGTGAATATATCGACCGCTATACCAGGCCGGTATGGCCGCCCCCGGAGGATGAGGGCGAATTCGAGGACGAGGAGGAAGAAGAGGAGGAATGAGTGAACCCCAGCGTTCCCTGAGCGAAATCATCGCTGAAACGCTATATTCGGGCGAGGATATCCGACATTCTGATTTGGCCGGGCTGTCCGACCTGAATGATGATGATATTTCCCAGTTCAAGAAGGGTTGGAAGAGCGCTGCCCTTGAACGGCGGCTGATGCTGATATCAAGACTTTATAGCCTGGGCGAGGACGACGCCAGGCTGGATTTCACAAGGATATTTAAATTTTGCCTGGAAGATCCTGACGCCGGCATACGCATCAAGGCCCTTGAGGGACTTGAGATCGAAGATAAGTACAATTTCGCCCTGCCGGTAATCAAGACATTGAAAAAGGATGAATCAACCGAAGTCAGGGAGGCCGCCGCCCGGGTCATGGGAAAATTTGCCCTCATGGCTGAGCTGGGGGAATTGCCTGTGGCAGTAGGTGACGATATATTTGATGCTCTGCTCGGCGTACTGGAGAACCCCTCTGAACCCGGCCCCCTGAGAAGGCGGGCGCTGGAGTCCATCGCCTCTTTCAGGCAAGACCCCGTATCAAGCTACATAGAGGATTCTTATTACAGCGAGGACCCGCTGCTCAAAGCCAGTGCCATATTCGCTATGGGACGCAATTGCGATTCCCGCTGGCTCGACTTCCTGGCTTCAGAGATGCGCAGCGATAACGCGCTGTTCCGGTTCGAAGCGGCCCGGGCCTGCGGTGAGATAGGGGACGAGGATGCCGTTCCGGGTCTGATGGATTTGTTGAACGACGCTGATCATGAGGTCCAGGAGGCTGCCATCGCAGCCCTGGGCAAAGTCGGCGGCCAACAGGCTAAAAAGGCACTTGACAGTCTGAGAGAATCACCCGAAAACAGGATCAAAGAGGCGGCGCAATCCGCGCTGACAGAGCTGGAGATTTGCCAGGACCCACTATCTTCGAGTTCCTGAATAAGCAGGCCACGTTAACGGGAGTTAAGGTCAGGCTTCGCCCCCGACGGCTGGAGGATGCCTCTGCCGAGTACAGGTGGCGCATGGATGATGAGCTGTGCCGCCTGGACGCTTCGGAACCTCTTGCCCTCACCTATGCTGAATTCCTGCAGAAATATACTGTGGAGATGGAGTTCCCCGGTCTCACCTATAGCCTCGCCATCGACACCCTGGACGGTGTCCATATAGGCACCTGCAGCCTGTTTAATTTCGACCTTGCAGGCAACCTGGCCGAGACTGGAATAATTATAGGCGAAAAGCCATACTGGGAACGTGGTTACGGGGAAGATGCGATGAGCACATTCATCCTTGATGTCTTCGAAACGTCCGGCATGCAGAGACTCATGCTGCGGACACTTGATTGGAACGTACGTGCCAGGGCCTGTTTCGAAAAATGCGGCTTCGTAGCCTGTGGCGACAGGGTACGCGGACAGTACCGGTTCATCATTATGCAGGCAGAGCGAGGGGCCGTTCTCGCTAAAGCTCAGTGAACTGCTATGGGGGAGGCGTCGGTTATGACCCGGCGCGAACGGCCCAGCTTGCGGCGCAGCCGCAGGGGCAGGGAGAAAAGCCCGCGGTGGGCGATCCCGTCATAGGAACGTAGTTTACCGTTCATCCTGTCTGAGATCCTTTTGTTTATCTCCCTGGGAGAGAGGCGCGCCGGATCAAGGGAGTCAGATGCCGTATGAAATCCCCACAGGTCGACAAAGGACGGCACATAGACCTGGTATGGGCGCACGATCTTAAAAATACTTTTCAGGGTTCCGTTTATGGCTACGAAATTATGCAGGTTAATCCAGCCGGACTGGCCGGACTGCACTACCATGATGCCCCCCGGCTTAAGCTTGTCCCTGACGAGCCGGTAGAATTCCTGTGTATAGAGCAGGCGGGCCGGACCTTCCTCTACCGGGTCCGCCAGGTCGATCACAGCAACATCAAAGCGTTCTCTTGTTTCAGCGATATACTTCCTGGCGTCCTCGTGGCGGACCTCCGCCCTCTTGTCATTGAAAGCTCCCTGGTGAAAGGTCGGCAGGTATTTCCGGCACAACCGCACAACATCCTCGTCTATATCCACCATCACCGCCTTGCCAACCGTCTTATGTTTAAGAACGTCACGCAACGTGGCCCCCTCGCCACCACCGGCAATGAATACACGCTCCGGGTTGGGATGCGCCAGCATGGCCGGGTGGACCAGGGATTCATGGTAGATGAACTCGTCCTTCTCCCCGGACTGGATCTTTCCATCAAGAACCAGGCAGATGCCGAATGTGTGGGTCAGGACAATCTGTGCGTGCTGAAATCGCGTTGTCTGGTCGTGCAACACCCGCCGCACCCCGTGGATCTGCAACAGGTCATCGGATAACTCATCGATGAGCCACCTTTTTTTATCAAAATAATCCGGCCTGGGCATTTATTTTCCTGCAGCCGCCGGGCTCTCCAACAGGACACCCCGTTTTAACTCAATGTAGGACGTTGATCCGGCTTTCAGCTTCTCTGTCAGCGGTTTAACGGCCTTTGCCGGTTCGATGACATCCCCGCAGGTAAAAACATCCACGGCGGCATAACTGTATTCCGGCCAGGTATGAATAGATATGTGCGACTCCGCTATGATAACGACGCCGCTTATCCCCTGCGGCGAGAACTGGTAAAAGGAGTCCTTTATAACGGTTGCCCCGATCAGGCGTGCAACATCTGACAGCGCTTCCCTCAGATAATCCATATCATTTAGAAGACCGGTGTCACAATCTTTCAATTCCAGCAGCAGGTGTTTTCCCAGGGCAGCCAATCGTTTACCCTCCTTAAAAGAGTATTACATATATATTTATATAACCAAAATTCTGTCGAAACAAAGCGTAATTTTATATTTTATGTTGACTAATTTCAAGAAATGTCTCAGGCTGCCTATTGACAAAGTCTATATGACCTTGTAAAATGCCTTCAAAATTCATCAATTAAGGAGGCGTATGCCGTGAGGAGAATTTTTGGAACCCTCGTTGCACTCGTAGTGGCTTTATCATTAATTTTGATACCGGCCGCTGTCTCAGCCGACCTCGGCAAATGCACGGGTTGGGACAAAGTTAAATGGGAAAATAACCAGAATTCCTGGAAGCTATACCTCCAGCACTGGGGAAGGACGCCGACGAGCGCCATGTCCAGGCTTGCTGGTCTGTGCGGCCCGGATAAACTTTGTTCCGGCGTTTGTAACACATCCCAATGTCCGAAGCCCACGGGCTGCGACATTGCCCAGTGCCTGGGTGGCTGCAGCAACTGCAATACACAGGCAGGAACCCTTGGATCTGCATGCACAGATTCTCAAAAATGTCTTAATCCCGAAGTCGCACCTACATCCCTGCCACTTGATGACTGCCCGCTCAATTGCCCGGCCAACACCACCACTGCCGGCCTCGGCACTTCCAAGTGCTCCGGCTGCTGGGGCAAGAGCCTCTCTTTTGCCAACAAGAGCTGGGGAGCTGCCGACATCGGCACCAGGGCTAACATCAACAACACCCAGATGAACCACAGGGGCACATCCAGCATCGGCGGCGGCGACTGGGGTATTACCGGTAGCCCGCATCCGGAATGCATTGCTCAGACCTGGGCGCTCCAGAACAACCTGCTGGCCAAGTGCAAGACTTGCAGCAGCGGCGCCAAATAATTAAGTCCACAAAGTAACTTGAAAATAAATAAGCGCTGCCGACATCGGCAGCGCTTATTTATTTCGTGCTAATATTCAGGTGACATCATGAACGCTGAAGAAAAACTGGTAACCGTGTACAAAGCCTGCGGGCAACCGGAGGCCGAGATAGTGAGGGGCAGGCTTGAGATAGAAGGCATACTGGCCCTGCTGAAATATGAAAGCATCGGCAGCGTGTACGGTTTGACGGTGGATGGATTGGGGCAGGTGGAAGTTCAGGTACCGGCTAAGTTTGCTGATCGGGCCCGGGAGATAATCGAATCAACCGGGGACGAAATCGAGGAATAAAAGACCTTTTATTTTAGCCCGAGCGCAGTGTTGAGGGTTTTATAGTCGAACCTGCTGTCGAGTATGGCTGTCATAGCCTGCAGCTTCTGTAACTGCTGGAAGCCTGCGCCGGCCAGCGACCGTTCAATCCCGCTGACTATTTCATTAATATCTTTATTAGCCACTATTACCGGCACTTTCTTATCCTCGGATTTGACCATGACAGAGGTCGTAGGCTTCTTGCCGCTGACCACCAGGCACTTCGTCGATGTCTCCAGCGCAGCCAGCTGCATGTCAGACCGCTCAGAGCGGGTAACCACGGCCTTGTTGCGCAGCCTGTTGTAATAATCCCTGCCCGAATCAGGTGACATGGCGCCCAGCATGACATTCTCCACAAGCTCTCCGGCCTTATCTTTGAAATTGATGATCTCCCCATCAACCGCCCTGGCAATCTCTCCGACCGTCACACCCAGCAATTGTCTCGATTCAGGCAGTACTCCCAGGACTGCAATGCCCTTTTCCTTAAAATACGCCGCGCATTCTTCCTGGACCGCGCTTATCTTCGACGATGGTACCTGGTTCAATACCACACCTACCAGCCTGCCGCCCAGTTTCTCGGCCGCCTGCAGGATATCCGCCTCCCTGTAATCAGAACACCAGCAGATCAGCAAGATGACCCTTGCATCGAGCTTGTCGGCGATGGTATAACCCGCCAGTGTCGAAACCTGGTCATGGTTAAATCCACCCGGGCTTTCAATTATCAAAACATCCTTGCCGGCGCCAGCCTTATCGCAGACCGTTTTCAATCTGTTGGAAAAATTTTCTGCGTCTTCTGAGAGGCTGCGCCACAGCTCTTCCTGCTTGATATGGATCGGGCACAGCTGTTCCAGGTTCTCACCTAGTTCAAGAGCCTTCCCAATAAAGGCAGCGTCCAGACAGTCGTCCCCGGCTCCCTCCACCTTTACATGTATGGGTTTAATATAGCCAATCTTTTTACCCGCATTGGCCAGCTTTTTACCTATGCCGGCGCATAATGCCGTTTTTCCGCATGGATCGTAAGCTGCGATAAGTAAATTGGTCATGGCGCCTCCTGAATTTTAGCCGGCAGATATTATACCATTCTTTACTTCCCGGTTGCATCGGAATATAATGTTTTGAAAGCTTCTGAAAAGGCTGAGAGTTATCACGGCTCTCAGTTTTTTAATATTCGGCACGCGGGGAGGTAATACCCATGACACAAAAGAAGTTTGATATCACCCGGGAGGGCCTCGAAAAGCTGAAAGCCGAGTACGACCAGCTTACCTCGGCACGCCGCCAGGAGGTTGCCGACAAGATCAAGAGAGCGCGTGAGATGGGGGGAACGGAGAACAACGCCGAATATGAAGATGCCAAAAACGAGCAGGCGTTTATTGAGGGACGAATAAGCTCTCTGGAGAACATCATCCTCAATGCCCGTATTATCGAAGCCCCGCACCAACCCGGTGTCGTGGAGCTGGGCGACTCAGTACTTATCCAGAACCAGGACGGCAAGACCGACCGTTACACAATCGTTGGTACCGCCGAGGCCAGCCCGGTTGACGGCAAGATTTCCTGCGAATCCCCGGTGGGCAAGGCGCTGTTGGGCAAGAAAAAGGGTGATAAGATAGAGGTGCGCACGCCGTCGGGCATAATGAAACTGCAGCTCATCGAAGTTAGCTAAGAACATGGCCGGGCAGGAACACACAGAACAACCGCGCCTGGAAAAACTGTCCAGGCTGATAGACCGCGGCCTTGATCCATATCCCCACAAATTCCACAGGTCCCACACCACCAGGGAAGCTATTAGCCTTTTCCTGAAGTTGCTTGAAGACGACCCTGCCGCCACCCTGCCCGATATCAGCCTGGCCGGGCGCATTACGGCTGCCAGGTTCATGGGTAAAGCGGCTTTTTTTGATATACGCGATGGCTCAGGCAAGATCCAGGTTTTCTTCCGCCGCGACTCACTGGGTGAGGATAAATATGCATTGCTGCATGAACTTGACCTTGGAGATTTCCTGGGCGCGTCAGGCCATGTATTTAAAACCCGCAGCGGTGAGGTAACCCTCGAAGCTTCCGATTATACAATCCTGGCCAAGTCGCTGCGGCCCCTCCCGGAGAAATGGCACGGTCTGGTTGACGTGGAAAAAAGATACCGCCAGCGTTACCTCGACCTTATCGCCAACGAGGACGTGCGGGAACTTTTCATCAGGAGAAGCGGGGTAATCAGCGCCATACGCAATTTTATGAACGCGAGGGGATTTATCGAGGTTGAGACACCTGTGCTTCAACCCATGTACGGCGGGGCGCTGGCCAGGCCCTTTATAACTCACCACCATGCCCTCGGCCAGGACCTTTACCCGCGCATCGCGCTGGAACTTTACCTCAAGAGGTTGCTGATAGGCGGCTTCGACAGGATATATGAGATCGGCCGCGTCTTCCGCAACGAGGGCATCTCGACCAAACACAATCCTGAGTTCACCATGATGGAAAGCTACGAGGCATACGCCGATTATGAAGACGTTATGGAGATGACGGAGAACCTGGTCAGCAGCGTGGCCAAAGAGATACTGGGGACAACGCAGATCAACTTCGCCGGGGAGGTCATCAACCTCGATCCTCCCTGGAGACGGCTTCCCCTTAGGCAGGCCCTGATGGATAAATGCGGCATAGATTTCATGGAGTATCCGGATTCTAACAGCCTGCGTGCCCGAATGAAGAAGATGGGCTTGCAGGCCGATCCGCTCAAGGACAAGGGCAGGCTCATCGACGAACTTCTCTCCACCTACGTTGAACCGGACCTTCGCCAGCCCACGTTCCTTATAGACTATCCGGTTGAAATGTCTCCTCTTGCTAAGCTCCACCGCAAAGAACCGGGCCTGGTAGAGAGGTTCGAGGCATTCATCTGCAGCATGGAGGTGGCCAACGCGTTCTCTGAACTGAACGATCCGCGTGAGCAGCGCGAGCGGTTCAACCTCCAGCGCGAAATGCATGCTGCTGAAATAGATCGTGCTAAAGCCGCCGGCGAACTTCCCGAAACGGCCATGATCGATGACGATTTTATCACCGCTATGGAGCACGGTATGCCTCCTGCCGGCGGCCTTGGCGTAGGCATAGACAGGCTGATCATGCTGTTGACCGACAGGCAGTCTATACGTGAGGTCATACTCTTCCCGCAGCTTAAGACCAAACAGGGGAGGGACGAAGAATGATTGATATTAAATTGATTCGTGATAATCCCGAAGTTGTTTACCAGGCCATGGAAAAGCGTGGGGAAGGACGTGCAGGGGTTGACGCGATCATAGAACTGGACAGCTCTTACCGCCTGATACTTAAAGAGGCCGAAACGCTGCGCGCCCGCCGTAACGAAGCGAGCAAACAGATCAGCCGTATGAAAGATAAGCCGGCCGACCTTATAGCCGAGATGCGGAAGGTCGGAGACCGCATCACTGAGATCGAGGCCGAAGCAGGCCTGCTTTCGGCCAGGCTGGAGGACGGGTTGTTGCGCCTGCCCAACCTGCCGTCTGACGACGTGCCTCCTGGCAAGGGCTCGGAAGATAATATTGAGCTAAGATCATGGGGCCAGCCCCATGAATTCACATTCACACCTCAGCCACACTGGGACCTTGCTGAAAAGCTGGGCATCATCGACTTCCAGCGCGGTGTCAAGTTGTCCGGGACCAGGTTTTACGTATTGCGCGGCATGGGTTCCATGCTGCAGCGGGCCCTCATCAATTTCATGCTCGATCTGCATGTCAGGGAGCACGGCTACACCGAGATATTCCCGCCATTTATGGTGAAGCGTGAGTGCCTGGTCGGATCAAGCAACCTGCCCAAGTTCGCCGATAACCTCTACCACGATGCGGAAGAGGATTACTGGTTCATCCCCACAGCTGAGGTCCCCCTGACAAACCTGCACCGCGATGAGATATTGGCTTCTAATGCACTGCCAATATATTATGCCGCACATACATCATGTTTCCGCCGCGAGAAAATGGCGGCAGGCAAGGATACGCGCGGCATCAAGCGCGGGCACCAGTTTGAAAAGGTAGAGATGTACAAGTTCGTTGACCCCTCAACATCCGATGGCGAGCTCAATCGTCTATTAGATGATGCCGAGGACATCTGCCGCAGGCTGGAGTTGCCCTACCGTGTGTTACAGCTATGCACAGGCGACCTGGGTTTTGCCGCAGTTAAGACTTTCGATATCGAGATGTGGGCACCCGGATGCCAGGAATGGCTTGAAGTAAGCTCCTGCAGCAATTGCGGCGATTTCCAGGCGCGACGCGCCAACATTCGCTTCCGGCCTGACCCCGAGGCTAAACCACGCCTCGTGCATACGCTCAATGGTTTGGGACTGGCATTGCCGCGTGTTATGATTGCCATAATGGAAAACTACCAGCAGGAAGACGGCAGCATCAGTGTTCCCGGAGCGCTGCAGCCGTACATGAACACAGAGATTATTAAATAGCGGGCCGTATCCGCACACGCGCGTAGAATTCCCGCTTCCCCACCTGTTTTTTAACTATATCTACCGCTTATATATCCGGACACCTTGACTTTGCCTTCAAATTCAATTTAACTATATGTATAATTAAAGAAATATTTTAAGCAAGATCCTGATTAATTATGGCAGAAGGTGAAACGCAGACTGGCCCCAAGTTCTGCCGCCAGTGCGGCGGCGTAGTACCCGAGGGCACCGTAATCTGCCCGAAATGCGGTCAGAAATGGTTCATGGACCGCGTGGAGCAGCAGGGGGTGGACCTCTGGCAGAAAATCATTGAGAAGAGGGCGGCGGCAGGATTGGGCGAAGCCGGTCCAGCGCAGGAACAGAAACAATACCACTGCCCCAATTGCATGGCGGTCCTTAAAGGCCCTTCGCCTACATGTCCCCACTGCGGCAAAAGCACGGCCAAGGCCAGGATCGTACCACCCGGACAGGAGGCGGAGGCATCTCTGGAGGAGACCGCCCAGGCTTTGAATTTACCCCCTGCAGCAAGGGGCCTGGCGTCGATCAAGGGAGCTTCCCAACGGGCAAAGAGGCAGGGTGGCAGGCACCGTCTTAAAACCCTCGATATCGTGATTATTATTGCTATCGTGGTTATCCTGGCCGGCATAGGTTTCCTCCTGGCCAGACAATACGGTATCCTGCCCTCGACGCTCACCTTTCTTTCACCGCCTGCACAACAGCAAACCCCGCCTGCTGAGACCGTTACGGCTGAGGTATCCGATATCGCCATATCAGATATCACTTCGGATGGGGCTGCTATCGCATGGACGACTGCCGAGCCCGTCTGGGGCAAGGTAATATACGGCAAAACGGAATCGTACGGCGGTTCGACCGCTGCGGTCCTCCAGGGCAGCGCCCAGAAGGTTACACTCGTAGGCCTCGAGCCTTCCACAACCTACCATTTCACTGTGGTGGCAACGGACGGCAAGGGTAATGAACTGTACCGCAGCAATGACCATATGTTTGATACCGGTCCCCGGCACAACACCACACCGCCTGTGGTAACCGGTTTCAAGGTTATTCCCACAGACGGCAGCTCTGTTATAAGCTGGACCACCGACAGGCCGTCCACCAGCCAGATACTTTACGGCGCAGACTCCTCGTGTCCAAATTCCACGGTTGAAGATACCAGGTTTGTCACCGACCACTCGGTGCGTATCATCGGCCTCGAGGCCAATACCAGCTATTATTACCGCATCAAGTCGGTGGATGCGGATGGAAACATAGCCACCATGGACCCCCCCAACC
Source organism: uncultured Dehalococcoidales bacterium (assembly GCA_964437795.1). GTDB lineage: Bacteria > Chloroflexota > Dehalococcoidia > GIF9 > UBA5629 > CAIMUM01. The sequence continues at coordinate 67,115 of CAYTIC010000009.1, read as the reverse complement.
TATTTACTACTTTAATATCGGTGCCCACGGGGCCGCGCGTCGGTGACAGGGCGCCCGATTTCACATTGCCCATCTTTAAGACACAGAACACTATATCTTTGCGTGACTACAAGGGGCAGAAGGTCCTTCTCACCTTCTGGGCCATTTACTGCCCCGAGTGCGACCGCGAGTTGGCCCTGCTGCAGTCGATCCAGAATAAGAAAACACCCGGTGTCAAGATCATAGCCGTCTTCATGGAGAGCAAGCTCGATGACATCGATAAGACCGTTACCAAATATATTTCAGAGCGCGGTGAACTCACTGTGCCGGTGGTGGTAGACATGTACAAGACGACTGCCCACCTGTACGGCGTCGAGAAAGCGCCATATACAGTATTCATAGACGGCGATATGATCATCCGCGATATCGAACAGGGCAACTTCAATATAGACCAGGTCGAGAGGACCCTTAACAGTTTGTAGCCCATGCCTATAAAGCTCTTGACAGCAGATTCGTCCCGCTGTAGTGTAGATTCTTAGGAGATACCCCTTTGGACAGCCAGTTCAGATGTAAATGCGGCAAGCCGATGGCCTACTCTAACGAGCCTTGCAAGGACTGCGGCAGCCTCGGCCCGCATAAGTATGCCGGCAAGGCCGGCCCTCCGGCCGTAACCATTCAGACACCGCCACAACAGAGACGCGGTGAAAATATCCCCGTAGACAGGGGTGAAGGGCAGCGTCCTGCAGACATCGGGAGTGAGAGCCCGGCTAATTTCGAGCCTGTGGATGTGTCCGATGGTGAGCCCCGAAAGGGGCGCGGCTATCACGGGAACGATAACGCGGGGTTCCCCGCAGGCATTAGACGGCGATCTGAGATCCTTGACCATATAGATGATATGGATAGGGAGGACAGGAAAGAGCCGTCTAAACGACAGAAGAAGGCGAAGGAACAGGAGGCTGACAGGGATTGGGGCACGGAAGAAAGGCCTGCCAGGGAAAGGCACTTCGAATCCTTCCTCGAAGAGGGGGAGGAAGAGAAACCACGCAAAAACAGGACCGGAGGTGTTGCAGCCACGGTCATCAGCATTATATTGATCATAGCACTTGTAATCGGCGCCCTCTATATCTATAACAACTTCGATGAACTGACCAGGTGGCTGGCGGTTCCCACCACCCCCGAGAGCACCGTGCCTTCAGGACAGTCCTCAGACCAGGCCAATGGCCAGAATCCCTTTGCCGGCCTGCTGGCAGCGTTTGGATGGGGAAAAGCCCAGCCGGTAGCAGCCGACAACGCAAGCACACCGACCGACAACACGAGCACACCGGCCGCAACATCCAACCAGACGGCGCCTGCAACGCCGGCAACACCGGCTGTGCCTTCCGATACAACAATGCCCGTTATATCCGATATCCTGATTAAATCCATCACAGACCATGGCGCTGTAGTGACATGGAAGACGGATGAACCGTGTACCAGCAGGGTCAGCTATAAGACAGAGGTCGGCGAGCGTTATAACCGCAACGGGCAGGTCACTCCCTCGCGTTACCATCAGGCTGACTTAAGCGAGCTTGAAAGCGGTAAGACTTATTACATATCAATAATCTGTCGTGACGCCGCAGGCAACGAGAGCAAACAGGATAGGACCTTCCAGACCTTGTTATCGGCCGCCGACACCACCGCACCTCAGCTTGTCGGACAGCCATCCATATCAGTGGATGATTCGACGGCCACTATCTCCTGGAAAACAAATGAGAAGGCCAAATCGCAGGTTCAATACGGCCTTACTACCGGATACGAATTCCCATCCGGCTATACCAATGATTTCAGCAACGATCACAGCGTTTACCTGAGCGGGCTTTCGCCCAACACCACATATCATTATCAGCTCACATCGAGGGACGCCTCGGGCAACGTCATGATATCAGATGATTTTCGCTTCACAACCGAGCCTGAGACGGGAGCTTCCCCCTACATGGGCAGCAAGGCCCCCAATTTCACACTGAAAAACCTTAACGGGGAGGACGTTTCTCTCAGTCAATACCGCGGTAAAAAGGTCATCCTCAATTTCTGGGCCAGCTGGTGCACTCCCTGCAAGATCGAGTTGCCGCATTTCCAGACACTGTGGAATAAATATAACCCGGGCGCTGACTTTGTAATTTTAACCGTAGCCGGCAGCCAATCGGAGGAACCTGTCATCAGGTCCTTCATCACCAACGGCGGTTACACGTTCACAGTTTGCCTCGATCCCGGCGAGGAAGCATTTAACAAGTATGATCTTACCAGCATACCAAAGACCTTCTTTATCGATAAAGACGGCGTCATCCGCAGGATCCAGCAGGGCATGTTCACCGGCCCCGGCGAGATCGAGTTTATGCTGAGTTCATACTGATTTCGTTCTTAAATAGCCTCCTGCAGGGGCTAACGTCCGGCAACCAGCTTCAGATCAGTGCCTTTCACGTTATGATAAACTTGACATGAATAATATTCTGTCTTACCGTTAATATAACATTGAATACAGTCTGCTATGGATAACTTTTTATGCCCAGCACGGTAATCTGCCAGAGGTGTCATGAGATCAACGAACCCAACGCTACTGTCTGCCAGAAATGTGGCGCAAGGTTCTGCCCGCATTGCCACCTGTTAATCGAATCTCCCGATGCGTCCATCTGCCCGCATTGCGGCAAGAAAGACGTTTCATTCCGGCCCGGGAAGCACTCTGCCGGCAACTTTGCTGCTGCTGCAGTGGCTCCTGGCGCTATGCCGGGCAGGACTGTATGCCCGAGCTGCGGAAACAGGATAGACCCTTCGCTGGGTAAGTGCCCCTATTGCGGACAGCTGGGAAACCGGTTCACCATGATGCCCACTCAGGGCCACGGCATCATGAAGCCCGCCCAGGGCGACCCTGCTCACACCTTCACAGCTCCGCCAATGGGTGAACAGGGCCCCACTGCACAGAAGGTCTGTTCCAAGTGCGGAAGAATTATCCCGCCCGGATCCAGCCTGTGCCCTGTGCACGGTAAATTCGGGGGCGGCAATACGATGCGCAATATCTCTCCCACCGTGAGGGGCACGACGATTGAAGCCGAAGCCTACCGCAGGATGGAGGAGAGGAACGCCGGCGTTGCGGAACCGGCCCGTTCCAGTGTCAGGCAAACACCCCCCGAGGAAATATATCCCCAGATGGCACAGGCGCCGGCTATGCCGGATGCGCCTCCAGTAGCCGCCGAACAGCGTACATGCCCGAGCTGCGGCTATGCCGTGCCCGACCGCAGCAAGGTCTGCCCCACATGCGGCAACAACCGCCTTCCTCCTGAGAAGCGCAAGCCCTTTATCAAGGCCGAGGACCGTTACAAAGCCGTGGAGGCCGCACAGCAGGCTTATGCCGCCTATCCGCCACAGGAAGCCCAATATTATGGGCAGCCGGCAGCACAACCATACGAAATGGCCTACCCGGCGCCTGCGCCGGGATTCGTTCAGGAGATCTACCCGGAGAAAAAGCGAGGGAAAGAGAAAAGGCCCCGTGAGCGCGAGGAAAAGATGGCGAAGCCGGGGCAGAGGTCTTCCCCGATACCCATATTGCTGGCGCTCGTTGCCCTGGCCGGTGTGATCATCATCGGCGTAGTCTTCCTCATCGACCAGCTCAAGACGCCGGCGCCGGTTGTGCCCCCTTCCTCGATCACCTCGCCTTCCACGCCAACCAAGGGACCCGAAATCTCGGATGTTCAATATTCAAGTATCACGCGTACAGGCGCCACCGTGACCTGGAAAACCGACAAGAAATCCAATAGCCTCGTGATCTATTGCCTTGAAGGCGGAACCCTTTGTGAAAACGCCAGGGACGACAAGCTGGTCACCGACCACAGCGTCAATCTGACAAATCTGGAGCAGGGAACAGGCTACCATATCACGGTGAAATCGAGCCTGGGCGACAGCCCCGATTCACCGGACGCCAGCCTTGAGGTAACATCCGTGCTGAGGACATCAGATGTCCCAGATACCACGCCACCGGTGATCAGCGTTGTGAAAGTCACTAATATCTCCAGTTCAGCCATGGGAGGATCGGCCGAGATAACATGGACAACGGATGAGCCCGCAACCAGCCAGGTGAGTTACGGGACGTCTGCCGGCTACGGCACACTGCAGCCGTCTCAGACGGACACAACACTGGTAACATTCCACGATGTTATATTGAACGCGCTTCCCCCTAATACAACTTTCCATTACAAGGTAATGTCAAGGGACGCCGCCGGCAACGAGCGGTCGTCGCCTGATGCCACTTTTGTCACGCCGACAGAAGCCGGATCCAAGGTAGGAGACTCAGCCCCTGATTTCACATTGCGCTGCGCCGACGGCAGCCAGGTTACTCTCAGCGCGTTGCAGGGCAAGAAGGTCATCGTCAACTTCTGGAATTTGAACTGTCATTACTGCATGGAGGAGATGCCCTATTTTCAGGAGGTGCGCGCCAACCACCCCGACAGCAGTGTAGCCATGCTGATAATCAACAGCGCCGCCGGCGGATTCCCCGCTAACAGGGACGAAATGGTGGGCGCATCTATCGACAGCGCCGGCTACACTTTCACGGTGCCGCTGGACGATGCCGGCGCTGTTGCCCAGGCTTATGATGTAGTCAGCGGTATCCCCGTGACCTTTTTTATCGACTCCAAAGGCATCATTAAGAACAAACAGGATGGCGCCTTCCTCAATGCCGCCGCCATAGAAACCAGGCTCAATTCCTATTAGCTTCTGCCGCCCGGATAATTCGTAACCTCAAATCTCATGTCTCACGCCGCCTGATGAAGTTCAGCGCACATATTTCATACAATTGAACGTGTCTTTTCATAATATCTTCACACACCCCGCCTACAATTGAAGATATATATCACGTAAAGGAGTATTAAAATGATGGGTTACTGGTTAGGAGGAATGGGATGGTGGATGGCATTTGCAGCCATTTTCTTCGTGCTGTTCTGGGGCGGGATCATCTGGCTGATCGTCTGGGGAGTGAATAAAGCAACCGGTCGTAAAGCTGACGTAAAGGCGACAGAAAGCCCGCTGGAAATAGCTAAAAGGCGATATGCACTGTCGGAGATCACGAGGGAACAATTCGAGCAGATTAAGAAAGACCTTTTGCCGTAACTTGCCTCAACGCGGGACATTAAATATACTAATATGTCCCGCGGAGGGGTGACCGAGCGGCCGATGGTGACGGTCTTGAAAACCGTTTTAGCTTCGTGCTAACGCGGGTTCGAATCCCGCCCCCTCCGCCGCCCGATGCACCAGGTCCGGTGTTATCTAAATTTCGTTAACTGATTTCAGCCCGGATTTAAGATATTTTCTCAACGTTAATGCTTTTGAGCGAGAAGCCGAGCAGCATCAGCAGCAAGCCGAAGATGACCAGGTAGATGGCTATGATAACGACCAGCAGTACTGTGCCCGCCACGATATTAGCCAGGATCAGCCCACCCAACAGGACGGAGATGATGCCGTTAATCAGTATCATCCATGCGCCCGGCAGTGACTTCCACTCGGCGATTGCGAATATCAGCTCAAGCACACCGGTAAAGAGGGCCCAGAAAGCTATAAAGTACATTATAAAGATCCCTGCCAGCATGGGGGCTATCAGTATGGCAACGCCCGCCAGTATGCCGATGATGCCCTCAGCTATCAGCCAGGCGCGGTTCCTGTGGGGCGGCCTGTTGACGATGCCCACTATAAGGGCAAATATGCCATCCACCAGGGCATAGACGCCTATGAACAGCACGAGCAATCCTGCTGCCATGAGCGGGTCCAGAACCAGCATGACGATACCCAGCGCAAGGGCCAACAGCCCGCGTAAAGAGATCAGCCACCATTTCTTGACCAATGTCTCCAGCATTTCAACCTCCTGTGAGTCAACTTCGAACGTATTATATATGTAATTGATTGTCATTGCGAGCAATGGAATTTGCTGTATTGCCAGCAGGTCCCGAGGCATCTATAATGGATATCCGGTCGCCCGCATCATGGACAGCAAATACACCAAGATAGCAGTCATACTGGTTATCACCAGCTTTGTAATCGTATCAACAGTTTTCGCAGTTATAGTGCTGGTTGTAAGAGGCCCGTCGTTAATGGGCAAAGCAAGCACTCCGCCCTGTACGCTGGAGCAGGTGAGCAGGCTTGCCGAAGACCTGGTGCTGAAGAGCGCGACTTACAGGTTTGACGGCATCGATGGCAGCCTACAGCCGGTCAAGGTGGAACCGGCTAAGGCCGGCGGAAGCTGGAAGCTGAATTACGTTTTTACTACGGGACACCCGGGCCACGGGGACAGGACGGGACAGGTGCTGGCGCAGGTGATAACATCACACGACGTGGTGATTACGTTTAAGGATTGTAAGATGATATCCGCAGTATGCGACGGCGATTGGGACCTCGCGGCCGACCGACAACTGCCTGCCGAATAAAAGCCTCAGCCGCGTTTGAGGAATTCCCCGTATTTCACCATCGAGTTAAGAACCATGGCGGCCTCGTCGGGCATGCTATAACAGACCATATTCTGCTTTGCGATGGAGCGAACTATTTCCACTTCGATTGCACGCTCGCCGCGCGGTATCGGCAGCTCCGCCGCTACGATGACCGGCTTATTGTATTTCTCGGATATGGCCTTCATGTCAGCAAAGGACTTGATGTAAGATTCTATGACAAACTCGAAAAACTTTTTCTTTTCTTCCTCGTTCGTGGGCAAAGCCATCCTGGCTACTTGAGGGAAGGGCACACCGAGGGCCAGCACGCTGTCAGTGGCATTGCTCCTTGCCAGGATATCTACAACTCTGATGATGTTATCTGCCGACCCGGCCACCGTGTCCACGGGATTGTTGCGGCTCCACCAGGCTGGCAGGAACGTGTCTAGTTCCGCAATCACGTCCGCAGGCAGTTTGATCACGTCCAGTCCCAGCCTGGCACAGGCGTCGGCGGCCAGCACGCCCCAGCCACCACCCAGCGTGGCGATTGCAACTCTGCGGCCTTTGGGAATAGGATGACAGAGAAAGCCATATGCCAGGTTCATTAGCTCCTGAAGGTTGTTGGCCCTGACTATGCCGGCCTGCCGGCTGATGCCGTTGAATACCTCTGCGGAGCCTGAGAGGGCGGCGGTATGCGACCTGGCCGCCGAGGCGCCGGCCTCGGTCTCCCCTACTTTGATCATGACGATGGGTTTTTTCAGGCTGGTATTTTTAGCTATCTCGAAAAACCTGCGCCCGTCCTTGAAACCTTCGATGTAGCTGAGGATGACTTTGGTCTTGTCGTCACCCGCCAGGTACTCCAGGAAATCCTCTGCATGCAGGTCCGCCTCGTTGCCGGTGCTTATCATGCGGCTGCAACCGAAGTCTATAGCCATGGCCCTGCGCGCGATGGTCAGCCCTACGTTGCCGCTCTGTGAGACGACCGCGATCTGCCCTTCCGGCGGGAAGATGGGGGGCATCTGCGCGTAGAGCCTGGCCGATGGGCTGAGTATGCCGAAGCAGTTGGGACCGATCAGCCTGAGGCCGCCCTGCCTGGCAAGCCGTACGATCTCCTCCTGCGCCGCCGCCCCGTCCCGGCTAACCTCGGCGAAACCGGCGGTTACTACGACTCCGGCCCTTATCCCCTTGCTGACACATTCTTTTATGGTGTCAACCATCGCTGGGGGGGGAACCACGATGATGGCCAGGTCCGGCACCTCCGGTACCTCCTCAAGGGTGCAGTAAACCTTCAGGCCCAGCACCTCGCCGCCTTTGGGATTCACCGGGTATATCTTGCCCTGGAAGCCGCCGGTCAGGATATTGGAGATAATACGGAAGCCCCACTTCCTGGTGTCGGTGGATGCCCCTAAAAAAACAAGCGAACGCGGTGCAAAGAACTTGTTGAATTCAGTGTTCAATAGTCGGTCCTTTCAGAAAAAATAGCAGCGCCGAACGGCGGTCACACAAAACAGAAGATATTTTAACACCGGAAGTCTGATTGAAACAAGGTAACCAGCCTCTACAGGCACAGTAACAGGCAGGGCAAACTGCTATAATGTGCCAGGGCGCACAGGAGGAAGGAGGGATCGCATGGAGATATGGAAAAAGCTGCTCAACCGTATGATGCGGGCCGCCAGGCTTGATTCCGGCTTCTTCGAAGAGATGGAGACCGAGGAGGATGCGATGGCCCACGCCATCATGGTGGCTGTGATTGCCAGTGTTGCCACGGGTATCGGCCTCGGCCTGACAGCCGTTATCGGCGAGGCAGGTGCGATCTGGTTCCTGTGGGGCTTGTTGAGCGGATTCCTGGCTTCCATGGTCGGATGGTATGCCTGGGTATTGATCACCTACATCTCGGGCACAACCTTCCTGCGGGGTCCGGAGAAGGCCAGCATGGCAGAGCTGTCCCGCACACTGGGCCTGGCAAATTCACCCGGAGTCCTGCGTATCCTGGCCTTTGTACCCATGTTTGGATGGCTGGTCCTGCTGCTGTCCGGCATCTGGACGCTGGCCTCCGGTGTCATCGCCGTCAAACAGACGCTTGACTTCGATACAGGCAGGGCCACAGCTACATGCATCATCGGCTGGCTAGTATACATGGCGGTGATCTTCCTCGTATATTTCTGGCTGCCCTCACCCTTCAAGATGCTGCGCTTTTAGCGCTCATTATCGGAAGGCTGTGGAAACGCGCACAAAAGGATATCCTTGCTGAACAAACTCATCACCGAGCACAAGAAGGGCCGACTCTTTCCCATCAGCATTATTGTGCCCACTACCTATGCCGGCCTTTCCCTGCGCAGGCAGTTGGCGCAGGACAGCGGGCTGATCAATGTCCGCTTCATGGTATTTCCGCGCCTGGCCGAGTACCTGGGCGCCATATCGCTGGCGGCGCAGGGCAAATCCCCCCTGACCCCTCTCATCAGCCTGGCAGCGGTCAGGCATTTTGCCCGCGATATGGCAGCCGGTCCACCGCTGGGCGCAGTAGCCAACCATCCTCAGTTCCATCTCTATCTGCGCCAGACTTTCAATGAATTAACCGGGCTGTCTGAGGACAGCCTGCGCAGCCTTGAGACTTCCGGCGAGGTAGTACACCGGGTCGTTGAGTGGTACAGAAAATACAGGGACCGCGTCGGGGAATTTTATACTCGTGAAGACCTGTATCGGGCCGCAACCACTGCAATTAAGGGCGGGGAGGCGGACGGCGCCCTGCGTGACCTGGGATTCATAATATTCTATGGTATACCCGGTTTCACTCGCTCCGAGAGGGACCTGATAGTAGCCCTGGCCCAGGCCAGGCTGTGCGAGGTTATAATACCTCTTACCGGGGAAGCCGGCGCCGATGCGCCGGCGATACAGGAATCCGAAGAGCTCAGCCGCTGCGGGGTGAATGTGCAAACCCGCTCATCCTTCGGTGATGGAAATACCAGCGCCGGCCACCTGCTGATATCCCCGAACGCAACCGAGGAAGTCCGCTGGGCGGTGCGCCAGGTCATGAAAGACGCCGAAGGAGGCTTGCCCTTTCACCGCGTGGCTGTGTTTTTCCGCAACTCCGATCCCTACGCTGCAATTATCGAGAGCCAGTTCTCCGCTGCCGGCATCCCGCTGGCCGGTCCCTCATCCAGATCCCTGCGCGATACGCCTGCAGGGAGGCTGCTGACCGGTCTGCTGGACGTGCTGGCCGGCGATCTTGACCGCGCCCTCCTGATGCACTGGATAGCCGAAGCTCCCGTGACAGTGAATAAAGGCCAGTACCCGGCCTCCTTCGAGATGGTCCGCTGGGAGGTGATATCCCAGGAGGCCGGTATCATAAGAGGCATGAACTCCTGGACTAAGAGGCTGGAGCGATACATCGAGGGAAAAACGGCTGAACTGGAGGACCTGCGCTCAGATGAGGAAGCCAGCCCGGCCCGCATTGCAGGCAAAGAGGGGCAGATTGAATCCGCTAGCAAACTATTGGTGTTCATCGGCGAGGTTGCCTCACAGAAACCGCCCGTAAATAGCGGGCGTTGGAGCGAGTTCGCTGTTTGGGCCCTGGCTATGTTGAAGAAGTTCGCCCATCGGCCGGATGACTGGCCCGTGCTGGACCGGGAGGCACTGGAGCTGGTGCAGGAGATCATCGGCGACATGAAAGGCCTGGATACAATCGACGGCAGCACCTCACTGGCCTCATTCCGCCAGATGCTGGACGATATGCTTTCCGCCACAACCGGCAACCTGGGTAAGGTGGGGACAGGCGTCTTCACATCTCCTCTCAAGCTGGCGCAGTGCATGGATTTTGATGTTGTTTATATAGTGGGCATGGCTGAGGGCGCATTCCCCCCGGCCAACTCTGACGATGCCGTCCTGCCTGATTTCGTTCGCGCCTCGCTGGACAGGGAAGAGGTATTGCCATTGAAGGCGGAGCGCAGGATAGAAGAGCGAAGGCTTTTCCTCGAGGCGCTGGCCTCAGGCCGAAGGCGCGTTCTATCGTATCCAAGGGCAACGGCCGCTGGTGAGCGCGCGCAGTACCCCTCGACATGGTTCGTTGCTGCGGCCTCGCAGATGTACGGCAGCCCACTGAATACGTCCGCTTTGGAGAAGATAGGCAACAGGGACTGGCTGACCGTCATTGCATCGCCCCAGCATGGACTGAAGCTGGCGGGGATTACGGCCTTTGCCGACCTGGGAGATTACGAGATGTTCAGCCTGGCACGCTGGCATGAAATGGGCAAGCCGGCCCGGGACCATTTTCTGAATCCCGACGGCAGCCCCGGCAGGCGCGTTCTGAGCATGGAGGATGCCCGCAACAGTGACCGGTTCACCGCCTGGGACGGTAACCTGGCTGAGGCCAGGGGCAGCAGCAAAAGTCTGATTATAAGGGACGGCGGCCGGTTCTCGGCTACGCGGTTGGAGAAGTGGGCCGGTTGCCCTTTCAAATATTTTTTAGACAACGTTCTCCATGTATCCGTGCTCGACCCGCCCGAAGACCTCCTGGAGATCGACCCCATGGAGCGCGGCTCACTGCTCCACAAGGTGCTCGAAAGGTTCATCGACGAATGCTCCGCAGCAGCCGTCATGCCTGTTTACGGGAGTCCCTGGGATGAAGTGCATGCAAAGATACTTGCCAGGATCGCAATGGATGAATTCGCGGAGGCCGACAGGCGCGGCGTCACCGGCCACCCGCTGCTATGGAAGGCGGCGCAAACCGAGATGCTTCACGATTTGGCGGTCTTCCTGCGGGAGGACAACGCTCTGCGCGTTGAAAATGTTTCAAGCCCGGAGTACGCCGAGTACAGCTTCGGCATCGACGGCGATTCCAAGTCCCACCCTTCGCCCCGGGTGCCGCTTGCCAGCGGTACCTGCATCAGCTTCCGCGGGAAAATAGACCGCATCGATTTTAATGCCGGGCGCAGCAGGGCCTGGGTTATCGATTATAAGACCGGCAAGGCGCGCAACCTGGATGTGTTTAAAAAAGACATGCTGATCGGCGGCACGCTGCTGCAGCTGCCGGTCTACGCCCTTGCCCTTCGAGCCTGTGTGGGAGAGGATTGTGTAATCGAGGCCATGTACTGGTACAACACCGGCCGCGGAGGCTTCAAGCGTATGAAAGTGCCGCTGGCAGAGGTGGAGACCAGGTTCAGGGATTGTCTGGATGTAATCATCTGCGGTATAGCCGACGGCTTGTTTGTCGCCAACCCGGGACGTTCCGAGGACGAGGACCGGGGCAACTGCGGATGGTGCGATTTCAAACGCGCCTGCCACGCCGACCGGTACATCCAGTGGGAGAGGAAAGCCGGGGCGCCTGAATTGCAGCGATACCTCCGCATGCAGGAAATGATATCAGGGAAAACATAACTATGACCGACGAAATGCTGTTAGCCGACGATGTTTCCCGCCGCCGGATATCCCAGAATCTGAATGAGGGCCTCTTCGTTGAGGCCGGCGCCGGCACGGGCAAGACCACCGAGATGGTCTCGCGCATCGTCAACCTGATCGCGAAAGGGGTAGCCACCATAGAACGCCTGGCGGCCATCACCTTCACCGAGATGGCGGCCGCCGAGCTGCGCGACCGGGTAAGGCACAGCCTCGAAAAGTACGCTGTATCGCCCGGACCTGACGAAGCGGGGAGGCAACGCTGCCGCAAGGCGGCCGACAACATGGACGGCGCCAGCATCCAGACCCTGCACAGCTTTGCAGCCTCGCTGTTGCGCGAACGTCCTCTGGAAGCGGGACTGCCACCCAACTTCCGCATCGCAGAACCGATCGAGGCCGATATCCGCTTCGAAGAGAGATGGCAATCCTGGCTGCACGAGCGGTTGCTGGATGGAGAGACAGCACTTGAGCTGTTGAGATTGATAAAACTGGGATTGAACCTGGACCATCTGCGTACGGCCGCCGCGGCCCTTCACAGCAACTACGATCGCATCGCTCAGCCTTTCGGGTTACCCCCCACGCCGCCCCGCCGGGCGGTGGCAAAAGTCGTTGCGTCGCTTCCGCTAATGCAGCAACTCTGCAACCGCTGCAATGATGAATCGGATCATCTTTATCAGCATATGCAGGGAGTTCTCAGCCTGGGGGCAGCGCTTTATGCCATGCAACCTGATGATGACTACGCCCTGATGGCGCTGGCCCGGGGTGGCAAGATCAAACAAATCAAAGGCGATAAGAAGCACTGGGAAAATCTGCCGGCCGGCGAGAACGCCTGCACTGAACTTAAGGCCCTGCTGAATGACCTGGAGGAAACGAAACAGGCCGAGCTTGAGGCCGTCAAACAGGCCGGGCTGGCAGTACTGTTGGAAAAGCTGCGCCTGGCAGTGCTCGCCTACGCGGAAGAGCGCCGGGCGGCCGGTGTGGCCGAGTTCCATGACCTGCTGGTCTGGGCGCGTGACATGCTGCGCGATAAACCCGTCGTGAGGAAACATTTCCAGGATAAATACACCCATATTTTGATCGACGAGTTCCAGGATACCGACCCCATCCAGGCCGAGATAGCCTTTTACCTGGCTTCCGGCCCGACGGCGGACAGGTCCGACCTCGATGAGCATGATTGGCAGAAGCTCAGCCTGGTCCCGGGCAAGCTTTTCGTCGTAGGCGATCCCAAGCAGTCCATCTACCGCTTCCGCAGGGCCGATATCGCCACGGTGGACGCGGTGCGCGGGCTGATGGCGTCAGGGAGCGCACCCCTGACGCACAACTTCAGATCGCAGAGGTCCATTATCGACTGGGTAAACCACGTGTTCGAAAGGTGGATGGTAGAGAGGGATGGCGTACAGCCTCCCTATATGAAGCTGGAGCATGCAGCGCTGCCGCCGGGTTCGCAGTTGACGGGCTGCATCGGGTATATAGGCGGCTACGTTGAAGATGAGAAGGCTCCTGTTATGCGCCGCCGGGAAGCTCGTGAGGTAGCACTACTGCTGCAGCATATCCGGACCGGCGGCTGGCAGGTGCGGGGCGAGGACGGGGCCCTGCGGGAGGCCGAATTCAAGGATATCTGTATACTGATGCCTGCGCGTACAGGCTTGTCGACGCTTGAGCGCCAGCTTTCGGAGGCGCAGGTCCCCTACCGTATCGAGAGCGAGTCCTTCATACTGGGAACGCAGGATGTCAGGGAGCTGCTCAACTGCCTGCGTGCCATTGATTCACCCGCCGACCAGGTTGCACTGGTAGGCGCCCTGCGCTCGTCGGCCTTCGCGTGCAGCGATGTGGATTTGCTACGGTTCATTGAGGGAGGCGGAAGGCTCGACTACACCAATCCCGGCCGGGGAGAGGGTATTGTACGAGATGCGCTTGAAGCGTTGCGCTCCTACCATGCCAGGCGGGGCTGGCTGCAGGCAGACCGTCTGATCGAGGATTTTATTAGGGACAGGCGCATGGCGCAGGCCGCCTACGGCAGGACCAGGCCGCGTGAGAAGCTGCGCCGGCTGCAGGTTATGGTAGACCTGGCGCGTGCCTATGCGAGGGTGGAGGGCAGTTCGCTGCGCGGATTTTTAGACTGGATGGACCGGCGCACCGAGGAGAAGTCCCGCATGGAGGAGGTATCCGTGCCCGAAGCGGACGAGGACGCCGTGCGCATCATGACCATCCATGCCGCCAAGGGTTTGGAATTTCCCATCGTAGTCATGCTCGGACTGGGCGATAGGCCCGGCGCCCGCCTCGGAAACGTGATTTTCGATAAATCCACGGGAAACTGTGAAGTACGCCTCGGCAGCGGCGGCAGCGAGTTTAAAACAGCAGGCTATGACAGTCTCAAGAACATCGAAAAAGAGGCCGAGGAAGCCGAGCGGGTGAGGTTAAAGTACGTAGCTGCCACACGCGCACGCGACCACCTCGTACTCAGCCTTTACCATTCGAACGATAAAACCGACGCTGCCGCCATCCTGGGCTTCCTGTCGGATTCGCCCGGTTTATGGGATGGGATAGACCTTTCAGCAGTGACACTTTACCGCCCTTCTGCTGAAACTGCCATTGCCGGGAAGGACGATACAGCAGCCGACCTGGAGAAATGGACAGAGCGGCGCGCGGGTATATTGGAAGAATCCTCAAAACCGGTGGCTGTGGCCGTTACCGACCTTGTGAGCCTGTTTAAGGAGGAAGCCGGGGGCGGAGAAGTCTATTACCGGACCGGACGGGGAGGAAGCAGCCTGGGCCGTGCAGTGCACAGCGTGCTGCAGAGCATCGACCTGGAAACCGGCAGAGGTCTGGACGACCTCAGCAAGGCACAGGCCGCCGCCGAGGGTATCGCCGGCCAATGGAAGGACGTTGCCAGACTGGCCCGCAACGGCATGGAATCCGCCATTGTAAGGCGCGCTGTTGCATCCGGCAATTACCGTCGTGAGGTCTTCGTCAGCACTTCCGTCGAGGGCAGGCTGCTTGAAGGAATCATGGATATCATCTTCGAGGAAGAGGACGGCCTGGTCATCACAGATTACAAGACCGATGCGGTCGACAATGAAGAGGCCTTGCTGAAGAAGAAAGATGTTTACGAACGGCAGGCGGGGCTTTATGCCCTGATGGCCCAACAGGCGACGGGCAGGAAAGTAAAAAAGGTGGTAATGTTGTTTTTAGGAGCAAAAAGGGAAGAGGCGCCCGAGGATATAGAGCATCTCATCCACGAAGTGCGAAAAATGCTTACACATGATATAAAAAGCCCTTCTTAAATTGAGGAGGATATATTTACATAGTCCTACCCCTGATATAATATGCACCTGAATAAATTAGGAGGTTGATCATGGCATCTGGAGCATTGTTTCAGCGCATGTTACGCGCCGCCAAACTGGAGTCGCAGCTTTACGAAGAGGTTGAGTCGGATTCCAGTGCCACCGGGCAGGCATTGCTGGTGGTTGTACTAGTCAGTGTTTGTGCCGGCATCGGGGCAGGCATCAACGGTGCGATGAAAGGTGGCGAATCTGTATCCGGATTTTTTATGGGGCTGATCTCCGGCATCATCGGCTCATTAATAGCCTGGTTCATTTTCTCCCTGCTGTGCTTCTGGCTGGGCACATCCCTCTTCAAAGGTCCCAACACCAAGTCCAGCCTGGGAGAGCTGCTGAGGACACTGGGCTTTGCCTATTCGCCGGGCGTACTCAATATATTCAGCTTCATCCCCTTTGTCGGCCCCATCATCCCCTTCATAACCTGGATCTGGACGATCATAGCCGCAGTGATAGCAGTCAGGCAGGCCTGTGACTTCACCACCGGCAGGGCCGTAGGCACGGTCGTCGTAGCCGCCATCATCCCGCTGGTCATCATGGTACTGCTGGCCTTGCTGGTCGGCGGCGCGATTGCGGCCATCGCCAAATAAACCGAACTGCCGTTTAGATTTTTTCGTACATGGCGATCTCTGCCTGCCCTTCGAGGTAAGGCTTCATCGCCCTGAACATGTCCTTAAAATGAGGCGCTGACGTATGGAATGTCAGCGCTTCATTATTTTCATACTTCTCGTAGAAAAAGAAGACATTGCGGTTGTCGGCGCGCCTGTGAACGCTGTAGTCAACGCAGCCCGGGTCCTTGAGAAATTTGGGCGCGAAATCCTGGATCACTTTGGCCAGGTCGTCACCGTTGCCTTCTTTGGCGCGCATAGTTGCTGTTATTACTATCATTTTTTTCCTCTCCCCCTGCCCCCTCTCCAAAGAGAGGGGATATGGTTTTTTCAAGAGGGACTGCGTCCCTCGTTGGCTCCCTCTTCAATTGCTGATGTTTTACTAAGTATTGTGCACCTTCCTACCCGCTTCTCTCACCTTACGGATATGGTTTTTTCAAGAGGGACTGCGTCCCTCGTTGGCTCCCCCTACATTCACAGGTCAAACAAATTGCTGAAAGAAGCTTTTATAATTTTCGCTGCCGGTTACCCGGGATTTGAAGTCGGGGCCGCCGACCCAGGCGATGTCGCCGTGCACGGCCATCAGTTCGAGATGGCTCATCACCTCGCGATGCGAAAGGTACTTGCCGAATCCCTTGCGCAGGCGGGGTTCGAAAAGTTCGATGGATATCTGATCGAGGTCGAGCACACGTCCGTCCAGTATACGAAGGATATTGCCGCAGCGCTCGATGTGAAAGCGCAGTATCTCAGAAGCGCGCTCGGCCGGCCTCAAATAGTTCGGCTTGCCCTTCTCAAACAGGCGGTGCCCCGGCAGGAGCAATTCCGTTTCGAGACACTGCTTTTGTAATTTATCGAGCGATCTTATATAGGCGATCAGGCCATAGGCGCCGTCGTCACTGCCGTAGCCGTCGGGCAGGATGCGCTTGTTGCAGTAATATTCCAGCATCAGAGAGGGGTGCGGTGTGATGCTTGCCAGCAGGGTATCGCCGCTGAAAACCACCTCGTCCTCGAAGATGGAGCAAAGGCAATCCGGCGAATGCCCCGGGGTGAGTAGAAAACGAAAGCGGTTGTCCGGCGGGACAATCCCCTCTTTTATGCGATACGCGGTCTTAACCAGGCTGCGCTTGCGGTGATACGGACGGCAGACAGAGTTGAACTGCTCGGGCATAAGACAGGTGCGGCATGAGCCGGGAAACTCCGGATGGGCGGCTCCGTCGTCTATATCCTCGTGGTAGGCGGTCATATTATCGAAGGCGTAGTGCGCCCACAGCTCGGCGCCGCTGGCCTCCAGCACCTCGGGCACGTTGCCGTCGTGGTCCTCGTGTCCGTGGGTTACGATAACACGACTGATATCCCGAATGTCCAGGCCGGCCTGTTTGAGTATATCGGTGAGAAGTTCGAACTTGTTGAATTGGCCGGTATCGATGAGGGTAAGCTTCTCACCTGTTACCACGTAGCACCAGCTGGGGCCGAGGTTCCAATCTCCTCCCGAATCGTAGAAGAGCGGTACGCCAAGGCAATAGATGTCCGTACCGCGGCGTGTGCGGTACCTCATTATAACGCCGTCCCCGTTGGGTTTGTCCTGCTTTAAAATTTCGAATTGCTGCAAATATTCACCTCAGATTTCTACAAAGCCGTATTGTAGAGCTTTTTGACGCTTTATGTCCAAGATTTGCTAAAATTAAGGCAGGACTTGTGCACGGAACGTTTGAAAAGGAGGTGACCACCATGGAAGACAAGATCCTCAGATTCATCTCCAAGCTTAACTCAGACAAGGTGCGGCTCACGGAACTGATCGCCCACTTCACCCACGACGTATCCGGCAATGACAAGGACACGCTCATCTACAAGAGGATTTTACCTGCGCTTATCAACATGGAGAAGGAGAACCGGATCAAGCTATCCTGGGATGTGCTGCTGACGCGTTACAGGTTCCCCCGCTATATCTACTTCGCCCAGGAGGATGAGAAACCCTCTGCGACGGGTCAACCGCTATGGCAAAAGCAGATCGAGGACATACTGAAGAAAGACTCGGTTATATACCGCAAGAAGGTGCGGGAGCTGCGTTTGCAGGATAAATTCGACCGCTTCCTCAAGAGATACGAGAAGAGCGCGGATGAGATCTCTCCCTCGGAAGACTGGATAAAAGTGATTACCGCGATCATGGAGACCAACCTATCGCAATACGATGTAATGCGCGCCTGCATCGAGGCCTTCAAGGCCGGCGCTGTATGGGAGAAGTACAGGAGAGAGTTCGAAGGATAAGAATCCAAATTCGAAATCCTAATACCTAAACTCTAAACAAATACAAAATTCAAATTTCAGAGTGAGAGCTTTGAGCTTAGTATTTGGAGACTGTTTAGGATTTAGAAATTAGGGATTAGGATTTCCGGTCATCAGGCTGGATTATCCAGTTCCCTGGCCACAGCCAGCAGCGCCATCAACTCCGTTTCCGAAACATTTCCGCGGTGGAAGGCTTCTCTTGGATTGCGATTCTGCTCCTCCACCATCTTGATGGCCTTGCGCTCCGAAACGCGATCATGGAAGATAAGCCAGGCAGCCAGCACCAGCCCGGTCCGGCCCTGACCGGCCGCGCAATGCACCACCGTTTTCTCGCCTCTCTCCAGCGAATTGTAAAGAAAATACATTATGTGGCGGAGCGCCTCGCCGGCGGGAAGCTGCATATCGGGTGTGGGCGCCCACAAGACGTTATCCGGTCCGAAAGCCTCCGCGTAAAAACCCAGCAGCCCGCCTTCCAGCGGATAATATTTCAATTCCTCATCGGGCAACAGGCAGACAACGCGTTGAATACCCTGCTTCTTAATATAAGCAACCCATTGCTCCACCACCTGCCTCTGCACGAACTTGCCCGGGTTACCGGGCCGCTGCGAACCGAAAACCAGCTTTTCGCCTTTCGCAGCGGGCCCGAATCCGTACTCAGCCATTGAATCACGCGTCTCTTAATCAGAGAAAGCCAGCATACCAGGGATGACGAAGTTCACAACAGGTATTAGCATCAAAAGCCCCCACCACCCGGGCTTGCCTCTGGCCTCTGATATTTTCCACCACAGGATAATGATAAAGACGATATTGACGTAGGGGATCAGGCATAGCAGTAACCACCACCAGGCCTTGCCTGCGATCATACACATCAGATAGATATTGGCGATGGGTATCCAGGCCAGCCAGCCGTTCGCAGTATTGGTCTTGGCAGCGATCTTCTGCAGGCAGATAGCCATCCAGATGTATACAAGGATGCCGAAGATGATCCAGAAAGCTATCATCCCACCGGCTAATGCAGTATTTGGTGCGTCTTCCATATGTTCTCACCTCCTTCGCAGGATTATATACTACGCCCTCCCGGCATTACAATACCCGCATGTATATCTACATCATATCGTGGCCGGGATATGTGTGGCTGCGGGCTGTATCAAGCATGGCCCTGACGTTCTCGAACTTAGCATCAATGGGGCATTCGCAGCCCGTGCTCAAAATGAAGCCGCCGTCTTTTCCCACGATCTCGTGCAGCTTATTGCAGTAGTTCACGACCTCTTCCACTGTGCCCAGCGCGAGAAGGGACGCCGGCACGTCACCCATTATGCACATGTGCCCTTTCAGGATCTCCTTGGCCTTAAATATATCCGTCGTGCTGTCAAGCTCGCATATGCATTTCCCCCGCGGAAGATCCTTAAGATAGGGCATGTTTAGAGTCCAGTCAGTATCGAAGTGCAGAATACTGATCAGCCCGGCAGCTGCGAACGCATCGGCCATTTTCTTTATATAGGGAAAACCAAACCTTTCAAATATCCTGAGGGGGTAGAATGAACCCGACCCTCGCTCAAGGGGGAAGAACACGTACTTCAGTCCCGTGATAGCGGTATCATCCAGCACATTTTGAATCAGATCATCGACCATGGCGTCCATGACCGCCTGCATCATGTCAGGCTGCCTGTAAAGGTCCAGAGTGAACTGATTGAGTGTCCTGGACAGCGAAAGTATCATGGTGGGGTCGCAGGTCGTTGCTCCCGACAGCACGGGTACACCTTTCTCGTGCCACGTTTTCACATCATCCATATATATCTTAAGCAGCTTCTTCTGGGTAGCATCGATTCTCTCCAGCGGGCGTCCCGTTGCCCGGGGCAAAAACTCCGCTAAAAATCCGTTCCAGCCGCGACTGATAATCTTCTCATAGTCGTCTTTGGTGAATATCTCCATTTCAACGGCCTGCAGGGCCTCGTGTTCGCCTGCCTGTTTACCGGGCACGCGCATGGGCATGGGCGCTGCGGAGATCCGCCAGCTGGAATTCACCCATATCAAGTTTGCAGCGAGTTGACCGTCCCAACCCCCCAGAGCATCGAACGTCTCCACCAGGGCTTTGATAGTAGTCTGTGGATTCCTGTATCCATCGCTCTGAGGCACGCCCTGGTACCTGAGGGCAAACTGGGCGATCAGAGGGACCGTCGGCACCCTGTCCGGGATACCCATGGATATAACGGTTTCCAAACGTTTGACCCGCGTTTTCAAGGTATCTTCCACTTTACATGCCCCCTCATTTAATAATCAGTCGACGTATCTGCAAATCAATAAATCATAATCAAACCGGGCGGGGTTATCAAACTCATAATAAACGCCTGATAATAGATGGCCTGCCTATAGCGGGTACAAGATCTGGAAAAAGCTGTATTACAGAGGCCTTTTTATCAGCTTCAAATTAATTGCAATCTGTACTATAATACGCCGGTCAAATTTATCATTTATAGGGGGTTCCATGGATCTTCCAATCTGGAGCATTCTTCTACGTCTACTGGAACAGGCCTGCCTGGTCATAGTCATTTTTTACCTTCTCATCCAGCTCAAGTTCTTTAAGCGCATGCTGGAATGGAAGCCAAATATTCTGGACCAGCTTATCCTGGCGGTTATCTTCGGTGCATTGGCCGTTTACGGCACCTATAGTGGTGTGCAGACATCCGGGGCTATTGCAAACATCCGTAACCTCGGTCCGATGATCGCCGGTTTTCTGGGCGGTCCGTGGGCCGGCCTGGGCGCCGGGTTGATCGGCGGCATCCAGCGCTACTACATGGGAGGGTTCACAGCTGTCCCCTGCGCACTGGGTACCATAACCAGCGGCCTGGCCGCCGGCATTATGTACCTCCTGCTCAAAGGCAAACTCGGCGTCTGGAAGCCGACCCTTTACGCCTTCGTCATGGAATGTGCGGACATGGGACTATTGCTGCTGATGGCCCAGCCGTTCGACAAGGCCTTGAGCCTGGTGTCCGTCATTGCGGCGCCCATGATCCTGGCCGACACGGCCGGCATGGTCATTTTTGCCTTCATGCTGAGCAAAAAGAAGTCCGCAAGCTGAAGATATCTGCGTTCCAATCAGAGCTAATACCTTAAATAACGTTTTCGCCGAATTGACGACAGCGCAGGGTAATCTTTATCATTAACAGGTTGGCCTCTGTTCAGGCCGGCAGGTAAAAATCGGAGAGGACCGGACTATGGCTATTAAGATCACAGATACGACCCTGCGCGATGCGCATCAGTCGCTGATCGCTACGCGTATGCGCTCGCGAGACATGCTCCCCATCGTGGAGAAAATGGATAAAGCCGGCTTCTTCTCGCTGGAAATGTGGGGCGGCGCCACTTTCGATACCTGCATACGCTATCTCAACGAGGACCCCTGGGACCGGCTAAAAGACATCAGAAGCAGGGTCAAGCACACCCGCCTCCAGATGCTGCTGCGCGGACAAAACCTGGTGGGCTACCGCCATTATGCCGATGACGTGGTAAAGGAGTTCGTACGCCTGGCCGTCAAGAACGGCGTGGACGTCTTCCGTATATTCGACGCGCTCAACGATATCAGGAACATGGAGCCGGCTATCCACGAGTGTAAGAAATACAAGGTACACGTACAGGGTACTATCTGCTACACCATCAGCCCGGTCCACACAGTTGAAGGTTTTGCCGACATGGCCCGCCAACTCGAGGAACTGGGCTGCGATTCCCTCTGCATCAAGGATATGGCAGGCCTCATCTCACCATATGAGACCAAGGCCCTCTTCAAGGCGGTTAAAAAGAAGGTGAAGGTGCCCATCGATCTACATTCTCACTGCTCGAGCGGCATGGCTATGATGAGCTATCAGGCCGCCGCCGAGGCAGGCGCAGATATACTGGATACCGCATTCTCACCATTCGCCTGGGGCACCTCCCAACCGCCTACGGAGAGCGTGGTAGCGGCATTCCAGGGCACGCCCTGGGACAGCGGCCTGGACCTAGAGCTGCTATACGAGATAGGCGAGGACTTCGCAGCCATGGCCGGCAAGTACCGCATGCTGCTTACAGCCGAGGCCACGCGGCCCAGCGTGAACGTTTTATTGCACCAAATACCGGGCGGCATGTACTCCAACCTGATCAGCCAGCTCCGCGAGCAGAATGCGCTGGATAAGATCGGGGCCGTCCTGGAGGAGATACCGAAGGTACGGGCCGACCTGGGCTACCCGCCGCTGGTGACCCCCACCAGCCAGATCGTGGGTATCCAGGCCGTGCTCAACGTGCTCAACGGCGAGCGCTACAAGAAGGTTACCAAGGAGGTCAAGGACTACTTCCTGGGTTACTACGGCAGGCCGCCCGGGGAACTCAATGCCGAGGTGCGCAAGATGGTAGCCGGGGACAATAAGATCATCAACTCCAGGCCGGGAGATAATATCAAACCCGAGCTGGTGAAATTGAAAGATGAGGCCCGAAAGCTGGGCATACTGCACAAGGAAGAGGACCTGGTGACCTACGCCCTCTACCCGCAGGTAGCGGTCAAATTCCTGCGCGGCGAGGCCAAGGAAGAGGTGCTGGCCGGGCCTGTACCCGATGCAGCTTCCAGCCAGGCGGTAGCGGATATACCCAACGAATTCAGCGTTGACGTGGACGGGGAAGTCTTCAACATCAAGATAACCCCGGTGTTGGGGAATACCGTAGACGTCAACCTGAAGAGCAAGAGTAAAGAGATCCCCAAGGGCGCCGTGCTATCACCCATGCAGGGCATGGTACTTACCGTCAAGGTCAAGGTGGGCGACAAGGTCAAGGAAGGCGATACCGTGGTGGTCACCGAGGCTATGAAAATGCAGAACGACGTTCAGAGCCCCCATACAGGCACAGTCAAAGAAATCTTCGCCTTTAACGGCGAGATAGTGAATAAAAACGACGTCTTAATGGTGATCGAGTAACGTGCTGAAAAAAGTCCTCATCGCCAACCGCGGCGAGATCGCCATACGCGTAATGCGCGCCTGCCGTGAGCTGGGCATCCGAACGGTGGCCGTATACTCCGAAGCGGACCGTGACGCCATTTTCGCCAAGTACGCCGACGAGGCCTACTGCATTGGCGCGCCGCCGGCTATCGAGAGCTACCTGAATATAAAGAAAATCATAGCCGCCGCCAAAGAGAGCGGGGCCGATGGGATACACCCGGGATACGGATTTTTGGCCGAGAATCCCAGCTTCGCCTATTCATGTGAGCGCGAGGGTATCAAATTCATCGGCCCGTCCAGCCGTGTTATCGAGCTGATGGGCAGCAAAATAGCCGCGCGCAAAGAGATGAGCAAGGCCGGCGTGCCTATCACCCCGGGCACCAAGGACGCGGTGAGCGAGTTCGAGGAAGCGAAAAAAATAGCCGTGAAAATCGGTTATCCCATAATAATCAAGCCTTCGGGCGGCGGCGGCGGCATCGGCATGACCATTGTACACAGCGAGGCCGACCTGAAAAAAGGGTTGGAGAACTCCAGCAAGATAGCTGCCAGCACATTCGGCCTGCCCGAGATATACATCGAAAAGTACATCGAGAGCCCGCGCCACATTGAGTTCCAGGTGCTGGCTGACGCCCATGGCAATGTCATTCACCTGGGCGAGCGCGAGTGCTCCATCCAGCGCAGGCACCAGAAGCTGATCGAGGAAGCGCCCTCCCCGGCCCTGACACCAGAGCTGCGCGCCCGCATGGGGCAAGTGGCCGTGCAGGCGGCCCGTCAAATCAAGTACGAGAACGCCGGCACCATCGAGTTCATTTTTTCCAAAGGCGAGTTCTATTTCATGGAGATGAACACACGCATCCAGGTCGAGCACCCTGTGACCGAGATGGTGACAGGTATCGATATAGTCAAGGAACAACTGCGTATTGCGTCAGGGGAGTCTCTGGACATTAAGCAGGAGGACGTTAAGATAAACGGCTGGGCCATTGAATGCCGCATCAATGCCGAGGACCCGCTCAACAATTTCGTACCCTCCCCGGGCAAGCTGCGCGGCTACCGCTCTCCCGGAGGCACCGGCATCCGGGTCGACAGCGGCGTACACACACGCTACACCATCTCACCAAATTATGATCCCATGATCTCCAAGCTGGTTGCGTGGGGCCGCAACAGGGACGAGGCTATTGAAAGAATGAGACGCGCCCTCTACGAATACGTAATAGTCGGTGTTAAAACCAATATACCCTTCCATAAAGCAGTCATGGAGAACGCGCGCTTCCGCAGCGGGGAGCTCGGTACGCATTTCATCACCCAGGAGACAACGCTGATCGAGGATATGCAGGCCATTATGGCAAGGGAAAAGCCGCTGGAGGAAAAGCTATCGCAGGTCTTCGACGATAGCAAACGCGCGGCAGCCGTCGCGGCGGCAGTAGCCTATACCCAGATGATGCAGAAGAACCCCAAGGGCGGAGCTGACTCATAAGGCTATTAGTGTACGATCATGCGCTAACTTTTGGATGCAGGCGGTTCAGCCCGTTTGCTGTCGGCATTATCCCCGCTTTTATTATCATCGAATATACCTGACACGTTTTTACCGAATTCCTTTGCCGCCCTGCCGGCTTCCTTGAACTTGGCCTTCACATCTTCGTCCTTGAAGCGCTCGCCCAGTGTTTCAGCCGATTCTTTGGCCGCTTTACCAAGGTCGCGCGCCTTATCTTTCAACTTCGGATCATTGAATATCTTCCCCATCGCATCCCCCAGGGCATCGAACATATCGCCGAGGTTATCGGCCGGGGACTTTTTCTGATCGTTTGGTGATTCCGCCATAACAATCCTCCTTCTCAGGCTTGTGCATCTAATTCTACTGTAAAAAGTGTCATTTTGCGCACAAGCTGAAACCGGTTCGCGAAATCTGATAACATATAGCCACTCCTGCTGTCGCCTATTTTTTCTGAGGAGATGGTTATGAATTTTTGGGAGGCCGTCAAAAACAACAGGGTCATTTCACTTCTGTGGCAAACGTATACCCAGTTCAGCAAAGATAACAGCAACCTGCTGGCGGCGGCGGTAGCCTATAGCCTGCTGTTCTCGATATTCCCCTTCGCCCTGGCTATGATATCCATCGCCGGCTACCTGATGGAATCGGCGGAAGTAGAAAGCCAGGTCATCACCGCCCTGGGTAGCCTTGTTCCGGTGGCCAGGAACCTGATCGAAAGCACGCTGGAGGGCGTGATCAGGGCGCGTCAGGCCACGGGCATAGTGGCGCTGCTGATGCTCGTCTACAGCGCACTGGCCTTCTTCGACGCACTGCGCAATTCGCTCAACCGGGCCTGGGGCGCGCCGCAAAGCCCGACTTATGTCGCAGGCAAACTTATGAGCATCAGCATGCTGGTGCTCGCTGTCCTGGGCCTGGTCGCCTTCACCTGGCTCACCACCAGTATCCAGTATTTGCACGAATCCAATGTGCAATTATGGATTTTCAAATTCACCCGGACCAGCCTCTTCCACAGGACGCTTTTCACGCTGCTGAATGCGATGCTTGCCTACGGTGTTATACTCCTGTTGTACCACTTCGTTCCCAGCAAACGGCCGGGATGGAAGCATATCTGGCTGGGCGCCCTGCTGGCTGCTATCGGCTTCGAGATCGTCCGCTTCGTCTTCGTCTGGTATGTTAAAAACTTCGCTCAATACGGCCTCGTTTATGGACCGATCAGTTCCGTCATCGCCCTGTTGATGTTCATCTACCTGACCGCCTGGGTGCTGCTTTTCTTCGCCAAGTTCAGCTACGTCAAGATGCGCCGGGACGGCAAAGGGATGCTGATAGCCGGGGCCCCGCCCGCTGCGGTTGAATAGACCTCTCAAATGTGCAAGAATTGATTTTAATCAAATACGATTAAAGGGAGGCGGTCCATGTTCAGAAAAGCAGGCAGGTTCCTTACACTGCTGGCCGCAGTGCTGGCAATTACACTCATCATAGTAGCGCCGGCCAGTGCTGCCGATATTAGAAATGGGGAAAACCTGGTTATCCCGGCGGGAGAGGTCATCAACGATGACCTGTACCTCTTCGGTTCGGACATTACAGTTGACGCCGCAGTCAACGGGGACGTCATCGCATTTGGAAACAGGATCGTTATCAACGGCCCCGTCAACGGCAACTTCAACGCCGCCGCCAACTATATCACTGTCAAGAGCAAGATAAAAGACTCGGTCCGCGCAGCAGCTTCAACCCTGGACATCAACAGCGATGTCGGTGGTGACGTATTAATCGCTGCTTCGCAGGTCAATATAATGCCCGGCGGGTCGGTTGGACGTGATTTGCTGACGGCAGTCGGGACAGCGTATGTGGACGGTCCGGTGGGAAAGGACATCCGCGGCAGCGCCGGTGAGCTTTTCATCAATAACAGCGTTGGCGGAAACGTCCATGTCGAGAGCCGTAAAGTCACACTGAAGCAGGCTGCCAGCATATCAGGTAACCTGACTTACAAATCCGCGAATACAGTAGAGCAGGCCCAGGGGGCGAAGGTAGGGGGCCAGATACAGCAGATAGTGCCACCGCCACCCCAGCCCTCTCCTTCAGGTGAACAGGCAGGAAAGGTATTAGGTTGGGCGGCTTCTGCCATCGTCATATTTATAGTGATACTGCTCATAATAGTTGCCTTATTCAAGTACATCGCGGCGTTGCTGACCGGCATCATCGTGATCCTGATAGTCGGAAAATATATTCCCGGATTGGTGGAGACGCTAAAAAGCAAACCCTGGCCATGCCTGGGCTACGGCGCCCTCTTTCTCTTCTTTGTACCGGTCGCCATATTCATAGCCTTCGTTATAGTCATCGGCATACCGCTGGGACTGGCCGGCCTGGCCCTCTATATCCTGGCCATTTACCTGAGTCAAATCTTCATAGGGTTGTTCATCGGCAAATGGATGCTGCGGCAGAGCGCAGACAACACATCGATAGGGGCTCAGATCGGGGCGCTGGTCCTGGGCCTGCTTGTCGTATTCATAGTCTCCGCGATCCCGCTGATCGGCTGTTTGAGCGACCTGGCGATTATCCTTTTCGGCCTGGGCGCCATCTGCCTTTTCATTAAGTCAAAGGTGAGCGGCAGCGCTGTATAAGCACGGCAGGGACATAGCATGATCGGCTTCCCCGACGCATATCTTGATATAGAAACGACCGGCCTGTACCCGAGCGAGAGCAGGATAACCGTCATCGGGATCTACTTCTGCAACGGTGACGACGGCAGGCTTGTTCAACTCTACGATCGCAATGTCACGCATAGCAATCTGCTGGATGCCATGGCAGGTACGGAAAACGTGTTTACCTATAACGGCAGCCGCTTTGACATCCCTTTCATCCGAGCGCGCCTGGGTCCGGATTTAGAGCTCCTGCACGTGCACACCGACCTGATGTATCAGTGCTGGGACCATAACCTGCGCGGCGGGTTCAAGAAAGTCTTGAAACATCTCGGGATATGCAGGGAGACCGATGGACTGAACGGGCTGGATGCGATATCGCTGTGGCAACAGTACAAAGAGTTTAACGATCAGTCTGCGCTCGACCTGCTGCTCCGCTACAACAGGGACGATATCGTCAACCTCAGGCAGCTCAGGGATGCGCTGACCGAGATCAATCTGCCCGGGGCGACATAGCCGTTTTGATACGGTACAAAATACAATAGAAAAGGGGCCGGTCCCTGGGACCGGCCCCTTTTATTTACTGGTAAACGTTATTTATTTAGCTATCTTGTCGAGCTCTTTGATGTGGGTATCGATGCCCTTCCCGAAGAGTTTCAGTACGATCGGCTCGTCGCTGCCGTACTTTTTGTAGACCCTGCAGGTCTCGCAGATGCTGGTGTCGCGTCCGGTGGCGCCCTTGTCATCCAGCTTGCAGTAAGTGCCTTCGATCTCCCAGCAGGGCAGGAACTGGTATTTGTCGACCGGGCATTCGCTCTTTATCATCTCCGGGCAGTTGCAAAGCTCCCAGCACGGCGACTTGTCGGTCCAGAAATTTACGCCTTTCTCCTCTTTTACCCCGGTTTCTTTCTTAACCTTTACTTTAGTGTCAGCCATTTTAATTTCCTCCTTTGTTAGTCCCTCGGTATGCTCTTTTCTTACACTAACAATTTACCACTCGCAGTGCGTAGCGCCATCCGCTTTAACGCTTAATTTACTTTTGCGCAAAAGCGCAAGTGTCAACGGGCATTCCTCACATAAAAAAATCCCCCCTCCGAGAGGAGGGGGGACCATGTCCTGCAAGATATGGGTTAAACTCAGACTGCGGCTACCTGCTCCAGGGTTTTCAGCGAGGTATTGATGCCGCGGCCAAGCAGCTTCAACTGTATCGGCTTGCCGCCGCCGTAGTTCTTATAAACCCGGCAGACCTCGCAAATGCTGGTGTCTTTGCCGTCTGCGCCGTAGTCGTCAAGTTTGCAGTAAGTGCCTTCGATCTCCCAGCAGGGCAGGAACTGGTATTTAAAAGACGGGCATTCGGCTTTCACCATGTTCGTGCAGTGCGAGAGCTCCCAGCACGGCGTCTTATCGGTCCAGAAATTGAATCCGCGCTCTTCCCTGACTCCGTCTGCCGTTTCAACTTTTTCTACTGTCTTGGCCATTTTGTTTTCCTCCTGTCCTTGGTTCTACTCCAGGTTGCCTATAATTTAACATCACGGGCAACCGGCGGCATCCGTCATTATGCTTATTATACTGTTGCGCTTTTGCGCATCTCTCCATACGCCACAATGCTGACCGGGCGTTTTTCCATGGCAAATAGCCCGCTGCCGGTGCATTTTATGTTAAGGCCTGAGTATTATCCGGGTTTATTTGGCCCGCATGTAGACAAGTTGACCGGATTGATATAATCTTAGGTTGTACTAAATTAACGCTTATAGTCTAAATAGTATTAATGGCACAGAACTCCAAGATTAACAACAAAAGTATTCACGACAATATCCTTAAAATAACCGAGGCGCTTTTGGTGAGGTATGGGATAAAGGGTTGGAACATGGACAGCGTGGCCCTGGAGGCGGGGGTATCCAAAAATACCCTGTATGAAATAATCAGCAGCAAGGAACAGCTGATAGAAGATGTCGTAATCAACCGGCTTAGAAATAACGTTGATACGATCGTGGGAATCTTCAGAGATGAGCCCGACTTTGTGAAGGCATGTGAAATCGGCGCCAGGCATCTGGCACACATCACATATGTGTATGACCTGCTGATATTACCTCAGGTTTTTCGTGAATACCCTTCCATAAAGGGAAAGTTCGATTCTATCTCAGGGAAACTAAGCACTTCTATACATAATTACTTAAATCAGGCCAAGCAGGACGGCGTGGTCAGGAAAGACGTGGATAACGATGTAGCCATCAATTGCATAACTGCCATTATCAATCACTCCCTATCCGGGAACATTAAGGGAAGAAAATTTGAAGAGCAGCTCTATCAGGCATTTTCCTATCTTATAAAGGGAATCCTGGCCTAAATATTTTATTAATCGCCGGTCTGTAAGGCGAAGGGGGAGGCAAGTATGAGTTATGCGGAGCTAAAGGCGCTGGAAAGCGATATCGCAACCTGTTTTCGGTGTTCGCTGTGTAAAATGGTGCCGCTACCCGTTTTCAAAAATCAGGAGTTTTCCAACATCTGCCCGATAAACAGCCATTATATGTTCCATAGCTATTCCGCATCGGGACTCGGATATATGGCACTGGCCCTTTCGGAGGGACGCATTAAGGCTGATAAAGCCCTGGCCGATATCGTCTTCTCCTGCCGTACTTGCGGATACTGCGATATGGCCTGCAATTTTATTATGGAATCGAAGCGAAATGAAATAAATATGACCCTGAGGGAAACGCTCGTACGGGAGGGCCTGGCTCCCGAAGAGTATAAGAAAACGGCCCAAAATTTAAAGAACACTGGAAACCCTGCGGGATTAACCCATACAAAGGCCGGAGACTGGGCGGCAGGTTTGAGCCTCAAGAAGCTTCCCCGGCAAAGAGCTGAGGTTTTACTATACGCGGGTTGTTTGACCCGCTATGATAAAAATGCCCTGATGTCGGCCAGAAAGATGGCGAAACTGCTGATCCATGCAGGTGTTGATGTGGGTATCCTGGGCGATGATGAAACCTGCTGCGGCCTTCCGGCGCACTGGATGGGTTTCAAGGATGAGTTTACGTCTCTTGCAGAGAAGAATGTAATCTCCTTTAGAGAATCGAAGGTTAAGACAATTGTAACTGTTTGCGGCGCCTGCCTGGGGACATTAAAGGCGAAGTACCCGAAATATGGGATCAACACGGGCATAGAAGTATTGCATGCGACGGAATTCCTGGAAAGGCTTATCAAGCAGAAAAAGATCAGGCTATTAAAACCGTTAAACCTGAAGGTTACCTATCATGATCCCTGTTACCTTGGCCGCCAGTCGGAACCTCAACAAGAATGGAAAGGTGAAGAGAAAACCGTATTTGGACAGATGAAGTACACAGTCCCACCCAGAAAGATCAACTATGGGACGGGCGGCATCTTTGATCCTCCCCGGTCAATATTAAAATCGATAAAAGGGCTTTCGTTCAGGGAAATGTACCGGATTAGAGAGTACTCGCATTGCTGCGGAGGTGGCGGCGGACGTGCCGAGATGTATGAAAAGATGTCCATCAAAGCAGCTGAAGACCGGATTAAGGAGGCGCGTGAGGTAGGAGCGGATTACCTGGTGACATCCTGTTCCCACTGCAAGGTTCAATTTGAAAAAGCATCTTCAGATATAAGTGATCACCCGATAAGTGTGCTGGATATCATAGACATTGTCTTCCAGGCTGCAGACATCGATTAGCATAGGAGACATAAGAACATGATAGATACAAATATTTTAAATGACCTGAGTCAAAATAATGCAGTTGAAACCTCCTCAGAGAAGTTGAAGGCGTATGACGTCAGTAATCCCATGGTGCTATTTGGCAGAAAACCGCAGTGCGCTATAAAACCCAGGGATGTTCCTGAACTGCAAAACCTGATCCGCAAAGCAAAGCAGGAAAAATTCGGGCTGGTGCCGGTTTCGTCAGGAAGGCCTCACACAAAGGGGGGCATTGCGTGCTCAGCCGACCATGCGATTGTCGATCTATCGGAGTGGAACAAAATACCCTGGGTCAACCGCCGGAACAGGGTGTGCTTTGTCGAGCCCGGCGTCACATACGGGCAACTGAATAAGTTTCTTATAGATTACGGAATGACGCTGCCGACACCGTTGGCGCCACGCGATACCAAAAGCGTGCTCGCCTCCATGATTGACCGCGAGCCTCATATCTGGCCCAGGATGCAATGGGACTTTCAGGATCCCGTGGCCTGCACGGAGTTTATTTACGGCACAGGCGAATTGTTCCGAAGCGGGGCTGCCGGTGGTCCGGGCTCGCTGGAAGAACAGAGAAAGTCTAAAGGGGCTCAAAAAATGCCGATGGGTCCCGGTCAGACGGACTTCCAGAGAATATTGATAGGAGCCCAGGGATCCATGGGAATTATGACATGGATCAGCCTGCGGACCGAGCTATTGCCTTCGATTGAACGGCCGATGCTGGTTGCCGGCGACCGGCTTTCGAAGATAATCGAGTATGTGTACGAAGTCCAGCGCCCATGGCTGGGTGAACATACTTTCATACTGAACCGTCTTGCCGCAGCCATGCTCATGACATGTGGCAATCCCGGTTCCCTGGACAGGGTCAGGAATTCTCTTCCCGAATATATCTGCATGCAAAACATCGCCGGGTTCGAACGACTCCCTGGGGAGAGGCTTGAATATCAGTACGAAGAACTGAAAAACATGGCGGCGGGAAACGGGCTTCAACTCGTCGATTCAGTGGGAGAGATTGAAGCATCTACTCTGCTCAAGGCCGCAAAATCACCCTGTGGCCCGCGTGACTGGCGGCACGTGACAAGCGGCCACTGCCTGTCGATTTTCTTCCTGTCTTTGCTTAACAATTCGGAAAAGTACATCGATATTGTCCGTGAATCTGCCAGGGCCTTTAACATATCTAATGAGCGAATCGGCATCTACCTTCAGCCGGTTATCCAAAACCATGCCTGTCACATCGAGTTCATGCTTCCTTTTAATCCTGAAGACGGCCATGAAGTCGAAACCATGAAAACTTTTGAAGCTGCTGTAACTGAGCGTTTGATCAAAGCCAGGGCCTTTTTCAGCAGGCCGTACGGCGTAGCCGCTGAGATGGTTTTTAAGAACAATCCCGGAAATACCGAGCTTATCCGTATAATCAAAAGTCTGTTTGATCCTGAAAATATCCTCAACCCGGGGAAATTTCACCTCTAAATGATCCACTCCCGATTCAGCCGGAAGATATTCAGAGATACCTGCAGGAGGCCAAAATGTTAACAGTAGATGAACTCAAAGAGCTTAAAGATATCGTGGGAGCGGAGTGGGTGAAGGACGATCTTCCCACCAGGGACGCCTACTCTATTTACTATAACTCCTCTTCATTGAACAAGGAGGACAAGCTGTGGACGGCAAGGCCGGCGGCTGTAATTATGCCGAAAACACCCAAAGAGATCTCAGAAATTACGAAATTCTGCAATAGAAAGGATTTCATGCTTAAACCTTTTTCCACGGGATGGATTACTTCTTCGGCGCCTGGAAGCCGTAAAACGATTCTACTCGACCTTAAGCGGATGGATAAGATCATTGATATCGATGTTAAGAACCAGATCGCAGTTGTAGAGCCCTATGTCAGGGCAATAGATCTTCAGTCTGAGTTGTGGAAGCACGGGCTGAATGTGCATGCAGTTTCATGCGGTGGCAACCACTCCATCCTGGCATCTACAGCAGCGGCATGGGGATACGGCATAACGGGCGCTTCCATGGGATATCAAGCACGGAATATGCTGGGAGTCGAGTGGGTTATGCCCTCCGGCGAGATCCTTACACTGGGCAGCCCGGGTGACGGAGCGGAATGGTTCAGCACTGACGGTCCTGGCCCCGGTGTCAGGGGGCTCATCCGGGGGTTTCAAGGCACTTTCGGCGGACTGGGTACCTTCACAAAAGTAGGTGTAAAGTTATACCGCTGGGATTCAGATCCTGAATATGAAGTCCACGGCAGATCGCCCAAATACGTCCTGAACCGCGAATTGCCTAACCTTGGTGTATTTATTCTCATGTTTCCCACTAAGGAGCAGATAACCGATGCCGGTTATAAGCTGGGGGAGGCGGAATGCAACTACTCGGATTTCAGGATGCCGGCCTTCTTTATCGCCCTCGGTTTCACCGACAATAACCTCGAACTGAAACGGCTGTGGTCAACCGGGGTCTTTCAGAAACTTGCCAGGTACGTTCTGACAGTATGCGTTCACGGGCATTCAAAAAAGGAATACCAGTGGAAAGTAAAAGCCCTTAAACAGATAGTCAAAGAGTCGGGCGGACTGATATTGCCGATGCAACAGATACCCCTGGCCGCCTTTGATCTGGTAAAGCCGTTCTTCAAGATGGTAAAAAATCCCTTGAAGCTGATAACAAAAATTCCTTATATACAGGAAATAACGGATCTGATGAAAACCAGCGAGGAAATGCGTCTCAAGCTTTTTACCACGGCGTTTTTTATCCTCGTGCGGCACGCCAACAACGCCCAGGGTGGATTCCGGGCATCATCCGGCATGTTCACCTCTGTGGGAGCTTTTGACACCTGGGACATGGGTTTTGAACAGGCCGATTACATTGCCGGGGTTAAAAGGCCGGCGATTGAAAAAGGCCTTATTTTAGACGATGGCGGCGATCTCGGCAGCGGCGGGACCTTTGATTTTGGGCATCTCGGATACATCGAAGGGATAGGAGAGTATTCAACCAACGATCCCGAATCGAGGAAGGCAACCAAGGCAATCGTTGAAGAATCTCTTCACGGCACGATTGAGAGGTCCCTGGGACTGCCGATTGCCGCATTTGGCGGCCCGATGAACCAGCTGTTTGGCCCGCATTGTTACAACTATCACGAGATGATCATGAAAATAAAGGAGAAACTCGATCCCAATTCATCATATGACTCCTGGACGTACAGCGGACCGTCCGATAAAGCATTCCCGGACGAAAAAGAAGGTTACACATTCTTTTAGACTAATATAATAAGTTGGAGAGGTGGAGATCGATGACTGATAAGACAGGCTCACTGGTAAAAGAGGGCTGGACGGGACCCGGCAGAAGCGATATCACGATAAAACCGTTGACACCGGCAGAGGACGGGCTTCATATCGATATAGGCGCAAAAGGCCAGTATGAGTGGTGGTATTTTGATGCGCATTTGGAA
Source organism: uncultured Dehalococcoidales bacterium (assembly GCA_964437795.1). GTDB lineage: Bacteria > Chloroflexota > Dehalococcoidia > GIF9 > UBA5629 > CAIMUM01. The sequence goes on along the minus strand of CAYTIC010000009.1, from coordinate 32,845 downwards.
TCAGGCCACACTATAGTGGTCTTTTTCCACGCAGCAAACCCCAACCCCGGAATGGCAGGCAAACCCGGTGTAGAAATCGTATTGCTCAGGCCGGATGGAAACAAGACCCAGAGATTCATACCTTACAGCAGGTCGGATTTCTCCGCTTCCCGTGAAAAGGCTGACGTTAAAGTTGGCGCCAACTACCTGAGAGTCGAACACTTGGAAGGGGAGCTACCCCGTTATGAGATCAATATCAAAGAGAAGGACCTGAGTTGCCGCCTCACATACAGGGCAGAGGTAAACGGGTGGAAACCCGGGACCGGCATCTCTCAATTCGGCAATATGGGTTATTTCGCGTGGGTGGTCCCTTTTGCCAGGGCTTCCGTGGAAGGCACTATTACAGACGGAAGCCATGTGATACAGGTCAGGGGCGTCGGTTACCATGATCATAACTGGCTGAATTTCCAGTTCCCCACAATAATCGATTACTGGATGTGGGGCAGGGTCTATTCGGAACACTATACAGTATCCTATGCTTTCATCCAGTGTAATAAAAAGATGGACAACTATGCCGTGAAGGTGCTGATGCTGGCTGACGGCCGGGAAGTCATACTCAGTACAGGCGAATTTGAATTCATCAAGCAGGATTTTGAATATAACTCCAGCGCAAAACACAGTTTCCCCAGGAAACTCACAATCAAGGTACCAAACCGAATGGAGGCAAACCTCAGGGTTAAAGAAGTCCTTGAAGCCGAAGACATGCTCAATAATTTCAGCCCGGTTCTGAGGTTCATCGCAAAGAACATATTGCGGTTAAAACCGGGCTATTTCAGGCTGGCCTCTGATTTCGATATAAATGTGACACGTGATGGTAAGACCAGCAAGGAGCTGGGGACAACGTTACACGAGATAGTAATGTTTAAATCTGCTGAATAGAATTCCCCTGCCCCGAATTCTATAAATTAATAATCCGCTATATCCCTGCACGCGTGTATTGAGAAGTCGCGCCGTGCTATAATGGCTTTCCTGAATCCGCAGAATCAAATAGCCGTAAGGAGAATCAGCGAATGCCCAATAAAGCGACTGGCAGCGGCTTTTACGGCTGGTGGTTGCTCCCCATCCTCTGCCTCGTTTATTCCATCCCCATCGGCTTTGCGCTTTACGGGCCGCCGGTCATTTACACCTTTATGGCTGAGGACCTGGGCTGGCAGCGTGGACAGGTTAATGTCGGCTACTCCATCATCGGCATTATGCTGGGTGTGGGCGCGCTCGCCATCCCCTGGCTGATCAACCGTTTCGGCCCCAGGAAGACGCTGGCCATAGGCGGCATAATCATTTGCCTGAGCTGCGTGCTGATGGCGCTGCTGGCGCAGACAATCGCAACCATCGCAGGGCACTCGTACCCAATCCTGTACTGGGTTATATGTTTCTTTGTGGGACTGGGGCTTTCCTTCAGCACAGTGGTGCCGATACAGGCGCTGGTGTTGCTCTGGTTCAATGTGCACAGGGCCCTGGCCCTGGGTCTGGTGCTGGGCGGAGGCGCCATCGGCGGGTTCATCTACCCGCAGATCATCAGCGCCGGCATCGTGAGTTTCGGCAATGACTGGCGCGTGGGCTGGTACATCATAGCGCTGGCCTGCCTGGCCGGCGCCGTCATCGCGCTCATCGCTGTACGCAACCGTCCCGAGGACCTGGGCCAGCACCCGGATGGTCTATCTCCTCAAGCGGAGCAGGCGGCCATCGCTCACACCAAACACAGGCTGATCAAGACATACCGCACACCTGTTAACTGGCAATTCCCGGACGCTGTCAGGACACGTGCGCTCTGGTTGATCGTAGGGGCTACGGGATTCATTTATTTCCTCTGGCAGGCGGTGCTCACCCAGACGCCCGCTCACCTGCATGACCGGGGATTCTCCCCGACAGATCCGCAGCTTCTTTTTCAACCCGCCTTCATCTACGGGCTGATCCTGGCCTGCAGCATCATCGGCCGCCTCAGCGTATCCTTTCTGGGAGAGAAGATCGAGGCGCGCTACCTCATAGGTATCGCCGGCTTCTCACTGCTGGTGGGGGGTGTCCTCTTTACCGTCGCCTCGAGAGACAACCTGCTGGCCGCATACATATACCCTCTGTTGTCCGGCTTCGGCTTCGGGACCGCCTACGTGGCAACCCCGCTTATCGTTGGGAATTACTTCGGGGCTGCTTCGTTCCCCAGTATCAGCAGGATCACCAATCCCATTAACTCGGTCTTCCAGTTCGCCTCCCCGGCTTTTGCCGGCTATATGTACGATATCAACGGCAACTACGATACAGCCATGTTCATCGCCTGCGCAGGCGCGCTGATCGGCGTGGTCCTCATACTTTTCTGCACGCCGCCGAAGCCGCATACGGACGCGCACGGCTGAGTGACAGGTATCCAGCTATCTTAAACTGAAATAAATTGAAAAGGAGACGAAAATGCAGTTTCAAACAGTATCATACGCCGAGAAAGACGGGATCCTGCATGTAAAATTAAACAGGCCCGAAAAGAGGAACGCTCTTAACTGGCAGATCATCGGGGATATCAAGCAATGCTTTGCCGATGTGGCAAGCCAGGCCTCAATAGAGGTCGTGTTGTTATCAGGAGAGGGGAAGTGCTTCTCTGCGGGAACAGACCTTAATGCCTTCCAGGCCGGCATGGGCCAGCAGGACCTGCGCCGCAAGATACGCGGACTTTTCCAGGCTATGTTCAACGAGATTGAGTTACTGGAGAAGCCGGTCATCGCTCTCATCCATAATTATTGCTTCGGCGGCGCGCTGGAGCTGGCGCTGGCCTGCGACCTGCGGATTTGCACACCGGAAGCCACCTTTAATATCCCGGAGGTAAACATGGGCCTGGTGCCGGACGGCGGCGGCAGCCAGAGGCTCCCGCGTGTGATAGGCGTGGGGCGTGCCAAGGAACTGATCCTGACCGGCAAGACCATTAACGCTCAGAAAGCTGAACTCTGGGGGCTGGTAAACGAGATCGTGCCGGCCGATAAGCTTGAGCAGACGGGCATTGCCTGGGCAAAGGAGATCATGAGCAACGGCATGATCAGCGTGGGACTGGCCAAGCGCAATATCGACATGAGCATGAACATGAGCATCCACGATGGGCTGGAATGCGCCGGCCTGGCGCAGAGCGCAGCTTTTTCCGATCCCAGCTTCCTCAAGAGAATTGAGCAGCGATTCCTTGATAAAGTGAAAGATAAAAAGGCCTGAGCCTGCTTGAATAGAAGTTGATTCAGATTACAAGGCCGTCGCGGCCGCATTTACAATGTCTCCACTCGTGATTGAACGGGGGTAGCGCGGGCAAATAGCTGTCCTGCTGCGGGTATGTGCTTGACATACCGTGGCCGCGACAGCTATTTTTAATGGGGCTGCCTGATTTAGGACCACATCACACCAGTTCCACAATAATTTATTAAGGAGATATGTTATGCAATTCGAGACACTTGCCTGCACCGAAAAAGACGGCATCCTGCACGTCAAGCTGAACAGGCCTGAAAAAAGGAACGCCATGAATCCGCAGATGTTCTGGGACATAGATAGGTGCTTCTCCGAGTATGCAGCCAGGCCGAGCGTCCAGGTCGTGCTTCTCTCGGGCGAGGGCAAGGGCTTCTCGGCGGGGACCGACCTCACCGCTTTCCAGGCCGGCGGGAGCCAGCAGGATATCCGCAAATTCGTCCGGATGGCGCAAAGGGCCTACAACGAGATCGAGTACCTTGAGAAGGCGGTCATCGCGGTGATCCATAACTTCTGCTTCGGCATCGCCTGCGAGCTGGTGCTGGCCTGCGACATGAGGATATGCAGCCCCGAGGCCACTTTCTGTATACCCGAGGTAGCGGTAGGACTCGTGCCCGACGACGGCGCCAGCCAGCGGCTGCCGCGCATAGTGGGAGTCGGCAGGGCCAAGGAGCTGATCCTGACAGGAAAGACCATCGGCGCACAGAAGGCTGAAAGCTGGGGTCTGGTCAATGAGGTGGTTAAACTCGAAGACCTGGAGAAAACCGGTATGGCCTGGGCGAAGGAGATCATGGGCAACGGTCCCATCGGTGTCGGCCTGGCCAAACGCAATATAGATATGAGCATGAATATGAGCGTGGCCGATGGGCTGGAATGCGCCGGCATGGCGCAAAGCCTGGGCTTCTCCGATCCCGACTTTATCAAGAGGATCGAGAAGCGGCTGGCGGAGAAAACCAAAGGCAAGAAATCCTGACGAATCCGTAAACTTTAATCCGATGAAAATAGTGCTGCATATCTGTTGCGGCGTCTGCGCGGCAGGCGCCGCCGATGTGCTATTGAGCGAGGGGCACCGGGTCACAGGCTATTTCTATAATCCCAATATCTACCCCGAGACAGAATACCGCCTGAGGCTCGAAACCGCACAGCGCACGGCGGACAAGCTCAAATTCGAACTTGTGGCCGGGCCTTACGACATCGAAAATTGGAACTCGGCAACAGCAGCATCAGGTGATGAACCCGAGGGAGGGGCGCGCTGTTCCATCTGCTACCGCGTACGCATTAAAAAGACGTTTGGTTTCTTGCTGGAAATGGGATCAGAAGCCTTTACCTCCACGCTGACCATTAGCCCGCATAAATCGGCGGCTGAGATCAACCGTATAGGCATGGAGATAGGTGGAGATAAATTCATGTCGCGGGACTTCAAAAAGAAGGACGGTTTTAAAAAGGCAATTGAGCTGGCAAGAAGCTGGGAGCTTTATCGGCAAAACTACTGCGGCTGTGTCTATAGCATGAAGGAAACGCAGAGATGAGCCGGCCGGGCGCGCTGATCGTTTTATCGGTTGCCCTGGCGTTTGCCCTCAGTATTCCGGCCTGCCAGGGTACTACGCGCCAGCTGCCCTACAACGGCACCTACGGGTTCAGGGTCATCCTTGAGAACAACCCGGAGGCCAGGGACCCAAGCTGGGACCAGGTCGTGGCCTTTCTGAAAGCAGATAAAACGGATGAAATGGAATATATAGCCAGTGATTTCATGTGCGGATCATTTGCCCAGGAGGTACATAACAACGCCGAGAAGGCGGGCATACGGGCCGCCTGGGTGGGAATAGACCTGGCCGGCGAGCCGATCGGCCATGCCGTTAATGCGTTCAACACTACCGACCGCGGCCTGGTTTACACCGATTCGACGGGTGCGACCGCTCAGGCATCAAATGTGGCCCTGCTCAATCCGGAAGTAGTGGAGAGTGACAACGGTGAGTCCGCCCCGGGTGGGGACCGTGTAGCTTATGTAGAACAGGGCCAGGAGCTCGGTTTCATCAGTTTAAGCGTGAATCCCTCTCCCGACTACGCCTATTATAAAAATTATAGTATTAAGAGCCGCGACTATGAGGTAAGGTTAACCGACTACAACAGCAAGGTGAAAGCGTACAATGCCGATGTGCAGAACTTTAACCGGTGGGTGGGCGGTACCACATTCATAGCTGGCAGCAGTGAGGCCCGGCGCGCCGGCGAGCAGAAACAGCAATTGCAGATGTCGCTTTACCTGCTTAAGTCGGAAGAGGCCGATCTGGATAGCAAGAAGGCTACCCTGGGACCTATCTGGAAACCCATGGGCATCGTATCGAATGTAGATGTCAGGTGGTAAACTGACCCTGACACCACCCAGTTTATAGTCCAGCATAAATTATAATTTCTCGTGTCTTAAGGGTCGTCTTTTTGTATATCAGATAGAATTTGAGTTTGCGGGGATACAGCTTAAGATAACGGTTTGCACTGATATCGTGGAGGAGTGATTTATTAGAAAGTTGTTTTAGGGTACTCCGTGTTTAGCAATCTCATACTTTGGTATGTCTGAAAGACATCTACTCCAAGGATTGATAGCCCGTTCCTTATGAAATCCACGCTCCTCAAGGTATTGTTTATGAGTGAACATATCCTATGGATGAATAGGTCATTGTGCGAATCCCGAACTTTTATCTCCCCTTGCCAAGATACAATACCCGGCTTTGTCTCGCTTAAATATTCGGTTTTCTCGAATTCATATGCTCTCGATCCTCTTGGATTGACCTGTGTATCGTCATCTCCTGGAACCGAATTGTCTTCTGTGAATTGCAAAGAAAGGCGGCCGCCAAATTCTTTGTCCATCATCATCTTGAATGAGTAGTTCGTGAGAAAACCACCGGGACTAGTCACCTGATAGAAGACTTCCGCAGTTTTGCGCCATAACCGAAGCAAGTCTCCGTAAGCTACGGTCACGTCGGCCAGACTAGGTTCTTCTTGCGGCAGCAATGCATCTGGGAATTTGGCATGGAACAACCGACACCTAATTCTCTCGTACTGATTTTCTAATAGGTAAGCTACAGGATCTTTTACCCCTAATGGGGTGAAGTGGGAAAAATCGATTTTCCCCGATATTTCGGAGAGCGCATTCCTTAGCCATTTTTTCTCTTGCTCCGACTGTTGCTTGGGATGTATCCCATTTAGAAGCGCTTCGAAAGACAGAAATAAATTCCTATATGCTTCAAATACGTCGTGGCTCGCTTGCGATAAGCGATAGTACCGAAAAGCCCATGTCCAAGGGAGTGCGGCCTCAGGGCCTGCTGGCTTGACGTTCCCGTCTTTGTCACGATCTTCTACAAGGACCTTTATGGCAATGGGGAATGTGATCATGCTGAAGTGCTGGATGACTGTTTCCTCATTCCTTTGGAACAGAGCTATATGGTTAATCTCGGGATGATCAAGAACCATGATGTCAAGCTTTTTGACTGCTACAATATCAAGACATTTCTGTATTTCGCTTAGTCCTGCCGCCAGGAGGGAATCGAGCGAGTACCGTTCGCGTGATCTGGCTACTGCTAGTTCGTGATCCTTGGCAAGTTGCACTTGCCATAAGCGGTCTTTGGATTCCCAAAGATAATCGATTTTAGATGCTGTTGTGAGATGTAAGGCGATGCCACTAGGGAAATCGCCTTTTTCCGAATTGCGACCACCAAGTGATATTATCCCTATACTTGCCATGGGATGTTATCCAATGATGTGCCACCTGGAGTAAGTGCTACAGTATTGCTCATAAGTTATCCAGAATTTTGCACTCAAATACTCCGCATGTGACAGAGGTAAGAAATCGAACCGTTGGGCATTTTTGCTGCTATCCGACAAGGACTTATCCGATGAAGTCCTGAGTATAAAGCTGGTAACATACCCTTGCCCAAGCGGGAGTTCTTCTGCATTTTTACAGATCAAGCTCACGCTAATAGCAACCTGATCAACGTTGTTCTTTAGCAAAAAGTCCCTAAAGGCACCATACTCGAAAGCTTGGCTGGATGGCCCATCCTTTCCTGGCCAGGACACGACAAACCGCAAAAGGCTTTTTACCTGAACGATGGATTTAGGGGGAAAATGCACGCTGACTCCCTGGGGATCGAAAAAGCTAACGGAAGCATCCGGTACAACTGCTTTGTCATCGTGAATTAGTTTTGGCCATCGATCTGGGGCAGGGGAATAGTACTTGCTGTAGACTATCTTGTCCTGGTCCCGGAGCTTGACTGCCTCGCCCCAACCGACCTCATGATCACCACTTGGCGAATCATAGTACCGCTCACAGACAAAGAAGAATCTTGTTACAAGTCCTACCCAAAACGCGGGAACGTTTGTTGCATTTTCGATTTCCAAGCTAACGGAATCATGCTCGAAGCTTACAGACTTGATGAAAAGGTATGGTGTTTGCTGGCCAATTGTCAAATTCAGTTGTCTCAAGATTGCTTGCGTTTGTTTGCGTCCTTGATTCATTGACACGAATGCAGCTACGGCCAACCCTATTGTGCCTAGAGCCACTAGAAAATTCCAGTCCAATTCGCAACCTCTTAAAGGGCCGTTTGATGTTGCCTTATTGTAGGCGTTCACCAAACTGACTTCAAGAGCCATCGCAACATTGCCGATTTCGCAACCAGCGACCCTTTACACAATTAGCCTCATCTCCATAACCTATATTTGATTCACACGTAAGCTCCGAAATAGTGCCACAGTCCCACCCGCCAAATAACCTGGAAATCCAGCTCCCAAAATCCGGTGAATCATATTTTGTAAAACTGGCTTTTACTCCTTAGACTATACGATAGGAGGTATTAATATATGAAGTGCTGGACGTTGAAGAATCACGATAATGTGAAGAATATTCAGACAGTCAGACCTAGAGTACTTGTAACTTTCCTTATTTTCACGCTTGTGGCTGTGATAGCACTTTTTGGCGGATCAGCGTGTACCAGCGGTTCACAGAATCAGCCCGTTGAAGTCGTCTCGGTCACAGATCCCATGCCGCCGATCACCCCGGGTGGACCGGCCGTAGAAATAACTTTAAAGAACGTGTCCGCTGTACCTATCACCGATTTAACCGCCACACTGGTAGCAGGTAGGTCCTTCGATTTCAATTTTGACGTCTCTCCCTCGGCGCCTCTGATGCCCAACGGAATCATTAGCCAAAAACTTACTATGATAGGAGGAGGGTTCAGCGATAATGTCCTGTATCCTCTGACGATAAAGGCCACCCTGCAAAGCGGGGCCACATCAGTTTATACGCAGCAGGTGCAGATCAAGTCGCCCAGGTAAGACCGGGGCATATTCACCAGGAGGATTAGCGCCGCTTTTTACCCTGGATAGAGCTAAACCGTTCTATCGAACGATCATAAGTACGTTCGATCTCGGCCGGGAAATAGCACGCCGGCAGCTCACTCGACTCCCTCCGATATTTGAGAATTAGTAATGGCTAAGTCATTTATAAGCATGATAACATGGGAACGAATAGATATATTTGCGGGAGTGAAACGATGATACGTATCATGATAAAAGGGCTATTTACAATATTGGGCGACGTTTCATATGAAAAGAACGGCAGTTTTTTCGAGTTTACTTTTCCTGACAGGACACCAATCACGGTAACAGTCATTCCCAAAAATAAAGAAGTCACCTCCTTTCAAGAGGTCGAGGTCTCAAATGAATTGTTAACAATCCTAGAGACGGGAATTTATAGGGGTATGAGTCAAAAGACGGAGTTGGAATTATCAAAGGTTTGCTCCGCCAGTTCTAATGCGGCCAGACGGGTCATTTATCTAATTAAGTACTGTTTCAACCAAATTGATATTGAAGATGAATTGATGTCTTGTAAAGAGGAGTCTTGGTCAAAAGATGGATTAAAGTGGACCCGATTGCATCGAAATCTAACATTGATTACCTGGTCAACGGGTATGCGCTCTCTAGATGACGATAGTGCCAAGTGGCTCCAAACGTACATTAATTCCGATTATCAGCCTTTCTTGGCGCTACGACATCTACATAGAGCACAAAAAGAATCAAGTCCCAGGTACAAATGGATAGATGCAACAATAGCGTCAGAATTGGCGATCAAGGAGTTCTTAATTAGGCGAAAACCTGAATTAGAACCGCTTCTATTGGAAGTCCCGTCACCACCCCTTCATAAGATGTATGGTGCAATTTTAAAGGAGTATGGAGCACCGCCCTTAAATAGAGACCTATTTAAATCATTAACAAGGGGAGCGGAAATTCGTAACAAACTGCTTCATAGACCAAAAGATGAAAAAATTGATTCGCAAAAGGCGAATGACTATGTAAGCGATGTGGGCCAAGCTATCAAGCATTTGCTAAATATACTATATCCAAATAATCATTTTTCAGTATAAAATCCGTCGAGTTTAGCGCTGTTTTTTTCGTTGATGGAAATAACCCGTTCGGGAATTGGATCAAGTTAAACAACAATTTCACTATGTATGTTTAGCCTGGATTCCAGAAAGCTTCTTCTGGTATCCGACGATGCCTACTAAAGAAAATATTGATTTTACTTCCGTCAAGTCCTGTTTCTGTAACTAGACAAGCTTCCACCAGGATCTTTAGCTTTCTTGTAATAGAAAGTAAATCTTTCCCTTCTGCAATACTGCCGCGCAACTTCTCGTCGTAATGAGTTAGATAATTTCTGGTATTAACCACTAGATTAACGACACCATTTGTGTTTACTTGTAACTGTGGCACTATTTTGCCGTACTTATTAAGCAATTCTCTCAATCTTGTTCGTAGCGAGTATTCATTGCCATATTTCAATCGATTTTTCAAGCTTTCATAATGATCTTCATCGAGATGATGAGGAATTGCATTTTTAACAAGATTTAATACGGTGCTGTCGTATTCAGAATCTAATAGGTACTTCCCATTATAGATGCGCCTATGAAATGCCTCTGCAGCGTGGACAAGGCTGAGAAACTGGTTTCTTAAGTAAAGATTGGTGTTATAGACTAATCCAAAATAGAGTCCAAAAACCGGTCCCAGCAAATCAGCCCGCTTAAACCAGTTTCTTAACATAAATTCAAAATCCTCGCGAATATCTTGGTATGTAAAAAGCATGTCCCATCCAAATATGCTTTTTAAAGCTCTCGAAAGATCTGGAGATTTATAATATATTTTAACGTAGGTTATATCAGTTGGGCTTGTTTCAGATACCCCTTGCATTTTCAATATGTATACCGGCTCTCGAATTGCTAAACAAAGAAAATTTTGCAGATTCTGAATGACCTGTTGAAGTTTTTCCAAGGATTCTTCACTTGTAGCCTCTATCTTGGCAACTGGGTGTTGCTCGACTCTTACGCTTTTTCTATCAAAGCTATCTGACCTTATCATATCGAACACAACTGTGTACATTTCATCAATGCTGGCCCTTATACTGTCTGGATTCTTATAACGGATTACAACATCTTCTTCGGAGTTATGCCCGAATCTGAAACCGGATATACCTAGCCATTCATCTAGTCCAGAATAATAAACTATTACCTTCTTAAACCTAGTTTTTTCTTTGCTGTCGAAATGTGCTCCAACAAATGCAAGATTTGCATAGTATGAAGTTGTAAGCATACCGAGATTGCTAGTCTGGGCTTCGACTATAAAGCAATCATGAAGAGAAACTTGTTCCCCATCTAAAGAGACGCCCAAAATCACCTTTGGTTCAGGTAACGTAAATGACGCCTTATCATTTTCAAAAGAGCCTATTAAATCTAATTTCGATCCCTCATTATAGTTGTAGCGCAAAGTCCCGGTTACTTTTTCCTCAGGCTTAGTGGGAAGCCACCATCGACCTCTACACTCAAATCCATCTATCATCGCTACCCCATCTGTCAGTGAAAATTTTATCCTAAAAGAACTCAGCGCCGCTTTTTGCCCTGGATAGAGATAAACCGTTCTATCGAACGATCATAAGTACGTTCGATCTCGGCCGGGAAATAGCACGCCGGCAATTCATCCATCCCCCTGTGGTACTTTATGCATTCGCAGCAGATGCCTTTACGCGGGCACGGCTCATAAGTGCAATTGCAGTGGGCCTTATTATCGCTCAGTTTACATTCGCGCATTCTATTGACCTATTTTTACCATGATTATCTTAATCAAGGGTCGTGATCTGAAAAGATGGTCGGGGCCTCAGTTCGAAATCAATGCCGGCCTCTTTAAACAGGTCTAAAAAGGCATCGTCCGCATATTTGCCGAAGGTGACAAAGCGTTTTATGCGGGCGTTGGCCAGCATCTTGGCGCAGAGTATGCAGGGGGAGTGAGTGCAGTATATCGTCGCTCCTTCAATGCTGACACCGTGCAGCGACGCCTGGATAATGGCGTTCTGCTCCGCGTGAATGCCCCGGCAGATCTCGTGCATCTGGCCCGACGGGATGTTACGCTCATCTCTAAGGCAACCGAGCTCCAGGCAGTCCTTGACGCCGGCAGCTGCCCCATTATAGCCTGTGGAGAGTATGTGCTTGTTCTTAACAGTCACCGCTCCCACGTGATGCCGCCGGCAGGTAGCCCTCTCGGCTATTACAGCGGCGATTTTGAGAAAATACTCGTCCAGCGAAGGCCTTTTGATCCCTTTCACTTCAGCACCTTCACTATATTATCAGCCTGTTCTATCAAAGAATCCAGCGTACTATCGTTGCTGATAGTGAAGTCAGCCATGGCAATGGGTCCGCCCTTGTTTACGTTCTCAATCTCGGCATAGTCCCGCTGCCCGGCCTGGTCTGCGCTGAGGGGCCTGACAGACCTGGTCCGCAGCCTGGCGTAACGGGTCCCGGGTGGTGCCCAGACAGCTACGATATGCAGTCTGCCGGTTAGCTTTTCTTTAAGGTATTTGTATTCCTCCCAGGAGTAAAGACCATCTATTACGACGTTTGATTTCTCCAGGGCAGCCTGGATACGCGGCAGGTTCAAGATGGCATAGGCTGCCATGCCGTGCTTTTTCCTCAGGTCCTCTCTGACCATCCTCTCATTACCCTCATCCAGCTTGAGGCCGCGCTTCTTCACTTCCTCATCGGTGATATCGCCGAACCTTATCGTACTATAGCCGTGCTTTTGAAAGACACGGGCCACTTCGGATTTTCCTGATCCGGGCATACCGACCAGCGCGACTACGTTCACTCCGATTCCTTTAATAATAGAATTTGCAGGTGCACAATTATAGTTAAAAAGCGCTCCCGCTGGCAAAGGGGGCCAGCCTAAGGCAGCATAGTACCAAAGTCACCTATGCGAAATTTCATGATATTTTAAGCTTTTTTACGATCACAGCGAGGAAATTTTGTCTTTTATAGCTATTTTAAGGTGTTCCCCCACTTGACAAGCTTCAAACAATCATCTATGCTAAATTCAAATACATAGGAGGTACATTGATGGAAGCTTATTGCATGAAGTGCAGGGCCAAGAGGGAAATGAAAAATGCCAAGGCCATTAAGATGAAGAATGGCAAACCGGCGACCCAGGGTGTCTGCGCCAAATGCGGCACAAAGATGTTCCGCATCGGCAAAGCCTAATAATCGTATAAGCTGACATTCGCGAACCATAGGCAGCCAATAAAGCTGCCTATGGTTCATTTATTTTTTGAATTCTCGGGGGGCACCAGCCCCTTTTTCACGTAAGCCTGATACACCATGCCTTTGACCGTAGAGAACTTGCGGGCGAATACCAGGCCCCCTGCAAGGATGCAGACACCGCCTATGAGGAGCGTATATGGCGCGCCGATACTATCGGCCAGGGCGCCGAAGAGCAGAGTGCCGAAAGGGGCCAATCCCATAAACGACATGACAAAAAAGCTCATTACGCGGCCCCGTTTATCGTCATCGGCAATTGTTTGAAGGATAGTATTGCTGGCTGCCAGCTGTACCACCATGCCGAAGCCGGTTATCGCCATGAAGATCATGGAAAGCAGCATAGTCCGGGACAGCGAAAAACATATCAAACCGACGCCGAAGCTGCAGGCGGAAACCACTATTATTTTATCCAGTCCGAATACGTTCTTGCGCGAGGCCAGGTAGATGGCCCCGGCCAGTGCGCCCACCCCTGCGCCCGCCATGAGGAAACCCAGCGTGTTGGCCCCACCCTGCAGCACCTCCCTGGCAAAGACGGGCATAAGCACGGGATAGGGCATGGCCACCAGGCTGGCAAAGGTCAGCAATAAGATGATGTATTTAACTGGCGGGAAGCCAAAAGCGTAAGCTGCACCGTCCTTCATGCCACGGAAGAAATCTTCGTTCTTCCCCCTGGGCGGTGTCGGCGCTATCTTCATAGCCAGCAGACAGGCGATGACCGCAATGAAGCTGATACCGTTAATTAGAAAACACAGTCCCTCACCTACTGTAGCCACAAGCACACCGGCTACGGACGGACCAATCAGCCGGGCAGCGTTGAACAACGAAGAGTTGAGGGCAATGGCATTACCGAGGTCTTCACGGTTGGTGACCATGTCCAGTACGAATGACTGGCGGGTGGGCATGTCGAAGGCGTTGATGAGTCCCAGCATTATGCTCAGCAGTATCAGATTCCAGACCGCTGCCACGCCGGTCAGCACAACAGCAGCCAGGGCCAAAGCCTGCAGCATGGCCAGTGTCTGCGTAACGACGAGGATGCGGTGGCGATCGAGACGGTCCACCAGCACGCCGGCAAAGGGTGTCAGCAGGAAGGTGCTGATCAGGCCGGAAAATGCCACCACTCCCAGCAACAGGGCGGAATTGGTCAGGCTGTACACCAGCCAGCTTATGGCCACCTGCTGCATCCAGGTTCCGATCAGCGAAATGCCCTGCCCTATGAAGAAAAGGCGGTAGTTGCGATAACGCAGGGCACGGAAGATACGCGCCATCCCGGTTGGATCGCTGGAAATAGTTTCCGTAGACGGACGGTTTTCCGCAGGCACAATACAATAATTGTACCACCAACCAGCTTAGCGCTATCATGTAATTACCGGTTCCGGCAACAAATATTGAGGAGGCTGCATTCATGGATCTTCTGGAGACTATTAATAAGAGACACTCTGTGAGGGCTTTTAAACCCGACCCCGTTCCCCAGGATATCCTGATGAAGATAGTAGAGGGAGCTCTGCGCTCTCCATCCGCCTCCAATAGCCAGCCATGGGAATTCGCCGTCGTCAGCGGCGCCAAGCTGGAGGAAATAAAGCAGGCCTATATAGAAAATTCCACGAAGATGCCCAACCTGGACGTGCCCATCCCCTTTACATACCCGGAGCCATGGATATCACGGCGCGCTGCGGTAATGGCCGGGATCCTGGAGAAGCTGGGTTTAGCGCGCGAGGACAAGCAAAAGCGCGCGGAGTGGGGCCAGTTCGGCTTCAAGCTCTGGGGAGCGCCGAGCTGCATCTATGTTATGATCGACAGCGCCTTCCACCACGCCGATAACGGCACCAACATGTGGAACATTTTTGATTGCGGGCTGATCACGCAGAACATACTTCTGCTGGCCACCCGGCACGGCCTGGGGACCATCCCGGCCATCATCCCGGTGCTGTATCCCGACATACAACGCAGGATACTGGGTTTGCCGGCTTCCAAACTGATGGTACTGGGCATCCCTATCGGATACACGGACGATAAAAACCCCGCTAACCAGTTCCGCAGCAGCCGCGAGCCGCTGGATAAGGTGGCCAGGTTTTATAAATAGGCGATCTAACAAAATAGAAAGGAGGCTGCTGTGAAGAAAAAGGGGAAGTCCGGTAAAGCCATTAAGATCGTACTGTTTACTCTGCTGGCTGTGATAGTGCTGCTGTTCGGAGGCGGGTTTATCTATATCCAGTCCATCCTCAACAGCCCGCAGCCTCAAACGGACGGAAACCTGCAGGCTAAAGGGCTTACGGCCGGTGTTGAGATTATCCGCGATGAAAACGGTGTAACTCATGTCTATGCCAAAAACATGCGTGACCTGTTCTTTGCGCAGGGATATGCGCAGGCCCAGGACCGCTGGTGGCAGATGGAGTTCTTCCGCAAGACCTGCGGGGGCCGTATCGAGGAGCTTACCGGAAAGAAAGCCAGCCTGGTAAATACCGATATCTACCTTCGTTCCCTGGGTCTCTACGAGGTCTGTAAAAAGGAATATGACCTCTACACACCGGACCAGCGCGCTCCGATGGATGCATTTGCCGAAGGAGTAAACGCTTACATTTCCGGGCGCTCACCGGGACAGCTATCGGTTAATTACAGCATACTCGGTCTGACCGGCGTGAAATTCAAAGTCGAACCCTGGACGTCACTTGATACGCTGGCCTTCGCCAAACTGATGGCGTGGGACCTCGGATTGAGCCGCGACCTGGAGATAACACGCACCAAGCTTTACAGCCTGCTGGGCGCGGAGATGGCCGACAAATGGCTGGTGCCTGCATGGCCTATCGGGCAAAAGCCGACCATTTTATTGGATGAGGATATTCAAATACTGGAAAACTCCGCTCAGCCGGTGACCTCGCCTGTCAGCTCAATATCTTCCCAGCCACTCGCCGTAACGGAAGGGCAAACATATGAGGACACGTCTATCGGCCTCAAGCAACTGATCGGGGAACAGGCGGGCGCCGGCAGCAATAGTTGGGTGGCCACGGGAAGTATGACCCAGAGCGGCAAGGCAATTTTAGCCAATGACCCGCACCTGGGCATACAACAACCGTCCATCTGGTACGAAGTCGCCCTCCACTCATCCGATGACGGTACAGGCCACCCCTTTGATGTGGCCGGCTTCACTTTCGCCTCCAGCCCGGGCGTTGTCTCCGGACATAATAACAATATCGCCTGGGGTGAGACTAATGTTTACCCCGATGTAAATGACCAGTATATGATAAAGGTTAACCCCGACAACCCCCTTCAATACGAGTGGGACGGCAAGTGGCGCGATATGACTGTGCGGGAGGAAAAGATATCATTCGGCGATGGAAAGCCCCCCATCACTTTCAAGGTCAGGGTGACCCACCTCGGCCCAATCACCAACGATAATAAATACGACGCCAAGGCCGGCGAGATCGCCGGCTTCAATAACAAAGACCCGCTGGCCCTCCACTGGACAGCGCTCGAGCCCGGCCGCCTCTCCCTGGCCATCCTGGCGCTGAATAAAGCCAGTAACTGGGACGAGTTCCGCAACGCCCTTAAGGACTGGGACGTGCCCTCGCAGAGCCTCATTTACGCCGACACCAGGGGAAATATCGGCTACCAGATGCCGGGCAAAATACCTGTCCGGCCCAAGAATTACACCGGCCAGGTGCCCGCGCCGGGCTGGACCAGCGAGTCCGAATGGAAAGGCTACATTCCCTATGACCTAATGCCGCGCGCTTATAACCCTGCCCGGGGCTTCATCGTCGCAGCCAACCAGGAGGTCGCACCGCCGGGTTACTATGAGTACCTCAACCAGCGGCTCGGACCCGACGTCAATGCCAACTTTGGCAGCAAATACAATAAATGGGTTTACGGATACCGCAGCCAGCGCATTTACGAATTGATCAAACAGCTTGCACCCAATACGGTGGCTACATACCAATCGATCCAGGGGGACAATAAATATACCCCCGCCGATGAAGTGTTGCCGTACCTGGCCAAACTCAAGTTCGACGACGCCGATGTCAGCGATTCCCGCGATTGGCTGCTAAACTGGGACCGTGTCTGCAACGAGGACAGCCCGCAGGCCGCCCTCTACGCCGAGTTCTGGATGAAGCTGAACAACAACGTCTTTCAGAATAAGATGGGAGATGCAGCAAAGTCAGACGGCGTGGACAGGGAGATGTGGGCTGTCAACCTGCTGCTACAAAACCCGTCCGACGCCTGGTGGGATGATCCCGCCACCAAGGACATTAAAGAAACCCGTGACGAGGTGCTCATCCGTTCCTTTAAAGAAGGGTATGCGGCCACGATAGCAGCGCTGGGCAAGGACCGCAGCCAGTGGAAGTGGGGTAGCTTGCACAAGGCGACCGCGGTGAGCAACCCGCTGGGCGCCAGCGGCATCGGGCCCATTGAGTCGCTGGTCAATCGCGGGCCGGTACCCGCCGGAGGCAACAGCGAATGCGTCAACAGCATGGAGTGGTATGCCAGTAACGGCAATTTCTCCATCCGCCTTATCCCCTCCATGCGCATGATTGTTGATATGGCTGACCTCAGCAAGGGCGTCAGCATGAATTCCACCGGCCAGAGCGGCCACCCGGGCAGTCCCTGGTACAGCAATATGTTTGTCCCGTGGAGCAAGGTGCAATATCACCCCATGCTCTGGACTCGCCAGCAGGTGGATGCCGGCGCGGCACACAGACTCTCTTTAAATCCATGATTAACGGAGGCCAGGAATTTGGATATAGCCGTCAGGGATAATTTCATAGCAAAATGGAAGCAATATTTCGGCAACGCCGGCCTTCCCATAACTTTCTACTACGCTGACGATGAAGCCCGGGCTGAACAGGTTAAGCCGGGCTCCGTACACCGGTGCATAATCGCAGCTCTGCAGGAAGCAAGATCGGGCAAGTCCATGAGCTTCCAATCCGAATCCGTCGGCTGTTTCGGCGGAAAGAGGTACCTGGGCTTCGCACAGAAGATCAGGCCCAACTTCGATTATTTCCTCTCTTGCGGAATACCGGGCAAGCTGGAGGGGGAAAGGTATAAAAAGTCCCCGGACCTGGTCAAACAGGTCATGCAACATCAACAGCCCTTCCAGGCGCCGGGACGATACATAGTATTCAAGCGCTGGGACAGGCTGGAGAAAACCGATGACCCCCAGGTTGTAGTCTTCTTCGCCGTCCCCGATGTGCTGGCCGGCCTTTTCACCCTGGCCAACTTCGACCAGGAGGAGCCCAACGGAGTGATCGCCCCCTTCGGCTCGGGCTGCTCTTCCATTGTCTATCACCCCTATTTCCAGCGGGAATCGCAGCACCCCAAGGCGATTATTGGAATGTTCGACATCTCGGCTCGTCCCTTCGTAGAGGCAACCGAATTAACCTTTTCGGCGCCTATTGCTAAATTCCTGTCCATGGTGGACAACATGGACGAGAGCTTCCTCATAACCAATTCCTGGAAACAGGTACAGCGACGGCTCACATAAAAAGAGCTTTCGGGCGCACCTGACGTCAGAGTCCTCGCTCTTTGACGGAAGGTGCGTTTCAGAGTAATATCTTGCTGGTACAGGGATCGGCCGCACAAGCTTCATCCCCGAAGCATTATAAAAGCGGAAGGAGGACACCTTGACTGATACTGAAAAAGATGCGAAAACCCCCAAAAATGAAGCTACCCCCACAAAAAAGAAAAAAGGCGGTAAATCAGCTTTAGCCGCTATATTAACCATACTCGCCATCATCATCATCCTATGCGGTGGCGGTATCGGATATTTCAGCTACATTAACAATGCGCCGTTGCCCAAAATAGAGGGAACTGTCAAGGTCAGCGGACTCTACGACAAGGTTGAGATCATACGCGATGCCAACGGCATACCCCACATCTATGCCAAAAACATGCACGACCTCAGTTTTGCACAGGGTTACGTCCAGGCACAGGACCGCTGGTGGCAGATGGACTTCTTCCGCCACGTCTGCGCAGGCCGCGTAGAAGAGCTTACCGGTAAAAAGTCCAGCCTGGTAGCCTCTGATATATACCTGCGTACCATGGGATGGTACAACGTGGCACAAAAAGAGTACGACGGCTATTCTCCGGCACAGCGCGCTCTGCTGGATGACTTCGCTGCCGGCGTTAATGCCTGTATCTCCAACCGCAGCCCGCAGGACCTTTCAGTCAACTACAGCATCCTGGGGTTAACCGGTGTTAAGTTCAAGATCAATCCCTGGACGCCCGTGGACACACTGGCCTTCGCCAAACTGATGTCCTGGGACCTGGGATACAGCGGCGACGAGGAGATCCAGCGCTCAAAGCTTTACAATGCGCTGGGCCAGGAGATGGCCGACAAGTGGCAGACACCGCCCTGGGGATTCGGAGATAAGCCCACCATCATCCGGGAATCAGATATTCAGGAAATGGAAAGGTCAGCCGCCCCGGCAACCCCATCCGTCGAGGCAACGACTGCAAACGGGCAGCCTGTGTCATACGGAAATACCTATGAAGATACACGGCCGGACATGAGCTGGCTGATGGGTGACCCGGGCGGCATCGGCAGCAATAACTGGGTGGTCTCGGGCAATCTTACGCAGAGCGGCAAGCCGCTGCTGGCCAACGACCCGCACCTGGGCATACAGATGCCTTCCATCTGGTACGAGATCGGCCTGCACTGCCCCGACGATGGGTCAGGCCAGCCTTACGATGTTACGGGATTCGCCTTTGCACCCAGCCCGGGCGTGATAATCGGCCATAATAACAATATCTCCTGGGGCGTTACCAATGTCTACCCCGATGTTCACGATCATTACCAGATCAAGGTCAACCCCGACAACCCGCTGCAGTACGAGTGGAACGGCAAATGGCGCGACATGACCGTACGCAATGAGACTATTGATTTCGGCGACGGGGCAGCCCCCATCAACATCAAGGTCAGAGAGACTCACCTTGGCCCCATCATCAACGACAATAATTACGATGCCAAGACCGGCCAGTTCTTCGGTTTCAACAACAAGGACCCCCTGGCCCTGCGCTGGACAGCCCTCGAACCGGGTACACTTGTAAACGCCGTTCAGGGCATCGATACGGCCAAAAACTGGGACGAGTTCCGCAATGCGCTCAGGAATTGGGACTGCCCGGCACAGAACTTTGTCTATGCCGACAAAGAGGGGAATATCGGATACCAGATGCCAAGCAAGGTGCCGATACGTGTCAAAAACCACAACGGCCTGTTGCCCGTCCCGGGCTGGACCGATGAGTACGAGTGGAAGGGCTTCATCCCCTTTGACCTGATGCCCCGGGCATACAACCCGGCCCGCGGTTACATAATCACGGCCAACCAGGCCGTAGTACCGCCTGCATACTACGATTTCCTGAAAAAACACCTCGATCCCAACCTCAACTACAGCCTTGGTTCCGAGTGGAACTACGGCTACCGCGGCCAGCGTATCGACCAGCTCATCAAGGAGCTTGCGCCACACAGCGTACAGACCTTTCAGAAGATACAGGGCGACAACAAGGTCCTGAGCGTGGGCGAGGTTATGCCTTACCTGGCTAATATCAAGTTCGAGGACCCGGTGCTGGCGGATGCAAAGGACTGGCTGGTTCACTGGGACCAGTCCTTCAATGCGGACAGCCCGCAGGCCGCCCTCTATGCCGAGTTCTGGATGAAGCTGGTTAACAACACTTTCCAGAGCAAGCTGGGCGATATCATCAAGTCGGAAGGCGACGACAGGGACATGTGGGCCATGTACCAGTTGCTCAAGAACCCCGGCGACAAATGGTGGGACGATCTTTCAACCAAGGACCGGGTGGAGACGCGCGACGACCTGCTGGCCAGATCCTTCAAGGAAGGCTATGACGCAACCGTGACGGCCCTGGGCCCCGACCGCAGCCTATGGAAGTGGGGCACACTGCATACCGCTACCTTCGTCAGTAACCCGCTTGGCGCCAGCGGTATCGCACCGCTGGAGTCGCTGGTCAACAAAGGACCTTACCCGGCGAGCGGCAGCACAGACGCGGTAAACGCCTGCCGCTGGACCGTCGACAAGGGCGATTTCCAGGTACGGACCATGCCGTCCATGCGCATGATTATAGACTGGAGCGACCTGGGGAAAAGCGTCAGCATGAACGCCACGGGACAGAGCGGCAATCCGGCCAGCAAATGGTACGGGGACATGATCAACTCCTGGCTCAATATCAAGTACCACCCCATGTTCTGGACCCGGGACCAGGTCAATAGCGCCACTGCGAGCAAACTGGTGCTTACCCCCTGATATTGATGATCTGCTGAGATGTTACTACACTGCTGCGGGCTGGACTTGAAGAAAAGCCCGCGGCAGTGAATTCATAGCTCGGGAGGCAAGAGATGGAAACGGTGAACATATTTGGATTTGCCGGCAGCCTGAGGACCGGTTCTTATAACAAGGCTCTGCTCAGGGCGGCAGGAGAGCTGCTGCCGCCCAATACGACACTCGAACAATTCGACCTCCAGGGCATTCCTCTGTTCAACCAGGACCTGGAGATGAGCCCTCCCGAAAGGGTAAAAGAATTCAAATCTAAAATCAGGGCGGCCTCTGCCGTGCTGATCGTGACACCCGAGTATAACTTCTCTGTTCCGGGCGTGCTTAAAAATGCCCTGGACTGGGCATCGAGGCCACACGGGGACAGCGTCTGGCCGGGCAAAACGGTGGCGCTGATGAGCGCCTCTACCGGCATGTTGGGCGGTTCACGGGCGCAGTATCACCTGAGGCAAACATTCCTCTTCCTCGATGTCAGAGCAGTGTCCAAGCCGGAGGTCTTCGTTACATTTGCCGGGCAGAAATTCGATGATAATAATAATCTGACGGACCAGGCCACCAGGGGGGTTGTCGCCGACCTGCTTAAAGCGCTGGTTAACCTGGCTTCCGGGCCTGCAAACTGAGATGCGGGCCTCCCTTTAAAACATTCATAAGGAGACCATCATGAAGTATGTCGGGAAGGACAGCAAAGAGACCGTTATCAGGCGTTTTTCCGATTACGTGTCTTCAGGCAAGGCCGAGACTTTCAAATCATACGGCATGGAGTTCGTCTTCGGCAGGCGCGAAGGTCCCTACGTGTGGGACGCGAACAGCGGCAAACGCCTGATCAACTGCCACTGCAACGGCGGCGTTTTTAACCTCGGCCACCGCAACCCGCTGGCCATCAAAGCCCTCAAGGACAGCCTCAACGAACTGGATATCGGCAACCACCACCTGATCAGCGAACAGCGCGCCCTGCTGGCTGAGAAGCTGGCCGGGCTGATGCCCGGCGATATATCATGCACCGTGTTCGGAGTAGCCGGCGGCGAGGCGATTGATGTGGCAATCAAATTGGCCCGGGGCTACACCCGTAAATACAAGGTGGTCTCGGCCATCGGCGGCTATCATGGTCATACCGGCTTTGCCCTGGCCACAGGAGACGAGCAGTACCGGACCCCCTTCGGACCCAACCTGCCCGGATTCCTGCAGGTTCCCTTCGATAACGTGGAAGCTTTGGAGCAGGCCGTGGACGATGATACGGCCGCAGTCATCTTTGAGACGATACCCGCCACACTCGGCATGCCGGTCCCCGGCAGGGACTTCTTCCGGCAGGCCCGCCGGATCTGCTCCAGCAAGGGCGCACTGCTCATTATCGACGAGGTACAGACGGGCCTGGGCCGCACCGGTAAACTGTGGGGCATCGAGCATTTCGACACCGTTCCGGATATCATCGTCATAGGCAAAGGGCTGTCCGGCGGCATTTACCCCATGAGCGCAACCTGCTACCGCAAGGAGTTCGCCAGCTTTTTCCATGATAATCCGTTTATCCATGTCTCCACTTTCGGAGGAGCCGAGGTAGGTTGCCCGGTGGCCACCGCCGTGCTGGAGGAATCATCCAGGCCTGAATTCCTTGAGAACGTCAACCGGCTGGCCGCCATTTTCAAAGACGGCTTTGTTGAATTGAAAAGGAAACACCCCGGGATACTCACCGGGCTGCGGCAACTGGGCCTGATGATGGGAATCGAGATGGTGAACGACACCTGCGGCCCCATCCTGACCAAATCCTGCTACGACCACGGCATACTGGCCATCTACGCCAACAACGATAAGAGGGTCTGCCAGCTATTGCCGCCACTGATCATCGATACTAAGACCGCGCACCAGATATTGGAAGGTGTGGACGGGGCCCTGGGCGATACAGCGGCCTTCCTTGGCCTGTAAATACTTTAATTAGGAGATCGGCGTGCAAGTTGATATAGAACTGCTGAAAGAATTTGAAAGTGGGCTGGACCCGGCACATCCCGAAAAAAGCAAAATACCCGCGCGGGTGCTGGGTTACGGCGAGATCAGCACCATTTTTGAGATACAGGCGGAGTCAACTAAAAACCTGGCCTGTAAGCGGATGCCCATCTTCAAAACCAGGGAAGAGGTCGCCGAATACCAGACGCTCTATGGAGATTACAATGAAGTGCTGCAAAAAGATATCGGCATAAACATGCCCGAGTGGGGCTTCGCCTGGTTTGTCTCGGACGCCGGCAATATCATAGCTTTCGATATACAGCGAAAGCTGACTCCCGAGTCCATCGGCAACCGCGCCATCCAGCTTTTGGCCCCCGCTGGTATCCTCACGCTGTTTCTACTTGTACAGCGTGAGCTGCTCAAGGTCTGGAAATATAACCTGGCCAATCCCGGCCGCGCCGTTGGGATAGACGGCCAGATCTCCAACTGGTCCATCGCTGATTTTAACGCAGCCCGTCCGCAGGTAGGCCCTGAAACAGGGTTGCTATATTTCGATACCAGCACTCCGCTGATGAAGAAGGACGGGGTGGAGCGGCTGGATCCTGAACTATTCCTGCGCAGTGCACCCTCGTTTTTAGTGTGGCTCATCCGCTGGCTCTTCCTGGAGGGGGTGATGACGCGCTACTACGATGCCAGGCTGGTAACAACCGACATCATCGCCAATTTCTACAAGGAGCAGCGGCCCGAGCTGGTGCCCGGCCTGGTTCAGGCCGCCAACGAGTTTTTCTCAACCGAGGGCGCGTCCCTGGGCTTAAAGCCTCTCACTGAAAAGGAGATCAAATCTTACTATAAAGAGGACGCTATGATCTGGGTCCTCTTTCTGGCGTTCCGCCGCTTCGACCGCTGGCTGCACAAATATATCCTGCGCAAGCCTTATATTTACATATTGCCGGGCCATATTAAAAGATAACCCGCCTATTGTATAATCATTGTCCCGGCGGCAATGGTCCCGCCCTGCCCGATAACACTCAGGAGGTGTTCACCATGACACAGATGACCGGCAAGCAATACAAAGAGAGCCTAAAGAGTCTCAAACCTGCGATCTACTACATGGGGGAGAAGATCGCGGACATAACGACGCATCCGGCTTTTATTCCGCACATCAACGCCGCGGCCCTGACCTACGAGATGGCGTTGGCGCCGGAGTTCGAGGAGATCTGCTCGGCCAAATCTCACCTGACCGGTAATAAGATCAACCGTTTCACTCACATCCACCAGGGACACGACGACCTCATCAAGAAGGTCAAGATGCTGCGCGCCATCGGGCAGCAAACAGGAAGCTGCTTCCAGAGATGCGTGGGCTTCGACGGCATGAACGCCACCTATTCAATAACCTATGATATCGATAAAAAAACCGGCACCAACTACCACCAGCGCTTCAAGGAATTTGTGAAGATGATCCAGGAAAGGGACCTGATGCCCTCGGGCGCCATGACCGATCCCAAGGGAGACCGCAGCCTTTCACCCAGCCAGCAGAAGGACCCGGACCTTTATGTCCACGTCGTGGAGCGTAAGAAGGACGGCATCGTGGTCAGCGGGGCAAAGGCCCATATAACTGGCGCAGTGAACTCCCACGGCCACCTGGTCATGCCGACCGCAGCCATGAGAGCGGAAGACAGCGACTATGCCGTCTGCTTCTATGTACCCATCGATGCACCAGGCCTGGTTCATATCTTCGGGCGGCAATCCAATGACACCCGCAAGTGCGAGTGCTCCATGGACCAGGGCAACGTCGAATACGGCTGCGTTGGCGGTGAGGCCCTTATCGTTTTTGACAGGGTATTCATCCCCAATGAACACGTTTTTATGTGCGGGGAATACGAGTTTGCAGGCGAACTGGTCGAGCGTTTTGCCACGTTCCACCGCCAGAATTATGGGGGCTGCAAGGGCGGCCTGGCCGATGTGCTGGTCGGGGCAGTTTACGCCCTCACTCAGGCGCAGGGCACAAGCAAAGCATCCCACGTTAAGGACAAACTGGCCGAGATGATCCACCTGGCCGAGACCATTTATTGCTGCTCGATCGCCTGCTCCTGCCAGGGCTTTAAACAGCCGGCGGGATGCTACCAGGCTGACCCGCTAATGGCCAACATCACCAAGTTGAACGTCACGCGCAACGTCTACGAGATAGCCCGGCTGGCGCACGATATCACGGGCGGCCTCCTGGCCACCATGCCCTCGGAGTTCGACCTGAAAGACCCGTCGGTGGGTAAATGGGTTGATAAATACATGAAAGGGGTTTCAGATGTGCCTGCCGAGACCAGGATACGGCTGATCCGCCTGATCGATGCCATGACCTGCGGTACGGCCCTGGCCGAGTCCATGCACGGCGCCGGCTCACCTCAGGCCCAGAAGATAATGATAGAGAGACGAGGCAACCTCGAGCGCAAGAAAAGGCTTGCGGAGAAGCTGGCTAAGATCGGCGAGCAGCCCTTCTTTGTCTGCTGACAACTCCGCTTCAAGGCAGGCACAACATCAAAGTAACGCTCAGGTTCTGCGGTTCGTGTAATCCTGAGATCGACCTGTCCTCCCTGGCCTGGCAGCTTCGCAAGCTCATTTACGGGGAGGATATCGAGGTTGTACCGTCGGACACACCGGGATCGGATTTACTGGTCATCCTCTGCGGATGCCGCCGTGCCTGTGCAAATACGGAAGAGTATAAATCCCAGGCTAAACGCCACCTCATCATTGCCGGCGAGAGCCTTGACGGCTTGCCCCTTAGCGAGAAGGAGCTGGCCTCACTCATTGCCACCAAAATCAGCGGTTTATCAAAGTAACGATGCTACTTCAGTCACACAGTGACTAAAATCATATTTAATTTTAACTGCTGCCTTTAGAATATTGTCAACAGAATTACAATTGGTTTGCGCTAAGCAGAGGAGATTAAAATGGAAAACGAGAAAGCGCTCGTGCTGGAGCTAAACAGCAAGAACCTGGAGGATGCCATACGCGATAACCGCTCACTGGTGGTTGATTGCTGGGCGCCTTGGTGCGGTCCATGTCGAATGATGTCACCGGTAATCGAAGAGCTGGCCACCGATCTTAAAGGTAAGATCACTTTCGGCAAGCTGAACACCGATGAGAATCAGGATATAGCGGCCAGGTACCAGGTGCAGGCCATTCCCACACTGCTCATATTCAAGGACGGTAAGTTAGCCGACCGCAAGGTGGGAGCACTACCCAAGAAGGTACTGGCTGGTGAATTGACGAAGTACAATTAGGCCTGCGACTTATTACTCACTGAGGGGCTTGCCAATGGACGGCAGGCCCTTCAGTCATTTTTCCGTGAACGTTCTACTTTCCCTCATTGTCGATCATGCCGTCCTTCATCCAGATGACGCGGTCTGTGAATTGTAAATGTTCCGGCTCATGGGTGACCATAATAATGGTCTGCTTCCTCTGGTCGCATAACTGGCGCAGCAGGTTCATGACGATGCCGGAGTTTTTAGTGTCCAGGTTGGCGCAGGGCTCATCAGCGAAGAGTATCTTGGATTTATTGACCAGCGCCCTGGCTATGGCTACCCGCTGCTGCTCCCCACCGGACATCTGGCTGATAAGGTGTTTGGCGCGTTTGCTCAGCCCTACCGTCTCCATCATCTCAAGAGCAGCCCTGCGGTACTCCCTGGCCGGCGCGCCCAGCATCATAAGCGGCAGGTAGACGTTTTCCAGCGCATTTAGCTCGGGCAACAGGGCATATTCCTGGAAGACGTAGCCCAATTTATTGAGGCGGAAACTGGTCTTCTGCATGGATGACAACGTCTCTACCTCCGTACCGTCAACTATTATCCTACCCGCCGTGGGTTCGTCCAGCAGCGCCAGCATATGCAAGAGTGTGGACTTTCCCGACCCGCTGGGGCCCATGATACCCACGAACTCTCCCTCGCCTACCTGCAGGTCAATGTCTTTGAGCGCCTCCACCGGCACTTCGCCGCCGAATATTTTGCTCAGACCTTTCGCTTCTATGATCACCATGTTCTCAGCCCCAGATAGCCTTAATGATATTCTGGCGTGTCACCATCCATGACGGTATGAAGCCGGCCACTACGCTGACCAGCAGCATGCTCAGTATGGCCACCGCCATATCCCGGTTTACCAACGCCAGGCTGACCAGCCCGATAGGCATGGGGAAGGGGTGTTGGACGAAGTAGGGAACAAGTGCCAGGTTGATGATTATTAATCCGGCAATGATACCCAGGATGGCGTAGAAAACGGCCTGAAAAATATAGGATAGTATGATGATGCGCTCTTTCATGCCGATGGCCTTGAGTATACCTATCTGGCGCCGGCGGCTCACGGTGGCGATAAAGATGACGATAAAAATGGTGATACCGGCCACCAGCAGCCCGATAAATGTCACTATTCCCTTTATAATATCGAAGGTCTGGGTTAAACCGCTGATATAGCCAATGAAATCCATCCAGACATTAATCTGCTCCCTCTCGATACCCATCATGCGCAGCCGGTCGATATAAACCCGCTCGGGCACCGAGCCGTCCGTTTTAATCAGGATCTCCGACGCCCTGTTGTGCAGGCCCAGCACCGATTCCATCTCCTTCTCAGTTACGAAAATGTTGAGATCGGCCAGTGGAAAATATGTATTGTAGATGCCCTTGATCTTATAGTCGCGTTTGATCCCGTTGCCGTAGGCTATGGTAACCTGGTCTCCAACCTGGGCGCCTTTAAGCGAGGATATCTGGAAGCTTGCGCCGTACCCTCCAGCTATCTCTTTGCCCATGATTATCTGGTCACGGTCATTTTCATCAAGGTACCTGCCGGCTACCATGTAGTTCTGTAGAGTGGTCACCTTGATCTCCTCATCCGGGTTGATGGATTTGATATTCCAGGCTTTCTCACGTACATCCAGGTTGTCTTTATCCGGATCGTACCTGATCAGCCCTGACTGGGCATAGCGTGAACTGCTGCTGACCACGCCGGGCAGGGTGTCTATTTTCATTTTCAACTGCTGGACCTGGTTGATATATTTATCGTCAATGGCTGGCAGTATCACGATATTGGAAACATAGTTTTCCTGCGCCTGCTGGTAGGCCTTACTGATGGCCCCGTTCATAATGGATGATGTGAAAATGATGTTGATAAAGGCCAGGGTCGTGACTAAAATGGTCAAAATCAGGGTATACTTGTTGCCGCGTGTAACAGCTTTGAAGACCAGGAAGAAGGCGACCCGCAGGTCGTTTGCAATGTCCGATAAATTTAACCTGGTCCCGAGGGGAGACTTCAATTCACTCAGCTCCGTTCGTGGTAATGATAGTAAGACCCCTGCAACAAGTCAATGTTAACAGCTACCCGGCCGATCCCTTCAGATAGAAAGCGGCGTACTGGACACGGCTACGGGCATTTACTACAATGAGCCAGGCAGTTCGTTTGCAATAGTCCGCCTACGCAGGCACAGGAGGGATCCCATGAACGGCTCACCTTCGGAGGAGCAGGCCGCAATCTATACCCGCCCCGCCGAGATCCTCAAGTATTTGATCCGCCATAATACGGTCAATCCACCGGGGAATGAAGCTGCCTGCATCAATTACATCAAGGGGCTGCTGGACTGGGCGGGCGTTCAAAACACTATTGTGGCCAGCGATCCTTCCCGCCCCAACCTGATAGCACGTATACAGGGGCAGGGTTCCGCTCCACCGCTATTGATGTACGGTCATATCGATGTTGTCACGACAGCCAACCAGAAATGGAGGCTCAATCCCTTCGTCGGAGAGGAGCTGGACGGCTATATCTGGGGCCGCGGCGCCCTGGACATGAAAGGGGGCATAGCCATGATGCTGGCGGCCATGATGCGCGCCAAGACGGATGGCCTTGTCCCGTCCGGCGATGTGCTGCTGGCTGTGCTCAGCGATGAAGAGAACCGCAGCACCTTCGGGGCGGAATACCTGGTCACCAGCCAGGCGCAGCTTTTTCAAGGCGTTAAATACGCCATCGGTGAATTCGGCGGTTACACATCGCACATACTGAGGCACCGCTTCTACCCCGTTATGGTATCGGAAAAACAGGGCTGCGGGGTGGTAGCCACCCTGCACGGCAAAGGCGGCCACGGGGCCTGGCCCGAGCGGGGCGGCATCATGGCCCGCCTGTCCCGCTTCCTGCACAGCCTGGAGCACCGCCTGCCGGTGCATATTACCCCGGTAGCCAGGGAACAGGTCCGCTGCACGGCGGAAGGCCTGCCCAGCCCGCTGAAACAGACCTTCATGCAGATGCTTATCCCCGCGCTGACAAATTCAGTCCTTGATACGTTTGGCCAGCAGGTCCGTATGTTCGATCCCATCCTGCATAACACCGTCGCGGCAACTTCCGTGAGCGGTGGGGAGAGCTGCAACCAGATACCAGGGCAGATCTCCCTCGGGCTCGATTGCCGCCTGCTGCCGGGCTTTTCCCCCGATGATATCATCTCCGAGCTTACCGGCCTTGCCGGCAGCGACGTGGAATATGAAGTGTCATATTTCGGCGGAGGTATGCCCGAGCCCGATATGGGCCTTTACGATACGCTGGCGGATATACTGCGTGAGGGTGATCCTGGCAGTACCCCCACGCCGATGCTCTTCCCGGCCGTGACGGATGCGCGCCTGTTCGCCAGGCTGGGCATACAGACCTACGGCTTCACCCCGTTCAACCTGCCTTCGGACATCAACTTCGAACAGCTCTTTCACGCGGCTGATGAACGCGTGCCGGTCAAAGCCCTTACATTCGGCAGCGAGGCCATTTATAAGCTGCTCCAGCGGTTCGGCGAATAATAAGACACCGCCACATTTCCCTCGATGTGACCTTAATCATATCCGCGTGCATGACCTGAACCTAGAATGAAGTTATGTTTAGTGTGTTTAAATGTCCCGGCCCTTCGGGTGGCGGCACTCCAACGCTACATATCAGGCAGTGCCCTCGATGCGGAGGAGAGGTGGAGTTGTTCTCAACAGATATAAAGTTGGACTGCCCGGCATGCGGCCAGACCATTTTCAATAACATCAACTCGTGCGCCGATTACTGCCAGTATGCGGAGCAGTGCCTGGGCAGGGACACATACCTCAAGCTCCGTCAGAAAAGTAAATAAGATTTAGAGGCTGTGAGATGGAAAAAGCTACAACCAGGGTCAAACGCCAGATAGTTAAAATCGACGAGGACAAATGCGACGGCTGCGGACTGTGCATCATGTCGTGCGCCGAGGGCGCCCTTCAGATAATCGACGGAAAGGCCAGGCTGGTCTCCGACAAGTACTGCGACAGCCTGGGCGCCTGCCTGTCCGAGTGCCCGCAGGGCGCCATCAGCATCGAGGAGCGTACGGCAGAGCCTTATGACGAGGAAGCGGTGAAACTGCACCTGTCCGAGCAGGCTGCGGGGAAGCCTGAAAAGGCCTGCGGCTGCCCGTCCGCAGCGATAAGGCAGTTCAAACCGATCGCAAAAGGGTCAGCGACATCAACTTATGTTAGCCGGGAATCTGAGCTTTCCCATTGGCCGGTACAGCTTACGCTCGTCCCTGCCAGGGCGCCATTCCTGCAGGGCGCAGATGTTTTGCTGGCAGCCGACTGCACAGCCTTCGCCTGCGGCGGATTTCACACCGATTTCCTGAAGGACCGAGCACTGCTGGTGGCCTGCCCCAAGCTGGACAACTATGAAGCACACCTGGCGAAGCTCAGCGATATCTTGCGCCAGTCGGATGTCAGAAGCCTGACTGTATTACGTATGGAAGTTCCCTGCTGCGCCGGCTTGACCCGTATGGGCACGCAGGCTATTCTATCCAGTAACAAAAACATCCCGTTCAAAGAGATTATCCTCAATACACAGGGCGAAATAATAAGTTAAGCGGAGGTTGCCATGGAAGAAGGCCGTGTCTCTTATCACAGTTCAGTGCGTACAGTATACGATCGCATCAAAAAGGACGGCATGACCAATATCTGGGACCGCTACGAGGCCCAGGGCCTGGGCAGCAGTCCCGACCAGCGCTGTCCCTTCTGCCAGGAGGGGAAGCGTTGCGACCTCTGCTCCAACGGTCCCTGCCGGGCCGACGCTTCCAAGGACAAGCGCGGTGTATGCGGCATCACGGCCGACGGAATGGCTATGCGCATGATGCTGCTGCGCAATGTGATGGGAGCGTCCACCTACCACTATCACACCGAGCAGACTATTAAGACTTTAGAGGCTACAGCCAGGGGACAAACTCCCTTTCAGATCACCGAAGGGAACAAGCTCAAGGTATTCGCCAAACGGCTTGGACTTAGCACTACCGGGTCGAATAAACGCATCGCCCTCAGGTTGTGTAAATATGTGGGGGAGGACTTCAACCGTAAATACGATCAGCCCAGCCGCATCGTGGAAGCGCTGGCGCCCGGCGAGCGTAAAGAAGCCTGGCGCCGATTGGGCATCTTTCCCGGCGGCATCTACGGGGAGATGATGTTCTCCACCAGCTCCTGCCTGACCAACGTGGACGGGTATTACCAGAGCCTGGCGCTAAAGGCTATGAGGCTGGGTATAGCAATGGCCTACCAGAGCCAGATAGTCAACGAATACTGCCAGGATATCCTCTTCGGCATCCCGCGCCCCCACAAAATGCGGGTGGACCTGGGCGTCCTGGATCCGGACTACGTCAACGCCCTGCCCAACGGGCACGAGCCTTTTCTGGGCTTCGCCATGGTACAACTGGCGCGCACCCCGGAGTGGCAGGATAAGGCTAAAGCAGTCGGCGCCACAGGATTGCGCGTCATCGCCAATATCGAAACCGGCCAGGAGATGATACAGCGCTGGGAGATGGACGATGCTTTCTGGGGCTTTACCGGCAACTGGATATCGCAGGAGGCAGTGCTGGCCTCGGGATGCATCGATCTTTTTGCCTGCGATATGAACTGCTCAATGCCGGTGGATCCCGCCTACGCAGAGAAATATAAATTCAAGCTGCTGCCGGTTAGTGACCTCGTGGCTTTTGAAGGCGTTACCGACCGCATCAACTACCTGCCCGAAAAAGCTAAAAAACAGGCAGCCGCGTTGCTGGATATGGCAATCGGCAATTACAAAGAGCGGAGGAAGACGGTCGAAGCAGTCACAGGACTGCCTCTGACCGAGGCGGTGGTCGGATTCTCCACCGAGAGCATTGTGGAGGCGCTGGGAGGCACGCTGACGCCGCTGCTGGACGCCATAAAGAAGGGAACTATCCGCGGGGTGGCGGGCCTGGTGTCATGCACCACCCTGCGCGACCACGGCAACGACGTGCACAGCGTGGCCGTAGCTAAAGAGCTTATCAAGCGCGATATCCTGGTGCTTTCCATGGGCTGCGGCAGCGCCGCCATGCAGCTATCCGGCCTGTGCTCCACCGAAGCCGCTGATTTGGCCGGACCGGGTCTGAAGGGCCTGTGCCGGGCGCTGGGAATCCCGCCCGTCCTGAGCTTCGGCACCTGCACCGACACGGGCAGGCTGGCCGACCTGCTGGCCGCCATCTCAAGGGAATTGGGCGACGTACCTGTCACGGATTTGCCCGTTGCAGCGGTAGCTCCCGAGTACATGGAGCAGAAGGCAACCATCGATGCCGTATTCGCGCTGGCTTTCGGCCTCTATACCTATGTCAACCCTGTGCCCACCGTCACCGGCGGCCCCAGCCTGGTTAAGCTGTTGACACAGGACCTGCCGGGCGTCACCGGAGGCCTGCTGAGCGTGGAGAAGGATGCCGTCAAGGCCGTGGACGGCATACAGGCAGCTATTGAGGAC
>CAYTIC010000008.1:141065-149111 GCA_964437795.1 uncultured Dehalococcoidales bacterium | reverse complement strand
TGGTGCCCCCAAGGGAATTCGAATCCCTGTGTCCAGCTTGAAAGGCTGGTGTCCTAGGCCTCTAGACGATGGGGGCACGCTTTAAGGGTAGAGGGGGAGGGCCTCAAGGCCGGACGTCTCCGGCAAACCAAACATTATATTCATATTTTGCACGGCCTGTCCAGCAGCGCCTTTGACCAGGTTGTCAATGCAGCTTATAACCACTACCCTGCCTGTTTTCTGGTTGATGGCGGGATAAAGCAGACAGAAATTGCTGCCCAACGTATGTTTGCTCTCGGGAGGCTGCTGCATCACTTTCGTGTAGGGCTCATCACGATAGAAATCGAAGTAGATCTTATCCAGCTCTTCCTTGCCACCGCTGAGCTTACCCGGCTTCACTCTGGCATAGCAGGTGCTCTCGATGCCACGCGTCATGGGTACCACATGGGGCACGAATGTTACCGATACGCTTTTCGAGGCGTCAAGCAGCATCAGCTCCTGCGATATCTCGGGCAGATGGCGGTGACCGCCCAGGCTGTATGCGCGCACGTTATCGCTGGCCTCGGCAAAATGCGTGGGCAGCGTCAGCGTCCTGCCGGCGCCGGATGTGCCCGACTTGCTGTCGACAACCAGGTCCGGCTCGACCAGTCCCAGCTTTACCAGAGGCGCCAGCGCAAGTATGGCCGAGGTCGGGTAACAGCCGGGATTAGCGACAAGATCGGCGTTTTTGATCAGCGCACGGTGCAATTCGGGCAGCCCGAAGACGGCCTTTTTCAATAGCTCCGGCGCGGGATGGTCGAAATCGTACCACAGCGGATACCAGGCGGCTTCCTTGAGGCGGAAATCGGCGCTTATATCCACAACCCTGACGCCCTTGTTAAGCAACGGCACAATGCCCTCGGCGCTGGCCTTGTGGGCCATGGCCGAAAAAGCCACGTCTATTTTGCCTTCCAGCTCGGCCGTTATGGTCAGACCGGTGACGGCTAAATGAGGGAAAACCTCGCCCAGCTTTTTACCGGCCGCGCTCCTGCCCGTTACCGAGACCAGGTCAACTCCCGGATGTTGCCAGAGGATGCGCGCAAGCTCGACTCCCGCGTAGCCCGTTACATTGATAATCCCGGCTTTTATTTTGTTCATATTTTTTTTCCAACGGATTTTATTATCTATATATTAACCGATTTTTAATTTTTACGGTTTGTCAGAGATTGCTTCGTCACTCCGTTCCTCGCAATGACAATCAAGATGCCGGGCGCACCTGAAGGTATGCCCCTACTTCTCGCAATGACGATGTGGTTATCGGGCGCACAGGATTGCTTCGTCACTTCGTTCCTCGCAATGACAAGATACATAATCCGGGCGCACGAGATTGCTTCGCTACGCTCGCAATGACAGTATTTATGCCAGGTGGCATGTGTCATTTATGTAAAGGGCGGAGGGCAAGCCGAACCTTGTCTCGAACAGGTTGACGGCGCCCGGGTCCTGCGCTATCTGACCGTAATGCCCGCTGTCCAGGTGCAGCAGGTGCAGTATCATGATCACCGACAACGCCCGCTGCGAAACGATGACCGCCGTCTCTTTCTTGTGCTTCACGGCTATATCGTCCAGCGCTGCGGCCGCCGCCTGCAACAATTCCTCTATCCCTGCGTCATGGGGCGTTATGTCCCCGGCCTGCGCATCTGCAGAAGCACAGCTCGCATTTGCGCCTTCCTTTTGAGCAGGCTCCTTCCAACGGACATCCTGTACCTCACCAAGTCCGGACAGCAATTGGGTCGGCAATCCGAAGCGGCCCGCAATAACCTGCGCCATCTCTTCAGCATCAGGCAGCGGACAGACATAGACGGCGCCGACCTTATATTCCGATAGCCGCTCCGTCACTGCCTGCGCCAGAGCGCCCTGACTGAGCTCCCGGCCCGGTCCGGCCTGGACAGGCCCCGTGTTGACGATCAGTATCTTGCCCAAATCACCCCGCTATTTACCTTTCCACGATCATGGCGATGCCCATACCACCGCCGATGCACATGGTTGCCAGTCCGTGCTTGAGGTTGCGCCTCTTCATCTCGTTTGTCAACGTAACCAGCACGCGCCCACCGGTGGCGCCGATGGGATGTCCCAGTGAAATGCCGCTGCCGTGGACATTGGTCTTGTCCAGGTCGAAGCCCAGCTCTTTCACACATCCCAGCGCCTGAGAGGCAAAGGCCTCGTTCAACTCTACAACATCCAGGTCTTTAACCGTGAGCTTGGCCTTTTCCAGCGCCTTCTTCACGGCCGGCACGACGCCCAGTCCCATATAGGCGGGATCCAACCCACCCGACGCATAGGCTTTTATCTTGACTATGGGCTCAAGGCCCATTTCTTTGGCCTTTTTAGCCGACATCAGCAGCAGAGCCGCCGCGCCGTCGTTGATGCCCGAGGCGTTCCCCGCTGTAACGGTCCCGTCCTTCTTGAAAGCCGGGGCCAGCTTGCCCATCTTCTCCATGCTGGTCTCCATCGGCCTCTCATCAGTGTCGAAGACCACCGGATCGCCCTTCTTCTGCGGGGAAACCACCGGCACGATCTCCTGTTTGAAGGTGCCGTCCTTGATGGCGGCCATGGCGCGCTGGTGGCTGATCAAACCCAGATTGTCCTGGTCCTCCCTGGTGAAGCCATATTTTGCCGCGATATTCTCCGCGGTCACTCCCATGTGGTAGCCGTAGTAAAGCTCCCACAGTCCGTCGTAGACCATCAGGTCCAGCACCTCGCCCTTACCGGTCAAATCCATGCGGTAGCCCCAGCGGGCGCGGGTCATGGCATAGGGCGCGTTGCTCATGCTCTCCATGCCGCCGGCCACGACAACTTCGGCGTCGCCCAGCATAATGGACTGCGCGCCTGTGATCACGGCCTTCAAGCCCGAACCGCAGATCTTGTTCACCGTAAAGCCGGGCGTTTCCTTGGGCAGCCCCGCATAGATCATGGCCTGCCTGCCCGGGTTCTGTCCCTGGGCAGCCTGCAGCACGTTGCCCATGACAACCTCGTCCACCTGCACCTCTTTAAGATCGTCCGGCCAATCGTAGTACTTCTGCTCAAGCTCGCTCAGCCCGCCTCCGGCCAGCGCCGCCGGGCCGTATCCCAGCAGTTTGGCGCCCGACTTCGGCCTGAGACCTGCCCTCTTCAAAACATCCTGTATGACTATTGATCCCAATTTTGTCGCAGTCTGTCCCTTGAGGCCGCCGCCGAATCCGCCGATGGCCGTCCTGACCGCGCTAACTATTACAACTTCTGACATCGATTTCTCCTCTATGCTTATTTTTTACCCAGCATGCGCCGGCACAAAGCCGGCACCATCTCGTGCACAAATTCCGTGCTGTATTCCTTACGGTTGAAGCGCAGCGGCGTTACCGATATGCGGCGGTGCTTGAGCGCCCACAGGTCCGTGCCGCTGACTTCATCCTCATCCACAGCCCTGTGCTGTATCCAGTAGTAATCATGCCGCCCGTCGTTGCCGGTCTCGATCCCGGCCGAGTAGATCTTCTCGCCCAGCTTGGTAACGTCCATCCCCTGTATTTCATGCAGGTCGAGATTGGGCACGTTCACATTCAACAGCATTTTGCCCTTGATGCCCTTTTCTTTGACATAGTCGGCCATCCCCCGCACCACGCGCGCTCCGGTCTCGAATTTCGGATGATCAAAGGCGCTCATGGAGACGGCAATCGACGGTATGGAGTAGAAGAAGCCCTGCAACGCGGCCCCGACCGTGCCGGACAGAAATACGTCGTAACCGCAATTGGGTCCCTGGTTAATGCCCGATACCACCAGGTCGATGCCGCCCGTCATGACCACCTTGATGGCCATTATCACGCAGTCGGCCGGTGTGCCCTCGACGGCATGCGTCTCGATGCCGTGTATCTTCTCATGCACCCTGGTAATACGTATGGGATGGTGAAAACTTATCGAGGTGCCCACGCCGCTCTGCTCGCGGTCGGGCGCAACGACCGTTACGTCGCCCGCGTCCTTCAGCCAGTCAACCAGCGTCCAGAGCCCGTCTGCGTTTACTCCATCGTCATTGGTAACAAGTATCTTCAATCTTCTGTCCCCCCGGAAAACGCATAATTTTATCACAGACTACAATCGCTGATAAATCCGGCTGCGAGAAGGCATCCACGATGCTTGTTTGTTCCCATAGGCGGTGTTATAATCTGGCAGAAGTTCGTACGCCAGGACAGGCGGCGACTGCCCGACATACCTTTATGGTGAACTGCGAAACGATCCTGCCAAGGAGGTCATAATGGAACCCAAGATAGGTGTCTATGTGTGCCATTGCGGCAGCAATATCGCCGGCATGGTGGATGTTGAAAAAGTAGCACAATTCGCTAAAACCCTTCCCGCAGTGGTCGTTTCGCGCGATTACAAGTTCATGTGTTCAGATCCCGGGCAGGACCTCATCAAGAACGACATCAAGGAGCTGGGCGTCAACCGCGTGGTGGTGGCTTCATGCTCCCCTCAGATGCACGAGCCCACCTTCAGGCGCGCGGTGCAGGAGGGCGGACTCAACCCCTACTATTTCGAGATGGCCAATATCCGCGAGCACTGCTCCTGGGTGACCGAGTCGCCCAAGGAGGCCACCGAGAAGGCCAAGGCGCTGGTCAGCGCGGCCGTGCGGCGCGTGTTTTACCACCAGCCCCTGGAGAACAAGGAAGTGCCCGTCCACCCCGATACCATGATCGTGGGCGGAGGCATTGCGGGAATACAGGCGGCCCTGGAGATTGCCAACGCGGGGCACAAGGTCTACCTGGTTGAGCGGGAACCCAGCATCGGCGGGCACATGATGCAGCTGGACAAGACTTTCCCCACGCTGGACTGCTCGGCCTGCATACTCACACCCAAGATGAGTATGGTGGGGGCGCACCCCGGCATCGAGCTGCTCACCTACAGCGAGGTGGACTACGTCTCGGGCTACGTGGGCAATTTCCGCGTCAAGATACGCAAGAAGGCGCGCTACGTGGACAGCACGAAGTGCAACGGATGCGGCACATGCATGACCAAGTGCCCCGTCAAGGTCGACAGCGAGTTCGACGAGCGGCTATCTAAACGCAAGGCCATCTACACACCCTTCGCCCAGGCCGTGCCCAACGTGACCGTTATCGATAAGGAACACTGCACCTATTTTCTCAAGGGCAAATGCCGCGCCTGCGAGAAGTTTTGCGAGAGGAACGCCGTCGATTTCCAGCAGGAAGATGAGATACTGGATATCGAGGTCGGCAATATCATACTGACTACCGGCTACCAGCAATTCGATCCTACGCCGGTCAAGGAATACGGCTACGGCAAGCTGGACAACGTCATCACCAGCCTGGAATTCGAGCGCATGGTCAACTCGGCCGGCCCCACCTCGGGACACGTCCTGCTCAAGAACGGGCAGGAGCCGAAAAGTATCGCGCTCATCCACTGCGTGGGCAGCCGCGACGAGAAATATCACACTTACTGCTCACGTGTCTGCTGCATGTACGCCATGAAGTTCGCCCACCTGCTGAAGGAACATGTGCACGGCGTGCAGGTATACGAGTTCTATATCGATATCCGCAGCTTCGGCAAGGGATACGAGGAGTTTTATAACCGCGTCCAGAAGGAGGGCACCGTCTTCTTCCGCGGGCGCCCGGGAGAGGTCACGGACGTTGCGCAAACCCCTGATGAGAAGGGCAAGCTGATCGTCCAGTTCGAAGATACGCTGGTAGGCAAGCAACGCCGCCTACCGGTTGAGATGGTGGTGCTGTGCAGCGGCCTCGAGGGCCACAAGGACGCTCAGGACGTGGCGCATACCTTCAACATCTCCCTGGGCAAAGATAATTTCTTCATCGAGAAGCACCCCAAGCTGGACCCGGTGGCCA
The DNA here is from genome assembly GCA_964437795.1 of uncultured Dehalococcoidales bacterium. GTDB lineage: Bacteria > Chloroflexota > Dehalococcoidia > GIF9 > UBA5629 > CAIMUM01. The sequence goes on along the minus strand of CAYTIC010000008.1, from coordinate 143,271 downwards.
CCATGACCGACGGCATATTCATCGCGGGCTGCTGCCAGGGCCCCAAGGACATTCCGGACACGGTGGCGCAGGCATCGGCGGCGGCGGCCAGGGTGCTGGCCCTCATCAGTAAGGGCAAGGTGGAGATCGAAGCCGATACCGCCTTCATAGACGAGGCCAGGTGCTCGGGATGCAGGGTTTGCAACCTGCTCTGTCCCTATAACGCCATCTCATTCATCGAGAAGGACAAGATCTCACGCGTCAACGAAGCGCTGTGCAAGGGCTGCGGCACCTGCGTGGCGGGATGCCCCAGCGGCGCCATCATCCACAGGCACTTCACCGACCAGCAGATAAATGCCGAACTCGAGGGCATTTTAGTATAGCCTTTGTGCAAAGGAGAGACAGGGATATGGAAACGAAGCTGAAACCGGACTTCCTCGACGAAGTCGCCTCCATACCGGCCTGCGGCAAGATCAACGAGTGTATCCAGTGCGGTGTATGCAGCGGCTCCTGCACGACCGCCGCCCACTGGGAGCACCCGCCCAGGAAGATCATCGCCATGGTGCGCGCCGGCCTGAAAGACGAGGTGCTCAACAGCAGCTCCATCTGGTACTGCGTATCATGCTACCTTTGCACAGCGCGCTGCCCACGCGATATCAAACCAGCCAATATCATGCACGCGCTGGAAGCCATAGCGCTGAAAGAAAACTATAAACCGCCCACAAAGACTACGACCATGTACCGCTCGTTCGCCCGCTCCATCGAACAGAACGGGCGCATCTACGAGTTCGGCTTTATGCTGGAATATTTCCTCAAGACCAACCCCTTCGCCGCGCTCAAGATGCTGCCCATGGCCTTCAGCCTGCTGACACACAAGCGCATGCCGCTGCTGCCCAAGGCGGTCGAGGGCAGGCATGAGCTCAACCGCATGTTCCGTAACATAAACACGGGAGGTTACCGGTGAGATATTACGCTTATTACCCGGGCTGCTCCATGGAAGCCACCGGCGCCCCGGTGGAAAAGGCGATTAAAACTATAGCCAAACCGCTCGATATCGAGCTTGTTGAACTCAAGGACTGGACCTGCTGCGGCTCGTCTCCTTTCAGCGGAGTCGATAAGGTCAAGGCCATGGCCATCACGGCGCGCGTGCTGGCGCAGGCTGAGAAAAGCGGGCTGGACCTTGTCACCCCCTGCAGCTCCTGCTATACCATACTGCACGAGGCCAACGATCTGATGAAAGAGGACCACAAGCTGGCCTGGCAGGTGCACGAATCGCTGTCCACGGTCGGGCTCAACTATAACGGTACGGTCAAAGTCAGGCATATCGTAGAAGTACTGTACAACGACGTGGGCCTGGAATCGCTGAAGTCCAAGGTAAAACGTCCCCTGACCGGGCTCAAGGTGGCCTGCTACCACGGCTGTCAGCAGGTGCGCCCGGAGTATGGGTATGACGACCGCGAATACCCCGACTGGCTGGATCAGATATCCGCTGCCGTGGGGGCGGAGCCGGTCAATTTCCCGCTCAAGGCCAAATGCTGCGGCAGCTCGCTGGTCATATCCGAAACCGATATGGCGCTGGACCTCATCCACCGCCTGCTGGAGAACGCCAACGATAACGGCGCGCAGGCCGTAGTCTCCACCACCTGCCCTCTCTGCTACACTGCGCTGGACGCCTACCAGCCGGCGGTCAACAGCAAATTCAAGACGCGCTTCAACCTGCCGGTGCTGGCGGTACCGCAGCTCATCGCTGTGGCGCTGGGGTTCGATTTCAAGCAGGCCGCGCTGGACGGCAATATCGTCTCACCACGCAAGCTGCTGAACCCCTATTTCAGCGGCAGGATACCTGCCGCGGCCAAAGAAGCGGCCCAGAAAGCAGCCGGATGAAAATCCTGGTGCTGGGCATCGGCAATCCCATCCTCGGCGACGACGGCGTGGGCTTTCACGTGGTCGAAGCCCTGCAGGCCGCTCCTCCCCAGGGTAACATCACCTTTGAATGCGTTGACGCCTCGGGATTTGCCCTGCTCGACTACATAGTGGACTACGACCGCGTGGTCATCGTCGACGCCATCATGACCGTGGGAGGGAAGATCGGCGAGGTCTACCGCCTGGGATTGGACAATTTCAGGCCGAGCAAACACACCATCTCCCCTCACGACACCGACCTCCCCACCGCGCTGCATCTCGGCGCCACCATGAAGCTTAAAATACCTGAAAAGATCGATATCGT
>CAYTIC010000008.1:137861-140965 GCA_964437795.1 uncultured Dehalococcoidales bacterium | reverse complement strand
CCGCACATTCATAATCGGTATAATAGTGCTTCACCCAAAGGGAGCGCATAACAAAGATGACGGCAAAACTTATCAGCGGGCTGGAGGTCTCGGCCTCCATCCGCGGTGAACTTAAGGCACGCGCGGCCAAGCTGGCCGCGCGGGGCATCGTGCCCCGCCTGGAAGTTATACTGGTGGGGGATGACCCCGCCTCGGTATCTTATATAAAGTCCAAGGAGAAGGGCTCCGCCGAGGTAGGCATCATGGAGAACACCACGCACCTTCCCGGGGATACATCCGAAAAGAAGCTGATCGAGCTGCTCGACCGCCTGAATAACGACAGCGCCGTGGACGGCATACTGGTGCAGGTGCCTCTGCCCGCCCACATCGATACGGAGAAGGTCCTCTACCACATTTCCCCGGAAAAGGACGTTGACGGGTTCCACCCGGTCAACCTGGGCAAGCTGCTGAGGGGCGAACCCTGCTTCCTGCCCTGCACGCCTCACGGCATTCAACAGATGCTGATGCGCTGCGGCTACGATCCTGCCGGAAAGCACGTGGTGATCTGCGGCCGCAGCAACCTGGTCGGCAAACCGCTGGCCGCAATTATGCTGCAGAAGAAAACTGGCGCCAACGCGACGGTCACCGTCGTTCATACCGCCACGGTCCACATGCCCAGCTTCACCAGGCAGGCCGACATACTGGTAGCCGCCATGGGCAAGCCACTGTGCATTACCGCCGATATGGTTAAAGATGGCGCTGTCGTAATAGACGTGGGCGTCAACAGGGTGCCAGACTCGACCAGGGAGCGCGGCTACCGCCTGGTTGGCGACGTCGATTTCGAGGCGGTAAGCGGGAAGGCGGCAGCCATCACGCCCGTTCCCGGCGGCGTGGGACCCATGACGGTGACCATGCTGCTGCAGAATACGATCGAGGCCGCCGAACGCAAGTGAGAATAGCCCCAAAGGGAGATTTATTGCTATGCCTTATGATCCGCTGAAAATGAGCGACTGGCAGATCGCCGAGGAGGCAGAGAAGAACATGCCTCAGCCGGGCGACTGGCCGTCCAGGCTGGACCTGATCAAAGAGGAGATCATTCCATACGGCAAGGTGGCCAGGCTGGACTACGCTAAAATCATGCGACGGCTCGAGGATAAGCCTGACGGCAAATACGTTCAGGTGACCGGTATGACGCCTACCCCCCTGGGCGAAGGCAAGAGCACAACCACCTGCGGCCTGCTGGAAGGCCTGGGCAAACGCGGCCACAAGGTCGGCGGATGCATCCGGCAACCGTCGGGCGGACCGACTATGAATATTAAAGGAACTGCGGCGGGAGGCGGCAATGCCCTGCTGATACCCATGACCGAGTTCTCCATGGGACTGACAGGTGACATCAACGATATAACCAACGCGCACAACCTGGCCATGGTGGCACTCACGGCCCGCATGCAGCACGAGCGCAATTACGACGACAGGAAGCTGCAGACCCTATCCAATATGAAGCGCCTGGACATCGACCCCACCCGCATAGAAATGGGGTGGGTCATGGATTTCTGCGCGCAAAGCCTGCGCAATATAATCATCGGCGTGGGCGGCAAGATGGACGGCTTCACCATGCAGTCCAAGTTCCAGATTGCGGTCAGCTCCGAGCTGATGGCCCTGCTGGCCATCGTCAGGGACCTGGGCGACCTGCGCCACCGCATGGACAGGATCACCGTTGCCTATAACAAACACGGCGACCCCGTCACGGCCGGCGACCTGCAGGTAGGGGGCGCCATGACGGCCCTCATGCGCAACACGATCAATCCCACTCTTTGCTGCACTGCGGAGTATCAGCCGCTGATGGTGCATACCGGTCCCTTCGCCAACATCGCCCTGGGCCAGTCCTCCATCATCGCCGACCGGCTGGGACTCAAGCTATTCGACTACCACGTTACCGAGAGCGGCTTTGCCGCCGACATCGGGTTCGAGAAGTTTTGCAACGTAAAATGCCGCCTTAGCGACCTCAAGCCCAATGCCTCCGTCCTGGTAGTTACCATACGCGCGCTCAAGATGCACGGGGGCGGGCCCTCGGTTGTGCCCGGCCTCAAGATACCGGATGAATATACTCGGGAGGACCTGGACCTGCTGGAGAAAGGCCTGCCCAACATGCTGCACCACATCAAGATAATCAAGGAAGCCGGCGTAAAGCCGGTGGTCTGCATCAATGTCTTCCACACTGACACGGAGGCCGAGATCAAGATGGTCAAGCGGGCGGCCGAGGGTGCGGGGGCGCGCTGCGCGGTGTCGCGGCACTGGGAGTTCGGCGGCGAGGGCGCGCTTGAGCTGGCCGACGTGGTCAAGGACGCCTGCGACGACGACAACGAGTTCAAGTTCCTCTACCCGCCCGAGATGAAGATACGCGACCGGGTGGATAAAATAGCGCGTGAGGTCTACGGCGCAGCGGGCGTATCATGGTCTCCCGCAGCCGATGCCCGGGCCAAGATGCTGGAAAACGATCCGGAGTTCGACGACTACGCAACCATCATGGTCAAGACGCACCTCAGCCTGAGCCACGATCCCTCACTCAAGGGCGTGCCCAGGGGCTGGACCCTTCCCATACGGGATATCATCGTCTACTCCGGCGCCAGGTTCCTCTGCTTCTTCGCCGGCGAGGTCAACATGATGCCCGGAACCGGCTCCAACCCGGCCTTCCGCCGCATCGATATCGATCCGGTCACCGGCAGAGTGCACGGCCTGTTCTAACCCATGCGACTATCTGATTTCGACTACCACCTGCCGCCTGAGTTAATTGCCCAGCACCCGCTAACCGAGCGCGATCGCTCACGCCTGATGGTGGTGGACCGCCGCAGCCACAGCGTCGAACACCGCCATTTCTACGAGATCGGCAAGTACTTCAACCCGGGCGATATGCTGCTGCTCAACGATTCACGCGTTATACCCGCCCGTCTGAACGGTGTGATCGAGGGCAGCGGGCGCAAGGCCGAGGTGTTGCTGCTCAAACGGCTGGAGGACGGAACCTGGGAAGCGCTGGCAAGGCCGGGCCGGCGCCTCATGCCCGGGACAAGGGTAAGCGTGCCGGGCATCAAACCGGGTATTGAAGGGGATCTTACGGTCAGCATTCT
>CAYTIC010000008.1:133049-137761 GCA_964437795.1 uncultured Dehalococcoidales bacterium | reverse complement strand
CTGCACGTGGGGCTGGATACTTTTCAGCCCGTGCGGGCGGAGGACCCGTCCAGGCACCATATACACACCGAGTACGGACTGGTCAGCCGCGAAACGGCCGACCTGGTAAACAACACCCGCAGCCGCGGCAAACGCGTGATCGCGGTAGGCACGACCTCGGTACGCCTGATAGAGGCCGCCTCACGGGAAGGACGGGCCGCGCCCTTCGAGGGACAGGTGGACCTTTTCATCCTGCCGGGCTACACCTTCAAGGTCGTCGATGCCATGGTCACCAATTTCCATTTGCCGAAATCCACCCTCCTGATGATGGTGTCGGCCTTCGCCGGGCGCGAGTTTATACTTGATTGCTACGAGACGGCTAAAAAGGAAGGCTACAGGTTTTTCAGCTTCGGCGACGCCATGCTCATCATTTAAAGTGTCATCTCAACGATCTCGGACAGCTCCAGCACGCGCACCTTGTCGCCCGCCTTGAGGTCGCCCAGGCCGTCCTCCATCATGGTTACACAGTAGGGGCAGGCCACGCAGATAGTGTCGGGTCCCTTCTTGAGCGCCTCGCTGACCCTCTCGATATTGATGCGGCTGCCGGTGTTTTCATCCATCCACATACGTCCCCCGCCGGCGCCGCAGCAAAAAGAGAGGCTGCGGTTTCGCTCCAACTCAATGGCAGGCCGTCCGGTGGCCATTGTTATGAGTTCCCTGGGCTGATCGAAGATACGGTTGTAGCGGCCCAGGTAACAGGAGTCATGAAAGACGACCTTCCCCACCTCCGCCGTGCCCTTCATCTTCAATCTACCCGAGGCGGCCAGGTCCCTGATCAATTCGCTATGGTGAAGCACCTGGAAATCAGCTCCAAAGTGACCATAGTCGTTCTTGAGCGTATTGTAGCAGTGGGGGCACTGCGCAATGATTTTCTTTACGCCGAGTTCCTTGAAATGCCCTACATTCTCCCGTGCCATCTGGTCGAAAACGTACTCGTTGCCCAGCCGACGCAGGCTGTCGCCGCAGCATTTCTCGTCACGTCCCAGTATGCCCCATGACACGCCGGCGGCATTGAGTATATTGGCGATGGCGACCGAATTGCGCTTGTTGCGGGTATCGAAAGACCCGGCGCAGCCCACGTAGAAAAGGTACTCGGTCACATCCTTTTCAAAAGAAGGCGCCTGGATCTCGGCGGCCCATTTGCCCCTTTCGGCCGGTATGATGCCCCAGGGGTTGCTGCGGTTCTCCATGTTCTCAAACAGCGACAGCAGCTCGTCCGGGAAGCTGGCCTGCATCTCCACCAGGCTGCGCCTCATGTAGATAAGCTTGGGCACATGCTCAATGAAGACCGGGCACACCTCCATGCAGGCGCCACAGGTGGTGCAGTCCCAGATCGCTTCTGTCCCCACGCTGCCCTCGCAACCCGCGCCGATGAGGAGCAGGTCGGACATTCTTCCTTTTTCCAGCGCCGGCCCGTTGTGCAGCAAATTGATTTTTATATCGTGGATCACCAGGCGAGGGTTGAGCGCCTTGTCCGTGCTGGTGGCCGGGCAGTTGTCGTTGCAGCGCCCGCACTCGGTGCACGAGTAGGCGTCAAAGAGGTCCTTCCAGCGGAAGCGGTCGACTCGGTCCACGCCGTAGGTATGGCCGGCGGCAAAAACCTCCGGCGTAATGGTGTTGACAGTCCCGGCATTGGAAAAAAAGCAGTTGGGTATAGACGTCAGAATGTGCATATGCTTGCTGTAGGGCAGGTAGTCAAGAAAACTAAGCAGCGTGACGGCGTGCAGCCACCAGAACACACTGACCATTACCGGCAACGCAGCTGCCGGGATGGACCCGAACAGCACGTTCCCCACAAAGCCGGAGATGGGCATATAGGAAGCGGCCCGCATGTTGCCCAGCGCAATCTCGCTGCCGTTAAGGCCGAAGTTGACTATCATAAGGGTGGCAACCAGGCCGAGGATTATGAAGGCGTCGGGCGAACGCGCATCTATATATCGCGGGGGGAAGAGCAGGCGGCGTCCCATGGCGATCAGCACGGCCAGCAACGCCAGCAGCGAAACTATATCGAATATTAAAGCCAGCGCATAATCCAGGGGATGGGGCATGAGCGATAACGATACATACTGGGGGACCAACCCCTGCAGCAGAAACACCCCATTGGCTACAAGCAATATGATAAAGCACCAGAAAAAGACCATGTGGTTCAGCCCGAAGGGATAACTCCTGGTCACCACACGCCTCTGCCCGAAGGCGTAGACCAGCATGTTCCACAGGCGTCGGCCGAAGTGGTCGAATCGGTTGTCGGGCCGGCCCAGCGCCACCAGCCGGAACCTGTACCAGCAGCTCCAGATAAAGAAAAGGACGGCGATGCTGAAGATTGCCGCGAATATCATAACCTGGCCCTGCATTTACTACTCCTTTTCAAATCCTGTCTAATCAGCTTTTACTATTGGCCCGCAGGGCCTTTATCTGCCGTGTCAGCGACGGGACTATTTTGGACAGGTCGCCGACCAGCCCGTAGTGGGCTACCTCGAAGATGGGGGCATTCCTGTCGCGGTTAATGGCGATGATGATATCGGAGTTCTGCATTCCCACTATGTGCTGAATGGCCCCGCTGATGCCGCAGGCAATATAAATTTTAGGGCGGACCGTCTTTCCGGTCTGCCCTACCTGGCGTTCGGACGGCATCCAGCCCGCATCAACCGCGCTGCGCGAGCAGGCCACCACACCGCCGAGCTCGTCCGCCAGGTCCTGCAGCAGCCGGAAATTATCAGCTGACTGCAGCCCGCGGCCTCCCGAGACGATTATATCGGCTGCCGTTATGTCAATCTCATTGCCCGTCCTGCGATCGATGATCTCGATAACCTTGGTCGCCACCTCCTCCTCCTTAATATCCATCCACTCCCGCACGATTTCACCGCTGCGGGAATCGTCCTTATCATGCATGTGCATGGTGTGCGGCCTGACCGTTGCCATCTGGGGCCATGACTTCTCCGTGACGATGGTGGCCATGATATTGCCGCCGAAGGCAGGGCGCGTCTGCATCAACAGCCGTCTTTCGTCATCCACTGTTAACCCGGTGCAGTCAGCGGTCAAACCTGTGCGCAGCTCGGTGGCCACCGCTCCCGCCAGGTCCCTTCCTACACCGGTAGCGCCGATCAGTATAATCTCCGGCCGGTACTGGTTGGCCAGGTAACACAGCGCCTTAAAATACGGCTCGGTGCGGTAGTAGCGGTAGACCGTCCCATCCACCAGGTAAACCCTGCCGGCGCCGTAAGCAAAGGCATCTTTGCACAGAGCCTCAACCTTTTCGCCGATAACGACGGCGCAAAGCTCCACCTTAAGCTGTTTGGCCAGGGTCTGCCCTATTCCCAGCAATTCCCAGGAGACGGCTGCCGGTATGCCGTCTGTCTGCTCCACGAATACCCACACTCCCCGGTACAGGCCGTTGCCGGCCGTTATCAATTCCTCATCCGCATCCTGAGTATCTATTTTTTGCCCCTGGGCGGCCAGCTCTTCCAGCAGCTTCAACTGTTCCGGCGTGTAATATATCTCCAACGCCTCGGCGGGGCAGATCTTTATACACCTGCGGCAGCCCGTGCACCTGGTAATATCGACAAGCGGCACACCCTGGTCAGTGATGCCAACCGCGTGTTTGGGACACACGGTCATGCAGCGCGAACCGCAGGAGATGCACTTGCCTTCCACCGGCCTGGCCACGCCCAGGGGTTTCTTGATTTTTCTATCTTCCGGCATAACTTTTCAAACTCTTTTTGAGATGGGGCTACAGGGTCGAGATCACATTCCGGCTTACCAGTTTTTCCAGCAGCATGCGGGCCGCCTCTTCCGGGTCTGCGATAGCCTCCCCTCCCAATATTTGGCCCGGGGGCCGGTCTGGGGAGAAAATCCTGCGTACCGATGTGGCCGAACCCTTGAGGCCGATAACATCTTCGCTCAACTTAAGCACCTGGTTGTCCCAGAGATTGATACGGGCATCCTGTGCCATCAGCCGCATGGGCACCGTAGGATAACGCGGGCGGTTGATCTCGCGCAGGACCGCCACCATGGCCGGCAGGGTGGAATCCAGCACCTCGTACCTGTCCTCGAACTTACATCGCACCCTGATCCTTTTATTATCCAGGTCTACGCTCTCGATACGGTCGACCGAGGTCAGTTGAGCGCACTTGAGGCGGGTGGCGATGCCGGGTCCCACCTGGGCCGTATCGCCATCGATGGTCTGCTTTCCGCAAATCACAATAGCCAGCTCATCACGTTCGGCCAGCATACGGATGGCAGAGGTCAGCACCATACTGGTAGCCAGCGTGTCAGCGCCGCCGAAGGCGCGGTCGCTCAGCAGCACTACGTCGTCGGCGCCGAGCGCCAGGGCCTTGCGCAATGTCATCTCCGCACCCGGCGGCCCCATGGATACGGCCACGACTTTGAAACCGTACTTGTCCTTCAGCCGCAGCGCCTCCTCGAGGGCATGAGCATCAAAAGGATTGATAATGGACGGGACACCCTCACGGATGAGCGTGCCCGTATCGGGGTCGATTTTAACCTGGGTGGTGTCGGGGACCTGCTTGATACACGCGACGATTAACAAGTCAGGCACTTCCAGTCATATTTATATATGCGCATTATTATGCTATATTTCGCCGATATTAAGAGTATATATTATTGCAATATTGACGCCCGGTCAACAAGTGCATTGGCAACCGCAATGGGGGCGC
>CAYTIC010000008.1:61211-132949 GCA_964437795.1 uncultured Dehalococcoidales bacterium | reverse complement strand
GACGGATTGTTGACAACCGCATTCATCTGTACGTAGAATTCGGTATCGTATCTGATAAGATCATGACAAATTCAAATAAAATACTCTCCGCAGTACTAATTGCTGCCATACTTGTATGCGTCGGGCTGACTGTCTACCTGTCAGTGAGGACCCAGCCGTCCCAGAGGTTCAGCGAGTTTTACCTGCTCAACAAACTGGGTACGGTCAATGCTTATCCGTCGCAGGCAATCTCCGGCCAACCCGTAATCCTGATCGTGGGCATAATAAACCATGAGGGACGACTATCTGATTACACGGTTCAAATTCAGGAAAATGATGCTATAATCAAATCCATAACGGTGGGCACATTGAATGACGGCCAGAAATGGCAACAGCCGGTGGAATTCTCGCTGAATGGTGCGGGGGATGCGCGCAGGGTGAGCTTTTACCTGTACAAGGACGGCGGGGCCGTGCCACACATAAAGGACCCTCTCGTATTAACGATGAAGGTAACGGAGAACTGAGAAAATGTGCGGGATAATCGGGTATTGCAGCAAGAACGGCAAGGCCGCCTCCATCATCTTTGAAGACCTCAAGCGCATGGAATACCGCGGCTACGATTCATCCGGCGTAGCCATGATATCCGACGGGAAACTGCTGGTGAAGAAGGGCGTGGGCAAGCTTGAGGAGGTAAACAAGAAATACAGGATGGACCTGATGCCGGGCAGCGTGGGAATCGGACATACGCGCTGGGCCACACACGGCGGCGTCACACAGGTCAACACCCACCCCCACTGCGACTGCAACAACGAGATCGCCGTGATCCATAACGGCATCATCGATAACTACCAGGAGCTGCGCAAAGACCTGATAAAGCGCGGGCACCGCTTACTCTCCGAGACAGATACGGAGATCATCCCCCACAAGCTGGAAGACGAGATGAAGCGTGGACGTTCGCTCGAAGAGGCCGTGCTATCGGTGGCCCCCAGGCTGGAGGGTTCTTACGCCTTCCTGGCCATCAGCACCAGGGAGCCCGGGAAGATCGTAGGCACCCGCAAAGGCAGCCCGCTGGTTGTCGGGCTGGGCAAAAACAAAGCCTTCGCAGCCAGCGACTCGATGGCCCTGGCAGGACAGATAGACCAGCTTTACATGCTGGGCGAGGGCGAGGTAGTGGTCCTGACAGCCGACAAAACCATTTTCTACGACCACACGGGCAGGGAGATCAGCAAGAAGTCATCTAAGCCGGATGCCGTCTGGAACGAAAACGACAAAGGCGGCTATGAGTACTTCATGCTAAAGGAGATCATGGAGCAGCCTGAGACACTCATGGCTGCCGCTCGCCAGGACAAGGACGTTTTTACTTCAGTGGCGCTGGATGTTCTGCGGGCCGACCAGATCATAGTCACAGCCTGCGGTTCCTCACGTTACGCCGCCCTGGTGGGCCGCTACCTCTTCTCCAGCGTGGGCAAGAAGTTCTGCGAAGTGGTCATGGCGTCCGAGTTCCAGTACTTCGCCGACTCCGTGGGCAAGAACACACTGGTGCTGGCCATATCTCAGAGCGGCGAGACTCTCGACGTGATCGAAGGCGTGGAGCTGGCGCGTAAGGCAGGCGCCAGAATAGTATCCATCATCAACCGTCCCCAGTCACTGCTGGGCGAGCTCAGCCATAACGTCCTGTACCTGAATTGCGGCCCCGAGATCGGCGTGGCCGCCACCAAGTCGTTCCTCAACCAGCTGGCCGTCTTCTATCTGCTCGCGTTTTCCATGGTGCATTCGTTCGATATGGCAGTCGACAACATACGCAAGGTCAGCCGCCAGGTCGCCAAGGCCATCGATTGGAACAATGACGAGATAGCCAGCATCACGAAGGACTATCACGACAAGAACGATTTCTACTATATCGCCCGCGGCATCAATTTCGCCATAGCCTCCGAGGGTGCGTTGAAATTAAAGGAGATATCTTATATCCACGCAGAGGGTATGCCTGCCGGCGAACTCAAACACGGCACGCTTTCACTCATCGAGGAGGGCACTCCGGTGCTGGTGATCTGTCCCGGTGACTACACTTACCACGAGACGCTGGGCAACGCCATCGAGGCCAAGGCCAGGGGCGCCAAAATAATCGCGGTCTCGGACGTAAACAACGAGATCTACGATCACTGGATCAGGATCCCCAAGGTGCACGACCTGCTTTACCCCATCGTGGCCGTGGTCCCGCTGCAGCTTCTGGCCTATCATATGGCCACCAGGCGCGGCCACAATCCGGATATGCCGCGTAACCTTGCCAAATCGGTAACGGTCAAATAGCCCGAATGAAAATCATTGCGATCATACCCTGCCTGGATGAAGCAAATTTTATCGGCGACGTAGTGAGCAGCGCAGCTAAATTTGTCGATACTGTCATAGTTATCGATGACGGCTCAAAGGACGATACCGCCCGCGTGGCACGTAATGCCGGCGCCGAGGTTATCAGCCACCCAGGCCGCCGGGGAGCGGGAGCAGCGACGCGCACGGGCTTTGAAACGGCCCTTAGGTACGGAGCGGATATCGTGGTAACCCTCGACGGCGACGGCCAGCACGATCCATCTGAAATACCTGTGCTGGTCCAGCCCCTGATGGAAGGCAAGGCCGATATCACAATAGGTTCACGCTTTCTGCGGGAAGCAACGGTCAGCAGGTACCGGAAATTCGGCATAGACGTTATCACCTGGCTGTATAACGTCGGGCACAAATCTAAAATAGACGATGCGCAGAGCGGGTTCCGCGCCTACAATAAGAAGGCCTTAAGCCGTATAAATATAACTTATGCGGGATTTGGTTTCAGCATCGAGACGCTGGTCCAGGCCCGAAAACACGGGCTTATCATCAGTGAGGCGCCGGTCAGCTGCATTTATCACGGCTCAGGCTCAACCGAGCACCCCATCAAACACGGCCTCAACGTTGCTTTCTCGGTCCTCAAGATAAGGGCTGAAGAAGAGCTCCTTAATCGGGGTGATAAACGAAGGCAGTGAAAATCCTTTTTGTGCTGGAAAACTACTACCCCTTTATCGGAGGGGCCGAGGTGCTGTTTAAAAACCTCTGCGAAGGCCTTGCCGCTAAAGGACATTACGTAACCGTGTTGACCAGCCGCATTCCCGGCACCGGCCCCTCGGAGCCGGTTAACGGCGTGCGGATAGTACGCATCAATACGCCGCGCAAAGGGTCCCGCTACTGGTTCACTTTTCTCGCCATACCTTCGGCAATACGCCTGGCCGCTTCCGCGGACATCGTTCACACCACCACGTACAACGGCGCCTTTCCCGCCTGGCTGAGCGCCCGCATACGGGGTAAAAAATGCCTTATTACCATCCTTGAGATAATCGGCCGCGGCTGGAAGGAGATGGCCGGCATGAACCCATTATCCTCCACCCTGCACCGGTGGTTGGAGGATGTCATTATCTCTTTGCATTTCGATCACTTCAGCGCCATATCCGGGTACACTGCAGAATGCCTCAAGCGCTACGTCAAGGACAGCAGCCGGCTGTCCGTCATCCACCCGGGCATCGACTACACCCTTTTCGATCCGCTCGGCTCGGATGGGAAGGCGATCCGGCGCAAACTCAATATCGAAGATGAGTTTATCTACATGTTCTTCGGCCGGCCGGGCATTTCCAAGGGGACGGAATACCTGGTGCAGGCCATACCGTATATCAATAAATCAATGGCCCGTTCCAAACTTCTCCTGATACTGGCACGGGAGCCGGCCGGCGGTTACCTGAAAATAACCGGGATGTTAAAGACCCTGGGAGTCATGAACAGCGTTATCCTGCTGGACCCGGTGCCGCGGCACGAGTTGCCCGGCTATATCGCCGCTGCGGACTGTGTGGTCGTGCCTTCTCTATCGGAAGGCTTCGGCTTCAGCGCCGCCGAAGCATGCGCCATGGAAAAACCGGTCGTCGCTTCCAATGTCGCGTCCCTGCCCGAGGTAGTCTCCGGCGCGTATATACTTATCGAGCCGAAAAACGCCCAGGCCATAGCAGGCGCAGTCGAGAAAGTCTATAATAAACAGGTTGTGCGCAGCGGGAAGAAGATGTTCACCTGGTCCGACTGTATTTCAGGCTATGAAGAGGTCTATCACAGGCTCATGCCGGTTACCCCGGATTAACGCGCCTGCGCGAGGTTGATAAAACACTTATATGACCGCATATATCCTGCGCCCCCACGACTGGAAGCTTAAAACCTCCATTTTATTTGCCCTGGCTGTTATGCTTCTCAACGCTCTACTGGTAACGGCGGGCATGCTGGGTATAGACGTCATCCTGCTCAGGCCGCTGGTTGCCTTCATTTTCCTGACATTCATTCCGGGCATGCTGATGCTCCGCATACTGCGTATCCACAATATAAACACCATCGAGAGTCTCGTATACTCCGCCGGGCTGAGCCTCGCTTTTACGATGCTGTGCGGCATCATCGTCAATTTTACCCTGCCGCTGTTCAACATCAGCCGGCCGCTGCAGACCGTGCCTGTTACGGCTGCGCTGTGTATCGGCAACATAGCGTTGATGATCGCGGCTTATATAAGGGACCGCGCCTATATTCCCCCGCATGTCGACAGGAAACCGGTTATTAATATCGCTCCCCTGCTGTTCCTTCTTTTCCTGCTGTCATTTTTAATACTGGGCGTAACGGTCAGCAATATCAGCGGCAACAATATTATCCTTTTGCTATGCATCGTTTTGATCTGCTTTATCATCGCCATTGCTGCCTTCGGCAAATTCATCCTGCCGTCGTTTTTCCCTCCGGCCATATTCGTCATCAGCCTGTGCCTGCTATTTCAAACAACCCTGATGTCGCCATACCTGGTCGGCACGGACATTTACACGGAATACCAGGTATTTCAACAGGTATTTCAACACGGCATCTGGGACTATGCCATTCCAGACCATGTGAACTCCTGCCTGAGTATAACCATACTCGGCCCGATCTATGCCCTGTCGCTAAATGCGGGCAGCCTGTGGGTGTTCAAGGCAATCTATCCCATCATTTTCTCCCTCGTCCCGCTGGCTTTGTTCCGCATATTCAGGATACAGTTCGGACCGTACAGGGCACTATTTGCCTGCTTCCTGTTCATGGCTGTCCCGACCTTTTCACTTGAGATGATCAGCCTGTGCCGGCAGCAGGTGGCCGAGCTGTTTTTTGTGCTCTTCATACTTTTACTGGTAGACCACAGAATAAAGCGCCTGCCCAAACTCATAATGGCCGTTATTTTCACCATCTCCATCTCCGTGTCCCATTACTCATTTGGGATCATCAGCATGATTTTCATGGTCGCCCTCCTGGCCTTTTACTATATACTGCGGGCCCCTCTTTTTATCAGGCTGTGGACGGCATTGACCCGGCGCACAGGCGGATTGCCCGGTCAGTTACAGGGAAAATCGGGGGATGACCTGCCTTTTTATGTGTTGCTGATACCAATACTGATTTTCATCATATTCGAATTAATCTGGTATAGCTGCATATCGTCCGGAGTCAACCTGGAACTGCTCTCAGTTTCATGGAATACATACACTCATCAGCTGGGAGAACAGGTAGGCGGCGCACTTTCATCGCATTCGATATTATCGCTGTTCAATTTCGGCCAGCGAGACGAGCTGCTTAAAGCTGCGGTGGGGCTGGATTTCCTGTCAGTTTCGCTACAGGGCAAGATATTCAGGGTATTGCAGTATATAACTCAAATATTTATCGCCCTGGGGTGTTTGAGACTGCTGATTGCGCCCCGCGGCTTGAATATTAAACGAGAGTATGTAGCGCTCAGCGTCACCAGCGTCCTTCTGCTGCTGGCATGCATTTTCATCCCGGGTTTTGCCGAAAGGCTCAATGCCACCCGCTGGTACCATATTGCCCTGATAACGCTCGCCCCGTTTTGTGTGCTCGGCGGGGAAACCGTCTGGGCGGCGTTTAAATTCATACTGAACAAATTTAAACATGTTCCCGATGCCAATAATAATCCGGGCGATTGCCTGCCCGGCTTCAGGATATTTTTCAGCCTTTTCATCCTGATACCCTATTTCCTCGCGACCAGCGGTTTTCTCTATGAGATCACCGGGCAGTCGGTAGCTGACAAAGCAGATACCCCATATTCCATTGCGCTCAGCAGTTACCGCATCGATTTCACGGGGATCTTCAATATAAAAGACGGCGCCGCTGCCCAATGGCTGTTCAATAACTCTGATAAAAAGACAACCGTTTCAACCGACGACCATGCAAGCAAGCTGCTCAGGTTAATCGGGTTTAACGGACAGACAAAATCGCTCAATAAGCTTGATCCCGGGGAAATTCAGTACGTTTATTTAACAAGCTGGAACCTCAATAGCGGTGAACTGACCTACAACCTGGGCCCCGGCCTGAGGCGCATCGTTACAATTGAGCATGATCCGCTGTTGAAAGGCCTTTTAGATGACAGCGCCGCCATATATGTTAACGGCGGGGCAAAGGTCCTGCTCCGGAAGTAGCAGCCCCACCGTGTACGCCCGGTTAAAGTGATCACGTAATAACCGGGGATTACACAGGGACGCAGCGGATATCTATCTCTTTACCCGGTGGAGCAGGTAAACCTCTTCGAGGAGCTTAATCGTTTCCACGGCAACTTTCTCCCATGAAAACAACCCGGCCCTTGCCAGGCCCTTCTGACGCATCTGCTCACGAAGTTTTTTATCGGAAACGACTTGATACAGGACCTCTGCAATTGAATCAACGCTGTTTGGATCAACCAGCATACCGGCGTCAGCGACGACCTCCGGCAGTGAAGACACATTGGAAGTTATCACAGGTATGCCGCAGGCCATAGCCTCCAGAGGCGGCAGCCCGAATCCTTCATACAGGGAAGGGTATATAAATACGTCCGCGCCGTTCAATAAAAGAGGTAAGTCCTCATACGGAGCATAGCCGGTAAAGATTATATCCTTATCCAAGCCCAGTCTATTTACAGTTTCAAATATGTCGTCGTATAGCCAGCCCTTCTTGCCGGCGATGACCAGCTTATGGCCTATTCTGCCCGCTTTTACCAATCGTCCGAAGGCTTCCACCAGCCTTGCAACATTTTTCCTGGGCTCCAGTGTCCCGGTATACAGAATATAATTCCCGTCAATTCCATATTTACTCTTTATTTCAACTATTTTTGCTTGCTCTTCTACAGGCTTAAAGGCCCGGTTGTCATACCCCGGATAAATAACAAGGATTTTATGCGGGTCGACTTTAAGCAGCCTGACCAGGTCCGCTTTGGTCGAGTTCGAAATGGCGATTATTTTATCGGCCTTTTTCACTGCATTAGCGATCTGGCTATTAAAAACCAACCGCACAGGGGCAGGATAAAACTGTTTGAATATCAGGGGAACAAGGTCGTAGACCACTATGATTTTGGGATACGGGCAATGCCAGGGTAAAACCGGAAAGGGCGAGAGTAATACAGCAGGCTTAACCCTCAGCAACTGAAAAGGGAAACATGTGTAATACCAGGCCAGCCAGGAAACCCTGTAACGCCAGAACCTGAAGAGTTCCGGCACTTTCTTATATTGGAAGTTATCATTTTCAATACCAAAATCACGGAGGTTATATCTCATGCAATAAACAGTGTATTCATTTTTTTTATCAAATTCGGCCAGGGACTTCAGCAAATTGAGAATGTAGAGAGATATGCCGGTCCACGGCCTGGCGTTAACGGGAAGGGCATCCACTACAATATGCATGGTGACTATTACTACTTCTCTTGTTCTCCTGCTTAACTGCCGGACAGAAGCTTCCTGACAGCGTCACACACATATTCAATATCCGCTGCACTGAGGTTGGCGTGAGTGGGTATATTTAAACCCCGGCTGCTAACCTTATCCGCAACAGGGAAATGGTCACCTTTCTGAAGCTCCCTGTACGGCGGCAAGACATGCATGGGATGGAAAACAGGCCTCGTTTCAATCCCGAGCTTTTGCAGCTCATCCATGAACCCGTCCCGGGACATCTTAACGGTATCTTTCAGGATTATGGTGAACATCCAGAATGAATTCCTGGCCCATTCTTTTTCCACTGGCAGAATTATAAAATCGGCAAGGCCGCCCAAATGCTTGTAGTATAAATCGGCGACCTGCCTTCTCCTCTTAATGTGCCACTCTATTTTCTCTAATTGGGCCAATCCGATAGCTGCCTGTATGTTTGTCATCCTGTAGTTATAGCCGACTACGGGAAACCAGTATCTACGATCGGGATCAACGCCCTGCCCTTTCAACAACCGCATCTTGGCAGCCAATTCGTCATTATCGGTTGTTATCATCCCGCCCTCGCCTGTTGTGATCAGCTTGTTGCCGAAAAAGCTGAAGGTCCCGATATCCCCAATACCGCCGGCGACTCGATTTTTGTAGAGAGCTCCATGTGCCTCTGCTGCGTCCTCAATAACAAAAAGATTATGTTTTTCCGCTATTTTTAATATCGGGTCCATATCCACCGGATGTCCATAAATATGAACAACAATTATACCTTTGGTCTTCGGGGTGATTTTTTCCTCGATTTTCCCCGCATCGATGTTCCAGGTGTCCGGATCGATATCCACGAACACGGGAACGGCCCCGCAATATGTCACAGCGTTTGCCGTGGCAACATATGTTAACGTCGGAACAATAACTTCATCAGCAGGGCCAATATCGTATGCCCTGAGCGCAAGATGCAGCGCAACTGTGCCATTTGAGCAGGTCAATGCATTTTTAACGTTACAAAAATCAGCGAACTTTGTCTCGAATTCCCCCACATATTTGCCGGCGGAGGATATCCAGCCGGTATCCATACAGTCCTTCACATATTTTTTTTCATTTCCGGCAAATGACGGACTTGCCACTGAAATCTTTTTTCGCATATCTAATACCCTGTTGAGACAATCATTTCACGCCTCCCAATGAAGGCCCACCTTAGCACTTTTCGCAATAATATTACATGAAACAATCAGTTGCTATTTATTATTTACAGGTTTTGCAGGCACCCCTACCGCGGTGACATTGCCGGGTATATTACACACCACCACTGCCCCCGCGCCGATAATTGCATGATCGCCTATTTCGCATTTTTCCGCTGTTACGGATCCCGTCCCCAAAAATGAACTCCGGCGCAAGATATTATGTCCCGAAACATGACAACCGGGGGAAAGGGTAACATAGTCTTCTATTATACAATCATGAGCTACAGTGCAATCGTTATTAACAATAACATGCATACCTATAGTTACGTTTACTGTAATAATGCTGCCAACACAAATTATAGACCCTGGAGCAATCACAACAGTCGACGGATCATATCTCACGCTTGGATGTATCAGCGTGGCAAATTTGCAGCCCAATACCTCCGCCTCCGTGACAACCCGTTCTTTAATTTTAGGATCACCAATAGCAATAACCGCATATAGATCAGGAAGATACTGACGAATTTCATCAGGTCCGACGATGGGTATCCCATTCATTAATAATCCTTTCCGCGCGCCCCCATGCTCCATATACCCGACAAGATTCCACGATTCCCGGCCTGCCCTGTTTATATCGTTGATCAGCCAGCCGACTTCCCGTGCCATGCCGCCGGCGCCCAGTATCAGGATATTACGGGATTTTACCGATATACCTTGATGTGATCCGCTCATACTATTTATAACCGCCTTTCAGATTCTTTCGCAGTAAGCTCCATCATTTGCTCCGTATACGCAGATGTCCATTCGCCCCACAATGATTCCATCCTGATCAACACCCGCCTGCCATCTACAGGCTCCCTGCTTTCAAGCTCAGGCAGCCTGTTAATCACCGACAACGTTGTGCGAACGATTGAATCCACTGACAAAGGATCGAAGAACTCAAGGTAACGCTCGGCTAAATCCAGGTTTAAAGCACGCAGTTGCTCCAGGATAGGCGCAATATTCGAACAGGCAACGGGCTTCCCGGCCAGCAACGCCTCCACCACGGGGCCGCTGCCACCTCCTTCGAAGAGGGTCGGCACGATTACAAAGGCACAGCCGGCGTATAGTTTAATCAGCGTATCCGTGTCTACCGTATCTGTGAATATCACTTTATCCGATATTCCCAGCGCATTTATCTGTTCCTTGAGAGCCGGCCAGAGATGGCCCTTTGTTGTACAAACAAGTGTCGGGCAGGTGCTACCCAATGTTTTATACAGCTCAGCCCATGCCATAAACAAACGCATGTGGTTCTTGTGTATGTGCCCGCCCGCCCCGGGATAAAAGACGAAAGGAGCAGTAATGCCGAACCGTTCCAAAACCTCCTTTATCTCACTACTGCTGGATTTCCCATTTACTATTTCAAAATCGATCAGCGATGGGATCGATACAACTTTAATTACTTCAGGATTAATCCCGAGATGTTTAACCATCATTTCCTTCTGGAACTCGGAGTGAGTCATTATTCTTTTACAGTTACGCGCGAAGGGTACAAATGAGTTCCAGAAACTATGCATACTCTCCCGGCTCCAACTATCCGGGAAAAATACAGGGTGAATATCATGCATTGTCAGCAGTATTGGACATGCTACGGTGCTCAGGTTTTCTGACGCCGCGAACTGGTCCGGCTGAATGATCGAATAGTGCGGCATCCATACCAGGTCCACATTTTTGAATGATCCGTAAATGGACTTGAGATCACCCATACTGGCCCGCATCCGGCGGAACGGCATGCGACGGGATAAAAGGCTCACCGCAAAGCTGAATTGTTCTGTTATATCGGGCCTGGTCGACGGCATTAGAGTCTTTAGAACCGATATGACTGTTCTCCTGAGAAAACCAAGGTCCCAATATAAAATTTTAATATTGGGCTGATGGATATCGGATAGTTCCTTAAAACTCGATGGGGCAACCACTGTGAATTGCCAGGACGGTTTTGCAGCAGCCAATTTTGTGATTCCGTTAAACAGGAAATATCCCAGGCCGCAGTTTAGCGCCGGGATGGTCTCCGCTGCTACGACAATGTTCAATGGATGTTCAACCATTAATTTATCCCTGACTTCTATAAATCACTATTATTTCTCGAGTGCGCTTCGGAATATGTCTAAGTATCCGGCAGCGGCTCTGGACCAATTATAGTTCTCCCGGAGCATTTCCGCGGCCTTCGCTGCCCTGTCACCGGCAAGCTCAGGGTTGGACAATACCTGCGCAATATTTTCAGCAATTGAAGAGGCATCATTTGGATTAAATACCCAAAAATTGTTGCCCAGCAGATTATCCTGCTCCATGTAAGGAGGAATTCTTGAACAGAGTACCGGACAGCGCGCCCGTATGGCCTCGAGAATAGGAAAACTGCCTGCCTCATACAGTGCAGGGGCTATTAGCGCCCTGGACAACCTGTAGAGACAATCCAGATCGAAGTCACTCACATAGCCCAGGCCAAAATAATCCTGACCGTACTTTAAACCGAGGCGATCCGCCAATTGAATTGTCTCTTCCATATATTTCGGATTCGGTTCTTTAACGCCGGGTCGGAGGTTCGCACTGTTAGGTCCCGTGAAAATAATAGGGATTTTAATACCTCTATTTCTCAGTTCATGCAAAGCCTCGAGCAGCACCTTCTGGTTTTTATGAGGCATGATCCAGCCAACCGTCAAAAGAAATTGGGGCGGCAGCTCCGCATTTACCTTATAAGCCTGCAATTGTCCATCTGTGGGAATAAGATTCGCCGAAGGTGTCCCAACCCGCACCGTTCGAACCTTACTGCCGAATGATGGATAAAAATGTTTTAATTCGCCGGCAATAAATTCGCTGGACACAACGGCCCGAAAGCATTTGCGAAGCCATCCGGGTATTTGCAGTTCCAACAATTGGCTGCCCAGGAAAGATACCGAATGCAGATCCTTGTGCTTCCAGTTGAAATCATGCATGGTCGTCACTAGGGGCATGGGAATATTCGGGCAACCGATTAGATAGGGGCCCGGAAAATAGATTACATCATATCTCTGCCGCCGGCATTCCGATTCAATCCACAACCGGGCAACCAATAAAAATAAACCTGATCTGATAATCCCTGTCCCCGGTATACCCCATATCCTTCCCGGTTCGACAATCCTTCTAATATATTTTCCCCATTTACCGTCGAACAAATAACGTAGTTGTAAATTTGAACCGGCCAGGTGTTCCGGCCACCTTACGTCATTTCCGGCAGTGTTAAATCTATTCAAAATTATTGTAACGTCCCAGTCCTGGAATTCGGACTGCTCCAGAATTCCCCCAACAAGGCCGTGGATGAAACGTTCCACCCCACCGGCGCTAACGTATTGATCAATAATGGCTAACTTGGGCATTTATTTCTCAAACAGCATTATCGCTTCCACATTTAATCATCTCAGCAGTGTGCCCTGCCTTAACCCGGCAGCAATCTCCCTGATGAGCTTGATATCCTCCGGTACAAAAGCCCTTGTCAGCCACATCCATAATGCGAATATGATCACGCCGGCAGCAGCTACAGCGATTATACCCAATATACCGCCTATTTGAATGAAACTGACTATCCCGGCCATCAACAACGCGCCCACGACAACCTTGACCATAAATTTAATACTTACGGTGAAGCCGGTTACCTTTCTCGCCCAAACCGTTATGGTGACCGACAGAATCAAATAAGCTATAACGGCGGCAATTGCGGCTCCCGTTACGCCGAGAAGTGGAATCAAAGCCAGGTTAAGACCGACATTGGCAATTGCGGCTGTAGCTATAATAGGCATCAGCCATCTGGTCTGCTTGACCAGAAAGATTACTGAACAGTTAATTTGATATAAACCGTTCAGTATGGTTGCCAGGGCGATCAACAGAACCAGGCCGCCCCCGGCTAAATAGTCAGGTGTGGTGAGAATTGCCAGTATCGGCTGTGAAAGAACGAAGAGACCCGCGGCTGACGGGATGGCCACTGTCACAAATAACTTGTTCGAATATTCCAGGTAGTTCCTGACCTTTGCAGACTCCTTTTGCTCCCACAGCCTGGATAAAACAGGTAACAGCACCAACTGGATGGGATAATAAAAAAAGAATATCAAACTACCTATGGCAAAAGACGCGGCGTAAATGGCGGTCTGGCTCAAGCTGAGGATATTTGTGATAAAAAAACGGTCGCTGGCACTGATAACCCAGAAAAAGATCCCGCTTGGTATCAACGGAATGCTGAGGGCCAGATAGCCATTTAATCCTTTTATGGCAGGCAGAGGACAGCCTACCTCCTTCACGATCATCCAAAAAATGACTATGACGGCAAGTATTATGCCAGCTATGACAAATCCGATAATCCACGCCAGCCCGTATCCCAATGTTGCCAGTATGACTATAACAGCCATTCTATACACTGCCAGGCCTATCTGGATAATGGACATGGCCTTGATCCTGCGCCTTGCCAGCAAATAGGCGACTAAAATTGAAAATACGGCCTCAGCCGCGGACCAGATAAAAACTAACGGGACGAGGTAAGCATAATCAGAATTGCCGAACAGAATTTGAGAGAAACACTGCCGGAGCAATATCGAAATAACGATGGACAGGGATGAGACTGCAAGAGTGGGCCACAATATTGCTCCCAGTGCGCGCCTCCGCACTGCTTTATCATCCTCAGCAGCCAGGAACCTTACTACAGAGTATCCCAGGTATAAACTTACGATAAATGCCAGGAGCCCGACCGCCAAAATAGACTGCATCCACACGGCATATACTTCATCTGCGTAGTTCTTCGTCATGGCGGGGAGCGTAATTAATCCAACCAGGGGCACGGCAAAATTTGAAGCGGCGACCCAAAAGATATCGCCGGCAAATTTTTGAGGATCCGTTATCGGTCGATTGCTCATATGACAGAAAACCCACCGGATATTAATCCATCCTCCCGCTTCACCGGGACTATTGACCACTCAATGAATTCGCCAGGACATTGCTCCGGTTATCTTCCCATTTTCCATCCCCGCCTATATTCAAATGGAAAAGCCTCGTATACGGGTCCCACATACCTACCAGGTCCTTATTGCCGCCGTCCCAGTTGCCCCTTACAGGCGTATCGTAGCTCTCACCGTACGGCCCGAGCTTTAGATTTTCCCCGGCAGCGTCCGAAACGCCTTTCCCATCTTTCTCAAGGTAGAAATACCGGCTCGACGGTTCCCAGACACCCACTTCATCCCGGCTGTCCCCGTTCCAATCGCCGGCAATCGGCACGTCACCTGCCTTTCCCAGCTTGCCGATTTTAACGTCTTTGTTTGCGGGATCCCATTTCCCGTCTCCGTTGACATCGAGATAAAAATAGCAGTCCGTTTCACCCTGCGCATGATGCCATACCCCGATTTCGCATGTGCCGTCCCCATTCCAGTCACCCGCTACCGGGATGTCAGTAAAAGCGAAGCCGAAGGGCCCTAACTTTTTATCCCCGTTTTCCCCATCCCAGGCGCCGTTTCCGTTGTAATCCAGGTAAAAACACAAATCGGATGGACGGTAAACTCCGATCTCATCCCTGCCATCCCCATTCCAGTCTCCCACAAGCGGGACATCGGTCGAATATCCGAACGGACCGACTTTCACCGGACTTCCATCGCCATTTTTATCCAGCTTGAAATAGCCATCGGACTGCCAGAGGCCGAGCTCCGCCTTTTTATCACCGTTCCAATCGCCCGTAAGCGGAACTGCATCTCTCTTATACTCAAATATCTTGATATTGGGCTGAGTTTTTGAACCTGTGGACACCTTCCTGTTCGAGCTGTACACGAGGCTGAAGTCCTTTAGCTCGTCCAGCGGCACAGGACTTACGTTGACATCTTTCCCCGCTATAATATAATTCTTGTTTTTGTTCTCGCTGATGAACTTTTGAGCGGCTTCCAGGGAGCCGAATTCCTTCTCATCGATTATCTCCTTATACCTGGCGCCGTCCTGCCCTGTGACCATCCTGAACTCGATAACACTTACGCTGTCCGGTGCCACGGCCTTGCCGTCGAAGTTATACAGCCGTGCAACTGTAGTGCGGTAATATTCCGGGTAGAAAAGCATGGACGATACATACTGATTATTCTGTTTCTTTATGAATAAGTCGTAATACCTGGTGTAGCTTGAACCGCTCAGCGCTGCCAGCGCATAGAATTTGCCTTCATAGGCGGCTATCTCGTTGTCAACGACAACGTAACGTGTACCAAAATTGTTTATTGACCGCGCAGCCGAAGGCCCATCCTGGGCGGTAAAAAAGTATGCGGCCCCGATGTCGCCGGTCCCGGGATTCGTCAAAGGAGGACGCTGGCCGATGCGGGCTATCCAGTAGCCGTAATCCCACCACGCCAGGGTCCCGTAGGCGCCGGCGGGGTATTCAAAGCCTCCCTGCGCTTTGACGGGCTTATATAATCCATAGTAAGCATCCGACTTGCCGAAAGGCTCGGGGGTACTTGTCCGCAGCCAGTCCACAGCTTCACACCAGGCATTTGAGGGAGCGAATAACGGCCGCGTGGCGAGGTCGATAGCAGGCTTCTGGCCGTCGGGCATCGGCCCGATGTTAGGGTAATAAACCAGCAGCAGAATGGCGGCCAGCAGTATTACAATGGCGTAGTTGCCCTGCTTTGCAGGCTTCGCCTGCCGGGCCCGCTTTGCCGAGGCCTTTTTCCCTCTGGAAGAAGCTTTAACAGCTGCCACCGCCGCGGATGAGGCTTCTCTTTTCTTGATCAGGGCGTTAAGCGGGATCCAGCAGAGATAGCCCGTAAGCAATGCCACGTTCACCGCAAAATAATAGGCATAGCGCCTCATGGACAGCGCCGACAAGAGTATTATTATGCTCCAGATCAAGAGCAGCGCCTTATCCGGCTGCCCCTGTTTTATCACCTGGTAAAACAACACGCCTATGCACACAAGGCTGACGAAAAAGGCCAGCATATAGTTGCCGAGGGCTACGGCAAAGGTGAAATCGCCCTGCTGTATAAGCAGGGGCTGCATCTCCATCACGGTTGTCCCGAACGGCCAGACAAAAATGCTGGCCAGGCTGCCCAGCATATCCTGTAATAGCGACGGGCTTATCAGCGCCACCAGAAATGTGCCCAGTACAGCCAGCCCCACGATCGCAACAGGATAGTAAAACGTCTTCAGTCGCCTGCCGTTCATCAACCTTGAGAGAAAAGGCAGAAGCACGGAAACTAGTAGACCGGCAACAAGGGCCAGTATAGTCATCGTACCGCGCGCCCACGGCAGGTACAGTGCCAGGGCCGTCCCGAACATGCAAAAGCCCAGAATACCCAGATAATCGGACGGACGGTCATTCAGATGGTCGATAACGGCCTGAACCACGATAAATATAAATATGATCAGGGCGAACATCAGCGCACCGGCCCAGGTCAGCATATAAACGCCCATAAATAACCCGGCCAGTATGCCGAACAGGACAGGTTTCCCTATACCCTGCCAGCCACCCTTGATCGAATCCTCAAACCGCCTTCCCCGTCCAGCCCTTATCGCCAGGAACACAAAAAGCATGATGCAGGTGGAGAACAATACCTCGGCGATGTGATGGTCGGTATAGCCGAGGAGCGACCTGTTGAGAAACTCCCCCGGGATGATGGCCAGCAACCCTGCAGACATCAACCCCAGCCACTTGCTGCCCAGCAGTACCCCGATAACAAATACGGCCAGTATGGTCAGTACCGCCAGCAAAGGAGGTATATATACCGATATTACATCCACAGTATGCTGGTTAGCCTGTCCCAGGCTGACCAGCCAGATAATACCCCCCATGAAATAGGCGAAGAAATCGGGGGACCCGCCTGTATTCCAACCACCCGGAAACTGCAAATACGGATCGAACTGTGTTACATGCGGGAAGTGCTTCATCAGATTATCGACCAGCCGCATGTAATAATACGCGTCCACACCCGTCATCTTTACCCAGTCCCCGACAAACACCTGGTTGTACGGGAGCACGACCCTCAGCCAAAGCGCCAGAGACACGATTACTATGAGCAATAACAGGACGATGACCCAGGACGGTATCTTTTTTAACGCCATATATCTGACCTCGCGATAGATTATAGCGTTAAGGTTCCCGCAATAGCAACGAATATGCCGTACGGGAATATTTTGACATCGGGCGGCCAAAACTATATGCTTTAGGCCAATTGAATATTTGAAGCAGGGCGCCCGCGGGTGACCGCAGGCTTAAAAGGAGTGCAAACCGGCGCAATACCGGTACAGTCCCGCCTACTGTGAAAGTCAGAACGCCACCCTGCTGAAAAGCTGCCTCCGCGGAGTAAGGAGGCGGGATTTGTTATTTATTAACGATCCCCCTGCTCCCGGAGCAGGGGTTTTTTATTAATTGCAGGGGTGAGAAATGAAAAATACCTGGGGCAAATCCTTCGGCTACCTGGTGCTGACCGCTCTGTTCTGCGTTTGCGCATGCTCCGTTCCCGCCGCACCGGCGGACCTGATCGACGACTCGGGCAGTACCATAGCACCGGCGCCTCCCGCTGAGCGCATAATATCCCTGGCGCCGGCCAACACCGAGATAGTCTACGCGCTGGGGCTGGAAGACAGGCTGGTGGGCGTGACGGAATACTGTAACTATCCGCCGGCAGCTAAAAACAAGGCCCGGGTGGGAGGATTCAGCACGGTAGACATCGAGAAGACGGTGGCGCTCAGGCCCGACCTGGTGCTCGCCTCCGAGATACACAATAAGAGCGTAGCGCCGCAGCTGCAGAAAATGGGCTTCCGCGTGGTTTCAATCTATCCCAAAACGGTGGAAGGCGTAATACGCGACATCACGCTGACCGGCAGCCTTGCCGGCGCCGACAAAGCTGCCGCGACACTCACCGCGTTATTGCAGAAACGCATTGACGCGGTATCGGCGGTAACCGCCGGCCTGACACCCGGTCAACGCCCTCGTACATTACTGATGATCTGGAACGATCCCATGATGGTGGCCGGCAACTCCACACTGATCGATGACATCATCCGCGTGGCAGGAGGTACTAATGTCGCCTCGGCCATCAACGGCCACAGCTCCATGAGCTTTGAATCTATAATCAGCGCGGATCCACAGGTCATCATCGTGCCGACCAGCATGGATAACTCAGGCGATCCATTGTGGAAATTCGTTACGACCGACCCACGTATGAGCAACACGTCCGCCGTTAAAAACGGCCGGGTATATAAGATCAACGGTGACCTGATATACCGGCACAGCCCGCGCTGTGTATCGGCCCTGGAACAAACTGCATCGTTCCTGCACCCCGATCTTTTCAATAAACCTGAGCAATGAGCAACTGCTGAAAATCAATCTAACGATGGAAACTGCACTTAAAAGCGAACTTGACCTGCATCGTACCAGGGTGCGCCGCGGCCGGCTGGCCATAATCCTGGCCATCATGGTGCTTGCTGCCGTGGCTTTATGGGCAGTCACGACCGGAAGCACTGCCATTCCCCTGCAGGATATCCTGGCTGTTTTACAGGCCAGGCTGTTTGACCCGGCTAATACAGGAGCCGACCCCTCCGTGTTAAATACGATTATCTGGGATATCCGCCTGCCGCGCATTTTGATGGCCGGCCTCACAGGCGCTGCGCTGGCGGTGGCCGGCGCGGCCTACCAGGGCATGTTCCGCAATCCATTGGCCGATCCCTATCTTACCGGCGTTTCTCAGGGTGCAGCCCTGGGAGCAGTCGCCGGATTCCTGCTTCCGGCTGCCGTGCCGGCCGCCCTGATACCGGTACTGGCCTTCCTGGGCGCCATATTCAGCGTGGCAGCGGTCTACTCCATCGCCAGGACCGGCCGCACGCTGCCCGTCACTACACTCATATTAGGCGGCGTAGCTATCGGGGCATTTTTAGCATCGATCACTTCCTACCTCCTCATTATCTCGAACGACAAGGTACATGGTATCGTGTTCTGGCTGCTGGGCACTTTCGCTCTGGCGGACTGGTGGCGTGTGGCTGTGATGACACCCTATATACTGGCAGGCGCGATAGTGCTGCTGCTCGCGGCGCGCCCGCTCAATGTGATGCAACTGGATGAAGATCAGGCCGAACAACTGGGCATAAATGTCGAGCGTACCAAGATAATTATATTAATAGCGGCCACACTGGCTACGGCCGCGGCCGTGTGCTTCTGCGGCGCCATCGGTTTTGTAGGTATCATCATACCCCACGCCGTGAGGATGATCTGCGGACCGGACTACCGCCTGCTGCTGCCACTGTCCCTGCTGGGCGGGGCAGCCTTCCTGATACTGGCTGACACAGCCGCCCGGACCATCATGGCGCCCGCCGAGATACCGGTAGGTATCATCACCGCCATCATAGGCGCTCCCTTTTTCCTTTACCTGCTCAATCAGAAGAAAAAGGCGGTGTTCTGATGGCTGTCATATCTCTTGAGAAAGCATGTTTCAGATACGGCGAGCGGGCTGTGCTTCACGACATCACTCTGAATACGCGACCCGGTGAATTTCTAACGGTGATAGGCCCCAACGGGTCCGGCAAGAGCACTCTTTTGAAAGGGATGTGCAGACTGCTGCGGCCATACAGCGGCGCTGTACTGCTGGACGGCCGGTCCCTGGGCAGCTGCAGCCGCACACATATCGCCCTCAACATAGCCCTGATGCCGCAGGGCGCCTTCCTGCCCGAGCTTTTCACGGCCATGGAGATCGTGCTGATGGGACGCACTCCTCACCTGGGACTGCTCCGCTACGAGGGCAGCAGCGACATCCTGGCCGCAGCAAACGCCATGGAGGCTACGGAGACCGGCCGGCTGGCCGGGCGGCGCGTCAACCAGCTGTCCGGCGGCGAGCGTCAACGTGTGCTCATCGCCCGCTCGCTGGCACAGGAGGCAGGCATTCTGCTGCTGGACGAGCCCACGGCCAACCTGGATATAAATTACCAGGCCGGTATATTGGATTTCCTTAAAAAGCTCTGCCTGGAAAAGGGGCTGACTATTGTGGCAGCGCTTCACGATATCAACCTGGCCTCGCAATACGGCGACAGGATTATTGTGCTCAAGGACGGCGCCATATATAAAGAGGGCAGGCCGCAGGAAGTCATAGACTCACCCACCCTCAGAGAGGCTTTCGGCCTCGACGTGACCATCTTTTCGCACCCCGTCAACGGATTGCCCACAGCGCTGGTCACATCGGTAAAAAAAGTGGAGCGCGCATAGTGGAACTTTCGGGGCTGTATATACTGTGCGGAGCGCTGCTGCTGGATGCGCTGATGGGCGAGGCTCCCAACTCCTGGCATCCCGTGGCCTGGCTGGGCAACCTCATCTCCCTACAGCTTAAATTCGAGCCGTTATCAGGTCCGCGAAGGCAATTCATTTACGGCGCAGCCATGGTCATTTTTACCTGCGCCATAGTAACCGTCCCGCTCTACCTCGGCCTCGAATACCTGCTCGGTCTCAACCAGATAATCTATATAGTGCTGTCTGCATACCTGCTGAAAAATACATTCGCACTGAGAGGGCTCTGGCAGGCGGTGGAAGACGTAAAGCTGTGCCTGCCCCTCAGCGACCCGGCGGAAGCCAGGTTGAAGGCACGGGCGCTGGTCAGCCGCGACACCTCAGATTTAACAAACGAGCAGCTCATTTCGGCGGCTGTCGAGTCCTGCGCAGAGAACCTTTGCGACAGCTTCATCGCGCCGCTTTTCTATTTCGCCGTCCTGGGTTTGCCGGGGGCCATCATATACCGCGTTGTAAATACCTTCGACGGCATGATCGGGTACCGGGGCCGCTGGGAATATACGGGGAAATTCACCGCACGTCTGGACGACTTGCTCAACTTCATCCCATCCAGGCTGAGCGCGCTGCTGATCGTAGCCGCGTCGGCCCTTTGCCGCGCTGATGCCGGCGGGAGCTGGCGTACCATGCTGGCGCAGCATGCAAGGACACCAAGCCCCAACGCGGGTTGGACCATGTGCTCCATGGCCGGCTCGCTGGGCATCGAACTGAAAAAAAGCGGCGAGTATACACTGACCGGCGGCAACGCCAGACTTTGCATCGGCGCAGTCACGCAATCGCAGACCGTGATGCTGACATCAGCGGGTATATGGGCGATCATTGTCGCCGCTATAGAGGTGTTTATTGGCCTTGCACGCTAATTCCCATATCAAAAGCCTATGCCCCGTTGAACACGGCGGAGCGGGCCATGCCGGGCTGAAAGGCGCCGGCGGGGTTATGGACTTCAGCACCTGCTGCAATCCCTACGGACCGCCTCCCGGGGTCCGCCTCGCCCTGCGTAACGCGGATATCGAGTCCTACCCGGATACCCATTCAAGCGAACTGGTTGAAGCCCTCTCGAAAAACCTGGACGTGGCTCCTGAAAACATCGTAGCAGGCAACGGCTCGACAGAGATCATAAGGCTGGCCGCCCTGGCCTACCTGGCGGCGGGTGACAGGGTTGTCGTCCCATCGCCGACTTACGGAGAATACGAACTGTCCGGCCGTATTGCCGGGGCCGAGATCATTAAATATCACCTGCTCGAGGACCGTGACTTCCAACTGGACGCGGGCGGGTTTGCTGAATTCATTCGAGGACACAACCCGAAGGCCGTCTTCCTGTGCAATCCCAATAATCCCACGGGACAACTGCTCTCCGGGGAGGACGTGCACAGGCTGGTGAAGGCATCGCCGGACACACTGGTAATCCTTGACGAAGCCTACCTGGCGTTCACACAGGAAAGTACCGGCGCCGCTGCACTGATAGGCCAGCCTAACGTTTTAGTCGTCCGGTCTATGACCAAGGACTTCGCTCTGGCCGGCCTGCGCCTGGGTTATGGCCTGGCCTGCCGGGACATCATAGGCAACCTGGAAAAGGTGCGGCCGCCGTGGAACGTAAGCTCCCCTGCCCAGCAGGCGGGCATAGCAGCCGTCGGGGTTGACGGATATATGCGGCAGAGCAATGCCAGGATACAGAAATGCAGCGCCTACCTGGCGCGCAGATTGGCCGCTCTGGGATACAAAATAATCTCTACGGATACCCATTTCTTCCTCATGCAGGTCGGAAACGCCGCCGATTTTAAAAGCCGCCTGCTGGATAAAGGGTTCCTGGTGCGGGACTGCTCGTCCTTCGGCCTGCCGGCCTACGTGCGTATTTCGCCGCGCCGGATGGGGGACTGTCAGAAGCTGGTTAAGGCTATTTCAATGATGGCCGGGAAAGCGGGCTGACGTCCATGTTGTACAATATTACTTACGGAGGGTCATATGGCTGAACAGGATTTTAAAGGGCTGGTACAGGTTTATACCGGCGACGGCAAGGGCAAGACCACCGCCGCGCTGGGACAGGCCCTGCGGGCTTCCGCGCAGGGTTTAAAAGTCATCTTCATCCAGTTCCTCAAGACCCAGCCGGGGGGAGAGCATATCTTCGCGGATAAGTACAAACCCTTCGAGATCATCCAGTTCGGCAAGGGCGACCTTTTCAAGAAGAGCGAAGAGGAATTGCAGCGGGAAACACGGCAGGCCTACGATTTCGCCGTGAGCGCGCTCAGCGGAGGGAAATACGATGTCGTGGTGCTGGATGAGATTTTCATCGCCCACTGGCGGGGCCTGGTCAGCCTGCCCCAGATACTGGACCTGTTAAAAATGAAACCGGCCAACGTCGAGCTGATACTTACGGGGCGCAAGGCCCCGCAGGAAATAGTCAGGCGCGCCGACCTTGTTACCGAGATGCTCATGATCAAGCACCCCTTTTCAGAAGGGATACACCAGCGCAGAGGGATTGAGTATTGAGCGCTGAAATAGACGCCGTACGGAAGTTGCAGGACCTGGTCAGCCGGGTTAGCCCTCCCGACGAGGCCTTCCGGGAAGCTGCCTTTCGCAGGCTGAACAGCCTGACCAAGCCGCGCGGCAGCCTCGGCACGCTGGAGGACCTGGCGTCGCAAATCGCCGGCATACGCGGTGAGGTCATCCCGCGTATGAAAGACAAGGTCATCATCACCATGGCCGCCGATCACGGAGTAGCTGCCCGCGGCGTCAGCCTCTACCCGCAGGAGGTCACCAGCCAGATGGCTCTCAACTTTGCCGCGGGGGGCGCCGCCATCAACGTCCTGGCGCGGATGGCCGGGGCACGCGTGATCATCGTGGATATGGGAGTGATAGGCGGCCTTCCGTCGTACGAAGGCATAGTTTGTAAAATGATTGATTTCGGCACCGGCGATATGAGCGCCGGTCCGGCTATGAGCCGGGCCCAGGCAATAAATAGTCTGCTGGCGGGCCGGGAGATAGTTGAGAACGAGTTGAAAGCAGGCCTGGATATACTCGGTACCGGTGATATGGGCATCGGCAACACGACGTCAGCCAGCGCCATCACGGCGGCTATGACCGGTAAAACGGTGCGGGAGGTGACGGGACGCGGCACAGGCATCGGGGATGAACAGCTGGAGCACAAGATCAAGATCATCGAGCAGGCCCTGTCGGTCAACAGGCCCGATCCCGCCGATGCCCTGGGAGTACTGGAGAAAGTGGGCGGCTTCGAGATAGGGGGCCTGGCCGGGGCCATGATAGCCGGGGCAGCCAACCGCATACCGGTGGTAATCGACGGCTTTATCTCGGGCGCAGCGGCCCTTATAGCGGCGGGCATCTGCCCGCAGATTAAAAATTACCTGATAGCGGCCCACCTATCGGCGGAGAAGGGACATACCGCCTGTCTGAAACACCTGGGACTGAGGCCGCTGCTGGAGCTTGACCTGCGCCTGGGCGAGGGCACCGGGGCGGCGCTGGGCATATTTTTAGCGGAGTGTTCGATCAACCTCATGCGGGACATGGCTACCTTCGAAGGAGCCGGCGTGTCCGATATCCCGGGGGAGGCCATATCATGAGCTTCTGGGCCGTCCTGCGGTTCCTGACCATACTTCCGTCGCCGAAATCAAAAATCGCCGAATCCGGGGGCCGTACCCGCCTGTCCAACCCGACCACAGAGCAGCGCACGGAATACGCATCGGCCGAGATGAAGACCGTGCTGTTCATGCCCGCTGAGTCCACCCCTGATGAAGAGATCAGTTTGACCGGACGTTCCACGGTATATTTCCCCCTGGTGGGGCTGGTGATCGGGCTGCTGCTCGCGCTGCTTTACATCTTATTCAGGGCCTTTTTACCTACCGCGGTCACGGGCATCCTGCTGGTGATTGCCCTGGCCGTCCTCACGGGGGCACATCATATCGACGGTTTGATGGATACCTGCGACGCCCTGGTTGCAGGCAAGACCAGGAGCCAGCGGCTGGAGATCATGGCTGACACCAGGATAGGGTCCTTCGGCATCACCGCCGCCTGCCTGTTGCTGCTGGCCAAGTACGTTTGCCTTACAGCGGCTATCAGCATTTCTGCGCTGCTGACCTTTGCTCTTCTCAGCCGCTGGGCCATTACCGGACTGGTCCTGATCTTCCCGGCCGCCAAAGAGAGCGGCTCCTTCTTCACACTCAAGAGAAATGCCGAATGGGGCGGCTTTGCCGGCGCCACAGCCATTGCACTCGCCCTGGCTATTGTGATGAACGGGCTGATCGTCGGACCGTTGATCATGGCCGGGCTTTTCGTCCTGCTTTATTGCCTGGGTTTGCTCTTCAGCCGCATCTTCGGCGGGCTGACGGGTGATTGCTGCGGCGCGCTCATCGAAGCGGGCGAGGTGATCACGCTGGTCTTAATCGTAGCAACGCTGCGCCTGCTACCCTATATCTCCGACTTCAACCTGTTCAAAATCTCCCTTCCATTTTGATTGAGTATGGGCACCGACAAAAGAATTATATTGGTCCTGGGTGGGGCACGGAGCGGCAAGAGCACCTACGCCCAGCAGACGGCGGCGGACAGGGGTGGCAGGGTGCTCTTCTGCGCAACAGCCCAACCGCTGGATGAGGAGATGCGCGAGCGGATTCGCGCACACAGGCAGTCGCGCCCTTCCGCCTGGGACACGCTGGAAATCAAAGACGGCCTGGCAGCGGCGCTCGCAGATAAAACCGACAAATACGATACGGTCATCATAGACTGCATGACGCTGCTGGCCGCCAACTGTATGGGTGAGACTATTGATTCCACGGCAGCCGAAAAAGCAGTTGACGCCGAGGCGGACGCGCTCATCGACCTGATGCGCGGGTCGGCCTGCAGCTTCATACTGGTGTCTAACGAAGTAGGCAGCGGGATCGTACCGGATAACAGGTTAGCCAGGGTATACCGTGACGCCCTGGGCAGGGCCAACCAGCGGCTGGCTATGGCTTCCGACGATGTCGTCCTCCTGACAGCAGGCCTGCCGTTGAAGCTGAAATAATATCCTCTCTTAATATTCTCTTAACAATTGTCATCCATAATCAATTGTAACTGCAGCTTTGCCTGCAGCGTACACGATGAAATCGACAAGTATTTGAATTGTCATTATAATACAGGTAGAAACGTACCCGGCTATGCGGATTAAGATCAAGTGAATAACTACAGGCAATCACTTACCGCCACTCTCAGGTGGACGGCAGCATCCCTTATTTTGGCCTGCCTTATAACAGGTATATTTTACGGCAGGGCGGATGCGGCTCCACCCATCATCTCGGGCTCACCGCCCAGCGGGCAGGTGGGCATGCCCTACAATACCAGCTTCTCGGCCACCTGCAACGGCACAGCCTGCTCTTCGACCGTCTGGTCCATATCCGGTACACCTCCCGGATTGATAGCCTCCGGAAGGACAATCACGGGAACGCCCTCAATACAGGGTACCTTCCCCATAGACGTTAGCGTCACCGACGCCACATGGGGCAGCTCCTCCGCCACGTTTATCATCATCATCACCACTCCCGCACTGGTTTTCTCTTCTGCCAGCATACCCATGGCCACGGTGGGCCAGGGCTATTCGGCCAGCATCTCTGCCACGGGAGGCGTAGGCACCATAAGCTACTCCCTGAGCAACGGCGCGTTGCCTTCCGGGCTATCCTTTAACAACGGTCAGATATCCGGCACACCGGCGCGCGGCACGGCCGGCAATTATTCTTTCACAATCACAGCAACAGCGGGAACGACCTCGACGCAGCAGAGCTTCTCCATGACCGTGGACAAGGGCAGCTACGATGTGAACGTGACCATATCCTCGGGGCTGGCCGAGGGGCAGACACGTGTCTACGTGGACAATATACCCCGCGCCACTTTGAGAGGAGGCGAATCATACAGGATTACACAGCTCGATCCCGACACCTCATCAACAGTGTCGGTGGACAATATCGTGACACCGAGCGGACGGACGGATATCCGCTATAAGGCTGAAGCCAACTCATCCACCGTCAGCGCGGGCATCAACCAGGTGCAGTTCACCTACTACCCCGAATACGATATCCAGATCACCAGCGATCCCGGCGGCATAACATCGGTAACAGGCACCGGCTGGTACCGCGAGGACAGGCCGCTCAATATCAGCGCACCCCAGGAAGTGGCAAAGGACGCCGAATCGCAATATAAATTCGCTTACTGGCTGACGCCGACGGGCGCCAAGATCAGCTCGCCCACGCTCAACACGGTAATATCAGCAGCAGGCAAGTATATCGCAACCTACGACCTGTATTACCGGCTGACCGTGGATTCAAAATACGGCAACACCACTGGAGGAGGCTGGCAGAAGGTTGGAACCATCGCCAAATGGAGCGTGGCCCCGGAAGAGGTGGCCATGCCCGGCATCGCCGGATTTTTCGGGGGAAAATTCAGGGCGCTGCTTACTTCGGGATCCGAACTGGTGGAGGGGCCAAAGACCGTTTCCGTTCAGTGGGACCCCGACTACTCGACACCTGCAGTTACCATACCGATCACCGTGCTGGTGATCGCCGGACTTATATACGGCATCTATGCCCTGACCCGGCGCGGCCGCGTGCCCCAGCCGGCCAATCCCTACGCAACGCAGTTCCAGCCCCCGCCCCCACCACCGCCTCCTCCTATCTATTACCCTCCTTACCCTCCGATTCCCCCACCACAGCCACCGCCCGCGCCTGCTGTTATGCCCCCGCAAACCACAGTGGTCATGATCGGCGAGGGACTCAGGAAGGGTCCGCCGAACACGCGCGAGCAACTCATGGAGAAATTCGGAGAGCTGCTTCAGAAATACGAGGAGGAACTGTCCCAGGGCCGTGAGTTGCCGTCAACCCCGGAACTTCCGGAGATGGCCACTTTGATCGAGAAGAAGGAGTTGCCCGCGCCCGATTACAGCAGCGCCGTGGACTCCACCTCGGAGAGATCTCAGCCTGCAGAGGAATGCGGCTCAACCTCCAAAAAGCTGTTGCGCACTGTGGTAACACAATGGAAGAACACGGCCATCAAACCGATCGTGGTGACTCCCGGCGATAAAAAGAGCGCAGCGCTTGCGGGAGGACGAACGGTCACCTGGACACGCGAGTCTTACAACGAATGGGAGCTGCACATCTGCAAGCTTCCGCTGGGGCATAAGGGCACACACAAGGGCGCCACCGAGATCGTCTACAGCGTTCTCGATACGATCAACGAGGACCGCAACTACGGGCCCAAGCAGCCGCTGAAACCCCCGGCCCCGCACTATACCGACGGTATGCCCGAAATCGATATACCGGCTTCACAGATCATACCCCCCGACCAGTTGCCGGCCTGAGCGGGCATAAACTGCTCGGCGGAATAAAACGTTCTATAATCATCACTATGTCGCCGTTTTGTATCCGAAAAAGAATCCGATGGACGTCGCTCGCAGCTCTGACGCTGGCTGTAGTGCTGGCCGTCTGCCTTGCGCCCCGTCCCGCGCAGGCCGGCCGCATGATATGGAGCACGGTGGATACACCCGGCAGCCAGTTCAATACCCTGGCCAGCCCGTGCGAGATCGACTTCCTGGCCATGTCCAGGGACGGACGGACTTTTTACGCTTCGGATACCTCCCGCAGCAGGCTATACCGCTCGGAAGACGCAGGCGCGAGCTGGCTGGAGATCGGCAACAATTTGATTTCGGCCGGGGCGCAGATGCCGGCCTGGAACATAGCTATCGCCCCGGATGACCCCAGGTTCATCGCGGCGGTCACCAGTTCGGGCAATCGGCCGCGGCAGGTTTATGTTTCGCTGGATGGCGGGCAGACCTGGAACGACACTGCCTTTCCCGCCTCATCCGACATCAGCGCGCTGGCGATCTCCCCTCTCTACGGGGTTTGCGATATAGCGGCGGGCACCCGTTCCGGCGGGGCCGGCGATATCTACATATATAAAGCGGGAGGGACAGGAGGCGCCTGGACCGCGCAGGGATTGGCCGGCGACGTGCTCTCCATATGTTTTCCCCCGTCTTACAGGTCCGACCCTTCGATAGCCGTCCTGTACTGCACGGCAACGGGCACCTATTTCAACGCAGGTATCCACGATCTCAACGCAAATACCACCAACTGGGGATTGATTTACAGCGGCAGCCCACCGGAGATAACAACAGGTGGACCGGGAAGCTCGCCAAAGGCCAATCAGATTGTCAACGGGTGCCTTCAACTCACTGCCGACTACTCAGGGCAGGCGCCGGCTATGTGCCGGGCCTACCTGAGCATCGATGCCCCCGCCGGCAATGCCGGTGTGTTCAGGTTGGATAACGCCGTGGTCTACCAGCTTATGAATTCGCAGCCCAACCGGCGCGTTTCGAGTATCGCTTATTTCGGCACCTATGCCAGCGGAAAGCTGCTGGCAGGATCGGTCACCGGCGACGCCGTCCGCGGCACTGTGTTGACCTGGTTTACCGACGCCCCGATGACCTGTCCCACCACGTGCTGGTACCAGACCGAAAAATCACCCACGGGCGCCGGCGTCTCCGGCTACGGGAATGCCATTATTATCTGGTCTCCCGACGGCAGCCGCGCCTATTGCGGCACCGGCTCCGCCCAGCTCAGCGGACCGGCGTCCTGGCCGGCAGGCTATCTCAACAGCGTGCCCCTGGATGAATCGGCTTTCTCAATGAGCCAGGACAATGGCAAGACCTGGAACCAGTACAGCCTGATAGATACCCAGATCAGCCTCCTCTCCGACGTGGTCGTTACAGCAGATTCGAGCGTGATCTACCTGGCATCGATAAACAAATCAGGGGCCGGCCTTGACAGCATCTGGCGTTCGGGAGGGACGACTGCGGACCAGTTCTGGGAGCGCATGCTCTGCCTGCCTTCGGCCAGCAACGATATCATACTGCGCATGAGCAACTACGGAAACGACGGGGCTGTCTTTATGGCTTCCCGGGGCACGGACGACCTGCGCCAGTCGCAAGACGGGGGCCAGACATGGAAGGAGCAGCTTCCCGGTATGACCGTAACCGACTTCTCGGTGACCACCGTCAACAGCATCCGCTACCTATACGCACTTTCCGGTACCGCCGTACGAAAGGCAAACGTCTCATCGCTGGTACCTCACTGGTCGCAAAAGGTGGCCACCACGCTTAACGCCGGGCATACTGTTTTTGCCGCGCCCAACGGCGTCGTGGTTGTGGGAGGGGATATCGCCGACAGCAGAGTGGCATTCTCGCCGGACGGCGGGCAATTTATGGCAACGGCGCCTTTACCTTCCACCGGCCGCATCCACGCTATCGCAGATTACAGGTTCAGAAACGGCGTGCTGATCTACGCCGCCAGCGACAGTGCAGGCAGCGATATCTACTACTGGTTTATCGGCGCCAGCCCCGCCTGGGACATTATGGGAGCGCCCTCTTCACGATTCTGGGGACTTGCCCAGATGGGAACGCTCTACGGCGCCGCCGCCGGCCCGGCCAGCTCCACCGTCGACAGGACACTGTATCCGGAGTTGCTGGGCCCTCCGGCGATTGAATGGGATTCGCTCAGCATGGGATTACCGGCTGGAGTGGCCTTCACGCGGGAGCCCCTTTCGCTCAAGCTATCAGGAGGCATCAACCTGTGGGCCATAGACGACAGGCCATATAATTACACTGCGGACGTCGGAAGGCTGTGGACATTCTGCGACTGCCTGTCCCCCACTCCCCAGTACACATTACCCCCTCCGGCTCCCTCTTATAGAGAGGTTTCTCCACAACCGCCTTCGACTCCCCCGGTCCCAAAACCCACTGCGCAACAGCCTGAAGTCCCTGGGCCCATCACGCCCGGTCCCTCTGAAAACATACAGGCGCCACCAGTACCGTCGGCGCCGTCGCAGGCGCCGAATACGCCGGCGTCATCCGTACCCTCAGATAACGGGACACCGACCCTGGCCTCGCTTTTTGCCAACGACATCTACCTGTGGATATGCGCAGTGGTGGCGTTCCTGGTCATCGTTCTGATCATCGTATTGATCGCGACCTCGATATCGCGCAGGCGCATTTAGGGCCGCCGCTTCCACCGATACGACTTAATTTATTCCG
Source organism: uncultured Dehalococcoidales bacterium (assembly GCA_964437795.1). GTDB lineage: Bacteria > Chloroflexota > Dehalococcoidia > GIF9 > UBA5629 > CAIMUM01. Next base: position 102,706 of record CAYTIC010000008.1, on the reverse strand, counting down.
CTACGATCCCGGCTGCGGATGTCTCAATGCTTTGCGCCTGATAATAATAGCCTGTGCCGTTTCACGGCCGCGCTTCAGTGCAGACAGATACATCGACTTGAGGTTTTCCGTCCTGAGCTTCTCGCCTCTGGCGCACCACTGGTAGATGGCCTGTCCTACCGTAAAAGTCCCGGCATAGGCCACGGCGATCTTGGGAACAACGCCGTACGCCGGTATCAGACCGACCAGGAGCCTGGCCACCTGCCTCCACAGGAAGGCGCCGCCGATCACGGCGGTCATCTTGGGGATGGTCTCCTTCCAATCGCCCGTCATACCCATAGCCAGCGATATCTTATATGCCATAAGGGCCTGGTTCTTGGTCAGTACCACTATGTCAGCCATGTTAAGCGGCAGGTCGAGGAACACGTTGATCTCGGCCAGGCCTGTAGCAAGGCTGTAGGTGCTGTTGACCATGCATGCGTCGTCGATCAACTTGCGTGAGACGATTTCGCGCAGCATGGGAAGGTTACGCGCAAGCTGAACTTCCTTCCCGGGACAGGCTCGCAGCATGGCCGGCGCCAGTACACGCACCAGTTCTTCGCGGTCGCGAGGGTCCACGGCCACCGTTTGTGCGCCCTGCCATCCCTGTCCACCCGCGGGAACGATCTGACTTCCCTGAACCGGGCTATACCGGTTATAACAGACAATAACAGGGATTTTATCTCGCAACAGGTGCCTGAATATCTCCTCTGAACGCGCGCAATCATCACCGGATGCGCCGATCATAAGGATGGCAAGCGTGCAGGTCCCCACAGGCGTTTCGCCATCCAGGCCGTACTCCCGCAGCGGCGGCACGAATCCCGGTTCCTGCGAACGGGGGCCCGTGAGCAGCCGGCTGATCAGCGTTGACTTGCCTGTGCCCTCTCCGCCCAGCACCGCAAGGTGAAAGGGCGACTCGGCCTGCCGGCGGATGGCATTGAGGTCCACCTCGCGCAGCAGCTTAAAGCCCGCTGCCAGGTCAGGCCATTTCGGCATATATCTCCACCATCCGGCTTAAAGTTTAGCGCAACTACGCCCTTCGGGCTATAATCGTGCGGGTAAGCCGTGTTAAAATCTGTTTAAGGAGCGCCGGATTTATGCAGAAAAAGAAGGCTGAAGCCATTCCGTTGACCCACAAGATAAAGGCAAAAAAGCTGAAGGCAGACCTTGAGTTGTTCCGCAGCAAGGCACTGGAGCTGGGAGCTGCAGGCGCCGAGATCATCAGGGCCGACCAGCTCGTAGTGGACGAGCGCGTAAGGCTGAAATGTTCGATACCGCGTTGCCTGCGGGCCGGGGAGACGCCTAACTGCCCGCCCAACACGCCCGACCTTGACCTGGTGAGGAAGGCCTTCGCAAGGTACTCCTTCGGCATATTGATCAAAACCCTGGTGGAGCCCATGGAAGACTACGCGCCGGGAGGTTCCAAGGACAATGGAGGCACCGACCGCAGCCTGCTCTTTCACCAGAAGACAGCAAAAATCGTTAACGAGATCGAGCGCCTGGCCTACCAGCACGGTTACTCGCTGGCCATGGGGCTGGGAGGAGGGTCCTGCAAGGATTACCTCTGCCATGGGCTGGTCTGCCAGTTCAAGGACAGCGGCAGGTGCCGCTTCCCCCTGAAAGCCAGGCCGGCCATGGAGGCGCTGGGCATCGATGTGATGGATATCATCGGCAAGGTCGGATGGAACGCCTACCCACTGCTGGGCGAGGTCAGCGAGATCCCGTGTGCCACGTCCGTGGGGCTGGTATTGATCGACTGAGATAAGGAGAATGACATGGCCAGAAGCGCGATGGAGATAACCGAAGAATTCCTGTCAGACGACCCCAAGAAATGGGGCAAACTGGCAAGCGATATCACCTACCGCCGTTTGGAGCTTCTGCTGCTGCGCGAGATACTGATAGAGCTAAAGAACCTTAAGGGAACAGCGCAGAGCGGCAAGCAACAGGCCTAAATACCGGCGCGGTATCCGGATGTCATTTGCTGCCATGCAGGCGGCAGTATTATCTGCGCAGTCGGTTGCGGTTGCCCCACCATCCTCCGCCATAAGTGGAGATATCGATGATGAACCCCAGTATAACCAGGGCCCAGGCGAAGGGATTGGCCATGCCCATGTATTGATACACGATGACATAGAATATGGCTGTGTAGGGCAGGAAGATAACACCCAGCAGCGGGATGATGAAGTTGGGGCCGAAGGCCCTGGTAACCATATCAGAGAACAGCCACATGCACACCAGCGCAAAGCGTGGACCGATCAAAAGAAACAGCGTGACAAAACAGCACATATTGCCTCCTCCTTGCCGGATGAATCAACGTACTATTATGGCAGATTTTAATTCTTTATGATAGTGCAATTCCAGAGCAGAACTGATATAAAACGGCCAATACTATAAAATACAGGGAATAATATGCTGGCAAACTGGAAATCATCGCCTTCCCTGTCGCTGGCTGCGCTGGTCGGGATCACTGCGGTCTGGGGCTACACCTTTCTCATCGTTAAGTCGGCAGTCGCAGTAATGCCGGTCATGGACTTTATGGCCTGGCGCTTCGCCGCCGCCGCGCTTGTTATGCTTGCGCTGCGCCCCGGGTGTATCCGCGACATTACGCGTCTCGAATTGCTGCGCGGCTGCGGGCTGGGCCTCGTCCTTGGACTGGGCTACATCGCCCAGACGTACGGCCTGCTCTACGCCTCAGCGGCTGTTTCCGGCTTTATAACCGGCATGTTTGTCGTGCTTACGCCCGTCGTGGCCTGGATCATTCTTCACCACAAAACCGACATACATACCTGGTTCATGGTGGGATTGGCCACCGTTGGCGTCGCCTTGCTGAGCCTCAACGGTTGGTCTATCGGCATCGGCGAACTTCTCACCCTGGCTTGCGCCATACTTTTTGCCGTACACATAGTCGGCCTGGGCGAATGGTCCCCTGATTACGATCCGTACACTTTTGCATTTCTTCAGATTGCCACTGTCGCCATAATATCCATCATTGCCGCCATGCCCGGAGGCATCACCCAGCCGCCCAATGTCGAAGTGTGGATAACCATCGGCATCACGGCGGTATTCGCAACCGCCCTTGCCTTTATAGTGCAAACATGGGCACAATCGCTCGTTTCACCGGTAAGGGCCGCCATCGTGATGACAATGGAACCGGTATTTGCCGGCCTGTTTGCTGTGGTCATAGGCGGGGAACAGATGACGTTCAGGGCCGTATCAGGCGGGATCTGCATCGTTATAGCCATGCTCGTTGTCAGCCTGAAATCCACCTGGGGTACGGCGCAAAACGCCTAAAGCTGCAACAGGTTTGCATCGAAGACATTCATCACGGGCAGCTCGGCAGCCAGCACACGCGCAGCCCTGACAAAATCTCTCGATGCCTGGACACCGAAATGCCGGTCCAGGGAGGCACGGTCCTCCCACTGCTCGACGAACACCAGCCTCAGCGGATTCTCCGCATCCTGGTGCACTGCGTGTGACAGGCATCCAGGCTCTTTGCGGGAGCGTTGTGAATGTTCAATGCAGAGTTCGAGCAGATTCTCCAAATTGTTTGATCTGGCGAGGACCCTTCCGATGACAATAATCATTTTTATCACCCATGCAAAATAATGTCCTCAAGTATCCCGGCAACAGTCGCCACACACGGCTTGCATACATTCTGAAACAGGGACTTTTCCCTGTACTCTTTTTGCCCTTCATCAGTGGTCAGCTCGCACTCGCCAACCAGTTTACGACAGATAAACGTGCCGTGTTTTTCCGAGAAGCGGTCCATCAGCGTCCGTACCTTTACGTAGGCCTGGTCCATAACCTTGCGTTCATCCTTTTCACCCCTGCCGAATTTCAGGCCGATGACCATGATTCCCCCGCTAACCGCGCCGCAAACTTCCTGTTTCCTTCCCATGCCCGCCCCGAACCCGGTGGCGATCTTTAAAGCGGTTTCTTTATCTATGCCTAGATCGTCGCTGAAGGCATAGATAATTGCCTGCGCACAGTTGTAGCCCTGAGAAAACTTGGCTACCGCACTCTCGCTCTTCGTATTCATTTTCTCTTCCTTGCTATAATAAATCCAGCATCCGAAGCCTATTATACTACTCAATGGTAAAGGCGGGTCCAATGAAAAGTATATTCAACCATACTCATGCAGTACTCGCTGTTGTCACAGCATGTTCGCTGTTCGTGTCGTGTGCTTATTCAGACCCTAGCCATGAGGGGTTTGCCATTTACCTGACCAAGGGAGACATCCCTCCTGCGCAGATGCCGATCTTGAGCCATGTCGACATCGCAGAAACGCCCATCATATCGATGGAAGACATCATCACGTATAATGCTCAAATACATGAGCTGAAGCTTAGCGATAGTGCTTTTGAGCGTATCTCCAAGCTGGATGTTCCGGTGAGGGGCAGGTCGTTTGTTGTGTGCGTCGACAGGAACCCCATCTACTCGGGCGCCTTCTGGACCCCGATCTCGTCCATGTCTTACGACGGCGTCACCATCTGGAAGCCTCTGATCTCACGTGAGCCGCACGTCGTCACACTCGAGCTGGGTTATCCCTCCTCATCTTTCTACGGTGGTGAAGATCCCCGGAATAACGCAGACGTGATGAAATCTCTGGAGCAGTCCGGCAAGCTGATAACCAGGCTGTCGATAGAGACGGTAGATCAGTTACCCCATTCTATGAAAGGATACGAGCTCTATTCCTGGCTGGAAGACGGCCGGTGGCACTTCACCCTGATCACAGGTACCAATCGCAATAAAACGCTGGAGGAAATAATTTCTAAAGAGGGCCTTATCTCCGAAGCTGGATTGGTACAAATCCAAGTAGTAGGTGTTGATAAGATTAAAACCGTGCTCGGCAAACTTCCTCAACAGGAGTATGTCTCGTGGCTTTCCGGGTTGCGGTCGGAGCAAAACCCGGAAGGCAGTGTCAATATCATGCTTCCCCCGTCACAGATAATCGATACTATTAAAGAGTACGCCGGGCAGTGCGGTTTAGACTTAATGGTACAGACGCTTTAATGCAGTCCGGCCGATTACCTTATCTGTGCAAATTCACAGCAGGTCAAGCGCTTCCCGGCCCGTCATGCCGACTTTGATGCCGAGTTTGGCTGCTGTATTATTTACCTCTTTGACTGTTCCTGCCAGCAGGTCATCGACCGTGGCAATGGGATTTGTTGTCGAGGATTTCATTTTAACCGCGGGGTAATCAAAAGAGTCCAGGACCATCACATCAAAAGCACCGCAGCCTGCCATGCCGACATCCGTAATTACGCAGACTATGTTCGCCTTTTTAATCGGAATAATGTATCCGTCGGCCTGCTTGCCGGTTAATTGTACTACCTGGTGAACTGCCTTCCCCATAGCCAAAGGTGCCGTCTGGATTGGCCCGGATGATGTAGCCGGGGCCGATGGCGTAGTCACAGGCGCCGGTGCGCTGCAGGATAGCAGCGCGATGGATAACAGTGAGATTAAAGCTATGACTATTGAGGATTTAATCTGCTCCCTCATCATACCTCCTGGTTCATATCTGAGTGATCGGCTAATCGATCTTTGGTGGACCTGGGGAGATTCGAACTCCCGACCTCCTGAATGCAAATCAGGCGCTCTCCCAATTGAGCTACAGGCCCGCAAGACCATATATTATACTAAATCTGTTTCAGTTTGCTAAGCACAGGCGCCCTGTGACACCTACTTCTTGCCCTTGGTCGCTTTGGCTGGTTTGGTATCGGCCGGGCCCATCCAGCGCTCGTAGTGAACGCGCTCGGGCTTGAACCTGTCATCCATGCGCGGCCTCTCGTCCGGATAGCCGATAGAAACAAGCGCGATAGGCAGGATCCTGGTCGGCATATTGAGCAGCTTCCTCATCCCGTTCATCCTCTCCTCAACCGGGTAAATGCCTACCCAGACCGCCCCCAGGCCCTGGTCATGTGCAGCTAAAAGTATGTTTTGTGTGGCCGCCGAGCAGTCCAGTATACCCCTGCCTTTAGTCAGCTCAAGGCCGCTGTCGTTGCAAACCAGTATGGCCAACGCTGCTTCCTTAAGCATGTGTGAGTGCGGGTGAAAGGTCGGCACCTGGGCTAGAGTCTTGCGCTCGGTGATGACTACGAAATGCCACGGCTGCTCGTTGGCTGCCGACGGCGCGGCCATCCCTGCCCGCAATACCTGCTCAATAACGTCTGCGGGCACGCGGTTATCCGTATACTTTCTTATACTGCGGCGCGTCATGATTGCTTCAATGGTATCCATCGCTTCACCTCGTTCCTGCGGGATTTAGATACGCCGCCTGATCCTGGCGACCCAGCGGCCTATCAATACGATCAATGTAATTAGAACTACCGCCAGCACATAAGGCCAGATCATCTCGTAAAGGGGTGTGGGCGGCGGCTGCCTGTAACCCGGCAAATTCACCTTGAGCCTGTTTTCCAGGCCGTTGGCAATATGGAAAGTGGACTCAGTCCTCTTGCCTTCTTTCTCAACTATTATCTTGTACGTGCCGTAAAAACCGCGCATCCTTGCGATCCCGTCATCCCCCGTGTATGTATCGCCGCGCGACCACCATTTATTGTGTATAAGATCGAGGAGGCGCTTGTAGGCCGGCTTCCTGGACATATCCTGGCGCAGCAGTCCGGCGGGAGCCCCCTGCCAGGCGCCATAGTCTGAAAGGTCCCACCAGGTTATGGCCTGCACCGAGGGATGGCTGAATAGCAATGTGTAGAACTTCTCCACGTAATCCGCCTGCTCAATCTCGCCGGCCGGCGTGGAAGGCCATTCGGACGGCTGTTCGGCGGATATGCCTGTTTTGGGGCTGCCGCTCAGCACCGTAACCTCGCTGAAATGTATGGGCACGTCAAAATACTTGAAACGTTCGCAGATGTCCCATACCTGGTATAGCGGCCAGTTGCCGCGGTGCATGTGCGACTGTATGCCGATGGCATCGAATTTACCTTTCTGCCGTATGATGCCCTGCAGCAGGTCGCGGTAATCCTGGTCGGTGCGGAAATCGTTGATTATGAGTGTTGAAGTCGGGCATTCCGACCTGGCCCACGCCAGTGCATCTGCGCAAACCACTACGGCTGTGCGCGAGGCCATCCAGTTGCCCAGCGGATTATTAACACGCGCGCCCATGGTAGGCTCGTTCACAACATCCCAGTAGTCGATCTTACCGCAGAATTCAGCTACAGTTTCCTTGACTCGCTTTTCCTGCGCTTTCTGCATATCTTCGGCGGGAAGGGGAGCCCAGGCCGGGACCGATTCCGCCCATATAAGAGGATGACCTTTTACTGTAATACCCTTTTTTTCGGCCCAATCGGCTATCATCTTGAGCATCGTGGCCGAAGTCTTCCCCTGGGCAGCCTCGTAGCTATCCCAGAAAAACGGCGCTGTGCCGTAGTTGAAAAGTGCGCCGCAGGCTTCCGCCCACTCCTGGTTGACCGCAGTGGGACCATTCTTGGCCAGCAGGGCCAGGTTGGTGCCGAAAAGGAAGTCATGGCTCTGCTGTTCGTAATATACACGAGCTCCCCGTACCGGGACGTTATTTTCGTCCAGCACAAGTACGCTGCCATCTCCCTTTCGCACTTTCTCTATGCGGTCGCCGGCGCCCTGCATGATAAACCATTCGCGGGCCCCGTTGTAAGCCTGTTGAATTGCGTTCCCCGAGTCAGTGTTTTGCGCCTGGCAAGCAACCGAGGGCGAAAGCAGCGAGGCAGTGATAATTGCCAGTGCTAATATGTTAAAACATCTTCTGTTCATATATATCCTGCAACGATTATATTTCGTATATTTTAGCACAGCAGCACAATATGAATTACAAGACGATTATCACTTTCCTGTTGACAGTCCACCTCCAGGGCAATATAATATATAGTAATATGAGTATATGGTAATATAATCATGGAGTAACTTTATGACTGAACTGAAATTGGACAAGGTCACGCTATATGAGTTTCATGCCCAATTCTGCAAGACCCTGGCAGATGCCAACCGCCTGCTGATAATTGCAGAGCTGGTGATGGGCGAGAAGTCGGTGAGTGACCTGGCAAATAGTTTGGGACTGCACCAATCGAACGTTTCGAAGCACCTGGCCTTGATGAGGGAACGCGGGTTAGTGGTAACACGGCGTGACGGCGCATCCATCTACTATTCGCTATCGGACCCCAGGATTTTTCAGGCGATTGAACTGTTAATACACGTACAGGCTGACCAGGTCGCCAGGAGACACAAACTCTCACAGAACAGCCGTTGAAATGCATTAATCGAGATGCCGGCTGTTTGGCATAAACGACAACAAAGATAAAAGCGGAAAGGAGGAAATTCGAAATGGAAAACTCTACAGACGGAGTGACTTTAATAGTTTGCAGCGGCGATATGGACAAGGTCATGGCGGCGTTGAACATTGCCATAGGCGCTGCAGCATCAGGCAAAGAAGCCAATATGTTCTTCACCTTCTGGGGATTAAAGGCCATCCAGAAGGGCAACCTGACGGGTAACAGCTTTTTCGGCAAAATGATGGGGATTATGAATCGTGGCGGCATCGATCGCATCGGCCCTTCCCGCTTCAATTTTTGGGGAATTGGCAGGTGGATGTTCAACCAGATGATGAAAATGCACAAGATCACACCCATAGCCGAGCTGCGCCAGACCGCCATCGACCTGGGAGTGAAGCTCCTGCCCTGCCAGATGAGCATGGAAGTAATGGAAATCAAAAAAGAAGATTTGATTGATGAGGCACAGCCGTCCTGCGGCGTGGCGACCATGCTCGAAATGGCCTACCGCTCCAAGGCAACTCTCTTCATTTAAGGAGAAAACGATGTCAATAGAAAACGAAGTCACTGTGAAACTGAACCTGGAAGGGCTTCTATGCCCGATCCCTGTGGTCAAAGTCGCCAAAGCAATAAAGGACCTCCCCATCGGGGGAGTGCTCGAAGCAACTGCCACGGATCCCGGCGTACTGGCCGACATCCCTGCCTGGGCTCGCACCACCGGCAACGAGGTCATCAAGATTGAACGGGAAGGCAAGCTGGTCAAATTCCTGGTACGAAAACTTAAATAATGGACTTACCATGCCCGACATAGCGTTGATTATTCTGTTATTCTCGTTGGCCGTTGCCCTTGTGGGAGTTGGGATCTGGATATTCCAGATTCTCTCCAGGGACAGCGTCTGCGATCCATCACCGGGCAAAGGTTCCGATAAACTGGGGGTGCTTTATGCATTCACACTTGGTATGCTGCCGTGGAAGAAGGAAAGTGCAACGCTTCACCGGCTGGTGTATTTAAGGGGGATATTCTTTCACGCCGGGATCTTCGCTGGCATCCTGGCCTTAATATTGCGTATCTTTAACGTAACCAGCCCCGATATAGTTAGCCTGGTGATCAGCATCTTGCTGTGGATCGGCGTCATTTCTGGCCTGGCTGCAATTGTGTCTCGCGCGGTTGATCCCAATCTAAGGCGGATCAGCATGCCCGATGATTACGTCGCGCCGGCACTGATCACCCTTTTCATGCTGACGGGAGCCCTGTCTACCGCTGGTTTACTCAGCACTATATATTTCTATATACCGACCAGTGTCCTGTGCCTGTATCTTCCCTGGAGCAAGGTGCGACATTGCGTCTATTTCTTTTTCTCGCGCGGTAAGATAGGCGCCATGATGGGACATAGAGGCCTGTTGACGACACCAGGCGAACATTCGAGGAAGCCAACAACATGAGTGAAGATAATTCAACAGTTTTGGCGACGGAGAGCCCCGCATTGCTGACACGGGAGATCCTTGATAAGCAGCTTACCAGGGAAACTGTTGCAGCCCTGGAGGGTTGCGTCCGCTGCGGCCTCTGTGCCGAGTCATGTCATAACTACATTGCCCAACCGCAATTACAGAATATGCCGGTCTATCGGGGCGAAGCCGTACGCAAGCTTTACCGGGGAAACACAGGCCTGGCGAACCGGCTCTTCCGAAAATCTGAAAAAGCAAAATCCGGTGATGAACGTTCGCTTGATTCTTTAGCGGATATGGCGTTCGGCACATGTACTCTGTGTCGCCGCTGCACGGTTAATTGTCCGCTGGGAATCGACACAGCTTCCCTGATGCGTACCGCACGTTCCATCGCCTCTGCCACAGGCAAAGCCCCGGAGATACTGGTCCAACTGGCTGACTCGGCCATCAGCCGCGGTGAGAATATCGAGCTCTGCCGTGACCTGCTGCTGGAGCAGTTAAAAGACCTTGAAACCGAGACTCGCAAGAAGATCAACGACCCTACATTTTCAATACCCGTAGGCAAGAAAGGCGCCGACATGCTGTTCGTAGGCCTTTCGGGCGAGCACAGCATTGTGCCGCCGGCTATTCTATTCCATTATGCCAGGGCGAACTGGACATTCAGCCTGTTTGAAGCTTCGAACTACGGCTCGTTTCTGGCAGATATCGAAAGATCAAAAAAAATAGCTCAACGCATTATCGACGAAGCCAGGGAACTGGGCGTAAAAGAGGTTGTGATAGGTGAGTGCGGCCATGCATATACGGTACTGCGCTGGGAAGCTCCCAAATGGTTCAAGGAAGCGTTGCCGTTTCGTGTGCGTAGCCTGATAGAAGTCCTGGCTGAGTGGGTACAGAACGGGCGCCTCACGCTCAATCCAGACGCCAACCCCGAGCCGGTCACATATCACGATTCATGCAACCTCGGCCGGAACGGCGGCCTGCTGGAAGAACCACGTATAGTATTACGGGCTGCGGTCAAGGACTTCCGTGAGATGTATCCCAATAAGGAGGAAGCTTACTGCTGCGGAGGGGGGAGCGGTATGGTGGCCGTTGAGGAATGGGAAGAACGGCGCATGCAGGCGGGGATGCCCAAAGCAAAGCAGATCCAGGCCACCGGCGCCAAAATTGTCGTGGCTTCCTGTGACAACTGCCGGATACAACTTGGCGAGCTCAATGATCATTACAACCTGGGCATCAAGGTGACAGGCCTTGCCGACCTGGTCGTCAATGCCGTCGTCAACAAATAGTCCTCACCCCGGCATCAGCATATCCTGTTGTAGCAGGCACCTGAAGGTACGCCCCTACATTTAAAAACGCTCTATGCTATTATTTCAACCGTGGAATCCATTCCCCTCCTCAGGTACCTCGTGGAAGCCGGCCTGGGCGCCAGGCGGCAGGTTGTGGCCGCCATAAAGGTTGGACGCGTTGCCGTCAACGGCAGGCAGGCTGAGAGCTATACGATGCCGGTCTACCCGCAGGCGGACAAGATCACTTTCGATGGTAAACCTGTTTCCTTTCATACCAGGGCCCGAATAGTACTCATGCTGAACAAGCCTTTAAACCTGCTGACCACCACCAGCGACGACCGTGGCAGGCGGACCGTACTGGATATCCTTCCCGCCGAATACCGTGGGCTGGGCCTCTATCCTGTGGGCAGGCTGGACCACGATACGACCGGGCTGCTGCTGCTGACCAACGACGGCAACCTCACCTACCGCCTGACACACCCTCGTTTCGAGCTGGGCAAGGAGTACCTTGTACATATAGAAGGCACGCTCAATCAACAGGAAAGGGATCTGTTGGAGAAAGGCGTACTCCTGGACGACGGTATCACGGCTCCGGCAAAGGTGACGGAGGTCAGCTATGATCCGCCCTACAATTACAGCATCACCATCCACGAAGGCCGCAACCGCGAGGTCAGGCGTATGTTCGCACACCTTGGATATACGGTCACCGCTTTGAAACGTGTCCGGATGGGGAACCTGAGATTGGGGGAGCTGGCGGAAGGAAGTTTTAAAAAACTGTCCGCCCAGGAGATAGCCTCTTCACTCAGGCAGCATCCTAAATAGCTTCACCGGCTTTGACCGATGAATCAATCAACGTGCAGCCACCGTCCTGTTGTTGTACAATATGCAGGGTTTTGCTCGCAAATAATAAAATAAGGAGAGTGATTCAATATGGGTAACAGGCTAAAGGGCAAGGTAGCAATCGTTACAGGCTCCGGGCGCGGTATCGGCCGTGCAGAGGCCATGGCTTTGGCGGCAGAGGGCGCCAAGGTTGTTATAAACGACCTCGGCGCAGCTTCGGATGGTTCTGGAAAATCGGCCAGCCCGGCGGAGGAAGTTTGCCAGGAGATCAAGAAGCTGGGCGGCGAAGCCGTACCCAATTTTGACTCCGTGGCCACCTGGGCAGGCGGTGAGAACATTGTCAAGACCGCCATCGACAATTTCGGCCGCATAGATATCCTGGTCAACAACGCGGGCATCCTGCGCGATAAAATGGTCTTCAATATGACTGAAGAGGAGTGGGACATCATCATCAAGATCCACCTCTACGGGCATTTTTACTGCACCAGGGCAGCGACCCCCTATATGCGCCAGCAGAGGTCGGGACGCATCATCAACACCTCGTCCATCGCCGGCCTGGGCAATATGGGCCAGGCCAACTACTCAGCGGCCAAGGAAGGCATCGTTGGTTTCACGCGCACGGTTGCCAGGGACATGGGCAAATACGGCGTGACCTGCAACGCCCTCCGCCCCAATGCGGCCACCAGGATGACCGTGACCGACGAGCTACTGGCTGCCTGGAAAAAGCAGTTCGTGGACGCCGGAGGCACCGATGAGAAAGTGTTCAAAGAGATGATCGACAAGATGGTGCTGTCCTCCAAGCCTGAGCACATCGCACCGGTGGTGGTCTGGCTGGCCACTGAAGAAGCGGCCAACGTCAACGGCGCCACCTTCTTCATCAGCAGCAACGATATCGGCATCTATGCAGAACCGGCGGTGACGCAGAAGATCACCAAGGCCGAGGGTTTCTGGACCGTTGATGAACTGGTAGCCATCACGCCAAAAGAGCTTACCAACAACTGGGTAAATCCAATGCCGGCAAAACCGGCCAAATAAACAGGACCTGCTATGAAATGAACAGAAGGGCATCACCTGTGTGATGCCCTTCTGTTATAATCTGTGACAAAAGCGCCGGCAGGCTTTTCAGAGGGTGTAAATGAGTGATTTTATAGTGCAGGACAAGCGGCGCCAGCTCTGGATAGTCATCAGCGTAGCATTCGCAGCATTCATGGCTGCGCTGGACACCTACATAGTCAACGTGGCCCTGCCCACAATTGCGGCGGACTTCAACGCCAGCCCTACCGACGCAGCCCTCATCACACTTGTCTACCTGCTGGTCATCACCAGCACCCTGCTCATCTTCGGAAAGATCGGAGAGAGAACGGGGTTTAAAATCGTCTTTGTCACGGGATTCGCCTTCTTCGCATTAGGTTCCTTCCTGAGCGGGTTGGCCCCCACTATATACCTGCTTTCGGGCTCGCGCAGCATACAGGGGCTGGGCGCCGCCATGCTTTACGCGGTGGGGATGGCCATGATAATCAGGTACATTCCACCGGAAAAACGTGGCTGGGCTTTCGGCATAACGTCAACCGGGGCCGGCCTCGGCGTGATAATAGGGGCGCCCATGGGAGGCTTCATCACGCAATACCTGGACTGGCACTGGATATTCTGGTTCAACGTACCTGTCGGCATAGCTGCCATCATCGTAGCACTGAAGGTAATGCCCAACGACCGAATTCATATTGGAGCGGGCAGCAAGCGCACACCCTTCGATTTTGCCGGCGCCATATTGAGTTTTCTGGCCCTGTCACTGCTGGTGCTTGCGATTAACCGCGGCCAGCAATTAGGCTGGGAGCACTGGGGAATCTGGGGCTCATTTATCCTTTCAGCTGTACTATTTATATTGTTCATACAGTGGGAGAAGAGGTGCCGCGACCCTCTGCTGGACCTGGCGCTGTACAAATATGCCAGTTTCAGCTACGGTTCATTCGCCGCGTTGGCTGCCTGGAGCATGTATTCCGGCGGTAACTTCCTTTTCCCCTTCTACCTCACGATGGTCCAGGGTCTTTCAGCCAGCCTAATCGGCTCCATCTTCCTTGTCGGCTCTATAGTTTATATCATCACCAGCCTCTATATGGGACGGCTGTCCGACCGTATCGGCAGGCGCCTGCTGTGCTGCGCCGGCATGGTCTCAGCTACGGGGGCGCTTGTTTTCCTGGCCCTGTCGCTGGGCCTGCCCTCCCTCATTCCTATGGTGGTCTATCTCGCCTGGATAGGCCTCTCCATGGGCACCTTTGTCTCCCCCAACAACAGCACTATGCTGAGCGCCATACCGGCTGACAACCAGGGCGAGGCGTCGGCAGCCTCGAGGGCTATGCAGAACCTGGGTATGGTACTGGGGGTGGCCATCTATGAAACCGTATTTTCGGCTTTCATCCCGTCTGCAGATTTCAGTACTGAACAGGCAGTTGCCGGCGTGCCGGTCAACACGCTATTGATAGGTTTCAGCGCCGCCTGCTTTGTAGGCGCCGCCATGTGTGTGGCCGCCCTGGTCCTCTCATGGCTGGCAAAAGAAGAAAAGAGCGTAGCAGCAGGTGAGCGCACACCGCCGATACCGATTTAACGTATCCTTATAGCGAGGATTGAAGCAAATGCCGGACTACAAGATAAGGCGTGTGAAGGATGAGGACAAGGGCGCGATCGCCGGCGTCTTCAACTATTTCGTTGAGAACAGTTTCGCCGCTTATCCTGATAAAAAGGTTGGGCCCGAGATCTTCGTCCTGCTAAAAAATATGAGCAGGGGAGGCGCCTTCTACGTGGCGGAGTCGCCAGGTGGAGAGGTGATAGGCTTCGCCCTGCTGAGACATCACCAGATTGCCGAGGCGTTTAAGCGGGCCGGGGAGATCACGTATTTTATTCTTCCCTCACATGGGCGCCGGGGACTGGGCACACGTTTTATGGAGACCATTTTAGAGGATGCCAGGGCGGCCGGGGTAGAAACCCTGTTGGCCAATATATCATCTCTCAACCAGGTGAGCCTCGATTTTCATATCAAGCACGGATTCAGAGAGTGCGGCCGCTTCGAACGCATAGGGCGGAAGTTCGGCAGGGATTTCGACGTCATCTGGATGCAGAAATCCCTTGAGCTGTAGGGGCGTTCCTTCAGGTGCGCCCGCATCAATAATGTCATTGTGAGCAACGTCTTTAATCCCGTCATTGCGAGGAGCCGCAGGCGACGCGGCAATCTGCTGGTACCGCAGCTTCAATCACAAGATTGCTTCGCTCCACTCGCAATGACGGGACGAATAAATTGGACTAATTCGTACGGAATTGGAAAGGCCCTACATTGAACTCTTTCTGATTCTGGTCGGGCGCGGGTGCAGGTTCCTGGCCGTCGCCCTGGTTAAACTCATAATAGCCAGGGAGCCTGTCGGGCCATTCGCCCAACTCTACCGGGACGGAGATCTTCTGATCACCCCTCTGCACTGACAGCGATACTTTGTCGCCCGGCTTCTTGCCGTTGAAATATGAGAGGATATCATCAACCCTGGTTACAGAAACGTCGTCAACCAATGTGATGATGTCACCTCCTGCCGAGGGCTCGTCCTGTTTGTCCCTGCCTCCCTGTACCAGGCCGGCCTTCTCCGCGGGGCTGCCGGTCAGGACACCGACAATATATACGCCCCTGGTGATTTTGAGGTTGAGTTTTTCCGCCAGTTCCTGGTTGACCGGCATGCCCTCGATGCCGAGCCAGGGAGTCTTGATCATGCCGCCCTTGAGTAGTTCGGGCAGCACCTTTTTAGCGGTATTGATGGGAATGGCAAAGCCCACCCCGTTGGCCGCTGCTTCTATAGCCGTGTTGATGCCTATCACCTCGCCCCTGGAATTGAGCAGAGGCCCGCCTGAGTTGCCCGGATTGATCGCAGCGTCCGTCTGTATGATGTCCGTTATGTTACGGTACGTGGAACTGGGTATAGACCTGCCAGTGCCGCTGATGATGCCGATGGTTATGGAGCCCTGCAGTCCGAAGGGTGAACCCAGTGCCAGGGCCATCTGGCCGGGCTTGACCAGGCTGGAATCGGCCATCACCAGGTATGTCATAGCCGATATTTTGGAAGCATCAACCTGTAATAAGGCCACGTCATTGTTACGGTCTGAGCCGATGACTTTTCCATCCAGCTGAGTACCGTCGCTCAGTGTGACTTTAACGGTGGAGGCCTTATCTACAACATGATTGTTGGTGAGGATGTGGCCCTCCCCATCGATGATGAAACCCGACCCCTGTCCCCTCAGCTTGGGGATCTCCAGCCCGAAGGGGCCGAAAATCTTGGGGGTGAGGGTGGTCACGGACTCCACCTGAACCACAGCCGGTATGCACCTTTCGTAAAGCGAAATGGTAGTAGTCTCATCGTAGAGCGGCGCTACCTGCACCGTCGCAGACGAAGACGGCAGGTTCAAGGACTTTTGGATGGACGGATTTGCCGGGGCGGCTGCGCTGCAGCCGGTTACCAGCAGCACGGCAATGATTAAAGCTGCTGCCGGTGCACTTATTTTATGGCGCCATCCGCTAAATATTTTAGATAATAACATCTGAAAGCCTCCTGATATTTGTAGGAATAATCTAGATTAAAGGTTCTGTGCCTTATAGAATATCTCGTAATAATATGTGCTGCCCGCCTCAGGTTCTATGATGCGCTCGGCTCGGTTTTCCTCGAGGTTGACCTGCACCAGCCAGGTTTTCCCATCGAGTTGTACCGGCACGATGGCCTGGGAAGCGTCGGGCGTCACTTTAATAATGGAATCGCCTATAACTGATATCTTGGAGACCGAGGAAAAAATGGGGAACACCCTGCCTACAATTCCACCCCTGTCCATGACGCTTTTTACCCTCGGGTCAGAAACGGCTATATTAACGGCCTGTTCGCGTATGTTTGGTGCAAGCTCAGGCACGAAAATCCCTTCGTAGCGTCGCGTGCTCACGACCGCTTTCACATTCATGTCAACGTCGGCTTCAATAAAATCACCCATGCAGCGCCCGCAGACCACGCTGGCCATACCATCCCTCACATCCACGCGGATTATGATGATCTCCCCTGTCCCGTTGAGTCTCTGCTGTATGCCCGGGTCCTTTTTTACCACGTCGGCAGCTATGACCGAAGGTGAAGGAGCAGCCAGGTAAAATGTGAGTGACAAAACAGCCGCCACAATAATGAGCGCCAGGCCGCTGGCGGCGGCCATCCTCCAGGCCGGCGCCCTCAGCCAATCCAGCCATTTCTCAAATATGTTCCTCGCAGGAACGCCCGCCGGTTTGCTCCAGGCAATATCGCCGGCATAAGCGCCCTCAATCAGCACCTTCTTGAGGCAATCCCTGTGGCCTGCTATCAACAGTTCCGGCAGATCTGTCTTTTCCAGCTTCCTGATGAGCGCTTCCTTTTTCATAGTATGGTGTTTCCGTCCAATAATATAATGCCCTTCATTAAAAAAAGTTGCATCACTGCATTTTTTCCCTTAGTTTTTCTACTCCCCTGTGCAGCAATGACTTGATGGTCCCCTCTTTCTTGCCCAGTATCTTCACCATCTCACGTATCTTCTTCTTTTCAAAAAACTTTAGGGCTATAACCTCCTGGTAAATAAAGGGGAGTTCGGAGATCTTCTTGTGCAGCAGGATAAATTCCTCGTGCTTATTCAGCTCATCCTCCGCCTCGTTTATCTCGTCGGCATAGTCGCTGGTGTCCGCCAGCTCAACAATAGTCTCTATGCTGGACATTCGCCGTCCCCCCTGCCTGCGGTAATGGTCGTTGATCTCATTGCTGGCAATGCGGTACAGCCAGGCCGCAAAGGGCACGTCCCGCCAGCGGTATTTCTTGATCTGGGAGAATGCCTTGAGAAAGGTGGTTGATGTTATGTCAAGTGAAAGCTGGACATTGGCTGTGCGTTTCACAGCATAATTGAAGATACGCTGGTAATATATTTCGTACAGTTCACCGAAGGCTTCCGGGGAATGCTGGGCGCGCTTTACCAGTTCCTCTTCCGCTCTCAGCTGATCGGTAGAAATTAAAGAATCAGGGTTCATTTGACCAGGCATGTACCACAGTTTAACTCATAACGTTAAGGATGCAAAAAGGTTGCAATGAGAAAGTGACCCGCGGCTGAAGAGTGATACGTAACAGGCCATATTGCGGGGTTTACCCGTATAAGAAAAAGTAAGGCCGACTTAAAGATACATGCCTTCTTAAAAGAAGGCATGTATCAAGTAATACTAATTTATTGGTTCTTGAAACCCCAGCGCCAGATGACTGCCGCCAGGATACCGCCGATGATGGGCGCCACCCAGAAGAGCCAGAGCTGCGAGAGCGCCGCTCCACCTACCACCAGCGCAGGGCCAAAGCTGCGCGCCGGGTTGACCGAGGTCCCGGTGATAGGTATCCCGACGAGGTGGATCAGTACCAGCGAAAGGCCTATGGCAAGCCCGGCAAAGCCGGCCGGCGCGTTCTTGCTGATAGAGCCGAATATAACGAACAGGAAAAGGGCGGTCAGCACTACTTCCGCCACGAAGCACGACAACAGGTCGAACTTACCGGGAGATAATGCCCCGTACCCGTTCTGGCCCAGGCCGTTGACTGCCAGGGAGTAATCAGGCATGCCGCTGGCCACCAGCCACAGTAACAGTGCTGCCAGCACAGCGCCTACACACTGAAAAATCACATAGAAGATGGTGTCTTTCCACCCGAGTCTGCCGGCCACGAGCATGGATAATGATATGGCCGGATTGATGTGGCAGCCGGATATGTTGCCGATTGCATAAACCATGGCAAGCACCGTTAATCCGAAGGCAAAGGAAATACCCATAAATCCGATGTATTTACCGGCTATAACAGCGCTGCCGCAGCCCACCAGCACCAGTGCAAAGGTCCCGATCAGCTCTGCCCAGTATTTCTTCACTTCCTTAGTACCTCCCCTTTATATTCAGTTGGGATGTTTACTTTTTCAGCGAATCAAGCGCCTTCTGCCAGGCCGAAACCGTTGCGTAGGGAGTATTTTTGTTGAAGCCGATGTACAGATCATACTTGTTTACAAAGGCTACCGCCTCGATGGCGGCCGGGTCGATGCCCGCTTTCTTCGCCACAAGTTCCACCTCGGCTCCAGTACCCAGCCAGAGGTCCGCCTCTCCCGCCACCAACTTCTTCAGGCCGTCGGCGGTCGAATCGGCAAAAACGAAGTTGATGCATCCCTGCTGCGCCAGATTCTGCTGCCCGGCCTCATCTTTCACCACGGCAATACCTTTGACCATTTTAGCATCATCAATATTGCTCACCCGTATACTCGAACCTTTTTTGGCATACAGCCAGTTCTCGTAAGAGCCGATGGGGCCTACCCACATGAAAAGGTTTTCTCTTTCGGGTGTCCTGGCCACGGAATAAAGTGCCGTATCGGGTATCGTCGTCACTATCTCGTACGCCTGTGTCCAGGGCATTACTTCGATCGTGATATTCTCTCCAAGTTTATTGATAATGCCTTTAACTACCTCGGTCGAGGACCCTACCAGGTTACCTCCGGCATCGGTGTAGTTATAGGGCGGATATTCCTCCGCCATAATCCGCAGCTTTCCGGTCGCCACGGGAGCGGTACACGCTGTGATAAGCAGTATCGCAGAGATAAGGACAAAGCATAGTCTCTTCATATTTAATTACCTCGGCATTTTTTTAACAAGATTATACATCAGTTTCGGCGTTTTCAATAGCTCGATGCAGTATCGTTAGTATGTAGCGAAATGCAGGAGATCACGCATTATCCCTATGCAATTGTTGCCCGGCTACCAGTCAATCCCAAATCAGTACTTCGTGCGCCTATCTTACTCGGGTGTGATATCAGAAATGTACGAAACACCGGCAATTGCCCGTGTTATGCGGGTTGTATCCAGCAGATGGCGCATATCCACAAACTCGCCCTGTCGCGCTATCCTCCTGATCTCGCTGTCCAGGTTAAAGACATTCTGCCACTCCATGCATTCAAAAACCACACCGTGGTTATGCAGCAGCATTTTCTTGTCGCCCGTATTGGCCGGATGCATATAAAACGCGTTATCCAGGGCTGCTTTCGAAAGCCCGGACAGGTCGGATGTCAGGTCCAAACCCAAGCCGAAGGTTACCATGGTGCGGCCGGGTGATTTTGGCTCCGTATTGACGTCCATCCACTGAGCGATGTTCTCCGGATCCGTGATCAAACCATTGTTAGCCGGGGCATGTTTTTTAATCGGGGAAATCTTGATCCCCGAGCTGTAAAGCACATCAAGGTCAGCTATCATGGCCACGCTGACCAGGCTGCAGTTAGCCGTCTTCCGCTCTCTGGCAATGTCGAAGATAGCCTCATACAGGCCACTGAAAGTGATAGGGGTGCTCCCGGCGTCATTACCCACCAGCATAATATCGTTAAATTCCCCGTGTAAAGCTAAATTAAGGCCGGTATGAATCACAACCTCACCCGTATCCTTTTGGGGTATGAAAAAATCCGGCGTGTCATTACCATCGGTGGGCAACCAGACCATGATGCCTCCGCTGGTCATCATTTCGCCCAGCAACGGCAGGCAGTCTTCGAGGCTGCCACCGAGAGCGCCCAGACCGATGGAATATTCGGCTTCGGAAAAGAACCGCTGACGGATATCGTCCGGTTCCAGAGTGGCATTAATTACTTTCGTCAGATTGCCCACAGTTTTTAGCGTTGCTGCGCTATCGGTAACATGGTAGACATGGAAGCTGGTATTGTTTCTTGTGTAACAGGGCAGCTGTTGCCAATCTTTTTCAGATCGTTTCATATTCTTCAGCAGCGAGCTATGATTAACGGCTTCATCAACGGTATTGTAGGTAGGGAACATACTGTCCATACCGGCCATTTTCAACACCTGAGCCGGGTATTCCGTGAGGCCAGAAAGAGAGACATGCCCTTTTTTATTCGCCAATTTTTTCTGTGTGGACAAAAGGACCCTGATGCCGCCGCTGCTTAAGTATTGCGATCCGGCCATATCGAGGACCAGGTAATGGTCATCTTCCTTTAAGAGAGTCTCAAGCTCCTTGCCCAGATTGGCGGCTTCAAAGGCATCCAGCCTGCCTTCCAGGGCCACTACCAGGATGCCGTTTATACGTTCTGATTTTATATTCAAAGATACGCCCCATTAACTATAAATCAGTTTAATTAATTTGCCCTGTCAAAAGCACCCTGCAATATCAATAGGCTCGAAAGCAAGAAAATGACGGGGCATAGCTTATATGGAATGAAATCGATCTGGAAACCGGTAAACAGCGACAGCACCGACATGGCAATGAGCATGGTCGATGTTGAGATAAATACGATTCTCCTGGATTTTAGATTTTTATAACTGAGCGCTGTAACCGATATAACCAGTATTCCCAGGAATATTAATATCAATCCCTCATTTATCCATTCCATCAGGATTATTCTTTTGTTGTCAATTGAGATATCGCCAAACCCTTCGACAACAGAACCGGTGGGAATCAAATGAGCAATCCCCCATAAAATAGTTAATGAGCCACCTACCATAACTAATAATTTCCTCATCACCATTAAACTCCTTTAATCTGTTGCCTCATCATCCCAATCACCCGGTGAATAAAACATTACCGATATGTTTCATCTAACCTCCAATATTATACAGGGTGAGTGATAGCGTACAATAGGCAGAGCCATAACGTTTAAGCTAACCTTAAAATAGGCTCTCATTAAGAAAAAGGAGGTAACGGGAACATAATGGCAATTCAATATAAGGCGGATTTTAATAAGCTGGATTGGGAACACCCGTTAAAAGGCCTGCGGCAAAAATGCCTTATCCAAAACAATGTTTGCCTGCGCCTTGCCGAGTTTTCAAAAGAGATCCCACTGGACTGGTGTACGAACGGGCATACCGGCTTTGTCATTGAAGGAATTGTAGAACTTGAATTCGAAAAGGGCAGCGTAACCTATCACAAAGGCGACGGCATTTTTATTCCCGACAACCCCGAACATAAGCATAGAGTCAGGGTCCTATCAGATAAGGCGCTTATATTTTTCGTAGAAAAGCCCTGAAAGAGCACTAAGGAGCATAAATGGTGGAGCATTATGGACAGTTCCTGAACTCCTATTTGAGAGCAAAAAGTTGATTCCATTTCTTCAACAACTACTCATAGAAGGATAATATGACAGACCTAGGCAGACACTTCCTCGATTGAGTTATATATAATAGTATTTATCTGCGAAGTTTAGGAGATAGTAAGCTTATTGCCATTGCAACTATAAATAAAATGAGTAGATTAAAACTGTCCTTTTCATTCGCAACAGTGACTGAATAAAGAGGGTTAATAAAGAAGAGATCACAGGCAAATACGCTAAGAAAACTTATTAGTATTGACGGTCCAACTCCCAGATAAGCAGCCGAAATAGCAACGATAAGAAGATATAGAATATCAACATTGGTAGGTTCAAAAATGGGCAAGTAGTTTAGTAATAGTCCAATACAGGTAATCGCGATAACTAATCCTATGCCAATTAAATATGCAGGCCATCGTTCTGACGATAGTTTACTCACGATCTTATTGCCCGCCAGAAATTATATATGAATTTAAGTCGTCCATCACCTTCGCACCACTTGTAAAAACCAGAAGTCCCATCCAATATATTACATATCAGTTCTTTGTTATGCAAATAGACAAGTTATGCAGGTAATAACATTACCAAAACTACGGTTGAAAAATGATTAATTTATTCGTTTTGGTAAAACCGAATATATAGTAATAGAATAATTTTACCTTGGATGGTGGGCGATACTGGATTTGAACCAGGCTATCATTACAATAGGGAGCTGGACCGGATAAAAAGATCGAGCGTATATTCTTTACATTTCCAATCAATATTAGTTTGAATTCGCGGGACAGTAATGATAGTATTTTCAATAGAATAAATATAAAGGAGGATTGTTGATGCTTGCCATCGTAATAACTGCGGATATCGCACCCCTGCGGGTTTCCAGCTAAATACCATATTCCTGTTTTGAATGAGTGAACTATTAGCTGTTCCAAAGGGAACGGCTTTTTTGTTTTTCTCTTGATTAGGAAGTAAGACAAGGTTAGCCGCGGGGTGTTAATCCGTTGCTTCTTTATCGCCTGATAAAGTCTTGATTACCTTACTTTCGAAAAGGAGAAAGAATTGAGTATAAATTCAAATTATGCCCGGCCAATAAGCCTCCAGGATATTGGATGGGATTCGTTTTTTCAGAAAAACTTCCACGCCTTGAAAATCCCCGATTCGGTACCTGCCAGAGTCATTTCTGAATTTAAGGGTGCTTTTCAGGTATACAGTCAATATGGGGAATTAACTGCTGGGGTTACGGGCAAAATGCGACACCTTGCCAAGGCTGAAAAACAATATCCGGCTGTCGGTGATTGGGTTGTAATTAAACCATTAATCAATGAACAGAAATGCACAATTCATGCCTTGCTACCCAGAAAGAGTAAATTTTCCAGAAAAGTCGCTGGCGCACGTACCGAAGAACAGATCGTCTCAGCTAATATAGACACAGTTTTCATTGTCAGTGGTCTGGACGGCGGCAGAAATTTCAATCTTCGCAGGATTGAGCGGTATCTTACGCTTGCATGGAATAGTGGAGCCACTCCGGTAATCGTCCTCAATAAGGTGGACCTGTGTACGGATATTGATATCTATACCCATAGCATTGAAACTATTGCTCCTGGTATATCAGTTCATCCTGTCAGCGCCAAGGAACGTATCGGGTTAGATGCCCTTAAAAATTACCTGAACAGAGGGAAAACAGCCGCTTTTCTGGGATCTTCCGGAGTTGGGAAGTCGGCGCTCATCAATGCCCTGCTTGGTATAGAGAAACAGCAGATTGGAGAAGTTCGCGAAGATGACCGCATGGGGCGACATACTACGACCAAACGCGAACTCATCATTCTTCCCGGCGGTGGCATGGTAATCGATACACCGGGTATGAGAGAGATCCAGATGTGGGCAGGAGAAGAAGATCTGCAAGCTGCCTTTCACGACATCGAGACACTGGCTAAAAGATGCCGCTTCAGCGATTGCAGCCACAACCTCGAATCCGGCTGCGCTGTAAAAGCAGCTATCGATCAAGGTGATTTTGACCCATCCAGATTGGAAAGCTACAGGAAATTACAAAAGGAGGTAAGCTACCTTGCATCAAGGGAGGAGCACAGCACGCGTCAGTATGAAAAACTCAGATGGAAAAAGGTAGCCAAGTTAGTAAAAGAGCTCAAGCATAGCCCCAAGAACCATTTATAGTTTGTCAAAGAACATCCGGTAAATAGCTCCCCGGTTATTCATCGTTGAGCTGGGGAGCTATCTATTATTTACATTGGTATCAGATATTACCAACATGACTATTTCCTCTTAAGCCCCCGGTAAAACGATGATGTACACAGCGCATACAGGAAGGATTCACTTGAGACATTTTGTTTTTAGATGGTGGGCGATACTGGATTTGAACCAGTGACACCCTGTGTGTAAGAGATCAGCGACTACTATGTAGCTGCTTACACCTTTATATGAGGCAACTTCCGGTTGGCGCTCGTTTGATTTTGGAGGCAGTTGACAATAGTGAAACATGGAACTACCCTATACGAAGAATTAACAGATAGAATATTTTCTAAGCAACGGCTAATCTACGGAGGCAGTAACGAGATGAGAACTAAGGCTTTGTATTTTCCGTATATTAATCTTCCAGATAATGACTGGTTATATCTAATGCTATTATACTGGGACCGGTTAAGTTCTATAGTACCTTCTGAGTGTGCTTATGATCGCCGGAGACTGCTACCACACATGTCCACACTCAAGAAGGAAGGACTAGTTGACTTCATAGAGCCTCATAAACTCATTGATAATGCTGATGAGTTTGGCAAACCTTTTATAGAATTCATTAGGAGAAGAATTAAAAGTCGAAGAAATCCGATCACAGAGAATGCATCTCAAAGGTTCCCTGTGCATGCCGAGAAGCTTAGTTCTGTTGCCGATGAACTGGTACGTATGAATTTAGCGGTCAGCACCGATTACCCATGGTATGAAATGGATAGATGGGTAGCCGATGCTTTCATGACATATCTTGCTACTTATATCGGTAGCCTTCCTGAAGTCGATAGTGCTCCTGTCACCAATAATAAAACCTGTTTTCGTCTGCTAGGTGGAAATAGAAAATCAGTTGGGGAACGTACTGACCAGAGAAATGAAATACTGAAATACATAATGCCCTTTCCCAAGGATGAACTGAGCCTAAGTAAGATTTTAAAATTCAAGGGGAAACATCATGCTGAACTTGCCCGGTTTCGTGACCATATTGAAGGATTATCTATTGATCTGGCTAATCTAATTGATCGAAAGGATCGTGACGAAAAAAGAGAATTAACTATTCAAGAATTGAATCAGGAAATTGAGTATATTTCGACTCATATGAAAGAAACATGGCATGACATAATACTCTTAGATATCTTCCCAATTATAATAGGTAGCGGTTCATTGATGGTGGGAATTCAAGCTAATGAACCAATTACTATGGGGGTTGGCGTTGCATCTATCCCAGCAGCTATCTCACGCTCTATTTACCGCAGGAAAAATCGCTTACAATTTCAGCATAATCCTTTGGCATACGGAGCGCTTCTTAACCAAGACTGGCACCATTTGAAGGGGCGAAAAATGAAGATACAATAGGAACACCTTGAAGATTTTTTCCTTTGAAAAAACGAGTTTTTCTGAAAGAAAACCTGATAAAATGGATCAAAGAACACTAGCCGTGCATAGGCTTTGAAATCATGCCTATCCTGGAAATGGAGATCAGCTGGGGAGAATAAATGCTTAGTATGAAAAACCGGAGATATGCAGATCGGCTTAATGAGTTGGTCATTGAGGGCAAGACTATAGCAAAACTTGAAAAGACATCTGACGGTTTTCGTTACATACAAGGTGAAGACAAAGTCAGACTTCACGGTTGGTTAGCCAGTACGCGAAATATTATTGAGCTGGTATTTGGGAGACAAAGCCCCCAATTCCATCATCTTGAAGAGTTGATACCAAAAGATGGGGCCAAAAGCATCGAAGTTGCTTCCCAGGTCTACGAATTCGTTGGTTTATTACAGGGTGCTTTATCAGATCTAGAAAATGGGTATTTGCTCGGGCAGGAGTTTATCATAGCTGGAGACCTTTTTGATTCCATCTTGGAGCAAGCAAAGCACCTGGCTCAAAACGGATATAAAGACCCTGCTGCTGTTCTTGCTAGAACTGTACTGGAAGATACGCTCAAACGGTTAGCACGAAGCGAAAACATTGATGCTGAACAAAAAGCATCAGCACTAAATGATGAGTTGAAAAAACTAGACAAGTACCCTCAACCGCAGTGGCGTTTTATTCAAGCATGGCTAGATATCGGTAATTCAGCAGCTCATGGAAAATTCGACGAATACACCAAAGAAGTGGTCATAGATATGATCGATGGAATAGAACGTTTCCTATCAACCGACTTCCGCGGATAATTTTCATCATTACCAACTGCCTTGCCATTCTTTTCCCCTGCCGCTTTCCATGACGCTCTTCATAACACCTGCATATACCTCACCCATCAAGTAACGACTTTTCTGGGCACGATCGGAGAACAGGGATGGTGGGCGATGCTGGATTTGAACCAGCGACCCCCTGTGTGTAAGAGATCAGCGACTTCTATACACTTACATGCACCTCAATATGAGGCTACTTCCGGTTGGCGCTCGTTTGACGCTTGAGCTTCAAATAGATACAAATACTCTGGCGAGCTATCTATGCGACATAATTCTGTATTATAATAATCGCATGCACTTCATTGGAGGCATGACAAATTGGCGGGCGCATGGGTTTAACCCACTGACTGCATTAGCAAAATTTATATGTTTCTATTACTTCTTTGATAGCGCAACCAAAATCCTTCAGGAGGTCAATTATAATGCCGTACCGTAATAAAACTTTTGTCTCGTTCGACGGTGATATAGACATGGCATATTATCGGCTTATGCAAGCATGGAAACAAAATGACGGCATAGACTTCAATTTCTATAATGCTCACGACCTTAACACAGCTAGAGACTCGAGTCAGGAAGCATCCGTAAAAGCTCAATTGGCCGAGCGAATGCGGAATTCCAAAATCTTTATTTTATTAGCAGGTGAGCGGACTCGTTACCTCATGAAATTTGTAAGATGGGAGATAGAACAGGCCATATCTAGGACTCTACCCATAATAGTAGTGAACCTTAACGGGCAACGTGCAATGGATGAGGAACGTTGCCCGACCTTGGCAAAAGAAGCTTTAGCGGTTCATATACCATTTAATGCAGCAATCATGCAATATGCTCTTGATAATTGGCCAAGCAGTGACGAAACCTACCGTAAGGAAGGTAAAACCGGGCCATTCTACTATAAACCTGAAGTATACACACGTTTGGGACTATGATAATTAATAGAACCTGGTACTGGATAATCACATGGCTTAGGAACATCATTTCCTGGAAAACGCTGATAGCCATACTCAGTTCCTTCGGAGCGCTGTGGCTTCTCGTTGAGATCACGACGTTTTTCTTTGCTAATACAAAGCTCCCGGACTGGCTTCGTAGTCAGTGGATATACTTTGGACTCATTGGCTTGATTATCGCGGGACTTATGCGGAGACCTCAGTTGACAGTATCCCACAAGCTCAATGGCCGCGATACAACTATCGAGATCGCTATCGGTGATCTTCTTGGATTCTCGGGGGCCTTCATCGTTGGTTCGAACACTACTTTTGACACACGGATATCGAGGGAAATGATAGCTGAGGCAAGTGTCCAAGGAATTTTCACAAGACGTTTCTATGGTGATGAAACCCAGCTTGATGCCGAATTGTCCGCTTGTCTGAGCGGACTGGTAGGCGGAGACCTTGCTGGAACACGTATAGGAAAATCGAGAAGATACCCTATAGGGACTTGCGTTCGACTTAATCCCAAAGATCGTACAGGTTATTTCGTCGCAATAGCGCACATAAACCAATATGGAGTAGCGTCAGTGACATTCGACGACCTGCAACAGGCCCTTGCCTCTCTGTGGGTGTTTGTTGGGCAACGAGGTTTGAAAGAGTCCCTCGTTGCGCCCGTGCTTGGGACAGGTTTCGGACGCCTAAAGCAAACCAGAGAGGAGGTAATACATGAAATGATCAAATCGTTCATTGCCGCCTGCTCCGAAAAGACGTTTGCAGACAAGCTGACCATAGTGATCACTGCCAATGACATGCGGAACCACCATATATCATTGATCCAGTTGGGCCTGTTTCTCCAGCATGAATGCCAGTACGCGTCATTTGCAGCCAACAGCCAACAGATGCTAGGGACACCTGTAGATACAAGGTAACCGTTTAAGGGTCGATGTCATTATCTGTGTCTGCTACTTGACGCTGTTTTGCATCGCATCCGCTACGCCAGCAGGTAGCACTTCGTTTAGGCTTTTTGCAGCGGCTTCCTGAAGTCCAGGGGTAACGTGGCTGTATATATCTAGCGTGATCGCAACGCTCGAATGACCCAGCATCTCACTGACAATCTTGGGATGGATTCCCTCTCTCAGCATTAGGCTTGCACAGGAATGCCGGAGGTCATGAAACCTGACCTTAAGCCCCGCTGCTTTCACGATCTTGTTGAAGCTGTGGCTTACCGTGCTGGGATCAAGAGGAGTGCCATCGGGGTGGCTGAATACGAGGTCATCAAGAGTGAGCGGCCTCCTCATTGACTGTTCTTGCCGTTCTTTATGCTCCCTCAGATAGATGGCAAGCTTGGGTGTCATAGCTACCCTGCGCCTGCTGTGCTCAGTCTTCGGCTCTTTGAACTCGATTCTACCCCTGCCTTTATACAGAACCTGGCTGACCGATATGCTTGCCATGAGGAGATCAACGTCTCGCCAGCGTAGGCCAAGTATCTCGTTTCGTCTCAGCCCGGTGGAGATAGCCGTATAGATGACCGGATAATAGTCATTACCCTGTGCATGTTCCAGCAGGAGGCTAACCTCAGCAGACGATAAAGTGGTCATGTTCCTATACAGTGGTGTGGGCGGGTCAGTTAGCTCAGCGGGGTTCTTGCCTGCATACCCTTGTCTCACAGCCCACTTCAATGCCTGACTCAGAACTCTATGAGTATGTAAGACCGTGCGATTGGACACATTTTCACATGCTTTGCCATAGTAGTTCTGGATAATGCGCGGTTGCAGCTCATCAAGCTTGATATGCCCCATAGCCGGAACCAGGTGGCACCGGACAAGGTACTCATAGCTGTCCTGTGTACGCATAGAGCACTTGGTCCGGCAATATCCATCCAGCCACTGGTCGAGAAGCTGTGCAAGCGTCATATGGCTGGGAGCAGTGTAGGTGTTCCGGTCGATCTCGCTGAGAAGCTCCCTGAGTCTCCTCTGTGCATCGGCTTTGCTTCCTCGTATTGTTTCGAAATGCCTCGACGGTCGCCCGTCGGGCTTTTTACCTACCCATATGGTCAGCTGGTAGTTTTTGCCTCGTTTTCTGATATAGCCTCGCATTGTATAACCTCCAGCGTCTTTCCGTACTTGAAAAACATTGTACTTCGAGGCGGAAGGTTTAGAAATAGCATTCGAAGGGCAGCCGGTTTGGTGGATGAGAAAGCAGGACGTATAAACACTATAGACAGCATGGACACACACACAGAAAATGGCTGTCTACACCATAGATGGGCAGTTACTCCATCGTGGGCGCATTATGTCATTCACACTGTCTACACTGTCTACACTGTCTACAGGGTTTGTATATCATTCAAGCAACGAGGGTGAATAATCAGGCTGCCCTTCACGCTCTGCCAGATATTTCCCGACATATCCGCGTAGCTTCTCGGTGCCCCAGATGCGTTCTAAAGTCGATAGAAAATGCTTCCATCCATCATACTCCACTTGTTCGCCCAAATGCCGAGTCCCCCATAAGCTATGCAACAGAGTCTCAGCTAAATCAACCATCCCAGTGCTTGCTGATGCCTGAGCCTTGATATCCAGGTTCTTCGCTACAGACTCGCTTAGCTCATCGATATTAAGAACCTCCTCCCATCGCTGCATCGCACGGATGGTTGGAATCGGCTCTAACTTGAACTTATCTTGCACCGCCCTCCTAATATCCCACCAACCTAATCCTTCCCTTCGCTTACTTAGAGCAAAGTACTTCATTTCATCGCTATATATGACTTTTTTCATAAAACTCCTACTTCACGTTCATATTCGCTCTTGACACGCGATTTATCTTCCTGTATAATTATTATTAGAGAGTTGTATAGAAATAAACAATGATAGCGTATTATCGTCATGTCTCAAGCATAACACCCTGCGCAGGTGCTGTCAATGCCTTAAGAATATTAAAGGTCGATTGAAATCAAAACACGAGTTATTAAGGAGGTTTATTGTGAGCGAAATATACTGCATAGATGTCGAAGCAACGGCTCGGGTGCTCAATGTGTCTGCTGCCCAGGTTGCTCTGATGGCGACATTGGGACTACTGGACTTTGTGCGCTCGGGCGGTCAGATATCTATCACAATCGAATCTATACTTGAAATGGCTGAAGATACAGATCGGCTTATTTGGTACAAGACAAATCTAATGGCTAAGAATTAATAAAAAGGAGATTCATACAATGGCTAATTGGGATAGCAGTATTCTTCCTCACGTTGTTAACCAGTATAGGTGGCTTAAATGGTGCGTGATACCACTGGATGGCAAGAGGCCGCGCGGCAGATGGAAGCGGTATCAGACTCAACGTAGTGAATCCGCGCAACACAAAGTCTGGTGGGGGTCAGGCCGAACTCCCAACATCGGCATAGTGACCGGGCCAGTGTCCGGATTGGCCGTAGTTGATGTAGACGGATTAGAAGGAAAGGAAAGCCTCAAGCAGGCGGGAATCACCTTGCCGGACACTATTACAGTCGAAACTGGCGGTGGTGGCTGGCACTATTACTATCGTTACCCGGACAGCGGAGTTAAGACAGGCACTAATATTTTGCCTCATGTTGATATCCGCGCCGAGGGTGGGATCGTGGCCGCTCCCCCGAGCGTGCATCCGGAAACCGGTAAAAAATATCGTTTTGCGGAGGGCAAGGCTCCTAATGAGATAGAACTTGCCGAGTTCCCTAAGGAGCTGATCAATCCGATGAAGGCTGCTAAGACACAGGATAGAGCCCTTGTGACCGTGCTAGATGGCGTACCAGAAGGGCAACGGGATGACAAGCTCTTTCGATATGCTTGCTTCCTCAAAAGTAAGGGGCTTGATCGTCCTGCGATCGAGTATCTTGTGTTAATAGCAGCAGCGAAATGTACCCCGCCTTTCCCCGAGGCTGAAGCAATGGCCAAGGTAGAGAGTGCTTGGAAATATGCAGGTATTGTCGTCAGGGATTTCTACCAGCCCAATATCATCTCAGCGGCAGAACTTGCTGTGATGGAACTGCCGGAAACGCAGTGGGTTTACGAAGGTTTGCTGCCAGTGGGGCTTTCAATCTTAGCTGGCAGGCCCAAGGTTGGCAAAAGCTGGCTAGCCTTATTGATAGCAAGAAGTGTGGCCCTGGGGCGTGACTTTCTGAGTTTCTCCGGGCCGTTTAAAGCAGGGATAGCTCCAAATTTACCGTGTTCTGGAGACGTATTGTATCTAGCCTTGGAAGACAATCTAAGGCGGCTGCAGGAACGTAATACGCAAATCGGAATTAAAGGTAAGCTGATAAAGCAGGAGGATGGCACATGGGATTTAGAAGGAGAGAACTATGCCGACCCAGATAACTTGTACTTTGAGATAAGGTGGCCGAACATGGAAACGGGCTGCGTCGAACAGATCGAACTATTCCTCGATGAACACCCAGATACCAAATTGATAGTCATCGATGTAATGCAACGGGTTATCATACGTAAAGGTAGATCAACGGTCTATGCCGAAGATTACGATGCGATGAGGCCCCTTCAGGAGTTGGCTTCGAGGAGAAATATCGCAATACTCGGTGTCCACCATCTTCGTAAACAAAAATCCGAAGACCCGTTGGAGGCAGTCAGCGGCTCGTTTGGTCTCACTGCGGGGGTCGACAACGTGTTCGTACTTCAGCGAGTCAAAGGTAGACTAGCTAAGCTTTACATTACTGGCCGCGATATCAGAGAAGAGCAGGAGATAGCTGTCGAACATAACAAAGATGCGTCGTGGACTGTGCTTGGTAACGCTGAAGACTACTTCATGAGCGATGAAAGAAAGGCCATATTGGAAGTCATCCGGGAGAAAGGCCCGATCACGCCCAAAGAAATAGCTACCGAATTGGGACGTAACCCAAGCACAATCAGGAGCCTGATCTCCAGTATGCTTAAGTCCGGACTGCTAGACAAAGACAACGACAACAAATATACAATCATGGACTTACCAAAGCATACGGATGACATGGACAACATGGACGGCATAAACAGCGTCAGCTGACTGGACTGTGGTGTGAACGCTGAAGATGCGGCACTCGCCACGGCGCTCACACCGTCTACACTGTCTACGACGTTTATACATACGTTACTAACCACAAAATAAATACAGGAGGTGAAACATGGTATGCCCGTTATTAGCATCGGCTATACTGGCGTTACCTGATGAAGCAGATGAAAGTTACAAAGAGTGCATCCAGAAGCGCTGCGCCTGGTGGGACATGAATTGTAACTGGTGTGCATTGATGACCATCGCGAGACATTTGTAAATAAACAATAAGGCACCGGACAAAAGTCCCCTTGTTTCCAATACGGGTTCAAGGGGACTTTTGTTATTGCGTTAAGACCCTGCAAGCATGGGATGTCTTGACCCGCTCCGCCCCATACCGACCACACCCCTACCCCTGCCCCCGGCCACGCCTTGGCCACCACCGGTGCCATCCGCGCAAAAAGTTGAGGCCCGACCAACCCACCATGAAAGGCAGCGGTCGGACATCACCACATGACTGCGTTAAGTTCTGCGGCGAGCTGGTCACTGTGGACAGTGTAGACGGCCTAACACTAACAACCAATTGAGTGTCTACGCTGTTGATTAGTTATAATATGGCTACTGTGGATAAGAAGACACTCTCTGCCCTACGAGTAGCAGGCATCGTGATACAGATCATAACCCTCATATTGGTGCTGGCCCTCTTCTATGTCATGAACGCCCGCATTACCACCGTTGAGCAAAAGCAAGCTGTGCTGGAAAGCCATATGGACGTGATCCGCAACGACGGCATCAACATCAACCACTAATTATCGGTAGCTGCTGTCAATTGCGGTTATAAGGGCATTTTCTATCCGCATCGCGGTTACTGCCAGATGAAGTACCAAGATTCTTTACGCTTTTGATGCAGCCTGCCGGTATTGTCATCCGGGCAAGCACCTGGGTATCGGTGACCGCCATTGCTATTGTTGTATAATCGCTGTTGCCCTCGATGATGAACCCCACCGAAAGGCATTCGCCGGGCAGCATCGGCTCTATCTCGTCGAGGTATTCCCACCTCTCCGTGCCCCTGCTGTCGATCCATTCGATTAACACTATATCTTTTTCCACGATCTTTCACCTCGTCGGCATTTTATCGGCATTTTAAACCCGGCATATCCAGCGGTTCTACGCGTTTATGTCGCCTTTTTCGAGGAAGCAATCCCGGTGTGTGCTCGGCCTATGGTTGCGATAGATACTACCCTCCGATGATCGAGGCCACCCCAGGTAGGAAGGATACCTGTCCATCAACAGCCCAATTTAATTACTGACGGTTTTTTGCCAGGAAGACCGTCACTTCCTCATCGCCAAACCAGCGTCACAAACATGCCCCTTGATCGTGCCCCCTGTCTTGAAGACCGAGGGCAGTGTTGTCGCACCATGTAGGGAATAGTGCGCTTGACAACTGGTGCATAAATATAGAAGACTGTAGCAACAGACGGGCATTAGGATATACAAAGATGAGTCGTAGCAAGAAGATAGTCAGCCAACTTGTCCCGGATGCCAGTCAATCCGATCCGCAACCTAAATCCGGCTACGTCATCGATTATATCTCAGGTATAGAAGCTAAGGCCACTGCTGAGGAGATCGAAGCAGTGCAGATATTCGCCCGGAGGTTGGTCGAAGACTACGGCTACGATAAAAACCAAATCCAGACTCATCCTCAGTTCCACGTCCGCAAGCGTCCGTCAGATGAAAAGAAATCCTACCCCGTTGATATAGCTGTCTTCAAATCTTCTGACCATATAGAGTCGAAACTGACGACGATCGTGGAGTGCAAGCAAAAAAATCGACGAGATGGCATAGCCCAGTTGAAGCTGTATCTTGAGATGAGCCCAGCGACCATAGGTGCGTGGTACAATGGTCACGAGCACGCCTACATACTCAAGATACGCCACACAGACGGCCATATCGAGTGGAAAGATCTACCAAACATTCCGCGTAAAGGGCAGCGCGTAGAAGACATCGGACTTTTTAAACGTAAAGACCTAACAAAACCGTCAAATCTGAAGGTGATTTTCCGTGATATCCGTAATCATCTCGCGGGCATGACTACTGGCATAACGCGTGACGAAGCGCTGGCTCAAGAGATAATCAGCATATTGTTCTGCAAGATACTCGACGAACAAACATGCGGCCCAGAGGATATGGTCCAATTCCGCGCAGGGATCGGAGAGAATGCAACAGCAGTGCAAAAACGAATCCTAGAGTTATTTGAGAAGGTAAAAATAGCGACATTCGACGATGTATTCTCGCCGGAGGAGAAGATCAAACTAGATGCAGACAGTCTCCTATATGTCGTCGGAGAACTACAGAACTACTCTATCATGGAAGCGGACAGAGACGCTGTCGGAGATGCCTTTGAGGTATTTATTGGACCAGCTCTGAGAGGCAGCGAAGGGCAGTTCTTCACTCCACGGAACGTGATAAAGATGATGGTAGACATCCTTGATCCTCAAGCTGGGGAAAGCATCGCCGATCCTGCCTGCGGATCAGGTGGGTTCTTGATCGTGGCTCTGGAGCACGTTTGGGCTGGACTTAAAGCACAAGCGCAGAAAAAGGGCTGGAGCGAGCGACAACTGTTTAAACGGGAAGTAGAAGTAGCAACACGTTATTTCACTGGCATCGACAAAGATAGCTTTCTCGCTAAAGTGACAAAAGCATACATGGCAATAGTAGGTGATGGTCGAGGCGGCGTCTTTTGTGAGAATAGTCTTGTCTTGCCGCGTGATTGGCCGCCAGTGATGCAAGAGAGAGTCGGATTAGGAGCATTCGATGTCCTCCTGACAAATCCTCCTATGGGGAAGAAAATCGTCGTGAAGGAAGAATGCCTCCTATCGCAATATAAACTTGGGCATAAATGGAAGCTCAATAGGGACACGGGACAAATAAACCAGACCACTGCAATTCATGAAGACCAACCACCTCAGATCATCTTCCTCGAGAGGTGCCTCCAACTTTTGAAGCCTGGCGGCAGAATGGGTATCGTCCTCCCAGAAGCTGTCTTTGGAATGCCAACGTACGAATATGTTGTCAATTATCTTTGCCGTAACGTAAAAATAAAGGGAATAGTCTCCATGCCGGAGGCTCTTTTTAAGACAAGTGGCAAAGGTGGTACCCATGCAAAAGTCTGCGTCATGTTCCTTGAGAACTCGCCACCAACCAGAGGAGAGAACTACGATATCTTCATGGCTGACGTCAAGTGGTGTGGACATGATTCCAGGGCAAATCCAACATATCGTATCGACAAATTTGGGAGGAAGATGCTGCTGGATGATATCCCACACGTTGCTGAGCGATTCAACGACATTTACAAATATGGAAAGAACCCGGAGCGGGATAGACTTGGCTTTGTCAACCACATTAAAGATATCAGAAATAACATATTTATACCTAAATATTACGATCCAAAGCTGGAGAGCGATCTCGAAGCATTGGCTTCGACGCATAAATTAATATCTTTGGCCGACCTCGTTCAACAAAAAGTCATCTCATGGAAGACGGGAATAGAAATAGGAAAGATGGCGTATGGCACGGGGCCAATCCCGTTCATACGCACCTCCGACATCTCGAATTGGGAACTCAAGACCGATCCCAAGCAGAATGTCAGCATCGAGCTTTACGAGAGCTATCGGCTCAAGCAAGATGTGCAAGCAGAAGACATCTTCGTTGTCCGTGATGGTACTTATCTCGTCGGCATCTCCTGCATACTGACGGAGCACGACGTCAAAATACTATACTGCGGCGGCATCTATAAGATTCGTGTGAATAAAAAGGATGAGCTTGATCCCTACCTATTGCTTGCCCTTCTGAATGCCCCCATCGTCCGCCGGCAAATGAGAGCAAAGCAGTTCACACGCGATATCATCGATACATTGGGCAAACGCCTTTTCGAAGTGTTGCTGCCGATTCCGAAAGATGCGCAGGTTTGCCAGAGGATAGCCATAGAAACAAGAGAGACCGTGCAGACTAGAGCTCAGCTACGGAATAGAACCACGGCAATAGCCCTCGAAGTCGAAGGTCTAACAACGCTACCAGAAGAGGTAAAGGAACTGCTTGAATCCTACTAGTCAGAAGCTGAAGGTTATGGGAGGCCGGTGACAGACGACAATGCAATCGTGAAGTGCGGTAAATGCAGCTTGGTACTGAGGGAAAGAAGCGATATCCAACCGAGTCAGCGTACTCCCTGCCCTGTGTGTGGTTCCACCTCGAGACATTTTAAAGTCACATCTCATGTGTGTATTGGAATAACAACTAGGGCAGGCATGAAAGCTAAGCACCAAGGTGACAAGAAGCCCTTCATAGAAGAAGTTTCAGGAGCTGACCTGTTTCGAAAGATTTATAAGTGGATGCATCTTAGCAGGGTGATCGATAGGGAGCATGATTGGTATAGTGAAGTGATAACCGATCCCGTCACAGGAAATGTCGTCCACCAATGTGAAGAGCCATTATCTAAACACATGGGACATGGCAACGCCAAGCATAAGAGCAAGAGTCCCTGAGACTCATCGCATCAGCTCCTTTTCCCCTGAAGCTTCCCTTGATGCTCCCTATATGCGAAGGGAACAAGTCCGTGTTTGTGATTTGGGTAGTTATGATTTGTAACAATTAATGCCATGATTCAGGCCACCCCTACCCCGGCTTCTATCCCTCATCTCATTGCTCATCGTAGCTTTCCATTTATCCCCGTTTCATATACCATTTTTAGTCAGACATGATGGACGGACAGGGACGGTCTAAACGTACAGAGCGGATTTTCTTCACGTTCAATGAGACGATGGATCAATTGTCCGTCAGCAGGTATATGCTGCGCAAGCTGATGAAGTCCGGGCTACCATACCACAGGATAGGCATGAAGATCGTGTTCCTGAAGGAGGATGTGGCTGACTGGAAGAAGGGACATTAATTGGCATATGGGCGCAAGACACATGCCCTAACGCATGAGAGGTAAGAACCGCAGACGATGCTTTATCAGAGATAGGATGCAAGGGTGATAGCGGTGGCGGGAACAAAATAACAATCATTGTTTATGTGCATTTCAAGACAACCGACTCTAATCTTTAGGTTCATTACGTTCATCACAAAAAAGTGTGGTGAAATTATCATAGTCCAAGTATCAATAGTCATCTCCAATTTACCATCGACAATGGCTGCTTAGCTTTTTTCTATAAAATTTTGTTCAACTCGTCTATTAAATTGTTTATAAAATCACCTCATGTTATATAATAGAACAAATGTTTGCATTATTTTGAAGTTTGAGATAGACTAATAGCAAGGAGATGAAAATGAAAGAAAAGAAAAAAGGTAGGCCAATATCCCTGAAAACGATCCAGAAACATCTGAGAAAACAGGATCGTATTATCGCCAACAGTATGCAGGATACCGGGTGGCTATCCTTAATGGGACTTGTAGGAGCTGTGGTCATATCGGGCCTGGCAATTGTTATTGGACAAACAGCCAACGATGGATGGAATCTGGTAGGTTTCG
Source organism: uncultured Dehalococcoidales bacterium (assembly GCA_964437795.1). GTDB lineage: Bacteria > Chloroflexota > Dehalococcoidia > GIF9 > UBA5629 > CAIMUM01. Next base: position 64,861 of record CAYTIC010000008.1, on the reverse strand, counting down.
CGGCTATATTGCCATTCGTATTTATAATATTGGCTACCCTATCAAAAAAAAGACGTGGCTAACTACCTAAATATGTAAAAATAGCTTCAAGCCCCCTAACCCCTATATGAACAATATAATCCCGCATTAATTGTCATTAGCTCTCAGAGCATTCAACATCTTCTGCGCAATCGATAGCATTTGGTTCGCGCATATAACAACCAGGCTCAGTGCAAACACTGCCAGCGCTGTGCCCGTAACCTGCGAGATATTAAGTTCCTCGCTTTTCCTTTTTGATAATAGCTCCTGCCTTTCTTTATTTCTCTGTAGTTGATCTTCCAGTGTGATCTTGTCCCAGCACGTCCGGCAGATTGCATGATCCCTGGCTCCCAAGTAGCATATCTCGCAGATAGGTTGACTGCACTTTAAACAGGTAGCGACAGAATCGTACTCGGGATGGTTGTAGCACTTCATTTTGTTTCCTGCTGCACTTGCTGCCATGCAAAACCAATTCTAAGCTCGTTATAATTAACTGTCAATAATCATCTATAATTGTCTATTTGTGCCTAATGATTGGCAGCATTATACCATCATCTCAAAGGGTTAAGTATGAAAAGAGCTAAACCGGATAAAAAGATAGAGCGTATATTCTTTACATTTACTGAGGCCCAGGAGTTCCTGGGGGTTAGCCACCAGACGATATACAAACTCATGGAGTCTGGCTTACCGTCTCACAAGATAGGCAAGAAACGGGTCTTTCTAAAGGATGACCTGGTTAAATGGATAAAAAGCCACTGAGCAGATGATCAAGAAATGAACTTGAATTAGATACAAGAAGAGATGAGGAACCAAATGCAAGATAGGACGAACGACTGGCTTGAAGCTGTAATTATGCTTGTCGTTGTCCCAGTAACCAGCTTTTTTGTTGTGTATGCAATTAAGTGGCTACCTGATATCTGCCAAGACAATGCCGTGTGGTTCTTAAGAACCCAGACACAGGTTGCGGCAGCATTCTTTGCGGCTTCAATAGCGGGAACAGTATTCAGGTTACAGCACATTACAGGTCGTGAAACGCTGGTTTTAGATAAAGTTGAGGCCTACATGCGACGATTTGATGAAAGCAGTCAGCGGCTAGATCAAGTGCGATTGGATGTTTTCTATAATAAATGGTTGATAATCGTAAATAATGAGAAGATAGAGAAAAAGAAAGATAAGCAGGCAAAAGAAAACAGGATAATGTTAGGAAAGCTATGGGCGATTAAGGAGCTTGCCTCGCATTATAATACCTCCAAGTATCCTCCTCGTTACTTAAGAAAATGGCAGACACAGCCACTTTACAATATCGACAAGACAACAAAAGAAGCTGCAATAAAAACGTGGGAAACATATTTTGCTCAGCCATCTAAACTTATATTGGAAATGGATAGTGTTATCGATCGGATAGTAAATGCACTTGATACCGATGCAGTTTATGAAAACCAATCCTCGTCTTTGATCGCGCTACACAATGAGATTCAGAAATCCCCGTGGATATTCGAGGCAGAACGCATAAAAAGATTCAGAGAGCTAGTTCTTCCTAGGTTCTATTTTACTGTGGGTTTCCTTTTCTTCGCTATGTTGCTAGGAACGCTTGCTATGCTGGGAGTTGCCAATTGTTCTGCTGGTGTTGATTTGGGCCCTTACGGACTGGCGTACTTAGTTGGACTACCGGGGGCATGCTCAGTGTTGGGCATCGTGGCGAGTGCTGCACTTGTGACACGATTACTGCAATGATACTAGATTATCCAATATCTCTGACGCTTTCCTTGACGCTCCAGCTGAAACTTACATATACAAAACGCGGTGAGGAAGAAAGGCATCGGTCAGGGTTTTTTGTGGATGGTGGGCGATACTGGATTTGAACCAGTGACCCCCTGTGTGTAAGACAGGTGCTCTAACCGCTGAGCTAATCGCCCTGGGGAGTGGTACGCCTGGTGGGGCTTGAACCCACGGCCTCAGCCTTCGCAGGGCTGCGCTCTAATCCACTGAGCTACAGGCGCATAAATGGTGCCGAAGGTGGGAGTTGAACCCACACATCCGTTACGGATACTACGCCCTGAACGTAGCGCGTCTGCCATTCCGCCACTTCGGCCCTGGGCAGCACAGGATTTGAACCTGTGACCCCTTGCGTGTGAAGCAAGTGCTCTAACCGCTGAGCTAGCCGCCCTCTAACGCTATATTCTATTCTTTAATAAGGTTTAAAATCAAGGTGAGCAGGCTATTGCAATCGTAATAAATCCAGCCTTTGAACGCCGACCGTGCCCGTCCTGTGGACATCCCTCTCCGTCAGTGCATATAATTCAATTACGCTTATGCTAACTTTTCAACCGGGAAAATTCGGCCAGGCATTGCTGTTAACCATTTTAATTATTATTGGTGCGGCTGCCTCTGCCTGCGCATCACCCATGCCCTCGCCGGGTCCCGCCGGCATCGACACGCCGCAACCCCCGGCAGGGTCAACTCCGGCGTCTACCCCTGCGGACCAGGCCCCGGCGATTATGACAGAGCCAAATAAGCCCGTTCCTGCGGTCACTTCTGAGATTGGACCGCCTGTCCAGATAAAACTGATCCATTACAGGGGCACACTGACCAGGATCGGTTGCTGCAACGCAGGACTATACGAGCGCGATGAGTTCGTGGTAATCCAGAACATAAGCAAAACCGACCAGGATATCACCGGCTGGCGCTTGACGAATATATCCAGGGGGTATCCGACCTTCCTCTTCCCCACATACTATCCATGCGTACCCTACGATCTGCCGGTTGATTTATTGGCCGAGGAATCGAAAATCGAAGGAAGCTATTATACCGTGACCAAGAACCCTGCGCAGTCCGAGGCCAACCGGTTTTTAACGGGCTCTCAACAGCCCCTGCCGTCCTATGTGCCGAACAGCGAGATCTCATGGTCCTCCTGCACTCCGCTGGAACCCCTGGACCAGACGCCCATGAAGCCGGCCAGCGGCCAGCAGGGCCTGCCTGTCCCATGTATCCTCTATCCGGGTCAAACGGTGCTGGTTTTCACAGATGAAGTTCACTGCCAGACAGGCGGTTTTTCCTTCAATTGGGGACAGGGAAATATCTGGAACAACGAGATCGCCGATACGGCCGTGCTCTACAATGCCGCAGGTGAAGAGGTCTCACGCAGGAGCTATCTTGTCGGCAGGTAGGAATATCCTTTACTGCCTTATGTCCAGATTTATTGATTTATTTAATACCTGTGTATATAATCAAGAAAATGGTTAAACATTCCAGGGTAATTGTACGTTTCCTTTGTAGATAGTTATAGATGTAACGGAGTGACGAAATGCAGCAATGGATAAGATGCCCCAGATGCGGCACCAACAATGCTCCCGGACAGAAATACTGCAACGCGTGCGGCACGCCATTGCCCACCGTCTGCCCCAATTGCGGTACACCGGCAGGCCCCGGTGCAACTTTCTGCGCCAGGTGCGGCATGACTTTCAGCGGCATGCCGCAGCAGACCGGCTATTATCCGCCGCAGCAGCCGGGATATCCCCCACAACCCGGCTATCCTCAGCAGCAGCCGGGATACCCTCCGCAACCCGGCTATCCGCCACAGCCGGGATATCCCCCACAACCCGGCTATCCTCAGCAGCAGCCGGGATACCCTC
>CAYTIC010000008.1:0-61111 GCA_964437795.1 uncultured Dehalococcoidales bacterium | reverse complement strand
CAGCCGGGATATCCCCCACAACCCGGCTATCCTCAGCAGCAGCCGGGATACCCTCCGCAACCCCCCGGCTACCCGCCTCAACCCGGCTATCCTCCTCAGCCTGGATATCCTCCACAGCCCGGTTATCCTCAGCAGCAGCCGGGATACCCTCCACAACCCCCTCCACGAGGCGCATATCCGCCGGGAGCGCGTCCTCCTCAGCAGGGCGGAGGCAAGGGTATGCTGATATTACTGCTCGTATTGCTCCTCGCAGGACTGGCAGGTTTCGGCTATTGGGCTTACAGCCAGGGCTACCTGAAGAGCATACTTAAATTCGGCAGCGACAACACTACCAGGACCAGCCAGACGACACCCAAGGACACGACGCCCCCGGTTATCAGTAAAGTCGAAGTAACCTCTAAGGCCATCCAGGAAGTGGCCATTCGCTGGGCCACGGACAAGCCGTCGAGCTCACAGGTGGAATGGGGACCCAAAGGGTCCTTCGGCAACAAGTCCGAAATAACGGATGACCCCGTGAGCGGTACCACCATCGGCACGGTGGATCACGGGGTCATTATCAAGGGACTTACCGGTAATACTGAATACCAGTACCGTGTTATATCGCACACCAACGGCAGCACTGATGCAGTATCCGATACCAATACTTTCACCACGCCCACGGAATAACCTCGCCCTTCATCCGCGATTACAGATATTCTTATGTATCAATCAACAATTCCCTGCCCTAAGTGCGGCTCACAAAACCTGAGGGGACAATGGGTATGCGCTCATTGCGGCAATACCCTGGTCGCCTATTGCCCCTCGTGCCATGCCGGCAACGCTACCGACAGCCAGTACTGCCATGCCTGCCACACCCTTCTCCCCCATGCGGGCGCTCCTCCCCCTGTCCAGCAACAATACCAGCCCCAGCAACCTCAACAGACACAGCAATACCAGCAATATCCTCAGTACCCGCAATACCCGCCGGCCGGTCACCAGGACCAGGGTCAATATCCACCGCAACAGCCGGGATACATGCCGCAGCAGCCTGGCTATCCTCCTCAAGCGGGATATCCTCAGCAGCCAGGATACCCGCCGCAAACCCCGCAACCTCCGTACCAGGATTATCAGGGCGGATATGCCCAGTATGGCGATTACAAGCCATACCCGGTACACGGTGGTGGACCCTCCCCCGCAGGTATGCTGGACGGCATAGTCGGCAGGCTCAAGGAGATCGTTCAGAATACAAATCCCATCCTGCTGTCGTCGCTGGTAGTGCTGGTAGTGGGTATGGCTATATTCCTCATCCTAGCCTTCCAGTTCGGTTGGATCAAAACGGGCACAACGCCTACTAAAGCTGCGGTAGTTAAGGATACCTCAGCCCCGGTGATATCCATGTTGCGGATAAGGGAGGGAGCAAACAGCGGGGCCATCATCTCCTGGGTGACCAGCGAACCCTCCAGCACACAGGTGGAATACGGGATCTGGCCTTACGCCAATACCACTACCCTGATTGAAAGCGATCCTCGCACGGGCACCAACTCCGGCGTGCTCGTCCACGAAGTAGGCATTACCAATCTTCTGCCAAAGACTTCCTATGTCTACCGTGCAGTTTCCTATGATAAAGACGGCAACAAGGGTATCAGTCCCGATATGCAGTTCGACACGTCCGTAGCCGGCTCCGGCTCGCAACAGAATACTCAGAATCAGTACATCCAGGACGGCGGGGATTGATGACGCGTTTCCCGCGTCCGGCTCCGGACATTCACAACTAAATATATAAAGGATAATCATGCAGCAAAACTTCCTATGCCCAATTTGCTGGAAAGAAAATACGGCGGATAGCACGGTTTGTCGCTATTGCCACACCCAGCTCGGCCTCCTGGGCGCCGTCAACTCCAGATGCGCACAACCCGGCTGCAACTGGCCGCGTGTCCCCTATGACCGCTTCTGCGGTAACTGCGGGCATCCCCTGCAGCCTATCTGTCCCAACTGCGCCAACAACCTGTCCCGTGACTCCAGGTACTGCCCCAGGTGCAGCTTTTTCTGCGGAGGAGGCCGGGAAGGATTAAAATAATTGACGGGAGTGGTCGGACGAAAGCAGCGACCAGCAATAGGTAATGGCGGGACAAATCAAGCTTATATCCTGGAACGTGGTCAGCATGCGCAACATGCTGGACAAGGCCAACCTCGCCCACACGGGACAGCACCCGCTGTCCTTCATCGAATGGCTGAAACAGGAATCGCCCGATATCATATGCTTCCAGGAAACAAAGCTGCAGCAGTTCCAGATACCTCCCGGCCTCGAAAATCCGGCGGGCTATTACACGTCATGGAGCTTCGCCGAGAAGAAAGGCTACAGCGGTGTGGCCACCTTCAGCCGGGAGAAACCGATCTCCCATAGCGAAGGACTGGGCATTTCCAGGTTCGATAGCGAGGGCAGGGTATTGATGACCGAACACCCCGGATTCAAGCTTTTCAACGTCTATTTCCCAAAGGCCTATTCACACAGAGAGGTAGCAACAGCCCGCAAAGAGGGTGCGGCCAATGCCGACAAAATGGCAGAACGCCTGCCGTTTAAACTGGCCTTCTACGATGCGCTTCTGGACCATGTCGATTCACTGGCCGCGCGCGGGGAAAATATTGTGATTTGCGGCGACTTCAATGTCGCTCACCAGGAGATGGACCTGGCCCGTCCCAGGGAAAACCGTGAGACATCGGGGTTCATGCCCGAGGAACGCGCCTGGATGGATAAGCTGGTTGACCACGGGTACATCGACACGTTCCGCCACTTCAATAAAGATGCCGGGCATTACACGTGGTGGAGCTACAGGTTCAAGGCCAGGGACAAGGATGTGGGCTGGCGCCTCGATTATTTCTTTATCTCTAAAAATCTGGCCGCATCGCTTACCGGAGCATTTATTTTAAAAAACGTTCAGGGTTCGGACCACTGCCCGGTAGGCATAACGTTGAAAATAGATTGAGCAGGCTTTAATATAAAAGGTGATGGTACTGCAATCTACCGCCGGGTCAGAACAGATTGTGCCTGCATCAGAGGATACATATCAAGACCGCCGTAATCGTCTCATTACCTCTCTAAACGAGCTGAGAAGCAGGATATCCCACGTCGAGCAGCAGCACCCTTACCTGGGTAATGACCTGTCCTCAACATGCGATAGGGCCATTTTATCCCTGCAGGACGGTCCATATTTGCAAGACACAGCGGCCGCAACGAAGACAGCTATCGCTCAACCGCCTGCTCATAAGATCAACCCCCTGTCGCGGGCCCTCGATAAGACCGGCTCAGGTATAGTGAACTGCCTGGACAAGATGGGCGACGGCATTATATTTCTCTTTGCCAACATCAGCAAGGCTTTCAATCAGGCGCACATAATATCCTAACAATTGCCTGCTATACTGTCCTCAAAATACCGCATTCTATACACAAATATCAGGCTTAAAGGAGGCATGTATTATGCGAAAAGTGGCTTATATTACTTCTGCCGTACTGGCCGTGGCAATACTGTTTGCCGGCGTATCCTTTGCGGTGAACGCCGACAGCGTTAAGGGACCGGCAGAGTTTAAGGCAGGCGGTAAAATCATCGACCGCGCCTCCCAGATCCTCAACATCGACAGCCAGAAACTGGCGGATGCTTTAAAGCAGGCCGGAACAGAAGTCCGCCAGCAGGGCATAGCCGACCGTTTCGACAAGCTGGTAGCCGACGGCAAGCTCACCCAGGAGCAGGTCAACCAGATCAAGGCCTGGATGGCGGCCAAACCGGCAGGCCCGTGCCTTGGCCAGAAGGCCATGGACAAGTTGCTGGCGGACGGTAAAATAACCCAGGCGCAGTACGATTCATGGAAAAGCTGGTGGGACAGCAAGCCTAAGATCGACCTGCCTGTACCCCAGAAGCCGGCCTTACCACAGATAAAAAGCCCCCAGGGCCAGGCCCCCGATGTAACAACTATGCTGGATAAGTGGGTCAGCGAAGGCAAACTGACTCAGGAACAGGCCGACCAGTGGAAAGCCTGGTGGTCATCAAAACCAAATACACCTCTGCCTCTGCAGCAAAGGCCGGGCGGCGGCGCTTTTCACAAGGGCTTGAATAAAGTCAACTGACATACAACAAGTTCATAATAAAAGAGGGCGGTTTAAACCGCCCTCTTTTAATTTGTTTTGTATTTTACTGACGCTTAACTTAGAGAATCCACGTCAGGTCTTTAAAAACAGCGCCACGGCGCTGCTCAAAGCGAAAGCTGCTACAGCCAGGATAAGTATTGCCACGATTATAGCGGACCAGTCCCGGTCCTTAACGCCATTCACTGTAAACCACGTACCGATGGCCGCCATCAGGACAGCGATCACCATGCAGACTATGCCCAAACCCAGGTTAACCCCGATATTCACTTTTCAGCCTGCCTCCTCATTCCTCTATAGTGCAGTACTCTATCAGAAACAGGCGCTGAATTTCAATATAAACATGCTTCTCTGGTAATATATTTCCGTGAAAAAAGCACAGAGCGTGGCCGTAATAGGCGCAGGAGCAGTGGGTGGTTATTACGGCGGCCGGCTTGCCGAAGCCGGCCACGACGTCCGGTTCCTGGTCAGACGGGATTATCACGCGGTAACATCCGCCGGCCTGAACGTCACCAGCCCGGACGGTGATTTTCTGCTGACACAACCCGTAGTGGCAAGGGACAGCGCTGAAATCGGGCCTGTAGACTGGATCATCTGCGCTCTCAAGTCGACCTCAATCCATGCTGCTCAAAAGCTTGTGCAGCCATGTGTGGGTACAGGCACGCGCATACTGGTGCTTATGAACGGCCTGGGATTGGAGGACCATTTTGCCGGGTGGTTCGGGGCCGAGCGGGTATTCGGCGGCCTGGCTTTTACCTGCATCAACAGGGGAAAGCCGGGACATGTGCATCACCTGGCCTATGGCACGGTGACATTGGGGCACTACCAGGACGATCCGGCCGAAATCGAAAAGGCGATTGAACTATGGTCGGGCAGCAAAACCAGCGTTGCGCCCGCCGCGTCGCTATTAAAAGCACGATGGGAAAAACTATGCTGGAATATCCCTTTCAGCGGCCTGTGTGTTGCCGGCGGTGGTATCACGACCGACCGAATTATGTCGGACGCGGGTTTGAGCGCCGCGGCAAAGGTATTGATGGAGGAGGTCATCTCCATAGGCAATGCCGACCTGTCACATCATGGGGAAAATAATTTCATCGATCGGGACATGCTCGTCGACAGCATGTTTAAAAAGACCTCCACCATGGGCGCATACAGGCCAAGCACCATGATCGATTTCGTAGAGGGCAAGTCCATGGAGATCGATGCCATATTCGGCGAGCCGCTCAGGCGCGCGCATGCGCTTGGAGTACCTGCCCCCGTTCTATCACTGCTGACGGCCCTGTTGAAATCCCTTAACCACGGCCGTTAAAACGCAGCAGGCTACTCCTGGATCTTGATAGCGCCCGTTGCATCGGATATAGGCACGTACCTGTAAGGACCTTTGTATTCAAGACCTTCCATGCCCTTTTTAATGTTGGGTATGTCCCACACCGAGCTGATGACCCACACCACCGTCACCTGTTTGCTGGCGGTGAGCCTTTTAAGTATGGGGCCGAATTCTTTGGCGCCCTGTTTATAGTACTCGATTGGACCAATCTCAAATCCCTCATCAATGGATCGCTGCTTCATTGTAGCCAGCGAGTCCCTGCCTACCTGATTATCAAGCACCAGGAAAGCGGTATAGTTTTCCGCCGGATCATAGGTGATGCCCTGACCGGGCAGCCATGAGCATGAAAGGCCCGTTAACACAAGCAGTGCGAATACGGGCAAAGCTGAAAATAATAGTTTCTTACGCATCATTTACATTTCCTTATGAATTTCCTGTATATTATACAGAATGCCGAGCTGTGATGTTCAATTCTGTGTACAATTATTAGTGATATGAAAAGGATTTACAGCAACGACAACATCACGGTCTTCTGGGACTCGGAAAAATGCGTCCATTCCGGCAACTGTTTCTCACATCTACCTGAAGTTTTTAAACCGATGAAGAGGCCCTGGGTTGATATCGACGCCGCCGAAGCGGAAGCCATAAAGCGGACAATAGAAAAGTGCCCTTCCGGCGCTTTAACCTGCAAAATGCACAAATAGCCCCACCGGCCGGTGCTCACTTTTTCCTGGACCTGTCGTATATTTCGATGAACAATATGTTGAGCGCAATGGCGATGGCGATGGGCAGGCTGATAAGCCATAGATTTTGAGTCAGGCTGATGCCGAAATACTGGCATACCGCAAGCAGCACTACCGTTATCAATATGCCCAGGGCCGCGCAACCAATAGCCAATGAAACAAATATCAGCATACTTTGCCAACCACCATAGACTATCTATCCGCCGGCACTAATAACAAATCGGAATAAAAGTGAACTGCTCCCTTGCGGTTAATAGCTGACAAAAGTCTAACGCTGGTAGGAGTCGTAAATACCCTTAAGCTCCTCGATCATACTGGTCCGCAGGTACGCCTGCTCCTCTGTAATGATACCCTTGCGCATAAGGTCTGCCAGCGCCTGGTTAAAGGTTTGCATGCCGTCTTTCTTTGAGACCTGTATGATACTGTACAATTGGTGGATTCGTCCTTCGCGGATGACATTGCGCAAGGCCATGTTGGCGATCATGACCTCGCAGGCAGGTACCCTGCCGACGCCGTCGGCCCGCGGTATCAACGTCTGGCATAAAACGGCAGTGAGGGTCAGGCTGATCTGGTTCCTGACCTGCTCCTGTTGAACGGCGGGGAACATGTCCACTATGCGATTAATCGTCTGGGCCGCATCGATAGTGTGCAGGGTGCCCAGAACCAGGTGCCCCGTCTCAGCGGCCCTGAGTGCCGTAGTCATAGTGCTGATCTCGCGTATCTCGCCCAGGACGATAGTATCGGGATCATGCCTGAGCGCGTGAATCAGTGCTGCATCAAAAGAGAAGGTGTCCTCCCCGATGTCCCTCTGCAGTATGAGGCTCTTCTTATTGGAATAGACATATTCTATGGGATCCTCGATGGTTATCACGTGGCTGGCCTTGTTTTCATTAAGGTGGTTGACCATGGCGGCAATTGTGCTCGATTTGCCGCTGCCGGTCGGCCCCGTAATCAGTATCAGCCCCGAAGGTTTTAGCATTAGATCCTTGCATATCTGGGGCAGATTAAGGTCATCGATGGTTGGGACACCAAAGGGGATAAGCCTGATGGCGATGGAGATGGTAGACCGCTGCTGCAGGATGTTGACCCGGCAGCGCGTCAGCCCGGGAATGCTGTAGGCAAAATCCAGCTCTCGGTTTTTACTGAACTCCGACCGGCGTTCCGTGGATGTGATCTCTTCGTAGTAGTTCTCAACGTCTTTAGGGGAAAGCGGGCTGAGGTTCTGAACTATATGAAGGCTTCCGTCTATACGTAATATCGGTGGCGATGGGACGGTCAGATGCAGGTCGGACGCCCTGTTCTCAACCGCCAGTTCCAGCAGTTCCCTTATCCTCAATTCTTTCACCTGCCTCCGCTTGTTTTACCGCTATTGTATACTGCCAACGGGCAACAGGCAACGCCCTCCGGACGGGACATTGTCGTTTCGGACAGTGCGGGTATGACTAAATACCTACAGATACCGGTATGACTAAATACCTATTGATACCGGGATAACAACTGTTATAATTACCACTTGGAGGTGCTCTATGGTAATCCAGAGTATGGGGGAGGTTATCGGTCTTGTATGCCTGGGCCTGGCATCCCTGGCAGCTTTTCTTATGGTGCCTGCACGTGAGCTCAGCACGAGGGAACGGATCGGCATACATACATTTTACTGGGCCTTCGCTTTTTACGCGGCCTGGACTATTTTTTTTATGGCGAGCGACCAGGGCCTGGAAAGATATTTTTATACCTGTATCCCGTTAATGCTGGGGTTAATCCTCAGCCTATTGTCGGAATTCCCTTCGATACAACCTCCCATAAACGTGAGCGACACGCGCTTAAAAAATATAGCGGTCCGTACCTGGTACAGGCTGCCGAATCACGTGAAAAGGGGCCTGCAGAGCACAGTCATGAACATATTGGAGGTGCCTGAGTGGAGCGACCTGGACATGGAATATTTTGGAGATTCGGAGGTCAGGGCCGCGCGATGGTATATCATCCTTCCTCTGCCGACCAGGGGCATCATCCACATATCGGAAAAGGACTGCCGGGATCTGCAGGACCAGGCCATAATTGAGGCCCTGGCGCACGAATTAGGAATGGCCTACCAGTCCACCCGCACCCCGTTTGACAGCGGCGCCATCGAAAAGGCAGGTGACGAACTGCCGGTTAAATGGAAGTTCAAGAAGTAAGCGTTTAAAGAGTTCAACAGGCTCTCTGCCACTGGATTAAGATATCTTCTCTTCTCCAGCAATGATCAGCTATCCCGGCATAAACGTTTCGGCCCCCCATTTCGTTCTTTCTATGGGAGGAAAGACACCGTTATGCTAAAAGAACCGAGGCTTAATTACATATTTGAACGCCCAAAACCAGGAGACAGAGGTAATCAAGACAACCTGAAACTGCAGAGCATGATGGAGAGCACTATCCAGGCGATGGCAACTATGCTTGAAAAAAGGGATGCCTATACTTCACGCCATCAAAAACGTGTGGCCGAGTTGGCGGGCGCCATCGCATCAGAAATGGATTATTCCGATGACCGGATTCACGGCCTTACGCTCGCAAGCAGCATTCATGATGTGGGGAAGATCGTTATCCCATTCGAGATATTAAGCAAACCGGGTAAATTGAACAGCATAGAATTCAATATCGTCAAGGAGCATCCCAAAGTAGCTCACGATGTACTGGCAAACATGGATTTCTACTGGCCGGTCAGCCAGATGATAGTTCAACATCACGAAAGGCTGGACGGCTCAGGATACCCGGCGGGGCTGAAAGGCGATGCTATTTTACACGAAGCAAAGGTACTGGCGATCGCCGATGTAATGGAAGCTATGTCATTCGACAGGCCTTATCGCCCCGCCCTGGGAATAGACGTGGCACTTGAGGAAATAAGCAATAACAGGGGCACACTTTTCGATGCCGACGCCGTAGATGCCAGCCTCAAGCTTTTCAGAAATAAGGGGTACAGACTGGCGTAGCAACGGCCCCGGAGGGGATCGGGCGGCGGTAGTTGGATTAACCGATAACCTGGAGTTCATGAGCTCCAGGTTATTTTATTCTGCCCGGTGAGATTAAGTAATCTTACGGATTTCAGGCTGGCTGTTTTGAGGCCTATACTGTAGCACTTAAGATATATGTATGGAGGTAAATCAGGGATGATTAAGATTATATGCGACAGTACCGGGGACATTCCCGAGGAGATGAGAAAACAGTACGACATAACCGTTGTGCCGCTTAACGTGCAATTCGGCACCGATAGCTATCAGGATGGTGTAAACCTGACTGCAGCTCAGTTCTACAAGATGCTGGTGGAGGGCAAGGTACATCCTACCACATCCCAACCCGCCCCCGGCGTGTTTGCCGAGGCATATCAGAAACTGGCCAAACAAACAGATGAAATACTGGTGCTGACAATATCCGGCGGCATCAGCGGCACTTATGAGAGCGCCATACAGGCCAAACAGCTGGTGGACAGCAACCTCAAAATTGAGGTCATCGATAGCAGATGGACCTGCGCGGGTTTGTTGCTGCCCACACTTAAAGCTGCCAGGGCGGTTGAGCAAGGCTTGAAGATGGCGGAGATCACCAAGATGATCAGGGATATCCTGCCGAAAATTCGCGTCTATATGATTTTCGACACGCTGGAATACCTGAGGAAAGGCGGACGTATCGGCCTGGCCAAGGCTTTGCTGGGAGGTATGCTCAAGCTGAACCCGGTGTTGACGCTAAAAGACGGTGTGATACACCCGGTTACCCAGGCGCGCGGCCGTGCCAAATCCGTGGATTTGCTGGTTGACCTGATGAAAAAGACGGGCAATCCCGAGGAAATCGTAGTGGAGGATGCCACCACACCGGATGAGCTTGAAGACCTGACCAAACGTATAAGCTCTGCCATCCCCAATGCCAAAATAATCCGCACCAAGGTCGGCCCGACTATCGGCGTACACGCGGGCCCGAGGATCATGGTCGCTGGCTGCATCAGTACTACCGCCTGATTCGACACCCCGGCATCCGGTTGAAACAGATTATTAAACGTTCTGGAGCACCCTGCTCAGGGCCGTGTTCTTGATCGAGATCGCACCCTCTGGGCAGGTTTCCTGGCAGCAGAAGCAGCGTATACAGCGGTCATAGTTGTATGTGGGCGGCTTCTTTTTGTCTCCGTTGTGCCAGTCAACCGCTTTCGGCTCCACCGGGCACATAAGTACGCACGTCCCGCAAACCGTGCATTTAGCCTTATCGATAACCGGCTTCTCGCAGATCCGGTTCTTGACGAAGCTCATCAGGCGGTTGCTGCTGCAGTGCAAAGGTGGAGCACGGTTTACTTCAAATTCGGGTGTATAGAACGACTCCAAACTCTCGCCGACGATTTCAATATTCTCGGCATGGTAGACGCCCAGTCCCGATTCCTCGCCGGCCAACGATGTCGGCACCACTGCGGGATTAAGGTTGATCATCCTGCAGGCCGTGGCATCCAGCGCAACCGGATCTGAGGACAGCATCAGGACGTCCATCTTTCTCACCCCGCCGTTGCGCGGCCCGTTACCCTCCATCGCATGGATACCATCCATAATGTATAATCGCGGCTTGATATAGGTATTTATGTCAACCAGCATGGCAGCGAAGTCGTACGGATCGGCCAGCTTTACATGGTACTGACCCTTGATGAAGCCGGGAATGCATCCGAACTGGTTTTTAACGGCGCCGGTAAACCTCATCAATCCGTGCGTCTTGAATTTGGGCAGGCTCACCAGGCCGTCGCAGTCCAGCACACCATTGGCGATCGTCATGCTCTTAACGAGGAGCGCGCCCGCGTGGCTGACCGTCCGGCCGCTGTCAAAATCGGCGATGGTCAGGCCCAGATCATCTCCAACCTGCTTGAGCCCTGAGCGGCGGCAGTTACCCTCGCACTTGCCTATGGAGGAGGAGTCTCCGTAAGAGACGTGAGCGCCCGTTTCCAGCATCAACCGACCGGCGGCCCTGAAGACGGCGGGGTGAGTGGTAACACAGGTAGCCGGATTGGAGCCCAGCAATACATTCGGCTTTAATACGATCCTATCGCCTGGTCCGGCAAAGAGCTTTATACCACCCAGCAGCTCCAATCCCTGCCCGACTGCTTTATAGACGGATTCTTCGTCGTAGGTATCGCACCTGACTAAAGAGACCTTCGTCCTGGCGATATCGGCTCCCGTTTCACGTTTAGACAATGTTATTAAATTATATTGTTTCAGGGTAAACCGGACAACCTGCCCAGTACTTTAGTAATAGTACCATAGTAATCTTGTGTATTTAGATACGCTGGTATATAAATAGCAGTTACGTATGCGTGTTCGAATATGATATAACATCATTGGTGTAACGATATACGTACAGGGATAAAAGTGAAGCGGGATAAGAAGGAAAAGGAACGGTCCTTAAGCGAAGTCTGGGCCGGGGTCGACAATCAAAGCAGGGAAGATCTGTTTAAATCCATTTATACAAGCTCGCCTGTAGGCAAGTATGTCGGGCAAAGCGGCAGATTTGTGTCCTGCAACCCCGCATTTGAAAAGATCACCGGCCATAACAAAGATGAACTGCGGGACATGCATCATTTAAGCCTGGTCTTCCCGGCGGACAGGGATATTGTCAGAACAAACGCTGTCAGCATGCTCAAGGGCTTACGCGAAACACCCTACGAATTCAGAATATTTACCCGTGATCGTGAGGTGCGATGGATATTAGAGACAGTCATCTCCATCTCATACCGCGGGGAGCGGGCTGTCCTGGGCAACTCCACAGATATTACCGAGAGGAAAAGCCTGGCGGACTCATTTAACACAAGCGAGGAAAAATATCGCACGCTCGTGGAGAATATCAATGACGTATTGTACACGCTGGATACGGAGCAGACCATAACCTATATCAGCCCCGTGGTTGAGCGGGTCACCAAATATAAAGTTAACGATTTATTAGGGCAGTCTTTTGCTTCATATGTTCATCCGGACGACATATCAGGACTGTTGGGCAGCTATAGCCGCCTGCTATCAGGACAGATAGAGCCATGGGAATTCCGCATCCTGGATAAAGACGGCGCCATCGTATTTGTGCGTTCGTCAAGCCGTCCGATTTACAAAGAGGGCCAGATCGTGGGTGTTACAGGCCTGATGACTGATGTTACGGAGAACAAGAAATTTGACGATGCGCTCCTCAGGTCTAAAGCTTTGCTGCAGAATGTCATAGATTCTACGCCCGACTGGATGGCGGTCAAAGATTTTGAGCATAGATACCGGCTGGTCAATAAGAGCTTCGCTGAGGCGCAGCATCTATCCCCGCAGGATATGATCGGCAAGCCGGATACTGACTTCTTCTCCGAGGAGCTGTGCATGGGCAATCCGGACAAAGGCATTGCGGGTTTTCATGCCGATGACCAACAAACCTTTCAAGGACATTTAGTGCAGAATCCCGGGAACTTTGTTACCTGGGCTGACGGCTCACAGCATGTATACGATACATATGGGATCCCGCTAATTGACACATCCGGGCAGGTATATGCCGCCCTGGTGTACAGCCGCGATTCCACCGAGCGGCAGAAGGCGGAAGAAGATAGTGCAGCCTCGCTCAAGGCATTGCATAGGACGCTGCGAGCTCTCGTTGATACCATGACCAGGGTGGTTGAGATGCGTGATCCCTATACCGCGGGACATCAGGAGCGGGTAGCTGATCTGGCCGGCGCCATAGCCCGTGAAATGAAGCTGGATGATCTCCGTATCGAACATCTGATAATGGCTGCCAAAATCCATGACATAGGGAAGATGTATGTACCGTCTGATATACTCAGCAAACCCAGCAGATTGACCGATACGGAACTTAACCTGATAAGAGCTCACCCCCTTGGCAGCTATGACATACTCCGCGACGTTGAATTCTCCCACCCGGTCGCCCTGATGGTCCTGCAACATCATGAAAGGTTGGATGGGTCTGGCTACCCCAAAGGATTGACAGGCAGGGAGATGTTGACCGAGTCCAAGATACTTGCGGTGGCCGACGTAGTGGAGGCCATGTCCTCACACCGCCCTTATAGAGCGGCGCTGGGTATCGACAAAGCTTTAAATGAAATAACAAAGAACAGGGGCAAACTTTACGACCCTGAGGTTGTGGATGTTTGTTTGATGTTATTTAAAGAGATGGATTTTAGATTCGAAGACAAATATATATTGGGCAACAAGTAATAAACTGATGGAGGGAACGACGCCTGTTGCATCGTTCCCTCCATCTATGATCACCCTGATCAGGTGTTACGGAGTTGGAGGAGGCGGCGGCGGAGAAGGCATAGGAGCAGGCCAGGGAGGCGGAGGCATGGGAGGCCTGGGAGGCGCAGGGGGTCGATACCACGGATTTACGTACGGATAGGGCCGATACGGATAGGTTTCATATACATACGGATAAGTCCGATAGATGACGGTGGGTTGGTACACCATATCCGGCTGGGAGGAAGTCACGTACGTCTTAAGCTGCTGTTGCTGTTGCGATTGCGCCTGTGTGAGCGACTGCTGTGCTGCAGCCAGCTGCTGTTGAGTCGAAGCCAGCTGCTGCTGCGTCGAACTGAGTGAGTTATTGAGTGAATTGACCTGGCCCTGCAAAGACATGTACTGCTCGGTCGTCACACCCGAGGTGCAACCTGTGGCGGCTACTGCTGCCAGCAGTATTATTGCCAGTAGAGCGATTACCAATTTGTTTTTCAATTTTAACCTCCTTTGGTGTTACTTTACATTCAGTATAAAGAAGGTTTTTCAGGTATGCTTGACAGCGGACTGATAAATATCTGATATGCCACTGACAATTTCCAGGCGCGATTATAAATGGGGTATGTGCCGGGACTGTTAACTGCTAATGACTTGAACGTTTTTATCTCAGCAATGCCACAGGTGTATAATTGCACCCGGTCGCGGTGGTTGACCCATTGATTATACTCTGACTTTGGGAGGCTAGGGGAGTACGTGAAACAGACAGTTCGATATCCCGCATTTTACATGACAGCACGGCACCCATGCCGATAATTCAGAGAGGAGGGTAACATGAAGAGCGCACAAAAGGTACTGAAGTCAAGCATGTTGACGGATTTCAAGGCATTCATCATGAAGGGCAATGTGGTCGATATGGCGGTTGGTATCATTATCGGCGCTGCCTTCGGCGCCATTGTAGCTTCAATCGTCAAAGATATTATTATGCCCCCTATCGGTCTCGGCCTGGGTAATATCGACTTTTCCAACCTGTGTATAGTTATAAAAGAAGGTTCTACGCCGAGCCCTTATCCTTCCCTGGCTGCCGCCCAGGCTGCCGGAGCTGTCACGATCAACTACGGGCTATTTATCAACACCATTATCAACTTCCTCATAATTGCTGCGGTGGTGTTCTTCTTTATCATTCGCCCCCTGGCCAAACTGCAGTCTATGACGAAGGCGGCCGCGCCTGCCGCACCCACAACCGTAGATTGTCCTTACTGTGCGACAGCCATCCCTGTCAGAGCCACCCGGTGCCCGAACTGCACTTCAGACCTCACAAAGTGAGTTAAGTGATACAATACAACAAACACAATTACGGAGGGCAGAAATATCATGTATTTAGCAGGCCTTATTTTTGCGATACTGGGGTGGGCGTTTCAGCTATACGAGACATTAATTAAAAAGACTCGTAACATCAATATTATTCTGCCCGCGGCATATTGTGTCGCCTGCGTCCTGTTCGCGTTAAGCAGTTACGCAGCAGGTGACATGTTCTACGTAGTAATTGATGCCGTCTGCGCAATACTGGCAGCTATTGTGTTCATAGTATTATTAAAGCGAAAATAGATTTTCATATAAACACCTTACCCAAGTAGCGATAATGAAGCGCAACTGGCACGTCTACATAGTTGAGTGTAGAGACGGCACCCTCTATACAGGCATCAGCAATGATGTTGATAAGCGAATAAGGGATCACAATTCAGGGATCGGTTCCAAGTACACCAAGGGGAGGAGACCTGTTAAATTGCTCGCCAGCTGGGATTGTGCCGACAAGTCAGACGCATCTAAAATGGAATATAGAATCAAGCGACTTACCAGGGAAGATAAACTGAGGTCAATCCGCGGCTCAGTATCTCTTTGAAGGGTCCAGTTTTTCTCTCCATATTTGCTCGAGTGTTTTCTTCTATCCATAACCTGATCCGTCCAAGTATACCAGCTTTAACGTTAGAGCATTTACAGGTCATCTTCCGGAGAGTGAGGCCGCCGGTTGATTGCATAATTTTTGTGCACTCATTGACATTTCCTGTTTCAATGATCTATTCTACGTATAAACACATAAAGGAGGTCTACAAATGATAGGATACTGCATGAAATGCCGGAAGAAGAGGGAGATGAGCAATACCAAGGCCGTTAAAATGAAGAACGGAAGACCGGCAACAAAGGGCGTTTGTTCCAAATGCGGAACAAAAATGTATCGCATCGGAAAGGGCTGAACAATACAGGCTTAGAGCATTAGTGCTTTAAGCAAAGTACAACTGAATAAGCCGTTTATATACCCTTGTATTTGGGCATCCAAATCTTTGATGCCTGAGTTATATTACTATCGATTAATTGAGCCTGTAGTATCGCCGGATAAGAAACGACGATTTATATTATCGACAGGCAAGTGTATCCTGTGCGCCTCAAGGTAGCTACATTGCTCACCAAAAGAATGGCAAAACCGTTGAAGCATTTGAGTATGATGACTGGTTGGGTTTTCTGCAACAGC
The DNA here is from genome assembly GCA_964437795.1 of uncultured Dehalococcoidales bacterium. Classification (GTDB taxonomy): domain Bacteria; phylum Chloroflexota; class Dehalococcoidia; order GIF9; family UBA5629; genus CAIMUM01. The sequence goes on along the minus strand of CAYTIC010000008.1, from coordinate 45,192 downwards.
TTGGCATAGTCCGCCAATAAGGCCTAGCAAGGTGAGTTGAACCATATCTGCCCGGAAATCCATCGGCCGAATATCTTTATGTCTGCAAGTTTATGCGCGTCTGTGGTCCTGAAAAGACCTTTGTGGCGACACCAAATGGAACAGGCAAAAGGAGAACGAGAAATTGTATAAATCGAAGACCGGTTTTTGTGTTTTGCTGGCAGGATTAGCACTCACGCCATGCGTTTGTTCTCCGATGCCAGTGTCGGATATCCCGGTCCGCAACTGGAAAATGAGCGTTGTGACCAACGAAGATTCGTCGTGGGCCAAGGGAGCGCACTTATTCGCCGACCTGGTCAAACAGCGAAGCGGCGGCCGTATGCAAATAACCGTTTATCCCAATGCCGTGTTGGCGGGTGGAAACCAGGTAAAAGAACTGGCTATGCTGCAAGACGGCAGTATTGATTTTACCTATCACTCCAACCTGCTTTATACAAACCTGGACCAATCGTTCTCTGCCATCTCCATGCCGTGGCTATTCGAGGACTATTCACAGGTTGATGCGGCACTGTCCGGGTCCACCGGCAATCTGCTGCTGAAGGCGGCGGAGGATCAGGGCATAGCCGGCCTCGCCTATGGCGAGAACGGTTTCCGCCAGTTGACCAACGGCAAGCTGGACGTCCGTGTGCCCGATGACCTGCACGGCTTGAAAATCCGTATCCCCGATGTCGAGCTCTACAGCTCGATTTATAAAGAGCTGGGGTCTGTCCCGGTAACGATGAACTTCAGTGAGGTTATCGGCGCACTCCAGCAGGGACAAATCGACGGCCAGGAGAACCCCATAGACGTTATTGTGTCCTCGAAGCTTTACGAGGTCCAGAAGCACATCACCGTCTGGAATTATTCCTACGATGCCCTCATCCTGGGAATGAACAAGGAGGAATACAATAGTCTGCCGGGCAGCGCCCAGGCGATCATCAAGCAGGCGGCAAGCGAAGCTTCAAAGGAACAGATACGGCTATCGCGCGATGCCGCCCGGACACAGTTGAGCCTGTTGCGTGAAAAGGGCATGACGGTAACCGAACTGACACCCGACCAGGTCAAAGCATTCCGTGCGCATACAGACATTGTGTACAGGCAATGGTCGAGTAAAATTGATCCTGCGATTCAAAAGCTATGGGAAATCAGGAGCCTGTCCGAGTAATCACGGAGGAGAACAAGCATGATGAGAGATGCAGGCAACACAATCGGCAATATGATCGACAAAGCCAGTGTTTCTATAATAAGTTCAATAGATGAAGATGGGTTTCCCAACTCAAAGGCAATGCTGCCCCCAAGAAAAAGAAAGGGGATAAAATACATGTTCTTTACAACCAACACATCCTCTATGAGAGTAAAGCAATATGCCAAAAATCCTAAAGCCTGCGTCTATTTTTTCGATAAACGCTTCTACAGGGGTGTTATGCTCAGAGGCACCATGAAAGTCCTGCGAGACAGCGCATCCAAACAGCTCATCTGGAAGGACGGCGATGAAATGTATTACCCGAAGGGAGTAACCGATCCTGATTATTGCGTACTCCGTTTCACCGCTCAAAATGGCAGGTATTACAGCAATTTTAAATCCGAGAACTTTGTAATCGAGTAAATAAAGTTATCAGAATAAGGTGGTGTTATATGAAAAACATAGTTCTACATAGTTTTCTCATTCCCATAGTTCTACTGGTCATAGTGAGTACCGTAGCTACTGGGTGTGCTTCCACGGTAGACACAGCCCGGCAAAAGGTCACTCCACAGGAAGCCCAGCAAATCGCCTATGATGCTACGGTATACGGCTTCCCGCTGGTCATAATGGACCTGACCCGGCAGGTATTTACAGCAGTGCCCGCGCCAAACGCGTACGGGGCACCGGCCAACCAGTTCGGCAATAAGAAGGTGTTTCCTGATGCGACTTTTACCAATGTAGTAAATCCTAATGCCGATACGCTTTATTCATCTGCCTGGATTGATACCGCGAAAGAACCTGTTATCCTTTCTCTGCCGGACACTCACGGCCGCTACTACCTGATGCCCATGCTTAACTACTGGACGGATTCTTTTGCATCGCCCGGCTCACGCACAACAGGTACCGGAGCCGGCAACTTTGCCATCACCGGCCCTAATTGGAGCGGCAAATTGCCGGAGGGCATTAAGGAAATGCGGTCTTCGACCAGGTGGATCTGGATAGTCGGTCGCATCGCCTGTACCGGCTCTTCAGACTACGAGAACGTGTGGAATCTTCAGGACCAACTGAAACTGACGCCGCTTTCCGCCTGGGGCACCAATTACGTGCCGCCGGCTAATGTTCCGGTCGATCCCAATGCCAATACCAAAGTCTCCCCACTGAACCAGTTGCTGGCTCTTGACGCAGCCAGCTATTTCAACTATGTCTGCCAGTTGATGGTTGAAAACCCTCCCTATGCGGCAGATGCGCCATTACTGGCTAACCTGGCAAAGATAGGCATTAAGCCTGGAGTTGACTATAAGTCGTATTTTGCCGGGTTGGACAATGGTGTTAAATCGGCAATTCAGGCTGGCTACCAGTCCGCTCTGGACAAAATCCCTGCTGAAGGAATGGGTGCCATTAAAAACGGATGGCAACTGCCTTACGGTACCGGCAATTATGGGACGGACTATACATTGAGAGCGGCCATAGCTTATCGGGGACTGGGCGCCAACTTAGTTGACGATGCTTTCTATGCCTCAGCATCAACCGGCAGCGATGGCTTAAATTTTTCCAGCGATAACAAATATGTTCTTCATTTCAGCAAGGATGAGATACCACCGGTAAACGGCTTCTGGTCGCTTTCTATGTATAATGAAAAGATCCTGTTTGCAGCCAACCCGATCAACAGGTACTGCTTGGGCTCATTAAGTGACCCGCCTCTGATAAAGAATCTCGACGGCTCGATTGACATTTATATACAGCGTGATTCACCTGACGCTGCCAAGGTGCCCAATTGGCTGCCCACCCCGGCCAGCGGCGGTTTTTCATTAACACTGCGCCTGTACTGGCCGCAGGAGCCTGTGATGGCCAAGTCCTGGATACCTCCGGCAATACAACCGGTTAAATAGCGTCAGGGTAGGATTCAATAGTATTCGGTTTACGTTCCGCTTCACAGGTCAACAGAAAGCCTCCAATAGCCTTTGAAGCAGAGATCACCTGTTCTATTGTGGCACTTAAATACGCTTGAGGATTTTGATGAATCTTTGGTGTTGTTACACAGTCACGCCCTTCCGAAGTGTGCAGCTGTATTATAACCATGAATTGCCCAGGAGAAAGGTATGAATAAAAAGAAAATGATAGTCATTGGACTAATCATAGTTGCCGTCATAATTGTAGCAGTACTGGCCGCTGCTGTTTTTCAGAAGCAGATACTCATAGCCACGGCAACAAGGATAATCCAGGAACGGTTTCTTGAACAGTCTCACAAATATGAAGATGGTCTGTATGCCGGCCTGGCCGGCACAGGCAATCCAATTGCCGACATTAACAGGGTCGGCCCCTGCACAGTCGTCCTGGCAGGCGATCACCTTTATTTAGTGGATACCGGGTCGGGGTCTGCCAGGAATGTTGCGCGAATGAACTTCCCAATCGGCAAGGTGGAAGCAGTTTTGCTGACACATTTTCATTCCGATCATATCTCCGATCTGGGGGAGGTCATGATGCAGCGCTGGACCGGCGGATCCAATACAACGCCACTGGATGTTATCGGCCCCGAGGGAGTTGAGACCGTGGTCGAGGGATTTAACCTTGCCTACAGCCTTGATAATGGATACAGGGTAGCTCACCATGGAGCCATTACCTGTCCACCGTCGGGGGCAGGCGGCAAGGCAAAGCCTTTCAGTTTATCTTCAGAAGAAGATGCGTCGGTTGTCGTAATTGATGACGGGGAACTGAAGGTCACTGCATTCAAGGTCAACCATGCCCCGGTATCGCCTGCGGTAGGCTACCGCTTTGATTATAAAGGCAGGACGTTGGTGATAAGCGGTGATACAGTGCCGTGTAATTCATTGATAAAACAGTCGCAGGGTGCGGATATACTGGTGCACGAAGCGCTACAGAAATCGATGATCAAAATCATACATGACCAGGCGGGATTATCGCCCAGCCCCTCGGTAGCCAAGATGACTGAGGACATACTTGGTTACCATTCCTCGCCGGAGGATGCGGCTAAAATCGCCAGCGAAGCCGGCGTCAAGCACCTGGTCCTCTATCATATAGCCCCACCGATAGCATATCCGTTGCTGAGTAACCTGTTTCTGGGCGATGCCGGCACGTATTATAAAGGGCCGATCACTATCGGGGAAGACGGAATGCTTATCAGCCTGCCTGCCAATAGGAACGAAATAAACATCCGCAACATTATGAAATAGTGTGGTATCCGGTTTTGTCGAATCCCTTGTTCGGGATCATCAGATTGCCATGACACTGCGAACCTGGATGAATAGGACGAGAAATGCAATTCCACATTGGATTAAACGCCGACCAAGAGTATAATCAAATTGCGAGCGTGGTCAGATCAGGATTGAAGGAGGGCAACGTTGATGTTAAGGCCATCTCACGTAGCTATTGCTCCAATTATTTTCCTTTTTATCCTTTCTTTAATACTATCATGTGCTCCTGAATCAAATGTTTCCAGGGTGACGGTCGGTGATACGGACACCTTTTATTCTGTATTGGGTAAGAGCGATTTTACTTTAAAGCCGGCGCCGTTCATACCTGTGGATCTGATTAAACTATATGAAGCCGGCAAATTGGCTAATGCCGCCGGCAACAATGCGGGCGCGCCCTACAGAGGATTGTTTGGCGCCGCACCGGATAATCTGGAAATGAAGGATATCAAGCAATTATCCGGTGCTCGGGAAAAGGTAGATAACCTGCTTTATAGTATTCCGGGGCTCATACAGGGATGGCAGATGAATCCCGATGAGGCGGTTGTTCTTGTAACTAAAACCCCTCCGGAGTGCGCCTATTTTAGCTATGTTGGCTTCATCTTCAATAAGTACTATGAGAAAGAAAAACAGCGCAAATGGGTGTGGACCAGCTTTAATGATCCTCTGAACAACCTTACCATTAAAACCTCCGGCACACCGGATGGTGCAAGGGGGAACCCGTTCAACCAGGACTCTATAATTATCATCACGGCTGACAAAGGTATTGACAAGCGTATACGCAATGTCGCGATATCAGCAGGATATTCGGAGAGCATCATTAACACATATGTGGTCCCGAGTTCAATGCTCAAACTGGGCACAGGTCCCGAGTTTGATACTATCGTCTTTGGGCAGCGCATGGCGCTCTTTTCGGATGAAAAAGCCGGTCAGGAATATGCTAATACTGTTACGATAGGTATCAAGGTAACACCCAAATCAGCTGTAAAACTTGACCCATTCCCGGCGCCCGAGTTGCGCGTCAGGGGTACGGGTAAAACGGAGATAGATTTACAGCCGGCCCTTGAGGAGTTGCGTAAAGCCATCCTGGCAAAGCACAGCAGTCTTGCAGCAAAAGAACTTAAGACTTATGTTTGGCTTACCGAGTCTTACGATGCTGTCCAGACCGAGACATACGTTGCCGGTGAAAGCCGTGACACAGTTTACCTGCGCAGCGATACACTAACACTGGGTGATGACCAAGACGAGTTTGTCATTGTCTATGGTGTTAATCATGCCGCCACCGGTAAGGCAACATACGCCAACTGTAACTTCTATGGCGAAGCTGCCTGGAACGGCGTAACCGGTATATTTAGTACCGAGTATGCGGGCAGCGCTGAACCATATCTGCCCGGAAATCCACTGTCCAAGTATCTTTACGTCTGTAAGTTTGCGCGCAGTTGTGGCGCCGAAAAGACCTGTGTGTCGGTGCCAACAGGACCCAAAGCACATGGAGTCGGAATGGATGAGCCGGCCTTTATCGGGTTCCGTGCATATATGGAACCGGCCACCAGGGTAGGGCCGATAAATACGGAGCTTCTTTACGACCGTGTTATCAAGTTTACGGAATAATTTAAATTATTAAATCAGCTGGACTCTCAGGTCAGTGTACGAAGGAGGATATCAATTATGTTAAAAACAAAACTGTGCATGGCTGTCGTGATCTTAGCTATAGCAGCAATGCTGGTTGGCGCATGTTCTAAACCTGCCATTGCTCCACCTGCCGTTAATCCACCTGCCGTTAATCCACCTGTCGTCGGGCCACCTATAGGTGGCCCCTGTACGTATGTGGATATCCCGGGTATCGCGAAAATTGTATCTGTAGAGAAAGCCCCGTCAACAGAATACAACTGTGCGGATGCAGTTAAAGTTACTTTCAATTTTGTTCCAAACGATCCGGCTGCTATCGGTCATTATCTTCACCCCAGCTGGAAGGACACGGGAAATAGTTTTACGCTTAGCGCGGGGATGAATCCGCCAAAAACATGGGTCATGGAGCGGGGATTGACGGCAGGCAGCGAATTCGCCTGCGTGAGATCGGAATCAACCGCGGGAACGTGTACACCAGTTACGTTCTCATTCCCCACAATCAATATGCAGGGATGGGAAAAATATTGCTTTGAAAAATAATTAAATAGTCGACCTCAAGGCAGTAAAACTGCTGGTTACCTCACTCTTATTAAATAGAAATCCGTTGTTCGGGATCAGTAGATTGCCGCGTCGCTCCGCTCCTCGCAATGACGTGGGAAGCAAGGCGACTATGACTGAAGTGGGATGAGTTGGTGGCAGCGACTGGGATTGAACCAGTGACCAAGGGCTTACAGAAATACGGTTTCATACTCATGGAGAAGTTAAGATCGAGGCCTGGCTGTTACATGGGTACGTAACAAGTCCAGGCCTCAGAATTGGCGGGGAATTCTAAAGTGACTTAAATCAAGTTATATCATCTAACCAGGACTGGCTTCCTATTCTTCCCCCTTGATAGCAGAACTGACAGATTCCTTGATTTTACCGACCGCCTTTGATGTCTTTTCTTTAATTTCTGACGCTTTTTCTTTCACCATGCGCCTGGTTTCAGTACCTGGTTGAGGCGCATACAGTAACGCAACGACCGCGCCGATTACTGCCCCCATCATCAGACCTGATAAGAATCCATTCATTGAATCTCTACTCATCTTGACCCTCCTTTTTACTAAATATGCTGCCAAATATGCTGATGCCTTGCATTATCCCCTGGATCATCGTGCCAAACCGGCTGACTGGTCTTATCACTTCCTCATTAACATAATCCACAATGTTGCTAACCTTTGCTACCATTAAATCCGTTGAGTCAAGCACAGAAATTGTCTTACGGTAAAAGAGGAACAGAATGACAGATATGAACACCATTGCTACGGTAGCTACCAGTCCCCAGATTATCAGGATAATATCCCGCCAAGAAGACAGTTCCACTAAAGACACCTCCTTAATCAGTGCAATCCACTACTTCATGCTATTAATAATGCAGACTGTGTAGGCTAAACGGTTTTGTACTCATCCATTCTCAAATTATTCTGCGAATTAACCCCTCCTTCTAATTCAATATCTTCAAGATGGTACTGTTATAACTTCATCTTCAAGTTCTGGTTCAACCCTCCGCTTTGATGCAAGGATATGGTACATAATCTGTGTTAAACGAAGAACAGAATTAAGTATAGTTTTAATGGCCCGGCAGGTATGATTAGCGGTAGTAAAAAGGTATTAATACCTCTGGAGGATTCAGTGTAATTAATGTCTGAGCAGGTAATACTTCTGAATTGTTGCAGGATAACCGGAAGCCTTCAATAGCCTTAGAAGCAGAAATCCCTTGTTCGATTGCACAAGATTGCCGCGTCGCTGCCTGCCGCGCCTCCGGCTCGCAGCTTTGGCTCACCCTCGCAATGACGAGGTGACTAGGGCCCGCAATGACGTGGAAAGCAAGGCGACTATGACTGAAGTGGGATGAGTTGGTGGCAGCGACTAGATTTGAACTAGTGACCAAGGGCTTATGAGTCCCCTGCTCTACCACTGAGCTACGCTGCCACGCACGACGTAAAATTCTACCCAACCGGACTTCCCCTGTCAAAGGCGCTACTGTGCATCCGGGTTGCTACGTCTTTGCAGTCCTCGCAATTACATGGATACGCAGAGGATGATTGACAACATTTTCCAGGGTATTATAATATATCATACAAGTTTACTACTTATGCTCATGTGCGCATAAGTATACGAGGACGAGAATGCGTGATCTACTGAAGATATTCAAAGCCCTGGCCGACGAAACGCGGTTGAGAATCATGTATTTGCTGATGGAAAGGGAGGCCTGCGTGCTGGAAATCAAGCAGGCCATGCGCATCAGCCAGACCCGCGCCTCGCGCAACCTGGGCATACTGCACGACGCAGGCCTGCTCAAAGCCCGCCGCGAAGGCCCGCTGGTGTTCTACTCCCTGGATACAAGGCAGATCAAGAAAAGCTGCAACGGGCTGGACGCCATGGTCAAACAGGCATTCGAGATGGACGAGACCTCACTCAAGCATCGGGAACGGTTAAAGAGACCCATCCCCCGCAGCACGGACAAGGACCGGGGCAGCTAAACGGCCACTACAAATTGACTTTTTCCCGTATAAGTAGTGTAATATTTCAGACCTTTTGACGGTCACTATCTGAAACTTACTGATATGACAGACTTCGAACCTAAGATCGTCGCTTTCCTGTGCAACTGGTGCTCCTATCGCGGGGCCGACCTGGCAGGCACCTCAAGAATCAAATGTGCCGCCAATGTACGCGCCATACGCGTGATGTGCAGCGGCCGTGTCGAACCGGCCTTCATACTGCGCGCTTTTGAACTGGGCGCCGACGGAGTTCTGGTACTGGGCTGCCATCCCGGAGATTGCCATTATGCAGAAGGCAATTACAAGGCGCTGCGGCGTATGGAACTGCTCAAGCGGACATTGATACAGCTCGGCGTAGAGGAGGACAGGTTCCGCCTCGATTGGGTTTCCGCCTCCGAGGGCGACAAATTCTCGCACACAGTCAACGAAATCACTGAAAAAGTCAGGGCCCTCGGCCCGTTCAAGGTAAAGGAGGGCGCTAAGGTTGCCTAAGCTCAAGGTCGCGCTCTACTGGGCCGCATCCTGCGGCGGCTGCGAGATAGCCACGCTGGCTATCGGAGATAAGATACTCAAGCTGGCCGAGGCTGCCGATATAGTTTTCTGGCCGGTGGCAGTCGATGCCAAATACACAGATGTAGAGCACATGCCGGACGGCAGTATCGACGCCTGTCTGTTCAACGGGGCAATCCGCAATTCAGAGAACGAGCACCTGGCCAAGCTGCTTCGTCAGAAATCAAAGATACTAATAGCCTACGGCTCCTGCGCCTACGAGGGCTGCATCCCTGGCCTGGCAAATTTCTTCGACGCTAAATCGATACTGGAAAATACCTACATCGGTACGGCGTCCAGTGACAACAGCGCCGAAATTATCCCTCAAGCAAAGGTGCTCGTGCCTGAGGGTGAACTGGAGATACCCGTGTTTTATAACACGGTCAAGACGCTGGCACAGACGGTCGACGTGGACTATTTTGTCCCCGGTTGCCCTCCTGAGGAGAGTACCACCTGGATGGCGCTCGAAGCGATTGTGAGCGGCAAACTACCGCCGAAAGGTACCGTTATCGCACCGGCATCGACCGCCGTTTGCAACGACTGCCCCCGCATAAAGCACGAGAAGAAGATCAAGGCCTTTCACAGGCCTTACGAGATCATACCGGAGCCCGACAAATGCCTGCTGGAACAGGGCCTGCTCTGTTGTGGTGTGGGCACGCGCGGCGGCTGCGGCGCTCCCTGCCCCCAGGCCAATATGCCCTGCACCGGCTGCTACGGCCCTGTGGAAGGCGTGCGCGACCAGGGCAGCCATATCATGACAGCGTGGGCCTCTATCATCGATTCCAACGACCCCGACGAGATCAATAAGATACTCGACGGCATAGTGGATCCGGCAGGTTATTTCTACCGCTACAGCCTGCCCGACGCCATGATCAACCGGGCAAGGATCAAGGCATGAGAAAGATAACTATCGATCCCATCACCAGGCTGGAGGGACACGGCAAGATAACCATCTTCCTCAAGGATGACGGCGGCGTAGCCAACGTTTACCTCCAGATACCGGAGCTTCGCGGTTTCGAGAAATTCTGCGAGGGCCGGCCCGTTGAGGATATGCCCCAGATCACCCAGCGCATCTGCGGCGTGTGCCCCGAAGCACATCACATGGCGGCCACCAAAGCCCTGGACGATATGTTCCATACCGAGCCTACCAGCACCGCAAAGAAGATCCGCGAGCTGCTTTACAGCGCCTTTTATGTCACCGACCATACCACCCATTTTTACATACTGGGAGGGCCCGATTTCATCATGGGCCCGGACGCGCCGGTGGCCCAGCGCAATATTCTCGGCGTTATCGCCAAAGTGGGCATGGAGCTGGCGGGGCAGGTGCTTAATACACGCAAGGAGAACCACTGGATCATACAGACCGTGGGAGGTCGTCAGATACACCCGGTCTTCGGACTGCCCGGCGGCGTCAGCAAACGGCTGAGCGAAGAAGACAGGGTAAAAATAGAGGAAATTGCCAGGAGGGACGTCGCGTTCGCCCAGCTTACTCTGAAAGTCTTTGCGGACATCGTACTCAAGAACAAAGCCTATGTGGACATGATAATCAGCGATGCTTTCACGCACCAGACCTATTACATGGGGCTGGTCGACGATAAGAACAAGGTCAATTTCTACGACGGCAGGGTCAGGGTAGTCGATCCGGCCGGCAAGGAATTCGCTAAATATTCCCCGCGCGATTACCTTGAGAATGTTGCCGAGCATGTTGAGCCCTGGAGCTATACCAAGTTCCCCTTCCTCAAGAAGGTGGGATGGAAGGGCTTCGTAGACGGCAAGGACAGCGGGGTTTACCGCGCCACTCCGCTCTCACGCCTCAACGCGGCCGACGGCATGGCCACGCCCCTGGCTCAGGAAGAATACGATAAGATGTATTCAACCCTGGGCGGCAAACCCGTGCACCATACCCTGGCCACGCACTGGGCGCGCCTGATCGAACTGCTCTACGCTGCAGAGAGACTGCTGGAGCTTTGCCAGGACAGGGAGATCACAGGTCCCAATATCAGGAACATCCCCACAGCCAAGCCAACCGAGGGCGTAGGCATCGTGGAGGCGCCCCGGGGTACGCTCACCCATCACTACGTGGCCGACGAAAAAGGCTGCATCAAGAAGTGTAACCTGATCGTGGGGACGACGAATAACCAGGCCGCTCTCTTCATGTCCATTAAAAAAGCGGCTGAAGCGCTGATCAAACCCGGCCAGGATATACCGGAGTCATTGCTCAACCAGATTGAGATGGCCTGGCGGCCCTACGATCCCTGCATGTCCTGCTCAACCCATACGCTGCCCGGCACTATGCCCCTCGATATAACCGTCCTCGATGCCGGCGGCAACACGGTCACACGGCTGACCCGTTAATTTTTTTTACCTGATTTTAGTACTGTACAGGTTTAGTGTATTTTACTGGTGTCTACATATGAACATATGTAAATATGCTGCATAGCATTTACCGCAGCAAACAAATAATAACTGAAGGAGTTGTGTATGCAGAACCGGGTGATTTCCAGCAAGGACCTGGCAGGCTTCGTCGATGACTTGATCAAGACGAAGGCTGCGGGTGAGGTCATCGGCATCAAGGCACAGGGCAATAAGTTCAACTTCGGCCCTCTTAAGAGCAGTGGCGAGCTCCGCCTTGATTATGACGTATCCCTGCTGCCGCCCAAGAAGTACTTCTTCCCGCAGATGGAAACGGTGCTGAAGTACGAGGTCGGCAAGGCGCCCAGGGTCGAACCGGTGGTGGGCGAGAAGGCGTTGTGTATCATAGGTGTGCATCCCTTTGACATCAAGGGCATCCTGCTTTTCGATGCCGTGTACGGGGGGAAGGATCCTGATCCCAACTACTTCCTCAAGAGAAACAAGGCTATTATTATTGGCGTTGATTGCCTGGCGCCCAATCCCAAGTCATTCGCCGCGAGTATGGGGACCAGTGTCACGGACGAGGGCTTCGACCTGATGCTAACCGACCTGGGCGGCGACTACTTCGTAACGGTCGGCACAAGCAAGGGCCACAACCTCATCAGCAAGGCCAAAACAAAGGATGCCACTGCTGCTGACCTGGAAAAACGCAACAAGGTGCGCAAGGATGCCGAGAAGAAATACAAGGTGTCGCTCAAAATGAAGCCGGAACAAATACCGGAATTGCTGGACGCCACCTGGGAGAGCAAGGTGTTCACGGATAAAGCCGCCACCTGCTTCAGCTGCGGCTCCTGCGTCATGGTATGCCCGACATGCGTCTGCTTCGATGTACAGGATGAAATGTCCCTCAACCTCAAGGACGGGGAACGCTACCGGCGCTGGGACGGCTGCATGCTCACCGAATTCGCCCACGTTGCCAGCGGCGAGAACTTCCGCGAGCATAAGGAGCAGCGCTTCCGCCATCGTATGTACCGCAAGGGCAAATACCTCTTGGAGAGATATAAATACCTGGGCTGCGTCGGCTGCGGCCGCTGCGCCATAGCCTGCCTGGCCGAGATCGCCAGCCCGGCTGAGACTTACAACCTGCTCAAGGAGGCCAAGTAATGGTTATGCAGATAACCGCCAAACAATCCATCCACCTCCCCCGCACAGCCGAGCTGATCAGAGTCGAGAAGCTGAGCGACCGGGAGAAAGTATTCGAGTTTAAATTCGATGACGGCAAGGAGCTCGGCCAGAGGCCGGGTCAGTTCGTCGAAGTATCCATCTTCGGCGTGGGTGAAGCTCCCATCTCGGTCACCTCGTCTCCCACACATAAAGGCTCTTTCGAGCTGGCGGTGAGGGCGACGGGCAGCGTGACCGACAAGCTGCACACGCTGGAAAAGGGAGCTAAAGTGGGTATCAGGGGTCCTTTCGGCAACGGCTTCCCGCTGGAGACGCTCAAGGGCAAGGATATCCTCTTCGTGGCCGGCGGAATCGGCCTCTTCCCGCTCCGCTCTCTGATCAACTACGTCATGGACAACCGCAAGGACTTCGGCGAGGTCAACACCCTCTTCGGCTGCCGCTCCCCGCAGGAGAGACTCTTCTTAGGGCAGCTGGCCGAATGGGACAAGAGTGCTGACATGTGTTTCCTGGAAACGGTTGACCGTGTGCCGGACGATTCATGGCAGGGCAACGTGGGCGTTATAACCACGCTCTTCCCCAAGATATCGTTCAACCCGGCCACCACATACGCCATCGTGGTCGGCCCGCCCATCATGTACCGTTTCGTCATCGCCGAATGTCTCAAGAAAGGCCTGGCCGACGACCACATTATCATGTCCCTGGAGCGCAGGATGAAGTGCGGCGTGGGCAAGTGCGGCCACTGCCAGATAAACGGGCTTTACTGCTGCCAGGAAGGGCCCGTCTTCACCTATGCTCAGGTAAAGTCTTTAAAGGAGGCAGTATAAATGAAACCGAGGGTCGCATTTTTCGATTTCACGGGCTGTGAGGGATGCCAGCTCGAAGTTTTAAACTTCAACCTGGAGATCGTTGATCTCATAAACGCTGTGGATATCGTCGAGTTCCGCGAGGCCAGCTCCGACCACTCCGACGATTACGACATCGCCTTCATCGAGGGCAGCCAGACTACCCAGGGGGACGTCGAAAGAGTACAGAAGATCAGGGAAAAGGCCAAGATACTGGTAGCCCTGGGCGCCTGTTCATGCACCGGCGGCGTCAACGCCCTTAAGAACCGCTTCTCCATGGAGGAGAACCTCAAGGTCGTTTATGGCGAATCGGCAAAATACTACACTACGATCCCCACAAAGCCGACCAGCACTTATGTCAAGGTCGACGCTTATATACATGGCTGCCCGCCCAATCGCAACGAGGTCATCAGCCTGGTGAAGTGCCTGTTGACCGGCAAAAAGTTCGAGCAGTGCCACAACCCGGTCTGCGTGGAATGCAAGCTGGCAGAGAATATCTGCGCATTCGAGCGAGGCGAATTCTGCCTCGGCCCCGTGACCCGCGGCGGCTGCAACGCCGTCTGCGTCACCGGAGGACGCAAGTGCTGGGGCTGCCGGGCAACGGTAGACGAACCCAACATCAATTCCCAGAAGGACATCCTGGCCAAATACGGCCTCAAGGTGGACGACATACTCATGCAGTTCAAGCTCTTCAACGGAGCGCTGGAGGTTTCTAAATAATGACTACCAAAGAAGTGAATTTCAAGGTACACCACGTAGCCCGTATCGAGGGACACGGCAATATAATAGTCAACGCCAAAGACGGAAAAATCCAGGAGTGCAAATGGGAGGTCCCTGAATCACCCCGTTTCTTCGAATCCATGCTGCGCGGCCTCAGTTATTCAGACGTTAACTTTATAGCGCCGCGCATCTGCGGCATCTGCGCCGTTGCACACGCCAATGCCTCCATAGCTGCAGTAGAAGCAGCTTTCGACGTTAAGCTCAGCGAGCAGTCCGTACTGTTGCGCGACACCCTGTTCGATGCCGAAACCTTCACAAGCCACATCCTGCACACCTATTTCCTGATCGCCCCCGACTTCCTGGGTGTGGGCAGCGTTATACCGCTGGCTACGACGCACACGGACGTCGTCCTGCGTGCGCTCAGGCTCAAGAAGTTCGGCAATGACTGGGCCGATATACTCTGCGGCCGCAAGACCCATCCCATCTCCCAGGTGGCCGGCGGCTTCGTCAAGTTCCCCACGATGGAACAGCTCAAGTGGATCAAAGACAAGCTGGAGGGAGAGGTCCTGAAAGACCTTGAGATCAGTGTCGACCTCTTCAAGACACTCAAGTTCCCCGATTTCACGCGTGAGACCGAGTATATAGCGCTGACCAAGCCCAGCGAGTACGCCTTCATCGGCGGTATGATAGGCTCCACCGACTGTAAGCCGATGCCCATCAACGATTACCAGAAGGTGACAAACGAGTTCTGCGTGCCACAATCGACTGCCAAGTGGACCAAGCACCTGAGGGAATCCTTCCAGGTCGGCGCCCTGGCCCGCTTCAACGTCAACCACGATAAGCTTCATCCAAAGGCGAAGAAAATTGCTGAGGTATTCGGCCTCAAGGCGCCCTGCTACAACCCCTACTTCATCAGTGTGGCCCAACTTGTAGAATCGGCGCATGTGGTAGAGAACAGCATCATGATCCTGGACAAGCTGCTCACCAGGGGCATCAAGCCGGAGAAGCCGGAGGTCAAAGCGAGGGCCGGACGCGGCGTAGGCGCCGTGGAAGCACCCAGGGGCATCCTTTTCCATGATTACACTTTCGACGATGCAGGAAAATGTATCGCCGCCAACATCATCATACCCACCAACGAGAACCACAACAGTATCCAGCACGACTTCAACAAGCTGTTGCCCGAGATACTGGACAGGCCGCAGGACCAGATCAGGCTGGCCATGGAGATGCTGGTCAGGGCCTACGATCCCTGCGTGTCATGCTCCACGCATATGCTGGAGGTCAAGTTCGTTTAACAGCCGGTAATCACTTTTATGTAAAATAACAGGGAGGAATTTCGTCCTCCCTGTTATTTTTTTGCAATGGGCGGACACTCCTGTATAATGGGCGTACCGTGATGTAGAGAAGACAAGTTATGACAAGCGGCAGATATTTATACCGCCTGTCGGCCATCTTCCTGGCGATACTTGCATTATCACTATCCTCCAGCCAGGCGGTCTGGGCACACACTTTTGTCGGCCCCTCCGCGATCATCATAGACGGCACCTTTACAGACTGGCCTGCCGCTCCACCACCCAACCCGGGCTGCTACGTAATTCAAGACAAGTCAAATACGGGCATTTATGACGGTACCGGCTTTGCCGGGACGCCTGCCGATATCAACTACTTCTGGAATGCCGTCTCCACTCAGCACGGCGGTACCGAAAACGCCAGCGCCGCCAACCGGATACAAAACGTCTATTACCGGGTCGATACTTTCACTACCAGTGTGATAAGACCGGGCCAGGTTTACAACATCCAGTTAAACCTGGGGACAGCGGCGGAAGCTTACGCTGACCACCTGTTGCAAATCTGGGTGCTCGATACTGCTACCCCCAAAGTAACCATCCTGCTTTCCGAGTACAATACACCTTTCCCACGGCTTGGCGCCTACACCAGCGGATCCATAAGGGGGAAAGTCTGCAACATTGCTAACCCGTATCCCGGTTACCCTGGTGTTGTGGATACCAACGCCGTCGGTGCTTACGGCAAATATGATGCCACCCACTATGGAATCGAGATTAAGATACCTGTTAACTGGTACGGCTCTACCTACGGTGGAAATGTTAAGGACGATGGAACGGGCGCGAGTTTATTCGTAGGGACCATCTTCACCTCATCGGGCAATCTTGGGTCCGTGGGCACGGTTAAAGATACGGTCAATGATACTCAGGGCGACCTTGATTTCAGTATCGTGAATCCGATAACCGGAGAAACAATCTTCGCGTATGCGCCTGACATGACTATTACCAAGGAAGGTCCTTCAGAGGCCACCGTTGGCTCATATATTACCTTCACAAGCACGATCAGCAATGTGGGCTACCTGCGTGCCGATAACGTGACGCTGGTTGACTACCTGCCGGCCGGCCTGACATACGTCAGCTCCAGCCAATCAGCGGTCTACAATCCGGTGACGCGCACCGTCACCTGGAGCCCTGTCAGTATTGGAGGGCTCACCAGTGTGCCGCGCTGGATAACCGTACAGGTAGACGGCTCCGTGCCCAACGGGACCCACCTGACCAATACCTTCTCAATAACCTGGCAAAACGAATCCGGTA
The DNA here is from genome assembly GCA_964437795.1 of uncultured Dehalococcoidales bacterium. Classification (GTDB taxonomy): domain Bacteria; phylum Chloroflexota; class Dehalococcoidia; order GIF9; family UBA5629; genus CAIMUM01. The sequence continues at coordinate 28,371 of CAYTIC010000008.1, read as the reverse complement.
AAAGATACGGCCCTGCCAGCGCCACCAAAGAGGTCATCGTCTATACCCACCCGACACTCTCGATCAGCAAGTCGGGCCCCTTAATTGGCAGCCCGGGCGGGACCCTTGCCTTCAGCATAAATGCAACCAACACAGGTGGCCTGGCCGCTGAGAACGTCACGCTCGTAGATACACTGCCGGCTCAATATACGTATGTCAGCTCCAGCCAGTCGGGGGTATATAATCCGGGCGCACGCACGGTCACCTGGAACCTTGGTTCACTGGCGGCCGGGGGCAATAGCATCGTGTCCTTAACTATTCTGGTGAACGCCGGTGTGCCAAACAACACCCCCCTTAACAACAATGCGGCAGTCACCTGGAAGGATAGTGGCGGCACCAGCTATGGCCCGGTCAATACCTCCCTGACTACCACTATATTCACCACTCCCCAGTTGACTATAACCAAGGAGGGCCCCGATGAGGCAACGATCGGCTCCTATATCACTTTTACAGGCACATTGACCAATGTGGGCGGTACCACTGCCACCAATGTAATCCTGGTTGATTATCTCCCGGATGGACTGACTTTCGTCAGTTCCAGCAATTCAGCAACTTATGACCCGGTAGCCCGCACGATCACCTGGAACCTGGGCAGTGTGGGCAGTGGTGTAGCTATAACCGGCTGGGTAACCGCCCAGGTGTCTGATTCCGTCTATAACGGCAGCCATCTTATCAACACCTTTTCAGTAACCTGGAAAGATGCTGGCGGCGCAAGCTACGGACCGGCCAGCGCCACCAAAGAGGTCGTCTGTTATACCCATCCCACGCTCTCAATCAACAAGTCCGGCCCGGCAACGGGAAGCCCGGGCGGCAGATTAACCTTCACCATCGATGTGACCAACTCCGGCGGCCTCAGCGCGCAGAACGTATCCGTGACTGATGCACTGCCCGATCAATACACTTACATCAGCTCCAATCCTTCCGGCACTTACGGCAGCGGCAATGTGATCTGGAATCTGGGCACCCTGGCTGGAGGGAGCACCTCATCGCTATCCCTGACCGTGCAGGTGGACGGCTCCGTGGCCAACAATACCCCGCTGGGAAACCGCGCACAGGTCACATGGAAGGACTCCTCCGGAAACAGCTTCGGACCTGCCAGCAGTACCGTGTCTACCACGATTTACACTGCACCTCTGCTGACCATCACCAAAGAGGGGCCTGATGAGGCCACGGTGGGGTCCTATATCACTTTTACAGGCACGATAACCAACACGGGCGGCACCACCGCCGAAAACGTAGTGCTGGTCGACTATCTTCCGGCAGGGCTGACCTTCGTCAGCTCCAGCAATTCAGCGATCTATGACCCGGTCGCCCGCACGGTCACCTGGAACCTCGGCAGCATCGGCAGCAGCGTCGCCATGCCCGGCTGGATCACTGTCCAGGTGGATGGCTCCGTGGTCAACGGCTCCCACCGCATCAACGACTTCTCGGTAACCTGGCAGGACGGCTCCGGCACAGGCTACGGCCCGGCCAGCGCCACCAAAGAGGTCATCTGCTATACCCACCCCACGCTCTCAATCAGCAAGTCCGGCCCGGCCACAGGCAGCCCGGGCGGCAGGCTCACCTTCACCATCGATGTAACCAACTCCGGCGGCCTCAGCGCGCAGAACGTCACGCTCGTAGACGCCCTGCCGGACAAGTATGCCTTTATAAGCTCCAACCCCCCGTCCACATTAAGTGGCGGCAACGTCATCTGGGACCTGGGCACACTGTCGGCCGGCGGCAGCGCCTCGGTGACCCTGACCGTGCAGGTGGACGGCTCTGTGGCCAACAATACCCCGCTGGGCAACAGCGCCATGGTCACCTGGACGGACGGCACCAATAGCTACGGCCCGTCCGGCACTTCACTGACTACCACCATCTATACCTCACCTCAGTTAACCGTGACCAAGGAAGGCCCGGACCAGGCCACTGTCGGCTCCTATATTACGTTCAACGGCACGATAACCAACACGGGCGGCACCACTGCCGAAAACGTAGTGCTGGTCGACTATCTTCCGGCAGGGCTGACCTTCGTCAGCTCCAGCAATTCAGCGATCTATGACCCGGTCGCCCGCACGGTCACCTGGAACCTCGGCAGCATCGGCAGCAGCGTCGCCATGCCCGGCTGGATCACTGTCCAGGTGGATGGCTCCGTGGTCAACGGCTCCCACCGCATCAACGACTTCTCGGTAACCTGGCAGGACGGCTCCGGCACAGGCTACGGCCCGGCCAGCGCCACCAAAGAGGTCATCTGCTATACCCACCCCACGCTCTCAATCAGCAAGTCCGGCCCGGCCACAGGCAGCCCCGGCGGCAGGCTCACCTTCACCATCGATGTGACCAACTCCGGCGGCCTCAGCGCTCAGAACGTCACGCTGGTAGACGCCCTGCCGGACAAGTATGCCTTTATAAGCTCCAACCCGCCGGCCACCTACAGCGGCGGCAACGTCATCTGGGACCTGGGCACACTGTCAGCCGGCGGCAGCGCCTCGGCAACCCTGACCGTGCAGGTGGACGGCTCTGTGGCCAACAATACCCCTCTGAGCAACAGCGCCATGGTCACCTGGACGGACGGTACCAATAGCTTCGGCCCGGCCGGCACCTCCCTGACCACCACCATCTACACCACACCCCAGATGACCATCACCAAAGAAGGCCCCGACGAGGCCACCGTGGGATCTTATATCACCTTCAACGGCAGTATAACCAACATCGGAGGGATGACAGCCGATAATGTGACGCTGGTTGACCACCTGCCAATTGGACTAACATTCATCAGCTCCAGCGATTCAGCGGTATACGACCCGATCGCCCGTACGGTCACCTGGAACCTGGGAAACGTGGGCAGCGGTGTCGCTATGCCCGGCTGGCTGACCGTCCAGGTGGATGGCTCTGTTCCCAACGGCTCTCACCGCATCAACAACTTCAGCCTTACCTGGCAGGACGACAGCCTGAACAGCTACGGACCGGCCAACGCCTCAAAAGAGGTCATCGTCTATACCCACCCCACGCTGTCAATCAGCAAGTCCGGCCCGGCCACAGGCAGCCCTGGCGGAAGGCTCACCTTCACCATCGATGTGACCAACTCCGGCGGCCTCAACGCTCAGAACGTCACGCTGGTAGACGCCCTGCCGGACAAGTATGCCTTTATAAGCTCAAACCCGCCGGCCACATTAAGTGGCGGCAACGTCATCTGGGACCTGGGCACCCTGTCAGCCGGCGGGAGCGCTTCGGCAACCCTGACCGTGCAGGTGGATGCCGGTGTGGCCAACGATACCCCCCTGAGCAACAGCGCCATGGTAACCTGGACGGATGGCACCAATAGCTTCGGCCCGGCCGGCACCTCCCTGACCACCATCATCTACACCACACCTCAATTGACCATCACCAAGGAAGGGCCCGACGAGGCAACGGTGGGGTCATATATCACTTTTACAGGCACTATGACCAACGTCGGCGGGCTGACGGCCGATAACGTCGTACTGGTCGACCACCTGCCAACCGGTCTGACATACATCAGCTCGAGCCATTCAGCGGTCTATGATCCGGTCGCCCGCACGGTCACCTGGGACCCTGTAAGCATAGGAAGCGGCATTAGTGAGCCACGCTGGCTAACTGTCCAGGTGGACAACTCCGTAGCCAACGGCTCTCACCGGATCAACAACTTCAGCCTTACCTGGCAGGACGACAGCCTGAACAGCTACGGACCGGCCAACGCCTCAAAAGAGGTCATCGTCTATACCCACCCCACGCTGTCAATCAGCAAGTCCGGCCCGGCCACAGGCAGCCCGGGCGGCAGGCTCACCTTCACCATCGATGTAACCAACTCCGGCGGCCTCAGCGCTCAGAACGTCACGCTGGTGGATGCCCTGACGGACAAGTATGCCTTTATAAGCTCAAACCCCCCGTCCACATTAAGTGGCGGCAACGTCATCTGGGACCTCGGCACCCTGTCGGCCGGCGGCAGCGCCTCGGCAACCCTGACCGTGCAGGTGGACGGCTCTGTAGCCAACAATACCCCTCTGGGCAACAGCGCCGTGGTCACCTGGACGGACGGCGCGAGTAGCTTCGGTCCGACCGGCACTTCACTGACCACCACCATTTACACCACACCCCAGCTTACCGTCACCAAGGAAGGTCCCAGCGAGGCCACTGCAGGCTCATATGTCACCTTCACAGGTGCTATAACCAACGTCGGAGGGATGACAGCCGACAACGTAACACTGGTTGACCACTTGCCTGCCGGGCTGACATTCGTGAGCTCGAGCCATTCAGCGGTCTATGATCCGGTGGCGCGCACCGTCACATGGAACCTCGGAAGCATCGGCAGCGGAATCGCCATACCCGGCTGGATTACCGTCCAGGTGGACGGCTCCGTAGCCAATGGCTCTCACCGCATCAACAACTTTAGCCTTACCTGGCAGGACGGCTCCGGCAGCAGCTACGGCCCTGCCAACGCCTCAAAAGAGGTCATCGTCTATACCCACCCCACGCTGTCAATCAGCAAGTCCGGCCCGGCGGCAGGCAGCCCGGGCGGAAGTCTCACCTTCACCATCGATGTGACCAACTCCGGCGGCCTCAGCGCTCAGAACGTAACACTGACGGATGCCCTGCCCGATCAATACACATATGTCAGCTCCAACCCTCCGGGTACCTACAGCAGCGGCAGCGTCACCTGGGGCCTGGGCACGCTTGCCGCCGGCGGCAGCACATCAGTATCCCTCACGGTTCAAGTGAACGGCTCTGTGGCCAACAATACCCCGCTGACCAACCGCGCCATGGTCACCTGGACGGACGGCACGAGTAGCTTCGGCCCGGCCAGCAGTTCCCTGACCACCACCATTTACACCACACCCCATCTTGTCGTGACTAAGTCCGGCCCGGCTACAGCCAGTCCGGGCGACCGCTGCACTTATACTATTACCCTTAACAATGCATCGGGTGCGAGTGCCCTTAACACCACACTACACGATTTTATACCACCCGGCATGAACTATATCAGTTCCAGCGACGGCGGCACATTTGTCAGTGGCGAAGTGACCTGGAACCTGGGAACTATAGCGGCAGATGGATCGCGCTCAGTATCACTTACACTGGAAGTCGACCCTTCAACGACCGGGGGAACAGTGCTGACGGATACAGCTACCACCACATGGGAAGATGGCCAGGGCGGCGCTTACGGACCATCCAGCGCAAGCTTCATCACCACGGTGTTCACTTTCCCCGTGCTATCCGTTACCGTGAGCGGACCTTCCAGAGGACAGTGTGGCACTGACCTGGTCTTCACATTATCCATCAATAATGACAGCTCGACCATGGCTGCCGACAATGTAGTCTCACAGTATATAATGCCCTCAGGCTGCACTTACATCACCTCCAGCAGCGGCGGAACTTACGCCGGAGGGATAGTAACCTGGAGTCTGGGCTCCCTTGCTGCCGCGAGTTCACGGCAAGTCACCGTAACGATATCCTGTTGCGGTTTACCAGGAGGATCGGACTTTATCTCCACCGGCGCCACTGTCTGGCAGTATCCGGCCGGTACGATGCACGGACCTGTATTCGACTCCTGCAGGACATCGGTGATGGCACCTCCACAACCACCATCACCCGAACCAACACCAACACCACAACCCATATACCAGCCTATCACCTCACATTCCTCCACGTTGGCGACCTCCACAAAGGCATATGAATGGACCACTGTCAATTTGCCCAACATAGTGGTACAGTCAGCTTCGCTGTCGGCTTCGAACGTCAACCCGGGCTCCCCTGTCACAGTATCGGCGGTCGTTGCTAATAAAGGAACTGTCAACGGCTCAGTCAGGATTACAGTTTATGTCAATGGCGAGCAGGAACATACTTACGGTCTGACCGTGAACAGCGGTAAATCGATACCAGTGCAATTCGCAATCAGCCGTGAACAGCCGGGCACTTACTCGGTACATGTAAATGGAATTGAAGCCGGCACTTTCAGAGTAGAAGCGGTCATAGACCCCAATATGGCGTTGCTCATCAGTATGTCCCTATTAACGGCCGCTCTAATTCTCGGCGTCATATATATACGACGTAAACGCCAGGGCAACTATTAGACAATTTACCGATGCAAGACAAACTAAACAATGCGAAATTCCCGGAGAAAAGCGCGGACAGGTATAAGGATGTCCTCGACGAGATACAGGACGGCTATTTCGAGGTCGACCTGGCCGGCAACTACACGATGGCTAACAGCGTGACATGCCATGAACTTGGATACGCGAGGGAGGAGCTGATCGGGCTAAGCTACAAGGTCACGGCGCCCAAAGAAGATATCCCCAGGATATTCCGCATTTTTCACGAAGTCTACCGGACGGGAGAGCCCAACAAGGGATACGATTTCCAGATGACGCGCAAGGACGGCAGCGTTATATATACCGAGACCTCCGTCTCACTGCTGAGGAACGAGCGTGGTGAGCCGGTCGGATTCAGGGGTATCAGCCGCGACGTCACCGAGCGTAAAAGGTCTGAGAAAGCGCTGCAGGAAAGCGACCAGCGCTACCGCGCCTTTATCGCCCACAGCTCCGAGGGCATCTGGCGGCTCGAGCTGGAGCAGCCGGTATCGACGTCGCTGCCTGAAGAAGAGCAGATACGGCAGATGATAGATAATGCCTTCGTAGCAGAATGCAACGAAGCTACGGCGCGCATGTACGGATTTGAAAAAGCAGAGGATTTTACGGGCACGCGGTTGAGCGACTTTGCCAGCCTGGACGATCCCCTGGACCGGCAACTTTTCAGTGGTTTCATCCGATCCGGCTATTCCCTCTCCGATATGGAGTCCCACAGAATGGACAGGCAGGGACAGGACAGGTGGTTCTCCAATAGCCTTACAGGTGTTATTGAAAACGGTTTCCTGGTCCGCGGTTGGGGTGTCAGGCGGGATATCACGGAGCGAAAGCAGGCAGAGGAAAGCCTCGCTAAGAGCTATGAAGCGCTGCGCAGGACACTGGACGGATCAATAAAATCCATAGCCAAAATGGTGGAGATGAAGGACCCCTACACCGCCGGCCACCAGCAACGTGTGGCGGAACTGGCCAGCGCCATTGCCGGCGAGATGGGCCTATCAATCGAACAGGTGAAAGTTATTTACCTGGCAGGGCTGATACATGATATCGGCAAGTTCTACGTGCCAGCCGATATATTAAGCAAGCCGGGCAAACTCACCGCGATAGAGCTGGCCATGATTCGCACCCATTCCCAGGGCAGCTACGATATCCTGACCGAGATCGAATTCCCCTGGCCGCTGGCCAAGATCGCATGGCAACATCATGAAAGGTTGGACGGCTCCGGGTATCCTCAGGGCCTGAAGGGAGATGAAATTCTGCCCGAGGCTAAAATACTGGCCGTTTCAGATGTCGTGGAGGCTATGGCTTCTTACCGTCCCTACCGCCCGGCCCTGGGCATCGACCGCGCCCTGGAAGAGATCGAACGCAACCGCGGAATCCTTTATGGCGTCGAGGCATCCGATATTTGCCTCAAACTCTTCAGGGAAAAAGGCTTCAACTTTACAGCGGGCATGTGATTACGATGCGCGCCGGTCCGGGGACGGCAGCCGCACAAAAGATATATAATAACCCTCCGGAAGAATCCGCTGCTTAAACAGGACCAACGTGGATTTAAACATAATTTTCATCGGCTTCATCATCTTTGTTGCCCTGGCTTTTGACTTCACAAACGGCATGCACGATGCCGCCAACTCTATCGCCACAGTCGTCTCCACACGTGTCCTCTCCCCTAGGCTGGCTGTACTCTGGGCGGCCTTCTTCAACTTCGCCGCTTTCTTTCTTTTCGGCACCGCAGTGGCTGTGACCATCGGCAAGGGTATGATCGACGTCAACTCCATCAATGAAACGGTCATACTGGCTGCCCTGGTGGGGGCTATAAGCTGGAACCTGATCACCTGGTACCTCGGGCTGCCCAGCAGCTCATCGCACGCCCTCATCGGCGGATATGCCGGCGCTGCCATCGTTAAAAGCGGCTTCGGGGTGATCATTCCCGCGGGCTGGTACAGCACATTGATTTTTATCGTCCTGGCGCCTGCCATCGGCCTCGTCCTAGGGTATTTCTTGAAAGTACTGACGTCATGGATACTGCGCAACCAGCGGCCGGGCGTTGTCAATAAGTGGTCACGATTGGCACAACTCGTGTCAGCCGCACTCTACAGCCTTGGGCACGGTGGGAACGATGCACAGAAGACCATGGGTATTATCACCAGCCTGCTTCTGGCAGGGGGATTCCTCACAGAGTTCCATGTGCCGATATGGGTCGTTCTGCTTTCGTATGCCGCTATCGCCCTGGGTACTTTAAGCGGCGGTTGGCGCATCGTAAAGACCATGGGACAGAAAATCACCCGCCTGAGGCCCATCGACGGCTTCTGCGCCGAGACCGCCAGCGCTTTCTCTATTTTCCTGGCCACATTTCTGGGTGTCCCGGTCAGCACAACTCACGTTATTACCGGGGCCGTCTCCGGCGTGGGATCAGCCAACCGCTGGACCGCGGTCCACTGGGGTGTGACCCTGCGCATCGTCTGGGCGTGGGTACTGACCATACCGGGAGCGGCAATCATAGCCGCCCTCACCTACTTCCTGCTGCAACTGATCCTGGGGCACGCCCTTTACTAATCACCCGGGTAATTACACAGTTAAAAGTCGATCGCGGGTAGCCGCTACCTGTTCAATCTTGCGTGAACCAGCTTGTAGATCTCAGCCACCACGACTATGCTCAATGCGCTGGATACTGCAACCACCCAATCCTCGATGCTCAGGGAGAAGGTATTGAAAGCACCCTGCAGGAAAGGAAGGTAGACGACAAGCAGGAGCAGCGTAAGCTCCCAGCCGACTGCAGCCAGCAGCCACCTGTTCTGTTTGACACCAAGGTTGAAGATCGAACGCTCCAGCGAGCGGCAGTTGAAGGCGTTGAGGAACTGGATAACGATCAATGTGACAAAGCACAGGCTCTGTGCTTCCATGAGGTCCTTGCCCGCACTCAAGGCCCACACAAAAACGAATAGGGACGCAAGACAGGTCCATATCCCTGCAATCACCATATAATTGACCGTAGTGCGCGTGAAAACAGTCTGATTACGCGGGCGCGGCTTCCTGAACATGATGTCCCTGGAGTAGGGGTCAACGGCCAGGGCCAGCGCCGGCAATCCGTCGGTCGCCAGGTTTACATAGAGTATCTGCACTGCGATCAGAGGCAGCGCACCGGCCGGTATTCCCATGAGCGGCCCGAACAGGATCGCGGCGGCCATGAGCAATATCTCCCCCAGATTACAGGAAAGCAGGTACACCAGGTATTTCTTGATATTGTCATAAATAGCCCTCCCCTCTTCCACCGCCGCCACGATAGAGGCGAAATTGTCGTCGGTCAGTATCATGTCAGCGGCTTCCCTCGTTACGTCCGTGCCCTTGATGCCCATAGCAATGCCGATATCGGCCTTCTTCAAAGCCGGCGCATCGTTGACACCATCACCCGTCATGGCAACCACATGCCCCTTGCGTGCCAGCGCCTCGACCACGCGCAGCTTGTGCTCGGGAGAGACCCTGGCATATACGTCCACCTTGTCCGCCACGTCGTTAAATTCATCCTGCGACATATCGTTTATCTCGTCACCGGTCAGGGCCAGGCCTTCTTTCATGATGCCCAACTCTGTGGCGATTGTGACCGCTGTCAGCTTGTGGTCTCCAGTTATCATGACCGCCTTGATGCCTGCTTTGTCGCAAACCTCAATGGAACTCTTCGCTTCAGAGCGCGGCGGGTCGATCATTCCCCCCAATCCCAACAGGACCATCCCCCGGACTGCTGACTCGTCCGTACCCAGTTCACCGGGCAATCGCTTATAAGCGGTACCGAGCACGCGGAGGGCGTCTGAGGCCATCTTGTGAATCGTACTGTGGATATGGGACCTCCCCTCATCATCCAACCTGACTTCCTGCCTATCTCTGTAAACGTAGTCGCAGGCTTTTAGTATCACCTCCGCCGCTCCGTTGGAATAGGCCATGACTCCTTCGGGCTCCCTGTATGCAACAATCATACGCTTGGTCTCCGAGGTGAATGGTATCTCTCCCACCAGCTGATTATTATTAGAGGCCTGAAATTCCAGCAGGCCGGCCTTGGCGCCCGCCACCAGGAAGGCCCCCTCCGTAGGATCGCCCTTGATCATCCACTGCTCATTCTCCTGGTATAGCTTGGAATTGGAGCAGAGGTTGGCAGCCTTTAAATATTTTTGCAGGACGTGATCACATGGGTCCAACGGTTTTCCACCTTTATAAAAATCACCCGTCGGCTCATAGCCGACGCCTGTGATGTCGATGAAGTCCCCATCCAGGTATATCTTTTTCATCGTCATCTGGTCCTGCGTCAGTGTTCCCGTCTTGTCGGAGCAGATCACGGTTGTGCATCCCAGCGTCTCAACCGCCGAGAGCCGGCGCACCAGCGCGTGACGTTTGACCATGCGCTTAACACCCAGGGCCAGCGATATGGTTACCACCGCAGGCAGCGCCTCGGGAACTGCAGCTACAGCCAGGCTGACACCCCAGATCAGCATCTCCAGCGGAGCATGGCCGCGCCAGATGCCCATGCCGGCCAGTGTGGCACATAATATCAGTGCGCCTATCGCTATGTATTTGCCGATACTGTCGAGGTTCACCTGCAGCGGGGTTTTCTCCTCTTTTACTTCCTTCAGCATACGCGCAATCTTGCCGAACTCGGTCCCACTGCCCGTTTCGACCACCACTGCTACGCCTCTCCCATATACTGCCACCGTGCCGGCGTATACCATATTCAGCCTGTCCCCCAACCCTGCTTCCCCCTCAATACAATCGCTGATCTTGTCCACAGGATTTGACTCACCGGTTAACGGCGCTTCATTTGACCTGAGGTTCAATTCCTCAATAACACGGGCATCGGCAGGAACCATGTCGCCCATAGTGAGCAGGATAACGTCGCCCGGCACCAGCTCCCTGGCAGGGATCTCGGTTTCGGACCCGTCCCGCATAACCGAGGCTGTGGGCGCTGCCATTCTCTTAAGAGCCTGGATGGCCTGGCCTGCCCGGTATTCCTGAAAAAAGCCCAGCCCGGCTGCGAAAACTATGATGATGAAAATGACGATAGCATCGGTGGTCTCACCCAGGAAAGCAGAAAGCACAACGGCTATCAGCAGGATGATTATGAGCACGTTCTTGAATTGCTCGAGCAACAAACGCAGGGGCGATACTCGATCTTCATCCTCCAGCTCGTTATAACCGAATTTCTCCAGCCTGGCAGCGGCATCCGCCTGGCTCAAGCCGCTCCTGTTAGAACCCAGCCTGGTCAATACTTCTGCGGCGGGCAGGTTGTACCAGCGATTTTTATTATCGGCATTCATCTCTTTGTTTCCTTAATATGATGCTGACCCGATCCAAGCCATAATTATAGCAGTTGCGCCCAAGGCAAAGCATTTTGACATTCCCGCGTTTCTATAGTAGTCTTTACTCTATGGTTAGTTGCACAGAGTCCCGCTGGTTTTACGCATATTACTATTTTACGCCCGGCCGACTGCCTGGGGGACGATGCAACATACCTGATTTTTAGATAACAGAAAGAAAGAACTACCGAGAAGGGCCCTCCAGGCGGAGAGCCCTTCTTTTTTTATCCAAAATAAACGAGGAGGTTCACAAACAATGATGATAATGAAACGAGACGCCACGGAAGCGGAGATCAAGAACGTGATCAAGGAGATCAAGGTGCACGGCCTTAAGGCCGATGTGTCACGGGGCGATTTCAGGACGGTCATAGGCCTGGTCGGCGACGAGAGAAAAGTACCGTTCGATAATTTCGCCATACTGCCGGGTGTCAAAGAAATAGTCAATATCGAAACACCCTACAAGCTCATCAGCAGGGAGTACGGGCGCGCGGCTGACGGCAGCGTCGGCCTGCGCCGGACCATCGATATAGGTGACATCCATATAGGAAACGGCGAACCTATCATAATGGCCGGTCCATGCGCGGTGGAGAACAAAAAGCAGCTCTTCATGATTGCTGAGGGCATTAAAAAAGCCGGCGCCCACATCCTTAGGGGCGGCATCTTCAAGCCCAGGAGCTCCGTTCACTCATTCCAGGGATTGGGCGGAAGCGACCGCAAGGGCGCCGAGCAGGCGCTTAAGTGGATGCGCGATGCGGGCAGGGAATACGGCCTGCCCGTGGTCACCGAGGTGAGAGGCGAGGACCATGTGGACCTGGCAGCGGAATACGTCGACATCCTGCAGATCGGATCGCGTAATATGTATAACCAGGACCTGCTGGCCAAGGTGGGCAGGAAGAATAAGCCTGTGCTGCTTAAAAGGCATTTCGGCGCCGGCATAGAGGAGTTCCTCTCCTTCGCCGACTATATCGCCGCCGAGGGCAACAAGGACATCATCCTCTGCGAGCGCGGCATTGTGCCGGTGGGCAAGGGGAAAGAATACACGCGCTACACGCTCGACCTTGCCGCCGTGCCTGTCATCAAGAAGGAAACATACCTTCCCGTGATCGTCGATCCCAGCCACGGGACGGGCCGGCGCGACCTGATTTTCAGCATGTGCTGCGCAGCCGTCGCCGCCGGCGCCGATGGCCTGATGATCGAGGTCCACTACAATCCGCAAGAGGCCATCGTGGACGGCCGCCAGACCATTACACCCGCTGAATTACAGGATATAATAAAAGCCTGCCGTGAAATCCATGATATGGTATCATCGAGAACGGGGAACTGATAAGGCGGTTTGAAGGTTGAGGACAGTAAGGATCAGGCTTGGCGGCAAGAGAGGCTACGATGTACGCATCGGCGGAGGCCTCCTGGGCCATGTAGGCGAATGGGTAAGAAATGAGCTCCCCGGCCAGAAGGCTATTGTTATCAGCAACCCGGATGTCGACAGGCTTTTCGGCGGTATGGTCAGGCAGTCACTGGAGAAAGAGGGCTTTAAACCCGTCACTCTGCTGGTAGCCGAGGGAGAGCAGCATAAATCCCTTGACACCGCTGCCAGGCTGTACGCCGGGCTTCAAAACGCCCATGCAGAACGGTCCACTCCCGTGCTGGCCCTGGGAGGCGGTGTTATAGGCGACCTGGCCGGATTCGTGGCCGCCACCTATATGAGGGGACTGCCACTGGTGGCCTTGCCCACTACCCTGCTTGCCCAGGTGGACAGCAGCCTGGGCGGGAAAACAGCTGTCGACCACGGCCCTGTGAAGAACAATATCGGTGTTTTTCACCATCCCGAACTGGTCATCTCTGACACCTATACTCTAAGCAGCCTGCCTCAAAACGAGGTCAGCAACGGCCTCGCCGAGGTAATCAAATACGGGATGATCCGTGACAGGCCTTTTTTCAACCTGCTGGATAAAAAAATCGCCGCTATCCGTGCCCTCGAGGATGATCTGCTGCAGGAGGTCGTTCAGCGTTGCGCGTATATCAAGGCCCGCATCGTGGAAAAGGACGAGCGGGACAACGGACTGAGGAATATTCTGAACTTCGGCCACACGATCGGCCACGCCATAGAGGCGGCCTCGGATTTCAGGATAGGACACGGCCAGGCCGTGGCCCTGGGTATGGTCAAAGCTTCAGCCATCTCAAACCGGCTGGGTATTTTCCCGTCCGGCGACCTCGCCAGGTTAAAGGATCTGCTGCTACGGGCAGGGCTGCCGGTGCGCATGCCACCGATAGATATGGCCCGGGTATTGCGCGCGATAGACCACGATAAAAAAGTGGTCAACGGCAAGACCAGGTTCATACTTCCGCAAAGGATAGGCCGCGTATTTATTTCGAGCGATGTCAGCTTCGCTCTGGCTGTAGAGGTATTAGAGCGTGATGATGGATAAGCCGAAAATCTGCGCAGTGGTCACCAGCAATGACATCGAGGCTGTCAAGAGCGCGGAGATGCTGGCAGATATACTGGAGCTGCGTATGGACCTGGTTGGCAGCGGCTGGCAGGAGATGGCCCGCCAGCTGCACAAACCCTGGATAGCAACCATGCGTGACAGCGCGCATCACGGCAAGTTCACCGGCAGCGAGGAAGAACGTATCGGCGAATTAATGCAAGCGATAAAACTGGGCGCCTCCACCGTAGACGTCGAGATAGATTGCCCGGCGCTGGAAGACGTGGTGAAAAACATAAAGGGCAGGGTAAAATGCCTGGTTTCGTACCACAAGTGGGACAGCACGCCCTCACTTGAGCAGTTGTCGGGCACTGTGCAGCAACAGCTTGCGGCCGGCGCCGACATCTGTAAGGTCGTGACCACGGCAAGAAACGTTTACGATAACCTGACTGTGCTTAAGCTCCCCGGGCTCTTTCCATGGATCGATATAATCTCATTCGCAATGGGCCCGGTCGGGGCACTAAGCCGAGTCCTCTCACCCCTGGCGGGCGGTTACCTGACCTATGCGTCGATGAACGAAGCCGGCGGCTCCGCCCCCGGGCAAATGAGTGTCGAGGCCCTGCGTAAAATCTACAGGATGATATCCGAATGACAGGCACTGCAATTAATGGCCAAACAGGAATATGCGGCGTGATGGGGAATCCGGTGAAACACAGTGTGTCCCCGGCTATGCACAACGCCGCATTCCGCGCGTTGGGGCTGAACTATGTTTATCTGCCATTCAATGTGAGCTCGGATGAGCTGCCGGCGGCCATGGAGGGCATACGGGCCCTGAATATCGTGGGGATTAACGTCACCATCCCGCACAAAGTGTCTGTTATTCCCCTGTTGGACGAGATCGACACCCTGGCACAGAGGATCGGCGCCGTCAACTCCATCCACAACAAAGGCGGCCGGCTGGTAGGCTGCAACACAGACGCAGAAGGTTTTCTGCGCCTTTTGAAAGAGCACGGCATCGATGCGAGGGGCAGGCGCGTTGCCGTCTTCGGCGCAGGGGGCGCTTCCAGGGCTGTCTGCTTCGCCCTCGCCAGCCGGGGTGCAGAAATTACCATCCTGAACAGGACTGTTGACAGGGCGGCGGATCTTATCGCAGATCTATCTGATTATGCGGGCTACACATTTGAGGTGCTGACGATGGCTCCCGCCAACCTCGCCCGGACACTGGCTAGGGCCGACCTCCTGGTCAACGCGACCAGCATTGGAATGGTACCCGGGGTGGATAAAAGCCCGGTCAACCGCGAATTGCTCGTGGACAGGCATACCGTGGTGGATATTGTATATAATCCCGTGAAAACCAGGCTGTTGAAGGATGCGGAAAAAGCGGGGGCCACAGCTATTGGCGGCCTGGGCATGCTGGCATGGCAGGGGGCACTATCCTTCGAGATGTGGACCGGCTGCGCAGCGCCGCTGGACGTGATGCGCAAAGCAGCAGCCGGGGCGGTGAAAAGCTATGAAAAGTAATATAGCTCTGATCGGTTTTATGGGCGCCGGCAAATCTGCCGTGGGCAAGGCCCTGGCGGCCGCTGCGGGAATGGATTTCGTCGACCTGGACACCATGATCGAGGAAAAGGCAGAGAGGTCGATCTCCGCGATATTTGCCGACGATGGAGAACCCATCTTCCGGTGCATGGAAGCCACAATCGTTAATGACGCAGTCTGCAGGGAAAACACTGTAATAGCCTGCGGTGGGGGAGTGATCCTCGATCAGGCCAACATAGTGGCGCTCAGGCGTAACACATTTATCATCTACCTGCAGGCCGAGCCCTCCGTCCTGCTTCGCCGTGTATTGAAAAGCCGTGACAAGCGTCCCCTGCTGCAGGTTTTTGACCCGGCAACAGCTATGGACGACCTGCTCAAATACAGGGAGCCCTTATATAAGGCGGCGGCTGACCTGACCTTAGACACCTCAGCACTTGATATCGACGGCGCGGTGCAGAAAATACTCGCGGAGATCGGAAAAAAATGATAGTTGCACTTTCTCAAAGTGAAATCAGCGGCAGGGCCACTGCTCCATCCTCAAAAAGCTATACGCTACGCGGCCTGATGTGCGCCGCTCTGGCCGCCGGACAGAGCGAAATCGAACGACCTCTCTACGCAGACGATACCGAAGCCGGGCGAGAAGTGCTGGGAAAAATAGGCGTCGTTATAACCGACAAAGCGGATTCCTGGCTTGTCAGCGGGGGCAACTTCCGCCGGCCCGATTCAGAGCTTTTTTGCCGCAACTCGGCGGGCACCCTGCGTTTTATGACAGCTTTGTGCTCCCTGGTCCCGGGCGCCTGCCTGCTGACGGCCGGGCTTTCCTTATCAAGGAGGCCAATCGCACCGCTGGTAGTGGCCCTCAGGCAACTGGGCGTTAATTGTTTTACCGAGGAGGGTACCGCCCTGGTAACCGTCCAGGGGGGCCGTTTGGAAGGCGGCACGGCGGAGCTGCCCGGAGATATCAGCTCCCAGCTTGTATCCGCCCTGCTTTTCATTGCTCCCAGGGCTGAGCAGGGAATGACTATTATATTAACCCCGCCGGTGGAATCTAAGCCCTACATCCGCATGACCCTGGACTGCATGAAGAAGTTCGGTATCAAAGTGGAGCACACCTCCGATAACAGGAGATACACGGTCAAGCCCCAGGTATATAAACCGGCCCGCTACCGGGCTGAAGGGGACTGGTCATCGGCGTCATACCTTCTTTCCCTTGGCGCTGTGGCAGGAGAAGTCCAGGTGTCGAACCTGAACAAGGCCAGCCTTCAGGCAGACCGCGAGATCTCTGCTTTCCTGGCCGCTATGGGAGCGGATTTAAGGACATCCGGCGATGTTATCAGGGTTAAAAAGTCACAGCTCAAAGCCATAAAGGCTGACCTGTCCGATTGTATTGACCTGCTTCCGACGATGGCGGTACTGGCCGCCGCAGCACAGGGTGAGAGCGTGCTGAGTGGCATCAGCCGTGCCAGGTTAAAGGAATCAGACAGGGTAGCGGCAGTTAAAGAGGGATTGAAGCGAATGGGTATACCTGTCAGGGAGGAAAGGGACACCATGTATATCACCGGGGCTAAACCCACGGGCGGCCTTATCGATTCGAAGGGAGACCACAGGATCGCTATGGCGTTCAGTATACTGGGCGTGCTGTCCGGAAACACTATCATAGAGGGCGCGGAATGTGTTGCCAAGACATACCCTGACTTCTGGACAGTTTTAAAAAGCCTGGGAGGGAAGGTAGATTTTTATGAGCAATAGTATCGGCACCCAGTTTGTTGTAACCAGCTTTGGAGAAAGCCACGGCAGGTGCGTAGGTGTCGTGATAGACGGATGCCCTGCAGGACTGCCCATCGGATTGGACGAGATACAGGCAGAAGTAGACCGCCGTAAACCGCAGAGCAGCGCCGGGGGCACAGGGCGCAGGGAAGAAGACAGGGTGGAAGTTCTTTCCGGGATATTGAATGGTAAGTCCACCGGAGCGCCCATCTGCCTGCTGGCCTGGAATAAAGACGCCGATTCCAGCGCCTATGGAGAGGTTATCTCCACACCCAGGCCGGGTCATGCCGACTATACAGCCTTCCTGAAATACGGCAAATACAATGATTTCCGCGGCGGCGGCAGGTTTTCCGGCCGCATCACGGCCGGCTTCGTCATGGCAGGAGCCGTGGCAAGGAAGCTGCTCTCCCTGCACGGTGTTGATATAATCGCGCACACGCTGCAAATAGGAGATATCAAGGCCAGCCCGCATCCTGCGGATATCACAAGAAGTAAGATCGATGGAAACGCGGTTAGATGTGCGGACCCTGCGGCGGCGCAAAAGATGATGAAGTTGATCCAGGCCGTGCAGAAAGAGGCGGACAGCATAGGCGGCACGGTGGAAGTACTGGCACGCAACGTACCCGGCGGACTGGGAGAGCCCGTCTTCGATACATTGGAGGGTGAGTTGTCCAAAGCATTCTTCGCCATACCCGCCGCCAGGGGAGTGGAGTTCGGCGCCGGATTTGACGCAGCAGCCATGAGGGGCTCTCAACACAACGACCTCTTCAGCATGAGAAATAAAAAACTGGTTACCCTTACCAACCACGCGGGCGGCGTCTCGGGCGGATTGAGCAACGGTATGCCCATCGTTGCACGTGTGGCATTCAAGCCCACGGCATCCATCGGAAAAAGCCAGAAGACTATTAATATTAATACGGGCAAAAGGGTCGATTTATCAATGAAAGGCAGGCACGACAGTTGCATAGTGCCAAGGGCTGTTCCGGTAGTGGAAGCCATGATGGCAGTGGTGCTGTGCGACTTTGGACAGAGGGCCGGCCTGATAGGGAGAAAAATTTCGTGAAACTCGATGATTTAAGAAAAGATATAGATGCGATCGATGCCCGTATGGTAAAGCTGCTGGCAGAGCGTGTCGGCGTAGTCAACAAAATCGGGGCACTCAAGAAAAAAGGAAACCGGCAAGTGCAGGACGGGGCACGTGAAAAAGAGGTTATCGAACACGTCAGGAAACTGGCGAAAAAGGAGGATATCAATCCGGAGGATGTAGAGCGCCTCTATCGCCTGGTCATAGCCGCTTCCAGAAGCGTTCAAGGTATGGAGGTTGCCTTCCAGGGACAGGACGGCGCCTACAGCCAGGAGGCGGCCTTGAACTTCTTCGGCAATTCCGTGCTGACCCTCCCCTGCGATACACTGGACGAGGTATTCAAGCTGGTTCAGGAAGGCCGGGTGCCTTACGGTATAGTGCCCGTCGAGAATTCACAGGAGGGCAGCATCAGCCGTTCCTACGATTTACTGCTGGATGCGGACGTCATGGTATGCGGAGAGACACAGATCAGGGTCTCACACTGCCTGATTTCGAACCGGGGCGCTTCACCTGCATCTATAAAAAGAATCTACTCTCATCCGCAGGCCCTGGCGCAGTGCCAGGCATATCTCCGTCACCTGGGCTGTGAGATCATCCCGGCCTACGACACGGCGGGCAGCGTGAAGATGATCAAAGAAAAGAAGATACTGGACGGAGCCGCCATCGCCAGCGCCCGCGCCGCCAATATTTACGACATGAAAATCCTGGCCAGGGAGATCGAGGACAACCCGCGCAACACCACGCGTTTCTTCGTCCTCAGCCGGCAGGATGCTCCGCCTTCCGGTGATGACAAGACCTCCATTGTTTTCCTGTTAAAGCATAAACCCGGCACGCTGTATCAGGCCCTGGGCGCCTTCGCCAGGAGGAAAATCAACCTGACCAAGATTGAATCACGGCCCACGCGACAAAAGCCCTGGGAATATAATTTCTACCTCGATTTCGAAGGACATCGCAGCGACAACGCGGTGCAACAGACTCTGTCACAGTTGGAGGACATCTCGCTCTTCCTCAAGGTGCTGGGGTCCTATCCAAAGGCCAAACGGACATGAGCGATCAGGTCAAGAAGGTTGCCATCATAGGCGGATACGGCAAGATGGGCAAGTGGTTTGCGCGCTTCCTGCTCGACGAAGGTATGCAGGTCGTTATAGCCGGCCGCAACCAGGCAAAACTTGAGGAAGCCGCCCGTGAGCTGGGTTGCCGGGCCGCATCAAGTGAAGAAGCGGTGAAAATGGCCGACGCAGTAATCCTGTCAGTACCTATCGGCAGCTTCGAAGCCGTTGCCCGTGAAATAATACCCTCTGTTAAACCGGGTCAATATATCTTCGATATTACATCGGTCAAGGCGCATCCGGTGGAGATAATGCATAAATATTTTAGTGGATGCCGCCTGATGGGCACGCACCCCATGTTCGGACCGGGGGCGGGATCAATGGCCGGACAAAGGTTCGTGCTCACGCCAACAGATGCCGGAGAAGAGAGATCCCTGGCGGCACAGATGCAAGGATATCTCGAGAAAAGAGGCGCACGGGTGACTATTATGGACCCATTGGAGCATGATGAACTGATGGGCATCGTGCTGGGCCTTCCGCACTTTATAGCCCTTATATCAGCCGATACGTTGCTGAGCCTGGGTAAGCTTAACAAAACAGCGGACGTCAGCGGCACCAGCTTCCGGCTGCTGCTAACACTGGCGGAAGCGGTGGTCTCAGAAGACCCTGATTTCTATTCCTCACTGCAGATGAGCCTGCCGGACATGGCGAAGATAGAGGAGATATTCCTGGCCAAAGCGGATTTCTGGCTTGACCTGGTACGGGAACGCGACCAGGAGCATTTTGTTCAAAGAATGAGCTACCTGCGGGAGCAGTTCAAGCGCGAGGACCCCGATTTTGCCAATGGTTACAAAAATATGTACAGGGCACAGGGCGAACCTTAAAGGTCATGAGTTCCTGAAAGAAAGCGAAGGCCATTCTGTTCCAGCAGGCAACGGCCCTCAAGCCTGACAACATAACCAGGCCGATTCACCACGGACTGCCCTTATCATATGAGACCTTGACCGGCCTCACAACGTTATTGCGATCCAAAGATAAATTCCGGCTGCCGGCCATCAATCTACCAAACGAATATAATTCGTGATATAGTTAATGCAAGCGAAACGGCCGGCATCCTGCGGATGCGATATAACCGGGCTGCGGGATGGAATTGCTCGTTTGCGGCATATCAATGACATTATCACGGCAACGCCCCAAGATGGGATAGCCTTCGCAACATTGCAGAAATTCGGTTAAACCGTTCTGCACCGGGCCAGAGACACAGGCAGCAACCACCACACTTTTTCGCTGACCCTGTCAGCCAGAGGAGGATAAATGACCGTACTTGGGGAGAAGGACAATCCCATTCAAATCCTTGTTATCGAGGATAATCCGGCAGATAAGCAATTAATCGGTAGACTTCTTAAAGACGTCCCAGGAATCCATTGTCAGGACAGCTATGCTTGCACACTGGCTGAGGGCATGGACCGGTTGAGTAAGGCCAGTATGAGTGTTGTCCTGCTCGATCTCAGCCTTCCCGATAGCAAAGGCATCGATACACTGCTGGTGCTGAAAACCGAGTGTGCGCAAACTCCGGTTATAGTAATGACCGCACCCGGCGATAAAGAAACCGCAATAACTGCCATTCAGATGGGCGCACAGGATTACCTGGTCAAAGGCCAGATCGATGAGCTAATGCTATGGAGGACGTTGCGCTATACAGTCGGCCATAAGCAATCAAAGCAGGTGATCCGAAAATCAAAGATATTATTACAGAACGTAATAGATTCGATACCCGACTGGATATATGCCAAAGACCCGCAGCACAGGTTCCTTCTGGTCAATAAGACCTTCGCTTCATCGCAAAACGTCCAGCCTCAGGAAATGATAGGCAAACCCGACACTGATTTCTTTCCGGAGGAGCTCTGCTGCGGCGACCCGGTTAAGGGAATTGCAGGTTTCCATTGTGATGATGACGCAGCCCTCAGCGGTAAGGTATTGAACAACCTGAACAACCTTGTCACCTGGGGTGACGGCTCCCTGCATATATACGACACATCTAAAATACCATTGTATGACGAATCGGGGTCACCTTTCGCGGTGCTCGCCTACAGCCGTGACATCACCAGGCGCCATAAAGCCGAGAATGAGCTGGCAGCCAGCTACAAGGCGCTGCAAAAAACATTGCACGATTCCATCAATGCCATGGCCCGCATTGTAGACCTGCGCGACCCTTATACTGCGGGTCATCAGCAAAAGGTTGCAGGCCTTGCCTGCGCAATAGCGCGAAATATGGGAATGGATGACCCGACAGTGGACCACCTCGTCATGGCATCTACCGTACATGATATAGGCAAGATGTATATACCGGCCGATATATTGAGCAAGCCAGGGAAACTATCGAACCTTGAGTGGGATATCATTAAAACCCACGCGCAGGGAGGTTATGAAATCCTCGCCGGCATCGAGTTCTCCAGGCCGGTTGCAATGACGGTGCTGCAGCATCATGAGAGGCTGGACGGCTCCGGATATCCTGAGGGACTGAAAGAGGACAAGATCCTGCCTGAAGCAAAGATACTGGCAGTTGCCGATGTGGTAGAGGCCATGGCCTCTCACCGGCCTTATCGTCCTGCTCTGGGCATTGAGAAGGCACTGAATGAGATCGAGAACAAAAGGGGTAAGCTATACGATCCGGAGGTGGTAGATGTCTGCCTCAGGCTTTTCAGGGAAAAGGCTTTCAATTTCGAGACATCACCTGTTACAAAATCATAGGGACCTTTTATTTTCGGCCGGCCATAACTTCTATGAAATTCTCAAGCAGTAACTGCGTCCTGTCCGCAGAATACTTGCGCTTGTCGCTCATATCGCCGTCCAGTACAAGGTAAGGTATGTTCCTCTCTTTTAAAACATCGCCTATCAATTTCTGCGCAGCACACGAGTGGCGGCAGGCATCCGTGGAGAAGTGCACCACACCATCCAGGTTGTACTCATCAACCATCTCTTTGATCCCTTTCAAGCGCTGTTCAATCGTGCCGACATATGGATTCTTCAGGCTCCACAGGGCCAGGCTTTCGAACGGCAGGGATTCGTCCATCTCACCCCAGTAATTTCGGGCAAGTTCCCCCATGACTATAGTGACACCGTTTTTCCTGAATATTTGATTTATGTTGGTCGGCTGGACAGGGAACCACGCCAACCACAAAACACGGTACTTCTCCGGAGCTGATTTTCCTTCCATGATTTTTTTGCGGCTCTCATCCACCATTTCCAGATATATCTGCTCCTGTATTTCCCTGCCTGCCAGCATGTTGCCGAAGATAGACATATTCACAACCGGCACCCCGATATACGGGTACGGGGTGACCTTTTGCATGTCGGCCAATTGGCCGTAGGCCCTCCGCGCGCGGTTGGACACCCTGATGCACTCCCTCAGGCGGTCAAGATCAAATCTCTGTCCTGTCACCTCCTCGATCTTCCCGGCAATGCGCCGCAACTGGCCGGCCACGTAGTCCACCGAATCCTTGCTGATCTTATTGGGAATATCAAGAGATATTGCTTCTTTGCCATAATGATCTGCCAGCGTCCGGTTGACCTTGGATTTGCCATCGCAAAAATAGGTGGATGACAGCAGCAGATCGGCCTTTGGCATATAACCGAGCATACTGCACGCGGCGGCTAATCTGTGATACGAGCAAATATCTGTAGAGTATCCAGCCTCTTCGGCCCTGTTCATAATCTCAACTGCGCCGTCGGCATTGAACATCGGAAGAAGATTGGCGGCGATTTCAAAGTCAAACGGCGCAACGTCAAAAGCCGCCAGCAGCTCCATGGGAAATGAGTAATATGAGGTCCAGATGACCTTTGCATCGTCCTTGAATGCGTCCAAAAATATGGAGGCTAACAGAATATTAATCTTTGTCGAGGCGCGCGGCTTCTGCTGATAGGCAGTTTCGAGGCCGCTCTTCATTTCCATATAGTATTTTTTCAACATCTCGTAATCCCTCAACTTTCCAGCATTTCTACGAAAGCCTGGACGCGCGTTTTGACCCTGTCCCTGTCACTGAAAACATAGTCGTTCTCCACGAAGAGAACGGGGGTGCTGTCCTCGTGCAACTTTTTGAGAAGATACGGAATGTCATATAACTGCTGATCACAGAATTTCAGAGCGGTCAACACAACGCCATCGATGGCATACTGCTTTACATTACTGCTGATGCGGTTATATATCTCATCCGGCGCCGCTGTCCTTGAGCAACGCGGCGCACCGAGGTACGCGGCTGCCAGAGCCATGAAAGGATCACTCTCATGTTCATCCACAGTGCGCTCAAAATATCTCGAAGCGGTATAAAAGTCGGCCACCGGGACCTCCGCCCCGGCGTCCTCGATCATCTTGAAAAGGTCAGGCCGGTCCATCACGTTGCCGCTGATCATGATGCGGGTTTTACTCTTGCCTTTGCCGTGCTTGACAGATTTCGCGGCTTTTTTGCGGATAGACGAGATCCCGCCCGCCGCTTCGTTATCCTCGCCGCATAGAATCTGCAGGCCATAATCGAAGAGCTCGCTTCCGCTGACCGGCAGGGGTGAGCTCATTTGAAGGCTGTAGAGATCGCGCATCTCGCCCCTTGTCCTGTTTGCGGACTTGATCACCTGTTTGAGGACCGGCCCGGTGATCTCAGAGCCGGACACTTTCTCCATCTGGAGGGCGAAGTCGCGCAGCTGCGTGGCAAAGTATTCGACCGCCAACCGGTCGACGTTCTTAGGCACCTGGAGCATGTAGATAAATTTTGACGGGATATACGCTTTCCAGACATCATAGAGGCGGCGCATGCCGTCGCACTGACTGATAAAGACCACACCGTCCAATGCAGTACCCCCATCCTCCAGGGCGTCTGTAAACAGGCTCTTAATATAGGGACATATGTTGGGATAAAGGTAAGCATCCGCAGCGGCAGTCATATTTGCCCTTCCCCTTACCCACACCGGTTTAAATCCAGCCGCCATGATGATCTCCACCGGCACCATCGAACAAAAATAACCTATTTTCCTATTTGATCCCTGCATAATATATCCTCTCTTTACCGCCTTTTAATATCTTTGGAGGCAAGTACATCGGGATGTCTTTATCCATCAAAAAAGAACCTGTAATCACGGAAGCATTTGCCTTCCATATGCATCATGCAGCCCGTGACTTTAGGCTCGACCTCCCATTTCAGCCCCAGTGCATCCAACCAGGCCTCGATGCGGTCCATGATGCCACATTCATAATGGTCAATCACACCCAGCGCCTTGACCCCGTCATAGGCGAAGCAGGAGATCCATTCAGAATGTATCACATTCTCTCCGGGGTAGATGAACTTATATTTCATAAAATCGCCCGATACAATGTACATCGATGCCTCGAATAACTCCACCCACTGATCAAAGGTCTTTATCTCGGTAACACCCAACGCCTTTTTCATGCGCTTCATCTCAACGGCCGCCATCATCTTTACCGCCGCCCTGTTTATCTTGTTGGTCTTCTCAATCCCTATCTCCTGCACACAGTTGTAAAACCACATTGCGTCATGCGTCATCCAACCCTTGTTCAGCAGTTCCTTGAGTTGTTTCGTTTCCAGCGCCGCTAACGTCATTTAATGCCTCCGTCATTCACTTTTATTGGCCAATAAATTTATAACATTTTGTCATATCTCCTGTCAAGACGTACTGTCATATTTCATAGTATAACGTTGAGGCATTATCACAATCCGTGATATGATGGCTTAGTGATATTCCGCGAGATAGGCAGCAAGATACAGCAGGCGCGCGAGGAGATGGGGCTCACCCAGGAGGAGCTTGCCGCCAGGCTGGGCTGCACCCAGTCGGCGCTATCGAACTATGAGCTGGGCAAGAGGAGACTGTACCTCAACATGCTTAACGAGGTTGCGGTGATACTCAATAAGCCGCTGGACTATTTCATCGATACGCCGGCGGCCGTGGATGACAATAGCCCGGTTGACCGCCTGGTTGCCGACCCGCAACTCAGGGAAATATTGACGACAGCCGCCGAACTGCCGGCCAAAGAACGGCAACTGGTGCTCGATTTCATCAACTGGAGGAAGAACCAAACATGACAGGCTTCACGCTCAATAAAGAACAGCTATCACTCCAAACAAAAGCCCGTGAGTTCGCTGACACCCAGATGAGGCCATATGCGGCGGAGATCGACCGTGCCCAATCCCCGCACTTCGACCGCAGGGTGGTGGAGAGGTTCGCTGCGGCCGGATTCACACAGCTTTGCATTCCTGAGGAGTACGGCGGGGTCGGCGCCAGTTCGCTCACCATGGCGATCATGTGCGAGGAGCTGGCCGTCGCCTGCGCCGGCATGTCGACCATTCTGGCAGGGAGCATGCTGGCCATCAACTGTCTGAGATCAGGCGGCTCGCCCGATCAGAGGTCAAAATACCTTCCGCTGCTAGCCGATAAGAAGGGCAAACTGGGGGCGCTGGCCATCACCGAAACGGGCGCCGGTTCCGACCTGGGAGGCATATCCACCATAGCCAAACCGTCAAAGGAAGGATATGTCCTGTCGGGGTCCAAGTACTATATCAGCAACGCCGGTATCGCCGATTTATATATCGTGCTGGCAACCACAGAGCCTGCAAAAAAATATGCCGGCCTCGACCTGTTCATCGTTCCGGCCGGCACACCCGGCCTGTCCACGGGAAAAATAGAGGACAAGCTGGGACTGCGCGCATCCCAGACCGGAGAGATTATCTTCGATAGTGTGAAGGTACTTCCGTCCGCGGTGGTCGGCCACCCGGGCACTGGATTCCTGGCCACCATGCAGGCCCTGGACCTCAGCAGGCCCGCCGCAGCTGTCTGCGCCATCGGCATCTCCAGGGCCGCATATGAGGCTGCCCTCGTTTACACAAAAAAAAGGATCCAGTTCGGCCGTCCGCTGTTTAAGAACCAGGCAGTCGCATTTGCACTTGTCGATATGCTGACAAGCATTGATGCGGCGCGGCTGCTGGCCTGGCGCGCCTGTAATCTCATAGATATGGGCGAGGAGTTTACGGCGGAAGCCTCCATGGCCAAGCTGTTTGCTTCTGAAACCGCTGAGCGTGTGACCTCGCAGGCTATGCACCTTGTGGGCGCAGCCGGCTACAGCCGCGAGCTGCCGCTGGAAAAATATTACCGCGATGCCAAGGCTATGACTATCCTGGAAGGTGCCAGCGAGATCCAGCGCCATATTATCGCCGGGGAACTATAATATTTTGACCTCTTAACAGCCAGAGCCCGGTCCAGAATACTCTTGAGACTGACATTTACTATTAAAGTGACGTCCGCAATGATTGGGAATACTATTCACATTACTACTTATTGCCGAAAAGTATGCTGACAGCAGGTATGTTTTATTAGACAGCCTGAAAGTAATTATGTAGTATTAGATTGCCGACTTGAATATTACTGAATCCGGAGAGGGGCAAGCAGCAAAATGAGAGCATTGGAGGCTACGGCAGGGAGATAGAAAATGGTCCTGAAAAAATCCTGTAAAGAACCGGCAGTAATTAAACGATCAGAAGATGAAGCCCTCGAATACGCCGAGAGCATCATCAACACCGTGCGCGAACCCTTAGTCATTCTGGATCAAGACCTCAGGGTGGTCACGGTCAGCCGCTCCTTCTGTGAATTCTTCAAGGTAAAGCCAGAGGAGACCATAGGACAGCTTATCTATGAACTTGGGAATCGCCAGTGGGATATCCCCAAATTGCGAGAACTGCTGGAAACCATACTTCCTCGAAAGACAAGCTTTGATAACTATGAGGTTGAACACGATTTTGCCACCATTGGCAAGCGCATAATGCTTCTGAATGCCCGTCAGATCAAAAGAGTTTTGGGCAAAGAACGGATTATCCTGCTGGCCATCGAAGACATCACCGAGCACAAGCTGCTGGAGAAGGCGTTGGAGGAAAAGACGGCGGATGTGCTAAGTGCATCAGAAGAAAAATACCGATTACTCGTAGAGAATATCAATGATGTCTTCTATATACTGGATAACAAGGGAAACATAACCTATGTCAGCCCGGCAGTTGAGCGGTTTACCAAATATAAGGCCAGTGAATTAATAGGGAAACCGTTTAATCCGATTATTTACCCGGCTGACCTGCCCGGCCTTTTGGATAGTTTCAATCGCCTGGCGTCCGGGCATTTGGAACCGTGGGAATTCCGCGTGCAGGATAAAGACGGCAACGTGCTATTTGTGCGCTCGTCCAGTAAGCCGATATATAAAGATGGCCAAATCACGGGCTACGCCGCTCTGATGATCGACATCACCGGGCGTAAGCTGGCAGAGGAGGCATTAAAAGCCAGCGAGGCACAGTACCGCCTGATTGCGGATCACACAACAGACTTTATATGGCTAATGGATATGAACCTTAAGCCCACGTACCACAGTCCCTCCGCGGAAAAACTCACCGGCTTCACGCACAAGGAGATAATGGAACTGCCGCTGGGGATGCGCATCACGCCGGAATCGCTAAAATTAGCGGCTGAAGTGTTTTTAAAGGAGCTACCTAGGGTGGAGGCCGACCCGGGCTACAATCCCGTCCGCACACTGGAACTTGAGTATTACGACAAGGGCGGCACAATCATGTGGGCAGAAAGTAAGTTCAGCATTGTGCGGGATGAGAGCGGTAGGCCGATATCCATCCTGGGGGAGGCCAGGGACATCACCAAGCGCAAGCAGGCTGAAGAAAAACTATTAAAAAGCTACCAGTCCCTGGAGAAGACCCTGAGTGACGCTATCAATACCATAGCCAAAATCGTAGAAACGAGGGACCCCTACACTGCAGGCCATCAACAGCGAGTGGCCGACCTGGCAACTGCCATAGCCAGAGAAATGAAGTTTGAAGATACCCGGATTGATCAGCTCAGGATGGCGGCAATAATCCATGATATCGGTAAAATGAATATTCCTTCTGATATCCTCAGTAAACCCGGGCGACTCTCAGAGATTGAATTTAGCATGATAAAAACTCATGCTCAGGGCGGTTACGATATTGTCAAAGGCATGGATTTACCTGGTGTTAT
>CAYTIC010000007.1:0-162438 GCA_964437795.1 uncultured Dehalococcoidales bacterium | reverse complement strand
CCGATGCCAGGGGGGTGCTGTCCGTCAGGCCGGATTTCCATATCGGCGAGGGCCACTACGTACGGGAGGATGCCGCCCGCGCCGGCAAAGGGGCTGCCCTTGATCCGTTGACGTTGCTCCGCATACAAAGAACGCTGGCCGCCTGCCGGGTTGCCCGCAACGGGCTGCAAAAGATTTCTGCCGACCTGCCGGCGCTATGGGGTATCGCGCAGGACATCACCTTGCTGCCCGAACTGGAAAACGAGATCGGCAAATGCCTTTCACCCGCAGGGGAGGTCCTCGACTCGGCCTCGGCCCATCTGGCGGACGTCAGGTGGCGACTCAAGGATACGCGCAAACAGCTACAAGACCGGCTGTCGGTAATAGTCAAGTCGAAGAGGGGTCAGGAGATGCTGCAGGAGCAGCTTGTGACCGAGCGCAACGGCCGCTATGTCCTGCCGGTTAAGGTCGAGGCCAAGCGCGAACTCAAGGGCATAGTGCACGACGTTTCAAATACCGGCGCAACGGTTTTCATCGAGCCGATGGAGACCATCGAGTCCGGCAACGAACTTCGGCAGCTCGAGGTGGAGGAGAGGCAGGAGATCGAGCGCATTTTAACCGCCCTCAGCGCCGCCGTGGGAGCTGCGGACGAAGATATCGGGCTGAACATCGGTATACTGGCCCGCCTGGATCTGGCGCTGGCCAAGGCCCTGTACGCTGAAAAAACCCGGGCCATCGAGCCGGAAATTGTCACCGGGGCTGAAAACAGGTTTTTAAGGCTGGTCAACGCCCGTCACCCGCTGCTCAGGGGCGAGGCGGTTCCACTCAATGTCGAACTGGGCAATGACTTCTCTGTGCTGATCATAAGCGGCCCCAACGCCGGTGGCAAGACGGTCGCGCTCAAGACCATCGGGCTGCTGGTGCTGATGGCGCAGGCAGGGCTGCCCGTCCCCTGCACTGACGGCACTCAGGTGCCGGTCTACGACGAGGTCTTCGCCGATATCGGTGATAAGCAAAGCATCGAGCAGACGCTCTCAACTTTCAGCGCCCATATAGGCAATATCGCCCGCATCGTTAAGAGGTCCACACCAAATAGCCTGGTGCTGCTGGATGAGATAGGAATAAGCACCGACCCGGGCGAGGGCGCCGCTCTGGCCCAGGCCACGCTCATGCATTTCGTCGAAAAGAAAACGGCCGTGGTGGTGACCACACATTACTCGGAGCTAAAGGCCTTCGCCCACCTTAACAAGGGGCTGCGCAACGCCTCCTTGGATTTCGACCCGGTCACCCTGATGCCGACCTACCGCTTGAGCGTCGGCATACCGGGCGGCAGCAACGCCCTCAATATAGCAGCCCGATTCGGCCTGCCGGAGGGAATAGTCAGTCAGGCACGCAGCATAATGTCGAAGGGTTCACAGGAGGTCGAGGCCATGATGGTCGACCTGGCGGCCGAGCGAAAGAGGCTGGCTGAGGCGCAGCGGTTAATCGAACAGGATAAAGTCCGCGCTTCCGACCTGTCCGCCGCCCTGGAAGGGGAGATATCACGCATCCGGGGCAAAGAGCGGGAGATGGTGCGCGAGATTCAGGATAATCTGAACAGTGAGATCGCTGGCCTCTACCGGACGATACGTGAAACAGAGAACGAGTTGAAGAAGCAGAGGAAAAAAGAGAGTCTGGAGCGGGCACATAAAGCGATGGAAAACATAACCCGGCAGGCCGACCGGCATGCAGCGCAACTGAATGAGAGGCTGGCGGCCATCAGCGGTGACGAGGCAGGCGCTGAAAGGATCGCAGTGGGCGACAGTGTACGCCTTAAGGATATGGACACCGTGGCTACCGTGGTCTCCGTGGATCAGGGACAGGGCAGGCTGGAGGCGCAGGTAGGCGATGTACGACTATCTTTGAGATTGGACGGAGTGGAAAAGCTCGATGCGCCGGGGCCCGGCGCGCTGCAGGAAAGGGCGGAAGCCAGGCCGAGGACGATACGGACGGCCCCGCCGGAGCTGGACCTGAGGGGGCAGCGGGCCGAGATGGTGGAATCCACGCTTGACGCCTACCTCAACGACGCCTTCATGTCCCAGTTGCCGGAAGTGCGTATCATACACGGCTATGGGACCGGCGCCGTAAGGGGTGTCGTACGGGAAGCGCTTGCTACACATGCACTGGTCAAATCGTTCAGGCCCGGCGGACAGGGTGAGGGTGGGGACGGGGTGACTATCGCGGTACTGACTTAAATTCCAAGCTCCAAATTCCAAAATACAAACAAAGGAAGAAAAGCGGGCGCGCCTGAAGGTACGCCCCTAGAGGTCAATCAATGTAGGGGCGGGTTTTTAAACCCGCCCGCGAATCAGGTGTAAAATAAGGAAATGGCTGTAACCAATCGCACTGACCCTGGCCGCTCGCAGGCACTGCGCCGGCTGGAGGACATGTCCTCAAAGGACGTTCTTTTTTCAGTTTATATAAAACCGTCTGCGGCAAGGACCGAGATAGAAAAGGAGCTGGCCCGCGTGCTGGACCGTGGCGAGATGCTGAATACGCTGGCCGAGAAGGCGGCCGGATCTGCCACCGGCGCCGTGATTTTTTATATTATGGGCAAAGGCTACGTTATTTTGCCGCCATTCCCGCTGGCCGAGGCCGGCCTCCGGCCCGGTTTTGAGCCGGGGCAGTTGCGGGCGGTATTGGAAAAAGACTGGAAGCTGGGATTGATATTGGTGAGGCTGGGGCGTTACGCTGTCGGCGTTTTTGACGGCAATAAGCTGTTGGCGGGAAAGGCGGGAACGGGGCTGGTGCATGCCAGGCACCACAAGGGGGGTTCATCAGCCAACCGCTTCGCCAGGCATCGCGAGAAACAGATGGAGTATTTTTTCACCCGTGTCGAAGGCCACGCAAGGGAGGTACTCGGGCCCTACGTCGGCGGCATCGATTATATTATATACGGAGGCACGCGCGACACGCTGGGCAGGATGTGGAAACAGTGCGCATTTTTCGAGTCGCTGCGTTCCAAAACATTAGACAGGCTGATCTCTTTGCGCGAACCCCGGCGATCGACCCTGGAGGATGCTCTGGAACAGGCTTATGTGAGCGTGATTTACGAAATAATCGAGTAAGAAAAATCCAAATACCAAACAATAAATAAACTCTAAATTCAAAACTCTAAATCCTAAACAAATTCAAAATACAAATGTTCAAAAATCACTCCGTCATTGCGAGAAGCGCAGCGACGAAGCAATCTCATGGCATAACGTCTTCGAATCCACAGATTGCTTCACTACGCTCGCAATGACACGGTTATTCCCCGGTTTTGAGCATTTTGATCACTTAATATTATTTAGAGTTTAGGATTTTCTTCCTTTGTTTGGATTTTGGATTTTGGAATTTACTCTTATTTGGGTCTTGCTTTTTCCCGAACTTGATAGTAGTCTTTCCTTTCGGAGGTCGTAGGTTTCTATTATGTTGAGAGCTGCAGCCGGCACTGTTTCCACACCCATGTCGCCCGACATGTACCGGCAGTACCGCCAGTTTTACCTTGCCGGCGATGTCAGGCAGACGGTTGTGGGGCTGACGGTGCTTGCACTGGTTACGGTAGTGTATTCCTATTCCGATTATCTACTTTTCGGATTAAGCGGGCAGTTCTATTCCCTGCTGGCGTTACGCCTGATCCTGCTGATAGCAACGGCAATTGTGATTATACTCCTGATGAAAGCTGTAACACGGCCTGCAGCGTATGACCTGGTGGTGTTGGCTTACGGCGTCTGCGCTATCTGCATCTGCATTTATATCGGATGGACCAGGCCCGGTTCTTACATGCAATACACGGCGCTTGACGTGGCCATCGTGATAGCGATATACCTGTTTTTCACCTGCCGCCGCCTGATAAAGGTCGCGCTGGCGCTGTTGCTGACCATCGGGGACCTGATGATCATCATCCTTCTCAAGGATTATGTTGGCCCTCTGGTGTGGAACGTTACCTTAACATCATTTATCGTTGTAAACTTCATCGGCCTGCTGTTCGCGCTGCGCATAGAGGCTTTCCGCCGAAGGCGGTTCCTGGATATGCTGGAAGAGCAGAAAATGCGCGACGAACTGGTGCGCATGGCCTCGGTCGATGAACTGACAGGCATCTGGAACCGCAGGAAGTTCCTGGAGCTGGCGGAAAATGAGGCGGAGAGGTATGTCAGGTATCTCCGGCCCTACAGCCTGATGATGATAGACCTGGATTATTTTAAAACGGTCAATGACCGCTTCGGCCACGTCAGCGGTGATAACGCCCTCAAACAGTTTGCGGGAATAGTGAGCAGACAGATACGCAGCATAGACATTTTTGGCAGGCTGGGTGGCGAGGAGTTCGGAATTATCATGCCCGAGACCGGCATTGAGGAGGCGCTTGTGCTGGGCGGGCGCATTTTCAAGGCTCTGCACAGCACAGATATAAATGTAGCCGACGGCAGTGCGGTCCGGGTCACTGCCAGTATCGGCCTGGCCCAGGCCTGCGAGGCGCACAACACACTTGACGAAGTCATCACCGCGGCGGACACGGCCCTTTACAGGGCAAAGCAGAAAGGTCGCGATTGCATGGAAGCAGACGAATAAGATGTCTCGCAGACACAACTTGATATTTAAATTCCAAAATCCTAAATTCTAAGCTCTAAACAATATCAAAATCCAAATGTTCAATTTGAGTTCTGATATTTGAATTTGTTTAGGATTAGATATTAGAATTTAGAGTTTAATTATTGTTTGGAATTTGATCATTGGAATTTGGATTTTATATTTCCCCATCGGTTCGGAAAATGACCAGCCCCGAGGGCAGCTTGGGATAGAAGAAGGTCGACTTGCGGGGCATGCGGTCGTTGGCGTCGGCCACCGCCTTGATGGACCGGGCCGGTATCGGGTTAAGCAGTATTGTGAACTGGAACTGGCCGCCGTCTACCAGGCGGCAGGCGGATTCGCCGCTGGGTGTGTAGGCAAGGTTGTCCGAATCCCCCGCAGGCAATCCCAGTAATTTCTCGCAGATGATGTGCTGCACAACGCTGACGTCCAGTTTTCCATAGGCTTCCGAGTGCTTCTGCTTGAGGAAATCGTTGACCCTGATGCCGGGCAGCAGGGTCAGGCTGAGCACCTGCCCCGGCTCCAACCCGTATATGCGGATGCTGCCGGCGGCCACGGAAGAAGAAGCCCTGCCGGCAGAACCTTCACTGACATCAAAATAGTTGGACAGCTCTTGCTTGAACTTATCGATGGTGGCCGCAGGTATATCACGCACCAGCCGATGGATGGGCAGTATGACGATCCCGGGATCGGAAAACGATACCAGCGCCATCATAACGTAGTTGTAGGCCTCGTTGCCGCTGCCGCCGGGATCGAGCTCACGGCGATATTCCCGGTAAGCCAGCGCCGTCTCATAACGGTGGTGGCCGTCGGCAATGTATATCGGCTTGGGAATCAGGAAGTGGCTGACCCTCTGCACAAACTCCGGCTCGTTGGCCAGCCAGAAACGGTGGTAATCGGCCCCCTGCTGAAAATTGTAAGTGGGGTTTGACTTGACCCGGTTGACGATCAACTGGTTGATCCTCCCGCCTGGGTCTTCGTATAATCCGAAAATGGGGCTGAAGTCGGCCGAGCAGGCCTTCATCAGATCCAGCCGGTCGGCCTTGGCTTTGGCCATTGTGAACTCGTG
This sequence comes from uncultured Dehalococcoidales bacterium, assembly GCA_964437795.1. Classification (GTDB taxonomy): domain Bacteria; phylum Chloroflexota; class Dehalococcoidia; order GIF9; family UBA5629; genus CAIMUM01. The sequence goes on along the minus strand of CAYTIC010000007.1, from coordinate 156,782 downwards.
CGGGAAGATCACCCTGTTCTCCCATGGCTCCAGCCGCACGCAGGCGTAAAGCTCAAGCCTCTTCTTCTTGGCCTCGCCCACCTCGAAGCTGTGCTCGTGCACGTAGTAGTTGGGCACCTGGTCCTGTATGAGTACGTTCTCTTTCAGCCAGCGGTTGAATTCATCGCGGGTGCGGGTGTACCTGTTATTGCGCTCGTTGTCGGCCTCCTGTTCCTGGCCGTACTCGAGTCGCACCATGTTGAACTTGTTCTTGTCGTAAAGGTCCTGTTGCTCCTGCGACGAGATGACGTCGTAGGGCGGGCAGATGACATTCTGCATGTACTGCACCTTTGCCGGGTTGTAGCGCACGCCCCTGAATTCAGATATTTCAGCCAACCGATTCGCTCCACAGTTTCACAATCATATTTTAAGCCCGTTGTTCCAGGCCTGCTCAAGGTCGGCAACCGGCAGGTCGGCCAGTCCTTTGAGAACAAAGCGGCTGCCCCCGACTGTGCCCAGCCTGGTTACAGGCACACCGAATTTGAAGGCCATCTCTTCCAGCTTGCGGACTGCGCCCGGGCTGACCGAGACCACTGCCCGGGACTGCGCCTCGCCGAACAGGGCGGCGTCAAGGCGTCCGTGAACCTGCAGGGCTCCCTTAAACCCGGTGCGGCCGATTATACAACTTTCGGCCAGCGCCACAGCCAGGCCGCCGTCGGAGCAGTCGTGTGCTGACTTCAGCAATCCGCGCCCGATGGCCTTGATCAGCAGGGCATGCAGGCTTTTCTCGGCCTGCAGGTCGATCGATTGACTGCCCCTGACCTCACCGTGAACCAGCTCAAGGTATTCGCTGCTGCCCAGAGATTCGTCCGACCCTGGATCGCCCAGCAGGAAGACCGTATCTCCCTCGTCCTTGAATCCGGCTGTGCAGCGGTGCCTGGAGTTCTTGATCAGCCCGACCATGCCCACCACCGGTGTGGGGAAAATGGCGACGCCGCGCGTTTCGTTATAAAGGCTGACATTGCCGCTGACCACCGGCGTCCTCAGCTTCTTGCAGGCCTGCGACATACCCCGGATGCACTGGTGCATCTGGTACATTACATCGTTCCTCTCGGGATTGCCGAAATTGAGGCAGTTGGTAATGGCCATGGGCCGGGCCCCCGCGCACGCGGTATTGCGGGCTGCTTCCGCCACCGCGATAATCCCGCCTACAAATGGATTTACATAACAATAGCGGCCGTTGCCGTCGGTTACCAGGGTGTAAGCCTTGGTGGTCTCCTGTATGCGCATGACGGCCGCGTCACCGCTGCCCGGCAATACTACCGAGTTGTTCCCCACCTGGTGATCGTACTGGCGGAATACGGGCCGTTTACTGCATATGTTGGGCGCAGCCAGCAATCGCAGCAGCATCTTGCCCGCGTCTTTGGAAGACATATCTTTTATCTTCTTGAGGTCGAGCGTTTGAAGGCCGTCCAGCCAGGCCGGGCGCTCCGGACGGAAACGGTAAACGGGTGGGTTGTTGAGATACTTCACCGGCGCATGCGCGACCACCTGCCCGCCGTCGCGTATGGTGGCCATGCCGTCGTCGGTTACTTTGCCTATGATATCCGAATGCAGGCCCCACCGGTCGAAAAGGCCCCTGACTTTGTCTTCGTATCCTTTCTTAACAATAACGACCATGCGCTCCTGTGATTCCGAGAGCATGACCTCATAGGGTGTCATACCTTTCTCCCGCCGGGGTACCCTGGCTACATCGATATCCAGGCCTGAATTACCCTTGTCGGCGGCCTCGATGGCAGCGCTGGTCAGTCCCGCTGCGCCGCAGTCCTGCAGCCCGACGATCCAGTCAGTGTGGATCAGCTCCAGGCAGGCCTCGATCAGCAGCTTCTCCATAAACGGATTGCCCACCTGTACCGCGGAGCGCAGCTCTCGCTGCTCCTCGAAAGTGCGGGAGGCCAGTCCCGAGGCCCCATGCAGGCCGTCGCGCCCGGTGTCGGCGCCCACCAGCATGACGAGGTTTCCCTCGCCCGAAGCGCGTGCCCTGGTCAGGTCTTCCACACGCCCGACGCCCAGGCAGAGGGCGTTGACCAGCGGGTTGCCGCTGTAACAGTTGTCGAAATAGATCTCACCGCAAACGTCGGCGATGCCCAGGCAGTTGCCGTAGCCTGCGATTCCTCCCACCACGCCGCCCATCAGATAGCGGTTGTGGGGATCGGACAGGGGGCCGAAGCGCAGGGAGTTGGCCAGGGCGATGGGACGCAGGCCCATGGTAAAGATGTCGCGGACGATGCCGCCTACGCCGGTAGCTGCTCCCTGGTAGGGCTCGATGTAGGACGGGTGGTTGTGAGACTCGATCTTGAATCCGATAACCTGGCCGTCGCCTATGTCGATTACCCCGGCGTTCTCCTCACCCGGTTTGATCAGCACGTATTTGCCGGACGTGGGAAAGAGCTTTAACAGGGCCTTGGAGTGCTTGTAGCCGCAGTGCTCGCTCCACAGCGAGCCGAACATGCCGAGCTCGACCTCGGTCGGCTCGCGTCCCAGTTTGCTCACGATGAGGTTGTATTCTTTGCGTCTGAGCGCTATCTCTTCTAATTGCTCTTTAGATGCTGGCAATGATGGACTCCCAGATGATATTTCCGTCAACGCTCCCCAGCATGTCCTCACATGAGCGCTCGGGATGGGGCATCATGCCAAGCACGTTACCCTGTTTATTAACGATGCCGGCGATGTTGTTTAACGCCCCGTTGGGATTGGACTCTTTGGTGATATCTCCGCCGGGTGTACCATAGCGGAAGGCCACGCGTCCGGCGTCCTCCAGCCCCTTGATCACGTCATCGCCGGCGTAATATCGGCCCTCATAATGCGAGATCGGTATCTTGAGTATCTGACCCTTTTTACATTTGTTAGTGAAGGGTGTTGTGTTGTTCTCCGTTTTCAGGTATGTCCACTGGCAGCGATATTGCAGGTGTTCGTTCTGGCGCAGCACGCCCGGCAACAGGTTGGCTTCGCATAATACCTGGAACCCGTTACAGATGCCGATGACAGGGCGTCCCTGCTTTGAGAAGTCGGCCACGGAATCCATGACGGGTGAGAAGCGGGCGATGGCGCCGGTGCGCAGGTAGTCGCCGTAGGAGAATCCGCCGGGAAGTATGATGCAATCGCAGCCGGAGAGGTCGGTCTCCTTATGCCAGATGTATACGGCGTCCTGGCCGCAGATATTGTGCACGGAGTAATAGCAGTCGCGGTCGCTCCATGTGCCGGGAAAGACCACAATGCCGAATTTCATTTTAATCTTTATCCAATATTGTCATTGCGAGGAGTGTCTTTTATCCCGTCGTTGCGAGTGTTATAAAATATGTCATTGCGAGGAGCGCAGCGACGAAGCAATCTCAGGATGTGACGTCTTCGAATTCAGGGATTGCTTCGCTATGCCCGTAATGACCACCGGTAAAAAACTGGTTAAAGTTTGCCCAGCAGGTCGGTGACGATGTTGTTGACCTCGTTGCCGTCGGCCTTGCCCTTGACCTGGGGCATTAGCTTTTGCATGACCTTGCCCTTATCGCCCGGGCCCTTGGCTCCCACCTCGGCTATCACAGCCTGGACGATTTTGACTATCTCGTCGTGCCCCATCTGGGCGGGCATGTACTCCTGGAGTACGGCCATCTCGGCCTTCTCTTTATCTGCCAGGTCCTTGCGGTTGCCCTTCTCGTAGGCCTCGATGCTCTCCTTGCGCTGCTTGATCTCCTTGCCGATGACATCGATAACGCCGCCGTCGTCCAGCTTTTTCTGCTTGGCTATCTCGGCGTAGTTCATGGATGAGAGCACTGTACGCAGCACCAGCATGCGCAACTCGTCATGTGCGCGCATGGCGGTTTTAAGGTCTGTGTTGAGCTTTTCCTGTAGTGACATGGAGGTTACGACGTTTTATTGCTTTTGCGGCGCTTGGTTGCCTCTTTGCGCTTGCGCTTGATGCTGGGTTTCTCGAAGAAGCCCCTGCGGCGTACCTCGCTGATTATTCCTTCCTGTTGTACTTTCCTGGTGAAACGCCTGAGCAGGCTCTCGAAACTTTCCCCTTCTCCTAATCTGACTTCGGGCACAAGCAATCAACTCCTTTTTTATTTTTGGCCGCCTTGATGATATGCAAGAAGGCAACTGACAATGGAAAATTCTAAACTCTTTGGCCCATCGTGTCAACACTGCTCTCACGTTACCCCTGTCATTGCGAGGAACGAAGTGACGAAGCAATCTGGGGCGGGTTTTTAAACCCGCCCGCGTCCGGGCGCACCTTGAGGTGCACCCACACGCTACGGTATTTGCCTTTATTTCCCTGTGAACTTGGGTGGCCTCTTCTCGAGGAAGCCCATGACGCCTTCCTTTACATCCTCGGACTCCATGCAGACCTGCTGCATGTGGTTTTCCACCGCCATCTGTGTCATTACAGAGTCAGCCTTGAGACCAGCGTAGGCCATGAGCTTTATCATCTCGATAGCCAGTGAAGGGCCTTTGGCCAGGGTATGTGCGAATTCGTTCGCCGATTTTATCAAATCGCCGTGCGGCACCACTTTGTTGACCATTCCTATGCGCTCGGCCTCTCGGGCATCGATCTTGTCGCCGGTCCACATCAGCTCCAGCGCCTTGCTGACGCCCACCAGGCGAGGCAAATAGTACGAAACCCCGCAGTCCGGTACCAGCCCCCGTTTAACGAAAATGGCTGAGAATGCCGCATTTTCCGATGCTATACGAATGTCGGCAGACAGCGCCAGAGCAAGTCCGCCACCGGCGGCCATGCCGTTGACCGCCGCGATGACGGGCTTGGTGAAATCCACGATATGTTTGACCACCCAGCCGAAGCTTACGAACGGGGTGACATGCTCGGCGCGGCTGATACCGGGCTGGTTCTTATCCGTACCGTAGGGCTGCTCGGCCAGGTCGGCGCCGGAACAGAAGGCACGGCCTTCCCCGGTCAGGATAAGTGCTTTGACGCCGTCGTCGGCGTTGAGATCGCTGAGAGCCTTCGTCATCTCGTGCAGTATGGCCGCATTGAGGCAGTTGAGCTTGTCCGGCCGGTTTAGTTTTAGAGTGGCAACCTCGTCCTCGATCTCGACAGCAATAAGTTTATAAGACATCGATATCCTCCGGGATGATTATTTCAAAATGCGGCTATAATGATAACATTACGCTTGGTTCCTTGCATGTATCGGCGACAATGTCTGATAGGAGGCGAAAATATGGATGACCTTGAACGTGAGAAGAAGCAGGGATTCGACTGGGATTACATGGCGGATGTGCTGGAGAAAAAGGCCGCGGCGGCCAAATACCAGATAGCGGGATTCGGGCTGGGGGCGGCGCTTTTCGGCTTCGTGGCCAGGGCGGTTATAAACGAACTGGGCCAGGAAAAGGGCGAGGCGCTGCTCAAGAGCGCCGTTGAGGATTTCGGCAGGGCCAGGGGAAGGCGTATCGCCGCCACGGTCAAAGACCTGGGCCAGCCGCTGACTCTTAAGAACTGGTTGATCTACAGTGACATAGATTCGTCCAACTTCGACCCCCATCCCGACCTGGATAACGATGACCTGGTGGTTAAAACCGGTGAATGCACCTTCTGGAACGGCTCACGGGAGCTCGGCGTGGGCGAGTACAGCAAGATCTATTGCAAGTATGCTGACTACGCCATACTGGAAGGCTACAATCCTGACGTGAAGCTGGTGTTGCATGACCGGCACCACGTAGGCCAGTCTGAGCACTGCACCTTCAGGTACATTATGAAAGAGTCGAACAAATAACCGGCGGGTAAGGCCGGGACCGAAGTACAGTTGCTATTGAAACAGGCCTTCAATACCGGTGCGGATTGCCTTGCCCGCCATCGTCCCTGCGCGGTATACTATGCAACGTGCCAGCGTAGCTCAGTGGTAGAGCAGCTGTTTCGTAAACAGCTGGTCGTCAGTTCGACTCTGACCGCTGGCTCCAAAAAAGCATAAGCTGACCTGTAAAGTGGGGAGGTAAAAGGTATGATATTGGGATTAAGGTTCGCAAGTGTAATTGTGATCAGCCTGATATGTCTGGCCGCTATAGTGTTAGCGGGTGTAATCCCGGCAATAGCTGACAATACCACGCCGTCAGCCTTGCCTTACTCCAAAACCTGGGGCAACAGCGCCGGCCGCACGGGTTGCAATGCCACTGCATGGGGCAGGAGCGATACCAGCATGGGCTGCTCGGGCATCAACAATAATAGCAAGTGCGTCCTGATGCCCTGTAAATTCTGCCGCTGACCGACGGGCTGATAGAAGGCGCAAACGTTAATTGCCTTACCTGTAGGTCATCGACCTTATCTCGCCGTTTTCGTTTCGGGCTGTGATGGTATAGGCGGTCCCGGCCGGCGTAGTGACGATTTGATTGCCTGTAGACGCAACAAAGCCGATGCCATGGTCGATGTATACGTACGTTGAGCCGCTAACCTGCCATGTCAGCATGGCGGCGCCCGGCGTGCCCACGATATTGGGGCTCTGTTTGAAATAGAAGTAGTCGATCTCGGGCAGGGGATTGACCGCCGGGGGAAGGTTTGTGTTAGGCAAGCTGGGGTCAGGCCCTGCGACAGTTTGATTGACTATTGCGGATGCCGGCGCACCGGCGACCAGGAATGTCTCTGAGCCGGTGATATAGGCCGGCTCCCCCAGATAAGATTCATCGTTGAAGCGCGACGTTATGACATACCTGTCAGCAGTATCCATCGACGATAAATCAGAGATGATGAATCCGCCCACCTGCGGCTCAATAACCTGCCACCTGCCCAGCAGCCATTTCTCAATTATAAAAGCATGGCTCCTGTTGCTGCGGTCTTTGCCGATGGCCACATAGATATCGTCGGCAGGTATACCCGCAGCCCGGCAAAGGGTACACAGCAGTACGGCAAAATCCTTGCAGTTCCCCGACCTTTTCTCCAGGGTTTCGACCGGTGTCTGCCAGTGGTAATAGCTATCCTGGGAATAGGTTATGTGGGATGCCACCCAGTCCTGGAGTTTCCTGAAATCGGACCTGTAATCTTTTTTATTAGAAGTGATCGTCGTAAGCGCCTGGCGTATGGCCGGGTCTTCAACCGTTATCAGCTGGCGTGGGTCCACCGGAAAGTAAACGTATTTGCCGGTCGTGCCGGTGGAGGTGAACCTGGGGGAACAACCGGAGCATACCAATACCAGTAAACCGCATAGTATCGTAATGAATGTCCTCATCAATATAATATTCTATTACAGCGACGGTCGTTTAGCTAAATCGCTTCACGGCCTTTGATATTTTATGGGACATGGAGCACAATATCCGCCAAGGGGGTGACACATGGCAGAATACGTGCAGAGGGAATTGCGGCCCGCCCCGGACAACCTGGTTTCAAATGGAGAGTTCACTTTCGGTACTTTCAGCACCCAGTTCAAAAAGGTCAATCCGCTTGATGCCCGGAAGCCGCTGGGTACTTGGGCGCCCAAACCCATACTGGATTTCAGGCTCAAGGAATGGCAGGCTTTCCAGCTTGGAAACAGCCGCTGGTTTATGCTGGCCGTGTTGTATAACGCCAAGGTCACGGCCCTGGCGCAGTTCATCATCTACGATAAGGAGCGAAATAAAAAATATCTCTTTGAGAAACTTCTGCCTGCCTGGAAGATAAAGGTCCCCGCATCCATCTGGGACAGCAGGCAAGCTTATCGGGATAAGGACAATTCCATCGAGATTGTCAGCGCACTGGCGAAGGGCAGATTTTACATAAATATAAATGTACGCGACCAGAAGGACCTGCCGGATATGGAGGCGCATTTCGAGCTCTTCCATGACGAAGGACTGGTCGCACCCATTGTCGTTTCCATCCCGATAGGTGTAAATCGAGGGATGTATTCTCATAAGTGCCTGATGCCGATGCAGGGGAGCCTCGTGCTGGGCGGCGAGAAAATTGAATTCCTGCGCAAGGAGAGCTTTGCGATCATCGATGATCACAAGGGATTTTATCCATATACGCTTGTGTACGACTGGGTCACGACAGCCGGATATGACGGGAAGGGCCGGCTCAGGGGCTTTAACCTGACGGACAACCAGACCGTTGACGCGGAGAAATATAACGAGAATTGCCTGTGGATTGACGGCAAAATGATCCTGCTGCCGCCTGTTAAATTCGACAGGCCTCAGGGACCGGAAGGGGAGTGGTTTATCAGGGACAGGTACGGAATGGTAGACCTGTCATTCAAGCCCACTGTCATGGGCAAGATCGAAATGGATATGATTGCCCTGAAGGTCAGGTACTACGGGCCTTTCGGATATTTTAACGGCACTGTCAAAGACGGTTTGGGCGAGAGCCTGGACTTCGGCCGCTATTTCGGAATGGGCGAGCAGAAATACATTCGTGGATAGTATCGGGACCGCTTTAACAGCCTGCCTTTTCCTGCTGCTGGGCGCGGCCTGGGGAGTGGCCCTCAACTGGTTTGCCGGGTCTATAACGGAGGAGGGAGAAGTACGCCTGCGGGCGCCGTCATGCAAGAAATGCGGAGCGAAGCGGCCGGCCAAATTCATGCTGCCGCTGCTCGGATACTTTTTAGCGCGCGGGCGCTGCCAGGATTGCCGTGAGGCGATACCGGTACGTGTGCCGGTAGTTGAGGCTGTCACAGGCGTTCTCTTCGCAGCACTGTTCCTGACATATGGGTTTTCTTGGACGCTGGTTATCCTGCTGGTTTATTCCACGGTATTGATCGTATTATTTGTCACCGATTTTGAGCATTTCATATTGCCCAATATGGTGACTTACCCGGCCCTGCTGCTGGCTGCGCTGGCGGCACTGGCAGTGTCACTCGCACATTACAGCCTTCCCTGGGCGCTTTTCTTTGCAGGAAGCGGGTTTGTGACCCTTTTCAATAATTTTTTCCTTTGCGCTCTGGCCGGGGGTATTTGCGGCGCCCTGCTGCTTTTCCTTGTCGTAATCCTGTCGAGAGGAGGGATGGGGATGGGAGATGTCGTGCTGGCCGGGTTGCTGGGCCTGATGGTGGGTTTCCCGCTGGTATTCATCGCGCTCTTTCTCAGCATACTGGCGGGCGGCATCGTGGCAGCCGCCCTGCTTATAAGCCGGCGTAAGAAGCGCAGGGAGATGATGCCGTTCGGGCCATTCCTCTGCCTGGGCGGCATGGTTACGCTGCTGTGGGGAAAAGAGTTGTTGGGCTGGTACCTGAGCCTGGTGTGAATACTGTGGCTGTTAACCGGGCGGCTATTTAAAGGGGGGCGCCTGCCAGAAGGGGACCAGTGCTGTTTTATTTACAGTCCTTTCTTTTTGGACACGCCGCTCCACCTGGTAGGGCACCTGCCTCTCAACTGTCCCCGTCACATTGTCTGTGATCTGGTCGGACCACAACAACGAAGCGCTGAACCTGGTGTTCTGCGGTATGGAGGTTCCTGTGAACAGAATGGCTATATCCCGTGCGCCCCGTGTATTGAAGTCGATATCGTAAAGGCGCTCGCGGTTAAGCCAGAGGTTCGCCTGGCCCCCCAGGAAACGGGCGAAGTTAAATTTGATGTTGGCTGAGTTGAGCCACCTGCTGATTGCGCTGGAGTCGTCGAGGTCGATGGGATACGTTAACCAGGTCCACTCAACCCTGGTGGTGTAAACAGGGTCCAGCGCAGGGACTGTCGGCGGCTGCAGCACCTGCCCGCGCGGCCCCATATCGAATACGCTGACGGCGACGTCCTCGTAATATTCCTGCTTGTAGAGCGAAATCCTGATCGTCTCCACATCGTGGGCCCGTGTATCCGGCAGCCTGTAGCCGTAGTACCAGACGAACCTTGTGCCCTTGAAATAAATGGTCGGATTGCTCCACACGACGTATGGCGTAAGCTGTTCCCCGCCGCTCTCAATGCGCGTCACGGGATAGGTTTCAGTGAAGACCTCCGTGCGGTTTTCCGTAGTATACACGGTATCATAGTAAGATTCCGTTTGGGGATACTGAACGGCAACGCAGGCGAGGGTGGGCAGCGCCGCGGCCACAAGAATTAAGAGCGGCAGTAGCTTTCCGGCAGCGCCCGCCGTGAAACCGGATGACCTGTCGCATCGGCGCTGTGACCTGTTTTGTAAAGAATACGGCATATGATTTATCAAGGCGACAGTATTTCCCAGAAAGGTACCTGCCTGGTCTGGTAAGTTGTTTTCTGACTTTGTACCTCGTAGGGTACCTGTTTGGCCACCTGGCGCTCCTTTGTGACTGTTTTATATAAAACAGTGTCAGTGGTAAATGCGCCTTCCAGAGTGACCCGTGCATTCCACTGATTTTGAGGGCCACAGATGATGATGCCGATTTTTTGGGCTCTGCCGGCGTCCAACTCGAAAACTTGCGGATTCTCGGGCTTGGACCAGAGGTTGGTCCTGCCGCCCAGGAATTTTGCCTGGTTGATCTGGATATTGGCCATATCCAGCCATTGCGTCGAGGCTCCCCCGGTAGTCGTGCCGGCGCCTTCCGCAGATCCGCTGCCGGATGAACTGCTCGGGCTTGTGGAGGCGCCCGCAGCACTGGGCGTTATCCACGTCCAATTGACCAGTCCCGGAGATGTGTCCCCTGAAACGGCGGGGGCCGGGGTAGTGAGCTGCCCGCCTTTAGTCATGTCGAGAATGCGTATGGACGCCGACTCGTACTGAAGCTGTTTCCAGATTGAGACTTTCAAGCGCAGGTTGTCGTAGGGCGGCGATTGGGGGATATCATAGGCCAGGTACCAGAAGTAACTCTGGCCCTTGAAGGCGATGTTCTGCGAGTACCATTTATATAAAGGCTGTATTTCGTAGCTGCCGGTTATTGATTCGGTCGTGGTCTCGTTTTCAGAGTAGGTCTCCGTCACATATTCTGTCCTGTATGCGGTCTCCGTTTGTGTGCCGGTCACTGGGTATTCCCTGGAGATACACGAGGTTGCAGAGCCTATGATAAGCAGTGGGAGCATCAGGGCTATGAGATTGATTTTATTCATTATAAAGAATGTATTCTAAACCGGGCTTTCTGATAATAGCATAAGTACGGGAATTCATATTGTCAAAGTTGCATGCCCTGCACCCGCCGGGATTGCCGGAACGCGTTTGTGCGGGGAGGCGGAGCCTGTAAAAGTGTGCGGGGCGATGGGAAAATGAGTGGGCATGTTATATAATGCGGTTGATGTGAAAATGAAGGTTAAGGAGGAATCAATGGCCGCTAATAAAAATGGCTTCTTTATTATGCTGATATTACTGGCCGCGGCCCTCATCGTGCCTGCCATGGGTTGTATCCCGGCGGTTCAACCGCAACCCGCCACCCCCGCAGCATCTTCGGCGCCGGTGCTGGTGGTCAATCCGGACAAATTGATGTTCACCATTAGCCAGGGGCAGGGGCCAACCCTCGATCAACTCCTGATGGTAACCAACCAGGGAGGCGGCATGCTCAACCAGTCGATGAGTGACAACTCGCACTGGATATCTTTACAGACGGTGCCCGGCGCTGAAACAACTCAAACCGCCAGCGCCAACGTAAATATCGATGCGACCGGTATGGCTCCGGGCCAGTATACCGGTATCGTCACTGTTGCTGCCGACGGCGCCCTCAACAGCCCGATTTATGTGCCGGTTTACCTTACCATACTGCCGGGGGCCAATATTCCCCCCATCGTCGAGCCTCCGCCCGTGCCTTCTTCAGTTCCCCCTGCAGATTCGGCCGCCGTTTGGGTAAACCAGACGGACCTGTATAAATACGCCGACGTAAATGCTTTGGTTGTGAACGGAAGTGTAACGAATACGGACAAGATCTGGTACATGGCCAACGTGAAAATAGTGGCGGCCAACACGGGCAACAGCGTCACAATCGCTGCCCAGATCCCACCCGGTGAGACTGTTATGTATAACCGCTACATCCCCAGCTTTCAACGAGAAGTGGTCAAGCTGAAATATACCTGGTACAAGCCGTAGGGCCGCGCAGATTACCTTCAGAACCGACAACTGGTAGTAGCCCATCATCCGACCGGGCTACTACCTTTTTGTTACAGTCAATCATACCCCCCGGCCTGTCAATACCGTACTTGTGACCGTTTGCCGCCGGCTTGCAATGCGGCATAATTACACCATCAGAGGTAAATAGTACTAAGGTCACAGACAAACCAGTACCGATGCGCTATTGTATTAGAGAGATATGAATAATAGAATTTACATGTCAGAAGCAAATGAGATCAGGAGAAAAGAGATGAACGCGACGAAATCGATAGTCGGAACGGTCAGAGCGGATTGGAAAGCACAGGCTCTCTTCTGGTCTATGGTGATATGCGGGATGTTGATTATCAGTTCGGTGGTGATAGTGGCCCGCATGATCTAAAGTTTAGCGGTTCTCCTCCCAAACTGCAGGGGGCGCCGGCACTCAGGCGTCCTCTGCTTTTTATTACGGCGGTATCCTGCACCATACGGAATCCGGCACAACCAGCCCTGGCATGAAGCGCATTTCAAACGAACCGGCATATCTTTCAGGTTGGATATGTCTTAAATTTGACTATCCAAATATCTTCCTCAAATCGTAGCCGCTCAGTGCTGTGAGAACCAGTGCCGGCGCGTAGAATATCCAGGTCAGGTATGTAGCAAAAACCCTGTCGTAGCCCATGGGCAGGGACCGGTAGAAGCCCACACAGATATCGCTGAGGAAGAAGCAGGCCACACCGACTACGATGAGGACGGCGTTCGCCCGTGGAAAGAAACCGATCTTTACGGCTGCGATAGCCGCCCACAGAGAACCGCTGATGATAATAGCGTAGCCAAGCAGCGTGTAGAAATAAGGCAGATTATTTTTTAACATAGGGTAGAACACAAAGAACATTAATGCCAGTGAAAAAGCCAGGATCAATGGTAATATAGCCCACAGGATTCCCTTGTGGCGGTAACTCATTATCCCATTGGCATTGCGATAAATGAGGGTAAGATGAGCCAGAGCAAAGCAGAATACGCCGATTACGGAATGGACGTCGAAGAAGAACACGATGTCCCCCAGGACGATGATCGAGTATGCTATGCTGAGTTTGAGATTGTCTTTGCGGTTAAAGGCGTCCTTGAGGGTGATCCAGGCAAGAACCATACATAAAAAGGTGACGGGGAATTTCATGAAACGGGAGTATATCTCAGGATTTTGCAGGTCGGCGGTCCGGAAAGCATACAGTGTCCAATCATGACCCGAAAATAGCCCGAATAGAAAAATAATAATCGCCAGTATTGCCCAGACGTAAAAACGTTTAACAGTCACCTTCTTATTGTCTCCTCAATGAATTTGGGGCTAATAGCGCCTGAATTGCTTTGGGCAAAAGCATTGCCGGATTAAACAGCATTCTTAACTGCCTCCACTTCAAGCCTTACCGCAGCTATATGCACAATATTTGCGGCGTCGGCAGGGTATTGCCGCAGGTATCCATCCACAACTTCATTTATAAAATCCTGCTGCATTGTTTCAGGTACCCTGTGTATAAAAGGGTGCCAGGTTGTGCGGAACCAGGCTGTCAGGCCTTCTCTGCCGGACTGCGCCATATCCCTGGCAATAAGCTCTGTCCGCACTGTTGTAAACCCGGCCTCGGGCAGCCATGCATTATATTCTTCCGTTCCGAAGAAACTGTAGGGCGGGATGAAGCCTTTGAAATAGGGGGACCATTCAGACTGCGCTGCTATACCCAGCGCTATGTTCATCATATCGGCAACGTTGCCCCGTCCGCCCATCTGGAGCAGAATCCTGCCCGGCGTTTTCAAAGCCAGATATATGCCGTTTAAGACAGAGCGGTGGTCGTTGACCCAGTGAAGGACCGCGTTGGAAAATACAATATCGAACTCCTCATGGAAATTCAGTTCACACGCATCCATATGGATGAATCGCAGGTTGGGGGGATTATTATGTGTGAAGGTCCGGCAGGCAAGCTCGATCATTTCCTGCGAACTGTCGATGCCGGTTACCGAACCCTGCGGCAGGACGGCTGCGATCTCGGCTGTGATCTTGCCGTCGCCGCAGCCGATATCCAGCACGTGTTCACTGCCTTTCAGGCCGAGTTTGGTGATAAGCTCGCGGCCCAATTTGAGCTGGGCCTCGGAACTTTTCTGGTAATCAAGGGCATCCCATTTATACATCGCTAAGAGTTTAACATGTTTGAAATTTCTTTTGCCTGCACTACTTGATTATTGTTTGCGGTCGGCGGTTTGTATTTTAGTATTTGATCTTAAAGGCCTGATTTCATCGGCAATGATCGAAAGCGATTTAGGGCCCCTGCGTTGGATCTTGCCCCGTACCTCCATCCATCCGCAACGGAAGAGCACCCTGCCGCATTTCTCCTGCACATCGCTGAATACCGTGACATCGGCCACACCGCTGCCGTCCTCCAGTATGATGTAGACCACGCGCCTGCCGGTGCGCGTGGGAGGGGTCTGGTAACGGATAACAGACCCGGCGATTTTCACAGCCTGACCCGTGGACAGCGACTGCAGGTCGCTGATACGGGTGAAGCCCCCGCCCAGGTTGCAGAAATCCAGGGGGTGGGCGGAGAGGTCGAGTGAGAGAAGCTCACGCTCGGCCAGCAGCCTTTCCCTGGTGTCCGGAGAGCCTGCCACTGCGGGGTCGCATGACGTGACAATCTCAAGGGATGGGAGGTCCATCTCCGGACCTGCCTTCCTGCTCTTGAGTTGCAGCAGTCCGGGTATCTCTGCCAGCATCTCCCCGCGGCTGCCGAAGGCATCGAGCGCCCCCACCTTAACCAGGTTCTCTATCATGGGCTGGCTGGCCTCTACGCTCAGGATGAAATCGCGCAGGGAGGTAAAACACCCCCGGCTTCTACGGTTGATGATGGAGCAGACCGCTTCGCTGCTTATGCCCTTCACCTGGCCCAGGCTGACACGTATAGCGTCGCCTTCAACTGTGTAAAGGTCGGAGGATTTGTTCACATCAGGCGGAAGGATGGCAATCCCGCAGCGGCGGGCCTCGGCGGCCAGCACACGCGGCGGGTAGTAGCCCATGGGTTGGTTGGAGAGTATGGCTGCGAAGAACTCGGCCGGGTAATGACATTTCAGCCAGAGCGTCTGGTAGGAGAGCACGGCATAAGCGGCGGCATGCGCCTTGCAGAAGCCGTAGGCGGCGAAGGCGGCGAGATGTTCGAAAACCTCCTCCGCAACGCCGCGCTTGATCCCCCTGCGCATGGAGCTGTTGATAAAGGAGAGCCGCATCTTCTCCATTTCCTCGTGTGTGCGGTCATGGGTCATGGCGCGGCGGAACCCGTCGGCCTCGGCATAGCTCAGGCCAGCCAGGTCGTGGGCCACGCGCAGTACCTGTTCCTGGTAGAGTATCACGCCCAGGGTCTCGCCCAGGGCCCCCTCCAGGAGTGGGTGCAGGTGGCTCACCGGCTCCTGTCCGTGGCGGCGCGCCAGGTAGACCTTGTCCATGCTGGACTTGAGCGGGCCCGGGCGCACAAGTGAGAGCGAGACAATGATGTCGTCGAAAGTACGCGGCAGCAGCCGTCCCGCCATCTCCCTCTGGGCGGGTGATTCAAGCTGGAAGACGCCTATGGTCTTGCCCTCGCGCAGCATGGCGAAGACAGCAGGGTCGTCGCGCGGTATATTGTCGATGTCTATCTCCAGGCCGCGGTTCTCGCCGATGCTGCGCACGGCCTGCTCGATGACCGAGATGGTGGGCAGCGCCAGCAGGTCCATTTTGACCAGGCCCAGCCTCTCTATATCGTCCTTGTCGTACTGGCTGATGATATCCCCGCCGCTGGAAGGCTCCAGCGGTACGAGATCAGAAAGCCGCCCCTCCCCTATGAGCAGTCCGCCCAGGTGTACCGACAGGTGTTTGGGGAAGCCGTCGATGGCGGCGCACAGGCCGAAGAACTCCTTTAGCTCGGGCCTTTTGTAAACGGTGCTGTCCCTGAGCTCGGGCAGGGTACCCGCCTTCTCCATAAGCTTCGACGCGGATAGCCAGTGTATGCCTTTGCAGGCCTCTTCGATAACGGGCTGCGGCACCTGCAGCGCCTTGCCCACATCACGGATGGCGCCGCGCGCCAGGTATGTGTTGATTGTGGCAACGCAGGATACGTTGTCCTCCCCATATTTACTGCAGATGTAATCGCGCACCTCGTCCCGCCGCCTACGGTCGATATCAAGGTCTATATCGGGCGGCTCGTTGCGCAGCGGGTGCATGAAGCGTTCGAAGAGCAGGTCGTAGTGGACGGGGTCGGCGATGCTGATATCCAGCACATAGACCACCAGGCTGTCTACCGCACTGCCGCGGGCCAGGCAGCGTATGCCGCGCCCCCTGGCCCAGCGCACGATGTCCCATACCACCAGGAAATAGCCGCAGAAGCCGAGCTTCTCGATGGTTGCAAGCTCCATCTCCAGGCGGGCGGACAGCTCCGGCGTCATGCTGCTGTATTTGCGTTCCGTGCCCTCGTAAGCCAGCCGGCGCAGCAGTCCCGGGGCTGTCTCGCCGGCCGGCAAGTCGAATTTCGGGAAGCGCGGCCTGCCCAGCTCGAGTTCGAGGTTGCAAAGCGAGGCAACCTCAAGGGACGTGTCGACGGCGCCGGGGAAGCCTTTGAAGAGACGCGCCATCTCGGCGGGCGATTTGAAATACTGCTCCACCGTGCGCGGATCGGGAAGCTGCGTGACGGGCACGATATGCCCGATGGAGTTGAGCAGCTCCCTGGTGCGGTAATCACGCATGGTGAGGTAGTGGACGTTGTTGGCGGCCACCACGGGTATACCCTGCTCATGGGCCAGGCCGTAGAGCATGTGGCACAGGGACGTGCCTTCCCTGGCAGGGTAGCGGGTCAGCTCAATGAAGAAGCCGCCGGCGAAGACCTCGCGGTAGAAGCCTGCTGCCAGCTCGGCGCCGTGTTTTTGGCCGCCGGCCAGCAGCGAAGGCACTTCGCCCAGCCTGCAGCCGGAGAGTGCGATAAGCCCATTATTATGCCTGTCCAGCTGGTCGCGCGTGGCGGCCGGTTTATCCCCGCGCTTGCTGCAGTGCATTGCGGTGAGCAGCCGGCAGAGGTTGGAGTAGCCCGTCATATCGCTGCAGAGCAGGGTGAGGTGGTAACCCCCCTCCACATCTACCTCGGCGCCGATGATGGGCTTGACCCCGGACTTTTTTGCGCTTTCGTAGAACCTGATGGCCCCTGTCAGGCGGTTGTGGTCGGTGAGCGCCAGTGCGGGCATATTGAAACGGCTGGCTTTATCGACCAGCTGGGCGGGGCTGGCGGCCCCATCCAGGAAGCTGTAGTAAGAATGTACATGCAGATGTACGAAGGACACGTTAACAGTCTCCTCTCAATCAGTCGAGCACGCGGTGCAGGGACCAGCTCGAGTCGCTCTTGCACAGCTCGTAAATACCGGCACCCCGGCGCTCCGCGCTGACACGGATGAGAATGCGCACCGGCTCCCCATTCCACCACTCCGAAGCCTCCCGCCACCAGGACAGTATCTCCACCACCCGGTAGAGACGCCGGCGCCAGATGAAGGCGGTCGGAATGGACTGCTGGCTGACATGGACGGTTATCGGCTCATCAATCTGTCTGGACACCACGCACCACCTCCCTTTTGCAAAAGTGTGCCCGGATTATAGTAGAACAAATGTTCTAATGTCAAATCGGGTATGTGGGCCTGGAAGCTTTAAATTCGAAGCGCCTGGTAAGCATAAAAAGCAAAGCCACTGCCGTTTTCGGGCAGGGGCTTTGGGATCAGCCTTCAGTATTTTTTAAGGCAGCTTGCCGGCCTCGGGGATTTGCCTTCAAGCCGCCTTGCGCGTGGTTATGAATTCGACAGCCCAGTCGCGCATGGTCCTGGGCGGATTGTGGTCTGTCTCATTACGCACCAGGGACAGGGACCTGGACTGGCATTTGTAGGCGCACACCCCGCATCCTATGCACAGGTCCGGGTCGATCTCGGATACCTTGCCGCTTTTATTGGTGAGCTCGCGTACACGTCCGTCTTTTTCCTTGACCGTGACCTTGCGTCCTTTAGCCTCCGGTGTCTCCTTGAGCTTCAAGGCCTCCATGGGGCAGCGCTTAACGCATAATCCGCATCCGGTGCAGGTTTGTTGTGCTATCCGGATATGGTAGTTGGAAGGCACCAGTCCTCCCGAATGTTTCATGCGCTTGACCGCCTCGAACCACATGCAGCAGCAGCTGCAGCAGTTGCAGATGGTATCGGGGCCTTCCTGCTGGTTGGACATGGCATGGACGAGGCCGGCCTCGGCGCATTCCTGCAGTATGCGTTCTGTTTCCTCTCGCGTGATCTGGCGGCCGAAACCGTTCTCAACCGCGTAGCGGCCCAGACGGTCGAAGTGCAGGCAGACCTCCGTGGGATACTTATCGGGTTTGCCTGTGACCAGGCTCTTTTTTATCCGGCATGGGCAGTAGCTCACGCTGTAGTATGTGTAGGAATCCAGGTGTTTTTTTACTTCTTCGTAGGGCAGTATGGTGTGCTCATCCTCTATGGCGGCGTTGATGGGCAGCACACGCAGGCCCTTTTCTTTGACCGTCTCCCAGGGTTCCATGAAGGTCGGGAAATGGTTGTCGGACATAACTGCGAACTGCCTGCTGTGCTCGTCGGTCCTGCCCGGCCAGCCGCTGGCGCGCATGAGCATGAAAATGTCGTTGAGCATGTAATGCGTGATGCCGTCCCGATCGAACTTGTAAAGAAAGCCTTTGCGGGTCAACTCGTCCAGCCTGGCGCCCAGCGCTACGCGGTCCATGCCCTTAAGTTCAGACAGAACATCGATGTTCTTGGGCGAGAAAGGTATGCCGGTGAGAAATTCAGCCTCGGCGGGTGTGTATTTTGCGGCTATGACCGGCAGCAGCTCCTCCCCGCCCGGGACGCCGTACCAGCTTTTCTTCTGCCACTCGATAAATTTAAGAAAGATCTGCTTTTCGTTATCGGTCAGTGAGATGTCCGGCTGGTTCATATAATCCTCCACGGTGACACATATTTTGGGCGCAAAGGCGGGTATGAAAGGATCAGCTTATGCCGGATTGGGCTAGCTTGCGCAACACGCGTTCAAAGACCGCCATATCCTGCGCAGGGAAATTCTTGCGGATAACAGAATTAAGCTCATCTGCAAACCTGATGATTTGAGGCCCCACTTCCCTGGCCTTTTCAGTAAGGAAGACCAGTGCCGACCTGCGGTCGTCCGCGTTAGGCCTGCGTTCCACGTAGCCGTTTTTCTCCATGCGGTCGAGGATGCCGGTGATGGTTGAACCGTCCAGCGCCACGCGCTGCCCCAGTTCGCCGATGGTTATGCCGTCCCCTATCCAGAGGGCATTGAATACCATATACTGGGCAGTGGTCAGGTTGAAAGGAGACAGCCGCGTATCGTAGTACTCGTATACGCGGCGCATCATGCGGCCGGCATTGAAGCAGATATACCCATCAAGCTCATTTGCCATAACTGAATACTTTTAGCACAAAATATCTGTATACAATATAATAATTTCGGTGCTATTTGTCAAGTGGGTGTACGGGAATCACGGCATGTCCTGTCCTGTTTTTTGCATTGTGCCTGAAAGGAGCTATTTTCAAGCAGGGAATCATAAATTGACTTCAGTATCCCTGGGCTATATAATTCGAGACAATATATAAATACATCATTATATGTTGATTGGAACGGGATAAAAAGATGCGTTATTTAGTCAGGATTTTGAAGTCTTTATCGGATGAAACCAGGTTACGCATACTGAATATGTTATTTGAACGTGAGTGCTGCGTTTGTGAGATTATCGAGGTCCTCGGTATCTCGCAACCGCGGGCCTCGCACCATCTGGGGGCCATGTACAATAGCGGATTGCTCAAGATGAGGCGCATCGGGATTTACGCGCTCTATTCCATCGACTGGGATAATATCGACGCGTATGTCGTCGACATTTTAAAAGACGTACGCAGGGGTATGGAAAACGATCAATCGGCCCGCTCCGATATAGAAAGATTATTGGTTTTGGAGAGGCTTTTTGCGGAATGCGCACAATCGGCCTGAGACATGATGAAAAAGCAGTTGTTCAATGCCGCAGCCGCCTTTATTAGCTTTGCAGGCGGGATCCAGGAGATGGCCGGGGATGCCGGCTCAACTTTAAATAATATCCTGGAAGGCAGGAGCAGGTAGTGGATTTACAGGCACTTTTAAGCGGCCTCAGCTTACCCGGTTTTTCCGCATTCATGCTCGGCGTCATGGCTTCCATCGGGCCCTGTACACTTGCCACTAACCTGGCGGCGCTGGCATATATCAGCAGCAGGATATCGGACCGCAGGTTCGCCGTTACCAGCGGCGCCCTGTACACGTTGGGCAGGATGATCACCTACTCTGTGCTGGGCATGCTCATCATTTATGCCGGATTGAGTATCCCGCAGGTAGCCAATTTTTTACAGGAATTCGGGGAAAAAGCTATCGGCCCACTGCTGATCGCCGTCGGCCTTATCATGCTCTTCATCAACAGGATATCTTTCGGTGAACACGGGAGCACCGTGGCAAATGCGGCCGGCAAGCTGGCCGACATGGGCATGATCGGCGCGCTGCCTCTGGGCATCGTCCTGGCCCTGGCGTTCTGCCCCTACAGCGCAGTGCTATTCTTCGGTGTGCTGATCCCGCTTGCCTTCAAAACGAAGGGAGGTGTGGGTTTACCCGCGCTATTTGCATTGGGCACCGGGCTGCCCGTGCTGTTTTTCGGCACCCTGCTTTCGCTGGGCGTGACCGGCGCTGCCAGGTGGATAAATGCCATAGCCAGGGCTGAGAAATATATAAGAGTGGTCATGGCCATTCTTTTTATCGTGATCGGCCTTGTTTACATAGGACAATGGCTCAACCTGTTTTAAGCAGACTGATATTTATCAATAAAGGAGGATAAACATGCGTAAAGAAGAGATAAAGAAAACGGTCCGGCAAAGCTATGCCCAGGTGGCCAAAGGCGGCGGCTCCTGCTGCGGCCCGCAGACCACCGGATGCTGTGGAATTGACGTGACCAAAGAGATCAGCAAAGGGATAGGCTATTCCGAGAAGGATATATCCTCAGTGCCTGACGGAGCCAACCTCGGGTTGGGCTGCGGTAATCCCGTGGCGCTGGCATCCCTGAAAGAGGGCGAAGTTGTGCTCGACCTGGGTTCCGGGGCTGGATTTGACTGTTTTCTGGCTTCGCCCAGGGTAGGCAAGAAAGGCAGGGTCATCGGTGTGGATATGACGCCCGAGATGCTGGAGAAAGCACGCGAGAACGCACAAAAAGGCGGTTATCAAAACGTGGAATTCAGGCTGGGGGAGATCGAGAACCTGCCCGTCGCCGATGGCTCGGTGGATATCATCATCTCCAACTGCGTGATCAACCTCTCGCCTGAGAAAGAGAAAGTTTTCCAGGAGGCTTTCCGGGTATTGAAGCCCGGCGGCCGGCTAATGGTATCCGACATAGTCCTGCTGGAAGCGCTGCCCCAGTCGGTACAGAGCTCGGTTGCTGCGTATATCGGCTGCCTTGCAGGGGCGTCACTCAAAGAGATATACCTCGCGGCGATCGCCCGGGCCGGCTTTAGAGATGTTAAGGTAATTGACGAAACGAGCTTCGGCGCCGAATACATGAGCAACGATCCCACGGCAAATGCCATGTTGAATGACGACAATATTGGCAGAGACGACCTCAAGAGAGTCGGAAAGGCCGTCAGGAGCATTAAGGTCAGCGCCAGTAAGCCGGCTTAGCGGGCCGGCCCCGCGTCGATAATTGATTGACCCGTCAGGTAACGTAATTTACTCTCAATCCTGCTATAATATTGTTGTAAAATATTTTTGGCTGTGGTAATCTGTTACATCATTGCAGGGACAGAGTATAAGCGATCACGTTTATATAAAAAAGAAAGGCAGGAGGTTGTTAAATGGCGGACATTTACGGACAAAAACCATGGCTCAAGTTCTATGACAAGCACGTCCCGGCAAACCTGAAATACCCCGACAAATCATTCTGGGAAACCATTGAACCGGTCTTCACGAAATTCCCCAACCGCGTGGGGCTCTATTACATGGGCACCCCCTTCACGTTCAAACAGATAGACGAGATGTCCAATCGCTTCGCTAATCTGCTCAAGAAAATCGGGCTGAAGAAAGGTGATACAGTCGGCATTAACCTTCCCAATCTCCCGGCTTATTACATCGGCCTGATAGGCATACAGAAGGCAGGCTGCGTGATTACCGGCGTCAGCCCGCTGCTGACAGCGGAAGAGCTCAACCACCAGCTCAAGGATTCCGGTGCCAAGGTGCTGGTCACCCTTGATGCCCTCTATCCCCGGGTAATCAAGGGGATCGGAGGCACCGATCTTAAGGCTATCGTGTTCACCGGCATAGGTGATTACCTGTCACCGGTGATGGCGACCATGGGCAAGATGCTCAAAAAATTCCCCACCGGCAAGGTGCTTCCCATCCCCGGTATCGAAATATACACCTTCAAGGATGTGATGAAAAACATGCCGGCCACGCCCGTAGCGGAGAAAGTCAGCATGGACGATACCTGCGTGATGCAATACACAGGCGGCACAACCGGCCTGCCCAAGGGCGCCGAACTGACGCACCGTAACATCACCGTGCAGATGTTGCAGATCGCGACCTGGCTGGACACCAAGATGGGCGAAGCGGTCGGCATGACATGCTTCCCGCTCTTTCACATAGCCGGCCTGATAGTGTTCACGACCATGCTCTCCCTGGCCATGACTCAGATCGCGGTACCGAATCCGCGTGACCAGAAATTCATCATTAAGAACATGAAAAAATACCGGCCGAACATCATCGGCAACGTGCCGACGGTTTACCTTGAGCTTATCAAACAGCCGGACTTCAAAGCCTATGATTTCAGCGATGTCTGGTATTTCGTCAGCGGTGCCGCGCCGTTCCCTCCCGAATATATCAAAGACTTTGAGAAAGTAGTGGGCGCCAACAAGCTGATAGAGGTATACGGCATGACTGAGACCAGCCCCATCATCACCGCCTGTCCGCGTTTCGGCAAGAAGATACCGGGCGCAGTGGGCATACCCTTCCCCGATACCGAGATAAAAATCGTTGATCCCGCAACCGGCGAATCCGTGCCATTCAACGAGCCGGGCGAGGTTGCCGTGCGGGGACCGCAGGTATTCACCAAGGGCTACTTCAAGAAGCCGCAGGAGACGGCCAACGTGTTGCGTAACGGCTGGTTGCACACGGGCGATTTGGGTAAGATGGATGAAGACGGGTACGTGACCATTGTTGACAGGCTCAAGGACATGGTCAACGTCTCAGGGCTCAAAGTGTTTACACGTGAACTTGATGACGTTATTTGCGAACACCCGGACGTGGATATGGGGGCAACCGTAGGGATACCGGATCCGGCAAGGCCCGGCTCGGAGATCGTGGCATCGGCCATCGTATTGAAGCCCGGCGTTGAAAAGAGCGATGCTGAAAAATCGAAGATCACCGACTACCTGCGCGGCAGGGTTGCGCCTTATAAGGTACCCAAGCGAATCGAGTTCTATGACAGCCTTCCTACCAGCGCCGTGGGCAAGATCCTGAAGAGGGAGGTCAGGACCCTTATGAACGAAAAACCCAAGTAATAAACTGAGGAGATAAAATGAATAAGCGTCCCGTATTCCGCACTGAACTCTGCGATATCCTTGGTGTCGAATACCCGGTGATGCTGGCAGGGATGGGGACCGCGGGCGGTTATACGTTAACCGCCGCGGTTTCCAATGCCGGCGGACTGGGAATGCTCGGCGCTACCTTCCTCTGGCCCGATGAACTGAGGGCATGGATCAGGAAAACACGCGAGCTCACCGATAAGCCCTTTGGCGTGGATATTTTATTACCGGCTGCCATCCCCAAGGATTTCGACCTGACCAAGCTCAAGGAGTATATTCCGGCCGAACATACCGCTTTTATTCAGAAGATGGCCAAAGATTTCGGCGTCGAAGGCGCCAGGATGAAGGAATGGCCCATTTCGGAGGAGTTTGGCAGGAGTCAGTTCCAGGTCGTTAAGGAGGAAAAGGTGCCGTTTTTCGCCCTGGGATTGGGAACACCTGATTGGCTGATCCCCGAGGCGCATGAGGCCGGTATCAAGATCGTTTCGCTGGTGGGAAATGTGCGTAGCGCCGTCCGGATCAAAAAGATGGGGGCGGATATCGTCATAGCCCAGGGACATGATGCGGGAGGGCACACCGGCAGGATAGGTACCATGGCCCTTGTTCCGCAGGTCGTTGACGCAGTGGCTCCCACCCCTGTAGTAGCCGCCGGCGGGATCGCCGATGGGCGCGGCCTGGTTGCTGCTCTGGCGCTGGGCGCCATCGGGGCCTGGTGCGGGACCGCATTCCTGGCTACCCATGAATGCTTCGTCGATTTCATAGAATTCGGCATGCTCAATAAACCGACCATCGACGCCTACTACCGCAAACTTGTCGAGTCGGACGAGGAAGAGGAGCAGATAACCCGGATTTACAGCGGCAAGACCACCAGGGCCTTTAAGAACAAGCTTAACGAAGCCTGGGATAAATCAGGCCTCAAAACACTGCCCATGCCGCTGCAGAGTATGCTGGTCTCCGACCTTTTACAGGGCATGATGGAGAAAGGTGAAGGTGATTACTACCCCATGTTCGCCGGCCAGATCACCGGCCTGATCAAAAAGATCAGGAGCACGCAGGAGGTCATGGACGACATCATCGGCGGAGCCGTAAAGATTATGCAGAAAGATTTTCCATCGAGGGTGACGATCAAGGCATGAACGTCGGCATACGGTGGCAAGAGAGTCAACTTAAGTAAAAAAGGATATGTACATGGAATATGAAGGTCTGATACTCGAAAAGAAAGGTTACGTGGCCATATTGACCATGAACAGACCGCACAGGTTAAATGCACTGACGGGCGAAATCAGTAACGAGTTTTTACCTAGGATATTCAAGGATATACGGGAGGATGACAGCGTCCGCGCTCTCATCATAACCGGTGCGGGCAAAGGGTTCTGCACCGGCGCCGACGTCGTTATATTCAACCAGGCTGCCGAGGAAGGCAAACTGCAGGATTTGCTGGAGCCGCGCGGCCAGACAATCGGCGGAGCGTTTGTATTGGGGCTGTATAACCTCGATAAGCCGGTTATCGCAGCTGTCAACGGCGTAGCTGCAGGCGGCGGGGTGTCGCTGGCGTTGCTGGCCGATATCAGGATCGCCTCCGAAAAGGCCTTGTTCAATCTGGCCTTCGTCATGCGGGGCTTGATACCTGACTGCGGCTGCACCTACCTGATGCCGCGTTTGCTCGGGACCGGCCGCTGCTATGAATACATGTATACGGGAGAGACCATCGATGCGCGCGAGGCGGAGCGCATCGGCCTGGTAAACAGGGTGGTGCCGCATGAGAAGCTGATGGAAGAGGCGGAAGCCCTGGCGGGCAGGATAGTGCAGGGGCCTCCACTGGCCTTCAAACAGATCAAACGTGCCGTTCAAAGCGGCATTCATAACTCGCTCGAGCAGCAGCTCTACATCGAGACATATGCACAAAAATATCTCATGGGAAGTGAGGATTTCCGGGAGGGGCTTAACTGCTTTAGAGAGAAGCGCCTGCCGCAGTTTAAAGGGCGCTGACAATTGATAAAATAAATATCATACACAAGAATAGGAGGTTTACCTGATGAAAGATTTCGATGCCGTAGTGGTGGGAGCGGGGTTGGGTGGACTGTCCGCCGCTACCTACCTGGCTAAGGCCGGCAAAAAGGTGATTATTCTGGAGAAACACAATGTGCCGGGAGGGTATGCAACATCCTTTGTGAGGGGACGTTTTGAGTTTGAGATCGCCCTGCACCAGCTTTCGGGATACGGATACGAGAATGATATGGGCCCGATCTGGCGCATCCTGCATGACAGCGGCGTTTCCGACCGGGTGGATATACTGCACATCCCTGATCTATACCGCAGTATTTTCCCTGATTTCACTATTGAGATCCCCAAGGGCAGGCAGAATTACGAGGATGCTCTCTGCAGCCAGTTTCCACACGAGGCGGCCGGCATAAAAAAGTTCACACAAATTATGTTTGATTTCGCCAAGCAGGCAATGAGATCAATGCGCGTGGGCATGAAGGCCGTCATGGAGAATCCGTCCGAATACCCCGAACTGGTCGGCAACTTCGGCAAGTCACTCTCCGAGGTGCTTAATCCCCTGGTATCGGACGAGAAGGCGCGTGCCGTCATCGGCCAGCTCTGGGGCTACTTCTGCCAGCCTCCTGCCAAAATGGCCTTCCTCATCTACGCACTTGGGTTGGTCAGCTATATAAGGTTCGGTCCGGCCCACGTCAAGGGGACCTCGCAAAACCTTTCGCAGGCATTTATCGATACTATGGAATCCTATGGCGGCGAGATATGGTTTAACAACGGCGCCAGGAAGATCCTGGTTAAGGACGGCAAGGTACGCGGCGTACTTGCCGAGGACGGCACTGAAATAGCCACGCAGCATGTCGTGTGCAGCGCCAATCCCGTTACCACCAGCCTGGAACTGGTAGGCCGTGACAACATGCCGGGCTGGTATCTCAACCGCCTTGGCGGTTGGAGCGGCGGCGCCAGCACCTTCAATATCTACCTGGGACTGGATTGCGCCTGCCAGGATGTCGGGCTGAATGTCCACGAGAACTTTGTCAATAATACCTACGACCTGGACATGCAGTATGAAAACATGCGCAACTCGCTCGATTACGAGCCTGACGGCAACGCCATCGTGGCTTACAACGTGGTCGATCCCAGCGTTTCCCCCAAGGGCACGGCATCGTGTGTCATAACCCAGATCGCCTATGCGGATCCGTGGCTGAAGCTCTCCCCGTCGGACTATATCGAGGCCAAGAACAGGATGGCCCAGAAGGTGCTTAAACTGGCCGAAAAGGCCGCCCCGAATTTGAGGGACCATATCGAAGTCATCGAGATAGCCACACCGCTGACCAACATGCGTTATACGGTAAATCCGCGCGGCAGCATCATCGGTTTTGATGAGAACTTTACCGGCACGGGATTCCTGCGCATACCCATGAGGGGACCATTGGAAGGATTGTATTTTGCCAACGCCTGGGTCAATATCGGCGGCGGCTTTGAATCCTGCATAGCCTCGGGCGCTATGGCATCCCGCGAGGTGTTGCGGGACATGGAGAAAGGGCCCTGGGAGGCCGGCGAGATATCCAAGATGCAGGAATCGTTGGGCAAACAGAAGGTCGAGTCCAAAGAGCTGAAAGATACCATCACACCGGAAGAAAAGATGGTTGCCAGCATACATCCGCGCAGGCTGCAGCTCAAGGTCAAGGAGGTCATCAAGGAAACCGACAGCGCCAAGACTTTCAGAATGGTATCAAGTGACGGCAAGTTGCCGTATTTCCGCGCCGGTCAGTACATCAACCTCTTTGTGGATATCAAAGGTGTCAGGACATCCCGGCCCTACAGCATCTCCTCGGCGCCGGGCAAACCCTATTATGACATCACAGTACGCCGGGTAGAAGGAGGATTTGTTTCGCATTACCTGCTTGACAACGTCAAGGCGGGCGACAAATTCGAATCCACCGGACCCAACGGCTATTTCTACTATGAGCCGCTGATGGACTCCTCCGACCTCGTTTTCCTGGCGGGTGGCAGTGGCGCAGCGCCATTCATGTCTATTATCCGGGAGGCCGTTGATAAAAAGGCGGCTTTGAAGATACACCTGATTTACGGCAGCCGCAAACCGGATGACATAATCTTCGACAAAGAGCTGAAAGACATAACCGCTAAAAATAAGAACATAAAGGTTGACTACGTTATCAGCGAGCCGCCTGCGGGCTGGAAGGGCGAAGCAGGCTTCCTCAATGATAAGGTGATTTCGAAGCTGGCAGGCGATCTCAAAGGGAAGACGGTGTTTGTCTGCGGCCCGGCGCTTATGTACGAGGTATGCAGCCCGGCTCTGTCTACACTGGGTGTACCGGCCAGGCGGACCAAGCGGGAAGCCTACGGACCGCCTCAGGATATTACCAGAGAGCCTGCGTGGCCCGGAATTGCGGCGACCAAGGAATTTGAGGTTACCGAGATGAGGACCGGCAGGAAGGCTAAGGCCAGGGCCGGCGAGCCGCTGATGATCTCCCTCGAACGCGCTGGCATCGTAGTGCCCGCCATTTGCCGCTCGGGAGAATGTACGGCCTGCCGCACCAAATTGATCTCCGGCAAGGTGTTTACCCCGTCGAGGGTGCACCACCGCCAGGCGGATAAAAAATCAGGCTACATCCATCCCTGCATGAGCTATCCGCTTGACGACCTGCGCATCAGGGTGTAAAAAAGTAATTAAAGAGTCTATAACGAAGGAGGCTGATCATGACAACGAGAACAGTGAATTTAATGGTGAAAACGCCGATCAAGGCACAGCAGGTGGCGCTGGACTATCTTAGCGCTGATGCCAGGGCTACCAGGCCCGGCTTTATCTGGTCGCTCGACCTGGAAAGGGCCAGGCTGGTAACACAGTCGTATAAAAAGACCGAGGGGCAGCCCATCTCCCTGCGCCGCGCTCAGGCGCTGGCGCATATACTGGACAACATGACGATCTATATCAGGCCCGACGAAATGATCGTGGGTAACTACGCCTCTAACAGCGACTCCGTGCCCTTCTACCCTGAATTGGCCTGGAAGTGGATAGCCAGGGAGACAGCCCCGGGACAGGTCTATGAGAGCATGCTCAGCGACGAGGGCAGGAAAGAGCTCAAGGAGATCGGCGAGTACTGGGGCAACCGCTCAATCCATCACATGAGCAAGAAATATCTTACTCCGGAGCTTAAGGAGGCTTTCTGGATCTTCAACTGGGAATCGGCCACGCCCAACTATGACAAGATACTGTCAATTGGTTTGAAAGGGATACTGGAGGAAGCCAGGGAACGGCTCAAGAAGCTCGACCGCGAATACATGGACGAGACTATTAACGGCCTGGATTTCGTTAAGAAAAAGGATTTCCTGGAGAGCACAATCATTACACTCGAGGCTGTTTGCCGCTGGTCCAAGAGGTATGCCGCACTGGCCCGCAGCCTGGCCAAATCCGAGAAGGAAGTCCTCAGAAAGGTGGAGCTCGAGAACATAGCCGAGGTCTGCGATCGTGTGCCGGAGAACCCGGCCCGCACGCTGCAAGAGGCCATCCAATCATACTGGTTCATCCACCTCGTGGTGAATTTCCTGGAGATGCCTCAGGTGGGATCGGGCATACGCTTCGACGTGGTGTTCAACCCGTTTTACGAGAAAGACCTGGCCGCCGGGAAGATAACTCGTGAATCGGCCCAGGAGATGGTGGAGTTTCTCTTTGTTAAGTTCCAGGAGACGGGCTTTTTGCACGCTCCCATCTGGTCTGGTTTCGGCGGTGGAGCACTGGGATTCCAGACCGTTACCATAGGCGGCGTGGATTCCAGCGGCCGTGATGTCACCAACGAGATGAGCTTTATCATCCTGGATGCTACCATGACCGTTCGCGCCATCGTGCCGCCGCTGGCCCTGCGCTGGCATGACGGGATACCCGGCAAGCTCGTGGACAAGGCCATCGAGTGTCTGGCGTCGGGCATGCCGCAACCGGCCATTTTCAACGACAAAGTTGTCGTGTTGAGGATGGTCAACATGGGCACGCCCCTTGAGGATGCCCGCAACTACTCCATCAACAACTGCATGGTGCCCACCATCCCGGGTAAAAACTTTAGCCATATATCGGCCTGGGCCAGCGGTGTACCGGCGCCCCTTTGTCTCAACCAGGCGCTCGGCATCGATCCCCTCGCCATCTATAAGAAAGCCGGCAATAAAGTGCTCGATCCCGAAAAGATCGGCTCAATGGAAGACCTGTTTGAGGCTTTCGCCGAGAATTACCGGCTGGTCATACATCGCCTTGTGCGCATAGCTAATATTGCCGACGCCCTCTACAAAGAGTGGGCGCCGCGTCCTTTCCTGTCGTCGGTTATCGATGACTGCATCGAGAGGGCGGAGGATGTGCGTGACTGGAACTACATGCCCGATTACCGCGATGTTACCCTTTTCGGCCTTAATACCGTGGCCGATTCCCTGACCGCGGTCAAGAAGGTGGTTTTCGATGATAAGAAGATCACAATGAAGCAGCTCGTCGAAGCCCTCAAGAACAACTGGAAGGGATACGAGGAGATCCGCCAGATATGCCTGCGCGCGCCCAAGTTCGGCAACGACGATGATTATGCTGACCTGATCTCCAGTAAAGTGGCTTGCAGGATAGAAGAGGAGACCAGCAAGTGTAAAACGAACTGGGGAACATCGGTGCACGTGGACGGGACAGCAGCCACCGCCTGGTGGAGCTTTGGTCGCGTTTGCGGCCCGACCCCCGATGGCAGGATGAGCGGAGATCCTTTTAATGATGGGACCATCTCCCCCATGGCTGGCCGCGACAAGAGGGGCCCGACTGCGGTCCTCAGGTCCGTCGCGAAGGTAGACCCGCTCAAAAGCTGGAACCAGCTCTTCAACCAGAGCTTCATGCCGCAGTACCTGGTAGGGCACAATGCCCAGGCCTTTGCCCAATACCTGAAAACTTATGCGGATTTGGGTATACATCATATCCAGTTCTCAACGGTGAACCGGGATACCCTGGAGGACGCACAGAATCATCCTGAAAAGTATCCTACGTTAATGGTCAGGGTGGCAGGGTTTGCTGCATACTTCATCGACCTGGACAGGAGCATTCAAGATTCCATCATAGCCAGGACTCCGCAGTGCTTTTAGATTCCCGGGAGGCCGGCGACACGGGCAGTGATAAGACTGAAAACGACCTTAAGGGGCTGGTATTTAATATCCAGCGCTACAGCATTCACGATGGGCCCGGCATAAGGACGACCGTCTTTTTTAAAGGCTGTCCCCTGCGATGCAAGTGGTGCTCTAACCCTGAATCGGTCGTTCCACAGCCCGAGATAATGGTTCGGGAGGCCAGGTGCAACGGCTGCCGCCGCTGCATCAAGGTATGCTCGCCCGGAGCGCTGTCACTGGCCTCCACAGGTTTGTGGCTCGACAGGGAAAAATGCGACCTCTGCTTAAAGTGTATAGATGCATGCTGGGAAGACGCCATCGAGGTAGCGGGGCGCTGCATGAGCCTCGAAGAAGTGATCGATGAGTGCCGCAGGGACGAGCTCTTCTATCATAATTCGGGCGGCGGCATAACCCTTTCGGGAGGCGAACCGTTATTGCAGGCGGACTTTGCCCTGGCCCTGTTGAACAGATGTAAAACGCTGGGCCTCAATACGGCGCTCGATACATGTGGCCAGGTGCAGTGGCCGGTGCTGGAAAAAGCGCTGGAAAGCGCTGACCTGGTGCTTTTCGATATCAAGCATCTTGATCCTGATGAACACCGTGACGGCACCGGTGTGGATAACAAGCTCATCCTGGCCAACTTTGAGAAGGCTATGAATTCGGGCAAGGCCAGGATATGGGTCAGGGTTCCCGTGATACCCGGCTACAACGACTCCAACCAGTACATGGAAGAGTTGGCCGGTCGGCTGAAAGGCATGAGAGCCGAGAAAGTATCGTTACTCGGGTATCACGAATGGGGCCGGGCCAAGTATCAGTCCCTGGGGAAGGCTTACCAGTTGAGCGGCCGAAAACCGCTTGATGACCAGCGACTGGGCGAGATCATCGAGATATTCAAGGCTAAAGGATTGGATGCCACCGCCGGGTATTAGCAACGGCGCTGGTCGGATTGGCATAATTGCAAATTGGTCCAGGGAAATAAAATAGGGGGCTCCGTCTTAGCGGAGCCCCCTGATCTTTCAGATCTGTGTTCCTCCCTACTCCCCCCTTAAGGAAAGCCTCAATCTTATGCTTTAGCCTTTTTGTTGTAGCCTGTTAGCTATTTTACGGGGAGCTCAGGAGTTTTACATGCTCTCCCCATTTGCACTGCCGCAGTCTACCTGTGCTCCTCCGGCAGGGGAGAGCTCCCTTGAGGAAAATGCCATTCTACAAGCATGGCCTGTTTCTTGACCATTTCCTACCTCCCTTGGGGCTATTCGCTTTTATTGCCCCACAATTTCATGCTACTACTAATACCCGGGGCGGTCAAACTGCAATTAGCCGGCTTGCAGACAGACTCCCGGTACTACATAATGGAGCACATCATGACGAAGAAAATGTTGCTCGGTCTGGACGGTAATGAATTGAAACGGCTGGCAGCCGAACTCGGTGAGAAGGAGTTCCGCGGCAAACAGGTTGCCGATTGGATATACAGGCGCGGCTGCCGACGCGTCAACGATATGTCCAATCTCCCGGCTGCTTTCAGGATGAAACTGGACGAATCGTGGGAAACAGGACGCTCCACCATCGAAAAAACCAGCGCGGGAAAGGACGGCACGTTCAAGCTGCTGCTCCGGCCTTATTACGGTGAGCTGGTGGAGACGGTGGGTATGCCCTATGAAGAACGTTTCTCCTGCTGCGTATCCACACAGGTTGGATGCCCGGTTGGCTGCTCTTTCTGCGCCACCGGCGCTGGTGGATTCAAGCGCAACCTGGCAGCCGGCGAGATAATTGACCAGGTACTGACCGTGGGTGAGGTCGCCATCCAGGAGAAAATGCTGGCTCCCGATGGCAGGGTTAGCCACGTTGTCTTTATGGGAATGGGTGAACCATTGCTCAACTATGAGGCGACGCTGGCAGCGGTGAGACTGATCAATGATGAACTTATAATCGGAATGCGCAATATAACAATAAGCACTATTGGCTACGTTCCCGGGATATACCGGCTGGCGGCTGAGCACCTGCAGCTAACACTGGCGGTCTCGCTGCACGCCGCAGAAGACAGCTTGCGCAGGAAGCTGGTGCCCGGCATGTCGCGCTACTTGTTGAAAGATATTCTAGCCGCCTGTCAGCATTACTACAGCCATACCGGACGGCGCGTAACGTTCGAATACTGCCTGCTGAAGGGAGTCAACGATAGTCAGGCCGAGGCAGCCGCGCTGGCCGCATTGCTAAAAGGGCTTAACTGTCACGTAAATCTAATACCCTTTAATGAGGTTCAGCAGAGTAATTTCAGACGTCCGGAGGCAGCCGGTGTCGCGGCTTTTCGGAGTGTGCTGGAAAATGCCGGCATAACTGTGACCCAGAGGGAACAGAGGGGCGCCGGCATACAGGCAGCCTGCGGACAGTTGCGCCGACAGGCTGTGTCGAAATAAGTAGATATACGAATTGTAAAACACGTCGCGGTGACTCCTATCTAACTTGACTTTACGAGTCACTGTGATAGAATTGACCGGTCAATTAACGATTGAAATCAGCAAGGGCAGCGCCGCGCCCGCTGATCGTGTGGATCGGAGTCTAAATGATTAACTATCCCTGGTTGAAGAATTATGATGAAGGTGTGCCGCGCACACTCGAGCCTTATCCACAAAAGACCTTGATCGAGGTTGTTGATGAATCCGCCCGGGCTAAGCCCTACCGCGCCATGTTCTATTTCAAGGGCTCCAGCCTGTTATATGATGACTTTGTGAGGCAGAGCGATGCCCTGGCCGCGGGCCTGGTTGCTCTCGGTGTAAGAAAGGGAGACCGTGTGGCGATGCTCTTACCCAATTCGCCGCAAATGGTTATCTCATTCTATGGTATCTGGAAGGCAGGCGCGATTGCGGTTCCCATCAATCCTCTTTACACGGAACGTGAATTAAAACATGCGTTGAAAGAGGTGGAGGCGGCTGCCGTGATAGTGCTTAATCCCTTCTATCAGGCTGTTAAAAACATCCAGGCCGGGACTTCTCTTAAAGCTGTCATCGCAACCAATATCAAGGAATACCTGCCTGCGCACCTGGGACTGCTTTTCACGCTGGCAAAAGAGAAGAAGGAGGGTTACCGCATATCCCTGAAGAAGGAAGATGTGTGGTTTCAAGACCTGCTGCGGAAACATAAAAATGCAGGCAGGCCCGATGTCGAAGTGAATCCGGCGGACGCGGCGGTGATTCTTTTCAGCGGAGGCACGACGGGCACTCCCAAGGGGGCGGTGGGCACACATGGGGCCCTGATGATGACCGCCATGCAGATAAACGCCTGGCTCAGCCCGGTATTGGAGCAATGGGAGGACAGGGTAGCTCTAACCATGCCGCTCTTCCATGTTTTTGGGTGTGTGGGCGCGCTGGGCACGGCTATGGTCAATCGCTCTTCCTGCATCCTCATACCCAATCCGCGTGATATCACTGACGTGGTTAAAAGCATCAGGAAATATAAACCGGCCTTTATGCCCGGAGTACCCACATTTTATATAGGGATTATGAACCACCCGCTTGTTAAATCCGGCAAAGTGCGACTCTCCAGTATGAAGATATGTATAGTGGGTGCAGCTCCACTCATGGTTGATACCAAGAAGAAGTTTGAAAGTTTGACGGGTGGCCGGCTGCTGGAAGGCTATGCCATGACGGAGACAATGCAGGGCGCCACACTTAATCCTGTCATGGGCATAAACAAGGAAGGCTCGGTAGGGATGCCGTTGCCCGATGTAGTCATCAAAATCGTGGATGCCGAAACCGGGCAGGGCAGCATGAAAGCCGGTGAGCTTGGCGAGATTTGTTTTCAGGCGCCAAACCTCATGAAGGGATACTGGAATCAGCCGCAGGAGACGGCGGATATGCTCAGGGACGGATGGCTGTACACCGGCGACGTCGGTTACCTGGACGGTGACGGGCATCTCTTCCTGCACAGCCGTAAAAAGGAGATTATTAAAACCAGCGGTTTCCAGGTGTGGCCGCGGGAAGTAGAAGAGGTATTGCACGAGCATCCGGCGGTTATGGAAGCCAGTGTGGCCGGCATTCCAGACCAGTACCAGGGCGAAGCCGTCAAAGCCTGGGTCGTTTTAAACGAGGGCATGACCTGTACGGCCGATGAGCTCAAGGAGCACTGCAAATCCAGGTTGTCGGCCTACAAGGTGCCAAGGTATATAGAGTTTAAAGACGGCCTGCCCAAAACCCAGATAGGCAAGATACTGAGGAGGATATTGATAGAGGAAGAGATAACTAAACCTGGAGGGGACGACAATAAGCCATAGTTGCCATTGTATTAATTATTCGGGGAGGTTGAATTGATGACAGAAGCATATCCGTGGTTTAAAAGCTATGATGCGGGAGTGCCGCACAGCCTGGAACCGTATCCGCAGGTCACTTTTTTAGACGTGGTTGAGGATGCAGCCAAGCAGAGACCGGATCACAGGTTCCTTATTTTCAAGGACAGGACAATCAGCTACGGCGAGCTCGTCCGGCTCTATTCGGTTTTTGCCGCGGCCCTCAAAGCCAACGGCGTAAAGAAAGGCGATCGCGTCGCCATACTCCTGCCCAACTGTCCGCAGGGTTTCATCAGCTCCTTTGCTGCCTGGAAGGCCGGCGCCATACCTGTGCCGCTGAATCCGATGTATACCGAACATGAATTGCAGCACTGCTTAAAAGAATGCGGGGCCGAGGTGGCCATCACGCTGACTCCTTTTTACGGCAGTGTTAAGAAAATTCAGCCGCAGACAAACCTGAGGCTGGTCATAGCTACCAATATCAAAGAATACCTGCCGCCTTTCCTCGCTACGATGTTCACGCTGCTGAAGGAGAAAAAGGAGGGGCATAGAATAGTCTTGCAAACAGGTGACCTCTGGATGTCAGAGCTCATGAGCAAACACGCCGGCGATACCGCTCCTGACAACAAGCCCGTATCTGACGATACTGCGTTGCTGCTTTTCAGCGGAGGCACTACGGGCGTCCCCAAGGGTGTCATCATAACCCATAAATGCCTGGTTGCGGAGGCCTGGCAGCTCAAGGTCTGGAACGACCGTGTGCTGACGGAATGGGACGACGTGGTCATGATGATCATGCCGCTCTTCCATGTCTACGGCTTCGCAGGTGTGATGGGCACGTCCATCATGGGGCACAATCCGCTTGCTGTAGTCCCCAATCCACGGGACCGCGACGACGTAGTGAAGACTATTAACAAGGTGAAGCCGGCATACTTTCCTGCCGTTCCTACTATGTTCATTGCACTGCTGGAGCATAAACTGGTAAAGGCGGGTAAAGTTGATTTTAAATCCATGAAGCTTTGCGTAGCATCGGCGGCGCCCCTGCTGCCTGAGACCAAGCGGCGTTTCGAAGAACTGACAGGCGGCAAGCTGATTGAAGGATATGGCATGACGGAGGTGACCGCGGCCATCACTCTCGGCCCTGTGGAGGGCAAGTGGACGCCCGGATCGGCCGGCGTGCCTTTGCCGGATGTTGTTCTGCGTATAGTGGACGTTGAGACGGGTGAGAAAGACATGCCGCTGGGGACGGAGGGCGAGATCGTTGCCCGCTGCCCACAGATAATGGTTGGATACTGGAACAGGCCGGAGGCCACAGCGGAGATGATCCGCAACGGGTGGTTGTATACCGGCGATATCGGCTATATCAACGACGATGGTTGTCTTTTCATTACTTCACGCAAGAAGGAACTGATCAAGCCGGGCGGATTCCAGGTCTGGCCGCGCGAGGTAGAGGAGGTCATCAGCACATATCCCAAGGTAGCTGAGGTGGGAGTAGCAGGGATCCCCGACTCTTACCAGGTCGAGGCCGTCAAGGCCTGGGTGGTGTTGCGCCAGGGTGAGACAGCTACGGCAGAGGAGATACAAACGCATTGCCGTGAAAAATTAATAGCCTACAAGGTGCCTAAGTTTGTCGAATTCAGGACGGAGTTGCCCAAGACGCTGGTTGGCAAGATCCTTAAGCGCATACTGGTTGAGGAGGAGATCGCCAAACAGAAAGCGGCTAAATAGTATACAGGCAGGGTAATTAGGCGTATAACGCTTAATGATAATAACAAATCTAAGGAGGTTCTTATCTTGTCCGACAAAAGGTGGTTAAAAAATTATGACAAAGGGGTCCCGGCTTCGCTGGAGCCCTATCCCCAGAAAACGCTCGTTGACTACGTAGATGACGCAGTCAGAGAGCACCCCGATTATCCCATGGTGCTGTTTAAGAAGAGGAAGATGTCCTATGCTGAGATACAGAAGCTCAGTGATGAGTTCGCCGCGGTCCTGGCGGCCAAAGGTGTCAAGAAGGGAGACCGCGTGGCACTGATCATGCCCAACTGCCCGCAGGCCATTATATGCCGCTGGGGCGCGTGGAAAATCGGCGCCATCCTGGTGCACATGAACCCGATGTATACCGAGTCCGAGCTGGAACATGCCCTCAAGGACTGTGGCGCTGAGACCGTCGTGGTCTTAACCCTTTTCTATAATACCGTGAAGAAATTGCAGCCGCGGACCAAGCTGAAGCTGGTCATAGCTACCAGCATCAAGGATTACCTTCCCCCCGTACTCAAAGTGCTATTCACTCTGGTCAAGGAGAAAAAGGAAGGACATCGCATAGCTCTACAGCCCGGCGATTTCTGGCTGACCGATTTGATCAAAGCCCAGGCCGGAGCGAAACGGCCCGATGTCAAAGTGCTGCCCGGTGATGATGCCCTGATACTTTTCTCCGGCGGGACTACCGGCACACCGAAGGGTGTTGTGGGTACCCATCATTCGCAGGTCCTCACGGGACTGCAGTTCAGCAGCTGGTTCGGTGAGATAACCGAGCCATATAAAGACGTGATGATGCTGGTGCTGCCGCTCTTCCACTCTTTCGCGACATATGCTGTCATGAGCACGGCCATTGTCGGGCACGCTGCACTGTCGCTGGTGCCGAATCCCCGCGACCGCGACGATGTGGTAGCTACCATCAATCATGATAAACCGTCATTCTTCCCCGCTGTTCCTGCTATGTTCATAGCATTGCTGGAGCATCCCGCGGTCAAGGCAGGCAAGGTTAATTTCAGCTCCATGAAATGCTGCAACTCCGGTGCAGCCCCATTGCTGTACGAGACAAAGAAGCGTTTCGAAGACCTCACCGGAGGACGTATCGTCGAAGGCTATGGATTGACCGAAAGCACCATGGCTTGCTGCTGCACTCCTTTCCGTGGAACGTGGAAGCAGGGCTCGGTGGGTATGCCTCTTCCCGACGTCATCATCAGGATCGGCGACATTGAGACAGGCGAGGGTGATGTGCCTGCCGGCAAGGAGGGGGAGATCGTTTTCCAGGCCCCGCAGCTGATGAAGGGATACTGGAACAGGCCGGAGGAGACCAAAGAGATGCTGAGGGACGGCTGGCTGTATACGGGCGACGTAGGTTACATGGATGACGATGGGTACATCTTCATTACTTCGCGTAAAAAGGACCTCATCAAACCCAGCGGCTTCCAGGTGTGGCCGAGGGAAGTTGAAGAGGTCATCAGCAGTCACCCGGCGGTTGCAGAAGTCAGCGTGGCCGGCATCCCCGACGCCAAGCAGGGTGAAGCCGTGAAGGCATGGGTAGTGCTGGAGGCCGGCAAGACGGCAACGGCAGAGGAGATACAGGCCTGGTGCAAAGAGAAGCTGGTCGCCTACAAAATACCCAAGTTCGTGGAGTTCCGCAGTGACCTGCCCAAGACCATGGTAGGCAAGGTGTTGAGGAGGGTCCTTCAGGAGGAAGAGGCGGCCAAAAGCAAGAAATAAAGTGAGTATGATATGCTGTTCCCGGCTGATATAAGCCGGGAACAGCATATACACATAATACCGGCATTAAAATATATTAAGTTGGAGGTTGTTGCATGGCAGAGTACCGATGGTTAAAAAACTACGATCCCGGAGTCCCGCATACACTGGAACCCTATCCCCAGAAGACTCTCGTAGATTATGTGGATGAGGCAGTCAAAGAGAAACCCGAATATCCCATGTTGCTTTTTAAGAAGAGGAAGATATCATATGCCGAATTTCAAAAGCTGAGCGATGAGTTCGCGGCTGCCCTGGCTGCCAGAGGCGTCAAGAAAGGCGACAGGGTGGCCCTTCTTATGCCCAATTGCCCGCAGGCGCTTATCTGCCGCTGGGGCGCATGGAAGGTCGGCGCCATACTGGTTCATTTAAATCCCATGTATACGGAAAGCGAGTTGGAGCACGCCCTCAAGGATTGCGGGGCTGAGACTGTGATAGTCCTGACAATGTTCTACAAGCAGTTTAAGAAGATACAGGCGCGCACCAGCGTAAAACTGGTTATTGCCACCAGTATCAAGGATTACCTCCCGCCCGTACTTAATGTGCTCTTTACACTGCTCAAGGAGAAGAAGGAGGGGCACTATGTCGAACTGGAAAAGGGAGATGTGTGGCTGACGGACCTGATCAAGCAGCATGCCGGCGCCAAACGGCCGGATGTGAAGGTTGCGCCGCAGGATCCTGCGCTCATCCTGTTCAGTGGCGGCACCACGGGAACCCCCAAGGGCGTGGTAGGCACTCATCATTCTATGGTCATAACCGCCCTGCAGTACGCAGCGTGGTTCGGCGGCCAGATAGAAAGCTACAAGGATGTCCTCATGGCATGTCTGCCGCTTTTTCATGTCTACGCTACCTACGGTGTCATGAGCACCGCCATAGTGTGCCACGTGACATTGTCCCTTGTTCCCAATCCGCGCGACCGCGAGGATTTAATAGCCACTATTCAACACGATAAACCGACTTTCTTCCCGGCAGTTCCCGCGCTGTATATTTCGCTGCTGGAGCATCCCAAGGTAAAAGCCGGGAAAGTCGATTTCAAGTCGATGAAATTCTGCGTTTCGGGCGCCGCTCCGCTGCTGGCTGATACCAAGAAGCGCTTTGAGGATCTGACCGGTGGCCGTATAGTCGAGGGCTATGCCATGACCGAGGCCACCATGGCATCCTGCGTTACTCCTTACCTGGGCAAGTGGAAGGAGGGGTCCACCGGCATGCCTCTGCCCGATGTGATTGCCAGGATCGGCGATTTGGAGACCGGTGAGGGTGATTTGCCCGCCGGTACAGAAGGCGAAATCGTTATCAAAGCGCCGCAGCTTATGGTCGGCTACTGGAACAAGCCGGAGGAGACGAAGGAGATGCTGCGGGACGGCTGGCTCTATACCGGCGATATCGGGTATATAGATGAGGACGGCTATCTTTTCATTACCTCGCGCAAAAAGGACCTCATCAAGCCCAGCGGCTTCCAGGTGTGGCCGCGTGAGGTCGAGGAGGTCATAGCAGCACATCCGGATGTGGCTGAAGCCTGCGTCGCGGGTATTCCCGATCCCAAGCAGGGAGAGGCCGTTAAAGCCTGGGTGGTGATGCAGGCCGGCAAGACCGCCACGGCGGAGCAGATACAGGCCTGGTGCAAGGATAAGCTGGTGGCCTATAAGATACCCAAGTTCGTGGAGTTCCGCAGCGAACTGCCCAAGACCATGGTGGGCAAGGTGCTGCGGAGGGTGCTGGTGGAGGAGGAGAAGGCCAAGAAAGCATAACCGGGCAAAACAGCGTACCTAAAAAAATAACAGCTGCCCCCGCCTGAGCGGGGGCAGCTGAAAGGATACTCGATTGACTGAATATACCTGGTATAAAAGCTACGATCCCGGTGTCCCGCGCTCTCTGGAGCCGTATCCAGATAAGACCATTATGGATGTTCTGCTGGAAGCTAAAAACGAACGGCCTGATTATCCCATGATCATCTTCCAGGACAGGAAGCTCAATTACAGGGAAATCGTCGATGAGAGCGATGCCATGGCCGTAGCGCTGGCTTCTATGGGTGTCAAGAAGGGTGACCGGGTAGCCGTGCTCTTCCTCAATTGCCCGCAGGAGTACATCATTTTCTTTGCCGCCTGGAAGTTGGGCGCTATCGTTGTCCCGTTGAATCCGCTCTACACCGAGTTCGAACTCGAAGCAAGGTTAAATGACATCGATGCAGAAACGGCTGTGGTACTCAACCTGTGGTATCCCATGGTTAAAAGGCTGCAGGAGAAAACCGGCGTACGCAATGTTATCCTGGCTGAATTTGACGATTACACGCTGCCGAGTAAAGAGAAGGCGGCGACCGCTATAGAGCCCGGCGACTACTGGTGGCTCGACCTGACCAGAAAACATGCTGGAAAACAGCCCCCGAAGGTTAAGGTGGGGCCGGATGACACGGCCATGATCCTTTTTTCAGGCGGCACTACAGGTACACCAAAGGGAGCTATGGAGAGTCATAAGTCCCTGGTGATCACCGGTATGCAGGTAGAGGCCTGGTTCCGTGAGATTTCACTCTGGTGGGACGAGAAATTCCTGGTGCCGCTGCCACTCTTCCATGCGTTTGGCATCTATGCCAGCTTCGGGATGGCGCTGGTACAGCATAATATCTCGGTGCTCATCGCCAATCCGCGTGATATAAAGGGCATGATTGATACTATTAAAAACCAGGGCATCACTAATCTGGGAGCTGCTCCCACCATGTTTATCTCCATGCTGGAATCCCCGGACCTCAAGATGGGTGACCTTAAAACCATACG
Organism: uncultured Dehalococcoidales bacterium; assembly: GCA_964437795.1. Taxonomy (GTDB): domain Bacteria; phylum Chloroflexota; class Dehalococcoidia; order GIF9; family UBA5629; genus CAIMUM01. The sequence goes on along the minus strand of CAYTIC010000007.1, from coordinate 115,513 downwards.
CATGGCTACATCGGGAGCGGCGCCGCTGATGCGTGAGACCAAGGAGCAGTTTGAGAAGCATATCAGCGGCCGTTTGACCGAGGGCTATGCTCTGACAGAGAGCGGCATGGCCATGATCACCACACCGGCCAGGGGCAAGTGGAAGGAGGGCTCCATAGGTCTGCCGCTGCCTGATACCATTGTACGTATCGTGGATATCGATTCCGGTACTGCAGATATGCCCCTCGGCCAGCCCGGAGAGATCATTATCAAGGCGCCGCAGCTCATGCAGGGCTACTGGAAAAGGCCCAGGGAGACTGAAGAGATCCTGCGTGACGGCTGGCTTTACACCGGAGACATAGGCTATATGGATGAGGATGGCTACATCTTTCTTACCTCGCGCAAAAAGGACTTGATAAAGTGCGGCGGCTTCCAGGTCTGGCCGCGTGAGGTGGAGGAGATACTCCAGGAGCATCCGGCGGTGGCAGAGGTCTGTGTGGGCGGCATACCCGATCCCAGACAGATGGAAGCCGTCAAGGCCTGGATCGTGCTGAAAGACGGAAAAAGCGTGACTGCGGAGGAGCTGCAGAAATATTGCAGGGAAAAGCTCACCGGCTATAAAGTGCCGAAGCACTTCGAATTCCGTAAGGACCTGCCCAAAACATTTGTGGGCAAGGTGCTGCGCAGGATCCTGCAGGATGAGGAGAAAAATAAGTAAGTTGGAAGAATACTGAGCGCTCGGTTAATTGAGCGAAATTGACCGTGCGCTTTAAATATATAATCGTAAATTTTGTTTGAGGAGGTTTTCAGTGGCGGATTATCCATGGTACAAATCATACGATGCCGGGGTAGAACATTCCCTGGAGCCGTATCCGGCAATCACTTTACTTGATATCATCGCAGAGACGACTAAGGAGATGCCCGAACATACATTCATGTATTTCAAGGACAGGTATTTCTCATATAAGGAGGCGAAAAGGCTTTTTGAAGTCATGGCATCGGCGCTGATGGCCAATGGGATCAAACAGGGAGACCGCGTGGCCAGCATGCTGCTGAATACACCTCAGCAGATGATTGCTGCATTCGGCACTATGACGGCCGGAGGTATCTTTGTTCCGCTTAATCCTCTTTACAACGAGGATGAACTCGTGCACGCCCTGAATACAGTTGACGCAGAAGTCATCATCGTCTGGGACCTGCTGTATGCGAATGTAAAAAAGGTACAACCGCGTACCAAGCTGAAGCTGGTTATCGCCACCTCTCTGGAAGATTACATGCCGCCTGAAGCAAAAAAGCCGCACACCATGCAGTTGGAGAAGGGAGATGTGTGGATGGACGAGCTTATGGACAAACATGCCAAGGACACTGCCCCTTCCATCAAACCCGGCGTGGAGGATACCGCCATCATTTTGTTTAGCGGAGGCACTACCGGGGCGCCCAAGGGCGCTATGCTGTCTTTCAAGAATATGCTGGCCGTGGGTCTGCAGAGTAATATCTGGAATAAGCACGGTATGACCACCCATAATGACTATACCATGGCACTCATGCCCATGTTCCATGCATATGGCTTCAACGGAGTGATCGGCAGTTCGTTAGGTAATCGCAACCCGCTGGCAATCGTGGCAAACCCGCGGGACCTGGATGACGTGATTTATACAATTAAGAAGGTCCGGCCCGGCTCCATGCCGGGCGTGCCGACGCTGTTCATCGGCCTGATGGAGCACCCGGAAGTTAAGGCGGGGAAGGTGGACTTCACCTGCCTGAAATATTGCCTCTCCGGGGCTATTCCGCTGATGGTCGAAACCAAGCAGCGCTGGGAAGCCATGACCAAGGCCCCCATTCTTGAGGCCTATGGCCTGACGGAGTCAACCGTTGTATTAACTGTAGGCCCGCTCAAGGGGCAATGGAAAGAAGGTGCGGTCGGCCTGCCTCTGCCCGATGTGATAATCAAATTTGTTGACGTGACTGATCCTGATAAAGATCTTCCTTACGGTGAGGAAGGCGAGGTTGTCGGCAGAGGGCCGCAGATCATGCAGGGCTATTGGAACAATCCCAAAGGCACCGCGGAGATGGTCAAGGACGGCTGGCTATATACGGGTGATATCGGTTACATGGACAAGGACGGTTACCTCTACCTGACATCGCGCAAGAAGGACCTTATTAAGCCCAGCGGACACCAGGTATGGCCTAAAGAAGTGGAAGAAGTCCTGTCCACGCATCCCGCCGTAGCCGAGGCATGTGTGGCCGGGATACCGGATGCAAAACAGGTTGAGGCCGTTAAAGCCTGGGTAATTCTGCGGCCCGGGGAGAAGGTTTCTGCGGAAGAGCTGCAGTCTTATTGCAAAGACAAATTAACAGCCTACAAGGTGCCGAAGTTCATCGAGTTCCGCGACGCACTACCCAAGACACTGGTGGGCAAGATACTCAGAAGGGTGTTGCAGGAAGAGGAGAAAGCCAAAAAAGCATCTTAGCGGCATACTCACAAATAATAAACAAAATAACGGAGGAGATATTAATGGCCGATTTTCCATGGTTCAAGCATTACGACAAGGGTGTACCTAAAACTCTGCAGCCCTATCCGGATAAGAAGCTTTTTGAAGATGTTGCAGATGTAGCCAGGGAGAAACCCGGGCAGCGCATGATCTGGTTTAAGGGCAGGTGGATGACCTATAAAGAGGTCGACCGTTTAAGCGACATACTGGCTGCCGGCCTTGTCGCGCAGGGAGTTAAAAAGGGCGACCGCGTGGTCATGCTTATGCCAAACTCGCCCAATATCGTCATCAGCCAGCTTGCTATCTGGAAGGCCGGTGCTATCGCAGTACCGGTTAACCCGCTTTACAGCGAGGCGGAGCTTGAGTTCTCTCTCAAAGAGTGCGGTGCGGAAGTGGCCATCGTATTGACCGCTTTCTATGACGCAGTGAAGAAGATCCAGGGACGCACCAATTTAAAGCTCCTTATCGCCACCAGTGTTAAAGAGTACCTTTCTCCCTTCGTGAAATTCATGTTCACACTGCTCATGGAGAAAAAACAGGGACAATACCTGGAAAAGGTGCAGGGTAACGATATCTGGCTGCAGGACCTGATGAAGAAACATGCCAACGACAAGAAACCTGACGTTAAGGTGAGCGGCAAGGATACGGGGCTGCTGCTTTTCAGCGGAGGCACTACCGGCACACCCAAGGCGGTTATGCTCAGCCATGAGGCCATATTCATGAACGGCAGGCAAATACATTCCTGGTCCAAACCGCTGGCCACCGACTGGACGGATACGCTGGTTCTGCTAATGCCCTTTTTCCACGTTTACGGCAATGTGATTTTGCTCTCCACTGCTATAGCAGGACGCTATCCCACGGCGCTTATACCCAATCCCCGCGAGGTCAAAGACGTGCTGGCCACCATTAAGAAAGTTAAGCCGGCATTTTTCCCGGCTATCTCGGCCATATTTATCGGTTTGATGAACAGGCCTGAGGTCAAATCGGGCAAGATCGATTTCAAGACCATGAAATCTTCGGTTGCAGCTGCAGCACCTCTTCTGCCGGAGACTAAAAGGCAGTGGGAGGCGGTCACAGGCGGCAAAATCGTTGAGGCCTACGGCCTTACTGAATCGGGCGTGCTTGCCATGGGCCCGTTCCTGGGCAAATGGAAGGAAGGCGCCGTTGGAATGCCCACACCTGATACCGTTATCAAGATTGTCGATATCGAAACAGGAAAGACAGAGCTAAAAGCAGGCGATGCCGGCGAGATCATAGCCAAAGGTCCGCATATCATGCAGGGTTACTGGAACCGTCCGGAAGCCACGGCCGAGATGCTGAGGGACGGCTGGCTGTATACGGGCGATATCGGGTACCTGGATGATGACGGTTACCTGTTCATAACCTCCCGCAAGAAAGACCTGATCAAACCCAGCGGCCACCAGGTCTTCCCCGTGGAGATCGAGGAGATCATCTCACAACATGCCGCCGTCCTGGAAGTGGGCGTGGCGGGTGTGCCCGATGCAGCCCAGGGCGAAGCAGTCAAGGCCTGGATCGTATTAAGGGAGGGACAGTCGTGCACGGTGGAAGAGATACAGGTCTTCTGCCGCGAGAAGCTGACCGCCTACAAGGTGCCCAAGCACATAGAGTTCCGAGAGGCTCTTCCAAAAACTATGGTGGGCAAGGTACTGCGACGGGTCCTGCAAGAAGAGGAACGCGAAAAGAAAAAATAGAGTTAAAACCGGTCTTTCAGTAGTTGTCAGGCCCTGCCCTGGCTCTTGATAAAGGCCAGGACCTCCCGCAGGCTAAACGTGCCTTCCATGGGCCCCCTGCGGGAGGCGGCCAGGGCACCCATTGCGCTGGCCAGCAGGGCGGTATACTCGATCGGCAGGTTGTCCAGGTAGCCGCTGATAAAGCCGGCATCGAAACAGTCCCCTGCGCCGGTGGGATCAACTGCTTTGACCTTGAAGCCCGGCACTTCTATAGTCCTCTCTTCGGTAAATACGCGACAGCCGCTCTCTCCGAGCTTGAGCACGACTATCTTGACCCCCATTTCAATCAGGCGTCGGCAGGCCAGGTTGCTGTCAGGTTCATGAACCAGCAGGCTGGCTTCACTGCCGCTGGGCAGCACGATATCCGATAGCCGGACCACGGGCAGAAGTATGCTTCTGCACTCCTCGGCAGAAAGCAGCTCCGGCCTGAGGTTAGGATCCAGACTGATACTCCCGCCTGCCTCTTTAACAGCTCTGGCCAGCGCAAGGCAGGTATCCCTCATGGCGTGGCTGATTGACAGCGAGCAACCCATCACGTGAAAATGGCGAAAAGACTGTGAATAGCGTGCGGCCTGTGATGGTGAAGGCAGGCAGTCGGAGGCCGTACCCGCGATATGAAAAATAAAATTGCGGCCGCCCGCCTCATCGTAGGATACAAAGGCGCAGCCCGTGGATTTATGGCTGACAGACTTTATCAGCCTGCTGTCCAATCCGTCACGGGAAAAGCGCTCTCTTAAAAGCCGGCCGAAGCCGTCACGTCCTGTCGATCCGACAAAGCCGGTGCGTTTCCCGATCCTGGCCGAGGCATCCCCAAATATGGCCGGTGCACCGCTGGCATAAGGCCCCCTGAATTCCCCCGCCACGTCCAGCGGTTGCCCCACTGTGGGACGCATTAGCTCGACTATCATCTCTCCCGCGGCCAGCACCTGTCCCTCATCCCAGAAAGGCAGACGGTTGCGCCTGGAGAACTCAGCTTCAAGGACGGGTATCGTGCCATAAAGGTTGAAAGCACGGCAGTATTTCAATATCTGCTGAGAAATACGCTCCACTACGTATCCGTGAGGGCTAAAACCGTCTGTCTCCAGGTTTGTATACAAGCGTTCGCGGGCCTCCATTACAGTCCTGTCCGTCCAGATATAGCGTGCGCCTGTCTTGAGCAGCCAGTTTTGCCTGTCGGCGGGCAGTTCGTCGAACAGTTTCCCGGCTTCCCCCGGGTGCAGCCATTTCTGCCAGCGGCCGGAACGGACCACTGCCTGCGTAAGTGATGCTCTGAACTGTGAATGCCTGCTGGCGCTCCTTACCGGGGCAGACACTTCCCTTGATTCGAGTTCAAAAAGGGCATCGCATTCGACTTCTGTAAACTCGGGGCCGACGTTGGCGCCGCCCATTTTACTGACGGGATAGGCAGATGGATTTTCAACGTTGTCCGTGTAATGCCCTTTGAGCACCATGCCGTAGCCGCAGGCGATGTCGTAGAGCTCCAGCGCTACCTGCGGGCTGAATATCGTGGTATCCAGGTCTGTTCCCACCTTGCCCACGATAAAACACGGCCATGCCCGGCCCAATCCCTCTTCGGTCATCCTTTTGCGCAACCCGGAGAGAAAACTGCCGAACATGTCCTCGTCGGCCAGGCCGCCTTTGACCTCCTCGGTACCTACCTCATAGGCGATGGGGGGTAAACCGTGTCTTATGCGGAAAGACTCGCAGTGCTTTATCAGTTGTACGGTCCTCTCTATGACCGTGCTAAGTTGAAGCGTATGGCCGGGCGGCAAATCGCGGTCGACGGTGGGGTCGATGTGGAGCAGGTCGAAACCTGCCGCAATAGCGGACTCTAGTGACCGTTTGACTGCGTTCATGCTGCGCAGGTAGGTCCATTTCTCACTAGTGTGCCTGTCACGCAACCATGGCCCGGCATGATCAACCCCGAGCAGCACAGGGCCTTTGAAGCCCGTTTTCCCGGTGGTTTGCCGCACCAGGGCGGCGAAGCGCGCGTGATTCCAACCGGTATAGCCCCCGTCAGGATCAACCTGGTTGAGCGTGGCTGCGAAAAATATGGGGCAGTCCGCCTCTTTTGCTGCAACCAGGGCTGCCTCGACCACGGCCCGGGAGTTTGCGGAGACCGCCAGCAGGGTACGCCAGGGATCACCTTCTTTGAGCGATAACCGGGAGAAGGAGCGGATTATCGCCTCGCAAAGGGTGAACCCGCTTCCCGCTGCCCTGCGCCGTAATTGTGAAGCATCAGCTGTCATATCGGTATGAGTGTCAGGTCGGTTTAACAGCTATTATACATGTTCAGAGCACCTGCTCGCCGCACACACCATCTGCTCCCCAGCAGGTCAGGCTGCCCTCCACGAACTTTACATCCGAGAAACCGGCGTTTTTCAGCGTGCAGCAGGCCTGGTAGGCGCGCCCGCCACGCCGGCATACGACCACGGTCTCCTTATTCTTGTCGAGCTTATTCATCTCATTGTGCAATTTCGGCTGGGGTAATAGTTGTAACTGAGGAGCTTCCAGCCAGGTGTTGTCGTTCTCAAATTTGCTCCTCACATCGAGCAGCGTAAAATCATCTTCATTAGCTATCTTTTTTTTTACCGCGCGGGGGCTGATGCCTTCCGTCCTCCCCTCCAGCTTATTGCGAATGAGGTTGGCAGCATGATGGAGAACATCCAGGGCGGTGTTATAGGGCGGGGCGTAGGCCAGGTCCAGGTCGGCCAGAGTATCCACCGTTATGCCCGTTGTAATGCCGGTGGCAAGGACATCGATGCGCTTTATCACATCGCCCGGCCCTGTGCCCTGTCCGCCCAGTATGCGGCGGGTCTTTTTATCCACGATTAGCTTGATGATGACCTCTTTGTTTCCGGGGTAGTACATCGGCTTATCAGGATTGGGCACGAGGGCTGTGACTGTCTCGAATCCGGCCTCAAGGGCCTGTTTCTCCCCCAGTCCGACGCGCCCGGTGTTGAAGTCAAATACCTTTACGCAGGCGGTGCTGACGATGCCCGGGAATTTCTCACTTCCACCCGTAATATTGGCCGCAATTACGTGCCCGTGTTTGTTGGCAGTAGAGCCCAGGGGCACGAACATCTTTTTGCCGGTGATGATGCTGACATTGGCCACGCAATCGCCGCCTGAGTAGATGTCGGGGTCGCTGGTCTGCAGGTACTCGTTGACAACTATGTCGCCGAACGGGCCGATCTCCAGTCCCGCTTCCTTTGCCAGCTTCGAATCCGGGCGTACACCGATGGCGAAAATGATCACGTCTCCTTCAATGGTCTCTTTATCAGTGACGGCATGGTCCACTCTGTCTCCCGACGACGCGAATTCCATGACCTTCTGCCCCAGTTTTAAAGTGACACCCTTGCTTTTAATGTGGTCGGCCAGCAGGTCTGAGATCTCCTCATCCAAAATGCCAGGCAGTACTTTGTCCAGCGCCTCAACCACAGTGACCTCCAGCCCGCGTTCGGACAACGCCTCAACCATCTCAACTCCGATCAGGCCGGCCCCCACTACAACGGCTTTTTTCGATACCGATCCTTTGATAAGGTCCCTTATTTCATCGGCATCGGGAACGCGTTTCAACACGTGCACACCTTTCAGGTTGATGCCCTTGATGGGTGGCACGACGGGACTGGCGCCGGTGGCGATCACAAGCTTGTCGTAATCAATTGAGTAGTGACGGCTATCGGCCAGCGACGTTACGTCGATCCTGTGCCCCTGCCGGTCGATTCGGTCGACCCTGGTACCGGTCAGCACGTCCACATTGCTGATCTTTTTGAAGGCGGCCGCATCGCGTACCAGCAGGGCGTTGCGGGATCTGACGACGTCGGAAATATAATAGGGCAATCCGCACCCGGCGTAGGATATCAGCTCCTCATCCTGCACCATGGTTATTTGGGCCGCGGCATCCAACCTGCGGGCGCGGGCTGCGGTCTTGGGCCCGCAGGCGCCGCCGCCGATTATGACGATTTTCAGCTGCTTGTCCATCTTATTAATCCTCCAGCCGCGTATCAAATTTAAATACCGGGTAGAAGTAATTATAATCGATTCAAATTGCCTGTAAAACCGGCTGAAGCTATACTGTTTATGTAAGGCTGATCACTATATAGGGACATGAAGATCAAACTAATAGCCGGCTTTGCCGTCATCATCATATTCGGTCTGTGCGCGTACTCGGCTGCGCTGCTTTTTTCGGCGCCCCCGTCCGCCTCTCCGGCTACCCAGGCCGCAAGCCCGAGCGTGCTTTTTTTCAGGGCTGACAAATCCAAGATAGAAAACGGCACAAGCGCGACCCTGCGCTGGGATGTCGCTGACGCTGACACGGTTGTGATCGATCAAGGGGTGGGACAGGTGGCCGCAAGCGGCAGTATCAGTGTCACGCCTTCATCTATAACAGCCTACAACCTTACGGCGGTCAGCAAAAATAGTGCCGTCGTAAGCTCCGTTATCATCAATGTCGTGCCGATGGTCAAGGTAGCCAGCCTGCCCGCCAGCCCGGATGCTAACCCCGGCGGTTTTCCACCGGGCTTTCCTTCCAACATGCTGCCGAGACTGAATGCAAACGAATCTTACGTTTTTTACCAGGGGGCGGTTATGGTGGGCGCGGATGACCACTATATCGTGCTACGCAACAATCCGTCAGCAACCAATCCCAGTTGGGCCGAACTGAAGGCTTTCCTTCAGTCTGACCAGACTGACCGCCGTGCCTATGTGACGGGGAAATTCACCTGCGGTGATTTCGCCGAAATGCTGCATAACAATGCCGAAGCGGCGGGCATCAGGGCGGCCATCGTTGCCATCGCACTCCGGCCGGCCGGCATGACGGAAGGCAACACCAATCACTCGTTCAATGCCTTTGAGACTACGGACAGGGGCCTCATGTACATAGACGCCACTTCATCTGCGCAGGGCTTCTATGCGGACAAAGTAGTCAGGGTGGAGGTCGGGCAGGAATACGAGCCGGTCTCCATTTTCCCTCAGCCGGGCCAGATGCAGACGTGGCCGAGCATGGGTAAAGTGATTTCCATAGATATACCTCCCCTATGGTAACAAGACCTCACTGCCTGTAAAGATTATTTGTGCCTTTCCATGAGATAATATATTTATATTATAGCCAAGGAGAGCGGTAGCATATGAGTAAGTTCATCGATAAATTAGATAATCTGAATAAGTCTGCGACCCCCGCCATGGGCTTTAATGCAAGGGGAAGTGGGGATAAGCCCGTATCGATGCTGGTTGCCGTTGAGTTGGCCGGTAAACCGGAGGACGAGTTAAAGGAAGTCGCCACAACCGGCGCCTGTGCCGGCATACTCGACCCCGCCGGACTGACCGGGGCTGCTCTTATAAAATACCTGAAAACAAAGGTAGATATGCCCGTAGGCCTGGTGTTGGGTGGAGGAAAAACCGGTACAGGAGCCAAGCCGGAAGGCAGCGATATCGATTTTGTAGTGTTTGATATGAACCTGCCGGTCAAGTCATTGGCCGGCAATGAACCGGTATCGGTTGGCAAGGTGCTGAGGCTGGATACTTCTATCGAGGCTGGTCTGCTGCGTGCGGTAAACGGACTGCATCCCGGCATTGAGGCTGTCATGGTGGACCTGCGGGTCCCTGCGCTGACTGTGGAGACCCTGATGCACTGCCGCAGGGCAGCCGATTTCAGCGGCCAGCCCATACTGGCGCTGGTCGGAGCCGGCCTCACTATGGCCGAACTGACAGCGTTGCGCGAAGCCGGCGTTAAGTGCCTGGTCCTGCCCGCCGGTTCAAGCGCGGCGGAGATAGGATCGCTTATCGATGAAATACTTGCTCTGCCCAAACCTGAGAAAAAGAAGGATAAGAAAGGCATCGCCATCGTGCCCAGGATGGGCCTTGCGCCTGCGCCCAAAGAGGACGAAGGCGATGGTGGGGATGATGATGACGATGACTGATTGTGATTGTTTCCCATAACTGTGCCTCTGAGAAGATAAATCCATATGACGCAGAACCTGTGGTTATTCCTGCTGTCCGCGGCCGGCATCTCACTCTCCGGTGTGATGCTGCCCGGACCGTTGACGGCAGCTACCATCGCCAAGGGGTATAGCGATAAGAATGCCGGGGTGATGATCGGCATCGGCCATGGCATTGTTGAGATACCCATAATAGCGCTGGTTTTCTTCGGATTTGCCTCATACCTTGATGATCCGGTTGTTAAAGTTGTAACCGGCCTGGCCGGCGGCGTTTTGCTGATAGTGATGGGACTGCTGATTTTCTTCACCTTTAAAAAACCGGTGGAAGGAGCAGCTGTTATGCCATATAGCCCACTGGTGACAGGGATAGTGATGACGGGCGGCAACCCTTACGTTTTCCTGTGGTGGGCAACAATAGGCGTGGCGCTGATAACCGGAGCCATCACCTTCGGGATTACCGGATTGGTTCTGTTCACGATTGTCCATCTTACCTGTGACATTGCCTGGGACCAGGTTGTTTCAATGACTGTATTTCGTACCAGACACCTGTGGACCCCGAAAGTGCAGAAAATGGTGTTCAGCATCTGCGCCCTGGTTTTGATAGGTTTCGGTATCTGGTACGTGGTGTCTGTACTTCTATGAGCAGGCACAGGCAAACCTGACTTAATACAGGTCCTGCGCCTATCAGGAGTTTTTCAGGGAGTCACCCGGTGCATGTAAAACTGTTCGATACACTTAAAAATCAGGTCAACCAATGGGGTGGAGGTACCAGCCTCTTCTTCTGTTTTACACATTTCAGCCAGGATCTGACCACCGGCCTGCTTATTACCCTTCTGCCGTTTATCCGGCAGGATATGGCGCTGAACTATTTCCAGGCGGGGTTGTTGGTTTCCGCTTACAGTGTCACCTCGGGACTTTCGCAGATACTGGGTGGATGGATCGGCGACCGCATCAGGCGCAGGTGGATATCGATAGCACTGGGTTTGGCCGGCGTGGGAATCAGCGGTTTTGCAGCGGGCCTGATGCCGTCTTACGACAGTCTGCTGATAGCGATGATCTCAATGGGGATTTTCGCCGGCGCATACCATCCGGCGGCCGTGCCCGCCATAAGCAGCATGTTCGAGGACAGGCGCGGCAAGGCCATCGGGCTCCACATGATAGGCGGCGCCATAGGCTTCGGCATCGGCCCTTTTATCGGTACAGCTATCGCCGCAACGCTTAACTGGCACATGTCCTTCCTGATACTTTCTTTGCCGGCGATGATCGCGTCACTGAGTGTCGCAATCTGGCTCAGGAAAATTGAACCCAGTATTCCGCGCGAAACAAAAATCACATTTGATAACGGTCAAAAGCCTGGCGCAGACACTAAGTCGCCGACGCTCTGGCAGGCGCTCAAATCAGTATCCACGGTTATCATCCTGGTGGTCATTGTCACATTTACGTCCGGCTCCCTGCTGCCGTTTATCCCCCTTTATCTCGTGGACCATTACAGCATGACCAGCACAATGGCCGCATTGTGGACAAGCATACTGAGAGCGTCCTGCATATTTGGAAGCCTGATGGGCGGATGGCTTTCGGACAGGTGGGGCAACAAGCGTACGGTACTGCTTTCACTGATAACCCTGGGCCCGGCCATGTTGCTCTTCACCACAGTCAACTATTTCCCTGTCCTGGCCGTGGTGATGATCGTTATCGGGATCCTATGGACGATGAGGGAAACCGCGGTTCAAACGTATTTGATGTCGAGGACACCGCCTAGCAAACACGGGATTGTCTTTGGCATTTATTTCGGTATTGGGCAACAGGGGCAAAGCCTGCTTCAGCCTGTATACGGCATTTTCATGGACATGGCCGGTATTTCCACTGTTTTTCTTATTGTGGGTTTAATCAGTGTGACCACATCTATAGTCACAGTCTTCCTTGCACGTAAAATATAAGATCAGCCCGCTGTTACACTGGATATCGGCCGGGGGATTATGAAGAGTCAGCAGCTTTGTTGAGTTGCCTGGAAATATTTGCCCTCGGTTTTGATAGAGGGCGCGATCACCATTTTAACCTTCTGAAATTCTTTAATGCTGAGTGCCCCGCATACTCCCATGGCATTGCGCAGGGCTCCGACATAGTTTTCCGTCCCATCGGTAACATGGCTTGGCCCAAAGAGCAGCTTTTCCAATGAGCCCTTAACGCCTGTCTTAATGCGCGTGCCTCGTGGTAGAGTGGCTGAAGGTTGTGACATCCCCCAGTGGTACCCTTTGCCAGGGGCTTCTTGGGCGCGGGTAAGTATTGAGCCGAAGACCACGGCATCAGCGCCTGATACAAATGCTTTGCACATATCGCTGCCGATTCGTATACCGCCGTCGGTGATAATTGAGACGTAGCGGCCCGTCTCCTTGAAGTAGACGTCGCGCGCTGCGGCGCAGTCAATGGTTGCGGTTACCTGGGGCACGCCCACGCCCAGTACCTCGCGTGTAGTGCAGGCCGCGCCCGGTCCTATACCTACCAGAAGGCCGTCGATGCCGGTTCGCATCAATTCAAGCGCCGCACCGTAGGTCACAGCGTTGCCGACCATGACCGGTATGCGTAGTTGCTTGCATAGATCGGAGAAGCTCAGGCCGCGGTAGCTCTTGGATATATGTCGCGCAGTGGTTACGGTGGTCTGCACTACGATGATATCGGCGCCGGCCTCCTCAGCCAGGGGAGCCAGTTTCTTGGTAGTTGCCGGTATCATGGATACGGCGCAAACGGCGCCGGCTTTCTTTATTTTCTGGATACGCTGGGTTATCAGTGAATCCTTGATGGGCTGGCTGTAAATCTTCTGCATCAGGGCTGTGACCTCGCCCTGGGGCGCGTTGATTATCTCGTCTAATATGGCCCGTGGGTCATCATACCTCACCTGAATTCCATCCAAGTTGAGTATGGGCAGCCCGCCGGCCTTATTGAAGAGTATTGCGAAATCGGGATCCACTGCAGCGTCCATGGCGGCAGCCACTATCGGGATGGCGAAAGTGATGTCGCGGATCTTGAATTCGATGTTGGTCTGGTCGGGATTGACCGTGACGTCACCTGGCACTATTGCCACTTCATCGAAACCGTATGCTCGTTCGAGCTCTTTGAACTTAGGTACTGACATATCAGGCCTCGGGGGTGATTAGCGGAAACTATATCAAAATGGGCTGTCTCACGTCAAGCTTAACAGTATACCCGGAGCTTTTAAATAGTACTGTTGGCGAACATAAAGTTTACTCGCGAGTGTAAACTGGGCTATAATTAGTGCGTAATTGTGCCTGTCTTGTATGTCGTAGCCACGCCCATTGGTAACCTTGAAGATATCACGTTGCGTGCCCTGCGTGTGCTGGGAGAGGTGCAGTTGATAGCTGCCGAAGATACCCGCACATCGCGCAAGCTGCTTAACAGGTATGATATTAAGACAAGGTTAACCAGCTATTTCGAGCATAATAAAAAGAATAAAATGCCTATCCTGCTTGAGATGTTGGAGGAACAGGACATCGCCCTCATCTCGGAAGCCGGAATGCCGGGGATCAGCGATCCGGGCTACGAACTGATTAAAGGGGCGATTGATAAAGGTTTTCAGGTGGTGGTGTTGCCGGGCCCTTCGGCGGTGACCACTGCAATGGCTGCCTCCGGCCTGCCTGCCGACCAGTTCATTTACCTGGGATTTTTACCGCGCAAGAAAGGGGAGAAAAGGCGGTTGCTTGGGTCGGTTAGCTCCGAGCCACGTACAATTGTATGTTTCGAGTCGCCGTACAGGGTGGCAGATTCTTTATCGGCCATGCTGGAAACACTGGGCGACCGCAGCGTTACAGTGTGCCGGGAGATGACCAAGCTACACGAGGAGATTTACCGGGGTTCGCTGAGCGAGGCTGTGAAGCATTTTCAGAAGCCGAGGGGCGAATTTACGATTGTGATACAGGGTACCGGGGATATAAAAAAATCCTTGCGCAAGGCAAGGGATAAAATTAATACGGGGGAATAAACATGCAGGAAAGATTTCGCAGGGGTGCAATTTCCATCGGGCCGGCCAAATGCAACGGATGTGACAGCACCATACATCATGGAGAAGTATACCTAGCAATCGATGAGAAGCCTTCGGACAAGCTCAAGGAAGAAGTCGTTTATATAGATGACATGGACTGCTCTGATTGCGGCAACAGGATAGAGGGAGGCGACGAGTACCTCTTTGTCATCGATGGGGATACAGAGAAATGCTATTGCCCGGCCTGCTACAAGAAGAAGGGCGGCGAGGCTTTCAGAAAGAAGAACCTTGGTTGCGTAATTGAATATAAAAAGTCGGCGCAGACGTGTAAAGAGTTGCGGTTCTGCAAGGATTGCTGCGAGAAGCGCAAGGCCGGTATGGATAAAAAGGAAAAGGGAGATAAGGTATTCACTCTCTTCCCTTCGAAAACCCTTAAATAACACTAATAGAAACGGGAGATTATTCAGTGTCTGAAAATATTCTGGTTGCTGTAGCGTGGCCGTATGCCAACGGCCCTTTGCACCTCGGGCATATTGCCGGGGCCTATCTGCCGGCGGATATCTTTGCACGCTATCAGCGTCTGCGCGGCAACAGGGTGCTCATGGTCTCAGGAAGCGATGAGCATGGTACACCTATAACCCTGCGCGCCGAGCAGGAGGGCATTTCTCCAGCAAAGTTGGCTACACGGTATCACAATGAATTCCTGGAAAGCTGGGAGAAGCTGGGCATCTCGTTTGACCTCTTCACCAATACAGATACGGCCAACCATGCGGCGGTTACGCACGATATCTTCCTCACGCTGCTTAAAAAAGGTTATATCTATAAAGGCTCCATGCCGCAGGCATATTGCCCCCAATGCAAGCGCTCTCTGCCGGACCGCTATGTCGAGGGCACCTGTCCCAACTGCAATTTCAATGCTGCCCGGGGCGATCAGTGCGATAATTGCGGCCGCACTCTGAATCCCAGCGACCTTATAGATGTGCGCTGCCGCACTTGCTCGTCGACACCCAGGTTCGAGAACTCGGAGCATTTCTTTCTCAAGCTGAGTGCATTCGAGGAGCAGCTCAGGAAATGGGTCGTCGACAAAGATTACTGGCGCCAGAACGTCCAGAATTTCACGCTGGGGTTCTTAGAGGGGGGCCTCAAGGACAGGGCCATAACCCGCGATATCGAGTGGGGGGTCACAGTGCCCCAACCTGGATTTGAAAAGAAGCGAATTTACGTTTGGTTTGAGGCGGTTATCGGGTATCTGTCGGCCAGCCGCGAGTGGGCTGCGCTGCAGGGCGATAACGATGCCTGGAAGCCTTTCTGGACGGGACAGAACAAGGCCTATTATTTCATCGGTAAAGATAATATACCGTTCCACACAATTATCTGGCCCGCCATGCTGATGGGCTACGGCGGCCTCAGTTTACCTTACGATGTCCCTGCCAACGAATTCCTTACTATAGAGGGAAAGAAGCTGTCCACCAGCCGCAACTGGGCTGTATGGGTGCCTGATTTCCTGAAACGCTATGATCCGGATTCACTGCGCTACTATCTTTCGATCAGCATGCCGGAGACAGGCGACATGGATTTCTCCTGGCATGAGTTCCTGCGCAAGAATAACGACGAGCTGGTGGCGACCTACGGGAACCTCGTGCACCGCGTGCTGTCTTTCAACCACCGGAATTTCGATGCCTGTGTGCCCGATCCGGGCGATATGGATGAGGCCGGCAACGCTCTTCTGCAGAAAGCCCGCGCTACGTTTGAACAGGTAGGCAACCAGCTTGACCGCTGCCATTTCAAGGAGGCGCTCAAAATCGCCATGGCCCTGGCACAGGATGTCAATCGCTTTCTCGACGACACAGCGCCGTGGAAGATGATCAAGCAGGACCGCCAGGCGGCCGGGAGATCGGTATACACGGCTATTGCCGCTATATCTGCGTTGAAAACTATAATGTATCCTTTCCTGCCGTTCACTTCGCAGAAACTCCATGCTTACCTGGGCTTTGAGGGAGATATACGGGACGCAGGCTGGGACCTGCAAATACCTGTTCCGGGTAAAGCCCTGCCGCAACCTCAGGCGCTGTTTATCAAATTGGAAGACAGTCTGGTTGACGAAGAGATGGCGCGGTTGGGGAGCAGCGAGACGGCATGAACCTTGAGCAGATTTATTCCCCGGTTAAGCCCGGCCTTGATCTCGTAGAATCAAAACTGGATGTGATAGCCGGAAACGACATACCGTTATTATCGCAATTGCTGCAATACGCCCTGCTTAACGTTGGTAAAAGGGTAAGGCCGGCACTCACGCTGCTTTGCAGCAAATTTTATCACTATGATCTCGAATTGCTTGTCCCCATGGCGACGGCCGTGGAGGTGCTTCACATCGGCACACTGGTGCATGACGATATCATCGACAAAGCTGATATGCGCCATGGCAAGCCGGCCGTTTACCGCACCTGGGGACAGAACAGTGCTCTTCTACTGGGAGACTATTTGTTTTCCATGGCAGGCAGCCTGGCCCAGACCACCGAGAACCTGCGGGTCATCAGGCGTTTCACCGAGACACTCATGACAATCTCGGGTGGCGAGCTCAGGGAGGGTAGCCATACCTTCGACATCGCCGGCGCCAGGGACAACTACTATAAATGGATCAGCGACAAGACCGCCTGTCTTTTTGTTATGGCTTCAGAGTGCGGATCGGTGCTGAGCGGTTGCCCCGAGGATCAGGTGCGGGCGCTCAAGGACTACGCGCTTAATTTCGGACTGGCCTTCCAGATCATAGATGATATCCTCGATTTTGTAGGAGATCCTTCAGCGCTGGGGAAGCCTGTCGGTTCGGACCTTGGTGAAGGTGCATCCACGCTGCCGTCCATCCTTTATGCGGAGAAATATCCGCAGGACCGCATCATCCAGGAGATTATTGCTAACCACCGCAAGGACCTGGTGCCTGCAGCCGTGGAAAAAGTACGTGGGTCCGGTATCATTGATGAGTGCAGGTCCATCGCGCAGGGATTTTCCTGTAAAGCCAGCCTTTCTCTTGATATTCTGCCGGATTGCGACGCGCGTGGGTCTTTAAAGGCGCTGGTGGAATTTGTTATAGAGAGGAACAGGTAGACGGTATTATGATGCCGGCGCAGCTTCCAGGCCGGGTTCCGGGATCGGGTCGTTTAGCAGCTTGTCGAAAGTAGTATCGTCTATTGTTTCTTTTTCCATAAGGTATTCGGCGATATACTTCAGGCGTTGCTTGTTGTCAGTTATAATCTCAAAGGCCCTGGTATAGGCTTCCTTAACAAGGCCTTCGACTTCTTCGTCGATCTCCTGTGCCACCTTATCGCTGTAGTTCTGCTGCTCGTGTATCTCCTTGCCCAGGAAGATCATCTCTTCCCTCTTGCCGAAGGTGCGCGGGCCCAATCTCTGGCTCATACCGAATTCAGTGATCATTCGGCGGGCGATTAAAGTGACCTTTTCAAGGTCATTCTGCGCGCCGGTAGTCAATTCGTGCAGCGAAATCTGTTCGGCTGCTCTCCCTGCCAGGCTGATGATCATCATGTCTTTGAACCGGTCGTACGTTTCCAGGTGTCGCTCCTCGCTCGGCAGAAACCTGGTCCAGCCGCCCATCATGCCTCTGGCCACTATCGATATCTTGTGCACCGGGTCGGCGTTGGGCAGCATCTTGGCCGCCAGCGCATGCCCGGTCTCATGGTAGGCAATTATTTCCCGCTCCTTTTTGGTTATGACGCGACCCTTTTTCTCGGGTCCGGCGATGACGCGGTCGATGGAATCTTCCAGCTCTTTTTGCCCCACGTCTTTGCGGTTTCGCCTCGCTGCCAGGATGGCTGCCTCATTTATCAGGTTAGCGAGGTCGGCGCCGCTGAAACCCGGCGTCTGCCTCGCAATCACATCGAGATTGGCTTCCTCTGCCAGGGGTTTGCCCTTGGCATGGACTGTCAATATGGCCTTGCGGCCGTTGATGTCCGGCTGGTCTATAACAATATGGCGGTCGAATCTGCCCGGCCTGAGCAGGGCCGGATCGAGAATATCGGGCCGGTTAGTGGCGGCCAGTACGATAACGCCGGTATTGCTGTCAAAACCATCCATCTCCACCAGGATCTGGTTAAGCGTTTGCTCGCGCTCATCGTGACCGCCGCCCAGGCCCGCACCCCTGTGTCGGCCCACGGCGTCGATCTCGTCCACGAATACGATGCAGGGTGAATTGCGCTTGGCCTGGTCGAAGAGGTCACGTACGCGGGAAGCGCCCACGCCGACAAACATCTCGACAAATTCACTGCCGCTGATGGAGAAAAAGGGTACTCCGGCCTCGCCGGCAGTGGCCTTGGCGACCAGCGTTTTACCGCAACCCGGAGGGCCTACCAGCAGCAGGCCCCGGGGAATACGGGCGCCCAGTGCCAGGAATTTCTGTGGTGATTTGAGGAATTCCACCACTTCCTGAAGTTCACCTTTCGATTCGTCGATACCGGCGACGTCCTCAAATGTGACTGTAGGCTTGTCGCCTGATGCCAGCCGGGCCCGGCTTTTGCCGAAATTGAAGGCCTGTGTATTAGCGCCGCGCGCTGAGCGGAAAAGAAAGAACAGCAGGGCACCGAAGAGAACAAGCGGCAGGAAGCTCAACATGATGCTGCCCCAGTCGAAACCGCCGGTCTTTACCTCGAACTTGATCCCGTCATCCCCCAGCTTGACACCGGCTTCCTTGAGGCTATCCATCAGCTCCTTGGTGCTGCCCACGTATGCAGCCTTGACCACGGGCTTATCGTCCTTAAGCCCTATAATGGAGTTGCCGTCCTGCTGGATAGTCGCGACCTGGCCGTTCTTGGCATTGTCGATGAATGTATAGAAATCGACTTCCTTGGGTCCCTTATTGATGGGGAAGAAGCTGAATGCCAGAGCGAGCAGCGCCACCAGAATGAGTAGGTAGAGAAGGCTACCTTGCCACCAACGTGCTTTCATATATTACCTTATTAGAGACAGTGAGCTAATTATAGCAAATGGCACGGGGATGATAAAGGACAAATCGTATAAGAACGGTAATAATGACGATTGTCAATTCCCGGCCTGCGAGTATTGCAAAACACCCGGCCGTAGCTGATACGGCGCGGGTGCCCGCACTGTCAATCGATCTGGAATCAAGGCCAGGGAAGAGCCTTGGGACTAAGGTGCAGCTCTTTCATGCCTGCCTCTTTTAACGCAGTCAGAGTGGACTTGAGCTGTCTCTGTTGCTCTGCTGTGAGCTTCGAGAGAACATGCTTGGTCCCGTCTTTCTTCATTGCCTGCTTCAGGGCGTTCTCTCCCTTGGCAGTCAGTGTGATGCGGATGAGGTTCTTGCGCTCCATGTTCTTGGTGCGTTTTATCAGGCCCTGTTTTTCCATCCGCATAAGTATGCCTGATATGGAATGGGGCTCGCGCAGCAGCATGCGGGAGATCTTGGCAGGCGTGACGTCCTTGCCCATAGCTTCTACAAGAAACAGGATCGCTGCTGAAGTTGCCGATAGGTTCTGAGGGAGTAATTCCCTCTCTCTAACTTTCACGAATATATCTGCGACCTGCATTATCTGCGTTACAAGGGTGTAGTCCTTGTCCGCCTTAATTTGCTGTGCCATTATCTATCAACCTCCGTTGATATTTCATTTATTATTTCTACGGTTATCGAGAGCCAACATATTTTGCGCTTGCATCCATGTTGACACAGCATCTGATTGATCAAGGCAGTTAGCCTGATTTAATTATGACAATTCCAGAGAAAAAGTCAACCCCGACCATCCGGCAGACCCAAACGTATGCGGTAGTCATTCAGACAGGATCGTCCGGGTGTACTCTGTTATCGCTACCGGGGACATCAAACCTATGCTATAATCAAGTATAAACAGATACAAAAGGGTACTTTAGTACTAAAAGGGAGTAAAAACTGGAACCACTGGAAATAGCCCGCAGGGCAGTCGAGTTAGCCTCGGATAAACAGGCCGAGGATGTCGTGTTGCTGGATATGAGGCAGGCCTGTTCCTTTACGGACTATATTGTAATCTGCAGCGGCGACAGCGACCGGCAGGTGGATGCCATCCACCACGAGATAGCGGATTCGCTCAAGAAAGAATCCGCTTTGCTCTACCGCAGTGAGGGTGATGCTGAATCCGGCTGGATACTGATGGATTACCTCGGCGCGGTCATACACATATTCTCAAAAGAGCTGCGGCATTTCTACGACCTGGAAAGTGTATACGATAAGGCTATACGCATATTAACTATCCAGTGAGCCATTTGTCTACGTCCCTTGTATAGCCGAGTATCTCCTCCGGCCTGAAGAAGGTGGCGATTTCCATTGCTGCATTTTCGGGGGAGTCCGAACCGTGGATGAGATTGTGCTCCATGTTTATTCCCAGGTCAGCCCTGATTGTGCCTGGGGCAGCTTTTTTAGGATCTGTAGCTCCCATGGTTTGCCTGGTTGATTCAACTGCTTTCTCCCCCTCCAGCACGGCTGCTATTATGGGGCCGGACGTGATGAAATTAACCAGGTCGTTAAAGAAAGGTTTTTCTTTGTGAACGGCATAATGCCGCTCGGCCAATGCCCTGTCCATACGCAGCATCTTCAGCGCCACTATTTTGAGGCCGCGCCTCTCCAGCCTGGACAATATTTCCCCGGCCAGGCATCGCTGCACACCATCGGGTTTGACTAAAATAAGTGTCTTTTCCATTTCTTCTCCAAGCTACATTTATTACCTGTAAGCGGGTATTAATTTTACCTTTTAAACGGTTATTTTGCCATTGCCCCGAGGTATAGCGCGGGCGGAACCTGGCCGAAATCATAGATACTCTGTCAGGGATAACATAATTGCAAATATACGGAGATTGTTGTTGCCGGCCCAATCCTATAAACTATAAATCGATTTTGCAAAGGAATTAAGAAAATGGTAGTTCCAACTTATGCCGGCATAATTATTGACATCCTCGTAGTTTTAATCCTGGTTTTCAGCTTCCTGGGAGGCTTGAAGAAAGGAGCAGTCAAGGGGATGTTGGGATTGCTGGCCTTTGTCATAGCGCTGTCTTTTACCGGGACCTTTATATTTTATGTTTTGGGATGGATGAGTTTTGCTCCGGACTATTTGTGGCGGGCCCTGCTCAGCTTCCTGGTAACCATGGGCGTCATAAGCATCATCATGCACCTGGTTTTGCTGTTGCCCCGCCACATGCTGGACAATATCTGGAACGGCGGATGTGTCTGGAATGCGCTGGGAGGGATTTTCGCTTTACTAAACTCGGCGCTGGGGCTGGTGCTGATGGTGATACTCCTTGATATGTACCCGGTGCTTCCCTGGCTGAATGATTTGCTGGATGCATCCAACGTGTTGAACTGGCTGGTGTCTTCCTTCGGTTCGGTGATACTGACACTAATGCATATAACCGGGACATATTGACCACAGCCGGCTGTCAGTATTTCTTTTTACGCTGCGTTATGGGTGGTTGTCTGAGGTAAATAGGTTGCAGTGTTGTCAGGCTATGGCTAAGCCCTGATTTCAGCTTTTGCCAGCCAAGATAAGAGATATTCCCCGGTCGCCTGAGCCGCTGTTCCCACTCGGGGATCACGGCATTTTCCTCCAGGGAAGTGAGGATATGGTCTATCGCCGTGGGCGGGATCTCACCACAAAACAAAGTCTTTGCATTGATACTTTCACAAAGAGCCTGGATATTAGTGAGGTACGCCTCTTTTAGCTGCTGCCAGTCGCCGGCACGAGAGTAAAGCGCTGTGGCAATCTCTCCCCTGCCCGCATCATGGATGGGGCACAGCGGCAACCCGGTAAAGGCGAAGGGCAGAGCCTCTGCCTCAAGCGTGCTAATCCCCACCAGCGGCACGTTGAGGGAAAACGCCAGGCCTTTGGCTGCGCTGATGCCTGCGCGAAGTCCGTTGAAGCTGCCCGGACCGATGGCAACGAACACGGCAGACAGTGACTTGATATCCGTTTTTGCCGTTTGCAGCAGCCTCTCGATATTTGGGAAGAGTTCTGATGTGTGGTTTTGCCCCGGTTTCCAGGTAAGCTCAGCCAGCAGGTTTCCATCCTGTGACAGGGCGATTCCGCCCCAACCTGTGGACGTATCTATTGCGATTTCCATGTCAGCTCTCTGTCCTTTGCCAGCGCACCCGAGATTTCACCGGCCAGTTCGACATAACGTTTTCCCTGCGGCAGGAAAATGATATTCCGGGTGTCTCCTGGCAGGTGCTCAAGTTCAATGGTAAGGTTGTCCTGTGGCAACACCTCGCTTCCCCTGTCAGCCCATTCGATTGCACAGACCGCATCGGCGCGAAAATATTCGTCCAGGCC
The DNA here is from genome assembly GCA_964437795.1 of uncultured Dehalococcoidales bacterium. Classification (GTDB taxonomy): domain Bacteria; phylum Chloroflexota; class Dehalococcoidia; order GIF9; family UBA5629; genus CAIMUM01. The sequence continues at coordinate 93,046 of CAYTIC010000007.1, read as the reverse complement.
GAGATGGATTATCTCCTCGATGTGGTCGAGACGATATAAGTCGAGGTGATACAGCGTCAGCCTGCCATGGTATTCACGGGCTATCATAAATGAAGGACTGCAGGCGTACTCCTTGATGCCCAATCCGAAGGCAATACCCTGAACCAGGTGGGTTTTGCCTGTCCCCAGGTTTCCTTTCAAAAGGTAAAGGTCATTGCCCCGCGCCAGTCCTCCGATAAGCCCGCCAAGCGTGCGGGTCTGTTCAGGGCTGTAGGTGGTAACGGTGAGACTATTCATGTCAACGGTCAATCAGGATGTTTGTAATGGTCCCAGCCGCTGAAATCGATGTGTACGGCTTTTCCTTTTTCGTCGAGCAACGATACAGCATATGGCTTACCCGCTGTTATCTCTCCTATTACGACGGGGGCCGGATCGAATGCGGCAATTACCCTTTTCATTATATCCGGGGCGGCTGTAAAGAGCAGGTCATAATCTTCGCCGCCGGACAGGCACATTTTCAAGCTTTCACGGTTGAAATATCTCGTCAGGAGAGGATGGACGGGCAGATTATTCAGATGAAGGGTGGCTGCAACACGGCTGGCCATGCAGATATGCGTCAGGTCGGCAGTCAGGCCATCGCTGATATCGATGGCTGCCCTGACACCCAGGGCGGCCAGCAACGGGCCGTTATTAAAATCCTGTGCAGGCCGGAGATGGGCGTTTTTAAATAGCTGTGCCGCATCAGCCTCCAGGTTAACAAACTGCGTGATTGCTTTGCGTCCGGCTGCCGACAGGCCGGGGAAACCGAATACGGCTACCAGGTCACCCGGTTGGGCCGAGGTGCGGGTCATCATGTTGCCTTCAGCCAGCCCCGTTAAGGTTATATTGATAATCACTTTATCCGAGGCGGAGATATTGCCTCCGGCCACAGCTATTCCGTATTTGTTGGATATCTCCAGTATCCCCCGGTACAGGTCGAGCACATCCCCCGCCTCGCCGCGGCCGGGCAGCGCCAGTGAAACCAGGGCATAACGCGGTCTACCGCCCATGGAATTTATATCGCTGATATTGATGGCCAATGACTTCCAGCCTAAATCTTTCCAGCCGGTGTAAGCGAAATCGAAGTGTACCTCTTCCACCAGGATATCGGTAGTGATGAGCTCGATTCCGCCCGGGATCTTCCAGGCGGCCGCGTCATCGCCGATGCCCAGCAGCAAATCCCTGTGGGCCGGTGATTGCCTGTCGCTCTTTTCATCGACAAGGGCGGCTATCTTTGAGATAAGTCCGAATTCGCCTATTTCCGCTATACGCATGACGTGATTATAACACAGGGAAATGAGCGGGCAGGAAGAAAAAGCCGGGAGGCCTTGATATACTGCAAAACCCTGTATATAATGCAGTTAAAAGCTCAGGCGGTGAAATATGCAGCAGATGGTAACGTGCCAAAATTGCGGATCACAGAATGCTGCCAACCAGCAGTTTTGTGTATCTTGCGGAGCACACCTGGGTGGTGGCCAGCGGCAGATTCCTCATATGCCTATCGTAACCGGCATTGCCGCTCCTGCTTCTATGGTCACAGGTATGACGATGCCCCAACAGGCAGTGACACCTGCAGTAGCCCCCGATGCTCATCATCACCGGCAACTGGATGTGAAACCTACCTGGGGGCTTGCCTGGGGTCTTTTCTGGCGCATGCTCTGCCTGTGGATCTTCCTCTCCGGCGCCATCTTTCTGGGGTACATGCTGGTACGGTTGGCATTGGGCTACACATCGGTCTTCGGAAGCTGGTAGAATATAAACTCTCGAACAATGGACATCTGGGTGCTGCCGGAGGGCAGCACCTTGTTTATAACAAAGAAAGAGCTATATTAAGATAAATAAGGATAAAATAGTCGATATGTCAAAAAAACGAGCCAAGAAAAACAAGGTGAAAAAAATGACCTGGTACGAAAACAAGTCCATCATGATTCCGTTGATAATCGCCGTGGCGCTGGTAATACTGATATTAACGTTGTTTATGACAGGAGTAATTAAGATGCCCTCACAATCTCCCAAAAGCTACAATTCACCAATTCCTATGACTATTGACGTAAACAAAAAATATACAGCTTTAATCAAGACAGCCAAGGGAGACCTGGTCCTTGAGCTTTACCCCCAGGATGCCCCGGTAACGGTAAACAATTTCGTTACACTGGCGCGCAAGGGTTTTTACAATGGGCTTACCTTTCACCGCGTGATCCCCGATTTTATGGCACAGGGGGGAGATCCCAGCGGCAACGGCACGGGCGGGCCGGGATATAAATTCCAGGATGAATTCAGTTCTCGCACACATCAGGCCGGCTCGTTGTCGATGGCCAACTCGGGGCCAAATACCAACGGCAGCCAGTTCTTTATCTGCTACACGCCGCAACCTCACCTGAATGGTAAACACACGGTTTTCGGCCAGCTCACGCAGGGTATGGACGTACTGAAAAAGCTGGTTAACGGCGATAAGATGAACGAGGTCACCATCACCGAGGGCAATTAGCCTGCCGGTTCAGATAATGCCCCAATCCCGGAAACCCTGTTGAATCACTGCCAGGTATTCAGGTGATGGTTTGCCTTCCTCATCCTGCCTGGCCTTGATGAAGGTTACGGCATCGTAGGCCTCGCCGCCGTCGGTAAAAACGCGCACATCCAGGTGCTTGTAGTCGACAGGATAGTTTTCATGTTTGTCGAGCTTGCGAAGTCCCGCCTCGCTTATCTCGTAAACAGCTCCGATGACCTTATCGCCCTGTGATCCTCTGATCGTAGCCACAGCGCCTTTTCGCAACCGTGAATAGCCGGAAAAGACGAGCTTGAAATTGGGCAGCGTGGCAACAATTTTGGCTTTGGCATCGGGGCAGCGCTCTGCCATCTGCTTGCGGCTCATATTGGAAGCATAAGCGAAATAATACAACGTCATGTTGTTACTATACACTGCTTAAAACGTTTAAAACAAATGGCCGGCCGTGGGCTGTATGTTATAATTTAGCTTCCATGAAGTACCTTGTCATCGCTGATATCCACAGCAACCTTGAGGCTTTCCAGGCGGTTTTGGAGGATGCGAACAACCATGGGGGTTTCGGCCATGTCTGGTGCCTGGGTGATGTGGTGGGTTACGGCCCTGACCCCTCGGCCTGCATCAGCCTGTTGAAGACGCTTGATCCGGTCTGTGTGTGTGGAAATCATGATCTGGCAGCGGTAGGGAAAATAGATATCGGTGATTTCAACTCGGATGCTGCCCGCGCCAACCGCTGGACGTCAGGCCGGTTGACCGGTGATGACCGGGATTTCTTACTTGGATTGCCGGAAGTACTGGTGCAGGACGACTTTACGCTGGTCCATGGAAGTCCCAGGCTTCCTCTGTGGGAATACATCGCCCACGCTTTTACCGCATCCGATAATTTCAGGTGCTTCGATACCAAATATTGCCTGGTTGGACACACCCATGTCCCGTTTGTCTTCGAGCAGGATGAGATACTGGTTAACGAGGGCTACATGGGCGATGACGACATATTGAAGATGGGGGAAAGACGCCTGATTATTAATCCCGGGGGTGTCGGGCAGCCCAGGGACGGTAACCCGCGCGCCAGCTACGCCATCTTCGACTCGGAGGACCGGGCCATCTACCATTACAGGATATCTTATGATATCGAGTCTACACAGGCCAGGATGGAAAAAGAGGGCCTGCCCGAATTCCTCATAACAAGAATAGCCAGGGGCGTATAACCTTGAAAAGAAAGCGCCTAAACTGTAGTATTTGATTTGGGCCGTGCTAGGCGGGGAACCAGCGGTGCCCTGTACCCGAGATCCGCTATAGCGGGGCTGAATTCCGGCTCGAGGTCTTGTTGTTCAGAACTGCAACTGTTAAGTGGTGTTGAAGGTTGGGTCTTGCGCGGCGGAGGGCTATGAATCCCGTCAGGTCCGGAAGGAAGCAGCGGTAAATAGTGAACTCCGGGTGACGCAGGGTTACCTGGCTGGAGCTGGCTGGCGGGCGTAAGCTGAAGGGCACTATCGACAACCGGTGCACGGCCCTTAATTCTGAAGGCAGGCAGCAGTCTGTTGCCAAATAAAAATAATGAGCCCGATCGCACGTTTAAAAAACGGTCCGGAAGCCGCGGCCTGAAGGCACGCAAGAGCCTCGGGCAGAACTTCCTCGTGGTTGATTCTGTCAGGGATGCGATCATTGATGCTGCAGCGCTCTCTGCAGACGATGTGGTGCTGGAGGTGGGCCCCGGCCTGGGGGCGCTGACGCAGAAACTTGCTCTCGGCGCCGGCCGTGTCATAGCAGTTGAGCTTGACGCAGGCCTGGCATTAAAGCTGGAGAAAAAGCTGCATGCTTACCCTAATGTCAAGATCGTCAGCGACGACATCCTGAAACAGGATTTGAGCGGCCTTGTCGGAGGGTTTTCCTACAAGGTTGTGGCCAATATCCCCTATTACATCACCTCCCCTATACTGCGCTATTTTACACGTGCAGCCAACAGGCCCGCACTAATGATTATTATGATGCAGGAGGAAGTGGCCAGGGACGTTACGGCCCCCGAGGGCAGGATGGGCTTCCTGGCCGTCAGCATGAGGCTTTTCAGCAATCCTGAGATCATTTTGAGAGTGCCGGCAGCTTCCTTTTTCCCCGTGCCCAGGGTGGATTCAGCCGTTGTTAAATTCAATATGCTGCAGGCGCCGGCCCTGGATATTGACGACATCGATGGTTTTCTTGACCTGGTACATTGCGGATTCGCGTCACCGCGAAAACAGATGCGCAATTCGCTGGCCATCGGGTTGAAGGTTGAAGCGGCGGAAGCAGACAGAATATTGCACCGGGCCGGGATAGATCCCGGCAGACGGCCCGGGACGCTTACCCTGGAGGAATGGTCAATCCTCTATCGTATCGTCTGTGGAGGCGGATCGTGCTGATTCTCAAGGCATTTGCCAAGGTCAATCTGGTTCTTGAGGTGCTGGGTAAGCGTGGTGACGGCTATCATGAGATCGTCAGTATTATGCAGACCGTAGACTTCTACGATTTGTTGGAACTGGAACCAGCAGGACATATAAAACTGAAATTCAGTCTGCCGGGTATTCCGGACTACGCCAACATAGTGTTTAAGGCAGCTCAAACGCTCAAAGACGTTACAGGATGTGATAAGGGGGTGGCAATCGGGCTGGAGAAACGTATTCCCACGGGAGCCGGGTTGGGAGGTGGAAGCAGCGACGCTGCAGCCGTCTTGCGCGGCCTCAACAGGCTATGGCAGCTCGGACTGACCGGGGAGAAGCTGGCGGCAATCGGGGCCGGGCTTGGCTCGGATGTGCCTTTTTTTATTTATGGGGGTACCTGCCAGGTTGAGGGAAGGGGTGAGCGGGTCAGGCCTTTGCCTGACCTCGAACAAACGTGGTTCGTGTTATACAATCCTGGTTTAGCTGTACCTTCCGATAAGACAGCCGCGCTCTACCGGCTGATAGCGCCGGGCCACTATACATCCGGCGCTATCTCTGCCGGTGTAAAAGAAATATTAGAGGGTGGTGATAAGAGAAAGGCGGGTCCGCTGTATAACGTTTTTGAAAAAGTGGCGCCCGGGGCTTTCGCCGGCTTTGGCAAATTTGTAGAGGAGTTTCACAGGGCTGGGGCGGTCGAGGTCCACCTGGCGGGGTCCGGGCCGGTGCTCTTTACAATGCTGCATGACGAAAGGCAGGCATCCGATATTCACGGCAATCTGCTGGCGCGAGGATTAGATTCCTATCTGGTAACTTCCATGGGAAGGTCGGAGATTGGCTGCTGAGAACGGCAGGCCTGCCGGTACCCGAGTGAAGTGGCTCAAGGAAGGACTGCTCCTGCTGGGCATGCTTGCCCTGTCGGCTGTCATCGCTTTCCTGCTTTTCCGGTTCAGGGATATCTTCAGTATCTCCCTGCAAAGTTATGGCTGGCTGGCCTACCTGGCAGTTTTTGTCGTCAGCCTGCTCAGCAGTAGCACCATCTTCATCCCAACGCCCGGCACAGCTATTGTGCTCGCTGCTGCAACCGTCTGGAATCCTGTCCTGGTAGGACTTGCCGCCGGCACCGGAGATGCCATCGGTGAGATGACAGCTTACCTGGTGGGCTATGCGGGCGAAAGGATGATAGTAGATGAACACATGCCTGCTTACCAGAAGGCGGTGCGTTGGATGGACCGTTACGGTGCGTGGCCCATATTCGGAGTGGCCCTTGTCCCCATCGTACCCTTTGACCTGATAGGGCTGGCAGCCGGAGCGCTCAAGATAAAATGGTGGAAATTTCTGCTGGCTGCCTGGTGTGGCAAGGTGCCGCGAGCGATCATTATGTGCAGCATCGGGCACCAGGTGCTGCTATTTTTCCAGGACTGGCGGTTCTAAAGTCGGGCCAACCGGCGGGCCATATCCACCTCGTCCGATTTAAATACTACTGTCCCATCCAGCCTGGCGGCCAGCAGTTTTTTAAGGATTGTCCCCACCTGCGGCCCCTCCCGCACACCCAGTTTCAATAGATCGCTGCCGCCCAGTGAGGTTTTTACACCATGCAGTCTGTCCAGGTACAGCCCGAGGTTGCGGCGCAGGGCCGGGGATCTGGCGTAACACAGGTTGGCCTGTACAGCCGTCAGGTCGTATTCCCTCAGCATAAAGTATATCGTTGATTTTCTTACATCAGGATTATTAAGCTCTTCGCACTTACCCTTGAGTTCTAGCGACTGTTGGCTAAGCAGGTCCAGTCGGCTGCCGGTGAGATTAAGCCTACCCAGCATTTCATATAGCTCCACCTCGTCCAGGTTGTAAATGAGCAGGCAGAAATATAGCCGTGACATCGCCGGGCCGCCCATGGATGATGCCCGCCTGAAGGCCGTGCTCATCGTAAGGTCCCATTCGAGGGCGGGATGGAGTTTAGCCAGGATACCGAGCCGGCCGGCACGGCGCAGGATTTTTTCAGGGCGGTTTTCGTCCAGCCAGAGAGTTAATTCGTTTTTTAAACGGTCGCTGCTGATCGTGTCCAGCATATCCAGGCTGCGCCTCAAGAGCCTTGACGTGGTGTTCTCGAGTTTGAATCCCAGCCTTTGCTCATATCGTACTGCCCGCATCATGCGCGTGGCATCATCCTGGAAACTTTTATCGTGCAGGACACGCACCAGACCCCTGTCCAGGTCCTGCCGTCCGCCGAAAAGGTCGGTCAGTTCACCCCGGTTTGGTGTATTGATGCACACGGCCATGGCATTGATCGTGAAATCCCTGCGCCGGAGGTCGTCATGCAGACTTCCGGGCCTGACCACGGGAAGTGCGCCGGGACGTAAATAGTCTTCACTGCGGCAGGTGGCCAGGTCCACATTGAAGCCATCGATTTTAAGTGACGCCGTGCCGAAGGCTCTGTGGACAGTCAACCGTGCTCCCAGTTTCTCTGCCATTTGCCGCGCCAGCCCTACAGCGTCCCCCTCGGTCATTATGTCGATGTCAACTGAGGGGCGGCCAAGCATCAGGTCACGCACGATACCGCCCACCAGGTAGGCTCGTATCCCTGATTTCTCTGCAAGTTTGCCGGCAATTGTAGCCAGTCTGAGCAACAGCGGCGGCAGACTATTGATCAATCCACCAGCATTCATTTAGGGCTCCTCGGATATCTGCTTCAGCATGGTATTCACTTTTTCTCTGGTGATAAACCGGTCGTAGATAAAGAGGAAGATATCTGCCAGTGCAAAAACAATGAATCCTGCCAGGCCGGTTAAGCCGACCATAAGGTCAGTTCCGCCGGCGATGAGTATAACAGCCAGGCCGGGTACGGCATTGATAGTGCCGTGGAAAATGGAGGCGGCGATTACAGAGCGCGACTTGATGCGGATGTAGCTGAAGAGAGGCGCCATGAGTATCGTCCAGGCCGTCATCAGCAGTACGCCCAGCTGGGGATTCTGCGGGTAATTTAGTCCCAGCAGGATGAGTGGAGCGTGCCAGATACCCCATATTAAACCGATCAGCGCCGAGGATTTCCAGAAGCCCATGAAGGCCAGTTGTTTTAGAAGGAAGCCGCGCCAGCCCAACTCCTCGCCGAATCCCAGGATTGCGTTGATGGTGGTCCCTGAGATGAGGGCCAGCACCAATATCAACCACACCGGGTGCACCGGCATGGAGGCTAATTGCTCCCTGGCCTGCTCCAATTGTTGTGGGCTGAGGCCGGATGCCAGCGTATCTAAAAAGCCCGACATATCGGGAGTAAATGTTACCCCCGGCATCAGCAGGCTGACTCCCATCACGGCAAAGGCGATTATTGGGGGCAGGAACCAGGCCACGAAGAACCACCTGTTGACCTTGAAGGAGATGCCCATGGGACCGGCCAGAGTTTGCTTGAAAACAGCCTTCTGTAAGATGATGGTCACGATCATAGGTACAAACATGTAAGCCGCGCCCAGCAGCATGATGCCGACGCTGTCGACCTTGCCTCCCAGGGCGATATAGAGATACACCATCGACCAGTCGATAAAGAATGTGAGCAGTATGAAGAGAAGTATTTTTTTTGTACGCAAACTCATTATCAAGTCCTTATAAAGAAATAAATAGAAATGCCTACAGGTCGGGTACTATTTGTCCCCTGCTGTCGCGGTTGAATGAACAACAGCCTTCCACTTGCTGCAGTTGCTCCATGGTGCCGAAAGCCGTCAGGCTTCCGCCTGCTTCAATGGTAGTGCTCAGGCTGGGATTGATAATAATCTCACCATCCTTCTCCCTGATAGCCAATATGCGCACACCCGCAAATTTTTCCTCGATGTCCTTTATGTTTTTACTGATAAGGGTGGAATTCTCGTTGATATAGACTTCCTCGACAAGGTATTCACCCTTACTGCTGGCCAGGACCGTCTCGATGAACTGTACAGTGGAAGGCCTCAGCGCCAGGCGCGCCATCTGCTGCCCTCCGATTACCTCGGGCAGAATGATATGTGTGGCTCCGGCCTGTTTGAGCCTGCGCACAGCGTCGTTGTTGTTGGCGCGCCCGATGATGGTGAGCAAGGGATTGATCTCTCGCGCGGTCAGCACCGCATAGGTGTTGTAAGCATCGTCGCCGAAGGCGGTAATCAGGCCTTTGGCCTTTTCGATACCGGCGCGCTTCAGTACATCATGTTTTGTGGCATCATCCATGATGCACAGGCAGCCGTCCTGGATTGCCCGGTTATAGGTGTTTAAATTGTGGTCGATCACCACGAAGTCAGATTTCTGCTGTTTGAGGGTGTTGGCAATTGCCTCACCCACGCGGCCGTAACCACACAGCACAAAGTGGTTGTCAAGCTTTCTGATCCTGGCTTCCATACGGGACCTCCTGAACGATCCGAACTCAGTTTCCATCGTCGCCTGCACAATACTGGTGAGAATATAGAAGGCTGTTCCAACTCCGAAAAGAATGAGAACAATGGTAAAGACATGGCCGGCGATGCTTAGAGGGTACACCTCACCCCCCAGCGTGGCGATGGTGATGATCATCATGTAAAAGGAATCGAAGAAATTCCAGTGTTCGATGATCATGTAGCCGGCTGTGCCGAAAGCAAAGAGGGTAACAAGGGCTACCAACCATTTGATGTAACGGCTTTTATTACCCATATCAGTGACCCCACAACCGGAAAAGGCCGGCTATTTGCAGCAGTCTAATTTGGCCAGCGCATCATCTATTTCGCTGATGGTCTGGAAACGTTCGGTCTTTATCTCTCGGATGATGCCGGTGGAATCGATAAAATAGCTGGTGGGGAAGGCCGGCCCCTTATAAACGCCGTCAACCTTGCCTTCGCTGTCCAGTAGCACAGGGAACGTGAGTTTTTCGTTGGCCACGTAGTACTTGACCTTGTCGGTGTCCCCGCGCACGTTTACCGCCAGGATGGCCAGCTCATCGCGCCCGTATTTGTCGAAGGCCGTCTGAATAAACGGCATTTCCAGTTCGCAGGCGCGGCAGCCTTCCAGCCAGAAATTGAGCAGGACCTTACGTCCCTGGAACTGGCTTAAAGAATACTGTGTACCGTCGGTTGATATAAGAGTGAAATCCGGCGCCCGTTTGCTCACCTGCGGCGCTGTCTCTACCATGCTCTGAGTCTTGATTGCAGGCAGGTCCTGAGAAGCCTCTTTGCCGCTGGCGTCCTTTGATCGCAGCTTTAAGAAATATTGGGTGTCCGGTAACAGCCCATCGAGTTTGACCGTGTGCCAGACGGTCAGGCTCTTCCCCTGGGACACCGTGCCCTGCACGTCTTTGCCGAAGCCGAAATCGACTTCACCGCTGGCAGGTTCATCCGTCTTCCATGTTACCAGTACAGATGAATCGGTAATCGAACTGGTCCCAACTCCGGATATCTCGGGGTAGCTTGAGTCCGTGCCTGAAGTTGTGGCCAGCAAACGTTTGGAGATCACTGTGTCCGCCAGGGCGCTGAAGGAATGCTCTGAAACGTTGATATTGTTCACGTTGTACAGGACCCTTATATGGTAAGAAGTATTTGGAGACAGGTCGTTAATACTTAGTGAGTGCAGCGTGATGGGAGCCGGCGTTATCACCGTTTGAATATTCTTACCGTCTATATCAACCTGTGTAGTAGTTGGCAGAGCAGTGCTCCAGTTCACAACGGCGCTTTTCTCGTTGTTTGATTGAGCCAGAACGTTTGTGATGGGCGGTTTGGGCGCATTAACGGCCCCGCCGCTGCCAACGGCATGTATGATCTGCTCATAATCAGACAGGGTCATTATAGGGCCTTCCACCCTGGCCCTGATCACCCCGTTCTTATCCAGGAAGATGCTGGTGGGCTCATATGATATATTGTAGCTTGATCTGAGCTTGCCTGATGTATCGCTGATAACCTGGAAACCCATGTCGTATTCTTTAACGAGGTCATCTATCTCGTTGCTGTCTGCCCCGGAGGCTATGGCAATGATAACCAGCTCTCCCGGGGGATATTTGTGATATAGCTCGTTGAGCTTATCCGGTGTGTAGAGCTTACGCACCACCCCGTTGGCGCTAAAGAAATGGTCGTCCCAGAAATCCCTGTCCCAGAAGACCAGGATAACATTCTTACCACGGAAGGAACTGAGTGCCGTAGTGTTGTCGTCATTAAGCTGCATGACGAAATCAGGGGCTATATTGCCCACGCCGGTTCCCTGCCTGGGCACGAACAGCACTACTGCTGCACAAAGCAGCAGCCCCAGGGCAACGGCGGCTAACACCACTATTAAAGCCCTGTTCTTTTTCAGTTTGTCATTCACAGTCAAAGGTATGCTGTGTACTTCCTTTTCAAGCATGTTGATCCTGTCGAGAAGGATTTTGCTTTTTGTGTCGAATACATCGCTACTGATTTCACCCACGTTGAAGCGGGTTTGAAGCAACGCCAGTTCTTCCCGGCATTTATCCAGCTCCAGTCTCTTGAATGCACTGTCACTGTCTTTCATTTGATATTACCGTATTTGACATATTATAACCGAATTTTGCCAATCGGTCAGCTTTACTTGAAAGAGGTCAGGCGATCCTCTATCTCCTCCACATTAATAAAAGGGCCGATTTTTATAGATGTGATTATGCCCTTGTCGTTGATAAACAACGTTGTCGGCATGCCCCTGATTTTATAGAGGTCGGTTACGACTCCCCGCGGATCAAGGGGGATAGTAAAATTCAGGCCGTTCTCCGCGGCGTAAGACACGGCAGCGTCCAGGTTGTCCAGGGAATTGACAGCCACTATCACCGTGCTGCCGTCACCGTATTTTTCATATAATGCTTTGAGCGCCGGGACTTCGTAGCGGCAGGGGCCGCACCAGGTGGCCCAGAAGTTAAGTATTATATTCTTTCCCCTGTAATCACTCAGCCTGAACTCTTTGCCGCTGGTGGTGGGCAGTGTGAAATCAGGTGCTGTGAAGCCGATACTTGTCCCGATCTTTGCATCAGTTACTGGAGCTATTGTAGCTGGTGACGATACGGAGGATGGAACATCATGACGTGTATAACGTTCTACCAAGGCAACTGTTGATATCAGGATAATTATCGCTGGAATAAGCATCCATAACAAACGGTTCAGTTGGGTATTATTCATAATTCGTTTTGTGGTCAACACTCACATATCACCCGTACGTTGGTCAGTGTCCGATCAAGCCGAGTACCGTATCATCCAGCTCTTGTTTGGTCGAGAAACTGCCGATTTTAATATATTTTATAATTCCATTGGAGTCTATGAATACTGTGCAAGGATTGCCTTCGGGAAAACAATATGGAGGTTTGAATACTTTGTTCCCGTAATCTTGCAGGACGTTGAAAGTATAATTATTCTGCTTTAGATAATCCTTGATTGAGGATGTGCTATCCCTGCCGGTATCGATTGAAATGAAGATAACCTGGTCCTGGGCATATTTGTTATACAGTTCCTGGAAGAATGGCATCTCCTCTTTACAACGAATACAATTTACATCCCATGTATTTATAACGACAGGTTTACCCGAATAACTATTCAGGCTGGTCGTTTTCCCATCGAGCCCGGACAGTGTGAAATCGGGCGCCTTATCGCCGAGTTTGGGGCATGAAGCTACGGGCGCCCCGCAGCCGGCCAGCATGACGGTAAGAAAAAGTGCCGTTAGAAAAATCGGTAACACAAATTTCATGGTTGCCCTTCTCCTATTAGAACGCGTTCATGTTGCAAATTGGCTTAGCCAGGTGAGTTGGCCGGTCAGCATCAAAATGCCGACTATTATGAGCAGAATGCCGCTAACGATGGAGATGAGTCCGAGGTGGCGGGTGATGCCGCTCCAGAAGGGCACTATATAGCTCCAGACAAGGCCGATGATCAGGAACGGTATGCCCATACCCAACGAGTATATGGCCAGGAGCGCAGCGCCCTTAATGGTTTCACCGGTATAAGATGCGATAAAGAGTATCGAACCGAGTATAGGTCCGATGCAGGGCGTCCATCCCACTGCAAAGGCCGCCCCGATCAACATAGACCTGATGTACCCGGGATTGCGCGCCCCCTTCATGTGCAGGCGTTTCTCATAGTTTAACCAGGGGATTTTGTAGGCGGCGATAAGGAAGATGCCGAAGATAATAACGAACATGCCGGAGACAATCCTCAGGATGTCGGAGTATGCGATGATAGAAGCGCCGATCAGGCCGGCCGATGCTCCCATGAGGATGAAGAGAATGGAGAAGCCCAGCACAAAGGCGACGCTGTGCAGCAGCGTGGGCCATACCCTGCGGCTGCCCCCTATGTCTATGGCTGATTCGCCGGCCAGGTTGGCCAGGTAAGCGGGGACCAGCGGAAGCACGCAGGGCGAAAAAAAAGACAGCAAGCCTGCTATGAAAGCTGTCCAGTAGGTTACATCGGTTAATGGGCTCACTATTGTGCTAAGGCCTTATCTAGAAGTTTCTGGATGTCCTTCTTGGGACGGTAGCCCACCGCCTGCTCGAAAGGCTTTCCCCCCTTAAAGACTATAAGCGTAGGCAAGCTCATTACGTTGTAGCTGGAGGCTACCTTGGGCGCTTCATCTACATTGACCTTGGCGAAATCCATTCTGTCCTTGTATTCGCCCGCAAGCTCGTTAACGAGCGGCTCGATCATCTTGCACGGCCCGCACCACCCCGCCCCGAAATCCACCAGCACCGGCCGGACTGCATCCAGCACGTTTGCCTTGAAATCCTTTTCGCTCACGTTTTTAATATTGTCAGCCATCTTGCCTCCAATGTAGTAGATTATTTTGTTGCAGGGCCGGCGGGCGCCTGTTGATTAATTGTCTGTCCTTCCAGGCGTTGCCTTTTATTTATCTTAGCACCGCTGGCAATAATGCTGTTAATAACAATCGCGCCCTCCCCGATAGTAATATCGTCCCATAGAACGGAATTCTCGATGACGGCGCTCCCGGCTATACGGCAGCCATGCCCGATGACCGCGGGGCCTGTAATGCGTACATCTGCTCCCACACTGCAGCCGTCAGCCAGCATGACCGGACCGGTTAAACTGGCTGAGGGGTGGATTTCACATCCCTCTGCTACGATTATGTCCCGGGCCGTGTGCAGAGGTGAGGAGCATATTCCTCGCAGCAGGTCGCGGTTAACAAGATGGTATTGCGCAGGCGTACCCATATCGATCCAGTAAGCATGGTTGTGATAGGCGAAAAAAGGTTCGCCCTTTTCCAGCATGCGGGGGAATACACCATTCTCGAACATATAAAACTGGTTGTCCGGTATGTAACTCAGCACTTCAGGCTCGAATATATAGACCCCGGCATTTATCCAGTGGCTGGTTACGTTCTCCCAGGACGGTTTCTCGATGAAACGTGACACGCGTCCTGCGGCATCTGTTTCGACTACCCCGAATCTGGTGGGATCGTCCACGTGCGTCAATGCGATGGTTGCCATTGCCCCGTTGTTTTTGTGTTGATTGAGCATATCGGAATAGTCGATGTCTGAAAAACAATCGCCGTTGAGCACGAAGAAGGTGTCGTCGACATGCCCTCCGGCGTTCTTAACGGCGCCGGCTGTGCCCAGTGGTTTCTCCTCCATGCTGTAGGTCAGCTTGACGTCCGATCCGCGTCCGTCCTTGAAATACGCGTAAATTGAATCGGGCTTGTAGCCCATGGCCAGCACTATCTCATCGATCCCGTGCAGGGCCAGCTTGCGGATGACATGCTCCATGAAGGGCCTGTTGGCTACAGGGACCATGGGTTTGACTACAGAATAAGTGAGCGGCCTCAGCCGGGTGCCCTCGCCGCCTACCAGAATAATTGCCTTCATAGCTTAATAATCGCCTAATTTTAACCTGTTTAAATTTGATGGGCAAACGGGGAGTTTTTAATGTGCCTGTGTGTGATGGATGACGTAGTGCCCGCTTATATTTCGTAGCTTTCTTTGAACTCGCGTTTGACCTTGGATTCGGCCTGTTTGAGATCATCTTCGGGTGAGGTCAAACCCGCTGCGCTCTCGAGCTGCCGTATCCTTTCGTCCAGTTTATCGTGCTCCGCCAGCACCAGCCTGATTGCCTCGGCTACGGGATCGGGCAGGCGGTGGTGGTCCAGGTCGATAGCATGTTCCCGGTTTTCTTCTACAATGCGGCCGGGTACACCGACCACGGTTGCCCCGGGGGGCACTGATTTAATTACCACTGAACCGGACCCGATCCTGGCGCCCTCCCCCACCGTTATGGCTCCCAGGATGATGGCCCGCGAGCCTATGACCACATTATTGCCGATGGTCGGGTGCCGTTTCTTTTTAAAAAGGGTAGTCCCCCCCAGCACTACTCCCTGGTACATGAGGACATCATCCCCGATCTCGGAGGTTTCTCCTATGACTACTCCCGCGCCGTGGTCGATAAAGAAACGACGGCCTATGGTAGCTCCCGGATGTATCTCGATCTGCGTGAAAAAGCGGTTGATCTGCGAGATAAGGCGTGCCGTGAAATAGCATTTATGCCTGTAGAAAAAATTGGCAAAACGGTGCCACCACAGCGCGTGGAGCCCGGGGTAGAGGAAAAAAACCTCCCAGGCGCTGCGCGCCGCCGGATCGCGATCCATGGCGGCATGGATGTCTTCCTGCATCAGTCTGAAGCACATGATTTCATATTATAGTACATATTTATACGAAGGCGCAGAAAAATATAACAGTCGCTCCATCATTATCAGTGGGATTGCGTACATCATGTGGTATCATATGAAAACTGTTTGTTATGCGGATGAAATATTGAAGGGAGGCAAGATGAGATACAAGAATATTCTGTATGATAAGGATGATCACGTGGTGACCATCACGCTCAATCGGCCGCATGTGCACAACTGCTTGAGCGCAGCGACTGCTGCAGAGCTGCATCACGCCTGGCAAAAATTCCGCGACGACGACGATGCCTTTGTGGCCATCATGACGGGCGCCGGAGAAAAAGCTTTCAGCGCAGGCTGGGACCTGAGCGAGGCGGCCGCCCTGACCGGCCCCATCGACTACGACAGTTACCGGACCCATATTTACAATTCCCCCGGGCCTTGCGGCTATACGAGGCGTCCGGATATCTTCAAACCGACCATCGGCGCCATCAACGGTTATTGCTTTGCCGCCGGCCTCGAGACCGCCTGCACGCTGGATATCCGCATCGCCGCCACCCACGCCGAGTTCGGCTGCCTCGAAAGGCGCTGGAACATCGTCCTTGCTGACGGCGGCACGCAACGCCTGCCGCTTATCGTAGGATTCTCACGAGCACTGGAGCTGATCATCACAGGACGCCGCATCGATGCCAAAGAGGCGCTAAGGATCGGGCTGGTGACCGAGGTCGTCCCGGCTGCGAAGCTGATGAAGCGCGCGCGCGAACTGGCGCTGGCCATCTGCCAGCTGCCCCAGGGGGCGATCAGGGCGGACAAGGAATCATGCCTGCGCGGATGGGGGCGCCCGCTGGAAGAGGGACTGCGGATCGAGGCCGAGATGGCGGCCTCAATGTTCATGAGGGAAGATAAACATGCACACGGAGCGCAGTCTTTTATCGATAAGAAAAAGCCGAAATGGAAGACGCACGGACTCTGAACGTCAACATGTCATTGCGAGCCTGCAGGGCGCGGCAATCCCAACGATCGAAGACTCATTAGAATGAGATTGCTTCGTCGCTGCGCTTCTCGCAATGACAGATGGGAAACAGTCTGAGCTCATAAAGTCTCATTAAAGCGCAGGCCGAAAAGCCGTGCCGCGTTGGCCGTGGTAATGCCGGCCAAAGTGTTTTCATCAATGTTTTTGATCTGCGCCGCTGCACTCAAACTGCGCATAACATCGGACGGCTGCGAGCGGTAGCGTTGCTCCCTTCCGTAATGGACCGGGCAATCCGTCTCCAGGAGCAGACTATTGATCGGGACCTCCCTGATGGCGCGGCGGTGCTCGTCATGATACTCGGCAGCCGGTGTGGCCGAGATGTAGTATCCCGCCTCGATTAATTCCGCCAGTGTGCTGGAGAAGCCTGTATACCAGTGGAATACCAGCCTGGTTATCCCTGCTGCTTTAACTTCTTCAAGTGCATCCTTCCAGGCATAGCGGCTGTGCAGCGAGACTGGTTTATCATGGACAAGGGCCAGTGCCAGCAACCGGCGAAGTACTGCTTTCTGCATGTCTTTGCCTGAATCTTTCAGCACCCGTTTATCGTAGTCGAGGCCAACCTCACCCAGCGCAACGGCCCTGTGCAGGTTGTCTGCGATGAAGTTAATGTTCTCCTCGAGCTGTGCTGCATCAAGGCTGCCGACGGTCCAGGGATGAAGTCCGAGCGCAGGGTAAACATATCCCGGATACCGCTCGGCAAGTTCCAGGGTTTTACTGTTTGAGATCAGGTCCTGCCCCATGGCGATAATGCCACCCACACTTGCAAGCCGCGCCCTCTCGATGGAAGAAGCGTAATCCTCCATCTCGTCGAGGTGGGCGTGCGTGTCAACGAGGACGTTCACCCGTGCCCCCGATAAGGTCCTCGATGGAGAATTTGTATATCTCCTCGGTCTGCATGATACCCTTCTCTGTGACCAGCCCCGTGAGCATTTCAAGCGGTACAAGGTCTAAGCCCGGCTCCGCCTCTTTGAGGCCGGCTGTCAATCCGCGGGCATCGATCTTGGATATTTCGCATACAGCATAGAAAGGACGTCCCTTGCGGTGCGCCGTCTGAGCCAGCTCAAGCGTGGGCGTCCCGTTTATCATCCAACCGTGCAGCGAGACGCTGTCGGCCCCGCATAGCATGAGGTCCGCACGGGCAGCCTGCCAGCCTATCTGCGAATCGGGCACGATATTGCCGCTGATGCCCGACTGTTGCAGGCGCTGGAGCGTTAATTCACCGTAGGAAATTTTTCTATGGCGGGATTCCACGGCCAGTACTTTAAAGTCACGGCCCCCTCGCCTGGCCATCTCCAGGGCACTGCAGACCGCTGAGCTGTAGCTGCAGGTCATGACGATGCTCCGCCGGGTGACAAGTTTAACAGCGTTGCGTGCCGCGGCCGCAGAAGATTTTTGATGTAGTTTTATCAGGCGGTCGGCGATGCTGAAGGCAGCCTTTTTCAGGCGCTGAGGTGACCTGGCGGTCCGGGCGGCTGAGCCGAGCTCGTCCCGGAAATAGAGGGCATGGTTGGCAATGGAAACCATGGCCGGGCGCGCCTCTGACAGCGCAGTGATAATCTCGGCGAACGACGCAAGCAATTTATCTGAGGCGGCTGCCTGGTCCAGTGAAGCCGCCTCACGCAGTATCTCGAGCGCCCTCACCGTCAGCCACCCCGCCCCGTGTTCCCTGTCCTTCTTGAGGTCGTTGATGCTTTTTCTGAGTGTGGCGATCATGATTCAGAATTATACCTTAAAGCCGTAGTCATAGCTTATACGTGCAGTTCTATAATGTCGTTGTCCCGGAGCACGTGTTCGGGTCCGACGCGCTGGCCGTCGAACTTGCCTGAGCCCCAGATCACCGCATAGCGCAGCCCGGACTTAAAATCCTTGTGTACCGCCTCGGCTGCCTCCCTGATAGTCGCACCGGCGGGCAGTATTACGGGATCGGTCAGGTCCACCCTGGCGCCGGGCGATTTGGTATGTACACGCATGATCCGGAGACGCGAAAAGATCTGTCGCTTGAGTTCCTCGAGGTTCTGCTTTTCGGCGGCCGATACCCTGATCACGTCAAGCCAGCCATTGAACCTGTGATCCAGCGCCTTAAGCCCTTCGTCATCTATATCAAGGTCGCCCACGTTTCCTATAATGAAGGCGCGCCGCTCGCGCAGGCCGGTGCCGCCGTAGTCCACGCCCGGCTTGCAGGGTACAACGGATATCTCCTCCAATTCCAGCAGAGTTTCCTCGGCCTGCCGGACGGGATCGCTGGTGAGGTCAACCACGATGGCCAGCAGGTCTGCGTTGCGCAGTATGGAATTGGACCAGACGCGTGACTCCTCCAAATTTATGGCAGGCATATCCACCAGCTGTATCTGGATATTCTCGAAAGGCATCATGCCCACATTTGGCGATTTGGTGGTAAAAGAATAGTCGGCGACCTCGGGCCTGACGCTGGTCAGCGAGGCCAGCAGCAATGACTTGCCGGTATTTGGCATGCCGATCAGGGCCATCTGCCCCGCCCCCTCTCTGCGGATATTGAAATTCCTGTGGCTGGTGGCGTATTTTTTTTCGGCCTCTTCGCCGATTTTTGCGATCTTACGCCGCAGGTCGGCCTGCAGGTGGTCAGTGCCTTTGTGCTTGGGCATCACGGCCAGCATGGCCTCGAGTGCCTGGATCTTTTCCTCTGGCGTAGTCGCGCTCTTGAAGCGCCGCTCCGCTTCAAAATACTGAGGCGTCAGATTAGCCGGCATACTGCATCCCCCGGAAGCTGAATTATGTATATTCTAACTTAAAACACAGTTAAAATTCAGGTTTGGCTATTAGCGCATAGATGACTGCCAGGACAGCCGCTGCCCCTGCTATGACGAATCCCGATGAATAGCCCGGGACTGCTCCGGAGATGATAGAGCCGCACAGGGTCCCCAGCGTCACGGTGGTCTGAATTGTGGCCAGGTTGCCGCCCATACGCGTGGCGACAAAAAGATTGGACACGATCAGGCTGCGCGTCACCAGGGTCAGGCTGTCGCCCACGGCATGGGTCAGGCGTGTGGCCAGCACGTTGCCGAAGTTGGTGGTGAACATCAGCATGATATTGGTCAGGCCCGACACGGCAATGCCGATGTAATAGAGCGTGGCCAGCCCTTTTCCGCGTGCGTTGACGCGATCAGCGTAATATCCGCTGACGATTGAAAGCACGGCCATAACGTTGGCGTGGATGAAGAACAGCCAGCCCACCGATTCCGTATCCAGCTTGATCTCCTTGTTCAGAAAGAGGCTGAAGCTGGATTGTTCGGCCCCGGCGTGCAGGGAAAAGGCGAATACCAGTATGACAAAGACGAGCACCGACTTGCTGGAAAGGTCGGCCCGGTAGTCGCTGATCTTGATACGCGTGCCGGGGACATCCGCCAGGAACAGGCATAGCAGCACCATGGGGACCGTCCCCAACAGCGAGAACAGGAAGATGGCGTTCATATCGAGGGCGGTGTATATATAGCCGCCCAGCAGAGAGCCCAGGCCATATCCAACCAGTATGCCCGCGGTAAAAAAACCGAGCTTGAGGCCGCGTATGCTGGTGCCAAGGGTCTTATAAAAAAGCGCGGGAAGGGCGTTGTTAAAAAGCGCGCTGCCCGCGCCGCCCAGCGCCAGCAGCAGCATGGTCATCCAGAAATCCTGTGTCATCATCAGCCCCGCGATGCTCAGCGCGAAGATGAACTGGCTGGCGATAACCATTTTCTTGGGCGAAATCCGGTCGACGAAAACTCCGAACGGTATCATCAGGGCCAGCGATATCAGCGGGAAGACGGCAATCAGTATCCCGACCTGAAGGTGGCTGAAGCCCAGGTCCACCCAGTAGATCGTAATGTAGGTCAGGATGGCCCACAGGAAAGTCGCCTGCAGAAAACCGGCCAGGCAGGGCGCGATGTAACGCCTGAAAAAGCTCAGATTGTCCATGTTCAAAATGGGAAAGAGAAGTATAACAGATTGAGACACTGGAGGTTAAATAGCAGGGATATTGAAATTACAGGATTGACACCGGCTGTATAATGATTGCGAATCAAAAGTATGGGTCAATCGATTGGAATAGTAAGGCGGGATCTTGATATATGTTTGACCTTGTTTTTGTTTGCCTGATCATATTATTTTTTCTTCTCAGTTTGGCATTAATGGGCGCCGTTTCACGTTTATAGCACATATGGATATTCTTACGATTATCTCCAGTTTGCTGTGCCTGGCGTTGTTTGTTTATCTGTTTATAGCTCTGCTAAAGCCGGACTGGTTTAAATGACCGTATTCAGCTTGATCCAAATCGGATTATATTTAATAGTCCTCCTGCTCCTGGTCAAACCTCTGGGCGCTTATATGGCGCATGTCTACCAGGGTGAACGGACATTTCTTGATCCGGTATTGAGGCCTGTAGAGCGTCTCATCTATCGTGTTGCCAGGGTCAATCATGCAGAGGAGATGGATTGGAAAACATATGCTGTGGCAATGCTGGTCTTTAATTTCGCAGGTTTGCTGTTCTTATATTTGTTGCTGCGCCTGCAGTATTTATTGCCGCTGAATCCCCAGGGCCTGCCTGGGGTGCCACCCGACCTGGCCTTCAACACTTCAGTCAGTTTCGTAACTAATACCAACTGGCAGAGTTATAGCGGCGAAGCTGCGATGAGCTACCTGTCACAGATGATAGGTCTGACAGTGCAGAATTTTCTGTCGGCGGCAACCGGGATGGCGGTTTTGATCGCCATGGTGCGCGGCTTTGTCAGGCACTCGGTCAATACCATCGGGAATTATTGGGTGGATATGACCCGCAGCGTTATCTATATATTGGTGCCGCTCTCACTGGTTCTGGCATTGGCGCTTGTATCACAGGGTGTGGTTCAAACCTTCAACGGAGATGTAAATGTATCGGTAGTGCAGCCGGTTCAAGACACTGACGCCCGGCCTTTGACGGAACAAACTCTGGCATTAGGTCCCGCCGCCTCGCAGGTGGCCATTAAACAGCTCGGTACAAACGGGGGCGGTTTCTTTAATGTTAATTCTGCGCACCCTTTTGAAAATCCCACTCCGCTTTCAAACTTTCTGGAAATGCTGGCAATTCTGCTGATTCCGGCAGCCCTGTGTTATACCTTTGGCAGGATGGTGGGCGATACGCGCAAAGGCTGGGCGATTCTTGTAGCCATGACAATTGTCTTCGTGGCAATACTCGCTGTAGTTGCCGTTGCTGAACAGGCTGGTAATCCAGCCCTATCCGCCATGGGTATAGATCAAACAGCATCTGATATCCAGCCCGGTGGCAATATGGAAGGAAAGGAAGTACGTCTCGGAATTGTTAATTCAGCATTGTGGGCAACCGCCACTACAGCAGCCTCCAACGGATCGGTAAACAGCATGCTCGACTCGTTCACTCCCCTGGGTGGTTTATTCCCGATGTGGCTGATACAGCTCGGGGAAGTAGTGTACGGGGGTGTGGGATCGGGGCTCTACGGTATGCTGACCTTCGTCATCATAGCTGTATTCATAGCCGGCTTGATGATCGGTCGCACACCCGAGTATCTGGGCAAGAAGATTGAAGTGTTCGAAATAAAGATGGCATCCCTGGTAGTGTTAGTACCGATACTTATCGTCCTGTTCGGCACGGCTATCGCCGTGTCTATACAGGCTGGCAAAACAGCGGCATTCAATCCGGGAGCCCACGGTTTTAGCGAGATACTGTATGCTTTCTCCTCTGCAGGCAACAATAACGGCAGCGCCTTCGCCGGACTTGGAGCCGATACAGGCTTTTATAACACCGCCCTCGGCTTTGCCATGCTTTTTGCCCGATACTGGACGGCTATCCCAGTTTTAGCCATTGCCGGTGCGCTGGCAAGTAAAAAAATTGTCCCGGCCGGCCCCGGGACGCTTCCCACGCATAATCCGCTCTTTGTCGTTTGGTTGATCGTAGTTGTCATAATAGTCGGCGCCCTCAGTTTTTTCCCGGCGCTGGCTTTGGGTCCGATTGCTGAATACCTGATGATGAGGTAATGGAAAATATCGATGATCATGTTGTTCTGCGCATTCAAATACGGTATACAGGGAATCATGGATGAAGCATAAAAAGAAGCAATCCCGGCTTGATCTAAAGATTTATCGTCGTGCCTTGATCGATGCATTGATTAAACTTAACCCGCTCTGGATGGCACGCAATCCGGTCATGTTCGTTGTGGAGGTTGGCAGCGTGCTGACAACTATCCTGTGGATACAGGCGCTCAGTGGCTATGGGGAGTCCAAAGCAGCCTTTATTGGAGCTATAGCTTTTTGGCTATGGCTGACCGTCCTTTTCGCCAACTTCTCCGAAGCTATTGCCGAAGGGCGCGGGAAGGCGCAGGCAGAAACATTGAGAAGTACGCGGAAAGAGATGAACGCGCGCAAGCTTGATAAGCCGATCTATGGATCGAAATTCCAGGTTATTCCTTCATCTACGTTAAAAAAAGGTGATATTTTTATCGTAGAGGCCGGTGAAATAATCCCCAGCGATGGCGAGATAATGCAGGGAGTGTCACTGGTGGATGAAAGCGCGGTTACCGGTGAGAGCGCACCTGTCATCCGTGAATCCGGAGGCGATAGAAGTGCCGTAACCGGGGGAACTCGAGTATTGTCAGACTGGTTAATCGTCACTGTTACGGCCAATCCCGGCGAAGGTTTCCTCGATCATATGATTAACCTTATCGAAGGCGCCAAGCGCCAGAAGACGCCCAACGAGATCGCGCTGAATATTTTGCTGGCAGCCTTCACAATAGTCTTTCTCGCTGTTTGCGCCACACTGTTACCATTCTCTTTATATGCTGTGGAGGTAAATCACCAGGGAGCGCCTATTTCTTTGACTGTACTCATCGCCTTGCTTATTTGCCTGATCCCCACCACTATCGGGGGCTTACTGCCGGCAATAGGGATCGCCGGCATGGACCGTCTTATCCGGAGGAACGTTATTGCATTATCCGGTCACGCAGTGGAGGCAGCCGGTGATGTTGACGTATTGTTGTTGGATAAGACAGGGACTATCACACTGGGCAACCGACAGGCCATTGAATTTATACCGGTGGGTGGAATAAGCGATCTTGAATTGGCCGAGGCAGCACAACTTGCTTCGCTGGCCGACGAGACACCCGAGGGGAGGAGTATAGTATTGCTTGCGAAGAGCAAATATTCCCTTAGAGGTACGGTGGGGGAGGATACCCAAAATAAAATTCATTTCATCCCATTTTCGGCGCAGACCCGCATGAGTGGAGTTGATATGGAGGGACTGCAGATCCGCAAAGGCGCTGCAGACGCAATTATCCAGTACATTAAAGAAATGGGTAAAGAAGTACCGGGGGAGCTAAATACAATAGTGGATGATATTGCAAAAACAGGAGGTACGCCGCTGGTCATAGTGCGGAACGGCGATGCAATAGGAGTAGTGTATCTGAAGGACATTGTCAAAGGCGGTATCAAGGAACGTTTTATGCAGCTGCGCAAGATGGGCATCAAGACTGTCATGATTACAGGTGACAATCCATTAACGGCGGCAGCCATCGCAGCGGAGGCAGGGGTCAATGACTTCCTGGCACAAGCTACACCGGAAATGAAGCTGAACTTAATACGAGATTATCAGTCCGGCGGCCGGCTAGTGGCAATGACCGGTGATGGAACTAATGATGCTCCTGCCCTGGCTCAGGCCGATGTAGCAGTGGCTATGAACACGGGTACACAGCCCGCCCGCGAAGCGTCCAATATGATCGATCTCGATAGTAACCCCAGCAAGCTGATTGAGATCGTGGAGATCGGCAAACAACTGCTTATGACCCGCGGGGCCCTGACCACATTCAGCATCGCAAATGATGTGTCGAAATACTTCGCTATTATCCCGGCGGCATTTATCGTAATCTATCCATCGCTTCAGGCCCTGAACTTGATGCAGCTGGCCACGCCCCACAGCGCCGTTATGTCGGCAGTTATTTTCAATGCTTTAATCATCATAGCGCTCATCCCGCTGGCCATGCGTGGCGTACCGTACCGTCCGGTAGGCGCGGCAACGCTCTTGCGCGACAACCTTCTGATCTATGGAGTCGGTGGGTTAATCGCCCCGTTTATAGGCATTAAACTGATTGATATGCTGTTAGTAGCGTTTAAACTGGTATAAAAGATGGTACAGAAGCAGTTATCGTCAATGCGTCGCCAACTCCTGAATGCCCTGTTATTACTGGGTATAATGGTCCTGCTAACCGGGATAGTATACCCCCTATTTATTACACTCGTCGCCCAGGTGATTTTCCCGCATCAGGCCAACGGCAGCCTGATTGAAAGCGGAGGAAAATTAGTTGGATCTGAATTGATCGGCCAGCAGTTTGATGGGGATGGCTATTTTTGGGGCCGGCCCTCTGCCACGCAACCATCACCCTATAATGCGGCGGCCTCATCCGGTTCAAATTATGGCCCATTTAACCCGGAACTACTGGATAACGTCCAAAATAGAATAGAAGCCTTTAAGAAATCTGATCCTGAGAATACCATATCCATACCCGTAGACCTGGTGACATACTCGGCCAGCGGGCTTGACCCGCATATCAGCCAGGCAGCAGCCCTGTACCAGGTGCCGCGTGTTGCCCGCTATCGTCACATAAGCGAGGGGGACCTCCAGCAGTTGGTGAACCGCTTTACGGAGGGCCGGCAGTTCGGCGTCCTCGGCGAGCCCAGGGTAAATGTCCTCAGGTTGAACCTGGCACTGGACGAGATCGAATAAAATGGATTTACTTGCAGGTGGGGTTTAAAATTTGACTTGGAGGGGTAGAAAAGATGCGGCAAAGTCGGCCCAGTCCTGACCAATTGCTGTCGCGCATCAAAGCTGAGGAAGAGAGGCAGAGCCAGGGCAAACTGACCATTTTCCTGGGCTTTGCCGCCGGTGTGGGAAAGACGTACGCCATGCTGGAGGCCTCACAACAGCAGAAGGAAGAGGCGGGACTGGTTGTGGCTTATGTTGAAACACACGGCAGAGTAGAAACGGAGAAGCTATTGGGTGGCCTTGAGATCTTACCGCTCAAGCTAGTAGACTACCGCGGCATTTCTATTCCGGAGATGGACTTGGACCTGGTGTTAGCGCGAAAACCACGACTGGCGCTGGTGGATGAACTTGCACATACAAATGCCCCCGGGTCGCGGCACCCAAAACGCTATCAGGATGTGGAGGAATTACTGAACGCCGGCATCGATGTCTATACAACCCTCAACATACAACATCTTGAGAGTGTGAGAAACACAGTTGCACAGATCACCGGAGTATGGGTTCGTGAGACGGTTCCGGACTCAATAGTAGACAGGGCTGCCGAGATAAAATTGGTTGACCTGCCACCCGATGAACTGATACTGCGATTAAAGGAAGGGAAAGTCTATATACCAGAGATGATTGCTCATGCTATCAAGGACTTCTTTCGCAAGGGTAACCTTTCAGCCCTGCGGGAGATCGCACTTCGGATTGCAGCGGAGCATGTAGAGCGACAGACCCAGGCCTATATGCAGACACAGGCCATACAGGGTCCATGGGCAGCAGCTGAACATCTTCTGGTATGTGTAAACAGCGGCCCGCTAGCCAATAGGGTAGTCCGTAGCGCGCGAAGGCTCGCCTCCCAGTTGAATGCCGAATGGTCTGCCGTCTATGTTGAAACTCCCGATAATATCCGGTTATCTGCCGTCCAGAGGGAGAGACTGGCGCATACCATGCAACTGGCAAAACGGTTAGGCGCGGACGTGCAGGAATTACAGGGCCAGTCAGTGGCGGACACGGTCATAGAGTATGCGATGGCCCATAACATTACCAAGATAGTCGTTGGTAAACCGTTACGCAGTCGCTGGCAGGAGGTGTTTCGAGGATCGATCAGTGCTCAAATTATTCGTAAGAGCGGCCATTTTGATATTCATGTTGTCAGCGGCAAGGGAGAACCGATTGAACAAGAAAAGGAATCCGATTCAAAAGGTTCCTTCAGCTGGCGTGGTTACCTGATCAGTCTGGGACTGGTTATTGCGGCCACATTGATTGGCGTGTTTTTACAACCACTGGTGCACCCGGCTAATCTGATCATGATCTACCTGCTGTGTGTAGTCATAGCTGCCATCTATTTCGGGTTCGGACCGTCCATACTGGTGTGTGTCCTTGGAGTACTGGCATTCGATTTCTTTATTGTCCCTCCCGTCCTCACTTTCGCCGTAGAAGACATAGAATATATTTTTACCTTTATCGTATTGCTTCTTGTCGGTATCGTTGTAAGTTATTTAACGTCACGCATTAAAAAGCAAGGGGAAGCCGCACGGCAACGCCAGGTCGCGATATCTACTTTGTATGCGCTTAGCCGGGAGATGACCGCAGCTCTTAATGTAGAAGATACTGTAAACACCGTTGTCAGCTATGTGAAAAGGACGCTCGGTCTGGATGCTGTCATTTTATTGCCGGACCCTGAGAACGAAGGCAAGTTAATTCATCCTTTTCAGACATTAAGTTTCAATTTGGATGAAAATGATGCCGCGACGGCTTTTTGGGCTTTTGAGCATCACCAGGCAACAGGGCGCTATACAGATACGCTGCCGGATGCCAAAGCCCTTTATCTGCCGTTGCATGCTACTCGGAGAGCGATAGGCGTGATGGGGATATGGTTGGCCGACAGAGATTATCAGATGCCTATCCAACAGGTCAGATTATTGGAAGCGTTAGGTGACCTTGCCGCTGTTGCAATTGAGCGTGCACAACTGGCTGAAACAATGCTCAATACGCCAGTCTAATAACACAATTTCTATAAATAATATGCACACGATGTCGGGTAGTGCATTATTTTTAAAATCCAAAGCTCTTGACAATCCTTGGGCGGAACAGTATCTTGAAATCAAGGAGATATTGTATGCCGCGAGAAGTTGAACTGGATCGTTTCACAGTCAAGAACGATGAAGGCAAAGAATACACCATTATTGAATATCAAGAGTATATTCAGGACAGGAATACAGATGCAGAGACGGTAGGCCTGAAAAGATGGACTACTACCGAAGAATTACATATTCACTATATCGATTCCAAGACATTCAAGATATTCGAGACCGGCGAGATAGTCAGGAAAGTCTGAGGTCAAAAGAATGCCCCCCCTTTTGGGTTGAATTGCATTATGTCTTGTTTTGTTGTAGAGTGTATACAGTGGTTTCTGTTTAGGTTAGTGCCAGCTTCGGTAGATTGAATCTCGATCTTCCTCTGATATCTTCTCATGTTGGATGACCGCAACTAAAAGCCATAAAAATTAAATCAGGAGGTCATCACATGGGTTTCACCGACAAAACGGTCAACTGCGCTGATTGCAGCAAGGATTTCACATTCAGCGCCACTGAGCAGGAGTTCTACGCATCCAAGGGGTTCACCAATGAACCAAAACGGTGCCCGGACTGCAGGCAGGCCAGGAAGTCTAATCGAGACGGCGGCAGGTCTGGCGGCGGCTACCAGCGCAAGATGTTCCCCGCGCAGTGCGCCCAGTGCGGCAAACAGACAGAGGTTCCCTTTGAGCCGCGCCAGGACAAACCGGTATACTGCAGCGATTGCTACAGCAGCATCAAGCCACAGAGGTAGTTGCAGCCGGCAAGCAGACGTTATGGGACGTTATGTCCCTGCGTCGTTTAAATTAAGGAGGAAAATAATCGTACCATGAATATATACGTGGGCAACCTGGCTTACGAGGTGACTGAGAGCGATATCAGGACTGAATTCGAAGCGTTCGGCGAGGTCACATCGGTTGCCATCATAAAGGACAATTACAGCGGGCAATCCAAAGGCTTCGGCTTCGTAGAGATGCCCAAGCTGCAGGAAGGCCAGGCGGCTATTACCGGATTAAATGGCAAGAAGCTCAAGGAGCGGGCCATCACGGTAAATGGCGCCCGACCCCGCGGCGAAGGTGGCGGAGGTGGTGGACGCAGCGGCGGTGGCGGCGGCGGCAGGAGTGGCGGCAAGTCTTCCTTCGGTGGACGCAGCGGTGGCGGCGGCGGCGGCAGGGGCGGCCCAAGAAGGTATTAATAGTAGACTAAAAATAACATAATCTATTACGGAAACGGCCCCTTAACGGGGCCGTTTCCTTTTCAGCTTGCCTCGCGGCAAATATACGACAAAAGTCTTTGACAGCTCCCTATTGTGTTGCTATAATACGGCAATAGGCTTCCATAATCCGTATAGGCAGCATGTTATGCAGATAGCAAATAAGAAGAATCCCAGGATCGACCTCTTCTGCTGTTCAGGCAGTTTGGATCCGGCCGAGCTGTCGTACGGTGATAATGGGAAGGGAGTTGAGATCAAGGTCATTCCGCTGCCGTGTTCCGGCAAAATAGATATCCTGTACCTGACCAAGGCATTCGAAACGGGCGCGGACGGTGTGGTGGTGATCACCTGCAAAAAGGGAGATTGCCGGTACCTTGAGGGAAACCTTCGCGCGCAGAGGCGCGTAGAGTCCGTGGACGCTCTGCTGGAGGAGATAGGACTGGGCAGGGGGCGCATGGTCATGATCCAGATGGGCGAAGGCGGCCTGGAACAGGTGAAGAGAGAGATTGAGGATTTTCGCAGCAGGATAAAGGCTTCGCCCCGCAGCATATATGAAGGCGATGAACTGGAGCTCGATACGGAATAGAAAAGACGTACACGATATCTGTTGATTGAGGAAAAGATAATGAGATCTAATAGTCTACTGGCCAGGAAAATAGAGGGCACGGATTTTATCGTTACGGCGGAGTTCCTGCCGCGCGCCGGGGCCGGCACGGGCATAATTGAAGATTGCGCAGTTGCTTTACGGGACGGCCCAGTTGCCGTCAATGTGGCCGATAACCATTACGGCGTGGCCATGTCCAGCCTTGCTGCGTCCGTAGCTCTTATCAGGGCGGGTATCGAACCGGTTTACCAGGTCGTCACGCGGGATAGGAACCGTATCGCCCTGCAATCGGACCTGCTGGGGGCAGCCTCACTGGGGATTAAGAACGTTCTCTGCCTCACCGGCTATCACCAGGCCCTGATCGGCTGCCCCGAATCGGCCAATGTGTTCGACATCGATTCCATACAGCTTGTTGCTGCGCTAACCAGGATGACTGAAGAGGGTGCGCTGATGGACGGCAGAAAGATCGAGGGCGCCTTCTCGATGCTGGCGGGCGCCGCCGCCAATCCGTCTCTGAAACCGCTCGAGCTCAATATTATGAGGATTAAAAAGAAGATAAAGGCAGGGGCCGCTTTTATCCAGACCCAGGCTGTTTTTGATATCGGGGACTTCAAAATGTGGCTGGATGCCGTCAGGGGAGAGGGGATCACAAATAGGACCGCCATCCTGGCCGGCGTGATGCCATTATCCGGCGCGTCCGAAGCGAAGAGACTTAGCCAAACATTCACGGACTTCAATATACCTGCGGAGGTGATTTCACGCCTGGAGGCGGCCGGCGGCGAGGATGCGCAGAGAAAAGAAGGAGTGGCCATCTGCGTTGAGACGATCAAGCAGCTCAAAGCGCTGTCGGGCTTGCGCGGAGTCCATATATTTTCCGGCGGAAATGAGGCGGTTGTGCCGGAACTGCTATCAACGGCCCTGTAAAACGGGGATGAAATCATGCCTGAGAAGTATCACATTAAAACACAACCGGTTCCCGCGAGGCGGCCGCCCATCGGCAAATGCGGAGTCGTGGACTGGCGCGAGGATTGCGCCGGATGCCATAACTGCGTCAAGAAAGCCTGTGTCTTCGACCGCTACCGGGAGGAGATGTCTTATATCCGCAACATGCGTGAGATGGACGCCCTCTTCTTCAAATGCATGGGATGCTTCTCCTGCGTGCAGCAGTGCACCAAGGGGCTGCTGACCCTGTCGGCTAACCCCGTTTATGAGCGCCTCGGCAACAGCTACTGGACGCCTCAGATAATCGAGACCACCTGGGCGCAGGCCGAGAGTGCCAGGATACCTGTATCGGGGGCGGGGTACAGGGGCCGGTTTTCCGGCCCTGGATTCGACTCGATGTGGACCGACATGTCCGAGATCGTCCGTCCCACCCGCGACGGCATACATGGACGCGAATACATCAGCACGGCCGTGGACATCGGCAGAAAACCGGCCCTGCTTCATTTCGATGAGGGGAATCCTGCCGGCAGCCTGCCGCCGCTGGTGGACATCCCCATGCCCATGATCATTGACCTGATGCCACGGGGCTACCGGCTGCCCAACCTGCTGCCTATCTTCAAGACGGTTGCGGCACATACCGGCATCATAGCTATAGTCGATTCCAGGGATTGGGAACTGCTGGGCAACGACCTGGGACAATACCTTCCCAACCTGGCCGTCTACCTTGACTCGTCATCGTCCCTGCCCGGCCCTGAGATACTGAGGAAGATGAGGCTGGTGGAGATAGGCGATGGAGATGGCATCGAGCAGCGCATTGCGGAACTCAAGGGTATCAACCCGGGTATTGTGGTGGCGGTCAGGATCGAGTTGGATTCCCGCGGCGCCGAGCGGAGCATAGAGCTTGCCGGGAAACCTTTTATCGAGGCCCTGCACCTGGTCGCCGACGTCAACGGCAACGAGGTGAATGACAGCGACCCGCGTTTCGTCAAGGACATGCTGCGCAAGGTGCATAGCTCGCTTGTAGAAAAGGGTATAAGGAATGAGGTTACGCTCATATCCGGTGGGGGCATCGCGCTGGCCGAGCACATGGCCAAGCAGATTATCTGCGGGGCAGACCTGGTGACTATTAATCTGCCGTTATTGATAGCCCTTGAATGCACGCTCTGCCGCGAATGTAACGACGGAAAGTCATGTCCGGCCGGGGTAAATGAAATAGATTTTAATTACGGCGTGGGGCGCATGACCAATCTGATCGCCGCATGGCATGATCAATTGATTGAGGTCATGGGAGCCATGGGCATACGAGATATCCGCCGCCTGCGCGGCGAGGCGGGCAGGGCCCTGTTCTTCGAAGAGCTTGAGGAGGCAACCTTTGGTAAACTCTTTGGTTCCAGAAAAGATAGCTAAAGCAGACCTGCCACAGAGCACTCAGGATACGCTGGTGCCCCAGGCCGAGGTCCCGCGCGTTATCAAACCGGCGCCGCCCCGCTACCGCAATGAGATCGCCAAGTACATCATCAGGCGCAGCGCTGACTGCAAGATGTGCGGCAAATGCGCCGAGGTGTGCCCGCAGGGCGTGCACGTCCTCAAGGGTGGCTATAAGTACTTCGCCGCCCCGCGCCATAACGTATGCATCGGCCCGTCATGCAAGGAGACAGGCCACTACTGTGTGGACATGTGCCCCAACGGTGCGCTGCGCATGGTGGAAAACCCCATGATGAAACTCCTGGGCGATTACCGCTGGACTTCCGACCTCATACTGGCTACCTGGAAGATGGCTGAGACGGGGGCCCTTCCTCCCGCCGAGTATGGTTATGACTACGAGTGCGGCGACTCGGGAGGCGGATTCGACCGATTGCGATTCAAATTCCCCGACAGGCCGCCCGTTGAGCTGTCCCCGGAAGAAATCGATACCAGCCTGGAACTCAACCGGCGCGGCGACGGCCGCCCGCAGATTAAAATCGATGTGCCCTGGTACGGAGGCGGCATGTCCTTCGGGTCTGTCAGCAACGTTACACAGCTTTCCAAGGCGCAGGCCGCTGTTGCCTTCAACACATTCACCTGCACGGGGGAGGGCGGCTACATGGAACGCCTGAGGCCTTATGACGACCATACCATCACGCAGGTCGCCACAGGATTGTTCGGAGTGCGCGAAGAGACCATTCAACGGGTGCGCATCGTGGAATTTAAATATGCGCAGGGCGCCAAGCCCGGCCTGGGCGGACACCTGCTGGCCGACAAGGTCACCCCTTCGGTGGCCAAAATGCGTGAGACGGTGACCGGCATATCTCTCTTTTCACCGTTCCCCTTCCATAGCGTATATTCCATCGAAGACCACAAGAAACACATGGACTGGATCAAGCATGTAAACCGCCACACGCTGGTCTCAGCCAAGGTATCGACACCGGCGGACGTGGATATGGTCGCGGTGGGAAGCTATTCGGCCGGGGCCCATATCGTGCACCTGGACGGCGGCTACGGCGGCACCGGCGCAGCCCCCGACATTGCAAAGAAGAATATAGCCATGCCCATCGAATATGCCATCGTTAAAGTCCATGATTTCCTCACCCGGGAGGGTGTGCGCGACAAAGTGACTTTAATAGCCAGCGGCGGCTTGCGAGGGGCGCATGACATTGCCAAGGCCGTAGCATTGGGAGCGGATGGAGTGGTCGTGGGGACAGGCGAGCTGGTCGCGCTGGGATGCCTGCGCTGTGCGCGCTGCGAAAGCGGCCGGGGCTGTCCGCGCGGCATTGCCACCACGGACCCTGTCTTGCAGAATCAGTTCAACACAGAATGGGGTTCCCAGAGAATCATCAACCTTTACAACGCCTGGCGTATCGAGCTGGTTGACATACTGCGAAGGTTGGGCATGCGCAGGGTCAGCGATTTGAGGGGCCGCACCGACCTGCTCATGCACCTCGACTACACTAATGACGCGGAGCGTCCGGAATGAGCCGCGAGACAATCAATAGTCTGCTGGATTCCAGGGCCAGGCTGGTCCGGGAGCTGCAGCCGCACACGGCTGAAAGGAAGATCGAGGAAGAGGGTGGCTGTGGAGTGGTCGGCTTCTGCTGCAGCGAGCCAATGGCTGCCAGGCATATCTATGAGCCGTCCAGGCAGATGCACAACCGCGGAAACGGCAAGGGCGGCGGCATCGCCGCGCTCGGTTTCGTCCCCGATCAGCTCGGGGTCAGCCGTGAAGTGCTGGAGGACTGTTACATGTTGCATGTGGCATTCCTCGATAGCGGGATACGTCGCGAACTGGAAGATAAATATATAGCTCCCGTTTTCGAGCTGAAGGCAACTCAGAAGCTTGAGACGCTGGACGACTGGACAACGGTCGAGGGCCTGGAGGCCAAACCTCCCGATGTCTACCGCTATTTTGTGCGCGCCAGAGCGGATGCGCTGGATTCTTTTATTCAGCGGAACAAGCTGGCCGGCCTTTCGAAGGAAGCGGCCGAGGATGAACTGGTCAACCAGAACAGCATCCGGCTCAACCAGGAGTACTACGCATCGCTGGGCGAGCAGAAGGCCTTCGTCATGTCTGAGGGCAAAAACATCATGATACTCAAGGTGGTCGGGTACGCCGAGGCCATCGTTAAATATTATAAAATCGAAGAGCTGCGCGCCCATGTGTGGATTGCTCACCAGCGCTTCCCTACCAAGGGCCGTGTCTGGCATCCCGGCGGCGCGCATCCTTTCGGCGGCATCAACGCCGCCCTGGTACACAACGGTGACTTCGCCAACTACCACTCGGTGTGCGAATACCTGGCGGAGCGCCACATCCACCCGCAGTTCCTCACGGACACCGAGGCCTCCATGCTGATGTTCGACCTGCTGCAGCGAACCTACGGATACCCGCTGGAGTATATTATCGAGGCGCTGGCGCCCACCTCAGAGCTTGATTTCGACCGCCTTCCCCCGGATAAGCAGGCGGTTTACAGGGCCATTCAGGCTGCGCATATACACGGCTCTCCCGACGGCCCCTGGTTCTTCATCATCGCGCGCTCTCTGCCTGAAAACAGGGCATTCCAGCTTATGGGCATCACGGACACCGCCATGCTGCGTCCCCAGGTTTTCGCCTTCTGCGATGGGGAGGTGCAGGTGGGCCTCATAGCCTCCGAGAAGCAGGCCATAGACGCCACGCTGCAGAGCCTGCATGCGGACGACAGCCGCATTTGCCCGGTCGCAGACCGCTACTGGAACGCCAGGGGAGGCAGCCATACGGACGGCGGGGCCTTTATCTTCGACCTTAAGCCAGATGTCCAGGGCCGCCTGCGCATATGCTGTACGGACAAGTTCGGCGCCCCCGTACCGCTGCCGGCCGGGACCGACTCCTGCGATTTCTCCACCGGAGTAAAGACGGCCGATTTTATTGTCAGGGACAGGATATTGCAGTGTTTGGAGACAACAAATACCGCGGCCATTTTCGAATACCTGTCCGGCGCTATGAAGCAGTGGTCCTTTGACGATATCCGCTCCGCCCTGACCGTGGTTGCAGAGATCGCCGTTGATCCCAAATATACTTCACCGGCGATCGAAGCGCTTACCCTGCTCAACGACCGCAGGTACCCGGTCGGAACAAAGAAGCGCAACCACATCCTTCACCTGGTGCGCGGGGCTCTGAAACAGATATTTGACGGTATCCCCAAACTGGATGATGATAAAAGTACTGAGGGTGGGTATCGCCTGATAGACTATTCCACGCGAGGATTATTGCGGCCGCCCCACAACGGTGAGACTACTTTAGTTATAAATGTTCAGGGCTTCGACCCGGAGGGCCTGGGAAGCGATGCCAGCCTGCTGATGGACGCCTATTTCACAGGTTGGCGGCGCTTCATCAGCTACAATTGCATCGGTCAAAGGTTTATCGGCTGCGGCCTCGGGCCTGACTCGGACGGCGTGACCATCGATGTTTACGACAGCTCCGGAGATTACTTGGCCTCCGGTATCGACGGGCTCACTATTACCGTGCACGGAAACGCCCAGGACCAGGTGGGCCAGGTCATCAAGCGAGGAAAACTGGTCATACACGGAGATGTGGGCCAGACCTTTATGTACGGCGCCAAGGGCGGCTCGGTCTACGTCATGGGCAACGCGGCCGGCCGGCCGCTCATCAACTCCGTGGGCAGGCCGCGGGTGATCATCAACGGCACCTGCCTCGATTTCCTGGGTGAGTCGTTCATGGCCGGCGATGTCCTCAACGGAGGCGGCTTCGTCATACTCAACGGCGTAGCCTTCGATGATGAAGGACGGACGGCCCCGCTCAAAGAGCCTTACTCCGGCAGCAATCTTTTCTCGCTGGCCTCGGGAGGCGCCATATATATACGCGACCCTCGCCAGCAGGTCGTCTGGCAGCAGCTCAACGGTTGCGGCTTCTACCACATGACCGACGAGGACTGGGAGCTGATATTGCCTTACCTGCAGGAAAACGAGAGCCTATTCGGTATAAAGGTTGAAGACCTGCTGACGGTGGACGGCCGGCTGCTCAAGCCGTCGGAGGTTTATCGCAAGGTGGCCCCGGTCAAGATCGCCGCCCTCGGCAAGAAATCTGAATCACCGGTGTTTACCGAGACGGACCTGCTGACCGTATCGACCGGAGAATAGAACTGAGGAATAGTGAACTGATATGACGATTAAAATAGGGAAAGCGATCAAGGGTACCGGCCTCAAGCCGATTGTGGAGGAGATGTCCGGGATCAGCCTTGACGCCTGCTATCAGTGCAGGAAGTGCTCGGCCGGCTGCCCGGTGGCCGGGCCGGCCAAATCCGCTCCCTCAGAGGTTATCAGGCGGCTGCACCTGGGGGCGGGCGATGAATTGTTGGAGAGTGGGTTGATCTGGATGTGCCTGTCCTGCGAGACCTGCTACGGCCGCTGTCCCATGCAGATTAACTTTGCCGCTGTTATCGACGCCCTGCGCAGCCTGTCGATTGCAAAGCAAACCGCGCCGCCGCAGGGCAATATGCCGCTCTTTAACCGCATGTTTTTGCAGAATGTCAGGATCTTCGGGCGTTCCTACGACCTTTCCATGATAGCAGGATACAAGCTCGGCAGCGGCAAAATCATGGACGACGCGGAGAAGTTTCCCGCCATGCTGAATAAAGGCAAGATGGCCATCCTGCCGCCCTCCGGCGCCGATAAAAAACTCGTGCAGCGCATCTTCGACAGGACCGGAAGGAAGGGGGGAAAGACCAGATGAAGTACGCATATTATCCCGGATGCTCGTCCCATTCCACGGCGCGTGATATGCATGAATCGGCCTCCGCCGTGGCGCGCGCGCTGGGCATCGAACTGGTCGAGATCGACGGCTGGTCCTGCTGCGGGGCGACTGCGGCCCACCAGACCGATCGCGTGCTGGCCGCCTCACTTCCCGCCGCCAACCTGCTGCTGGCGAAGCAGATGGGTATGGACACCGTGGTGACCTGCGCCGCCTGTTACAGCAGGATGAAGGTGGCCAACCACGAGGTAACGTCCTCGCCGGATATGCAGCAAAAGGTGGCCGATGCGATTGGCCGTCCCTATGACGGGTCGGTGGCCGTGAGGCATTTAATCGAGGTGCTGCTGGAGGACGTCGGAATCGAGAAACTGCGCAAGAGCCTGGTACGGTCGCTGTCCGGGCTCAAGGTTGCCTCTTATTACGGGTGCCTGCTGGTTCGTCCCCACGATATAACCGGTTTCGATGATGCGGAAAACCCGGCCTCGCTCGACCGCCTGGTGGAGGCCATGGGAGGGCAGAGCGTGGACTGGCCGTGCAAGGTCGACTGCTGCGGCGGCGGGCTCAACCTGACCAGGACGGACGTTGTGGTAAAACTGTCGGGCTCCATCATAGATATGGCAAAGGCTGCCGGCGCCGATTGTATTGCCGTGGCCTGCCCCATGTGCCAGGCCAGCCTCGACCTCAGGCAGAAGGACATGCAGAGACTATTTAAGAAACAATATAAGATGCCCATAGTTTACATAACACAGCTACTCGGTCTGTGTCTTGGTATAGCGCCTGAGGAGCTCGGGCTGGGACGGCTGATGGCGCCGCCGACCGCGGTCCTGAATGCATTGAGTGCA
Source organism: uncultured Dehalococcoidales bacterium (assembly GCA_964437795.1). Lineage (GTDB taxonomy): Bacteria > Chloroflexota > Dehalococcoidia > GIF9 > UBA5629 > CAIMUM01. The sequence continues at coordinate 55,846 of CAYTIC010000007.1, read as the reverse complement.
ATGAAATAGTCATGAGGCCATATGAATTTACTTGAGAACAGGGATATGGAAAAAGAGATAAAGAAAAAGACGGGAGCAGTGCTGGTGCAGGGTGGCGGCATCGCAGGCATCCAGGCCGCGCTGGACCTTGCCGGCTCGGGTTTCAAGGTATACCTGGTCGAGCGTTCGGCCGCCATCGGCGGTATGATGTCTCACCTAGACAAGACCTTTCCCACCGGCGATTGCGCCACGTGTATCGTGTCACCCAAGCTGGTGGAGTGCGCGCGCAACCTCAACGTCGAGATACTGACGCTGTCGGAGCTGGCCGACCTGCAGGGTGAGCCCGGCAGGTTCACGGCCACCGTCAGGCGTCATCCCCGCTATGTCGACGAGGACAAGTGCACGGCCTGCGCGCAGTGCACCGATGTCTGCCCGGTGGACGTGCCCAACCACTTCGACCGCGAGATGGGGACGCGCAAGGCCATCGCCAAGCATTACGCCCAGGCCACCCCCAATATCTTCGGCATTTTGAAGAACGGGCACGCTCCCTGCAAGGTCGCCTGCCCGGCCAATATAAATGTCCAGGGCTATATTCAGCTCATAAAAAAGAAAGAGTATGTGAAAGCAGTTAACCTCATCAGGGAGAGGAACCCGCTGTCCGCCATCTGCGGGCGGGCCTGCAACCATCCCTGCGAGGCGGTTTGCACGCGCGGTAAGCTGGACGACCCTGTCGCTATCAGGCTGCTGAAAAAGTTTGCCTCTGATCGAGAGATGGATCTGGTGGAATCCGGGCAGATCTCATTGCCCCCGGAGAAAAGCCCCGCAGCAGGCGCGAAGAAAGTGGCTGTGATCGGCGCCGGCCCGGCCGGGCTGACGGCGGCCGCAGATCTGGCCGACCGTGGATACAGTGTAACCGTGTATGAGGCATCCGGCGCGGCGGGCGGCATGCTGCGCTGGGGCATACCCGAATACAGACTACCTAAGAATATTCTAGATTATGAAGTCGAACTTATCCGCCGCAAGGGCATTACATTCAAGTATGATTGCCGTATCGGGCAGGATAGCACTCTGGAAAAGCTAAAGGCGGACAACGACGCCGTCTTCATCGCTGTGGGGGTACAGGTCAGCCGCAGGCTGGGCGTGGAAGGCGAGGACCTGTCGGGCATCGACTACGGTATAGAGTTCCTCAAGAAAGCGGCCGATGTAAATAATCCACCCTCGGTGAATGGCAGGGTAGTGGTGATAGGCGGCGGCAACGTGGCTGTAGATGTGGCCCGCACGGCCCTGCGCCTGGGAGCGGGCAGCGTCGAGATGATATCGCTGGAGCAGAGACATGAGATGCCCGCCCTTCCCGAGGAGGTCGCTGAGACGCTGGAGGAAGGTATCAAGGTTACCAACGGATGGGGGCCGAGGCGCATACTGGGCGATGGCGCTGTCACGGGCATCGAGTTAAAACGTTGCGCCAGCGTATTTGATAAAGAGGGGCGCTTCAGCCCGGTCTATGATGAAAGAACACTGACGACGGTGCAGGCGGACCATGTCATAGTAGCCATCGGCCAATCGCTGGACAGGTCGTTCACCGATGCCTGCAGCCTGGACATCGAGCGCGGCTGCTTCAGAGTTGACCCGGTCACGTTTGAGACGTCGGTTAAAGGAGTATTTGCCGGTGGCGACAGTGTGACCGGCCCTGCTTCGATCATACATGCGGTGGGTGCAGGCAAAAAGGCCGCTGAGTCCATCGACCGCTACCTGAAGAACGGGGATATAAGGTCCGGACGCTTCGAAAATACGGTTAAACCGCTTCCTGAAGATCTCCTTCCGGATATTTCGGGCAAGGAGAAAAGATCGAGGGCTGTGCCTGAATATCTGCCTGTTGAACAAAGGCGCGGTAATTTCAACGAGACTGAAGGCGGCTTGGGTGAAGACGCGGCCCTGGCCGAGAGCGAGCGCTGTCTCAACTGCGCCATGTGCTCTGAGTGCCAGGAGTGCGTCAGAGCCTGCGAGCAGAATGCTATTGACCACTTTATGGGCGAGCGCGAGATCAAGCTTGAGGTAGGCTCGGTTATCTTGGCGCCGGGCTTCGAAGAGTTCCCCGCCGAAAAGAAGGGTGAGTTCGGCTTCGGGCGCTATGCCAACGTACTGACCAGCGTGCAATTCGAGAGGATGCTCTCGGCCTCCGGCCCGTTCGAGGGGCATGTCGTGCGCAGGTCCGATGGCAAGGAGGCTAGGCGCATAGCCTGGATACAGTGCGTGGGGTCGCGCGATGATAAGTGCGGGAACGGATATTGCTCGTCGGTGTGCTGCATGGTCTCAACCAAGCAGGCGCTGGTGGCCTCGGACCATGCCACGGAATTGGAGGCCTCGATCTTCTATATGGACATCCGTGCCCACGGGAAGGACTTCGACCAGTATTACGAGCGCGCCAACAGCAGCGGAAATATAAGTTATATTAGGAGCATGCCGTCGCGGGTCCTTCAGGTGCCAGGTACAAAAGACCTGCGCCTGCAATTTTATGACGATAACGGGTTGATGCAAGAGCGCGAATTCGACCTGGTAGTTCTCTCGGTCGGCATGCAGGCCGGCAAGTCAGCCAGGGAAACTGCTTCGCGGCTTGGGATCGACCTGGACGAATACGGGTTCTGCGCCACTGACCGGCTCTCTCCGCTCGAGACCTCGCGTCCCGGCGTGTTCGTGGCCGGCGCTTTCCAGGAGCCCAAGGATATACCTGAGACCGTGACGCAGGCCAGCGCGGCGGCCTCTATGTCGATGGAGCTATTGGCGGAGGCGCGTAACACGTTGATCAGTAAGCCGGTTTACCCTGAAGAGCACGATGTTACGGACGAGCAGGCCAGGATCGGGGTGTTCGTCTGCCACTGCGGGAAGAACATCGCCTCGGTGGTTGATGTCGAGCGCGTAGCGGAGATCGCCGCGCAGCAGCCGGGAGTGGTCTTTGCCACGCACACCATGTATACCTGCGCCGATTCCAGCCTCAACAGCATCCGGGATATGATACACAAGCACCGGCTCAACCGCGTGGTGGTCGCCTCGTGCACACCGCGCACGCATGAGCCGATCTTCCGGGAGACGCTGCGTGAGGCCGGGCTAAATCCATATTTATTTGAGCTTGCCAATATCAGGGACCAGTGCTCGTGGGTGCACTCCGCCGAGCCGGAGCAGGCTACAAACAAGGCTGCTGATCTCATGAAGATGTCCGTCGCGCGGGCCAGGCTGCTTTCCCCTCTGACCGGGACCTCCTTTGCCGTGGACCAGACGGGACTCGTCGTGGGCGGCGGTGTCAGCGGCATGACTGCGGCTCTGGCGCTGGCCAATCAGGGTTTCAAGGTGCACCTGGTGGAGAAGTCCGCCAGGCTGGGTGGGAACGCCCTGGATTTGAATTACACGCTCCAGCATGAGGATATTCAGCAGTTCGTGGCCGGCCTGGTCAAGCAGGTCGAGAACAGCCCTAATATAATCCTGCATATGGGCGCCGACGTAACCGGCGTGGCCGGATTCATAGGGCAGTTCGAAGTCACCAGTTTCCAGGATGCAAAAGACTTTAAAGTGACCTGCGGCGCCATCATCGTGGCCACCGGCGCCGAGCCCGCAGTAGCCAGGGAATATCAATACGGCAAGGACAGCAGGGTTATTACTCAGCTTGAGCTGGAGAAGCGTTTGAGCCGGGGAGATTCGACCTGGGCTGGAAAGAACGTGGTGATGGTCCAGTGTGTCGGCTCGCGCAACGAGGAAAGGCCATACTGCAGCCGCATCTGCTGTTCGATGGCGGTCAAAAACGCCCTCAAGATCAAGAAGCTGGACCCGTCCGCCCGCGTTTTCGTGCTATATCGCGACATCAGGACCTACGGGTTCCGCGAGAAATATTATAAGCAGGCGCGCGAGGCAGGCGTTATTTTTATACGTTACGATCGCGATGAGCCGCCGGTAGTTTCAAACGGCAGCACACTGACGGTCAGCCTCAAAAGCCCTGATTTCCCTGAGCCGGTGGAGATAGAGACCAATTACCTGGTGCTCAGCACTGGAGTCGATGCCCAGGAGGGCAACAGGCGTGTGGCCGACCTGTTGAAGGTGCCGGTCAATGCCGACGGTTTCTTTGTCGAGGCGCACCTCAAGCTGCGTCCCGTGGAATTCGCTACGGAGGGCATCTACCTTTGCGGACTGGCGCACTCGCCCAAGCACCTGGACGAAAATATCTCGCAGGCGCGAGCTGCAGCCTCTCGTGCATCGGTCGTGCTTTCCAAGTCGTATCTGGAAGTGGGTGCACAGGTTTCCAGGGTTGACCAGGATAAGTGCATCTCGTGCATGACCTGTACCAAGGTTTGTCCCTATGGCGCCCCTGTGGTGAACGCCGACCGCAAGGCCGAGATAATCGCTGCCAAGTGCATGGGCTGCGGCATCTGCGCGGCCGAGTGCCCGGCCTGCGCCATACAGCTCAACCACTTTGTATCGTCGCAATTCAAGGATATGCTGGACGATCTATTTAGAGAGATGAAAGATCAAGCGTTGCCGGAGAAAAGCGGAGTGCTATGAGCATAGATAATAAAGAAACTACTATAGTCGCCTTCTGCTGCATCTACTGCGCCTATGCGGCGGCCGACCTGGCCGGCTCCATGCGCCTGCAGTATCCGTCCAATGTGAGGATAATACGGACGCCCTGCACAGGAAGGCTGGAGGTTGAATATTTCCTCAGGGCATTCGAAAATGGCGCCGACGGTGTCCTGGTAGCCGGATGCGAGGAGGGAAGCTGCCATTTCAAGGAGGGCAACCTCATCGCCAAACGCCGGGTGGCATATGCCCGCAAGCTGCTGGCCGAGAGCGGGCTGGAGGCGGAACGACTCAAGATGGTTAACGTCAGCGCCGCTATGGCACGACAACTAACCGAACACATTAAAGAGATGGCCGAGACAGTGAAAAAGCTGGGCCCCAGCCCGCTCAATAGGGCGGGTAAACACGTTCAGCAGGAGGCAAAACTATGATAGTCGCCGAAAGAAAGAGCATCACCGAGCTCCTCGACATGTTGCCCAACAACTCCAGGATACTGGTGCTGGGCTGCGGCACCTGCGTGACGGTGTGCCTGGCCGGGGGAGAGCGCGAGGTCAGTATAATCGCCTCCGCGCTGCGCATCGCGTCGAAAGCCCGCGGTTTGGGCTATACAGTGAGCGAGCTTACTATAGAGCGCCAGTGCGACAATATATTTATCGAGCAGGCTGCTGAGGCCATCGAGAAAGTCGATGTGGTGTTGTCGCTGGGGTGTGGAGCGGGTGTCCAGGCAATCGCCGAGCGTTTCCTCAAGAAGCCCGTTTACGCCGGCCTCAACACCAAATTCCTGGGAATACTCGAGGAGAGGGGCATGTGGACCGAGAAATGTGCACAGTGCGGATCATGCGTGCTGCATCAGTACGGCGGCATCTGCCCGGTCACGCGCTGCGCCAAGCATCTATTGAACGGCCCCTGCGGCGGATCGAGGGAAGACCGTTGCGAGGTCAGGCCGGACCGCCCCTGCGCCTGGCAATTGATCTACCAGCGTTTGAAGGGTATCGGGCAATTGGATCGGCTGGAGAAGATCGAGCCACCCAAGCAGTGGAGCGCCAGCCTCAGCGGCGGCCCGCGCGTCATCATCCGCGAGGATCACCGAATATAGCTAAAGAACTGGCAATCATCCGTTGTCGTTACCATTTCTTTACATAAGTTCCAACTAGGTGTATACTTCTAATATAGTTCAAGTTTAGGTTATTACAAGCTCCTTATATCCCACCGGATCTATTTCAAGCATTGGATGGCCCGAATACTGACTAAATTTATTAAAGGAGGTCATCCGATGAGTTTTCAAGACAAATCGATCAAATGCACCGATTGTGGTACTACCTTTACCTTCACTTCGGGAGAACAAGAGTTCTTCGCCACCAAAGGGTATACCAACGAACCCAAGCGATGCCAGGGCTGCCGAAAAGCTAAGAAACAGCAGAGCGGCAACTCAAGCTACGGCGAGCGCAGCTACAGCACCAACTAAGTAAAGTAGCACACAATTTGAACCGGGGATATATGCAGGTCTGTTAAAGGGCTTATGTATGTCCCCGGTCAAGTATTAAGGGGGGAAAATGGAATTCGATAAGACCAAGGGCTTTTGCAACGGGGTCAATATTCAGGACGGGAGCTGTAAGTTCACCTTTCACCTGGTAGAACACTCCCACAGCGAGATCACGATTAAAAACTGTAAAGCCTGCAGTTGTCCCCTGGCCAGGAGCCACAGGGCACAGTATTCTGCGAAAAAAAGACAGACAATCGCATAGTGGACGATATATAAATAAAGGGGCGGCATGAAAATGCCGCCCCTTTTTATTACACGTAATTTTGGATTTAAAAGTTTATACCCAGCCGCGCAGTTTCATAGCTTCCACGACGCGCTCCACAGCCCTAACATAGGCCGCCTGCCGCATGTTGATCTTGTATTCTTTGTGGGTGTCGTAGACCGAATGGTAGGCGGTGGTCATCTTATCGTCCAGCCGTGCGTAAACCTCTTTCTCGGTCCAGTAGTACATATTGAAATTCTGTACCATCTCGAAGTAGGACACGGTCACGCCTCCGGCGTTGGCCAGGAAGTCGGGTATCACATGCACACCCTTCTTGTAGAGGATGTCGTCCGCTTCGGGTGTGGTCGGGCCGTTGGCCAGCTCAAGTATGATCTTGGCCTTGATGTTGGCCGCGTTCTTCTCGGTAATGACGTTCTCCATGGCCGACGGGATGAGGATATCGACGTCAAGCTCGAGAATATCTTCACTGGTGATCTTGTCCCCGACCTTGAGGTTGCAGACAGAGGTGGTCTTGGTCTTGACCTTCTGCGCTTCCTCGGCATCGAGGCCCGTCTTGCAATAGCAGCCGCCCTGGCTGTCGCAAACAGCTACTATTTTACAGCCAAACATCTCCTTGGCCAGCTTTGCCGCATAATATCCGGCGTTGCCGAAACCCTGTACAGCTATAGTAGCCTTGGACAGGTCGATCTTCAGCTCTTTAGCGGCCTCGCGTATGCAGTACATACCGCCCATGGCTGTGGCATCTCCGCGTCCCTTGGAGCCGCCCAGCGCCAGGGGCTTGCCTGTGATAACGCCGAACTGAGATTTGCCGGCCATAGCCGAGTACTCGTCCATGATCCAGGCCATGATCTGCGGCGTGGTGTAGACGTCTGGCGCAGGCACGTCCCTCTCGGGGCCGATGAACTGATAGACAGCGCGGGCATAGGCCCTGCTCAGGCGCTCAAGCTCTCCTTCGGACAATTCCTTGGGATTGCAGATGACGCCGCCCTTTCCTCCGCCCAGGGGCAGGTCCAGCAGGGCGCATTTCCAGGTCATCCAGGCCGCCAGCGCGCGGATGGTGTCGATGGTCTCATCAGGGTGGAAACGGATGCCGCCCTTGGTGGGGCCTTTGGCATCGTTATACTGCACCCGGTAGGCCTGAAACACTTTGACGGTGCCGTTGTCCATGCGGACGGGCAGAGACAGATGCAGTTCCCTCAGGGGGCTCTTAAGTACATCCGTGACGTCCGCGTCCAGCTTCAGGATGCGCGAGCACTTGTCGACCTGTTTCCTTACGATTTCAAACGGGTTGATCTGAGACATATCTCCTCCTCATTGATTTAATATAAAAATTGTGTTTACCGGCTATTTGGGTAACGGCTTGACCGGGATCCCCTTGCTCTTCAGATATTCTTTGGCTTCCCCGATGGAGATCTCGCGGAAATGGAAGATGGAAGCTGCCAGCACCGCCGACGCCTTTCCTTCAACCACAGCCTCATACAGGTGCTCCAGCGTGCCTGCGCCGCCCGAGGCTGTTACGGGGAGCGATACGGCCTCAGCTACTGCTCGTGTCATCTCGATATCGTAACCTTCTTTAGTGCCGTCGGCGTCCTTGCTCGTGAGCAGTATCTCGCCGGCCCCCAGTTTCTCGATCTTGCGAGCCCAGTCCACGATCTCCAACCCCGTAGGCTCGTTGCCGCTCTTGATCACCACTTCCAGCCTGGGACGTCCGCTGCCGGCGGGATTTTTCAGGCCGTCCACGGCCACTACAATTCGCTCCTTGCCGAATTCCCTCGCCGCCTGTTTGATCAAATCCGGGTTCGTGACCGCAGCGGTGTTGATGGACACCTTGTCCACCCCAGAGTCGATCAGCAGCTTCATATCGTCCAGGCTGCTGATGCCGCCGCCCACCGCGAAAGGAATAGTCACTTTTTCGACTACCTTGCGCACCCAGTCCAGGCGGGTCTTCCTGTTCTCCACGCTGGCGTAGATATCCAGAAATACCAGCTCATCGGCGCCTTCGCGGCAATAGGCTTCCGCGGCCTCTACCGGGTCGCGGGCATCCTTGATGTCCACGAACTTGACGCCCTTAACAACCCTGCCCTCCCGGATATCCAGGCAGGGTATGATCTTTATCTCTTTCATTGAATCAACTCCTCGAAATTACCCAGCTCTTTATAGTCGACTACAGTGCTCATAGCGTGAGACTCCACCTCGATGCCCGCCTCTTCCACGGCCGCCACAGGGTTGAGCCCACCCAGCAATACTATGCCTACACGGTTGAGCTCCACCGCCACCTCGCAGACAGCCTCACTGACCGATCCGAATACCAGGACGCCGTTGATACCGGCCCTGGCCAGTCCGGAAATGACGTCATGGGCAATAGGCCGGCAGATGGCGGGTATCTCGCGGAAGTTGGCCAGTATATTGCCGCTGCCCGTCTTGACAGTGTGCGAAACCGATGTCATCCCCGCTTTGATGAATATCTCCGAAGGATCCAGGGAGCATCCGGCGTAATGTATCAGTTCCACGAAGCGCAACGGCTTGTTGTCCTGCATCTGCAGCAGCCCGCCGAACTTGGAGTCCATTGGTATGCCTGCCTTGAGCAGGGTGCCGTTGACCACTATGCTGCAGACCGTAGCTAAAGCGACGCTGTCCGGTGGGACGATGAAATCGCCGATCTTTTCTCCGGCGCGCCCCACGACTACCAGGTTGCTGACGTTAAGCCGCGAACTCATTACCGGCTTCATCAGGCGTAGCGCCTTCTGGAAATCGTTCCTCCTGAACACCGAGATGTTGACGGGGACCATGCCGGAGCGTTTATTCAGGTCGAAAGCGGTGCGGAAAGCCAGCAGCTCTATACGGGACAGGGCAAATCCCACCTTGTCCTTGACCAGACCCTGCTTCAGTTCCCTCTTTCCCAGGGGAGTTATGACACGCCCATCCCGGCGGCCCGCCAGTCTCGTCAAACCCTGCTCATCCATCATCTTAAGGTGGTAGCGTACCGCCCTCTCACCCAGGTCTATGCCCAGGTCCTTGAGCATACGGGCAATGACAATGGAACCCATCGGCTCCTCTTCGCCGTCCAGTACCTTGAGGATGGAGAAGGTCTTTCTTTCTACGTCCTGTGTTTCAAAGGTCATTTTGTTACGGATATCGGAAACCTATTGCCGTATGATAACAAAATGAATAGGGGGTGTCAACAGTCATTTACGGGTAGGGCGCTGGGTCAGGTGGGTAAATTCACGAGGCCTGCCGTCACGTGCAGCTGATATCCAGGAAGCATACAGCCTTGTGGACCGAGGGATCGGCCAGTATATGAGCATACAGGCCTTTAGAGCTGTGTGTGACATCGATGAGGTGGATTATCTCCGCGAGTTCAGACACCTCCGGAACTATTTGCTGCAGTACATTGGCAGCGCTGCTGAAGAATTTATCATTAAAATGAGAGCCGGGATCGGATGGATAAACCGGCAGGTACATGATGCCCGATTCCACCAGGTCCTGGAAGAAGTGTGTCCCGTATGAGACCTCGGGCACATGGCCCTTTTCTTCGCGCGCCATCTCTACCAGGACCGAAGTATTATCGATATCCGAGTACCCCACGTTGACTCCAAGGCTGATGTTGCTGCTGCCCCAGCGTCCCGGGCCCATCATGATCACTTTGCTGCCTGCTATGGCGGGGTGACGGTTAATACGGCCTACTGCCCTGCCAAGCGATCTCTTGACTTCCTCTGAGTCGATAGCGGCGTATTTATCGGGATCGATATAGAGGATATACTTTATATTGTGGACCGCACCGCCGCTGATGAATCGGTTGGATGTGAAGAGGACCCTTTTGTCCGGGATCTTATCGGGGAAGTCAACGTGGCCGGTGGTGCCGGGGAGCCTCAACGATCGGCACTGCAGCAGGTTGATCCTGATCTGGCCGTCCGGGTCCACGCGTGCCGTGAACTCCGTATCAACCGGCTGGTCATAGGCCTTCTCAAGTCTCTGCAGCATGGCGTCCATGGTCTTGACAAATTTCGTGCGGTTGATGAAATTATTGAACGTCAGGACCAGGTCGTCGGCCCGGCCGCGCGGCAGGTTGCCGACCGGTTCCCTGATATAGCCGTCCTCCACCAGTGAGGCGATGAGGTTGAGGTCAGGGTAATCACAGTCTGTCAGCAATTCGCTTACAGGGATCGACTCGAAACTGTTGCTCGCGATATCGAGGACGTCTGCCGTATGTTGTGAATATTTAATGACTTTCGTTCCGGCCTCCGGCCTCAGTTGCGGGTGGCTGACTGCCACAATGCGCGTATAATCACCGCCCACGCGGTTGACGGCATGCGTTCCCAGCCCGAATACCAGCCGGATCATACCCCTGTTGGGATCGATCCTGTTGGACCAGGCATAGAGGTTGCGTGAAAATGCTACGCCGGCCAGCGGGGGGAAGAAATATTGTTTGTAGGGCATGCCTGAGACGCGCTGGACAAGAATGGCCATTTGCTCATCGTTTTCACCCAGGCCCTGCTTGTGCCGGTAGGAAAGGGCATCAGGATTGATGGCGCTGGCATACACCAGCTTAACTGCCTGCAGAAAAGCCTGCATGCGCTGCTCGGGATTTCCCTGGTTGGCGCAGAACTCGCTTCGGTACTTGCCGGCGAAGGCGTTGCCGAACCTGTCCTCGAGCAGGCTGCTGGACCGCACTATGATGGGCGCCTGGCCGAAGTAATCCAGCATATCGCTGAACTGGTCCATGATACTTGCCGGGAACTGACCATCTAAAAAACGGCTCTCCACATCCTCGAATTCCTCGTAGGACATCTGTGAATCGCGGGTGAGCTGCATGCGCAACTGGAAAAGATTGTTCTTGACCAGAAAAGTGAAGAAGACGTCCGAGCCGATGAAAAATGAATCGTGAGCCTCCAGCACCTGCGAAAAGTCTACATCATTATCTCCTGAGAGAAGAATGCGGCGTGAAAGCAGCATGCCGGCGGCCTTGCCGCCTATACGCCCTGTCCCGATTAACCTGTTTCGGATGGCCACCAGGTCGTCGATGGTGAAATGCTGGCCGGCCAGCCGGTTGAAGGAAGGGTGGTCCCCGATCATCATGCGGATCAGCTCCTGCTTGAGCGATGCGATCTCGGGAGAAGAGACCTCTTTCTCCTCCGTGCCTGCCCGGTGCTGGAGCAGCCGGTCGTAGACAACCTCCCAGGGCGCCATGGAGACGATCGACGATGTCAACGGCTGTTTTAGTGCGCTGGAGGATACGGCAGCCGCATCGTCGCTGATGGATACAGGCGTCCAACCTCCCTCCAATACCCGGTGCGGAAGGAACATCCGCGAGGAGTAACGGTCCCAGACTTTGATAGGGTGTATGTACATGGCCTCGCCTGCGTGGTAAACGTCGATCAATATCTGCGTTGTATCGCGGATGCGCGCCACCGCCGTGTGCAGGTGCTTGCCGCGCGTCAGGGCGAAGTATGCTATGGGTCCGAGCTCGAAGATGTAAGGGCAGGTGACCATGAAAAAATTGGCCAGCAGTTCGTCGGTGGCCCATGTCCCTACCAGAGAGGAGAGGTTGTCGAAGATGATGCGGGCATCCCGGCTGCAGCATTTGATGGTGTTGTGTACTTCACCGGAAAAGTAGTCGAATCCCGGGGCGGGATCGATATTAACCACACTCACGCCCTCTATATCCGGGAGTATGGGGAGATGTGAGCCGAACCTGAAATAGATACACTCAAGATTTTTGGCTACGGCCTCGCGGGCGAACTTCTCCGCGAAAAAAGAATAATCCTGCAGGTCATCTATCTGCCAGACGATGTTATCGCCCGCCAGCAGCCCCTGCAGCAGATCATCAAGATCTTTTATGCCCGTGCTTATTTCCAGGTCAGTCTACCTCCCCAAGAAGTACGCCAGATAAATATACAGGATAACAGCCCCACTCACAAAGTGAAGGCATAATTTGGACGTCTACGGGACGGTGATTAGAATAAAGTTAAGATTTTTTTCGAGGTGAACTGATTATGGTTACCATGAATCCTGAGAGACGGCTTCAGTTTTTGGAGGCTGACGAATTTGAATTGCGGGAGGATAAAAGCTCCCCGGTAGGAATACTTGAGAAAAGCGATTTTCTCGATGCTTACTCTGAGGCTGTTGCAGGAGTTGTTGAACGTGTTTCTCCCATGGTCGTGCACATGAGTGTCAAGCAAAAGGTGCAGGACCGTGGAGGGTCGCATCGCACCGTAGATGGCGGGGGCAGCGGGGTTATCATTGCCCCTGACGGATACATTGTAACCAACTGCCATGTTATCGAAGATGCCGCCGAGATGGAAGTAGTAACCTATGAGGGCGCTCACTGCAGCGCCCACCTGGTTGGAAAGGATGCGTCGACCGACCTGGCTTTAGTCAGGATCGGCGCCTCCACTCTGCCCGCCATCAGCCTGGGAGACTCGGGCAAGCTGCGCCCCGGCCAGGTTGCCATTGCCCTCGGCAGCCCGCTGGGCTTTCAGAGGACGGTCACCGCGGGCGTCATCAGTGCGCTGGGACGCTCCATGCGCAGCAAGAGCGGACGCCTGATAGAAGAGGTTATTCAGACGGATGCGGCGCTGAATCCGGGCAACAGCGGCGGCCCGCTGGTGGATTCCAAAGGCCGGTTGATCGGTATCAACACGGCCATCATCCAGATGGCGCAGGGTATCTGCTTTGCTATACCTGTGAACACGGTCCGCCGGGTTGTCGCCCAGCTGTTCAGCCAGGGCAGGGTTGTGCGCGGTTTCCTGGGTATCTCCGGGCAGACAGTGCCGCTGCCGACCAAGGTTATCAGGCATTATAACCTGACACAGGAAAGCGGCGTGCGGATCATGTCGGTCGTTGCCCGCAGCCCGGCTGAGAAGGCCGGACTGAGGGAAGGAGATATCATTACCAGGCTTGAAGATTGTACGGTCGCTACCGTGGATGACATTCACCGCAGCCTGATAGGCGATACTATAGGCAGGGGAATGGCCGTGAGCTTCTTGAGAGATTGGGTCAAGCTCCGCGACGCGGTTATAACACCGGAGGAATACCGGGAGGAATAACCCGAGTCGTCCCTGCTGATGCCAACTTTCATGGATACAAGTATAATTAAGCGATTATTGCTTTAAAGGATTGCTATGATTGAAGATGTTTTAACCAACCTCTACAAAATCGAGCTGCCGCTGCCTAAAAATCCGCTCAAATCGGTCAATTGCTATGTCATCAGGGGAGGCGACAGGAACCTCATTATCGATACGGGCATGAACCGTCCGGAATGCAAGGAAGTGATGATGCCGGCCATACAAAAGCTGGGTATAGATCTCAACAGGACGGACCTGTTTGTCACGCACCTGCACGCCGACCACTTCGGCCTCACGGGGGACCTGGCCACCGACAGCTCGATATGCTATTTCGGGCGCGCTGAGACAAAGATCGTGAAAGGCCCGCGCCACTGGGCCGACCTGCTGGATTATTACGTGGCCAACGGGTTCCCTGTCGAGGTGCTCAAGGAATCGATGGCGAAGCATCCCGGCTACCTCTACAGCCCCAGCCGCCTGGTGGATATTACCGAGGTGGACGACGGGCAGGTCATAAAAGTTGGAGACTACGCTTTAAGATGTGTGGAAACCCCCGGCCATTCTCCGGGTCACATGTGCCTGTACGACGATAGCAAGAAGATACTTTTCTCGGGAGACCACATCCTTTTCGATATCACGCCCAATATCGCCCACTGGCCGGAGATGGGCGATGCGCTGGGAGACTATTTGAAGAGCCTCGACAAGACCGACACGCTGGAAGTCGAACTCGTGCTGCCGGCGCACCGCAGATCATGGCACGAGCACAAGAAACGAATCCAGGAGCTCAAACAGCATCATCAGATGAGGCTGGATGAAGTCATCTCAGCGCTTGAGGAAGGCGATATGACCGCTTACGAGGTCGCGCCGTATATAACCTGGAAGATCGATTGCAAGGAATGGAAGGATTTCCCCATCGTGCAGCAATGGTTCGCCATGGGCGAGACCATCGCGCACCTGATTTACCTGCTGGAAAGGGGCAAGGTCCAAAAATACACCGAAGACGACCTTGTCTACTATGCGCTGGCCTGATGCCGCAGTGTCCACTCGTATGATAAACTAAAATGAATCAATTCTTTTTGATCGGGGTATAGAGATATGTCTAATGTAAGATACCGGACCAACGAGGGGGAGCTCATTCCCGTTATCGCGATCATTATCCTCAATGTTCTTGTTTACCTCGGCGTAAATATAGCCGCTTTCAACGGCAGTAACATCATCCCTTACCTCGGACTGTATGGATCGTGGAGTGCCCTGGTCGAGCGGCCCTGGACACTCATCACTTACATGTTTACACAGGCAGATTTTATGCATCTGCTGACCAATATGCTGACCCTTTATTTTTTCGGTAGCTTTCTTAACCGTGTAGCGGGGGTAAGGAATTTTCTCTTGATTTTCTTTGGCGGCGGTATTGTCGGAGGGCTATTTGTCCTTGCGCTGTCGTCGCCCTATATCCCGACTATCGGCGCATCGGGGGCGGTCTTTGCCCTGGGCGGGGCGCTGGCCATTGTTGCGCCGAAGGTAAGTGTATTCATCTTCCCTATACCCGTACCCATGCCTCTGTGGGTTGCTGTAGCGATCGGTTTCCTCATCCTCCTGCCCTTCTCATTCATATCGTGGCAGGGGCACCTGGGTGGGCTGCTCTTCGGCCTGCTGGCGGGTCTTTACCTCAGGCACAGGCTTAAAATCGCCGTATAATTTTATTCTGCATGAGATAGAAGACAGCCTTACTATTGCCAGGCTGCCGTGACGGTGCCGTCCTGTGCCCGCCAGAAGGGCAGCCATGCCAGTCCGACCAGCTTTACCACGATGTCCTTTTTGGCCGGGCGGATGGAGATCTTCTGCAGCTCTTCAGTGGCCGGGTCGATTCTGGCAGCCAGCTGATCCATCTCGGCTTTGAACTCCGTCTCCAGGTCATCAAGCGTTTGCTGATGCGTCGTCACGCTGTCCTTGGCACGGTCTACATCATCCTTCTCCTTCATGATGCGGCCCGCGCTTTTTACGGTGGTGGAGGCCCTGCCTACGGTGCCGGTGCTCAGGCCCTTGCCCATGAACGCACCCAGCAGCGTCGCGCCGACGTTGATGACGGTCTGCATCTGCTGCTGCTTCTGCTGCGCGGCTTCGCGGTCCACAGCCTGCTGTGATATGCGTACCTTCTCTTCCAGTGCATTTATCTTGGTCTGGTACTTCTGCTTGAGCTTATCAACCATATCGTCGCGTTGTTCCCGGGCGCTCTGGCCGAGCCTGACCCTGAAGTCACGCTCCGATTCGCCCGGTTTGGATACCTGTTTGTAGGTCGGGCTCTTGAGAAGCTCGTATTTCTTGCTGCCGTAAAGCCAGGTGACGAACTCCTTGCTCCAGTTATCGTAGCTGCGCGCCTTGCCCGCCGGCGCCGGCAGATTACCGAACTGGGACCCATCGCGGGGCGCCTTCTCCAAATCGGAGATGCTGAAACCGGCGTCCCTGGCGTTGTCCCAGTTGACCGGTATGGGGTCGTCGGTAATATCCGTGACTGCCGCAGTATCGTCAGTCGTATCAATGCCTGTTTTGGCATCCATGAAATGTACCTGTGCAACGCCGAGTACCGATGGCCTGTAAAGCAGGGTGCTCCCGGCCTGGCTGCCCCTGGCCGGTACGAAATACTGAGAGACATCGGGCGGGATCACGGGGCGTCCCGACGGCGCAGCCGCCTGCCTTGCCTGCGTTGAAGCCGCGGTTGCCGCCTGACCGGACGACGGCGCTGTGAATGTTGGCGCCTGGCTGGCGGGCACCGCTGTCTTGGGCATCTGGGCCTTGATCGGGTCCATCAGCACTTTGATCTGGTTGCGGGTGAGCGGTCCCCTCAGGTAGGACATTGTCCAGCGTGATTCTATTGTTGTCGGTGCATCGCTGCGGACGTTGTTCATGAGGAAAACACGGTTACCCAGGCCGGCCAGCGTCTGCTCCATGGCCTGGCGGTCGAACTTCGCGCCCTGTGTGGCTGCCGCGCCCTCGAGCCCTTCCAGCACACGCGCCTTGTCACGCTCGGTCTGCAGCCGGCCCAGCAGCCATGTGCCCGTATTGGCGAGTCCTTTATAGTCGAGGTCTACCGGGTTCTGCGTGGCCAGCAATATCCCCACGCCGAAGGCGCGGGCCTGTTTGAGCAGTGTAAGCAGCGGTTGCTTGGAAGGAGGGTTGGCCACCGGCGGGAAATAACCGAAGATCTCGTCCATGTAGACCATGGCCCGAAGGCTGGTGGTGCCCGACTGCTGGCGCATCCAGGCCAGCACCTGGTTGAGCAGCAGGGAGACGAAGAACATGCGCTCGGCGTCACTGAGGTGCGCGATGGAGAAGATCGATATACGCGGCTTGCCCGCCGGGCTATAGAGTATCTGTCCTATATCGAGCGCCTCCCCCTCCAGCCAGGCGTTGAAGCCGGGCGCGGCCAGCAGGTTGTTGATCATCATAGCCAGCTCGAACCTGTCCTTGGCCGGGTAGAACGAGTCGAGATCGATGACGCCGATCTTGCTTACGGGCGGTGTCTGCACCTGCTGGATGAGGGCGGCCAGGTCGAGGTCGATGCCCTGCCTCCAGGCATTATCGAGTATGGTCGATATCAATATATGTTCCCTGCTTTTGATGGGGTCCGCGTCCTTGCCGATCAGCCCCAGCAGGCTGGTTACCGTTGAGGTAATCCTGTCCCTCAGAAGCTCGTTGTCTTCGAGAAGCGCCGCCGGAGGCGCGGCAAACGATTTCAATATTGAGATGGGAACGCCGGCCGTGCTGCCGGGTGTGTAGATCACGAAGTCAGCCGCCTGCTTGAGCTTGGCGATGCGGTCGCCGCTCTCCCCCCAGGATGCCAGCCCGTTCTTCCACAGGTCGGCCTGTTTGGCCGCGAAATCCTGTGTCGAAAGGCCCTTGCGGCGCGCGTCATCCTCGTTGACCCAGGGCAGGAAGTCCTCTGCCCTCAACTGGGGAAAGGTCAGCATCATATTCGGCATATCCCCCTTTGGATCTATGATGATGGCAGGGATGCCGTCCAGGGCGGCCTCCTCTAAAATAGCTATACAAAGCCCGGTCTTGCCGCTGCCCGTCATGCCCACGCATATACCATGCGTTACCATATCCTTTGAATCGTAAAGGATGAGATGTTCACCGGATTTCTTGTTGGCCAGGTCATATTCCCTGCCGATGTAAAATACGCCCAGTTTCTCGAAGTCTTCCATTTTACTGTCCCCCTTTACTAACTATACTTTGCCCTCGTCAGATATGTCGCCCCCGCTGCACTGATCCCGGCGCTGCCTATGTTGCTCCTGTTCAAGGTATTCCATGGCGAATTCGCTGAATTTGATGACCCTGCCGTTCCTAACGCGTTTCTCGGGCTGTTCGATGTAGATAGTGAACATCTCGTCCAGATCAATATCCACGCAAAGGTCCAGGACTACCTTCTTGCCCCACTCAAAACCTTCGCGGAAAGGGTTTTTATCGTGATACTCCGGCTTGTGGATGTCGGTAAACAGGATTTTAACTTTTCTCATGGTTTCCTTATATTGCCATTGCGAGCGCAATGCTGCTATCTCTTCCTCAACCTGACCTAATAATATGATGTTGTCGTTTAACTATGCAAGCTTACCTCACAGACTTATACCAGCGGGATGGTTGTGCCGGTTGCCGAGGCAATGAGCTTGCCCTCACGGTTGGTCACCTTTATCTCGGACACGCATACGCGCCTGCCGCCTTTCATAACCCGGCACTCCGCCGTCAGCTCGTCCTCTACGCCGGCTGCCGCTATGAAATGGATGTTGAATTGCGACGCAACGTTGGGATTAACCACGGAATTAGTGGCATAGGCGAAAGCCTGGTCGGCCACTGCTGAGATGATGCCTCCGAAGACCATGCCGTTGAAATTGATGTACTCGGGCTTCATCTGCATGGATACACGGGCGAACCCCGGAGACAACTCCAGCAGCCGCATCCCAAGGAATCCGGCGATCGGCTCGTTCTTGCCCAGCTCAAGCAGGCGTTTTAATTCATCCGGCATATCTTAACAATCCCCTAATATTTTATGCACAAAAAATTACCCTGTGCTATTATAGTACACGTTTTGTTCAGGCGGTGGATACCGAAGATTGGCCAATCATATATGAATAAAAAAAGTTTCCCCAAGCCGATCTATATTTGCTGGCTGGTAGCTGCGGTTGTAACGCTGCTGCCGGCGGGCCTGTTGAATCCTGACCGGGCCGAGGCTTCCCCGGGCGTTATGAGGTGGGATACGGTCACCACGCCTAACTCGGTCGCCAATAGAAATGACGTCCTGAACCCTTATATCAATAATACATTCACGGGCAGCGAGATACGTGATTTCGCGGTTGGTGATGACAGCAAGACTTTAATAGCTGCCGTCACCGTCGATAACAGGACAATTCTAAGCACGAATAACCCCGGTCCCCTGGGCGTTCTTTATAACACGGTAGATGGCGGCATCTCGTGGAACACTTCGGCTTACCGCATGTTGACCGGCAGCGCGGGTTGGAGGATAGGGGACCACGTATATAATGTCGTCATTGCTCCGGACGATCCGAAGATATGGGCGGTGAGCGTAGGGGACAATGGCGCGGGTCCTTTCTGGGGGCCTCAGAAGATCTGGGTAACCGAGGACGGGGGCGCTAATTGGAACGATGCGGTGGCGCCGCTGCTGAATGGTGTGGAGTCCATCAGTGCAATGGACATCTCCCAGGATTACGGGAACGGCAGGGATTTTGCATTTGCAACACGGAGCGGCAACGGTTCGTCGCATATATATGTCCTGAAATCAAGAAATTTTGGGTCGTGGAGTTTACAGGCTAATCCATCGTCAAGCCCGATGGATTTTTACGCGATGAAGTTTTCTCCCACCTACAGCGGCGACCAGGCTTATGTGGTCATATTCGCAGATAGTTCAAAAACCTACTATAACATCGGCATCAGGGATATTTACAGCAATACCACGAATTCGTGGATATTCAGCGGCAACGGAATAAGCATTGCTTCTCAATCATTTCTAACCCTTACATCGGCTGACCTTTCGCTGCCGTCGGATTTTTCGGGTCAGTCACCGGCCCTGAGGAGGGCGTTTGTCAGCCTGGTTCAGACCGGGATCTACCGCATCGATGATACCAGCGTAGCCACTCTTCTAACCAGGCCCGGCATCAACAGTATCGCTTTTTTCGGCACATATGCATCGGGCAAATTAATAGCTGGATCGTTATACGGCACCCCCTGTTACGCTTTTGTTCCCACGATGTATATGGATACTCCCTGCACCTGCGCCGGCTCATGTGCTTATCTGTCGCTTAAACCGCCGACCGGCGCCGGCAACCAGGGCAACTGCGGCAGCGACAACATTAGCAGGTGCAGCGATAACCTGACCGGAGTAGGGTCGGCGCTCGTGGCATGGAACCCGACCGGCTCGCTGGCTTACGCAGCTACCGGTTCCGGTATGATAACCAATACATTGTTCGTCAGCACCGTTAGCGCAGTTTACACAGGCGTCGCCACCGCCAATTTTACGGGGGCGCTAACCAGCCTGGATAATGATGCATCGGCAATCCTATCTTTTGAATACGGAACTACAACTTCCTATGGTTTTACCACTGCGCCTGTCCCCCCATTAATGACAGTGCCCGGCGCTTTTTCAGCTACAGCCCCCGGTCTTGTGGTCGGCACTATATACCATTTTCGTGCAAAGGCTGTCGGCGTCCCCTCAGGCAACGTTGTTTACGGGTCGGATATGACCTATTATCACAGTCCTCTGGCTGTGCAAACGGCTGTCGGTGAGTATAGCGGCACCACGACAGCCAGTTTAAACGGTATTTTAACCAGTCTCGGTTTGGATTCTTCAGCCGGTGTAGCCTTTGAATACGGTCCCACTGCCGCCTATGGAAGCATTACAGAAGTATCCACAAAGAGCTCCACAGGCGCTTATTCCGCTACGGCGACAGGCCTCGTTGTCGGGAACACATATCATTTCAGGGCCAGGGCAACGGGGAGTCCGTCAGGTACGGTGGTGACGGGCCCTGACGTAACATACATACATAGCAATATTACGGTGAGCACGGATAGTGCGGCCTATTTAGCTGCGGCCTCGGCCAATCTAAGTGGCACATTGGATACTCTCGGCATCGATGGCGCGGTTAATGTTTCATTTGAATATGGATTAACCACAAGCTACGGAAGCACAACCGCTTCGGTCCCTATGGTTACTGCCGGAACATTTACCATCGCTGCCAACCCTCTCGTCATCGGGCAGAACTATCACTACAGGGCTAAGGCCGTCGGTGTGCCTTCAGGCGCTGTTGCATATGGTGTGGACAAGACTTATAGACATGCCCTGGCCGTGACTACAGGCAACGGCGTATATGTAAATACTGCCGTGGCAGCATTCAATGGGACCCTCACTAAACTGGATTACGATACATCGGCTGCGGTGTCATTCGAATATGGAGCGGATACCAGCTACGGTACAAGTACCCCTGCCGTAGCGATGGGTGCCACGGGCGATTATTCCGCCCTGGCTGCGGGTCTGACAATCGGGAGACTTTATCATTTCCGCGCCAAAGCTGTGGGGAATTTATCAGGTGTAACGGTTTATGGTCCGGACGTCGTTTACGTGCACGGCTATCCCTGGTGGAAGCTGTGGATATCAACCCTCATACCCAATGATGAGACAGCTTTCTCCATCAGCCGCAATAACGGCGACACCTGGAACCAGCTGTCGCTCATCGATACAACTATCGACTGGTTCAACGATGTGGCGGTCTCGGCCGACTGCACCACGCTGTATATAGCCTCGGTACACAGGGACAGGGGCATAGGCTGCAACGAATTCGACAGCGTTTGGCGCTCCACTATCAGCCCGAGTGTGTCTGCCCCGCTTCCGGCCCTGGCGCCTATAGGCACTTACTGGGAACGGGTCTTTATGCATACCACATCGGCCTGCTGCGGAATACCGCAGACGGACCTGCCCATCTTGCGCACGGTACAGTCCTGTAACGATTCCTCCGACGGCGGTGTGGTGGCGTGGGCAACCAGATTTGCCCCGTCCACATTCGATAACACCACCGGCGCCTTGCGGGCCGGCGGCGGTTTGATGGCATGGTCGCCTGACTACGGCGACTACTGGTTAGGTGTTTTGCCGAGGTACCAGGTTGAAGATTTTACTTTCGAGTCCAGCAGGGTCATTTATGTCGCAGGTACTAACGGCATGGTGCAGAAGCTGGTTTACACGGGCACAGCCTGGTCGACCAACCTGCCCGGCTCCAGTTCCAACGTTGTCCCGCATACTATCGCGGCGCGCAACGGCAAGGTGCTGGTGGGGGCTAACTGGAGCTCCACCGTGGCTGACGGCGCAGCAGTTGCCTACTCCGCCGACAGCGGCGTGAATTTCCAGATATACCGTGACAATATGCCTTTAAAGGGCAACGTACACGCCATTTTCGATACGGACTTCGACAAAAACCGCTTTATCTACGCAGCCGTAGGCGACAACGTGACGGGAACGGTTTATCGCAATACCGCGCCGGTCTTCACGCGCTGGAGCGACAACGATATGATGGACGCCTCCGATGGTGCTACAGGATCGGATTGGACTACAGATAATCTGACGGTAGGTCCCAACCCGCCTCACCTGCGGAGCTATTACGGTATAGTAATGGCCTTTACCGGGAACGGACAACCAGCCCTGTATGCAGCGCACGATAATATAACTACCCATCATTTCTTGAGCGTATCACCCGTGGTAAACAGCGCAGTCTGCCGCACGCTGGAGCCGCGCAACGGTATGCCCAAGCCCGGCATCTACTGGGATTGCCTGGACGTTTTTCAACCGCCCACCCAAAACGGTGTACGTTTCAACCTTGAACCCAGTTCGCTGAAGGCTTGCGGATGCTGCTCGCCCAATACCAATACGACGTTATGGGCCATCGACAACCAGTCCGGCCTCAGCCTGGATGACGCGAATATCAGTTTCAACGGTGACATTAATGCCTTTATCCTCGCCTGGTCCGCCATTCTCAAGGGCCGCTATATGCAGACGCCTGGTTATGACCCGGGCCAAAGGCGGGGCATGCTGTGGTCTTACACGGACTGCCTGGCCAAGAAGGGACCGGTCCTGCGCATGCCCGCCAACGGTGCGCTGGTGGGAGCCGACCCGGTGACGGGGCGCAACCAGCAGATCGATATGTCATGGGAGCAGCTTTGCCTTTCCACAGTTTACGAGCTGCAGATAGCCAAAGACCAGGCGTTTTCTATGAGGATCAACCCGGCGGTATCCAACTCGCGCAACATCCGGGCGGTCACCGGTTCAATACAGGCCAGCATGGACGAGGTTAATATGACCAGGCCCGGCATTTGGCTATCACCGGCGGCGTTGCCCGAAGCCGGTGCGATTTACTACTGGAGAATACGGACTTTCCGCTCGGCCACCGGGCAGATCGCGGTCAGCCCCTGGTCGGATGTACGCAGCTTCAGCGTTAAGCCCGGTTTCATCGTCAATTCACCTTATTACGGCGTCCAGTTGCTGGCTCCAGACAACGGGTGCATGTCCTGCAGGGTCAGGCCCGCATCGTTCTCCTGGTCACCCTGGAAAGAGGCTACGCGTTATGAATTCGAACTATCCAGGGACTCGGAGTTCGTGCAAGTTTTAAGACAGGCAAGTACCTCATCGACGGGGTACGAGTTCGACGGAACCCTGGATTATGACACCAACTATTTCTGGAGGGTGCGGGCAACCGAGGTCAACGGTCAGGCCATCCCCAGCGATTGGAGCGCGACCTTCAGTTTCCGCACGGAGACTGCGCCTGAGTCGCCCAACGCGCCGCCGGCTGAGCTGGAAACCCCGTTGTGGGTGTGGCTTATCATCGGGCTTGGCACGGTTCTGGTCATCGTAACACTCGTGCTTATTCTCAGGACACGCAGGCAAATCTGACCTGATTCACTACGTTATTGTTAGAATCATACGGGGGCACAGGATTGCCGCGCCCTACGGGCTCGCAACGACATGGTAATAAAAGCCCACAAATTTGTAATAATCGTTTATAGTAATATTTAGCTATGAGAGTGTCCACCGAATGCAATGACTGCCTGAGCAAGCTGGCTGCCCAGGCGTCTGCCTTTGCCACCGATGATCTTGCCGTGAGAGAGGATTCGAGGCGCGCCGCTGAGAAGATTCTCAATGAGAAATTGAAGCCGGGGGTTGTATCCATCGAGGTTGCCACGCCTATGCACCACGTTATCAAGCATGTGTCGGGCAACCCTGACCCCTACCGAAAATTCAAGGACATCGAGATCAGGGAGGCGCGGAAGCTGTTCTCCCTGGTCAAGGACAACTACAGGGAAAGTTTTGTGGAGTACCTCAGGCTGGCAGCGCTGGGCAATTCCATCGATTTCTTCAAGCCGATCGAGGAATTGGGGAAGGAGGTCAGCGAAAACAGGTTGGAGTTCACCATCGACGATTCAGGGCTCCTGGAAGGAAAGGTGAAACAATCCGGACTGGTGCTGTACCTGGCGGATAACAGCGGGGAAGTATATTTTGATATGCCCCTGCTCAAGCTGATGCGCAGGTACGCCAGGACGATATATGTGGTGAAGGAGGCGCCGGT
This sequence comes from uncultured Dehalococcoidales bacterium, assembly GCA_964437795.1. Lineage (GTDB taxonomy): Bacteria > Chloroflexota > Dehalococcoidia > GIF9 > UBA5629 > CAIMUM01. Next base: position 31,867 of record CAYTIC010000007.1, on the reverse strand, counting down.
GCAGAATGATGTCACTATCGACGATATCAGGAAGGCCGGCTTGCAGAAAGAGGTCGGGGAGGTCATGACCACCGGAACGGCCACACCGGGAGTGCTTTTATCGCTGGCCTCGGACGAATTCAAGCGTACTTTCGAAGCGGCTGACTTTGTTTTTACCAAGGGCATGGGATATTATGAAACCCTCGAGGAACTGGCGCCGCAGGGCAGGATGTTCTTCTGTCTCAAGGCCAAATGCGGCCCCGTAGCCAGGTCGCTGGGTGTGCCGCTCAACAGCTACGTGGCTAAATTACACTGACCTTTCGACAGGGTGAAGATATGATATTTGAACGACCGGAGATAATAAGGCCGCCCAGTGAGCATGCCAGCTACTACCTCCCCCTCACTTCAGGCTGCTCCAACAATAGCTGCGCCTTCTGCGCTTATTCCTTTACCAATCTGGGTGTCCGCGACCTGCAGGACGTAAAGGGCGAGATCGATGCAATGTCGATCTATATGAGCTCCCATGTGAGGCTGCCCGATCAGCCCGATATCGTCTATGCCATCTTGCGGCGCTGGGACGGCAGGCGCGTTTTTCTGCAGGATGGCGATGCGCTGGTATATCCGTATCCTAAGCTTGTCGAGGCGTTGCAATACCTGAACGGTAAATTCCCCGCCCTTGAACGTATAGCCAGCTATGCCACGCCACAGGATGTGCTCAGGCGCAGCGTGGATGAACTGAAAGCGCTCAAAGATCTCAAGCTGGGCATATTGTATATGGGCGTGGAAAGCGGAGACGACGAGGTACTGAGCAGAATAAAAAAGGGCGCCACCCATTCTGAGATGGTTGAAGCGGCCTGGAAGGTCAAGGCGGCCGGCATACTGCTGTCTATGACCGTGATACTCGGACTGGGCGGTGTGCAGGGCAGCCGGCAGCATGCCATGGAGACGGCACGCATACTGACTGAGATGGACCCCGATTATGCCGGTGCGCTCACGCTGACCCTTATACCGGGCACGCCGCTTTACCAGGAGTGGGAACAAGGGAAATTCGAGCTTATCACGCCCTTCGATTCGTTGAAGGAGCTGAGGGCTATGGTTGAGCACGCTGATTTCTCAGACTGTTTCTTCAGTTCCATGCATGCCTCCAATTATTTCGCCATACGCGGCAGCATGCCTGCAGATAAACGGAAAATGCTGGCCCAGCTTGATTCGATCCTGTCGAAGAAGGACCCTGACCTGCTGCGGCCTGAATATTTAAGGGGGCTCTGAAGGACGCTTTACAGGTAATCCAGGACCTGCGACAGGTCTGAGATCACGATGCAATCGCGGGCTGCAGCGCCGTTGCGGCTGATGAGGATAGGTTTCATGCCGACACCCCTGGCGCCCACGATATCCTGTTCATAGACGTCGCCTATGAAAATAGACTCACTTGCCTTGACTCCGGCCTTATCCAGCGCCAGATTGAAGATCTCCGGCCTGGGTTTGTCGAAGCCGACCTCGAATGAGGTGACTTTATAATCCAGAAAAGGCTCAAAGCCCAGTTCCCGGCAGTATGAATCGATCTCCTGGCCGACATTAGATATAAGGCCTGTTACCAGTTTTCGCTCCTTTATCAGTCTGAGCGCCGGCACGGAATCAGCGAACGATTTGAAGACCCAGCCCCTGTTGAAGGCCGCTGCCAGCATCTGCAGCGCCTGGTCCGGCGTTGCACCTGTTCCGGCCAGTATCCTCGAGCCGTATTCCCTGTAAATCGCCACCTTGTCATCCTGCTCACGCTCACGCACGGGCTTCTTGAAGTTTTCACTCCGCCAGTAGGCATCGGCCTCGGGCAGGGCTGCGGCAATCGTGGCCGGTGTGACATTAACGCCGAGCGAGGCGGCGATGTCCGCATAGGTATCTTCCCTCGACGGATCGAAATAGGCCAGCGTATTGAAAAAATCCAGGAAAACAGCTTTTATCATTGCAATCATAAATTATGATGTTTGGAGATGTTTGATGTCAATTTCCCCCGCCTATTACCTGCAGCCTTGACATGTATAATAACACTTGCTTATGATGCTACGGACAAAATGAAACTTACCGTCATCGATGCCTTAAGCCTGGGCGACGCCTGGTACCAATGCCTGCAGAAGGCCCTTACCGAGGGCCGGGAATACAGGATCGAGCAGGGCAGCTTCGAGGGCATGCGCCGTAAAGAGATCGAGCTTGTGGCTATTAATATCAGCAAGCCCGGCATACGGCCGCTGAGCCCGGATGTGCCGACCGGTGTGCCTCTGCCTACCACCGACGAGGTGATCGAGGAGTACATGGCTTACCTGATGACCCCCGACAGGCAGGAGAACGAGGAATACACCTACGGTGAGTTCCTGTCGCCGCAGATCGAGGAGGTCATACGCCGCTATCGCAAGGGTTTCGATACCAACCAGATGTGCATGTGTGTGGGGAATGAAAAGAGCCTTCACCAGGCTGATCCACCTTGCCTGCGATTGGTGGATACGCGTATACAGGATGGCGCCCTGCACTTTATACTTTACTTCCGCTCATGGGACCTGTGGGGCGGCATGCCGACCAACCTGGGCGGCCTGCAGACACTCAAGGAATACATGGCAGCAGAGATCGGCGTACAGGACGGTGAGATACACGCCTTCAGCAAGGGCCTGCATCTCTACGAGCACGCCTGGGACCTGGCCAAAATGGTCCTGAGGATACCCCTTTCTTAATGCGTGGCTTTCAATGCCACTTTTAAAATATTCTATTTTGCCTGGCCCGGCTCAAGCGTAAGCACCTGTTTGAGCTGCTGTGCGTCCGTATAATGCGCGGGCACCTGCCCGCCTTTGGACCACGTTTCCGCCAGGTCGCTGTAGTAAGGGCTGAGGTACTGTCCGGACTGGCCAGGCGGGCTCATAATGGTCATGCTGCTGAGATCGGACATGTCCACCACGATCCTGATGGCCGCTCCGCTGTACATATCATAGGGGTGCACCCTGTCCCACCAGCCGGCGTGAATGGTGAAATCGTCACCTGCATAGGTCAGCGGGCTCAGGTTGAGGAAGGGCAGCACACCGCCCAGCGGGTGTTTGATGGTCATCTGGTGGACCCTGCCCCAGGCCCAGTTCTGCGGATCGCTGCCCAGGCGCGCTGACAGTTCGGCGACGGCATCGTTCATGCTCTTGAGCACCATATCATCGCGCGTCTCTTTGACGCCGGCCGTGGAGACATCGTCCCACAGCTCATTGTTATTGTCATCCATGTACCTGATCAGCCATTGTGTGGGGATGGAGACATGCAGGTCCTTGAACAGCTCGTCCACTATGGTAGTGCCGAGCTGGTCGTACAGGGTGTTCTTGATGAGATGGGTGAAAAACGAGTTGAATAGCGTTGCCTGCGGGCTGTCTACGCTGATCGAGTAATCCCAATCCTTGAGTATAGCCGTGTAGCTTGCCAGCTTCTGGTCTGTGCCGCATACCTTGAGTATCTGCGGCACCCAGCGCTTGGCCAGGTTGGAGCCCACGTCGTTCTGCATTTTGCGGATATCGTCCACGGTGAACTTATCCTTGGCCTTTGCCATCTCTTCGAAGCGGAAGGGCCGCTCGAAGAGGAAATAGGCAGTGCCGTAGAAATTTGCCGGCTCAGGCTCAGGCATCTGATTAAAGGACGCCACGTAGCCCTTGGCCGGGTTGAGCTCGTAAGGATGATCTTCAAATGGTACGAAGCCGGTCCAATCGTATTGTCCCTTTTCCCCGGGCACCGGTATGGGATTTTCACCGGATTTCCTGATGGGCAGGGTCGTGATGTACTGGTACCCGATATTGCCGTCGACATCGGCGTAGCCGAGGTGAACGCTTCCCCCGCGGACCATGCCCAGGGTTTTGCGGAATTCATCGAAATTCTTTGCGCGGTTGAGTCCAAGCAGTCCTTCCACGGTACCGTCATGACCCATAAGCCCGGGCCACAGCATGGTGCAGTTAGGAGGCAGGCCGGAGATGATATCGGAGACGATCGGGCCGTGGCGCGATACCCTGACCTTGAAATTCTGATCAGCTTTGCCCTTAACCTTTATCGTCTCATCAATGATCTGAAAATCCTTGTAGCCATTCTCGGTAAGGTACTGGTCGGGATTTGCCGGATTTATAGTCTCGGTGAAGTAATCCAGGTTATCGCCGTTGCCTACGGTGATGCTCCAGGCGAAGCGGCCGTTAAATCCCAGCGCGTGCACACCAGGCAGTCCAGCGATGGATCCGCCGATCACGTCATAATCGCCGCCTTTGAGGTGGACCAGGTAGAAGAGCGATGGTATGGCGGCCTCCAGGTCCGGGCTGCCGGTGAAGACGGGCTTGCCCGTCGTAGTGCGCGATCCTGAAAAGATCATCCAGTTGGAGGCCCGCATCCTCATGGGCACGGGGCAGTCCAATTGACTGAACGATACGGGTGAAGAAGACTCATCATTGATATCGGGAAGCGTGTCCTGGGCGTAAGCCGGGACATTATCGGCGGACGATGAGATATAGGGCGCTCCCTCCGGTATATAGGGCAGCAGTTTATTGAGCATCTCGGGACCCGCCTGCTTGTAAATCTGGTAGAGTATCGGCTTGATCCCGCGCGGAGAGTTGAGGCGGTAGGACATGAGCAGCCCGGCCACCATGCTGTCCGCCGGTTTCCAGGCCTGGGGTTTGCCTCCCAGGATAGTGTACTCGGCGGGAAGGTATTTCACGCTATTTAAATAGGCGTTCACCCCACTTGTATATGAGTCGACCGCAGTCCTGGTAGCAGGGCCCATATTTGCATATTCCGCTTCGGCCGCAGGGTAGAAGCCCAGGGTTTTAAAATACTTATCGGTATTGATCATCCGGTCGCCGAAAAGCGTGGACAGCTCGCCCCTGCCGGCCAGGCGTGTAAGGTCCATCTGGAACATTCTCTCCCGGGCGGTGATATATCCCTGCGCAAAGAAAAGGTCTTCGTTGCTTTGCGCGAATATGTGAGGTATGCCGTGTTCGTCCGTCCTCACCTCGACCGGCGCCTTGAGCCCATTTATTTGCTGTGTGCCTGTGTACGATGGCTGCGGCAGCCTGAAGAAGACCTGGAAGGCTATTACACAAATAAGTACGAGGACCAAAATAACCGACAACGTAATTACCAGGGCACGCTTTTTCTTTGATTTCATTGCTCTCTCCAATTATATTAGGGGCCGTTGCGGCCGGTATAGATTCACGTAGTTTATCAGGTAATCTGCCTGACCTGTCAACTAATGGTTTAGAGCAGGTACATATCCTCTGCCGCCCTGAGCAGGTCGGCTCTGAAATCCGGGTGGGCCAGGCTGATAATGCCCAGAGCGCGGTCACGTGTTGACTTGCCTTTGAGGTTGACTGATCCGTGCTCGGTGACCAGGAACTGGGTATCCATGCGCGGGATGGTTACGACCGTTCCGGATTTGAGACGGGGCACGATGCGGGAAACCGTCCCTTTGCGTGCGGTGGAGGTGAAGGCCTGGATGGATTTACCTCCCCTGGAATTATAGGCGCCCCGGACGAAATCAAGCTGCCCGCCCGTGCCGCTGAACTGTGATCCGGCCATATGTTCGGCGTTGCACTGACCGGTCAGGTCCACCTCGATCACGGTGTTGATGGCAACCATATTATTATTCTGCGCGATCACTGCGGGATCCTCTGTGTAGGAGGCCGGACGGCTCTCCATGCTGGGGTTGTCATGTATGAAGTCGTACATCCGCCTGGTGCCCTGAGCGACTATGAAGACATGTTTGCGCGGGCTCAGGTTCTTTTTCTGACCGTTGACCACTCCCCTCTCGATCAGGTCGACCATGACAGGAGTAAAGACGCCGCTGTGGATGCCCAGGTTTTTGTGACCGGACAGACAGCCCCCGATGGCGTTGGGGATGCTGCCGATGCCCAGCGCAATGGTGGCGCCGTTCGGCACCATCTCTGCGATACAGCGGCCGATTATCTCGTCGGTTGGCCCCGGAGCGGGAGGGTGAACCTCCAGCAGGGGCACGTGGTTTTCCACTATAAGGTCTACCTCCGATATATGCAGCAGAGTGTCTCCCAGTACACGCGGCATGTTCTCGTTTACTTCGACTATCAGGGTCTTGCAGGCGCGCGCAGCCGCCCCGTTGTAATCGTTGACGGCGCCGAAGGTAAAATAGCCGAATCTATCCATGGGGGAGACCGTGACCATCATGAAGTCGATCTCCATATGCTCCGTTAGAAGCCTGTGTATATGATGTATATATGTGGGCACATAGTAGCTCAGGCCTATCTTGTGGCGAGACCTGTCCGCCTCGGTCACGAACCAGGAGTGCGATTCTATGCAGTCGGATAGGTCGGGGGAAAGTACCGTGCGTGCCGCATGCTGCATGGGCAGGCTGGAATATACTTTTAGTCGGGACAGGTCGCCCCGCCTGGCGCGGTCCGCCAGGGCTGTTAAAAGGGCGGGGGGTTCCGACACACTGGTCCCGTGGACAATGGTATTGCCGCTCTTGACCCTGGCAATTGCGTCATCAGGTGTGACCAATTTGCGGCGGTATTCGCTGTAAATGCCCATAAAAGCCTACTGGTTCCAGGTGGCGCCGTTGTTCACGCTGTGCGAGAAGGCGCTCTCCGTCCCGCTGGTGCCGGCGTAGGCTGTGATTCCGTTTGGTGACCATTCGACTATGGCGCTTTGTGATCCAGTTGGCGCTTTCTGGCTGGGTAGCCAGCCAGGGTACATGGAAGTCGGATTGGCGGAGAAATATGTCTGCACCTGCCAGCATCTGCCGCCTCCCTGGCACCTTGCCGCACCCGCCATCAGCTTGCCGCCGGAGATACTGCCCTGATAAGCGATGGATGCAATGGGTTCCGGGGCATTCATGCGGTAGACCTGGTAATCGGACACCTGGTAGACGTCCCTTCCCGGGTTGTTCTTATTCCACGAGGCAAACACTCTGCGCGAGTAAGGATTGCTGCCACTGTAATTCGAGGGCAATGCTATATCGGCCTGGCTAAGGGGTGTACCTGCCTGCCCTATCTCCACCGGGTAGCCCGTCCAGGAGTTCCAGGTTATAGAGTTCGAGCCGGGATCCCGTACGCCCGTATAAAGATAAGTTCGTGTTGCATTGGAGGCTACTAATAATAGAGTTCCGTCGGAGGCATATGATGGGGAATAGCTGATGGCGGCTACATCCACTCCACCGCCGCCGGGAGGCGCCCAGCCGGTCGTGCCGCTTCCAGCGTTGAACCAACCGCCTGAGAAATTGGTCAGGATATTGATCAGCACGCTGCCGCCGGCCGTCCCGCTCCAGGTACCGGCAGCCAGTTCACGCCTGGGCGCGCCGTAATCCTGCGATATGGTGATGCACCTGACCGCCTGGCCGGGGCCCAGGTGCGATGATACTTCGGTGTTCTGGAATGTAGCGCCGCCGTCGCCGGAGATATAGATCTGGCTTCCTCCGCCGGTAACCACGGCTACGAAGCTCGGATCGTCGGGCGCCACAGCCACATCTATCCAGGGTGCGCCGGCGCCCAGCGCGGAGGAGATGTCCCTCCAGTCGACTCCCGCTGTCGTAGAGCGGTAAAGCCGGGAGCTGACCGAATCAAGCGCATAGATGGTTGACCCGTCACCGCCGACGGCTATGCGGCTGACATCGGCGCCGATCAGCATAAAACCTCCGCCGCCACCCGGTGCCACCGGCAGGTTCTGCGCCTGCTGCGGGACCACCCCCGAGATAGTAAAAGCCTGGCTCGGCGTCAACGGATCGACGTTGCCGTTAAGGTCCTGTGTTTTAACATAAAATACATAGCTGCCGTTGGGCAGGTTGCTGTATGAGCGCGATGTGTCAGACAGGAAAGGCGTATACTCTTTGTCCCAGCCCTCCAGGAAGGAGGCGTAGAGGTAGTTGGAAGGGTCTACCGAGGAGAGCGCACTGCCCCATTTGAACATCACCGTATTGGAGTTGATGGTGCCTGCGGGACCCTCGTAGATGATTGTGGAAAAGCGTGGGCTGCCGCCCGATGGAAGCACGCGTGGAGAAGAGGGGGGTGGAAGGGTGGTGGGCTGCGATGGCTGCACGCTGCAGCCGGCCTGCGGGCAGATTAAAACAGTTACAGAAATAAGAAACAGGAGAGCTATTTTCACGTACCTGCTAGCCATAAACAATCACTGCCTCCCTGACTTATTATACAGCCTGCCGACCCGACCGGCCTAGCCGCATATTCCATATTTTGACTGTAGCTGCCTTTGTCCCTATAATCAAGCTCGTATACCACACGTAATCAGTTACATTTGCCATACTGATTAAACTGCCGTCTCAGCCAGTCAATGGTATAATTTATCAGCCTTTGGTATCTCATCAGGAGGATAATGTGCCGGAAGAAAATATGAAAGTTACCATGGAGAAGATCGTCTCGCTGTGCAAAAGGCGGGGCTTTGTTTTCCAGAGCAGTGAGATATACGGCGGCCTGGGAAGCTGCTGGGACTACGGGCCGCTGGGCGTCGAACTGAAGAAAAACATAAAAGACTACTGGTGGAAGAAGGTGGTGCAGGAACGCGACGACATGGTGGGCATTGATGCCAGCATCATGATGCACCCGCAGGTCTGGGTAGCCAGCGGTCATGTGGCCGGGTTCTCTGATCCGCTGGTCGAGTGTAAGGATTGCCGCCAGAGGTTCCGCTCCACTGATATTGACCTTAGTAAATGTCCAAATTGCGGCGGCGTGCTGTCTGAACCGCGCATGTTTAACCTCATGTTTAAGACATTCATGGGCCCGGTCGAGGACGCGGCCAATATAGTTTACCTGCGGCCTGAGACTGCCCAGGCACAGTTCGTCAACTTTGAGAATGTGCAGACCACAACACGCAAGAAATTACCTTTTGGTATTGCCCAGGTGGGCAAATCCTTCCGCAACGAGATAACTACTGGAAATTTCATCTTTCGAACGCGGGAGTTCGAGCAGATGGAGATCGAATACTTCGTCAAGCCCGGCACAGATGACGAGTGGTTCAATTACTGGGTCAACGAGAGGCTGAACTACTATGTCGGGCTGGGCATTAAGAAGGAGAACCTGAGGCTCAGGCAACATGATAAAGAGGAACTGGCGCACTACGCCAAAGGATGCTTCGATGTGGATTATAATTTTCCCATCGGCTGGTCGGAGATCGAGGGCATTGCCAACCGTGGCGATTTCGACCTGACGCAGCATTCCAAGCACAGCGGTAAGACGTTGGACTACTTCGATGAGGAGAAGAACGAACGCTTCATACCCTATGTCATCGAACCGTCCTCGGGCGTGGACCGAACGCTGCTGGCCGTTTTATGCGATGCCTATGATGAGGAAGTGGCAGACAAAGAGACCCGTGTTGTGCTGCACATCAACCCGGAGATAGCCCCTGTCAAGGTAGCCATTCTACCCCTCAGCCGCAACGCTAAATTGTTGCCCATGTCAAAGGACATCTCAGCCACGTTGAGGCCGCATTTTATGACTCAGTACGATGATGCGCAGAGCATCGGCAGACGCTACCGCAGGCAGGACGAGATCGGCACGCCTTATTGTGTGACTATAGACTTCCAATCGCTCGAGGACAACCAGGTCACCATACGCGAACGTGACAGCATGCAGCAGTCCAGGGTGCCTGTGCCGGAACTGCTGGGAACTTTGAAAGAGAAATTCGGACGATAATGAGCAAGCAGCAGACAGGGAAAAAAGTGCAGGCTACGGTAGCCAGCCAGATACAGAAGATCAGGATCAGGTTCGGTATCAGGGACAAGATCCTTATATCGTTCCTGGCGCTGTCCCTTATATCCGTGGGCATAATCAGCTCCCTTGCGTTGCGCTATATAGGGTCTGTCGGCACACTGACCAAGGAATACAGCGCCTCCATGGGGGAGACCGTCATGTCCGTTTCCATAGCGGCGCTCGAGGACCAGGGAAGGCGGACCATCTATCAGAAGGCGTCAGACGTTGCCAAAGAGGTCTATTTCTATTTGCAGCTCCATCCGGACCTGGACCAGGCCGGGCTCATGCACGATCAGAAATTGGAATCCATCGCGGTGCAGAAAGTGGGCAGGACGGGAAACACTACGGTCTATGACAAGGCGGGCAAGATCATCTTCTCCTCAAACCCGAGCATTGTGGGGGCAAACCTGCGCCAGCTTGGTGGCGAGCCGTCATATTATTCATCTATTTTCGAGCGCAGCTTATTGGGGGGTGAGGCCTCCGGCTACTATAAATACAGGGGGCCCGACGATAATGAGGAGCGGACCAGGTATATGTACACGGTGCCGGTGGAGTCCTCCGACCTGATCGTAGCCGCAGCCACCTACCTTGACGAGTTCTCCTCGGCGGCTGAAGAGACCAAGAGCAGGATCGCATCGGCAGTGGACGAGATGAGCAAACAGGTGGATAAGCAGGCCAGGGAAGCTGAGCTTATCTTTATCGCAGTAATCGTGTCCATGGTCGTGGTAGTGTCAGGTGTCTCATTCTTGCTGTCGGAGACCATCACCAGGCCGATTATGGCGTTGACTAAAGGCTCGGAGCATATCGCCAACGGTGAACTGAGCTATAAGTTCGATGTAAATACCGGTGACGAGATGCAGGTACTGGCCGAACAGTTCAACATAATGACCAGGGCTTTGAACGAGTCATACACTAACCTTGAACAAAAGGTAATTGAACGCACTGAAAAGGAGAGGCAGCGGGCGGAGCAGCTCCGCACAATTAACGAGGTCAGCCGGAAGATCAGTTCCATCGTCAACCTGGATGAGCTGCTGGCCTATGTAGGAAACCTTCTGCGCCAGACCTTTCATTTTTACAATGTCAATATCTTCCTTTTTGAGCCGAGCTCGGGCAAGCTGATGCTTAAAACACTGCATTTCAGCGGCCAGAAGAACGTGATACCTGTGGGAGTGCCGCTGGAGATGGATGAGGAGGGCATAATCGGCAAAGCCGCCCGGACAGGTGAGTATGTGCTGGTCAACGATATCCAGATGGAGTCGGGATTCAGGAAGCCTGAAGGCTTGGGCGAAACCAGGTCCGAGCTGGCCGTGCCTGTCCGCATGGGTGGCAGGGTGCTGGGTGTGCTGGATATCGAAAGCACCGAGGTGGACGGTTTCGACGAAGCGGATGTATTTACGGCCCAGACGCTGGCCGACCAGCTGGCAGTGGCTATCGACAACGCACGCCTTTATCAGGAAACGAGATCGATGGCGGTCACCGAGGAGCGCAACCGCATGGCCCGCGAGATTCATGATACGCTGGCCCAGGGCTTCACCGGCATTATACTTCAGCTGGAGGCTACCGAGCAGGCGCTGGGTGATACCAGCGAAGATGTGCAGAAACATCTTAACCAGGCGCGCAGCCTGGCGCGCAAAAGTCTGGCCGAGGCGCGCAGATCAGTCTGGAACCTGAGTCCGCAGGCGTTGGAACAGCTGAGGCTGGATGAGGCAATCAAGCACGAGGTGGAGAGGTTCCGTCATGATAACGGCATTGAGGCCAGTTTCACACAATATGGAGAGAAGCGCGATATACCCCCTGAAACCGGGACCGCCGTCTTTCGTATCTGTCAGGAATCACTGGCCAACGTGGCCAAGCATGCGCAGGCGACACGTGTGGATGTCATCCTCAATTTCGAAGGCAAAGGAGTTGAGTTGACGGTCAAGGATAACGGCGTTGGATTTGAACCGGGCCCGGAAGGCAAGATCGGTAAAGCCGGCGGCTTCGGGTTGATCAGCATGAGGGAGAGGGCGTTGGGCCAGAACGGAAAGTTTGAAGTGCAGAGCGTTAAGGGAGAGGGGACCGTTATCAGCGTGTTTATCCCGTTGTCGTAGGAGGTGTAAGAGTGGAGCAGATCAGGATACTTATTGTAGATGATCACGAGGTAGTCAGGGATGGGATCGTGGGCAACCTTATACGTCAACCGGATTTCGCCATCGTTGGCCAGGCCTCCAACGGACTTGAAGCAGTGCAAAGGGCGGCCGAGCTGTCCCCGGATATTATTCTGATGGACCTGCGTATGCCGGAGTTGGATGGCGTAGAGGCGATGATCAGGATCAAGCAGGATAACCCGGAGGTCAAGTTCATAGTTTTTACAACATATTCGGATGACGATTACCTTTTTGCCGCCATTAAAGCCGGGGCCAAAGGGTACCTGCTCAAGGACGCTCCGCGCGAAGAGCTTTTTAAAGCCATTCGGGCCGTTTCGCGCGGCGAATCGCTGATACAACCGGTATTTACGACCAAGGTACTGGATAAACTGGCATCCGAACTGTCCAGGAAGAGCACCGGTGCGGATGTCTTGTCCGATCGGGAGATCGAGGTCCTCGACCTCATGGCTAAGGGAGTTTCCAACAGGGATATCGCCGATCAGCTCTCCATTACACAGAGCACTGTTAAAACACACGTGACCAGCATTTTCCAGAAAATGAACGTGACCACCCGCACGGAAGCAGTGACCACCGCCCTCAAGCGCGGCATTATCCAGCTCTGATCATACTTTAGTATGATTTTGCCCAGCCGTTTGGACGGGTTTCGCGGTCATCTTTTAATGGTCTCTAAAACCAACCTATATCCCGATTATGCTTCACCCGCAAATACGTTAGACTTAGCATGTATCGATGTATACGAATATGAGTGCGTATTAATTTATAAAGGTGAGAAATGGAAGAACCGATTAAAGTACTGATTACAGACGATAACGAGGTAGTACGTGAAGGGCTCAAGAGCATCTTCGACGGACACAAGGATATTAATGTTGTGGGCCAGGCTGTCGATGGACTGGACGCCCTGGAGAAGGCTGAAAAGCTTCAGCCCGACATTATACTCATGGATGGTCAGATGCCGCGCATGGACGGGCCGACCGCCATACGGGCTATTAAGAAGATCATGCCCGATGTCAAGATACTTTTCCTTACGGTCTATGGCGATTACGCGGGTGATGCACTGGCAGCCGGGGCAAGCTGGTACCTGACCAAGGACTGTCGCAGGCAGGACCTGCTCGAGGCCATACGAGTGCTGGCACAGAGCGCGCGCCTCAAAGCCAGATCGGCCGGTTAAATCGCTTAACGCAAAATGAAATGAACCCCGCCTTTAATAAGGCGGGGTTCATGTTTTTCCTGTTATTCTTTACTTTTGCCGGGACGCCTTTTCCTCGTCCACCAGGGCGCGCCGGTCAACCTTGCCGCTAGCCAGCAGCGGAAGCAGGGGACGAACTTCGAACTGCTTTGGTATCTTGTAGTTGGCCAGATGCTTTTTACACAGCTCGCGTATCTCATCAACCGAGACGTTCTGGCCCGGGACCGGCATAATATAGGCCTTGCCCACCTCCTGCCAGGTCTCATCCGGGATGGGGATGACCGTGACGAATGCCACACCGGGATATTGCTCGATCACGGCTTCAATTTCGCGCGGGTAAACGTTGTAACCGCCCGATTTAAACATCTCTTTGGTGCGTCCCACGATCTTAATGTAGCCGCGGTCGTCCATGGTGGCCAGGTCGCCCGATTTAAGCCAGCCGTCTTTAGTAATCGTCTCGGCCGTGGCCTCGGGTCGGTTCCAGTATCCTTTCATCACCAGGTCGCCCTTCATCCATATCTCACCGACCTCACCGCGAGGAGCCTCCTTGCCTTCCTTAGTCATCAGTTTAATTTTAAAAGGAGGGTAGCATTTGCCGGCCGTCTGGATGAGGTCATCCAATGAGTCGCCCGGCCTGGTGTAAGTGATGAAACCGGCATTCTCTGTCTGTCCGTATCCGGTCATCAGTGTTGCTCCTGTCTTGGACAGTCGGGTTATCATCGATTCAGGGGCGGCTGAGCCGGCCCAGATGATGGTCTTCAGGCTGGACAGGTCGTAGCTGTCGAAATCGGGCAGGGTGAACTGCAGCATGAACATGGCGGGCACCTGCCCCATAAAGCTTATTTTCTCTTCCTGTATCATCTTGAGGGTGCCGGCAGGGTCGAAGCGGTCCATAAGTACCATCGTCGCGCCCCAGTACAGGCATCCCATGACAAGCTCCACTGCGCAGGCTACGTGGTTGATGGGGAAATGGATAAGGGCCTTGCCCTCACCGCGTTTGCCGATGGGCGCCATGAAGCGCTCATCCTGGGCAGCAGCGCTGGAGACGATGTTCTTGTGGGTCAGCAGCGCCCCCTTGGGCTTGCCCGTGGTCCCGGACGTATATATGATAAGGGCCGGATCATCCTCTTTCACTTCAGCTATGCGCTTTTTGAGGGCGGCGTCCAGGCTGCTGCGGTCTTTGCCGGTCTCCTGCTCCCAGTTGATCGTGCCTTCCCAGGGATTGTCTACAATGACCAGTTGCTCCAGCTCAGGATTGGCTTCTTTAAGTGCGGTCAGGTCGTCCTTATAGTCGCGCATCAGGACGTCGTAGTTCCTGATTGCAAATCCGATCTTGGGCTTGGCATCGCCGACCATGTAAAGGAACTCGTCGCGCGTATACCGCGGATTGAGCCCGAACCAGATTCCGCCTACCATGGCCGTGGCCATGTAGGTATAGAGCGCCTCATCGCGTGCTGCGGATAACGTAAAAACCCTGTCCCCCTTCTTTACCCCCAACTCTATCAGCAGTTTCGCCACGCTGACCGTTCTCTCATAGAACGTCTTATATGTGATCCGCCTGTCCTTGAAGACAAGCGCCTCTCTGTCGGGTGTTTCGTCCGCCCATTTCCTCACGTATTGCCAGATCAGTTTCTCTTTATCCATGGCTGCAACCCCCTTTTTATATTTTCCTGATTACAATCGTATTGTCATTTAGGAGCGTCGAACCTGGGCACGCCGGCGTTCGGCTTAAAATCGGGCGGCCTTCTCTCAATGGAAGCATTGATCCCCTCCTGCAGGTCGGGGGATATCTGGTTCCTCTCCCATAACTCGGACTCGAAGAGATAGAGGTCCGACATGCGCGCTACAGAGGCCGCGTTCACCTGCTTCTTGCAGATGCGTATGGCCAGCGGTCCCCTTCGTATGATTTTGTTGGCAAACTCGTAGCTGGCCGGTATAAGTTGGTCGAGCGGCACCACCCTGTTGACCATACCGATCCTGAAGGCCTCGTTACCGTCAACCGGGTCACAGGTCATGATGAATTCCTTGGCCCGGGAAGGGCCCAGCAGGGCTGTCAGCCTGGGCGTTGCACCCCAGCTCAGGAAAACCCCCAGGTTGGTCTCGGGAACGCCCATGCGGGCGCTGTCAGCCGCAATGCGGAAGTCGCAGTTCATGGCGATGCACATCCCGCCGCCCATTGCGGGCCCGTTGATGGCCGCTATAGTGACCTGCTCCAGGTTCTCAATGGCCGACATCAGGTCCAGGAAGAACAGCTGCCAGATCCTTTCATTGGGCATCTCTTTCTGGGACGCATGTTCGATCAACGCGTCGATACGCAGGTCGAAGCCGGCCGAAAATGCGCGGCCTGCGCCTGTGAATATTATGACCCTCGTCTCGAGGTCATACCGGAACTCCGCCAGGAGGTCCCGCAGGTCAAAAAATAGCCTTGTGCTGAGGGTGTTCAGTTTGTCCGGACGGTTGAACGTCACCAGCGCTATACCATCCTTTTTTTCTACCAGCAGGGTTTCATATGCCATGATCTACTCCTCTTAAAGGTCTTTTAATAGTTTAAACTGGATGACGTCGACTATTCCCATGTCGGTAAGGCGCAGCTCGGGTATGACCGGCAGCGCTATGAATGACAGCAGCGCAAAGGGGGCCGGCGGCAGCTTGCCCAGGCCGGCTGCCACTTTTTCCAATTCCTCAAATTGATCAGAGACAGCCTCTGCAGGATCGGGCGAGAGAAGCCCGCAGATGGGCAGCGGTAACCTGGCTATGGGTTTGCCGTCACAGCAGACTATTAGTCCTCCCTGCATCTCTCTGATGGTCTCTATGGCCGCCATGATATCCCGGTCATTAGTGCCCACGGCCACGATATTATGAGAATCGTGGGCCACAGTAGACGCTATAGCGCCCTCTTTAAGGCCGAATCCCCTTACAATGCCCAGCCCGATATTGCCGCTGGCCCTGTGCCTTTCCACCACCACGGCTTTAAGCAGGTCCCTGGCGGTATCGGGCTGGAACTCACCCCGGCCGATTTTCACCATCTGTTTCTTTGTTATTATCTGCCCCGGTACGATCTCGATAACGGGGAAGTGCTCATTGTTGGACACCAGCTTCAAGGCGGTCGGCCGGAACGGTTTATAGTTGACCGATTTCATCAGTCGATGCGGCGTTTTCACCGTTGTGCTGCCCAGGTACCTGCCTCCTTTTGCTGCAAGCTTACCGTTATAGAAGACCAGGTCTATATCCAGCTTCTTCAGGTCGTTGAAAGTCACGAGGTTGGCCCTGCTGCCCGGCGCTATGCGTCCCAGGTCGTGCAGACGGAAGTACTCGGCGGGGTTGAGAGTAACCAGCTGAATGGCCCTGACGGGATCCAACCCCATCTTAATGGCCTTCCTGACTACAGCGTCCACGTCACCGTCCCTCAGCAGGTCGGAGCAGCTACGATCGTCCACCACAAACATACACCTGTGCCAGGTCTTGTCGGTGATAAGACATAGCAGCTCTTCAAGGTTTTTCTCGGAGGTGCCCTCCCTGATCATGAGATAGAGGCCGCGGGAGAGCTTTTCACTGCTCTCCTCAAGGTTGGAGTTCTCATGGTCGGAGTAGATGCCGGCGGATACATAGGCATTTAACGGTTTTCCCCTCAGGCCGGGCGCGTGACCGGCTATAACGTGGCCGCGGCCGGCTACTATTTCGTCGATCACAGGTTGGAAGGCGTTGATCACGCCCGGGTAGTTCATCATCTCTCCCAGGCCTATGTTGTTCTTCCATTTGAGCAGACGCCTGATGTCGGATGCCCCGATTGAAGCGCCCGAAGTTTCCATGTGCGTGGCAGGCACGCATGACGCGGCCTGGAAGTAGATATCCAGCGGCAGGCTTCGCGCGCAGTTCATGACGAAACGTATACCCGCCAGGCCGGAGACATTGGTAATCTCGTGGAGGTCGGTGGATATGGAGGTCACTCCGTGCGGCACAACCGCCCGAGCGTAATGCGCCGGATGAAGCATCGAGCTCTCTGTATGGATATGTCCGTCGATGAAGCCCGGCGAGAGGAAAGCGCCCTTCAGGTCGATGACTTCCCGGGCCTCTTTATAGTCACCTATTCCGGCTATGCGCCCGCTATACACGGCAACGCTGTTTTCTTCGATGCTGCTGGTAAACACGTTAATGATGCTGGCGTTTTTCAGCACCAGGTCGGCTGGCCTGTCGCCCCGTGCCACCGCTATCAAATCCGGCAGGTTCATACTAGCTCACTCATTCAATATAGCAGATATCGGGCAAATTCCGGTATTTCTCGTTCCAGTCGATGCCGTAGCCAACGATGAATTTATCCGGCACAGTAAATCCCAGGTAGTCGATTTTCACATCCACCCTGCGGCGGGAGGGCTTTTCAGTCAGGGCGCACAGGGCGGCCGAAGCCGGCTTATGCCTTTTGATATACCGGAGGAAGTAAGCCGTGGTCAGGCCGGTGTCGATGATATCTTCCACTATGATAACGTGGCGGCCTTCCACCGGCTGGTTGAGCCTTCCCAAAATCCTGATCTTGCCCGAGGACTCGGTGCCGCTGCCGTAGCTGGACAACCGTACGAAATCCACCTCCAGCGGGACATCCATCCTGCGCACCAGGTCGGCCATGAAGATAAATGACCCCTTGAGGATGCCGATGAGAAGGGGATTCTTGCCCCGGTAGTCCCTTGCTATCTCGGATGCCAGCCTCTGCAAGGCGATATCGATCTCGTCGCTCTTGATGAGTTTTTTAAGCTTTGGAGGCATATCAGGGATTATAGCTGTACATCCTGCCCCTGTCTATTTGTTGCACAGGGCGGTCACTGCTTGGTGACCAGTTTCTTGACTGCGCGGTTGAGCCCTTCCAGGGATAGATTGTACATGGGAAAGAGCTTGGCGATGATCTGCACCGTGGGGTAGCTGCGCAGGACGGATGTTTCCGGGTTGAGCCAGACAACATGGCTGAAGTGGGACCTGAATTGTTTGAGCCTGTCTATGCCGGCGTGCTTCTGATACCCGTGGAAATAAAGGTCGCCGAAACGGTCCATCAGCTCCGAATAGGCCATGCAGGCGTCGCCCACAAATATGACCTTATAGTCGGGCTCAAGAACCTTTATCAGGTGCTCGATGGTCTCACCCTTGCGCTGCTGGATATCGCTGTAAAGCACGTCGTAGGGGCAGTTGTGGAAGTAATAATATTTGAATGCTCGAAAATGGCTGAGAGAGTTGGCGGCTGAGAAAAGCTGGCTGCACAGGTCCGCGTACGGCTCCATGGAGCCGCCGGCATCCATGATAAGCAACAGCTTAATGCTGTTCTTGCGCGGCCGCTTCCATTTGAACTCAAGTTCGCCTGCGTTCTTGCAGGTGGCGTCGATGGTCTGGTCCAGGTCAAGCTCGTCCTCGGGGCCGGCGCGGTTCAACTGCCTGAGCTGTTTCAGCGCGACCTTTATCTGTCGAATGTCTAATGTGACGTCGTCCCTGTAGTTGCGGAAGTACCTCTGTTCAGCGATGCGGACTGCGCTGCGCATTCCTCCCGGGCCGCCCACTAGCATGCCCTGGGGATTTTTACCGGAGTGACCGAAAGGCGACGTGCCGCCTGTACCGATCCAGTAGTTGCCCCCGTCATGCCGCTCCGTCTGCTCCTTCAGGCGCTTCTCGAACTCCCTGAGCAGTTCCTCCAGGTCCATCTTGTCGATGGCAGCCAGTTCCTCTGCCGTGAGCTGCGGCCTGTTCTTGGGATCCATCAGCCACTGAATCAGCTCTTCGGTGACTTCGAAAGTTGGGGCTATGCCGCTGAAGTATTCCTGGAAGGCGACGTCATACTGGTCGAAATGGGTCTCGCTTTTAACCAGTATGGCGCGGGCCAGGTAATAGAAGTCGCTCATGTTTTGGATCAGGCGCTTGTCCATGGCCTCCATCAAGATCATCCATTCGTTGATGGAGACCGGCACCCTCTTTTCCTTGAGCTTGTAAAAAAAAGGAGTAAACATAGCAGGTTTTAAAAAAGCCGGCGAACTCAGTTACCTGATATATTATAGCCGCGGGTCTGCGCCTTCTTCCTGACGTGGTGTGTCACGTAGAAATCGATATCGTTTTCCTTCTTGATAAGCGTGCCCAGGAAAGGTATCTCGCCGTCCTTGATCTTGCCGTCCAGACCGCTGGCCATCAACGCCTGTATCCAATCGATTAATTCGCTGGTTGAGGGCTTTTTACGGAAGTCGTCGATCTTGCGCAGTGTGTAGAACGTCTCCAGCGCCTCCTTCAGCAGGGCGCTCTTGATGTCGGGGAAGTGTACCTTGACAATCTCCTCCATCAGTTCAGCATCGGGGAAATCGATATAGTGAAAGATGCAGCGGCGCAGGAAGGCGTCGGGAAGCTCCTTTTCGTTGTTGCTGGTGATGATGACGATGGGGCGGTGCTTGGCCGAGATGGTTTCGTCAGTCTCCGGGATGTAGAAGCTCATCTCGTCCAGCTCGTTGAGCAGGTCGTTGGGGAACTCCAGGTCGGCCTTGTCCACCTCATCGATCAACAGCACTACCTGCTCGGGCGCGGTAAAGGATTGCCCCAGCTTCCCCAGCTTGATATAGTGCTTGATATTGGATACATCCTTGCCTCCGAAGCGGCTGTCGTTAAGCCTCTGCACGGTATCGTAAACATACAGGCCTTCGGCCGCCTTGGTTGTGGACTTGACATGCCAGCGGATCAGCGGCTTGCCCAGAGAAACAGATATACTGTGGGAGAGGAGGGTCTTGCCCGTGCCGGGCTCGCCCCTTACGAGCAGGGGTCGCTTGAGCACGATGGAAACGTTAACGGCATTTTTCAGGGCATCCGAGATAACGTAGTCGGCCGATCCCTTGAACTTTTCAAACTGATCCTGCTTCATGATATTTCCTCCGGGGGTATCTTGATTTACATTTAAAACCCCCGGCCACCGGGACCGGAGGGCTTGGCCATGCAATCTCGAATTTATTCCGAGGAAAATTTTAGGTTAATGGCCGCTTAAAAGCAAGCGAAGGTGACTCTTTATTAGCTGGACCAAATCAATGTCAAACCAGGAATTGTGTGCAAAATTCACCCCTGCGCATGATATAATCACGGATTAATAGCGCATCGTAAGATGAAAGAATACCTGATTGAATTCAAACCGTTGGGGCGCAGGGCCACCTGCGTCGCCGGGGCCACTATTCTCGATTGCTGCCGTGAGAATCAAATACAAATTTCCAGCACTTGCGGTGGGCAGGGCAAGTGCCGCTCCTGCAAGGTGCGTATAGAGAAAGGAATTGTCGGCGATCCGACCGAAAATGAGACAAAGAAGCTACTGAGTAATGAGTTGGAGCGAGGTTGGCGGCTGGCCTGCCAGGCCAGGCCGGCCGGTGATCTTGTCGTTTATCTTCCTGCTGATAGCAGCCTGACCTCAACTCCCGCATTCAAGCAGGAGCTTTTGGGGAAAATAGACGCGGATTCGAAAGGGAAACGTCTTCGTAACGCTTACGGTGTTGCCATAGACCTGGGCACTACCAAGATAGCAGGCTACCTGCTCAACCTTTCCGACGGCAGCATCCTCAGCAGTTGTGCTGTGGCCAATCCTCAGGCTGTTTACGGGGATGATGTGATCAGCCGCATCACATTTGCAATGGGCTCCGAGGCCAACGGCCAAAAGCTGAAAAACACGGCAACGGGAGCGATTGACGGCCTGATCCTGGAGTTAGCCGGGATGGCAGGCTGTAAAGCGGGGACGATTACCGGTGCGGCCATATGCGGCAACACGGCGATGCATCACCTGCTGCTGGGATTGCCGGTCTGCCAGCTTGCAAGGGCGCCTTATCTGCCGTGGTCAAAGGACTCCGTAAATACAGATGCAAATCAACTGGGTTTTAAATCAATACCCGGTGCCGTTGTATATTTACTCCCGATTATTGGAGGGTACGTAGGTGGCGACCATGTGGCAGTATTGGTGGCTGTAGATGCCCTTGGCATCGTGGAGACTACATTGATTGTAGATATCGGCACTAATACCGAGATTTCACTGGCGGCAGGCGGGAATATCACCAGCGTTTCCTGTGCATCGGGTCCTGCCTTCGAGGGAGGACATATCAAATACGGCATGAAGGCTTCGGCAGGGGCAATCGATAAGATCACGATAAAGGACGGCAAGGTCAAATACAGGACGATTGCAGGGGGGCGGCCGGTTGGGATCTGCGGTTCAGGGATGCTCGATGCCGTAGCACAGATGGCCGGCGAGGGGATAGTGGATTCCAGCGGCAGGCTGGACAGGGGACATCCCCTCATCCACACCCGGGGAGGGAAGGCAGAGATATTGATCGCCGGCGGGGATAAGTCGGTTGACGGGGAAGACATCGTGATAACACAGGGAGACATACGGGAACTGCAATTGGCGAAAGCAGCCATCCGCACCGGGATTAATGTATTGCTGAAGTCGGCTGGTAGCGTCGCAACGGGCGTCAGGCGAATCATAATCGCCGGAACGTTCGGCAACTATATCGACATAAAAAGCGCCGTCAGGGTGGGGATGTTGCCGGACCTGCCGATGAGGCGTTTCAGCCAGGTCGGCAATGCGGCCGGCGCAGGTACTTGCATGACACTGGTATCCGCCGCAGCTCGTGAAGAGGCCGAAACAATAGCGCGCCGGGTGCATTACCTGGAGCTGGCCGACAGGCCTGATTTTATGGAGGTATTCGTTAAAGCATTGAATGTCGGCCGGTGAGTTGACAACGAAACTGCGAATGAACGTGACTTATAAACGTCTGCATAATAAGGAGGACCGTATGGAGATCGGGAATCACTGGGATGAAATACTGAAGATCTTTGAGGAAGCATATAAGAGTTGTTTTCATTACGCCGTGGCCACGGTAAATCCCGATGGTTCGCCGCATATAACACCCATCGGAGGACTTTTCCTGCGGGCTGACAAAACCGGCTTTTATTTTGAGGAGTTCCCGTCCCGGCTGCCGGAAAACCTGAAGTTGAACCCGCGCGTTTGCGTGATGGCCATAAATGCCGACAAGCTGTTCTGGGGCAAGGCGCTGATGGACGGCAAATTTCCCTCACCGCCGGGTGTCAGGCTGCTGGGAATTGCGGGCGAAGCCAGAGAAGGCACGCCTGAGGAAATCGGACAATGGCAGAAGAAGGTAGGTTTCACGCGAGCAATGAAGGGCTACAAAATAATGTGGGAGGGCATGCGTCGCGTGCGTGATATAAAGTTCGATAGCTGTGAGCCCATTTATCTCGGGGCTATGACGGCCGGACTGGAATAAAGTGGTGCTATAATTTCCCGTAAATGGGCAGTATAGGCAAAGAAAAAGTAATTGTCGGGATGAGTGGTGGTGTCGATTCTTCAGTGGCTGCTGCTTTACTTGTAAAACAGGGTCATCAGGTAACAGGCGTGACCATGAAGATATGGGCTGGTGAACCTGTAGGCGGAAAGGGAAGACATGGCTGCTACGGACCGGAGGAAGAGAAGGATATAGAAGATGCCCGCGATGTCGCCCTTAAACTGGGCATTCCTTTTCAGATTATCGATTTAACGCAGGAATATCGTGAAGAGGTATTGGACTATTTCTGTGAGGAGTACCTGGCAGGCAGGACGCCCAATCCCTGTGTCAGATGCAACAGGCGCATTAAGTTCGGCGCACTTGTAAAGAAGGCAGCTGAGACAGGCCTCGAATTCGATTTCTTCGCCACCGGCCATTACACGCGAAGGGAGATGGATAACGGCACCGGCCGCATGCTGCTGAAAAGAGGTAAAGACGGCAAAAAAGACCAGTCATACTTTCTCTATGATTTGACCCAGGCACAGCTTGCCGGGGCGCTCTTTCCCCTCGGCAATTATTATAAAGAGCAAGTGCGCAGGATGGCCGTTGATTTTGGGCTCGGCCTGGAGGGCAGGAAGGAGAGTCAGAATTTCGTCTGCGGCAGCTATTCGTCATTGTTCGGTAATAAACCTCTGCCCGGGCCCATCGTTAATGAGAACGGCAAGGTATTGGGTGAACATGCCGGCATCGTAAACTTCACGATCGGGCAAAGGAAAGGGCTGCGCATAGGGACCGCGGAACCTCTGTATGTGATTGATATAAAGCCCGAATCGAATACTGTAGTAGCGGGTATGAAGGAGCGTCTCTATATAACGGAGCAGAGTGTTATGGGGCTCAACTGGATATCGGTGAAGGCGCTTGAGCGTCCTATGGAGGTTAAGGCCAGGATCAGGAGCTCGCACCAGGGATACGATTCAGTGATTTCTCCAGACAGGGAAAACAGTGTAAATGTTACCTATAAGGAAAAACA
Organism: uncultured Dehalococcoidales bacterium; assembly: GCA_964437795.1. Lineage (GTDB taxonomy): Bacteria > Chloroflexota > Dehalococcoidia > GIF9 > UBA5629 > CAIMUM01. Next base: position 8,540 of record CAYTIC010000007.1, on the reverse strand, counting down.
GATAGGAGCTGCGCGGGGACAGGCTATTGTGTTTTATAACGGCGACACGGTGGTCGGTGGCGGCATTGCAGCTTAAACTATAAAAACTACGGGGGGTATACCTCAGTTCAACGCTTCCTTCCCTTTTGCTTGACAGCCCTTTTCCCTTATGTTATTCTCTACATTGTCTATAATATTAGTGAACTATAGAATGAGCGGAGATACAAATGAAGATTTCAACCAAGGGAAGATATGCTACGAGGGCGATGCTGGACCTGGCATTGCACTACGGAAAAACCCCGGTTCTATTGAAGGATATATCGGCCAGGCAGGGGATATCCCTGCGTTACCTCGAGCAGATCGTTTCGCCGTTGATCGCCGCAAAATTGATTAACAGTACCCGCGGGCCGAAAGGTGGAGTAAGCCTGGCCCAGCCGCCTCGGAAAATCAGACTTATCGACATCATACAGGTACTGGAAGGTCCGATAGCTCCCGTGGACTGCGTAGAGAATCCCGGCGTCTGTACGCGCGCACCTTCGTGCGTGGCGCGCGATGTCTGGACGGACTTAGCCAGGGCCATGTACGGGGTGCTGGAATCCACTACACTCGAGGACCTGGTTGAGCGCCAGAATAAAAAGGAACCCGGCAAGGAATTACTCTACACAATTTAAAAATATTTTAGGAGAAATAAATTGGCCACGCAATTGAAAATAGATAAAGTAAAGTTTAAAACGGTTGAGATTCCCGTTTTAACACGCGGTATTGCCAACAATTCCCTCGAACTGATCGGCAACACGCCGCTGGTACGCCTCAATAAGATCACCGATGGAGCCAAAGCCGAAGTGGTGGCAAAGCTGGAATCTTTTAATCCGCTAAGCAGCCTCAAGGACCGCATAGGTGTCTCTATGATTCTTGCCGCTGAAGAAAAAGGGGCCATTAAAAAGGATACTGTCCTGATTGAGCCGACCAGTGGAAATACGGGCATTGCGCTGGCATTTGTAGCTGCTACACGCGGATACAGGCTTATACTGACCATGCCCGACTCTGTATCGATAGAACGAAGGCAGCTCCTGGCGATTTTCGGTGCTGAACTGGTGCTTACTCCGGGAGCGCAGGGTATGCCGGCGGCGGTGGCAAAAGCAGAAGAGCTGGCGGCTAAAAACAGAAATTACCTTCTGCTGCAGCAGTTCAAAAACGAGGCCAATCCCGCCATACACAGGGTGACCACCGCCGAGGAGATCTGGCGTGATACAGACGGCAGGGTGGATGCCGTCGTGGCAGGTGTCGGCACGGGTGGCACGATTACAGGTATTGCAGAGGTGATCAAGGCAAGGAAGCCGGGATTCAAGGCTATTGCCGTCGAGCCCGAATCGTCCCCGGTCCTTTCCGGCGGTAAACCGGGCCCCAACAAGATACAGGGGATCGGCGCAGGTTTTGTGCCGGAAGTCTTGAGAAAGGATCTACTGGACGAGATCATCCTGGTTAAGCATGAAGATGCCGGCAATGTGGCCAGGCGTCTGGCCAGGGAGGAAGGGATCCTGGTTGGTATATCCTCGGGCGCTGCCGCTTGGGCAGCCCTGCAGGTCGCTAAGAGACCCGAATATAAAGATAAGCTGATCGTGGTGATACTGCCTGATACCGGGGAACGTTACCTCTCGACCTGGCTGTTTCAGGACATGTGATAGCGGGCTGACAACCCGCAGTTCGACAAATACACGACCGCTATATTTATGCCCCTTTGAGCCACTATCGAAATTAATTGGAGAATAAAATGTCGGATTATAAGCTTGATACTATTGCTTTACATGTCGGGCAGGAAAAAGCCGATCCTGCAACCGGCGCACGCGCCGTGCCGATTTATCAGACCACTTCCTATGTCTTCAAGGATACGGACCAGGCTGCCAACCTGTTTGCCCTGAAGGAGTTGGGCAATATCTACACCAGGATGACGAACCCGACCAATGACGTTTTCGAACGCCGCATTGCAGCCGTAGAAGGCGGCAACAGCGCGCTGGCAGCATCGTCCGGGCAGGCGGCTGAGACCTTTGCCATCCTGAATATAACCGAAGTCGGCGATGAGATCGTATCTGCCGACAACCTTTACGGCGGCACCTATCAGCTTTTTCATTACACTTTACCCAAGCTGGGAAGGACCGTAAAATTCGTTGACTCAACCAGGCCGGAGTTATTCCGTAAGGCTATAACCGGTAAAACAAGGGCCATTTATGCCGAAGCCATCGGAAATCCCAAGCTGGACGTTCCCGATTTCGAGGCTATTGCCGGCATTGCACATGAGGCCGGCATCCCTTTTATAGTGGACAACACGGTTGGCGTCGGCCTTATTCAACCGATTAAATACGGAGTCGACATAGTTGTCCTGTCGGCCACCAAGTTTGTAGGCGGGCATGGCACTTCTGTTGGTGGCGCCATCGTCGACTCGGGCAAATTCGCCTGGAACAACGGCAAATTCCCGGGGTTCACAGAGCCTGATCCCAGCTACCATGGACTGAAATTTTGGGATACATTCGGCAATTTTGCCGATATGGGGAATGTGGCCTTCACCTTCAAGGCGCGCGTGCAGTGGTTGAGGGATGCAGGCTTCGTGATCAGCCCCTTCAACTCATGGCTTTTTCTGCAGGGGCTGGAAACACTGCCGTTAAGGCAGAGAAAACATTCCGAGAATGCCCTGGCTGTGGCAAAATTCCTTAAAACGCATCCGCTGGTGTCATGGGTCAACTATCCCGGGCTGGAAGACCATCCGTCACACAAGCTGGCTAAAAAATATTTCAAAGGCCACTATGGTGCGCTGGTCGGATTCGGCATCAAGGGCGGGCTGGAAGCGGGCAAGAGATTCATCAATTCGGTGAAGCTGCTTTCTCACCTGGCTAATATAGGGGACGCCAAGACGCTGGTTATCCACCCTGCCTCTACTACCCATTCGCAGCTGACGAAGGAAGAGCTGCGTACGACGGGTGTAACCGAGGACTTTATCCGGCTATCTATAGGGCTTGAAGACATTGAAGATATCAAAGAGGATATCGATCAGGCTCTGAGTGTCGCGGGCAAAGGCAACTGAAAATATGGGGACCATATGTTGAAAGCAGGTAAAGATATAGGGATCGTAGAAAGCAGGTTTCTGACCTTCGCCCGGCCGCCGGGCGAGCTGGTGCTCGAATCCGGCGAAAGGCTGGGGCCTATTACGCTTGCCTACGAGACCTACGGCAATCTCGATAATGATAGGGCAAATGCCATACTGGTGTTTCATGCGCTATCCGGGGATGCCCACGCGGCCGGCTATCACGAGGGCGATGACAGGCCGGGCTGGTGGGACAACATGATCGGTCCGGGCAAGGCTTTCGATACCGACAGGTATTTCGTCATCTGTTCGAACATAATAGGCGGCTGTAGAGGGTCGACCGGTCCTGCGAGTGAAAATCCTGGGACCGGGCGGCCCTACGGCCTTGATTTCCCCGTCATAACAGTCAGGGACATGGTTGACGCGCAGGCTAAACTGGTAGACCACCTGGGTATAGAAAAACTGCTCTGTGTGGCGGGTGGCTCCATGGGTGGTATGCAGGCGCTGCAGTGGGCGGTATCCTATCCCGATCGTGTCCGCTCTGCCATACCCATTGCTACGACCGCCCGTCACTCACCTCAACAAATAGCTTTCAACGAGGTAGGCCGTCAGGCTATCATGGCCGATCTCAACTGGAACAACGGCGATTATTACGGCAGGACTCCTCCCACACGGGGCCTTTCCGTGGCAAGGATGGTGGGGCACATTACGTATATGAGCGATGAATCTATGGCTGAGAAATTCGGCCGCCGTTTCCAGGACCACGAAAAGGGCGATAAGTTCGAGCCCGATTTCGAGGTTGAGGGCTACCTGCAGTACCGTGGGGACAACTTCGTTAAGCGCTTTGATGCCAATTCATATCTTTACATAACTAAGGCCCTCGACTATTTCGACCTCGATAACGGCAAAGGTCTGGAAAATGTACTGAGAGGAGTCAGGACCAAACTGTTAGTAATAGCTTTCAAGTCCGACTGGCTCTACCCGGCCTACCAGTCGCGCGAGATCGTCAGGGCCTGCAAGCTGGCGGGGGTTGACGCTACTTACTGCGAGCTGAATTCAAGCTACGGTCATGATGCGTTTTTGCTTGAGACAGGAGAACAGGAATACCTTGTGAAACACTTTTTATCCAATGTCAGCGAAGGTAACGGGAATGGTCGAGCATGAATAACGAAAAAGCTGGGGACAGCAGACTGGACCATCGTATAATCACCGAGTGGGTGAGCGAGGGCGCCTCCGTGCTTGAATTGGGCTGTGGTGGTGGAGAGCTGCTGCAAATGCTCAACCGGCAGAAACGGGCCAGCGTCAGCGGAATAGAAATAGATGAAAACTATATCTTCTCCTGCGTTGCCCGCGGGATGAGCGTGGCCCACCAGGACATCGATGACGGACTCTCGGAGTATGCCGACAGGGCTTTCGATTTCGTGATCATCAACCAGTGCCTGCAGGAGCTGCGCAAGCCGCATGTCGCATTGTCCGAGGCTGTTCGCGTCGGTCACAAGGTTATCGTGGGTTTTCCCAACTTCGCCCATTATAACGCCCGTATTCAACTGGCCCTGCTGGGCCGTGCGCCCGTAACACCGGCACTGCCTTACCAGTGGTATGATACGCCTAATCTGCACTTTTTGAGCATCAGGGACTTCGTGCTATATTGCAGGAAGAACAGGCTAAGTATTGAGCGCAAAGCTTTCCTGGATAAAAAAGGTTTGGTGCGGTGCTGGCCCAACCTGCTGGCGGGATCGGCGCTATTTCAGATAAGCCGAAACGGGCCGGCTTTGGTAGAATAGATGGAAAACCTGATACGAGGATTGTATGAAGCGTATTTACATGGATTACGCGGCGACCACTCCCATGCTGCCGGAAGTCGCCGAGGTGATGCAGCCTTATTTCAGCCAAAAATTCGGTAACCCGTCCAGCATTCACTCAATGGGGCAGGAGGCGCGGGACGCAGTTGAACATGCCCGCTCGCAGGCAGCAGCCCTCATCGCATGCAGGCCGGAAGATGTGGTTTTTAACGGTGGCGGGACAGAAGCGGATAACCATGCGATAAAGGGGGTATGCCTGGCAGGCAGGGAAAAAGGAAATCATATTATTACCACGGCCATAGAGCACCACGCGGTATTATCCACATGCAATTATATGAAAAAGCTGGGATTTGATGTGACCGTAGTTCCCGTGGACAGTAACGGAATGGTGGATCCGGATGACATAAAGAACGCCATAACCGCTAAAACGCTGCTGGTTTCGGTCATGCATGCCAATAACGAGGTTGGCGCCATACAGCCTATCGAGGAGATCGGCAGTATCACACGCAATGCCGGTGTATATTTTCACGTCGATGCGGTCCAGACCGCAGGGCACTTGCCCATAGATGTGGACAGGATGGGCATAGACTTGCTGTCGGCGTCGGCGCACAAGCTTTATGGACCCAAGGGTGTAGGTATGCTCTTTGTGCGTGGAGGCACCCGGATCGTGCCTCTGCTGCACGGTGGAGAACAGGAAAATGACAGGCGTGCCGGCACCGAGAATGTGCCCGGCATCGCCGGTTTCGGAAAGGCCGCTGAGATTGCCCGGGTTGAGATGAGAGAAGAGGCGGAGAGACTAACGGGCTATCGCGACCGGCTGATAGATTCGGTACTGGGGAGGGTAGCCGATACTTACCTGAACGGCCCCAGGACTTCCCGGCTGCCCAACAACACAAATTTCAGCTTTGATTTTATAGAGGGGGAATCGATCCTTATGTACCTGGATGCCGAGGGCATCTGCGCTTCCACCGGCTCGGCCTGCAGCTCGGCCAGTTCGGAACCGTCCCATGTGCTGATGGCGCTAGGCATACCTGTGGAGAGGGCGCGAGGCTCGGTCAGATTTACCCTGGGCAGGTGGACATCGGAGGAGGATGTGGGCAGGGTACTGGAAGCACTGCCACGCATCGTGGAGAAACTGCGCGCCATGTCTCCACTGGTAAAGGAGAAGTGCGGTTGGATAAATTACCTGTGAATGAAAAAGGGTGAGTACAACGAGAATTGGGAGGTTGAAGATGACGGTTGAGAAAATGGTTAAGCAAAATCTGATCAGGGAAGCGGCTACAGATCCTCTTGTGATCAAAACGCTCAAAGCCTCGGCTGCCGATGGCCTGGGCCGCGCCGTGCAGGATATTGAGAAAGAGCCGGTCAGGTGCTTTGCACAGGCCTATGACGCTGTCTACGACGCCTGCTGCGCCTATATGCGGTCCTGTGGGTACCGCACGGTGGCTGAGAATGATCATGTGACAGTGCTGGCGTTCTGCAAGGGATCTCTGCCTGAAGAAGATGTTCATGTACTCAAAATGTTCGAGGCTGTCGAGAAAAGAAGGCATAGTGAAATGTATAGCGGGAAGTTCTCCATAGGGGCAGCTGAGGCGGCGGAACTGGTAGCCAGGGCGCGCAATCTGATCGGGCGTATGCGCTGAACTTAACCCCGAATAAGGGGGCCGCTTTTATGATCTGCACCCATCCTGACATCGCCATCGCAGAAAAACTTGAATCTATTTCGGCCGTGACCCTTGGAGTAATACATTGCGGCATCAGATTTTTTAATCAGTGTCTCCATGTCTTCTGCATCTTCGGGGTATATGGCGATACCAATGCTGGTCGACAAATATACCTGGTGCCCGTCGACCGGCAGCGGCTCTGTAAAGGCATCCAGGATCTTTTGTGAAATTATGGTGGCATCATCTTTGTGCTTGGTCTCCTGCATAACCAGTACAAACTCGTCTCCCCCGACGCGGGCTAACGTATCACTGGCACGTATCAGGTTGGCAAGTCGTGCGCTGACCGTTCTAAGCACCTGGTCACCTGCTTCATGACCGAGTGTATCGTTAATAGTTTTAAACTTGTCCAGATCCAGCGACATGACGGCAAGACTGGTTTTATTACGGCGGGCCAGAGCAGCCGCCGTGGAGAAGCGGTCTGTCAGCAAGACCCTGTTTGGCAACCCTGTCAGATAGTCATGGGTCGCCATCTCCTCAAGCTTCTGCTGCAATTGCTTGCGCTCGGTTATATCCGTCAGCAGGGCTGTGACTCCCACGATCACTCCATCTTTATATAGCGGACGGCTGGATGTGTGGACATATATAATTCTGCCATCTTTATCCACTATGCGGAATTCCGACGGCTCCATTAGCCCGGACATCAGGCGGTTGAAACTGTCTAAAAGGGCCGGCAGGTCGTCCGGGTAAATAAGCGGGATAAAAGGTTTCCCTATTAACTCACTGACCTTGTACTGACTAAGCCGCTCGACTACCGGGCTGACATAGCTTATGTTTCCCTGCGTATCCAGCGAATAAAAGACATCATTGATATTCTCAATAAGCGACCGGTATTTTTCTTCGCTGTTACTCAGCTCTTCCTCTGCCTGCTTACGCTCCGTGATGTCGTTAAGGAAGCTCAACGTGGCGGGCTTGCCTTCCCAATCAATCAAAGCAGTGTTAATCTCCGCCCAACCTATCTTTCCCTCTTTAAGCACGTATCTGAAGGGGTAGACACGTTCAAAGGGTTCGCCCCGCAGCCTACGCTGGTGCTGGGTGGCAAGCAGTTCCAGGTCATCTGGGTAAACCAGATTGGCAAAAGGCATATCATTCAGTTCAACACTGGTATAACCAGTAAGATCAACAGCCCTGTGGTTGAAGAACTTGATTTTCAAGTCCTGTACTACGAGGATTACTTCGCTTGCGGTCTCTACGAGCAGTCGGTATTTCTCCTCGGACCGTTTTAAGGCTTTGACCGACATATTAAGCTTATCCCTTCGGTTAACCAGCATCACCGTGAGAGCGCTCAATATCGCTGCCATTATTATAAAGGCGATCATTCTCAAAGTGGCGTCATAATAAGGGGCGATGAAAAAAGCCCTGGGCAGGAAAATGAGCAGCGAGCTTATATTCGCCAGCAGTGCTCCGCGGGACCTGTAGTAATAGCTGGAATATAAAATAGGTACCAGGAAAATCAATCTGTGCAGGTCATGCACAGTGTAGAAGATGTCCCAGCGCAGGGCTTCCCATCCAAAAAAGTTGACCAGTTCACCGAAGTAATAAAAGAGAGTGCAGACGATGAAAAAGGCCAGCAGTATGTAAAGATGCTTGTCCCTGAAAATGGGTTGTTTCATTAAGAGTAATCCCCTCTATGTCACGTGGGCTTAAACTCAAACCTGCCGCTATTGAAGAGCTCCAGGCATGCCGCCACCACGGCGGGATCAAAAAGCCTTCCACTGTTTTTGGATATCTCTTCAAGTGCCAAATCAATACCCAATGCCGACCGGTAAGGGCGGTGTGAAGACATTGCTTCAACCACGTCAGCAACTGCCAGGATTTTGGCTTCCGGTAGCATATCCTCACTCTTTAGCCCTGAGGGATATCCCGAACCATCCAGCCTTTCATGATGCTGCAAGATGGCCGGAGCAATAACACCAGGTAAATCCATGCCTTTGACAATATCGTAACCGCCCTGAGCATGAG
>CAYTIC010000006.1:0-181466 GCA_964437795.1 uncultured Dehalococcoidales bacterium | reverse complement strand
AATCATGAACGCTGTTATTATTTTGAACCAGATTCAATATTCTGATTTATTTGTATCTATCTGGCATATAATTTCATCAGTGAGGTTGAACAGGCATGGATGTGATCGAAACAAAGATCGACACCACGTCGGATGAATACCGCCGGAACTACGATTCAATGGTGTCCCAGGTCTCCGAGTTGAAGGAGGAGTTGCGGATAGCACGGGAAGATCGTCCTCAAAAAGCTAAGGACCGCATTGCTTCCCAGGGCAAAATGCCCATCCGCGAAAAACTGGAGCGTCTTTTAGACCGCAATACGCCTTTTCTGGAGATAGCGCCCCTGGTGGGTAGGGGTATGTACGATGGTATGATCCATGGGGGTGGACTGGTGGCTGGTGTAGGGGTGGTCTGCGGGAAAGAAGTGCTCATCAGCGGCAACGATGCCACGATCAAGGGCGGAGCCACCTACCCGATGACCATGAAGAAGACACTGCGGGTACAGACAATGGCCATGCAGAACCGCATGCCGATCATTACCCTGATCGATTCAGCCGGCGGATATCTGCCCATGCAATCCGAGGTGTTCCCCGATATAGACGATGGGGGAAGGATTTTTTATAACCAGTCTATCATGTCTAAGATGGGGATCCCCCAGATCACGGCTGTCATGGGCCTGTGCACCGCCGGCGGAGCATACGTCCCCGCCATGTCCGACGAGACCATTCACGTTAAAGGGATAGGGGCGATCTTCCTGGGTGGACCGCCCCTGGTTAAGGCCGCAACGGGAGAAGAGGTGACCGCCGAGCAGCTCGGGGGTGTGGACCTTCACTGCCGGGAATCTGGAGTCTCAGACTATTACGCCGAGAGCGATGCGCACGCCATCGAGATCGTGCGCAATATCATGGAATGCATGCCGGCCAGGGAAAAGACGCGCCTGCCGATGCACGAGCCAAAGCCACCTCTATATGATCCTAAGGAGATCTACGGGATCGTCAGCAAGGAATTCAAGGTTCCTTATGACGTGCGCGAACTGATCGCCCGAATTGTCGACGGCAGCGAATTCCTCGAGTTCAAGGAACTGTTCGGCCCGACGCTGGTCTGCGGATGGGCTTATATCCACGGATACCCCGTCGGCATACTGGGCAACAACGGCGTGCTCTTTCCCGACAGCTCGATGAAGGCAGCGCAGTTTATACAAATTTGTGATAAACGAAAAATCCCCCTCATTTTTCTTCAGAACATCAATGGATTTATCATCGGCCGGGAGTATGAGCGCCAGGGCATCGCCAAGCACGGGCATAAGATGGTCATGGCCCAGGCCTGCGCAACCGTACCCAAGTTCACCGTAATCGTCGGAGCATCCTTCGGGGCGGGGAATTACGCCATGTGCGGCCGCGCGTATAATCCACGATTTCTCTGGATGTATCCCAATGCCGAGATCGCCGTAATGGGCGGGGAACAGGCCTCCGGCGTCCTGGTGACCCTGCGTAAGGACCAGCTTGCCAAGGAAGGGCTGCCTCCCATGACTAAAGAGGAGGAGGATGCGATTCGCAATCCGATCATCGAGGCATCGAGGAAGGAAAGCAATGCCCTGTACAGCACGTCGCAACTGTGGGACGACGGCATCCTCGATCCGGTTGACACACGTGATGCCCTGGGACTTGCCATTTCGGCCTCGCTTAATGCGCCCATACCTGACGACGTATTCGGATACGGCATATTCCGGATGTAATGAGATGAAGGGAAAAGTTCACAAAGGTGCTTCTCCCATGTTCACGAAAATACTCGTGGCGAACAGGGGAGAGATCGCCCGGCGCGTCATGAATACCTGCCGCGAGATGGGGATCACCACGGTCGCGGTATATTCCGAGGCGGACCGCAAGGCCGTGCACGTGTTGAAAGCCGACCAGGCCGTCTGCCTTGGAGACTCAGACCCGTCGGCGAGCTACCTCAACATCGACAAGATCATCGCGGCGGCGAAACAGACCGGGGCCGAGGCTATCCATCCCGGCTATGGTTTCCTGGCGGAAAATCCTCTGTTTGCGGAGCGTTGCGAACAGGAGAAACTGGTCTTCATCGGCCCGCCTTCGCGCGTCATCCGTGAGCTTGGCGACAAGACGATCGCACGCCGCACCGTCGCAGGAAGCGGTGTGCCTGTCATCCCCGGCATGAACCGTCCCGAATCAGATCCTGAAACACTTGAACGGGAGGCCGCCAAGATCGGTTACCCGGTCCTCATCAAGGCTGCTGCGGGCGGTGGGGGAAAGGGCATGCGCGTCGTCACGCTGCCTAAAGATTTTCGCGAAGCCTGTATCTCGGCATCCAGTGAGGCAAAGAGCGCATTCGGTGACGGGTCCATCTACCTGGAAAAATATCTGTCCCGTCCCCGGCACGTGGAGTTCCAGATCGTCGCCGACAAGCACGGGCATGTTGTTCATCTCTTTGAGAGGGAATGCTCCATCCAGAGACGCCATCAGAAGATCATCGAAGAAACACCCTCACCCATCATGACACCCGCGCTCAGGGAGCGCATGGGTACTGCTGCTGTAGCCGTGGCGAAGGCGTCAGGGTATGTGAACGCCGGCACAGTGGAGTTTCTTGTGGACCAGGGGGGCGACTTCTATTTTCTTGAGGTGAACACCCGCCTGCAGGTGGAACATCCCATCACGGAGATGATCACCGGCCTCGATCTCGTGAGGATCCAGCTGGAAGTAGCTGCCGGGAATCCCCTGCCCATCACTCAGGAAAACGTGCGGGGCCGGGGACATGCCATCGAATGCCGCATCTATGCTGAAGACCCCGAAAAGGGATTCTACCCATCGCCCGGCAAGATTTTATACCTGCAGGAACCTTCGGGACCCGGCATTCGCAACGATTGCGGAATCTATTCGGGCTTCCAGGTGCCTGTAGAGTATGATCCCATCCTGTCAAAATTAATAGCCTACGCCGGAGACAGGAACCAGGCGATTCAGCGGATGATAAAGGCGCTGGAGGACTATGTTATTCTCGGAGTGAGGACGCCCGTGCCATTCCTCATCGATGTCCTTAAATCCGAAGCTTTTACCAGAGGCGATACATTCACCGATTTTATCGACACCAATTTCAGCGACTGGAAGCCCAACCGCTGCGATGCGGATGCAGCCTGCGCCGCCTTCATCATCGATGAACTCTCCCGCACCGGGAAGACAAAGGCTGCGGCAGCACAGGGGAGTGCCGATCAGACGCCGTGGCAGACGCTCGGCCCCTGGGGGCGGTAAGGATTAGGAGAAAGTACAGCAAATGGAATATCGGCTCAAGATAGGTGAAGATTTAATCTCCTTCCAGGCTGAAAAGAAAGGAGACCACAATATTGCTCTCTCTCATGATGGCTGTCTGCTCGACGTCGAGTATACGGTCGTCTCAAATCATCACCAGCACCTGCTGGTAAACGGTTCCCCGGTTAACGCCTACATTGCGCCCGACGTGAACGGCAAGACGGTGATAATCAAAGGGATCCCCTATTTCATCGGGGATGCAGATGTTCTCGAAACCCGGGGCCGGGGCAAGAAAGGATTGCAGGCCATCCCGCAGGAGATAACGCCGCCCATGCCCGCCGTAGTTGTCCGGATACTGGTTTCACAGGGAGACAAAGTGAATCAGGGCGACAAAGTGATCGTCGTATCTTCAATGAAGATGGAGACGACGCTGACAGCCCCGGCGGATGGGACTGTGAAGGCTGTGAATGTCGCTGAAGGCGATAAGGTGATGCCAGGCCAGATCCTGATCGATATCGATAAGGACGAGGGCGCCTCGACCAAAGAATAATCGTGACCCGGCTGACACAGGCAAAATCATATAAATGAGGAGGTAACAGATGGAGGAACGCCACTTGCTCTACCGCGTCGAGGAAGGCGTGGGATACGTTACCATCAACAGGGAGCCGCAGAGAAACGCCCTGACGCCTGAGGCCCTCGCGTTGTTCCATGAGTACCTGAATGAGGCGGAAAAAGACGAAAAAGTCCGGGCCCTCATGGTCACCGGCGCAGGAGAGAAGGCCTTCTGCACCGGGGCACAGCTGAGCGGAGCTGTCACTACCGGGGGTATGGATATCTTTGCCAGCTATGCAGGTCTTCTTGATAGAATAGTCAGTTTCCCCAAACCGACCGTTGCCCGGGTCAAGGGATTCTGCCTGGCAGGCGGTATGGGATTCATGCTTGCCTGCGATATCGTTATTGCCAGCGACGATTCAAAATTTGGAACGCCGGAGGTCAATGTCGGCCTTTGGCCCATGATGATCGGCGCTCTTATTTTCCGCAATGTGCTGCAGAAGAAAGCAATGGAGATGATCCTCCTGGGAGAAAGACTCTCGGCGCAGGAGGCCCTTGCAATGGGACTGATCACCCGGGTGGTCCCTGCTGCTGACCTCGACGCAGAGGTGAAGAAAGTGCTTGCCATACTCACGGCCAAAAGCCCCATCGGGATGAGAATGGGCAAACAGGCGTTTTATGCCGCGGCCAACCTGCCCTTACGGGAGGCGCTGGGCTATTTATCTGAAAAGATCAAGGAGGTAGCCGGTACCGACGATGCCAGGGAGGGCATAACTGCCTTTATGGAAAAGAGGCAACCCCATTTCACGGGAAAATAGCAGGGGATTATTTACTAGGAAAAGGAGAATTGCTATGAGTTCTGAGAGCAGGAAAGGAAAAGATAAAGTCATAATTGCAAATTGCAGCGGCTTCTTCGGGGACCGGCTTTCTGCAGCCTCTGAGATGGTGCGGGGAGGCCCTATTGATGTTCTTACAGGCGACTACCTGGCAGAGCTTACCATGGCGCTTCTCTTCCGCTTGAAATTGAAGAATCCTGAGGCCGGGTATGCCCCCACCTTCCTGAAGCAGATGGAAGAGGTTATGGGTGAATGCCTGGATAAAAAGATCAAGGTGGTGTCGAACGCAGGCGGATTGAATCCGCAAGGGCTTGCAGCCGAACTTCTCAAGATAGCGGAGAAGCTGGGGCTGCATCCGAAGATTGCCTGCATAGACGGGGATGATATCATGGGGCGGTTGGCTGAACTGCAGGCGGCGGGAGAGTCCCTCGTTCACGTGGATAAAGGTATCTCCCTCAAAGACGGGGGCCTGGTCCCCATCACCGCAAATGCTTATCTTGGAGGTTGGGGCATTGCCGAGGCCCTCGAACGAGGCGCAGATATCGTAGTCAGCGGCCGCGTGGCGGATGCTTCGCTGTTAATGGGGCCCGCGGCCTGGTGGTTCGGATGGAAGCGTAATGATTGGGACAAGCTGGCCGGCGCGGCAGTGGCCGGGCATATTGTTGAGTGCGGGGCACAGGCCACCGGCGGGAATTATTCCTTTATCGAAGAGGTGCCGTCGTTCCTTAAGGTCGGGTATCCGATAGCTGAGATTTCGGCTGACGGCTCATCGGTCATCACCAAGCACCCCGGAACCGGCGGTCTCGTTTCCGTGGACACCGTGAAGGCGCAGCTTCTCTATGAGATCAAGGAGCCTACCTATCTGACTCCCGATGTTTCAGCACGGTTCGACACCATCAAGATGTCCCAGGAAGCGCCCGACCGAGTCCGCATAACCGGCGTGCTCGGCTCTCCGCCCCCTGAGACCACCAAGGTGTGCATCAACTGCCTGGGCGGGTACAGGAATTCGACCAGTGTAGTACTGACCGGTCTCGACATCGAAAAAAAGGCCAAAATAGTCGAGGATGCGTTATTCGACAGCCTTGGCGGGAGAGGCCAGTTTGCCGTGGAAGAAGTACAGCTTGTCCGGTCGGGCAAGGACAACCCCGGGACAAATGACGAGGCCTTTGCCTATCTCAGGATATCGGTCATGGACCGCGACCAGAAGAAGGTGGACAAATTTTCTGCCAGGGTAGTCGAGCTCGCGCTGGCAAGTATCCCGGGTTTCACCCTGACAGCCCCACCGGCAAAAGGGACGATGGCGATCATCCACTGGCCGGCGCTCATCTCCCAGAGCCGGGTCACCCAGAGGATTATGATCAACGGAGAGGAGATTTCCGTCGGTTTTGTCCCATCCGGGGCGTCGACGCCGCTTCCGCAGGCGCAGAAAGTTGCGGTACCGCCTGCGCCCGCCGGCAAGAAGGTAAAAATACCCTTCGGCCGCATCTACGCGACGCGCTCCGGCGACAAAGGCGGCAATGCGAATCTCGGTGTCTGGGGAAAAACGCCCGAAGCTTATGCCTTTCTCCAGGAATTCCTGACTACGAAAAAATTGAAGGAACTGCTCAATGATATGGGTGGATATGAAATCGAACGCTACGAGTTACCCAATCTGTACGCCGTCAACTTTTATATCAGGGGTGTACTGGGTGAAGGCGTGGCTGCATCGCTGAGAAGCGATCCTCAGGCCAAGACCCTGGGCGAGTACCTGCGCGCCAAGGTTGTAGATGCGCCGGAGTCTATTGTTCCATAATTTCTTGCGTTCATCGTTGGATTAAAATATTGCCGGAGGGCAGGAAGCCGGCCGGCAGGAAAGGAGGTTGTTAGATGACAGTATACGATGAAAAACCCTGGATCAAGTTCTATGAATCACGTTTAAGCGCGGAGTTGAAGGCCGTGGAGGAGACATACGTGGATCTCCTGGAGAAGGGCCTGAAATCCCAACCGGAGACGGCGGCCTTCCACTTTCTCGGAATTACGATGACTTATAAAGAGCTGGACCAACTATCTATGAGGTTCGCGTCGTACCTTCGCAAACAGGGATGCAAACCTGGAGACGTGGTGGGCATCAACCTTCCCAACCTTCCACAGTATCTCATCGCCCTGGCGGGTGTTTTCCGTGCGGGATACGTGGTCAGCGGCGTCTCTCCCCTTCTTACCCCGAAGGAGATGGCCTACCAGTTGAATGACCTGGGTGCTAAGGTACTGGTAACACTGGATGCGATCTACGAAAACCGTGTGCAGAAGATAAAAGACGATATACCCACGGTTACCTGTATCATCACTACCAACATCGCGGACTATCTCCCCCCGGCCAAGCGTATCCTGGGGAAGCTTTTGAAGAAGATACCCTCGGGAAAGGTGGAGCCGATCAAGGGAAAAGACGTGATATCTTTCAAGGATTGTCTCTCAGGCACATTGCCCGACGTTCCCCGGCCGTCAGTCAAGCTCGACGACACGTGTATCATCCAGTATACCGGCGGGACCACGGGCACTCCCAAGGGCGCGGTCCTGACACACCGGAATATGGTTTCAAATTTCGCCCAGGGAAGGCAGTGGCTCGATTTAAAAATGGGTGGCGGCACCGTATGTTCGGGCTTCCCCTTCTTCCACCTGGCGGGCTTATATTTCGGCATGATCTCCATGTCGCTGGCCTTTACCCAGTGCCTGATCCCTGATCCTCGCAACACCAAAAACATATGCAAAGAGATCTCTGCGCACCGCCCAAGTTTGATGCTGCAGGTCCCTTCCCTCTACCAGATGCTGATGGAAGACCCGGCGTTCGCAAAGATCGATTTCTCTACGTTAAATGCCTGTATTTCCGGCGCGTCGCCCTTTTCCAAAGAAGGCATCAATGCCCTCGAGGCCATCGTCGGCAAGGCTAAAGTGGTTGAACTCTACGGAATGACTGAGGCGAGCCCGATCATCACCATGAATCCATTGCGGGGAACGAAGAAGATCGGCTCGGTTGGCGTCCCTCTACAGGGTACCGGCGTCAAGCTGGTCGATGTAGAAACGGGTAAGCAAGAGGTCGCCCTCGGTGAAGTGGGCGAGATTATCGTTCATGGGCCGCAGGTGATGAAAGGCTATCACAATAAGCCGGAAGAGACGGCCAATACCCTGCGTGAATTCCAGGGTGCTAAATGGCTCTATACCGGTGATGTTGCGCGTATGGACGAGGACGGATACTTCTATATCGCCGATAGGACGAAGGATATGCTCATCGTGGGGGGATTCAAGGTATTTTCCCGCGAGGTGGAGGATGTGCTCAGCGAGCATAAGGCAGTCGAGCAATGCGCTATCGTAGGGATAACCAACCCTGAGCGGCCCGACAGCCAGATCGTGAAAGCGGTCATCCAGCTCACCAAAGATGCCCAGGGGAAAGATCCTGAAGTAATTAAAAAAGACATACTCGAACATTGCAAGGAAAACCTGGCGCCCTATAAGGTCCCAAAAATGATCGTATTTATGGAGGCGATACCCCTTACCGCAGTGGGCAAAGTGGATAAAAAGGCGCTGAGAGTGGCATAGCGCAGCGAATCCTATCGAGAAAAGGAGAATTAGTAATGTATTTCAACGAGACGCATGATGCTTTCAGGGCATCGATAAAGAAGTTTGTCGATAAAGAGATCAATCCTCATATGAATGAATGGGAGAAAACAACAGCTCCCCTTCATGAGCTTTTCAAGAAGATGGGCGATCTCGGGTTCCTGGGCATCCGCTACGACCCTAAATATGGGGGAGGGGGGCTGGATTACTGGTTTGAGACGGTCATGCTGGAAGAGATCGGGCATATCAAGGGCATGGGTGTTTCCACAGCCATCGCAGTCCAGACTAACATGGCCACTCCGGCAATCGCAGCCACCGGGAGCGAGTACCTCAAGGAGACTTACCTCAAGCCGGCCATCGCCGGCGACATGGTCTGTGCCATTGCCGTGACAGAGCCGGATGCGGGCTCCGATGTCCGTGCCATGAAGAGCAAAGCGGTTAAGAAAGGCGATTACTATCTGCTGAACGGGTCGAAGACCTTCATCACCAACGGGGTACAGGCGGATTTCCTGACCCTGCTTGCCAGGACCGATGAGGGAGAAGGGTATCACTCGTTCGGGCTTTTTGTGGTCCCGACCAATCTCAAGGGTTTTCAGGTGAGCAAGAAGCTGGATAAAATTGGACTCTGGAGCAGCGATACGGCAGAGCTGTTTTTCGACGATGTTAAAGTTCCGGCGGAAAACCTGATCGGCGACGACCGTGAGGGATTCATCATCCAGATGAAACAGTTCCAGCATGAGAGGTTCGCCGTGTTGCCCGGGACCTGTTCGGCGGTACAGGATATGATCGCCCTGACGGTGGACTATATTCGTCAGCGTATAGTGTTCGGCAAACCACTCATCACCAAGCAGGTACTGAGGCACAGGCTGGCGGACTGGGTTACCAGGAACGAAGCCCTGCGACAGCTGACCTACCACATCGTCCGGCTGAAGATGGAAGACCGCGACGCTACACGGGAGGTCTCCATGGGCAAACTGCTGGCAGGGCAGCTGATCTCCGAGGTTGCTACCGGGTGCCTGCAAATGTTCGGCGGGATGGGATTAATGAACGAAACGCTCATTTCGCGCTATTTCCGCGATGTCCGGGTAATGTCCATCGGCGGCGGAGCAGACGAGGTCATGCTTGAGATCGTCGCACGGATAGAGGGCTATTGACGTTTTCTGCTGGGCTGATAACTGTTAAAATGTTCTTTCATGAAATCGTGCCAGCATAACCCGGTCTTCATAGTGGAACCGCTTATGGTAAAATCGAACGCAGGTGAGAACACACTTTCACGTAGCGCATTGCGGCGGCTGAGAGAAAAGGAACAGAAGTACAATACCATTCTCAAGGCCGCTGAGACTCTTTTTGCCCAAAAGGGTTACCACCAGACCAGTATCGAGGAAATTGCTGACCTTGCCGAGGTTTCCACAGGCGCCGTATATTTATATTTTAAGAACAAGGAAGATTTGCTTATCACATTGATGCAGGAGATAGGGCATCAATTGAGGATAATACTTGCCGATGAGTTCAAAAGAACCGGATTTTCCTTTGATAGCTTTAAGAATATATCGTTCGCCTTTTTAAGAAATTTCTGTGGGAGTCATCCTGAGTGGATAGCAATTTTTTTCAGGGAATCTGTCGGTCAAAGCTCGGAAGTTGAAGAACAGAGAAGGCTGTTGTTTATCAAACTCACGGATGATATCAGGGAGGCGTTTGTTCAAATTTGCAGGGAACAGGGAATTGGTCCCGTTAACGACTCCTACCCCGAGTTGGTTGCCGTATGCATACTTGGATTATACGAACGGATCGCCTGCCATTATTTTCTCTGGCAGGATCATCCGGAGGATATCGATGCGTTAGCTCAGAAATCCATTTCCTACATGCTGGGGGGTATAGACAGCCTGCTTAAAGATTGATACTTGCTGTATATAAATTATAAGGAGAAGAGCTTTGAAAACAAGAATTACAGACATGCTGGGAATCCGGTATCCGATATTTTTATCAGGGATGAGCTGGATAAGCACACCTGAGATGGTAGCTGCTGTTTCCAATGCAGGCGGTTTGGGCATCCTCGCCACAGGTCCCCTTGATAAAGATGCGGTCCGTGAAGCCGTCAAGAAGATCCGTAAACTTACGGACAAGCCTTTCGGGGCCAATTCGGCACTGATGTTCCCGGGCGCCATGGAATCCGCCAAGGTGCTTCTGGAAGAGCAGGTGCCGGTGATCAATTTTGCACTGGGCAAAGGTGACTGGCTGGT
This sequence comes from uncultured Dehalococcoidales bacterium, assembly GCA_964437795.1. Lineage (GTDB taxonomy): Bacteria > Chloroflexota > Dehalococcoidia > GIF9 > UBA5629 > CAIMUM01. The sequence goes on along the minus strand of CAYTIC010000006.1, from coordinate 171,016 downwards.
TAAAGAGGCCCATAAATACGGAGGCAAGGTCATAGCTACCGTGGTGAGCACCCGTCATGCCAGGCGGGCTGAAGAATATGGATGCGATGCAGTTATAGCCACGGGAAACGAGGCCGCAGCCCATGGTGAGTTCGTCACCACGTTCTGTTTAATACCCAGCCTTGTAAATGTTCTCTCTATCCCGGTAGTCGCCGCCGGTGGAATCGCGGACGGCAGGGGAATGGCAGCGGCCCTGGCCCTGGGCGCGGAAGGTGTTGCCATGGGGACCAGGTTCATGACCGCTAAGGAAAGCCCGCTGCATCAGAACTTCAAAGACCTGTCCCTCACAAAAGATGCCACTGATACATTATATTCCAAGCGTTTCGACGGTCTGTATTGCCGTGTCCTGAAGACCGATACTGCCAGGCGTGTAGAGAAAAAAGGTTTGGACCTGCCCGCTGCATTTATCAACGGCCAGGACATTGCCAAGATGCTTAACCTGCCCTTCTACAAGCTTTTCATAGGCGTGACTCTTTCCGGATGGAAGAACACTAAACAACTTGCCTTCCTGGCGAACGCCTCCAAGAACTTCCAGCGCGCTACGGAGGAGGGCGACCTCAAGAGAGGCGTGCTCCCGGTAGGGCAGTGCACCGGCCTGGTCAAAGATCAGCCTACGGTCAAAGAGCTGCTCGACAGAATGGTACTGGAAGCAGAGGGAGTCGAGAAAAAGATGGCGGGCATCTTCGCCTGAAGGTCCGACCTTACTATTCGTGAAAAGCTGAAGTCAGGCTGAATTTAATATAGGCTTCATGGTAATACGGGGCACAATTACCCGCCAACGATTGTCGGGGCCAATGTTATTGTGTCACCGTGCTTCAATTCGGTCTTGAATTCCTCGGACGGCGCAATACACTGCCCGCCTATCTACGCACGTTCATGATAAATTGAATAATCAATCAAAGTCATATACAATATGTTAATTTTCAAAAGGAGGTAGTACCATGTCCAAAAGGGTCGGCATTGTTGGTGCTGCGGTAACGCCCTTCAAAGCCAAATGGAACGAAAAGACATACTACGAACTTGCACAAATGGCCACAAGGGAAGTGGTCAAGGATGCCAAGATATCCATCAAGGATGTCGATTCCGTATTCTATGGAATCTATAACGATATTTTTGAAAGGACCTGCATCCCCGAGCATCCTCTTCACGGTTTAATCGGCATGCAGAACAAATTCGGTCTGCGCGTCAGCAACGGAGGTGCGACCGGGGCTTATACCATATCTGCAGCGCACGCATATTTGGCTGCAGGCAGGTTCAAGACCGCCCTGGTGCTGGGCGTAGAGAAATGCACCGACTGCTTCGATTTCATGTCCATGTCCGCCACACCCGAGGTTATCAAGTCCATCGGCTGGTCCGGCGATAGCTTCTTCGAGCAGAAGCTGGGATGGACCGCTGCCGACAGCTATGCAGAGGTAGTGCTCGCCTATATGGATGAGCATCCCAAAGACCTCAAACCCCGGGTGACTGCCAAAATATCCTCCCTGCTCAGCCAGTATGCCAAGACCAACAAGTACGCGCAGCGGCAGCATGACCAGGTGACTCCCGAGGAAGTCATGAACTCCAGGTTAGTGGTCTACCCGTTCAAGGAACTGGAGATTTGCGTTTACACGGAAGGGGCCGCGGCCCTGATCCTGGCCGAAGAGGAGACGGCTAAAGCAATATCTAAGAACACGGGCAAGCCGATCGTCTGGATCACCGGGCTGGGCGAAGCCAACGAGCACTCCTTTGCCGGGAAAAACCAGAAGATCATGCCGCGCATCATGTCGGACTACCTGGCTTCACACCAGGCCTACAAAATGTCGGGAATCAAGAATCCCAGGAAATCCATCGATATAGTTGAGTTGCATGACGCTTTCGTGCACCAGCTCGAGATCACCATGGCGGAGTTCGACCTGGTCCCGCGCGGTAATGCCGATGCCCTTATCGACGAAGGCCTGATGCTCCCAGGTGGCGAATATCTCGTCAACCCGTGCGGCGGCCTGATTTACTCCGGCCACGCAGTGGGCGCAAGCAATATCATGTCTGCATGGTCGGCGCGTAACGAACTTATAAAACGCAAGAAAAAGACCGCGATTGTGCATGGAACAGGCAGTACCATCGCCCAGTACACTGCTGTCTGTATCCTGGAACATGACTAAGCGAGGAAGGAGATAAATATAATGGTTAAGAAGACGGAAAAACTTATCCCGGCCGAGTATATACCCGATGTGGGTTCACACGTTCTGACCATAGACAAGCAAAAATATTTAATCGCTAATGACGCGATGTATACCTTCTACCAGAGGAGCAAGGGTGAATTTTCAGACTTTTTCCTGGGCCTGAGGGATGATAAAAAGATACTCGGCTGCAAATGCCCAAAGTGCGGACTGGTGAGGTGTCCCCCGTTCCTGACTCACTGCCCGGACTGCAATTTTGCCGCCACCAAGCTAGTCGAGCTCGGCCAGGTGGGCACCATGCTCAGCACACCGCCCATCACCTATTTTGCCAACTCGCTTTTCCTTAAGATGGCCCCCTACGGAAGGGGACGAGTTGTTCTGGAGGGCGCCGACACGGCACTCAGCGTGAATGTTTACACGACCACGGGCATACTTGCCCCGGGTATCATCAAGAAGGGCACTAAGGTCAAAGTGATATTCAGGGATGACCGCAGCGGCGAGATAAGCGATATTTTCTGCGTGCCCGTCAGCGAGCTGACCAAGGCCCAGGTTGCCAAGAAGGGCCTGCTGTCATCGCAGATTAACTGGGAGGCGGCGGTTGAGCCGACCTTGAAGAAAGCTACGGCGGCAGAGCAGGAAACCTATAAAAAGGCGCTCAAGGAAATTAAAGCTGTCATCAAGCTGATGAACGAAACCGAGCGCGCCCGCAAGGATATCATGGGATGGAAGCGTAACATCCAGGTCAAGACCACGGGTGGGGAATTCGCCATTATCATCAACAACGGTGATATCAAGCTCGAAGAGAAAAAGCTGACTAAACCCGATTTCATCGTGGTGGCAAAGAGCCCCAAGACACTGGCAGACGGCCTGGCCTACCGCGGCGCAATCACAGATTCGATCATAATGAAGAGGCTGTGGATCAGCAAGAATATGGAATTCACCACCATCTTTAAGCTGGACCGCATGGCCCGTTCCGTAGCACGTTCGAAGAAATAGTCCCGCGGACGCGGTCAATTCTAAGGTTAAATAAAGACCAGGGGGGGAATCCCCCCCCTGGTCTTTTTATTCGCAGGAACAACATTATTTTTCAGTTAGCCGGCCGCACGTCATAGAGCTTGATCGAATCGGTGATGCACTGGACCGCGCAGACACCGCAACCGAAGCATTTTACGGGAATCACCGAGGCCTTCATCTTCTTCTGCCCTGAGACCTTGGTCATCTCGATAGCCCCGAACGGGCATTGCTCGACGCAGTCCTGGCATCCGCTGCAGGATTCAACGTCAACCTTTGCCTCGAAGCGGCTTTTGGCGATGCCCTTTTCCACGCCCCCGTAGGTCAGCCATGGCAGCATGAAAATGCAGCAATCGGGGCAGCAATTACATATGTAGTGGCCGACTTCCGGAGTATTTCCCACGGTGTGGACCAACCCGCCCTCAGATGCAGTGCGTAGTATCTGCTTGGCCTCTTCCTTGCTCACCTCCCGGCCCGAGCCGCGCTTGATAGTATATTCAGCGCCCTTATTCAGCTGGAGGCATACCTCGCTCGGCCTGTCGCACTTCTGTGCCATGCGCCGGCAGGGGCACTTAACAACGGCGACTTTTGTAGTCAGATCGATAATGCCCTCGATGTCCTCACCGGGCATGAGCTTTCCTGTATCCGCTATGGAAGCGCGCGCCGGTATGACCCTGGACACAGGATTGATGAAATCGTTAACCCACTTGGCAATATCCTTGTACAGCTCGTTTTCCGAGAAGTCCCACCAGGCGTCCAGCAAATCCCTGCCCCATAGATCATCTGATCGCCTGTCGCTGCCCGTAGCATCATGTAACTGGAAGATATCACGCGCGGGCCGGTAGCCTTTGGAGGACTCGAAAATGACGCCTTTATTAAACAGCCCGGCTAAAATGTCCTTTACGCTCTCGACCGTTTTTCCCGTTTTACCGGCAATATCCTCTGCCTGGGCAGGCAGCATGTTGGCCACAGCGATCTCGTCATCGTTCATCAGTATTTTGAGCACCTTTTTGAAACGATCGGAGCCCTGGTAAGCATATTTAGCAGCAAAATCAGAATACGGATCGCTCATCGTGACCTCCTGTTTATTTACCGTGTGCGAAAGGCTGCGCGGGCTATATGGTCCGGATGACTGCCACCACCCTGCCCTGGATATCCACGTTGGCCGGATCTGTAAAGATGGGCTCCATCTGGGAATTGGCCGGCTGCAGCCTGACGCGGTCTTCTTCCTTGTAGAAACGTTTGAGTGTGACCTCCTCTTCCTTGATCAGCCAGGCTGCCACCATATCTCCGTTTTCCACGTTTTTAACGGGCTCCATTAGAACGATGTCGCCGTCATCGATGAGGGCGTCAATCATGGAGGTACCGCTCACCCTTAAGGCGAACACCTCCTTGTCCTGAGTGATCTCACCGGACAGCTCCAGTGTGTCCACGGCTTCCTGGTGCCATGTGTCCGGGCTCATTACCGGCACCGGAGTGCCTGCTGCGATGATACCCAGCACGGGCACATGTATGGTGTTTTTGCGGTCGGGAAGCTGAATGCTTCTGAATACCTTTGAATCCCTCTCGATCTGGTGTTCGCTCTCAAGTACCTTAAGATGGTACTGGACCACAGCTGTAGAGCTCAGCCCGCAGCCTTTCTGTATGTCGCGCACGGTGGGCGTGTATCCGTGCTCGTCGTAGAAATCACGTATAAAATCGATGATCTTTTCGCGTTTATCGCTTGGCCCGGCTTTTCTCATTCAGTCAATCCAATTCCGTACATTTGTTCTTGTACCCAGTTTATACAATAGGGGCAACGGATGTCAAATATTGTTGGATGGGGCGATAAAACAGCAGGGCGGGCCTTCGAGCCCGCCTTTTCCGGTATTAGCAATTTTATCTGTTTTACACAGCTGCCCTGCGCTGGCGCAGATACACTATCAGCAACGCCAGCAGTATCAACAGGAATGCCGCGAATGCGACAGTGAAAAGGATATCACTGTCGTTCCCGCCGGTAACTTTGAGAGTGCCCGCCGAAACATTGTTCACGCGTACGCTGTATTCCCCCGGCTGGGAAGGCGCGATGGTGAATGTCATGGGGACGGTGCTGCCGCGTGCCACGTTTACGCCCTGCGTGGCTGCCGGCTCATCGTTAAGATAGACCTTCACCACGGCCGTTCCGTTTGCTGTGCCCGTATTCGTCACATCGGCGGTGACCGTAACCGGGCTCCCTGTCGCTATTGACGGGGCCGACAGCCTGGCCGACGAGACCTGAACGTTTGGCAAGCTCTGGGGGCCCTGCGTTGTTACTGTTGTTGTCATGGAAGAGCCATGGGAACCCGGCCCTGCGTTAATACCCGCCTGCTCTGGAGGATTCAACGGAGGCGGGGCTGTGAAGGTCACCTGGGTCGTGGATAACGTGAAATTGGGCGCCGCGCTGAAAGACGAGCCGACCGTGGCGATGCCGGCCACTGCGCCTGCCCGCAGAGATGTTACAGCGTGCCCGGCGGAGGTCAGGGCGGTGGTGCTGGTGAGCGTGCCTGCGGTGGTGGTGAACTGCACCTGCAACCCGTCCCGTATGTTGCATCCCATGAGCTGGCCCGCCGAGTTGTGCGTGCAGTCCAGGTTGATGGTGGAGGTCGGGGCGCCGTCGGCTTCGATGGAATTGGGCGTAGCAGACAGCGTCATAGCGGCCCAGGGATCATAGGTCAGCACGGTATGCCCGTTAGTGGCGATCCGGTCGCCCGTGCCCGGGCCGGTCCCGTTCACGTTGGGGCCGCTGTCAGCGCCCCAGTAGTTGTTGATGACGTTGAAAGTTCCGTTGGCTGCAAGATTCAGCCCGCTGCCTGTGTTGCCGAATATTGCGTTGCAGTGGGCTGTAAGTGCGTTGGCACTCTCGATGCCGGTGGTATTGTGATAAAAAATATTGTCCGTAACATCATACAGTTGGCTGGCGTGGTATAAACCACGGACGTTGTCATAGATCAGGTTATAATACATAGACACCCAGATGGATGTCGCGCTGTTCAGGGCAATACCGTCGACGCAATCGAAGATCTCGTTGATGGCTATAGATCCGCGGGCCGTGGTCCCCGACTCTATTATACCGGCCTGGAATCCATATATCGTGTTATACTGAATGAAAATATTCTCTACAGTTTGACACTGGATACCATTTAACGCTGCCGTTCCATGAAGCTCATTGCTAACTATATTAACGCGCTGGCTATCTACAACAACTATCCCATTCCCGACCGATAACAGCAGGTTATCAATCAATACGCCGGTATCTGCATGATCCAGGCTAACACACGCCGCAGCGGGAACCTCAGCGTTGATCTCGTTATCGCGGACCCTGACCAAACCGCCGTTACATTCCACGCCCGAGCGGACAAAATCAACGAGCAGTGAATTCTCAACAGCGATAAACGAATCTTCCCATATTGCGATATCGATATCGGCGATATTGTTATTGAATGCTCCGGAGACGCAGCCTGAATCGAACCCGATTAAGTTATCATTGTCTACATTGTCGAAAACGACAGTTGCGTAATAATCAGCGACCGCTTTCCTGGCGCCGGCCGCATAGACAGTGAGTGTGCTGACTGTGACATTTGTTGTGTCGTGCGCCACGATCACATAATCAAATATGGTGTCATCTCCCGCTGTGTAGTTCGTCCTGGAGCCATCATCCGGAGCTGCGATAAAAGTGCCATTGGGTGTCGGTGCAACGGCCGTCCCGAGCAGTGTAAGCGGCTTAGTGATAATTACCTGCTCAACCCATGTGCCAATGCCGATGTTGATTGTATCACCGTCACCGGCCCGACCGATGGCATAATTGATCGTAAGAAAGGCATTGGCGCCGGGCCCCGTACCGTGAAAAAGGTCGTCTTTGCCCGCTTTGTCCACATACCAGGTAGCTGCGCTGGCCGGGGCAGGCTGCACAAGCACCGATCCAATCAGGGCGGCAAATACCAGCAGCGCGATCACAAGATGGGCTGAAAGCTTAGCGGCCATTTAACGACTCCTCCCGTTTTAATCATGCGTCTATTAAAAAAGAGACGGCGCAGGCTGAGATTTAAGATGGAAACAAATACAAGTCGAACTATTCTAACATCGGCTGCGATCGCGGTCAATAGTATAAACCATAAAAGGGCGCCGGTGATTAATTTTAGAGCCGGAAGACGATATGCTTCTTCCACTTATCAGAAGGAGAAGGAAAGTCGGAACGGTAATGTGCGCCGCGGCTCTCTTCTCGCAGCAAGGCAGCCTCGGTCATCAACCTGGCGTTGGTGACCATGGTGTTCAACTCGTATGACAGGCGGTCGGTGGGTACGGGCAATATGCCGTTCCAGGATGTGAGGGTTATGGCTGCCCTGTATAGCCCGTCTACGTCTCTCACGATGCCCACTCTGTCCCACAGCATCGACTGAAGGTTGGGAAGCGCCAGGAGAGGAGCATCCTTGTAGGGCTCCCTGTATGGCAGGTGGTAAGCATCGGCCGGCCCTGTTTTTTCAACAGGTTCAAGGACTTCCAACTCGGTCCTCTCGATTATCCTCTTGCTGAAAACCAGCACCTCAAGCAGGGAATTGGATGCCAGCCTGTTTGCCCCATGTACGCCCGTACAGGCCGTCTCGCCGGCCGCGAAAAGTCCGGGTATATTGGTTTCACCCCACGTGTTTACCTTAACCCCGCCCATCAGGTAGTGTGCCGCCGGCGCGACCGGGATAGTCGTTCTGGTAATGTCCAGGCCGTGGTCGAGGCAGAAGCGGTAGATACGCGGGAATCGAGTGGCTATCTTGGTGGGGGGCAGGTGTGTAACATCGAGGTAAACCCGGTCGCTGCCGGTCTTTCTCATCTCGAAAAGGATGCTCCTGGCCACGACATCGCGAGGCGCCAGGTCGGCATTAGGGGAATAGTCCGGCATGAAACGGTAGCCTGCTTCATTCCTAAGTACACCACCCTCTCCGCGCACTGCCTCACTGATCAAAAAAGGCGACACGCCGGGCAGCCTCAACGCCGTGGGATGGAACTGGAAAAACTCCATGTCGACGATCTCTGCGCCTGAGTTATAGGCCAGTGCAATACCGTCGCCTGTGGCTGTATCACCGTTGGTTGTGTACTTGAAAAGCCTTCCCGCGCCTCCGGTGGCCAGGATTACAAACTTACATGCGTATTCCTCGATGATGCCCGTACGGAAATCTATAGCCTTGATCCCGCAGACGCGCCCTTCATCGAGTAATATCTCTGTGGCAAGACAGTATTCCAGCACCTTGATAGGTGAAATGCGCACCTGTTCGCTTAGTGTGACCTCTATGTACTCGCCGGTGGCGTCGCCCCCGGCATGGAGTATGCGTGACCTGGAGTGCGCCGCCTCACGAGTCAGCGCAACCTCGCCCTCCTGCGTATCAAACGGCACGCCAAAGCCGATCAGGTCGGCTATGCGGTCGGGCGCCTCGTCCACCAGTATACGTACCGCCTCCTCGTTGCAAAGCCCATCTCCAGCCTCCATGGTATCTTTATAATGGAGCTCGGCGGAATCGTTCTGGCCGATGGCGGCAGCTATGCCGCCCTGGGCATGCCTGGTATTGCAGTCTTCTATGCCACCCTTGGTGACGATCAGGACAGTGCCGTTCTCGATAGCCAGCAATGCGCTGTACAGGCCGGCGATGCCGCTGCCAATGATGACGTAGTCATAATAATTCATATCACCCCGGTGGATTGAACTCAATCGTTTTCATTATAACAGTAATCTACGCGACGATACGCCGGCTAACGGCCTGTCGGCGACCCCGCTGCGCATCTAAGGTGTTTGCCCGTCTACCGGCGTACCCTGCAGCGCCCACGGGCTGGCTGTCTCAATTCTGATTTCAACAAGTTGTCCTGTGAAATCACAATCATCTTTAAAAAAGACCAGCCTGTCGCTGCCGGTGCGTCCATACCATTTACCGGCCTTTTTACCTTCGACCAGTACCTCGACAACGGTCCCGACCAGTTTTTCGTTGATCTTGGATTGGATACCGGCCTGCAGCTCCTCTATGGTATGCAGCCTGCGTATCTTTTCATCGTGGGGAACGTCGTCGGCAAACCTGGTGTATGCGCTTGTGCCCGGCCTGGGTGAATAGGCTGCGGCGTGAACAGTATCGAAGCGCAATGTTTGTATGGCTTCGCAGCTGTTATCGAACTGCTGCTCCGTTTCACCCGGGAAACCGACGATCAGATCGGTGCTTATTGCTATGCCCGGCACAGCCTGCCTGATGCGGTTCACCAGTGATATGTAATCGTCCAGGGTGTAACCCCGGTTCATGTTTTTCAGCACCTCGTCATCGCCTGCCTGCAGGGGAAGGCACACATGACGGCAAACCTTTGGCAGTTCAGCCATGGACTGCATCAGGCTCACGCTCATATCCTTGGGATGGTTGGTCAGGAACCTGATCCTGTAAAGCCCTTCCATATCGCTCAACTTGCCGAGAAGCGCGCCCAAATCGAGTTCCGGCCCCAGGTCATGGCCGAAGGCATTGACGTTCTGGCCGAGCAAAATGATCTCCCTGGCGCCCCGGCCGACCAGCTCGTATGCTTCACTTAATATCTGCTGCGCCTGGCGGCTCCTCTCCCTTCCCCGCCTGTAAGGTACGATGCAGTAAGAACAAAAGTTATTGCACCCCTGGATGATCGGTATATACGCGCTGACGGGAGAGACCTGTGATACGGTGCTTTGTGACGTGTCCCTGTCACGTCCCAAAATATGGCTGCACAACCAGTCTTCAAAATCATGCGTTTGACCGGGGCCGAAGAAGTGGTCTACAAACGGGAAATCCCGCTTTAGCCCGTGCATATCCTGGCCGACGAAACAACCTGTCACGGTGATAAGCATGTGGGGCCTTTCGGACTTGATGCCTTTGACGAATCCCAGCATCCCTTTCACCTTGTCCTCAGCGGATTGTCTGACCACGCAGGTGTTGAGGATCACGATGTCGGCCTCGCGGGCATTGCGCACCGGTTCAAGCCCCAGGGATTGCAGTTTGTCGCTGAGGCCAGCTGATTCAGCCCGGTTCATCTGGCAGCCGATGGTCCAAATATATGCTTTCATTATGGTTCACATTGCAGAGCTGTCACACCTGCGCCCGGTAATAATAGCATGGTGGGCAGGTGAAAGATGGTTATCCTTCACAAAGAATGTTGTAGTTGGCGGAGGGAATGGGATTCGAACCCATGACCCCGGTTTCCCGAGGCAACCGCTTAGCAGGCGGCCGCACTAGACCACTATGCGATCCCTCCAGTTGGAACATGCCAGGTCAACGGCGTCATGCAATATAGCACAGATTCAGTCACGGTTTCAAGAAAATCAGGTATGTGTATGATTGTGAAACCCGCTTTGAACTGCTAATATTTTGCTATGCCGAAAACCGTTCATACAGTTAACATCCGTCTAAAAGGTTTGAAAGGTTATTCTCTCAAACGCGCATGGCTGAAGAAAACAATACTGTCTGTGCTGGCTGATGAAAATCAGGCCGGTCAACTTGAAATAGATTGCCTGATAACGAATGATCCAACCATACAAGTTTTGAATAGAAAGTATCGTGGTATCGATGAGCCGACCGACGTGCTTTCCTTCGCCCTGGACGAAGCCGGACCGGCTGATACTGTTTTCCCCGGCCCTCCCGGGCCTGCGGCAGGCATGGGTATCCTGGTGGTTTCTTATCCGACTGCGGTTGCCCAGGCTGCACAGAACAATGTTGCGGCGGAGGAAGAACTGCGCCTGTTGCTCGTGCACGGCGTATTGCACATACTCGGCTATGATCACATCAGGCGTGCTGATGCTTTAACGATGCGCAGGCGGGAACGGGAGATCATTGGAATTTTGCGAAAGCAAGGGCCTTAGATATTGAAGACCCTGATCTTTACGCGGTGCTTCTCGGATTTGATAATGTTGGACACGACCGTAGCGGTGTGGTCGAGGTTGTCCTTGTAGTTAATTACACAGTAATCAAAGAGTGGCATGCATTTCAACTCCTCTTCCGCCTGGCATATACGGGTGTTGACAGCTGCCTCAGAATCGGCATTTCTGGCTTTCAGCCTCTCGAGCAGATCTTCCAGGGTCGGTGTCAGCAGGCAAATGAAAACGGCATCCGGCAGCTTTTTCTTGAGCGTGGTTGCACCCTGCACGTCTACCTTTATGATCACGTCCTCTCCCTTCTTCAGTGCCTTGCGGACCTCCTGTTTGGGCACACCGTAGTAGTTGTCGTAGACCTCGGCATGTTCAAGGAATTCGTCGCTCTTAATTTTATTAATGAAATCCTGGCGGCTCAGGAAATAGTAGTCGATTCCCTCTTTCTCGCCCGGACGCTTCTCCCTGGTGGTGGCGGTAACCACGTAGTGAACCTTGACCCCTATCTCTTTTATCTTGGCGATGGTGGCGTCCTTGCCCACACCTGAAGGCCCGGACAAAACGATTACCAGTGGGTGCTGACTGCCGTGGTGTAAGGTTGCCATGTAACAGTTTAATACGAATAGAGTGAAAAATAAACAGGCCCCGCCAACTCTTGAACAAATGGCTGCGATTGGATATACTCAGGTTCGGGTGGAAGTAAACGTATCCGTATTTACCGTAAATATCCTGTTAAGGAGATAAACCCTATGAAGAAATCGATACGCGATGTAGAAGTGACCGGCAAAAATGTGCTGGTCCGGGTTGATTTCAACGTACCGCTTGATCCCAAGACCAACGAAATCATGGACGACAGCCGCATCGTGGCGGCGTTGCCAACCATCTGGTATCTTATAGGGCGCAAAGCTAAGGTAATACTATGCTCGCACCTTGGCCGTCCTGACGGCCAGGTTGTTGAATCTCTGCGCATGACCCCCATCGCGGAACGCCTATCACAGCTTACCAACCTGCCCATTTACACCGTCTCTGACTGCATCGGGCCCAAGGTCAAGAATGCTGTGGATAAGCTGAAGAACGGAGATGTCCTACTGCTGGAGAACCTGCGCTTCCACCCTGAAGAAGAGGCAAACGACCCCAAATTTTCGGCTGCCCTGGCCGACCTGGCGGACATCTACGTGGACGACGCATTCGGCACGGCGCACCGTGCACATGCCTCCACTTACGGCGTGGCCAAATTGCTGCCGGCCTACTCGGGCTTCCTCCTGGATAAGGAGCTGAAGGTGCTGGGCAACCTGCTGGACAATGCGCAGCATCCTTTTGCCGCTCTTTTAGGCGGCGCCAAGGTCAGCGACAAAATCAAACTGATAAGCAACATGCTGGGCAAGATCGATATGCTGTTGATCGGCGGTGGGATGGCGGCCACTTTCCTAAAAGCCCGCGGCTATAGCGTGGGCCTGTCAGCGGTCGAGGAGGACAAGATCGCACTGGCAAATGAGCTTGCCGCAAAGGCAGGCGCGGGCCATGTTGAGATTGTACTGCCTCCTGACGTAATAGTTGCCGACGCCATCAACGACCAGGCCAAGTATGCCATCGCTCCTGTATCCATGATACCCGCAGATAAATACATCGTTGATATAGGCCCCCAGGCCAGGGAGCTCTTTACAGAGAAGCTAAAACAGTGCCAGACCGTGTTCTGGAACGGCCCCATGGGTGTTTACGAAATCGAGCAATTCGGGCGCGGCACCAGGGCCATGGCGGAACTGCTGGCCAATTTGCATGCAACTACCGTCGTTGGAGGCGGCTCGACGGCTGAGATCGTCACGGAGATGCATCTCGGCTTCAAAATGACGCACGTATCCACGGGTGGAGGCGCCAGCATGAGTTTCATGGAAGGGAAAACCCTGCCGGGCGTAGAGGCCTTACAGGACGAGTAACAACGTATAGGGGAGTTGCTTCAGCTGCGCCCGATAATGGACGGGCCTGAGGGCCCATCCGTACAGAATAGAATGAGAAGAAGGTGATATGCGCAAACCCTTAATCGCAGGCAATTGGAAAATGAATACCACGGTCGAAGAGGCCGCATCGCTGGCGGCAGCCATCGTCGGCGAATTGAAGGAAGAGGCTGCGGTGGACGTTGTTCTATGCCCGCCGTTTATCTCGCTATACAGGGTCAGCGAGATCGTCAAAGGGACACCGTTTAAGCTGGGCGCTCAGAACATGTACTTCAAGGAAAAGGGCGCGTTCACGGGTGAGGTATCACCGCTTATGCTTAAACCCATGTGTCAATATGTGATCCTCGGCCACTCAGAACGCCGCCAGATTTTCTGTGAAACGGACGGGATGGTAAATGAGAAGGTGAAAGCGGCACTGGCCGCGGGTATAATCCCCATTTTCTGCGTCGGGGAGACGCTGGAGGAGAATGATGCAGGGAAAACGGGGGGAGTGCTCACACGGCAGGTGAGCGAGGGATTGAAAGGAGTGTCCCCCGGGGAGAAGGTAGTCATTGCTTACGAGCCCATATGGGCCATCGGCACCGGCAGGGCGGCGGCGGGCTCACAGGCAGGTGAGACTATTGGGCTTATACGCAATGTGGCTGCCCGCGTGCTGGGACAGCAGGCGGCAGAGGCAACACGTATTCTGTACGGGGGTAGCGTTACGGCAGCTAATATAGCCGAATTCATCGGTGAATCCCAGATCGATGGGGCGCTGGTCGGCGGGGCCAGCCTCAAGGCCGGTGATTTCGCTGGCATCGTGAAGCAGACGAAATCCATAAAAGCATCGCCATGAAATGCCTGGTAGCTGTTGTAGGCCCCACTGCGGTTGGCAAGAGCAAGCTCGGCATCGCTATCGCTAAACACTTTAATGGCGAGATAGTCAACGCGGACAGCCGGCAGATCTATAAGCTAATGGATATAGGCACGGCCAAGCCGGGCAGGGAGGAGAGGGAGCAGATAAAGCATTACATGCTTGACATAATAAAACCTGATCAGCCTTATAGTCTGTCTCTTTATCAGCAGGCTTCTTTAAGCTGTATATCAGATATTCAGGACATGGGAAAGTTGCCGGTTTTAGTAGGGGGGAGCGGGCAGTATGTGTGGTCGGTGCTGGAGGGATGGAGCATACCCGCCGTTGCGCCGAACGCCGCTTTCAGGGAGCGTATGATGAGCAGGGCCGAGTCGGACGGCGTTGATACCCTGTACCGTGAGCTTGAAGTAATTGATCCCGCAACTGCTGCGGGTATGCTTCCAAACAATTTGAGAAGAATAATTAGAGCCTTAGAGATCTATGATAAGACCGGCAAGTTACCTTCGTCACTCCGCGCAAAGAAGGGGCTGCCATACCCAGCGCTGATTATCGGGTTGACCGATGAGCGGGAGCATTTATATGGCCTTATTGACAGCCGGATAGAACGGATGATCGAAGCAGGATTTGTTGAAGAGGTCAAAAACCTGCTGGATATGGGTTACCGTAGAGAGCTCCCCTCGATGTCCAGCCTCGGTTACGGCCAGATAGCGGACCACCTGGCCGGCCGCATGGGATTACAGGAAGCGGTGCAGGCTATTAAATATGAGACGCACCGGTTTGCACGCAACCAGTATGCATGGTTTCGGCCCTCCGACGGTAGAATAAGCTGGTTTGAAAGCGGAGATGGATTGGAGGATAGGGCGATGGAAGAAATACGAGAGTTTTTACAGACTGCAGTGCAGGAGTGAAGATAGATATGCGGGGCAAGAACATATCAAAGGGGTGAAGAATTGAAACTGGACGATGTTAAAGCGGTAAAATGGCGCGATTATTCGGAGAACTACCTGATAGACCACCCGGCCCTGTCACCGGTATTGGCTGACCCGACTTTCACCTTTCCTGAAAACTCCCCGGACGGCCGATGGCACCTTTTCGCCCACTCGGTTTGGGGTATCCAGCACTTCGTTTCCACGGACGGCATAAAGTGGAAAGGGCTTGGCGTGGCCATCGCCAATGCCATGAGGCCTTACCTGTATTACGAAGCCGGAATTTACTACCTTTACTACGAAAAATACCCGCCTCTTTCACTGGTCCTTTCCGCCATAAAGGGCAGGAAATGGTACTCTGAGATAGCTGTTTCACGATCCGCCGACCTTCGTAAATGGTCCGCTTCAAAGGTGTTGATCAGGCCGGAGCTGCCATGGCACGCCGCGGATGGGAACAGGTCGGTCAGCAATCCCTGCCTGGTAAAGCAGGACGGCACGTACCTGCTCTATTACAGCGCCTCACTGGTTTACATACCGGACTGCGGCTTTAACGAGCCGGATTCCATCGCCCTGGCCCGGTCGGCAAATATTACAGGTCCGTATGATCTGCAGGATAGACCGGTGATCGAAGTCAACAAAAGTGATCCGTGGTGCAACCTGAGCTGCGGTTCGATTAAAGTCCTGAAATGCGATGACGGCTTTGCGGGTTTTGAGAACGGTATTTACTGGAATGAGGAAAAAAAGCAGAGCGGGTCCGCCATTATCACACTGAAATCCGCTGACGGGATGAAATGGGAAAGGATGCTGCAGGAGCCTGTTCTGAGGCCGACATCCGGTTGGCGTAAGAGCCACATCTACGCCTGCGATGTCAGGTACCGCTATGCGGACAAGACGTGGTATATGTATTACAACGCCAGGAACGGATGGCCCGTTTCCGAGGGGCAGGAGAGGATAGGTCTACTGGTTGGGAAAGAAAGGTAAAACTGCTGAAAGTGGGCTTCAGCCTGTCCGATAATATATACTATTAAAACTCTTATTAATTGTAGAAAGGATTTGGCTATGAATTTATCAAAGCGCATGGACAGGATACCGCCATACCTGTTTGTGGAGATAAATAAGAAGATCGCTGAAAAGCGTGCGCAGGGCGAAGATGTAATCAGCTTCGCCATCGGTGATCCCGACATTCCTACGCCGGAGCATATTATAAACAGCCTGTGCCGGGCTGCGCAGGACCCTGTGAATCACAGGTATCCGGAGACCTACGGAATGGCGGATCTGTGCAAGGCCGTTGCCGCATGGTATAAGTCGCGTTTCGGTGTTTCACTTGAATGGGAACCCACCAGCGAAGTGCTGCCGTTGATCGGCTCCAAGGAAGGTATCGGGCACATGTCCTTCTGCCTGCTGGACCCCGGCGACGTGGCCCTGGTGCCTGACCCGGGGTATCCCGTATATTCGGTCAGCACGCTGCTTGCCGGAGGCGAGGTTCACTATATGCCCTTGCTCGAGCGCAACGGGTTCCTGCCCGACATCGATACCATACCGGCGGACGTGCTGAAAAAAGCAAAGGTGCTGTGGATATGCTATCCCAATAATCCCACCGGCGCCGTGGCTGAGCCGGCTTTCTTCGAGAAGGTGGTGAAGTTTGCAAAATCGAACAATATCGCGGTCTGTCATGACGCCCCTTATACAGAGGTAGCCTTTGACGGATACAGGCCGCACAGTTTCCTGGAAACCCCGGGCGCAAAGGAAGTGGGCATAGAGTTCCACTCGCTCTCCAAGACCTATAATATGACCGGCTGGCGTATCGGTATGGCTGTGGGCAACCGAAAGCTGATCGACGCCCTGTTCCGCTTCAAGTCCAACCTGGATTCCGGCATACCGCAGGCCATCCAGATAGCAGCCATCGAAGCGCTGACGGGAGATCAGGGCGATATCGCCGCGCGCAATCTCAAGCTGCAGGCCCGAAGGGATAAGATCGTGGACGCCCTGGAAAAGATAGGCTTGAAGGTCAATAAGCCGAAAGCAGGATTCTATATCTGGGCCGGAATACCGAAGGGCTACACCTCGGTGCAGTATGTGGCTGAATTGCTGGACAGGATTGCAGTGGCGGTAACGCCGGGCACCGGGTACGGTAAGACAGGCGAAGGCTATGTCCGGCTCTCCATTACACAGCCTGACGACCGCTTCAACGAGGGAGTCCGCCGGCTGCTGACACTCAGCAAGAAATAGCGTTCGCTCTAATTCAATTATGGCAAAAACGACCTACAGCACACAGGAGAAAAGGGAGCGCGCTGTGCTCGTGGGCGTGGAGGCGGGCAACCGGCGTAACAGCTGGTCCATCGACAGCTCGCTGGACGAGCTGAGCCAGCTTGCGGGGACTGCGGGGGCGGAGGTTGTGGGCAGGTTTTCGCAGAAGCTCGCCAGGCCGTCGTCGACCCATTATATTGGCTCGGGCAAGATGCAGGAATTGATCGAGCTTAAGCAGGAGCTGAATTACGATACCGTCATTATCGATGATGAGCTTGCCCCCAGGCAGCAGCGGAACCTTGAGGAAGCGCTGGAGGTCAAGGTTATCGACAGGACGGCCCTGATACTGGACATATTTGCCGGAAGCGCCAGGACGCGGGAGGGCAAACTGCAGGTGGAGCTGGCGCAACATGAATACCTTCTGCCCCGGCTTGAGGGGCAATGGAGCCACCTGGAAAGGCTTGGAGGCGGCATCGGCACCAGGGGTCCGGGAGAATCGCAGATCGAAACGGACCGCAGGTTAATAAGGAAGCGCATCAGCAACATTGAAAAGCAGATAGAGGCGGTGAGGCGACACCGCGAGCTTTACCGCAGGCAGAGGAAGAAGGCCAACACGCCTTTAGTAGCCCTGGTGGGATATACCAATGCCGGCAAAAGCACGCTATTGAATGCCATCTGCCAGGCTGACGTAATAACCGAGAACAAACTGTTTTCAACGCTCGATCCTGTTACAAGGAGGCTGAGGCTGGCTGACGGGCGCACCATCCTTCTGACCGACACTGTAGGTTTCATAAACAAGCTGCCTACACTTATCGTGGCAGCCTTCCATGCCACCCTGGAGGAATTGGACGAGGCGGACCTGCTGCTGCATGTTGTTGACATAACGAGTCCGGAGGCGGTCAATCAGAGCCAGACTGTGGAGACCATATTGCGAAAGCTTAAGCTGGATGAGAAACCGCGCATCACGGTGATAAACAAAATGGACCGGGTGGCGGAGAATCTCGAAGAAGCTCAGAGCATTTATTTCGAGGTGAAATCGCCGGCGGAATCGACTATTGCGGTCTCGGCCTTAAAGGGTTGGAACCTGAATGACCTTCTGCAGATGATCGGTGCATTCCTCACTGCGCAGAATGCCATAACACCGGGAGGGTAGTCCTATCAAACTGTTTCGATTTGGACCACGGGAACAAGAGAGGCCCGGGATAGTCGACAGTGCCGGCGGGCTGCGCGACCTGTCCGGCCTGATTAGCGATTGGGACCGGGTTACCATAGGCAAAAGCGCGTTGATGGAAAAACTTCGCGGTATGAATATCGGGGATTTACCCCCGGTAGATGCCGGCCAGCGTTTCGGGGCCCCGGTTGCGGTGACGGGAAAGCTCATCTGCATCGGATATAATTCGCGTCTTCACGCTAAACAGATGGGGGAACAGCTGACCGAGAAATCGGAGCCCGTGATGTTCTTGAAAGCCAATAGCTCAATCTGCGGACCGAACGATCCGGTTTTACATAACCGTTACACTAAAAAGATCGACTGGGAAGGGGAGCTGACGGTGGTTATCGGAAAGAAAGGAAAATATATACCGGCTGAAAAAGCAGGGGACTATATTTTAGGGTACATGTGCGGCCAGGACCTGTCGGAGCGCTACTGGCAGTTTGAAACCAATGACAAACAGTACGCGAAAGGCAAGAGTTTCGACAATTTTGCCCCTCTGGGGCCGTTTTTAGTGACCTCGGACGAAATTGTGGATCCGACCTTCCTGCATGCAGTTTTAACCGTTAACGGCGTCACGCGGCAGGATTTTAACACCAGTGATTATATCCATAGCCCGGCTGATATTGTCAGTTACCTCTCCAAATTTTTCACTTTTTACCCCGCCGACGTCATTATGCTCGGCTCCCCTCCGGGAAACGCAAAATCCTGGGGTGAAGATTTCTGGTTAAAACCGGGCGACAGGGTGGAGTTCGAGATCGAAGGCCTTGGAAAACAGTCACAGGACGTGATCGAGGAGCCTGTCGAATCATAAATCGAGTGTGACCCACTATTCTAACTGGTTGTCGTGTCGCACACTGTACCTTTTACGACATAGTGTGTTTGTAATATAATTAGATTATGATCGTTTCCAACGGTTTCGACTTGCGACGTCTGCTAGATGATTTTCTTGAGTACCTGGTCGTTGAAAAATCTTTGTCGGTTTTAACGGTGCGCAATTACCGTCATTACCTGACGCGGTTTATGTCCTGGATGGAGGAAAACTCCATTCCCCTATCGCCCTCAAACGTAGATTTAGAGCTATCCGGTCAGTTTCGACTGTACCTGGCAAATTACCTGGACAAGAATGGTTCTCCGCTCAAAAAGGCTACCCAGACCTATCATGTGATTGCACTGCGTTCCTTTTTACGCTACCTTGCCACCCGCAGGGACCTGCCCGTGCTAAATCCCGACAAGATCGATCTGCCGAAGACCGAATCACGAGTAATTGAGTTTCTTAACGCCGACCAACTGACCCGCCTGCTCAACAGCCCTGAGATATCTAACGAAATAGGTTTGCGGGACAGGGTCATACTCGAACTGTTTTTCAGCACAGGTCTGCGCGTCTCTGAGCTTACTAAACTGAACCGTGACCAGATCAATCTAGATACCCAGGAGTTCAGCGTCAAAGGCAAAGGCAATAAGATCAGGCTGGTCTTTATTTCCGATACAGCCGCGCAGTGGCTTAAAAGGTATTTAGCAGTTCGAAAGGACAACTATAGGCCCCTTTTCATACGCTACAGCCGCGACAGGTCTGAGCTGAAGCAGGGCGAAAAGATGCGTTTGACACCCAGGTCCGTGGAGCGAATCGTTAGAAAGTACTCCAAAAAGGCCGGCCTGCCCTTCGATGCGCATCCGCACACTTTGAGGCACTCCTTTGCCACAGACCTGCTTATCCAGGGCGCCGACCTGCGTTCCGTGCAGGAGATGCTGGGGCACGAAAGCATCCGCACCACGCAGGTCTATACCCATGTCACCAATAAGCACCTCAAGGAAGTATATAAAAAGTACCACAGCCGCAAGTAAACACTTTATGTCAATTACTTCACTACCGCGGAGGTCATGATGAAAGAATATGAAGCCATTGTCATCGGCGGTGGTCCCGCCGGATTAACCGCAGGCCTATACCTGTCCAGGTATGGACTTAATACCCTCCTGCTGGAGCGCGGCCTCATGGGCGGCCAGATCGTTAATGCAGGCCGCGTGGAGAACTACCCGGGGTTTCCTGATGGAATCACGGGTATGGACCTGGGACAGCTTATGCATGACCAGGCTTCTAAATTCGGCATTAACTTCGAGACAGCCGATGTTATCAGGCTTAAGAAGGTAGGCGCCCTTTTCGAGGTCGCCACAGATGATGGCGACTATTCGGCTGGAGCTGTGGTTATTGCTTCCGGTTCTAATTACCGGAAGCTGGGACTTGAAGACGAGGAGAGGCTTAATGGACGGGGTGTTTCCTATTGTGCCACCTGCGATGGGTTTCTTTTCAGGAATATGGATGTGGCTGTGGTGGGTGGTGGTGACACGGCCGTAACCGATGCCCTTGAATTGAGCCAGCATGCCCGTCAGGTTAACGTCATACACCGGCGCGATCAACTGCGGGCCTGCCAGAATGTACAGCGTGCCGCCATGTCCAATGCTAAGATCAAGTTTATCTGGAACAGCGTTGTGGCCAAACTCGAGGGAACTGAGAAATTGAGCGGGCTGGTGCTCAAGGACATAAAGACCGGCCATACGTCAAATCTCGAGGTCTCCGGCGTCTTTGTGGCCATCGGACTGATCCCTAACAGCGATCCTTTCAAAGGTTTTATCGATCTCGACGAAGCCGGAAACATTGCCACCGACGAGTTGATGCGCACGGCCATCCCGGGCCTGTATGCGGCCGGCGATATCCGCAGGAACTCCGCCCGACAGGTAGCCGCAGCGGTCGGCGATGGTGCTGTGGCAGCAAAATCCGCCTTCAGCTATTTGAAAGAGAGGTAAATAAATGGTGGGCTCGGCAGGTTTCGAACCTGCGACCAATCGGTTATGAGCCGACCGCTCTGCCCCTGAGCTACGAGCCCCAATGATCAGAACGCCCGCTTTTGCCGTAACGGCTGCCGGGCAATTTCATAGTATAGCACAGCCTGTCGTAGCAGTGAAGATGCTAAGATGTAGGAACGGGTTTTCAAACCCGTCCGCTTATTCGGACGCAGTTAAAGCAACGTACTTACTATAATAAAAATTATGAGGAGATACTTGTTATGAGGCTACAATGGTTAGGCACTTCCGGTTTCAGAATCGAAACCGATGCTGAGGCTTTCCTCATCGATCCTTACCTGTCGCGTGCAGCGCAGTCCAGGCCGTTACAGCCCCTCAAACCGATGGATATCTCCGATGCCGCGCAGATCTTTATCTCACATGGCCATTTCGACCACATTTACGATGTGCCTGCCGTTATGGACGCGGGCAAATCGTCGGTTTTCTGCTCCGAAACCGCCGCTGCCACGCTTGTGCGAAATGGAGCTAAAAGCGGGCTTATCAACAAAGTTACCACGGACGGTTGCACTTTCAATTTCGATGGTTACTCTGCAGAGGCTTTCTTCAGCCGTCATGTGAAATTCGACATACCTCTAATAGCCCGTACTCTCTGGCGCATGGGTCCGTCGGGCTACCGCCGCATATCCAGTGCAGGCATATCCCGCCATTATCCGTTGGGCCAGGTGTTGAGCTGGCGTTTCACCATCAACGGATACAGCATCCATCATTTCGGCAGTGCCGGTTCAACGCCGAAGGAGCTGGAACGCTTCGCATCAAAGCCCCTTGACCTGCTATTAGTACCTTTACAGGGGCACACAAATATCTGTGACATTGCCCTGCAATACGTCCGAGTATTGAAGCCGCGCCTGGTCATACCGCATCACCAGGATGACTTTTACCCTCCCGTCTCTACGGCTGTGGATATCAGGCCGTTTGTACAAAAAGTCAGGGAGAGTTGTCGCGGCACGGAGGTAAAGGTATTGGAGATGAATGAGACTATTAAGCTGTGAGCGCAGCCGATACAGCTTGGTTCCTTAAGACACGCAAACCCTGTTCCGCCCTTCGGCTTTAGCCCTGTACATAGCGGCATCTGCCCTGGAGTATATATGTCCGATGCTTGAATCATTTTTAGCTGACTCAACCAATCCAACGCTGACGGTGAAATTGACTGGTATTCCCGTACCTGTAACGAGCCTGCAACTGCTGCAGGTGGCGCGTATGCGCTCGGCAATCTCCACGGCTTCCGCCACGTGCGTTTCAATCAGCAGCAGGCAGAACTCATCACCACCCGTCCTGCCGAATACATCCGATTGGCGAACATGCGATGCCACCAGAGACACCAGCTTTTGCAGCACGTTATCCCCCTCGCTATGCCCGTAGCTATCGTTGATAACTTTAAAATCATCGATATCGATCTCAATTAGTGAGAATGGTTTCCCATACCTGACAAACCTGCGCAGTTCCCGCTCTCCCTGCACGAAAAAGGCCTTGTGATTCAGTATGCCGGTCAGGCTGTCACACGCGGCCGCCAAACGCAGCTCTTCTTTGATTTTATCCTCCTCGACCTGTGTCGCATATTGTTTCCGCCTGTACGAGTAGAGGCGGTGAGATATGGTCAATCCGATAACGTTAGTAAACACCAGGGCAATTATCTCCGCTATCATCCATGGGGCGCCCAACTGGTCAGCATTCATAAACAGAAGGGTGAGGCAACCGGCGGTAAACAGCGCTGCAAGTATTACGCGGTACAGCAGTCTGAATGGTACAGCCAGATATATAAGTATGAGAAGCAATATATCGATCAGCGCGTGCCCGGAATAGGTGACCGGCCTGGTCCAGATGATAATTGTATTTACGATTACGCCAAATAGACCCCAGACAAATATGCTATCGTCGAAACGTACCGGGTTCTTGTTCCGGAGCATGTAAACAATCAACCCTGCGCTGTACAGGGTGAAGACAACGCGCATAATAATGACATAACCGATCAGGTCAGGTTGCTGGATAACTACGAAATCATTGGGTATTGTAAGGGCAACAGCTATCGTTACAAGCAGGATACCGACTATGGTCTGCCTGACGTCTTCCCGCAGAGAATACAAGCGGTAGCCTTTCTCTAATTCAGTATCAAGCCGGCCATCCAGGTTTGGCCATTTAAGTCCCAGCATCTTCAAAACGACTGCCCGTCAAGAACGAAATCAGCACAGGATACCACAACTATTCAATTAACACAACAACATGTCGTAGATGTTCATAGTTTACGAAGACTGGCGGCACATTATTAGCCGTCTAATACAGGTATTTAAAGACCGTTACCGGGTTCGATCTATGGAGCATACTTGACTGGGCCGGTCAATATAACTAAAATATCTAATTAGCACTCCAGATATTTGAGTGCTAAATTTGAGATTAGTTACAGTTCCCGGAGAGACAGATGCCGATATATCAATACTCCTGCCCTAAATGCAACACCAGTTTTGAGCTCAGGCAGGGCTTTAATGACGACAATGTGGCGGCCTGCCCCAAGTGTAAAAGCGAGTCCAAACGGCGCTTTGTGCCTGTGCCCATTATCTTTAAGGGGTCGGGTTTTTATGTCACGGACAGCAGAAAAATGTCCGACGCGCAGCTGCCGGCCAAGATGCCGGAGACGACCAAAGAGGTAACAACCACCAAGGAGCCGGAGCAATCCAAACCGGAGCAACCTAAACCAGAGCAACCCAAGCCGGCTGCCAGCGACGCAGCCAAAGCATAATACCCTGCTGCCGGCTATTGATGCCGCTCGTTTTCATGTGATAAACTCGTTATACGTCCCTGTAGCTCAGCGGACAGAGCGGCTGCCTTCTAAGCAGCGGGTCGTGGGTTCGAATCCCCCCAGGGACGCCATCGTATCTGCAGGGAGCAGTTACTTTTCCAGCGGCCAATGTAGCGCAATATAAATTCAATTTTAATAGTAAATGGGAGCTTAATATGAAGAAAATGAAGGTATGGGTTATTGCGGTCATTTGCATCGCAGCCATTATCGTTATCCTGGTGGCCGCACTGGCTATTAAGACCGCAACTTTTACATCAAAGCAGGTGACCGTCGATCAGAAGGTCAGCTATCCCATAGATTTAGACGGAGCTGCCAGTCGTCTTTCAGGCGCACTGAAATTCAAGACTGTATCCAGCATTAACTCCTCAGAAGTCGACTACACTGAATTTGCCGCTCTGCAGGAGTATCTCGGGAAATCATTCCCCCTGGTCAATTCCACACTGGATAAAAAGGTAATAAACGGCTACGGCCTGCTATACATCTGGAACGGCAGCGACAATCAGAAAAAGCCTGTTCTCCTGGTGGCGCACCAGGACGTGGTGCCGGCCCCGGCCGAAGGCTGGGAACATCAGCCCTTCTCGGGCGACATAGCCGACGGATTTATCTGGGGCCGGGGTGCGATCGATGACAAGGGCTCTTTAATGAGTATACTCGAGTCAACTGAGTACCTGATTAAGGACGGCTTCAAACCATCCCGCACCATTTATATTGCGCTGGGCTTCGATGAAGAGGTGGGAGGTCAGCTGGGCGCTGCCAAAATCGCCGAGTATTTCAAGGCGCAGAATATCCAGTTTGACTCTATTTACGACGAAGGAATGTTTGTAACGCAGGGAGCGGTGCCTGCGGTAAAACCGCCCGTGGCCCTTATCGCAGTCGCTGAAAAAGGTTACCTCTCACTGGAATTGGTAGCAGAGTCGGCAGGAGGCGCTTCCTCTATGCCTCCGGACCAGACTACCGTGGGTATTCTGGCTACTGCAATTGATAAAATTCAAAACAACCGCTTTCCCACGCGTATGAACGGGCCCGCCTCCGACCTGTTCGAGTACCTGGGACCGGAGATGTCTTTCCCTTATAAAATGATCTTCGCCAATATGTGGCTGTTCAAACCGCTGATAGAGGGTGAGCTCACATCGTCACCGGGCACTAATGCCACCATCAGGACTACGGCAGCCCCCACCATGTTTGAGGGCAGCCAGCGGGATAATGTGCTGCCGGCCAGGGCTACTGCTACGGTTAATTTCCGCATATTGCCGGGTGACACCATGCAAAGTGTGACCGACCGTGTCAAAGAGGTTATCAATGATCCACGCGTAAAGATTCAGCCTGCACCCGTATTTGCTAATGATCCCTCGCCGGTATCCAGCACCGATGCCTCGAGCTTTAAGATCTTAACCAGGACCGTCCGCGAGGTTATGCCGGAAGTGGTGGTTGCGCCCATGATAAGCATAGGTGGCACAGATTGCATTCACTATATCGGGCTGTCGCCCAATATCTACCGGTTCCTGCCCGAAAGGTTGTACGGCAAAGACCTCGACATGCTGCACGGAATGAATGAGCGGATCTCTGTAGCCAACTATGGAGAGATGATCAATTACTATATTCTGCTGGTGCGCAACCTGTGTAATTAATACAGCAGAACCATAACCTACAATGATTTACCGCGGGCGCTGACAGGCCACACCACTTCGACCTTATCATTGCGCACGCCAACGTACCAGTCGTGGACATTGCAAGTCGGGTCGCAATGACCGGGTACCAGGCGCAATTTATCGCCGACTTTCAGTGCGCAGTTTGGATCTATGATCACGCCGTGCTCGTCCGCCGCTCCCAGGTACGTCAGGTCCGTGCGGCCGAAGACAACCGGCAAACCCGAGTCCATCGACTGCACCTTCAATCCTGCATCGCAGATCGCCACGTTCGGCTTTTTATGACTGATTATCATTGTCAATATGAATAATGCATTCTCCCACTCGCCCTGGTCGATGCGCTTGCCGTCCTGATCGAGGTCGAGCCCATAGTCGTGATCCATGAAGGCATAGGAGCCGCATTGTAGTTCGTTGTAGACACCGGAATTGCCCTCAAAATAGTAAGTTCCGCTGCCGGCGCCTCCGATGATGTCGCAGGTCAGACCTTCTTTCTTCAGCGCCTCCACGGCATCCCGCGCTAGAGTAACTGCAACATCAGCCAGCGCCTTGCGGTCTTCGTACTTGCGAAGGTGCTGCGCCGCACCCTGGTAAGCCTGGATGCCGGAGAATTTCAGCCCGGGCGCCATATCAATAGTCTTGGCAATCTCCACCACCTCGGGTACGGTCGACACGCCGGCCAGACTTGTGCCGCAATCAATTTCCACGAGGCATTCGAGTTTTGTGCCATGTTTCTGCACGGCCGCAGAGAGATCGGCCACGTTGGCCAGATCGTCCACGATGACAATGGTGCGCGTGCCGTATTTCGGAATACGCGCCAGGCGATCGATTTTGGCCGGGTCACGAATTTCATTCGTCACCAGGATGTCCTTGAGTCCACCTCGGGCGAAGACCTCGGCCTCCGCGACTTTCTGACAACAGATACCACAAGCATTGCCGAGCTTCTGCTGCAGTTTCGCCACGTCTATCGATCGATGCATTTTGCCGTGCACCCTGTGCCGCACACCCATTTCATTCATTAGCTCGCCCATTTTCTTTATGTTGCGTTCGAGCGCGTCGAGGTCGAGGATCAGGCAGGGTGTTTGGATTTCGGCCGCATGCATACCTGGAAGAGCGGGAACGTCGTAACCGACTTCGAGCCCTTTGAGTTTTTCCGATTTATTCATTTATCTTCCCTCCCCAATATCGAAGATTACTATCACACTGTCAACAGCCTTCCGTTACCTGTTCTGTCCTGCCAGAAAGGTTTATCTGTAAGCAGTAGTATAACCGCCACAACTAACAAAATAACAGTGAAAATACATTTTGTGAATTGCTCTGTTTGAAGCAGGGACGAAAATAGATTGATTCCCAGATGAAAAAGGAAGGTAATCATTATACTTCGGCCATTCTTATAGAAAAGCCAGTTCATTATAAATGCCGCAGGGAAAACCGAAACGAAAAAGTTTGCCGCATATATGGCATTAGCCTGCAAGATTTCATAGTGATAATAGCCGTTGATAAAGAACAAGGGGATATGCCATGAAGCCCAGAGCAAAGCAAAAATTAAAGTCGAGATAAATAAACTCCTGCCGATTTTATGTAAACTGTCGACGCCATATCCCCTCCAGCCCATTTCCTCAAATAAGGGGGCCAGAATAACAATGATCAGTGTTGTGAAGACCTGACCTTCTGCAAAGGAGAAACCCGGCGATAAAGCGAATTGTCCGACCGGTTGCCCGAACAGAAGAGAAATTGCTGTTGCCAGCAATAATGCGCCGGGTATTATTAATAGCGCCAGTAAATATTTCGGTTTTATCAGCTTCAAATTAATCAGTCTGTTCCAGAAGTCCTTTTTCAGTTCATCGTTTCCCGAACCGTAAATCATGAACATGGCTACTGAAAAAGGTATAACTACACCTATAAATATGAAAACGAGCTTATAAAACGCCAGGCTGTTATTAAAACTGAACCAGGCAGCGATAAACATTGCCGCCCATGTAAATAAAAATGTCAGAAAATAAAATTTAAACGGTTTGTACTGGTAATTGAGCATCATTGTTTTTATCCTCCTTCAATGTCCCAAAGGTCTTCCCAGCTCTTTGCACCCGGCCAGAGAAACACCTGACCTTTGATGAGCCTGCAATTCCGGTCGATGCCTGAGATCAACCTCATATCTTCATCTGTGAGTGGATTTTCGGTAACCGCTTTCAGGTTGGCGACGTAGTTCTTTCTATTAACAGAGAAAGGTATCGGTATCTGTCCCCGTTGGACGGCCCATTTGAGACACACCGAGGCAGGATGAACATTCATCCTTTTTGCGATGCTCAAAATGACCGGATCATCCATATCGCTGGTATCGGTCTCGGCCCTGTCGCGTGCGGGACGGTCCGGTGAGCCCAGGGGCGAATACCCGATCGGGACAATCCCGTTTTCGGTAATAAAACTGAATAGCTCCGGCTGCTGGAAATGAGGATGAAGCTCCATCTCGTTGCAGGAGGGTTTTATCGCGCAATCCCTTAACAGCAGCTTGAGCTTCGCGATCGTCATATTGGCGGTGCCGATATGCCGCACAAGGCCGTCTGACAGAAGCTTTTCCATCTGGCGCCAGGTACTCATGTAGTTTTCGTGGATATAGGGTTTTGCATCCGGGTTCCTCGAGCCGACACCGACTCGGGGCGCATGATGATTGGGAAAAGGCCAGTGGACCAGGTAGAGGTCCAGGTATTCAAGCTTTAAATCTCTTAGTGTTCTGTTCACCGAACGCAGTACATCGCCTTTGCCGTGCATATCGTTCCAAACCTTGGAGGTTATCCACAGTTCCTCCCTTTTGATACCCCCCGATACCACCTGCTTTAACACACTGCCGATTAAATCCTCATTCCGGTAAACCGAAGCACAGTCGATATGCCGATAACCTGATAAAATAGCCCCCATAACAGCTTCGGCTACCGTTTCGCCGGACACGTGATCTGAGCCGAAAGTCCCCAGCCCGATTGCCGGGATCCTCGCGCCGGTATTCAATGTCCTGTACGGAATCCTGGACTGATCTACCGCCTCTGCGTCGATTCTTTCTCGAACCATGCAATAATACCCGGCTATTTCTTTAATTCTTCGTCAAAACACACGGCCACTTTGCCGCATTTGCCGCCGGCCATGAGCGCATAGGCCTCGGACACATTTTCCAGCGGGAACCTGTGCGTGATCAGGTCTTCCGGATGTATCTTCCAGCGGACAAGCATTTGAACGAGCTCTTCCATCCGCCAGATACTCGTTACCCAGGACCCGTAAATCGTTTTCTGGTCATGAATGATGTCCTCCGAGGGTCTGAACGCGACCGTTCCACCTTCGCCCAGGAAGACTATTTTCCCCCATTTTCTGGCCGCCTGGATACAGGTAAGCCTGGCAGTCTCATTTGCGCTGCAGTCCACCGATTTCTCGACACCGTTTCCACCCGTCAATTGCCTGATATCCCTGACATTGTCAGGTCCCGATTTTAGAACTGAGTCGAATAGCTTCAGCTTTTGGGCTATCTTGATCCTATCATCGATTGCCTCTATGCCGAATACTCTGTCCGCGCCCATCGCCCTGGCCAGCATGGCCGTAGCCAGTCCGACAGGACCAAGGCCGGTTACAAGCACCGAATCGTCACCGCATACCCCGATTTTCTCCAGCCCTTCATACACGGTGCCGAATCCGCAGGCAACCTGTGCCCCATCGGAATACGTGAGCTTTTCGTGAAGATATACGAGGTCCTTTTCCTCGGCAAGCATAAACTCCGCCATCCCGCCATCCCTCTGCCATCCGTAGGCCCTCCTGTACGAACTGGTACAGGAGATCATGTATCCCCGCCTGCAATCATAGCAGACCCCGCAGCCGGAAATATGGTATACGATCACCCTGTCGCCTGCCTTGAACCTCCTGCAGCCCGGCCCGACTTCAACGATCTGCCCGCACGGCTCATGACCGGCAATTGTTCCCGGACGGTAACCCTCAGGTCCTTTGCCCAGGTGTTCCCTGTATATACACCTTATATCCGATCCGCAGATCGACGATGTTTTTATCTTGACCAGCACTTCGCTATGTCCCGGCACAGGTACCGCAAACTCCTTTAATTCAACCGAACTGTTTCCCGGAAGAACAGCGCCCTGCATCGTCTTCTGCATAGTGGCTCCTTCTACTGAAATCATACCAGAGTAATAGGTTTCTGCAACACATTTTATCATTTAAGCCCGCATAGAATTACTCTAATGCTGTTGCTAAGGGAAGCCGCACGCGGTAATATAGGACAATTAATACAGGCTAATCATGAAGCAGCCTTCTAAGCAATCGCTATCAGTAGACCTCCGTTCATCCGACGGCGGATACTCTTATAAATTCCTTTCCCTAAAAGGCAGCACGCTGCTCTCCGGAGAACCCTCCGGTGACATAGTTCTGCAGCTTCAGGGCAACCCGTATCGCACAGCCCGCTATATCTCCATGTCACAAATGGAGGCGAAGCTCGAGAGATCAGATCTGATCGTTGAGACGACATTCACCGCAGCTACAGACGCAGCGGGATTCGACGTAATATCACGGCTGACCGCCATCGAACCGCTGAGGGTCGTAGCTTTCGGCCATAATTACATCTTCCCGCCCGGCGCCGGCCGTGACCCTGCAGCCCCTCTCGATTATGCCTGGATGCCAACATTGAAGTCCCGGCAGGACGATGTGGCCGGGGACCACGTTTTTCGTTCACCATGCCTTATCGCACGTCATGCAGGCGTTCAGGTAGCCCTCGTACCGCACATGGATTTGCTGGGTAGAGGCCCTTTGCGCGCCGTCATGGATTTCAATCTTCCACGAAAAGGACAGGGGGATGAGCTCGCCCCAAGTCTCTACTACGCACTGCAAAACTACAAACCGCACGGCCATGTCTACTACACACCTTCGGGATCCGCTGCCACACTGAGTCCCGGAGATTCACTGCAGATCGGATTCACGCTTCTCTTTGATCTCGAAGCAGGGCCGCATGCACACCAGTCTGTTCTGCGTTTCCTCTGGCAGCGTTACGGCAAAAATAACCTGGCATCCTCGATCTCTCCCCAGGTTAAGACGTTCGAACAATACGCGCGCCTTTCATTCGAAAACACCCTCGAGAGCTACGGACTCTGGCGCGGTTTCAGCCTGTCCGGCAAGGAGTGTGGCGGTATCTGCGGGCGCATCGTACGCCCCGGACTAAGCGAGGGATCTAGGAAACTGCCGAACGATACTACCCTGGGCATCGCGATGAACTATCTGTTCACACCTACCCTCTCGCTCAGGGACAAGATATCGCTGATTAAATGGAACACACACGGCATTCATCCCCACCTCTGGAACACCATTTTCTTGAACAATATCAGGACTTCCTTTGGACTGATGCATTACGCCCGGTCATGGCGTGACCGCGACCTGGAAGAACATGCGCGCGCCATGTGGAACCTTGCCCTGGCTGCGCCTGCAGAGGCCGGCATTTTCCCGTCCATTTTTACCGGAGACAGCAAGTATCCCAACTGGGTCCCCGGTTCACGCGTATGGCGGTATACCAGCGCCTATCACACTCCCGATGCAGCGGTGACGGGATGGTGGATGCTGGCCGCAGACCGCTTCCTCAATAAAGATAGGCCTATTTTCCACGATAGGTGTGTGGGACTGGGCGACTTTTTCCGCCGCTCACAGCTACCCTCCGGGGCTATCCCGACCTGGGTGAAAGTACAAAAGGACGGCATGCCCAGCGCTGACCCGGTACTGGCTGAGAGCGCATCGAGCGCAGCCGCCGGCATGTTCCTCGTCTCCCTATATAGAACAACCAACAAGGAAGAATATCTGGAATCCGCGCGGCGCATCGCCGACTTCATTATCGAGAACGTCTTCCCTCGGCATGCGTGGTTCGATACAGAGGTATTTTTCTCATGCTCGCCCAAATCGCAGAAATGGAAGGACTCATCCACCGGCATCCTTCCCCAGGGCGCCCTGTGCATCTCGTGGACCGCCGATCTCATGGGGAATCTCTACCAGATTACGCGCGAACAACGTTACCTGGCCTACGGCCGCGCGGCCCTTGATGTCCTGCTGCTGTTTCAACAGATCTGGGATGCGCCATTTCTGAATATAGACACACGCGGAGGATTTGCAAGCATCAATAACGATGCCGAATGGAACGATGCGCGCCAGGCCCTTTTCGCCCCGCTGCTGATGGAGTGGTACGATATCACGGGGGAACCCGAGCTGTTCCAGCGCGGAATATCGGCCCTGCGCGCGGCCTTCACACTCATGTATCTCGAAGAACATCGCTCGATTGCTCCCGCCAACGTTAAACCCATGGCGGCGGCCGACCGGGGCGCTGTCGCCGAAAACTATGGCCACGCGGGAGTCGATGCCAAGATCGAAGGATACGTCATACCTGACTGGGGCGGAGGTACGGCCGTGGCGGCGGCGGCACTCGCTCAGATACGCTGGGGAGACCTCTACGTCGATGCGGCGCGGAACATCGCCTTCGGCCTCAATGGATGCCATGTGCGGCGCGCAGACATTCAAAATACTTCATTTAACCTGGATATCGATGAGATTTACGATTCTCTTCTGATCATGAAATGCACGGGGATCACGGAGCCGAAAATCGATATAACCGTCAGCGGCAGGTCCCTGGGGACTCTGGACCGCTCCCTCCTGGAACAGGGTATCCACCTGTAAATTCCCATGAACTACTTTTATACGTTGCTCGGATCACTTTTTATCCTGGTAGCACTGGTTTTACTCGCTCTTCTTCTTAAAAATCGCTCGATACTTTCCGGCGAACATCAGACGCTCTTCTCCCGCCTCGTAACAGATTTTTCCCTGCCGGCTCTGATCTTTGTGAACCTTGCCAAACGGACATTTGAAATTGAAAAATTGCTGCCCGCGTTCATTATGTTTTGCACAATCCTTATCGCATGTTCCCTCGGCTTTGTCGCCGGCAAGATATTAAAAATGGACAGAAAATCACTTGGCGCATTTGTCCTGGTATCAGGCTGGGGCAGCTCATCGACCCTGGGTTACGCGTTGATTATGCAGGTCTTTCATAATAGCCATACGGCGATGCAGGACGCTTTAGTGATCAGCGAACTGGGCGCAGGCGTCCCGTTATTTCTACTGGCCATCCCCGTTGCCATGTATTTCGGCAGGGAACATCCTGATGGGAAAAGTGTGCTGGCTTCAACGGCGGAGTTCTTTCGCTCCCCGATTTTCATTGCCATGGTCTTAGGTATCGCCTGCTCCTTCCTGAAATTGCCCTGGCAGGACACAGCGTTGAAAACCGTTAACACCCTATTGAATATAATAGCTGCTTCACTGGAGATATTTACGGCATTTGCAATCGGTTTGATGTTGATGAAGATACCTGTCAGGCAGTTATTGCCACCTATTGCAGCGCTCTTTTGCATAAACCTGATCGCCGAGCCCTTAATCGCCCTGGCGGGCGCCCACTTATTCGGCTTGCCGCAACTTGAGAAGGAGGTCCTTGTAATTGAGGCAGCTATGCCGGCAGGCGCTGTTGCAGCGGTGATCGCTGCAAGATACGGATGCAACGGAGGACTGGCTTCAGCGCTCACCATCGCAATGTACGTACTGAGCCTTGCAACGATTCCGCTGATCTACCTGTTGATGATGACGATACATTGATGATGAAACGGGGACGTGGTCGGACTATCGTGGGAAATATTTATTGGTGATGTCCCGGACTTCCTCAAGCCATTGCTGTCTTTGCGCCGGCGTACTTGTGACGATCACTTCGAAGTTCCTGCGATAGAAGTTGTCTATGCCGCAAAGGCCGAAGACACAGTTCTTCCATATCGTTTCCAGGGGATCTCCGAATACTGCATTTTCCCTTTCCCGACGCGTATTTGATGTGGTGAATACTATTGCCGCCTTCGCCCTCAACAATCCTCTGGGCATCCCTTCACCACTGTCCCCTTCTTCAAACTCATAAGCCACACCGGGCCGGATGACCCTGTCGATCCAACCCTTCATTACAGCGGGAGGCTGGCCCCACCAGTTGGGATGGATAACGACGATGCCGTCGGCGGCAACGATTTCTTCTGCGTGCACTGATATTATCGACGGCAAATGCGCCTCTTTGGGGAGCTCCGGATAAGGCAGGATGGGAGGAAACTTTTCCGCATATAAATCGTGAAAGAAAACGTCATGGCCACTATTACGTAAAGCCTTTACAACCGTCTGAGCAATAGCGTGATTAAAGCTCTTTTTATCGGGGTGCCCGAGTATTAACACTATTCTCATCGTATTTAAACCTTAGGATTAAGTAACTGCGCTAAATCATACCAGATGATATGTTTTCCCAAAACCATCTTGCCCCAGCCCTTAACATTCCGATAGCGAATATCTTAGCACCATCGGTCTCGTCCGGATAGTCTCAGGCCACGACGTTGACGATGAAGTATGCCGACTATTGCAATGGTAATGCAAGTACGATAGAATAAACGTAATTCACAGGATTGAATATTACACGGGAGGGTGCTACATGAAGGGCAAATGTGAGTACTGGCAGAGATGTAGACTGTACGAATCCTGTGTTGTTTGCAACGAGATGGAAGGATATGCCTACGGGCACCGTGCCGGAGGATGTTACAGGGATATCTCAAAATACGGGGAGAGAAGCACGTATTTCAAGACTGTGAAACTGTCAGGGCACAATAAAGAGCTTATTATGCACCCGGCTTAAAAGATACTCATTACTTATTAATTCAAACTCTTACCAACGACAGCCTTCCTGGCTGCCTGCTCAAATACAAGGCAAGCCGTAATACAGATTTTACGAGTATTCAAGGATATCCTTTTTATCGGACGTGGGGGTCCCGTAAAACGCACCCTTGGTAACCCCTACTTTACTGCAAATTTCATCGACGCTGACATTATCCGCCCTTGATGACAAAGAGGAAATGGAGATTTGATCTGCAGAAATATCTGCTGACGGGTATACTGATAGTTCCGATAATACGATTAGGAGCTGATTATGAGTAACAGCAAAAAAGAATGGCAGGAGTCGACGCTGGACCCAGCGCTCAAGAAATTCCCCGCCAGGAGGGAGATATTTGAGAACAGCTCCGGGATAGATATCGATCCGCTCTACACGCCCGAGGATTTTCCCGGCTTCGACTATCAGTCTGAGTTGGGCTACCCGGGTGAGTATCCATTTACCCGGGGTATTCAGCCCGCCATGTACCGCGGCAGGTTCTGGACTATGCGCCAGTATGCGGGCTTTGCATCCGCCGAAGAATCCAACAAAAGATACCGCTATCTCTTGGAACAGGGGCAGACCGGACTCAGCATAGCATTCGACCTGCCGACTCAAATCGGCTACGATTCCGATCACCCTCTGGCGTCGGGAGAAGTGGGCAAGGTCGGGGTTGCAATCGATACACTGGAAGACATGGAAGTGTTGTTCAGGGATATCCCCCTGGATAAGGTCAGCACTTCCATGACCATTAATTCTACGGCCCCTGTCCTCCTTTGCATGTATATCGCACTTGCCAGAAAGCAGGGTGTGGATACGGCCGTACTCGAAGGCACTATACAGAACGATATCCTGAAGGAGTACATAGCCAGGGGCACGTACATTTTCCCGCCGGCGCAGTCCATGCGTTTGATAACAGATATCTTCGCCTACTGCAATACTAACCTCCCGCGCTGGAACACCATCAGCGTCAGCGGCTACCACATACGGGAAGCGGGCTCCACGGCAGCACAGGAGGTAGCCTTCACTTTGGCCAATGGCATAGCCTATGTCGAGACAGCCGTTAAAGCGGGGCTGGATATAGATAAATTCGCCGGACGGATATCCTTCTTCTTCGACAGCCATAACGATCTGTTTGAAGAAGTGGCCAAGTTCAGGGCGGCACGCCGGCTCTGGGCACGTATAATGAAGGAAAGATTCAAGGCAAAGGACCCGCGGTCCATGATGCTGCGGTTTCACACGCAAACCGCAGGATGCACGCTCACCGCTCAGCAACCGTACAACAACATAGTCAGGGTAGCCATGCAGGCGTTGGCCGCTGTCCTGGGAGGCACGCAGTCGCTTCATACCAACTCGTTCGACGAGGCCTATGCCATTCCGTCGGAAGAGGCGGTGACCATCGCGCTGCGCACACAACAGATGCTGGCGCATGAAAGCTCAGTCGGCGATGTGGTCGACCCGCTGGGCGGCTCCTATTACGTCGAGTCGTTAACCGATGCTCTGGAACAGAAGGCCTCCGGCTATATCGAAAGAATCGATAAGATAGGCGGCGCAGTAGTCGCCATCGAGCAGGGATATCAGCAAAGGGAGATACAGGAAAATTCCTACAAACAGCAGAAAGCTGTTGACAGCAGTCAAACCGTCGTAGTGGGAGTTAATAAGTTCATCTCATCCACAGCGAAAATATCCGGATTGACCAGGATCGACCCTGAGAAGGAAACGGCCCAGAAGAAGCGCCTGGCAGCCGTAAGGCAAAACCGGGATAATGAGCGATGTAAACAAGCGCTGGGCAACCTGTCCAGGATTGCGCAAAGCCAGGAAAATACCATGCCTGCCATACTGGATTGTGTCGAGGCTTATGCCAGCATCGGGGAAATATGCGATGTGCTGCGCACCGTATTTGGGACGCAGAAAGAATTCTTGATTTTTTAACAGCAACCGGGAGTTAATATGACAGCAGAAGAACGAAAGATCCGCGTACTGATGGCCAAGCCAGGATTGGACGGGCATGACCGGGGGGCCAAGGTGGTCGCAAGGTCGTTGTGCGACGCCGGCATGGAGGTGATCTATACGGGGATCAGGCAAACGCCCGAAGCAATAGTGAGGGCGGCGGTTCAGGAAGATGTTGATGTGATCGGACTCAGCATACTCTCCGGCGCGCACCTTGAGATATTGCCCAAGATAATTATTCGACTGAAAGAGTTGAGCGCTAAGGAAATGGTGATCGTTGTTGGAGGCATTATCCCGGATGAGGATGTCCCGCAGCTGAAGGAGATCGGTGTAAAGGAGGTATTCGGCCCGGGCACCCCGACAACACGGATCGCCGAATTCATAAAGGTTGAGGCGTCCGCCTTCCGGCGTAATTGAAACGCGTATAGTTGCCGGGATATTGATTATAAGAACAAGGCAGGAGATATCGTAATATGGCGAAGCTTGACTGGACATTAGATGAAAAAGTGGCCCTGCTGACAATGGATGAAGCTGACAATAAGCTTAATATCGACATGGTCGAATCCCTGCTCGATATGCTCGATAGAATCGAGAAGGAAACCGATGCTCTGACATTGGTGGTCAAATCCGGTCATTCTCATATATGGACCAACGGCTTTGATATCGACTGGATTATCGCCAGCCTTGAAAAGGGCAATAACGCAGAGGTTAAAAAATTCCTGGTCATGGACCTTGAGCTCAGGAAGAGGCTGCTCACCTATCCCCTCATAACTATTGCCGCCCTGAATGGTCATTGCTTCGGTGGCGGAGCTGTTTTTTCCTGCTGCTTCGATTTCCGCTTCATGCGTTTAGACAGGGGTTTCTTTTGTATCCCGGTTATTGACAGGGGATACCCCATACTTCCCGGTACCAGGGCACTGCTGACGAGCGCACTGCCCGGCTATATCGTTGAAGAATTGATCCTGGCGGGTCGGAGGTTGACCGGCGCGGAATGCGCTGCAGGCCATGTGGCTGTAGCCGCATATAACAACGACGAGTTGATGGATAAAGTCATGGCTTATGCCAGAGGACTGAACAAAGGCAGGGGTATAGTGGGAGATATGAAGAAAGTGCTGAACGGCCCCACCTTACACCTCATGGAAGCGGACGCCGGATTGATCAAAGAAGGCCTGATTATAGTTTAGCGTGTGATCTTACTATAACGGTTTAATCCCCGCTATTCCATTAATGCTGTTGTTGAGCAAGACCAGTTCCCGCGCATATTCGTCTTTACCAAGTTTATCCAGGTAAGCCAAATCCCGGTCTTTCTGTTTGAGCGCCTGAAGTATCGCCTCGTGTCCGGTCCCTTTGGCGATTTCTGACTTTACGATCTCATGCCAGAGTAAAAGCTTTTCTTTGTAGAGCCTCAACCGTGCCAGCCCGTTATCGTGGCAACCGAAGTGTCCGTAACATATCCTGTCCGGCTCAAGCCCGATCAACCTGTCTATAGAGGCCATGGTCTCTTCCAGCTTGAAGGGAGGCGGTGTGGCAGGCCTGATGACTCCATTGACGCAGACTCCCGCCGCCTCACCGGCTATGAGGATACCTGTTTTACTGTCGAAGAGGCTTATATGATGTACCGCGTGGCCGGGAGTCATATATATCTCCAGAACCGTGCCGCCCAGGTCGAGCCGCATATGGTCGGTTGCCTCCATAACCCTGTCTTCAGGTATGGGATCGATCGGTCCGTATTTCATTGCCAGGTCACCCAATGTTTTCTGGCTGGCGTTCCACAACGCGGCAGGACTGATCAGGTGGGGTATAGCACGCCTGTGGGCGAGCACCATTGCGTTGGGCATGTCCTTAATGGCGGCCCCGGCGCCCCCGGCGTGGTCGATGTGGATGTGAGTGAGCACAATATAGGAAACATCCTCCGCGCGAACGCCCGCTTCGTCCAGGGCGAGGAGCAGGCCGGGTTTGGCCGCGGCAGGTCCCGGATCTACAACGGCGTTCTTATCTCCCTTGACCAGGTAGCTCCCGATGAACCTGCTGTATCCGGGTATGGGGAGATGCGGATCCAAAAGTTTAATGTTTGACGTTATATCTACAACTTCGATATCGTAGCTCCTAATAGTCTGCTGCCGACAACTATACCATAAGACATCGGACGGTTGCCGCACGGGAGCAATGAGCGGACACACTTCTGAGTGACGCGGTCTGCAATGATCACAGTTAATTTTGTATGTCCGATGGGTTATACTAATACCTGACGCTGAATCGGGGAAGTCTTTATGGAAATATCGAAAGCCAGGCTTGAATACCTTAAAAAGGACGCTGTACAGGGATTCACCAAATACCTGGGGCTGGTCCCGGTTTCCCTTAAACCGGGAGACTTCATCACCAGGCTGAAGATCGAGAAGCGACATCTTCAGCAGGACGGATTTGCACATGCCGGACTGATCGCCACAATGGCCGACCATACCGCAGGGTATGCCAGTTTTTCCCTGGTGCCGGAAAGCAGGCGCATCCTGACCATTGAGTACAAGATCAATTATTTTCAGCCCGCAGCGGGAGAATACCTGGAATGCCACGGCCATGTGACAAAACCGGGTAATAATATTCTCTTTACCGAGGCTGAGGTCTTCTCGGTCAACGGGAAGGACAGGAAACTGGTCGCCAGGGCCATGCATACCATGGCTTCTGTTCCCATTGCCAAAGTGGCCCGTAAATCCAACGCGTCAAACGGGCCTGACGACTAACTAAGGCAACGTTCCTGCGCTGCCTTGAATTAAATAGCCTGCAGGTCTACTATTTGCTGGGAGGTATAAGTCTGTTATGGAATTTCCGCAAAAAGGTATACCCATCGATAAGCTTAAGAGCGAATTAACGGCCATAAAATCCAATGACATGGACTGGAAGAGCGCACGCGCTTTCAGCATGGTCTTCAGGGCCTCTGAGGAGGTCAGCAAGGTGGTCGAAACAGCCCTCAGTATGTTCGTTTTCGAAAACGGACTCAGCCCCTTTGCGTTCCCCAGCCTGCTGCGCATGGAGACCGAGGTCGTGGCCATGACCGCCGACTTGCTGCATGGCGGCGCAACAGCTGCAGGGAATATGACTTCAGGTGGCACAGAGAGCATTATCATGGCAGTCAAGGCTGCCAGGGATCATGCCAGGGAGAAGCATCCTGAGATAAAAAAGCCTGAGCTGATCATTCCGCGCTCGGCGCATCCCGCTTTTAATAAAGCCGCCTATTACCTCGACATTAAAGCCGTTGTAGTGCCCACCAGCGAATCATCTATAGTTGATTTGGACGCTTTCGAAAAGGCTTTCACCCCCAACACCATTTTCGCCATGGGCTCCGCCTTCTCCTATCCGCACGGCGTCATCGATCCCATAGATAGAATGGCTGCCATTGCAGCTAATAAAGGCGTCTGGTTTCACGTGGATTCCTGTGTTGGTGGATTTATGCTGCCCTTCCTGGAAAAGCTGGGGTACCCTATACCACCATTTGACTTCAGAGTGCCCGGAGTTACGTCCATGTCCGCAGATATCCATAAGTACGGCTACATTGCCAAGGGAGCGTCCACTATCACCTACAGGAACGCTGACCTGAGGAAATACCAGCTTTTTGTCTACACGGATTGGAACGGGGGTGTATATGCCACGCCAGCCATCTCGGGGGCACGCCCCGGAGGCCCTGTAGCCGCCGCGTGGTCGGTGATTAAGTTCCTGGGATGGGAAGGCTACATGCGGCTGGCCAGGGACGCCATGGAGGCGACGCGGCTGCTTATGGAAGGCATGGGACGCATGCAGGGACTGTATATTGTCGGAGACCCTCCCGCCACCACTTTCGCCGTCGGAAGCAAGACACTGAATATCTACGCGCTGGGAGATGCCATGAAGGCGCGCGGATGGCACATCGACAGCCAGCACATGCCGCCCACTCTGCACTTTACAGTATCCCCCATGCACCTGAAAATCGTCGATTCATTCCTCAAAGACATGGCGGAAGCGGTCAAAGAGGTATCTCTCTTGAAACAGGAAGATATATCTGGCGATGCTGCGGTCTACGGCATGATCGGCTCGCTTCCAGACCGTGCGCAGGCCAAGGAAATGACCACGCAGTATTTCAACGACATATACCGCGCTAAATAGTCGTGCCTATACCTTTTGCCTGGACCGATATAGCAATACTGGCGCTGATCCTGGTATTGGGCCATACGGTTGAAACCTACCTGGGATTCGGCTCGACCATCATCGCCCTGTCGCTGGGGATATTCCTGTTCCCCATGGAAACTTTGCTGCCCGCGCTGGTGACAGTCGGCTCATTGCAGAGCATCTGGTTGATCGCCCGCTGGCATAATCATATACGCTGGCGGGTGATACTGGTCGGCATATTGCCGTTGTCGGCCGCAGGCATGGCTGCCGGCATACTGCTGAGAGACTATGCCAGCGAGACACTCCTCATAGCCGTGCTGGGACTATTCATTGTTGTTACATCGACGCTCGAACTTATTTCTCTCTACCGTAGCGACGTCCGTCGAGCGCCTTTAAAGTACTATATCGCCGGACCGGTCATCTTCATTGGCGGGCTGTTCCAGGGACTGTTTGCCTCGGGTGGGCCGCCGATCGTCTATTACGCTGGCCGGGAGATCGATGATCCAGCGCAGTTCCGCTCCACGCTTTCCGTGCTCTGGCTGATACTCAATCTGGCATTGCTGATCACCATGTGGGCCGGGGGACAGGCCAATATACTGACACTGGAGCTGGCAGCCCTGATATTACCCGGATTCATCATCGGTGTCGTGATCGGCAGTTTCGTCAAGATGAAATCCAGGTCCTTCAAGGCTGCAACATGGTCCATGCTGCTGATAATAGGCATCGTGCAGCTTGTGCGGGTTTTGCTGCAGATACGCGGAAATATCTTGTAAATAGTCCTAGGCTGATGTAATATGCTGCAAATTTTATAAGATAAGGTAATCGATATGAGTGACGGCAGCGCAACTGAGAAAAAGCCCAGGGGTGTGATCCTTTACTATTCGGGGTCCGGCAATACCAGGCTGGCCTGCCGTTATATCGCCGCGCATATCCCGGGCATCGATCTCGAATTGGTCAATATGGTAAGCGGCCGTATCCCGAACCTGCAGGACTGCGCGATCGTGGGGTTCGCCACCTTTACAGATTTTCTGGGAGCGCCTCAGCTTGTAAAAACGTTCGTGGAGAAACTGCCTCACCAGGATAACAGGCCGGCCTTCGTGTTCAACACCTATGGATTCATCAACGGCAAGACGCTGAGGGACCTGGCAAAATTGGTAACGGAGCGCGGCTTTAAAGTCGTTGCCGGACACTCCCTGCATACGCCCGAAAGCTACCCGCCCATGATAGCCGGAGGCCGGGGCAACGATCAGGCGCCGAACGATAGGGAGATGAGAACGTTCAAGAATTTTGTTGCCGCACTGGCCACGATCTGCAATCAGATCAGCCATGATAAGGAAATTGCAGAGCGCAGGATATCGATCGGGCTGCTTTACTACCTGTTTCCGGAATTTTCCCGTACGAGGTCAAAGCACGATATGGGGACCAAGTATGTGGATGTGGAGCTGTGCAAACAGTGCCATACCTGCGAAAAGCTATGCCCGTACAAGGCCATAAAATTAGACCCGTGGCCCGTCTTCGACATGGATAAGTGCTACGGCTGCTGGAGCTGCTACAACCACTGCCCCAATAAGGCTATATATACTAAAAAGTTCCGCGGCGTAGGCCATTATCCCAAGCCGATAGATAAACTGAAAGAAAAGCTCGGGGTGTAGGCTATCGCGGCATGTTTAAC
The DNA here is from genome assembly GCA_964437795.1 of uncultured Dehalococcoidales bacterium. GTDB lineage: Bacteria > Chloroflexota > Dehalococcoidia > GIF9 > UBA5629 > CAIMUM01. Next base: position 128,969 of record CAYTIC010000006.1, on the reverse strand, counting down.
CGGTCGAAATCCCCTGTATTAAAATGCTGAGGTCAGCGGTTATGCCGCCGGTCGTACGATATGTATCGGTTGATCGCTATTGCAGCTCGTGAGATCGACGGATAAACAGGCAACTTCAATTCTGCAAAATGAGCCCTCGCGTCCTCCTCAAGCCTCCTCGCCTGCACGGTAGCGGAGTTATGCAGGACCACGGCAAAAGGCTTGACTATGATCTCCTTAAGGGCTGTTACCACTTCGATAAAACGCCCCATCAGCACCGACCTGCGGGACAGGGCCCACAGGTCCAATGGAAATTGCATAATAATGATATCCACGTCCTTAGACACTGCAATGGACTGAATGGCCTTTATATAATGCTCCTTGCTTCCGGCGGGAGGGATATCCACCGGGTTCCTGAACATGCTGCCGGCCTCCGTTCCGTAAATGCTGTGCAGCGTACGTCTCAGATCAGCATGTAAAGACGGCAGGTTCAAACCGGCACCGGTTATATCGTCCGCAGCCTGCACTCCCACTCCCCCACCCGAGCCGGCTACCACAACGTTCTTTCCCTGCGGCACCGGCATGAATGCCAGAGTAATACTTATGTCAATCAATTCGGACATGCTATATACCTGGATAACGCCCGATTGTCTAAGAAAAGCCTGCCATATGGCGGCAGATCCGGCGATGGCGCTGGTATGGGATGCGCAGGCCCTGGCGCCGGTTTCAGTATTGCCCGCCTTGTAGATTATCACCGGTTTCTCCCTGGCGGCTCGTCTCAGCGCCTGTTTGAACCGTTTCCCGTCCTTGATGCCCTCTATGTACATGGCGATTATTTCAGTATCGGGGTCATCCGTCATGTATTCGAGGAAGTCGCACTCATTTAAATCGGCGGCGTTGCCATAGCTAATGGCCTTGCTGAAGAAAACTCCCCGCTGCGAGGCCTCTCGTATGCAGGAGATGCAGTTGCCTCCGCTCTGTGAGATCAATCCCAGCGGCCCGGTGCGCGAAGGAAAGCCGGCCTGGTCAGGATAGTCCCCGGCAAAGGTCAGTCCTGTGGAAGGGCAGTAAATGCCCATACAGTTAGGTCCGATCAGCCGGATACCGCCTTCCCGCGCTATCCGGAGCACCTCCTGCTCCAGCCGCCTGCCTCCCGCGTCCTCGATCTCGCTATATCCGGAAGTGAAGAGATGTACCGCCTTGACGCCTTTGGAGATACAATCACGGATAAACTGCGGCGTGTGGTGGGCCGCAATAGCTGACACAGCGTAGTCCACCTTTCCCGGTATATCGGCTATATTTTTATATATTTTTAAACCGTGTATCTCACCGCCCGCGGGATGAAGCGGATAGATTCTTCCTTTATACCCGAATTTAATCATGCTCATCAGATACCACTGGGCCGGGCCGGGCCTGCTCGTATCAGCGGACACCCCTGCCAGCGCGATGGAACGCGGCCTGAAGAGGAAATCCAGGTAGGGCTGTGTCATGAGTAACTCCTGCTTGATGTATTCGGCTGATTGTATATCGAAAGCGAGGCCGTATTCAAGCCGGAAACCCCACTGCTGATAAATCAGGTGCGGTTGTTACGTTCCAATTGCCAACATCCTTTCTCAAGCGATCATTTACAACTGCTTCTCATTATGATATCGTGAATCACTAGTAATAGTCTGACAGAATTCTGGGGGTGTTCCATGGAAAAAGCCGTCCGCATATCCGCGATCATGCTTTTGGCAGCGCTGATACTACCGCTAATGTTCTCCATTGTTTATACTGATGTTGCTGCAGCAGTAAACGGCCACGGCGTTATTTACGTAGATGCTTCGCGCCCCGATGACTCCGGCAACGGTTTGTCCTGGGCCTCGGCCAAGAAATATATCCATTCAGCGATAGACCTTGTAGATCCCGACGGTACGGTCTATGTGGCAGCCGGGACTTACAGCGAGAGCCTTCTTTTACACGAAAGTTTTAACCTGGTCGGTGCGGGAGCCCCGGTTACCTTTTTAGACGGCGGCGGCGTTAGTCAGGTCATTCGTGCATACAGCAGCTACGATGGCAACACCATATCGGGATTCACGATACAGAATGGTAATGTCGGCTGGAATGGGCCACCGCAGGTGGGTGTGCAGGCAGGCGGGATGCCCGTCGGAGGCGGCGTCTATATAGCAATGTATCATACTGTCACGATGAACGACTGCAACATCAGGAACAACAACGCGTCTTTCCTGGGAGGGGGCATCTATAATGCGGGTCACCTCAACCTGAACAGGTGCACTGTCAGCGGCAACACAGCCGGCATGGTCGGTGGTGGCATTGCCAACTTTTCCGACGAGTCCCTGATCGCACAAATGAGGCTGGTCAACTGCACAATCTATGGAAACAGAGTCACCGGAGGTTCGATGCCTCTTAGTGAAGGCGGGGCTGCACCTGCACTGTTCCAAATGCCTGCGCTTTCACTTGCCGGCGGCGTGTTCAATGGGGGGGACGCCGAATTCTGGAACGTAACCATAGCCAATAACTCGGTCCCCTCGGCTCCGTCTTCTCATGGAGGCGGCATAGCCAACGTGCCTTTGCAATGCTCTAATCAGGGCATTCAACCGTTAGGCAGTCCTGTTAAGAACAGGGCGCTGTATAAGAACACCATCGTTGCCAACAATGTGCCGGACAACGGATACAACGACGTGGAAGCCGATATCTGGTCTTTGGGTAATAATCTTGACGGCCAGAACAATTGCGGGTTCGATGACCCGTCAGATCAGGTCAATACTAATCCCCTGCTCGGACCTCTGCAGGATAACGGTGGCCCAACACCCACAGCGGCCATATGCTCAAACAGCCCCGCCTATAACCGGGGCAGCTCAATAACGCCTTTTGACGGGCCGCCCGCCGATATTCATGTGATACCTGATACCGACCAGCGTGGTGTTACCAGGCCGCAGGCGGATGTTTATGACATAGGCGCCTATGAGTTTGTGCCCTTATCGATTTCCACACTTGATGCTACGATCAATGACTTGAACACAGTCACCCTCAACGGCTTCCTGACAGCGGGAGCTTCAACCCTAAACCCTGTCCGGGTGTATTTCCAGTACGGCAATAACCCCGGAATATATACAGCCGAGACCCCTGTTCAAACATTGACCGCCAACGGGCCATTCTCGGCTGTCGTTACATTGCCATATGGCCTCAATTACTATCGCGTAAAGGCGGATTGTATTTCCGGACAGCAAATCAGTGTAAACGTAATAGCCGCTCCGATACACGCCTCCGGTGGCACCGGCGTATCCACCACAGCAGGCGGACCAGCTTCGGTAGGCCCACCCGGTCCGCAGCCGGTAAGCCTGCCCGGTATCCAGGTTGTTTCAGCTACCCTGTCTGCGTCGAAAGCCTCCCCCGGGGCGCCGGTCACGGTTAATGCCGTCGTGGCTAACAAAGGCACGGTTAACGGTACCACCTCTGTGAAGTTATATGTGAACGGACAAGAGGAATCCAGCCGCGGCCTTACGGTCAATAGCGGATCCAATGTTCCGGTATCATTTACTGTCAGCCGTAACGAGCCCGGCGCCTACGCTGTTCAGGTAGGCGGGGTCTCAGCGGGAAGCTTTTCAGTAGAAGAATCGGTCGGCCCCGATGCCATCCTGTATGTCAGCATAGCATTAGTCGTTTTTGCTCTGATTGCCGGTGTTTTCTACGCTCGAAAAAGAGTAAGCTGACTTGACAGTCCGGCGGCAATATATCTAATATAAAACCTGCTTATGCGGGTGTAACTCAGCGGTAGAGTGCTTGCTTCCCAAGCAAGACGTCGAGGGTTCGAATCCCTTCACCCGCTCCATCTATTTCTCACGGATTACAATTGATCGTTTTTAACTTCACTGATAATTCGGCGTACTGATGTGAGAATGTGGAGGGCGAATCCGAAGTTTATTTGCAACCGGCATATTCTGTGACAACACGGACTTCAGCCGTTAGCCGGCGCCTTTCAATACATTACTTTGGTATCAGTCGCAGAATATGGTAAACTTTTTGCTGTTTCGCGGGCCGTTAGCTCAGTTGGTAGAGCAACTGACTTTTAATCAGTGGGTCGCAGGTTCGATTCCTGCACGGCCTACCACTTAATCGTATACTGTTCGTAAAGAGAATCCCTGAATCAGTACCTTTTGCCAAAAGTTACGCACGCCAGATTTCCGCATTTTTTAAAAGGCTTAGTTCCCCAATCAATAAGAAAGGAGAGCATGTTCCCATGCTCCCCTAATACTTATACAGTCTTTGATTTTATACTGTTCGTTTTTTCACAACCAGGTATAGCACTCCAACAATGCCAATGGCGAACAGTGCTATTATGCCGTATATCAGGACATCGTTATTGGTGAACTGGTCTACAGTAAAGCTTCCTGCGGAAACGCCATTTACATATACCGTGTACGTTCCGGGGTCGTTTCGGCTGACGCTAAAATGCACCTGTGCGGACTCGCCGCTGGACAGGGTGATGCCCTTCGATTCCGCTTCCTGGCCGTTTATATACAGGGTCACTTTTGATGCGCCGTTGGAACCACCCTTGTTAACAACAGAAGCGGAGATATCAATTTTCTCACCAGGCGATACTTTTGCAGCTGCAATTGTAGCGCTCTGCACTACGATATTAGACATGACGAGTGATGGATTGGTGAGATTCAGGGTGTTGACCCCACCGCTCTGGTGTGAACCGGCTCCGATATACTGTGCGCAGCCGGCGGTCTTGAACGAAATCTGTCCACCTGGAGAAAACGTAACGCATTGATCGAACGGAGGTGGTAACGGTTCAAATTCGTTCACGAGCCTCAAATGCGCGTAATATGTTGTGCAAGGGCTCAAACCTGATACGGGCGCCCTTAGTGTAACAATTATGCTCGCCGCCTCACCGTCAAATTCTTCTTCTTGATTTACTAATACGACCGGAACCGACGCAGTGTATACCCCAGGGGTTGTCCCATATTCAAATATAACCGGAGGGCCTTCTTCCTCTTCAGTACCCTGTAGCCCCGTTGTGACTCGTATCGTGTAACTAACTTGCCCATTAAACACAGCAGTTGTATCAGTGATGTCCGTCGCCGGCAAGGCAAACCAGGAAAGATTGATTATGAATGGGCAAGGTACTGCCTCAGCTGCAACAGGTGACAAAAATAATGAGAGAAGAATCACTGAAAATACTAATGCTGCAACCAGTCTCCGCATGACTCCCTCCGATCAATATTCATTCCGTATCGTCCCGTAGCAAATTAGAAGTGAGTATACTCAAAGTGCGCATATAATGTCAATCCAGCTTCTGTACTGTCGCATGCGCAGGAACATAGTTCATTGACACCCGCATTTTCAACATATATTATCGTATTCAGGATTTATGATGGAGCGATAATCGCTTAATAGGGTAATCTGAACGTGAAATGCCGGTCAGGCAGTTGATATGAAATCGAAAAATAGTGTTTTTATGAAAGTGGACGAGGTCGGGTCTGTCAGGTTCTATGTTACCGACGGCAGCAGCAGCGCGGCCGATGCCATATACCGGGCGAGGTATAAACTCTATGCCAAAGAGGACAGGTATATCGCCGACAGCGGGATATATTTAGATGTCGAAAGAAAGATGGTATATGATGTTTTCGACCCGATCTCTCTTCACCTGGTTGCAATCAATGAAAAGGATGAGGTTTTCAGCGGTATAAGAATAGTTCCGTATCAAGATGAGATCGGTCTGCCAATGGAAAACAAGTTTCCAGATAAGAAGAACCAGAGTAAAACCGGTTTCAATATAACTCACTTTATAGAACAATCCGGTATTCCTGTTGAAAGCATCGCAGAGTTCGGCAGGTTTTTCAGGCTTGCCAATAAAAAGAACGTGGATACTACATATGATCCGATCAGCATGCTAATCTGGAAGAACGCCACGCAGATTACGAAGACTGAGATCGGCGGCGTGAAACCTATTGATTACGCATTTGCGTACGCCGTTCCAATCCTGGCAAGTTTATACAGCAAATTCGGCTACGGCATGATACCCGATTCTCAAGGCAATTTCGTGAATCATATATTTCCGGTGCCCACAAAACTGAATACCAGCGACGGGCAAATAACGACTGAGGACCTGGAGCTGGTGCCCCTCGTTTTATCGAGAAAAAGCATTATAGAAAGAATCCGCAGCGCCGACTGGGAGGCACAGGGCCCGGCCAGGCCGAAACTCGACAGTAAACTGCTCATGTACCTGGCACCGGAAGAATTTGGATTGAGTCCGGACGACATGGAAAAACAGAAAAAGGACCTGGCGGATATATACCAGATGCTCTATGGCGATGACGATCAGAGAGTGCCTGATAAAGAGCTGGTCTTCTCGATAAAATAGCTATTCGCTGCAACAAATAGCCCTTCCCCCTACAGGGATATTATCACCGAATTCCCGAAAAGCACGCCTGCTGCTATGATATATAGTATTCGTTAGCGGAGGTGGAAAACATGGGATACATCTATTCGTTTCACGATAATTGCGAAGATAAGACACTGCTCGGCAATAAGGGCGCCAACCTGGTGACTATGACCGGGCTCGGCCTGCCGGTACCACCCGGATTCGTGGTTTCCGTGCAGGGCTATAACGAGTATAAGAAAACGGGCCGTTTATCCGAGAAGGAGATCGCCCAGGCAGTCACAGCCCTGGAAAAAGAGTCCCGCGCCAAGCTGGGTAAAGGCCTCCAGGTTTCCGTTCGCTCATCGGCGCCGGTATCTATGCCCGGCATGATGGACACAGTGCTTAACGTGAACAGTATGTCTGAGATGAGGGCGGCCATCAGGCGTATCTTCGAGTCCTGGGACAATATTCGCGCCATCGAATACCGCCGCTTAAATAATATTCCCTCTGATATAGGTACGGCAGCCATTGTCCAGGCCATGGTCTTCGGAAATAAAGATACAAAATCCGGCACGGGAGTGGTGTTCAGCCGGAATCCGAGTACAGGAGAGCACGGATTATTCGGCGAGTATATCCAGCGTGCACAGGGTGAGGCCATAGTATCCGGCTCCACAACCCCTGTTCCTGTGTCCCAACTCGAATCTATCATGCCCAAAATGTACGGTGAGCTGGAGCAGAAAGTCGCCATGCTTGAATCCCATTTCCGGGATATGCAGGATGTTGAATTCACCATCGAGTCGGAGAAGCTCTATATCCTTCAGACCAGGTCCGGGAAAAGGAGCGGGCAGGCCGCGATAAAGGTGGCTGTTGATATGGTTCACGAGGGCCTCATTATGGTAGAAGAAGCCATATCAAGGATTAAAGCCGACGACCTGCGCGCGCTTTTGCACAAGCATATTAAATCAGCCCAACCGCATGAGCTTCTGACCAAAGGGCTGGCGGCAGCGCCCGGGGCCGTAAGCGGGCAGGTGGTGTTTACTGTAGAGGACGCCATGCTTTTGTCAAAGAAGAGCATCCCTTCCATTCTGGCAAGGCCTGAGACCAGCCCTGATGATATACAGGGCATCGCGGCCGCCGATGGGGTGCTGACTTCCCGGGGCGGGCTGACATCCCATGCGGCCATTGTGACCAGGGCGATGGGTAAGCCCTGCGTCTGCGGAGCCGAAGATATTGAGATCGTTCCTAAGAAAAAGGTTTTCACATGTAAAGGAAAAACCGTTCGCCAGGGCGACACCATCACCATCGACGGCACGGCCGGCACGGTTTACATCGGCACCATACCCCTTGAGGAAGGGACCATGATAGAGGAGTTCAGGGAGCTTCTCACCTGGCTGGACGGGGCCAAGCGGCTGGGGGTCAGGGCCAATGCGGATACGCCCGACATGGTGGCACAGGCCATAAAACTCGGCGCAGAAGGAATCGGACTTTGCAGGACGGAGAGGCAATTCAACGGGCCTGAACGGCTGTCCGCCATCAGGGAATATATTTTGGCTGAGACCGCCGGAAAGAAGGCCAAAGCGCTGCAACATCTGAGCAAGCTCCAGAAGGAGGATTTCATCAACCTTTTCAAGGAATTGAAAGGGCTGCCCATTATCATCAGGCTGCTTGACCTGCCCCTCCACGAGTTTCTTCCCTCTGAGACTGAGACCACAGACGCCAGGACGAAACAGCGTATTGCAGAACTTAAGGAGATTAACCCTATGCTCGGGCACAGGGGTGTACGGGTGGCAGTCACCAACCCGGAAATATACCGGATGCAAGTCGAAGCCGTAGAGGCGGCCAAGAAAGAAGTCCCGGCCGATGTATCCATCATGATCCCCCAGGTGATTACCTCGCAAGAGCTGATTATGATAAAGAAGAGCTGCACCGAAGGCTCTACTCTCAAAGTGGGAACAATGATGGAGACCGTTCGCGCATGTATGCGAGCGGGACGTCTGGCCGAAGTAGCAGACTTCCTCTCCTTCGGAACCAACGATCTGACGCAGGCCGTGTATTCCTTCAGCCGTGAAGACGCTGAAAAGAAGTTCCTCTCTACCTACCTTGAGATCGGCATCCTCGAGGATAACCCGTTTGAGATCATCGATATCAAAGGCGTGGGACGTCTCATGGAGACCGCCATTTTCTGGGCGCGCCGCGCTAAAAAGGATATATCAATCGGTGTGTGCGGTGAACAGGCCGGCGAGCCCACGTCAATAAAGTTCTTCCATGCCATCAACGTCGACTATGTTAGCTGCAGCCCGTTCAGGGTACCCATCGCCAAGCTCACTGCCGCTCAGGCCGCTATATCTCAAAAAGATGAGGCGGAGGAGGTTTTATAGGCAGCTGCGGACGCCCATTCCCCAGTGATCTTAATAGTCAGCTATTCAGCGTGAAACCGTGAAGGGTTTCAGCTCTTTGTAGTCGGGATCTCGGAATATCAGAACTAAACATGTCAATCGGCGGCCGGAGCCAATCGCATCAGCCGGAAGAGCCAGGGAGCACCGAGGACCAACCAGCCGCCAATAAGGGTATAGCGGATGAAACGGAATATGTCCCCTGATACAGTCCCGCTGGGCGGGAACGCCGCTTTGAGACCGAGGTAGATCCCCAATAAAACTGTAAAACCTATGAGAAAACGTAATACGCGATGCCACCAGGATCCGCCTACGCCAAATGACACATAGCGCCGCGCAATTGCAAGTCCTGCGCATGCCCCGAATAGTGTTCCTGCGCTGGTCAGTGCATCATTACTGTGACTGAACAAAAGCAGTAACAGCGGTATCACCACAGCCATTAAAAGCTGCAGCCAGATTTTGAGTCCTGACAGCCATTTCTCCAGCGGAGACCTGGCAACAACGTATATAACAAGCAATATGCAGCCGATAATCAAGCCGGCAAAAACGTCCGTAGGAAAGTGAACTCCGAGATAGATACGTGAAAACCCGATCAACAAGACCAATATTATGGCCAGGATCCAGAACCAGATTTTCTGCACCCTGATGGCCAGCGCGCCCCATACTGTGACGGACATTTGCGCGTGCCCGCTCGGTAAACCGTAGCCCTCAGCATCTGAAAGCTTCAGGCCGGGATTAAGGTCGAAAGGACGTGGATGCTGAAATAGCTCTTTCAGGAAGACATTGAGGGCATTTGAAATCAGGAAAAAAATAGCCAACACTGCGCCGAAACTGTAGTCGATGCACCAGAGAATCAGGGGAAAGAGGAACAAGTAGAACTGCTCTTCACCGGTAAAGGTGATAACACGGAAAATACTATCGAGCACTGGGCCATGTGCCTGCTGGATGACAATGATCAGGTTTATTCCCCATTGCCAGATTGCTTCCATATCTCATCTCCTGCCTGTTAAATCAGTTATCCTTCATCACCATATAATAGAAACTGCGCAACGAAAGATCAGCCGTGAAGAATCGTATTTGCCGGCACCTGGCAAACGGTTTATGGCTAATGAGTACCGCCACCACTTTGATTGGCTTGAAGGCAGCGCATTATGAAGCAAATATCCGTTTGCGCACTTCACGGATAAGACTATCAGCATATGGCCTGATTAGTCAAGACAATTTCTAGGCGGTTATGAAGCTTGGTAAACCATTCGCTATTTGAAGGCTTGCACCTTTATGCTCTGAATCGATTGGCGCAGTCTTTCCAGATCGGACTTGTCAACACCGAAATCTTTGATCATTGACCTGGTGATCTCTTCTCCCAAAGAGAAATCTTCAGGTATAGAAATCGCGCCCACCACTTTAACGTCTTTAAAGCCGGCAGCGATTATGGCGTTTATATAGTCGTTTTTCTTGGAGGCGCCTGCCACACAGCCGACATATGCAGCAACGGACTCCATTATTTTCCCCGGCAGTTCTTCAAGCAGCACTATATCGGAGACCATCAACCTGCCGCCCGGTTTCAGCACCCGGAACGCTTCCTGAAAAACCCTGTCCTTATGTGGTGAAAGATTTATGACACAGTTGGATATGATCACATCGATAGACGAGTCGGCAACCGGCAGATTCTCGATCTCGCCCAACCTGAATTCAACATTATCGAACTCGCCCTTGCTCTTATTCTCCCTTGCTCTCTGCAACATCTCCGGTGTCATATCCACGCCTATCACCTTGCCCGAACGGCCGACCCTGGCAGCTGCCAGAAAGCAATCAAAGCCGGGACCCGATCCCAGGTCAAGCACGACCTCACCCTCTTTCAATGATGCCAGCGCCACCGGATTACCACAGCCCAATCCGAGGTTAGCACCTTCCGGGACCGAGTTAATATCGGCGTCCGAATAACCTATATTTTTACTGAAATCGGCGGCCAACTCTGCGGTCGGCCAACCGGCATTTGCAGCGGCTCCACAGCAGCTGCTCGACGTACCTGCTACCTTTGCGTAACGTTCCCTTACCGCCTGTTTTATCTCGTTATCATTCATTTCCTATCTCCTGTACGTATTATTTGATTACTTCGTTCATTAGAGGGCCCAGTATACCTTTTACCATGCCTGCTACAGTTTCAGCCTTGATTAAAATAGTGCAACATACCTCTCCATGCTGTTTAAAGCTGACGACAGCCACTTTATCTCCGGCATGTATCCCCGCCTTCTCGCGAACTTCCTTGGGTAACACCATTTGCCCTCGTTCATCTACGCTGACAATAGCGTCGACGTGGAAACCATCGACTGCGTCAGTGGTGCAGCATTTTTTAAGCTTCTCTTTTGATCCCGTCATGGGCAATTCTCCATTTAATTATTTCAATCCCTGATTTGTAATAATATTCTGATTATTCAGTATATACTGAATAGTAAGACTATTTTTGAATGCTGTCAAGGCAGCTTCAGTTAGTGTATTAATAATGGCAGCTATTCAATAACAGCTGAGGGATGTAGCTGGAAGGGGTGTATCCGCAGGTAGTGGGAGTACAGATAGGGGTAATTGGATTTCAGGTGCAGCATATAGTCCAGCCATTGGATTACAAGGCTCCTGTAAGCGCGATTAAGATCAAATCATTCCGTTTCTTCATTAAATTCTCGCGTTACGGATATTGCCGGGAGATTTGCGTTATATAGTTATCTATGCCGTGAATACAGGTCAACGCACGTCGTCCGGCCTGACTTCTTTGCCCGTCCTGGCCGACTGAAGCGCCGCCAGTGTGAATTGCAGGACAGCTTTACCCGTCGGCCCATCCAGCACTGGATCCCCCCCACTTCTCAGCGCATCAATCATATGCCTGGTGCAGTCGATAAAGCCATGAGACCAGTCTACCCGGTCCACCGGTACAGGAGTGGTTTTACCATCCCTGTAGAGCATGAGCTCCGGCAGGTCAACAGTCCTGGCCGTGTAACGATTGATAAAGATCATGCCCTTGTCACCGATTATCTCGATCCTGTCATCATCGACGTAATAGTCAGATGGAATCTGTGTATTCGGTGTATGCTCTACATCGAAGACGCCGTAGCGCCTGGGACTTTTGAATTGAAACATTATTGTAGCCGGCGCATCCAGGTTAACCCCCGGCAATACCTCGCTTTTATCGATCCAGGCGTAAACCCTCTCTACCGGGCCCATCAGGAAGTGCGCCAGAGAGAACAGATGGTAGCCGTGATCGAATATCATCGGCCCTCCTCCACACTGTTCCTCGTTGAAGCGCCATATCCAGGCGTCCATTGGGACCTCCCAACCACACTCCGTAGAACCTGTGCTCACGTGCATTCGCAACATCTGAGGTTCTCCGATCTCACCGGCCAGCAGCATCTTTTTCGCCTGTACGGCAGGCGGGTAAAAAACGAACGTCTCATACACCCTCAGCATAACGCCCGCCTTCCTGGCAGCCTCGATCATGCAGTCTGCTTCGGATACGCATGTGGCCATGGGCTTCTGTACGCTGACATGCTTGCCCGCCCGGCAGGCCTCCACCGTCATGCCCGCGTGAAGATGATGAGGCACAAGAAGTTCCACCAGATCGACAGCGGGATCTGCGAGGACCTGCTTGTATTCTGTATAGACCTTTTTTACACCCCATTGCCCGGCCTGATTTTCGGCCAGTTCCCTGTTCAGGTCACAGACTGCAACTATCGCGGCATCCGCCATACCCTGGTAACCCAACTGGTGCAGTCCGGAGATACGCCCGCATCCCACTATAGCAACGCCGATCGGCTTCATAATAACCTCCCACCTGGCTGTCAGCCGCGAATCCTGCCTTTTAATGCGCCAAATATCCCCTTATCCGTGCCCGGCCAAATTTCCATTAAACTCATAAGTCCCGGGTAATTCGCCACGGGCAAGAGGACCTCGCCGGGGACCTCCGCCAGTATTTCCAACATACTGTGATGTGTGATCGCGTTCAGCCTTCCCAGCAATTTACGCGATTCACGCTGTGGCTCCCGCCTGTGCGACGGATACCCGGCGCCGGGCTCCACGCAGAAAAGCTTTTCAAAGACAAATTTTAGATTAACTTCTCCGGCCCAACCGTATCCCTGGTTCAGCATAAGAGAAACACAGTTGCCGCCGTTTATCTGTGTGAACAGCCACGCGTCCAGCGGAGTCACGATATGCCCGCAGGTGACGCCAGGGTACTGCATGACCGAGTTGAGGAAGCCCTGCCCTGTGCCACATCCGCCGACCACGAAATCCACGGTCCCCGCATTGAGCAGTACGGCGGACATCAGTCCCGTGTGTATGTAGGATAGCTCGGGTTTCTCACCACATTTCTTCATGCCGGCGTTGACCACGTCATGTCCCAACCCATCCAGGGCTGCCAGTATGTCCGCGTTGCGGTCGGCTGCGCTCGTCTCGTTTATTACAGCTATGCGCATCTCACGCTCACCTCATGCCTTTTTCTTGTTTATGACTGAAACCGCTGCGTCGGTTATATCTGATACGCTCATGCCTAAAGCGTCCATGATCGTGTCGGGGTCCGGCCCCGTGCGTGCGAAGGTATCATGAATACCCACCATGGCCATTGGAACAGGCTTGCCGGTAGACAGAACTTCCGCCACGGCAGAACCCAATCCCCCTATTATGGTATGCTCTTCCGCCGTCACAACAGCTCCCGTGTCCACCGCCGCTTGGAGTATCAGCTCCCTGTCCAGCGGTTTTATAGTATGTATCTCGATAACCCGTGCTTTAATGCCCTGGGACGCCAGTGAATCGGCTGACTGCATGCTGCGTCCGGCCATCGAGCCGCAGGCGATAATAGTTACATCCTGGCCCTGCCTGCGTACTATACCTTTGCCTATGGAAAGCGCCTCGCCCGGCTGAGATACCGGCAGCGTGGCAGCTCGGTTGAGCCTGAAGTATACTGGCCCATCGAATTTCGCGATCAGCGGGACGAATGCGGCCGCCTCGTTACCGTCGGCCGGGACGATGACCGTCATCTCGGGCAACGACCGCATAATGGCGATATCCGTAATAGCGTGGTGCGTCGGACCATCCTTGAAATCAGACACGCCCGCATAACTGGATGCGATCTTTACGTTGGTCCTGGCATAGCAGACACAGGTGCGCACCTGTTCAAGGGCACGCAGGGCGGCCAGTGCGGCAAATGCGTTGGCGAAGGGAACCATGCCTGCCAGGGCAAGCCCGACCGCTGCGTCAATCATGCAGGGTTCGGCAATGCCGAAATTGAAAAAGCGGTCCGGGAAACGTTTCTCGAAGAAATTGGACAGCGTGGAAGAAGCTGTATCGGCATCCAGGGCCACCACCCTCGAATCGATAGCGCCATAATCCGCCAGAGCGCGCCCGTAGGCTTCTCTCATAGCCAGGTTAGCCACGTCTACTTACCCTCCCCGGCCAGCTCTGCCATGGCTGCCTCGTATTGTTCCTTGTTGGGCGGTATGCCATGCCATTGCGCCTTGTTCTCCATGAAGGATACTCCTTTACCCTTGACCGTACGTGCTATGATGACTACCGGCCTCCGCGTTATGCTCTTAGCCTCTTCAAGCGAACTCAATATCTGGCTCATGTCATGCCCGTCGATAGCGATTACTTCCCAGCGGAAGGAGCGCCACTTGTCGGCGAACGGCTCCATAGGCATGATATCGTGGACTGCCCCGTCGAGCTGCACGTCATTGTAATCGACGATGGCCGTAAGGTTGCCCGGATTGAACTTGGCGCTGGCATTGATGCCTTCCCATACGATTCCACCCTGGCACTCTCCATCGCCCAGCAGAATATAAGTATGGTAGTCCTTTTTTTGCAGACGTGCCGCCAGAGACAGGCCCAGGCCGATGGCTATGCCATGCCCAAGTATGCCGCTGGTCATATCCACCCCGGGCGTCTTCAGACGGTCTGGATGTCCCTGCAGGTGGCATCCCAATTCGCCCCAGTGCTGCAGGTCGGATTGGGGAAAATACCCGCGGCGCGCCAGGGCGGAGTACAGCAGGGCTGAGGCATGCCCTTTGCTGAGGATGAAGCGGTCCCTGTCCTCCCAATCGGGCTTTTGCGGGTCGATACGCAGTATCCTGAAATACAGAGCGGCTACTATATCGGCCGCCGAGAGACAACCCCCCGGGTGTCCAGCCTGCCTGTTGTATATCATGGTGAGGCTCTGCCTGCGCAGGTAATTGGCCTGTGCCTTTAAATCTGTTATGAGCGTGTTATCATAATTACTCATTGTGTTCTTCTTTCCTTATAACCCGATGTCATGTCTCAGCGCCTGCGTGCTTTCACACCAGTTTCCCACGTTCCAGCGACCGAACACGCCCATGCCGCCCAGTTCATTATCGCCAAAATATACAGGAACATATATCAGGGACAAACCTTTACAGGAATAGGCCGCGTCGAACGCATCCCGCAAGTCTTTGAGCGTATTACCACCATTAAGCGCCTGGATTCCTTTCACCGACCGTGCCCATTCCAGGTAATCCACGGACACCGAATCATTGGTAGCGAACTCCCGGCCATATTGCGCCATCTGCAAACCTGTGATGGCCGCCATCCGCCTGTTATCCAGCAGCAAGATGCATCCGCGGGCGCCGTGCTGAACACCGTCGATGAGCACCTGCGGATTCATAGTGAAAGACCCGTCTCCAGTGAAAGCCAGGCCGTAGAATCCCGTATCGGATGCAGCTGTGGACAATAGTGCGGAAACGGCAAATCCCATATAGCTGGCGCCTGTATCTGTTACGGTACGGCCTGGTGTTTCGTCCTCGACGATCTGGAAGCCGTTGGCCTGTACATCTCCTGCATCAAAGAACTTAATAACATCCTTTTTGCCCTTAGCCCAATCTACAGCGGCCTTGATAACGGCCGGCTGTGTGAGCACCTCCTTCTTCCACATATCATCGTAAAGCAGGGGATGCCCATACCGCTGCTGCTTGAATTTCTCCCATTCATCGCGCTTTGCGCCGCATTCCGTGAGCCAATCCGATGGTTTGCCACCGGTTTTCCCCTTTCCCTTGCGCAGCTCCTGCAACAGCTGCTGCAGGGTAAGGCGGATATCCCCGATAAGCGCTATGGAGCCGCCGGACTGCTCGTCGCTGTTATAGTTTACGGCAGCTTCTATCTCGGCATTCAGATTGATGACCTGCTTGATGCGCAGGTAGGCCGTGCGCGAGCAATCAGACTGGCATACGAAGCGTGTCCCGACTGCTATCAAGAGGTCGGTGTTCTCCATGGCGAAGTTGCCGCAAAGTGTACCCTTGGACCCTCCCACTGTCATATTGCGAGGATTACCGTAAGGTACCACGCCGCTGGCCAGGGGAGATACTACAGCCACTGCATCGGCCAGGTCCAGCAATTCATTGATCTCCGATTCGGCGCCGCGCGCTCCTCCACCCACACGCACAATTACCCGTTTAGATGCCCTCAGCCTTCGTGCAACATCTGCATAATCTCCAGTAGCAGGTCCGATTTTTATGGATACCTTTTGGGGAAGCTCGTTGAGGACGAACTGCCTTAGCATTGCAGACTGAGTGTTCATTGGAAGGAGCAGGTAAAAGGGGCCGGCGCGATAAGGATGATCAACTATGGCCTGACCGCGCCTTAGCGCTGTTGCCACCGCCAGCGGTGTATGCAATGAATACGCGTGCCCCATGGTTGAACACAGTCGAAGAAAGAGACCCTGCTCGTACCTGGGGATCTGCTGCATGTTGAATCCCTCGTCCTCGGTTGTCTCATCACCGAAGATATACCATACACCGATGCCGTCCGAGGCCGGCGCAAGCGATGCGGCCATGGCCTGCAACGCTCCAGGACCTATGGAAGTTATAACCGCCGATTTCTTACCTTCAGCCCAGCGTAGCGCAGTGGCGGCATGGGACGCCTCTATCTCGCTGCGCACATTAAACACCTTGATCAATCCGGCTTCCTGGTAGATCCTAAGCACTTCCGCCACATCGGTGCTGCCATGGCCGAATACAGCAAAATAGGTGCGGACGTCCTGCCTCAAAAGCCCTAAAACGACCGCCTCCGACAGGGTCAGGTCATGCCGCCTTGGATAGCCGTCGCTGACCAGCGCGGCATCCAGGCCACCATACTTTACAATGGCCTCGATACGACCTCTGCGGGCTGTTGTGATCTCGTCGTAAATCACTCTCTGCTGCATCTCCCTTGATTCAATATATCAGAATTTACGTGTCCATTCTTTGGGCCAGCGTTCAGCCACAACTTTTTTCTGTGTAAAAAACTCTATTGCATCCAGACCCTGGCCGTGCAGATCGCCGAAAAAGCTGTCTTTCCATCCGCTGAAGGGGAAAAAAGCCATGGGCGCTGCGATACCGATGTTGATCCCCATATTTCCAACCTCTGCCTCGTAGCGGAATTTCCTGGCCGCAGCGCCGCTGTCCGTGAATATGCAGGCCATGTTGCCGTAACGGCTGCTATTAATCAGTTCGATCGCCTTGTCTATGTTTTCTACATTTATCAATCCCAGTACCGGGCCGAAGATCTCCGTAACCGCAACCTCGCCCTTCGGCGGTATACCATCCAGCACCGTGGGTCGCACAAAACTGCCGCGTTCGTAACCCTTGATGACCGTATCCCTACCGTCGGCAAGCACACGCGCACCCTCTTTTTCACCCTGCCCTATGAAATGCTCGATCCTGGACTTACTCTGCTGCGTTATTACCGGCCCCATCTGTACCTTTTCATCCAGGCCGTATCCGACCACCCGGGCCCTGGCCGCCTCCACTATGGCTTCAGTGAAGGCGCCTTTTGCTTCCCCCACAGTTAAAACCAGTGAGCCAGCCAGGCAACGCTGGCCCGCACAGCCGAACGCGCTGTCCGCTATTATGCGCGCCGCCATACCCATATCCGCATCCGGCATTACAACGATAGGATTCTTGGCTCCACCCTGGCACTGAGCCCGTTTACCGGCCGCTGTGGCACTACTGTACACGTATTTAGCCACCGGCGTTGAACCCACAAAGCTCACGGCACGCACTGCCGGATTATTCAAGATGCAGTCCACCACATCCTTGGCCCCGTTGACAAGATTGAGGACGCCGGGTGGAAACCCTGCCTGCTCTATCAGGCCAAATATCTTTTGCAGTGTGCAGGGCACCTTTTCAGAAGGTTTAACTATGTAGGTATTGCCACAGGCGACTGCATAGGGTAGAAACCAGAATGGGACCATGCCCGGGAAATTAAATGGCGCGATCACGGCGCACACACCGACGGGCTGCCGGATCATGACTTCATCTATTCCGCGTGCAATATCCTCCGAGTTATAGCCCTGCATCAACTGCGGTATGCCGCAGGCAGATTCCACATTCTCGATCAAACGGCGGGTTTCACCCCGTGCCTCTTCCAAAGTTTTGCCACATTCCATTGTTATCGTGCGTGACAGGTCCTCAAAATGCTCCTCAAGTAAATTCTTCAGCTTAAACAGGTATTGAACACGCTCTGTAGCAGGGGTCCGGCGCCATGACGGCAAGGTACCTGCGGCGGCATCAACAGCACTTTCGACCTCTTCGATTGTTGAAAGGCTCACCCGTGCCAGTACCTCTGCTGTGGCAGGATTAATAACATCCTGTATATCCCTGGATTTCGATGAACGCCACTCGCCCCCCACGTAATTCTTTATCTCCATCCTATCACTCATTTGAAAGAACCTCCGATCATCCTGTTAGACTTTATGACATTTGTCCGGACAATTATACATCAGCATCTCAAATAATTACCTCTTTTGCCAGAGGCCATTCCTTATGATAATATATGCGTATAACGACAGAGCGCTCGGTCTGTAGGATGAGGAAAGTACGTACATTCAGCCATGATGAGGAGCTGGTCAAGCAGCGGCGCAACCATATCGTTAAAGTAGCCGCTGAGCTAATAGTCCGCAGGGGCTACAACAATATCAGCACCCGTGAGCTGGCTGAAGCACTGGGTATGAGCACCGGCGGTCTGTACCACTACATCGGTTCCAAGCAGGATATTCTGTATCTGATCATAAATTTTACTTCCGATCTCACCGGTCAGACACTCAGCCGTTTCGACCATCGCATGATGGATAAAACATCTGCGGAACAGATCAGCCAGTCGATACGTACTTATCTCGATGTCGTTGAGAATTATCGTGACTTCCACAATTTCGTCAACCATATCATGCTTTCACTTACCGTGAGCGAAAGGCGTATAGTGTATGAGGCTGAAACCCGGGTGGTGGAGTATTTTGAGAAGCTTATACAGGGGGGAGTGGACAAAGGCGAGTTCGTGACGGGCGACGCAAAGCTTATTGCTCACAATGTAGTGGCGGCGGCCAACGCCTGGGCCAACCGTGGTTGGTACCTCAAAAAGCACTACACTCTTGAAAGCTATACGACGGAACAGGTCAAGCTGGTCCTGATGCAACTGGATAGATCTAAATTAGTTGAAACAATAAATTAAGCGACAGGAGGAATCATGACAACGGGCAGCAAGCCAAAAGCGGATACCCTCGGTACCAAGAAACAGTTCATCGAGAGGTTGGGCAAGATGCGCCGCAATGTGTATTTCGACGGCAATCTTATCGACCGCACGGATGAACTGCAGATGAACACCATCAACACCACCGGATCAACCTACGATTTCGCCCAGGACCCAAAGTTCCAGGACCTCGTGTTGGCCAAGAGCCACATCACGGGCAAAACGATCAACCGCTTCACGCACATACACCAGAGCAAGGAAGACCTGCACAAGAAACAGGATATGACCCGCGCGCTCTGCCAGCAGGTCGGCGGATGCATACAGCGCTGCATGGGCATAGACGGATCGAACTCATGCAATGCCATCTCGTTCGAAGCGGATAAGCAGAACAAGGGCGCAACCGAGTATCACAAGAATTTCCTCAAGTGGTTAGAGCACTTCCAGAACAACGACCTGGTGGGATGCTGCGCACAGACAGATGTGAAGGGCGACAGGATGAAAAGGCCCAGCCAGCAGAAGGACCCGGACCTTTATTTAAGGATCATCGAGAGAAAGAGCGACGGAATAGTAGTGCAGGGATGCAAGGTACACAACTCCGAGGCATCCATAGCCGACGAGATCATAGTTGTCCCCACCCGTTCGTTGCTTCCCGAGGAAAAGGACTGGGCAGTGGCGTTCGCCATTCCGGCCGACTGGGAAGGTATCACGCAGGTCGTGACCATCCATAACCTGAGGGAGCGCACGCATTACAAGAAAGGTTTTATGCAGGGCGCTACCGATTCATACACTATATTCAACAAAGTATTTATACCCTGGGAAAGGGTATTCATAGCCGGCGAGACCATCCACGGCGCTGTGGGAGCGCTGCTTTTCGCCCTCTTCCACCGCCATAGCTACTCCGGTTGTAAGCCGGCCATCGGCGACCTTATGCTGGGGACCGTGGCCCTGGCCGCTGAATACAACGGAATACAGAAGGCCGGCCATGTGAGAGATAAGCTAGCCGAGCTGATCATGGTATCGGAGCTCGGTTACGCAGCCGGCTTCACAGCCTCGGAGATGGGCAAGCCCGAGGTTTACATGCCGGGCATGGGCTTCGTGCCCTACGGCCCCGGCAGCTTCATCCCCAATTCAATATACTGCAACGTCGGGCGTTGCATGACCGGTGAAGCGGTCTACCGCGAGGCAGAGATACTCTGCGACGTGGCGGGCGGAATACCCGCTACCTTCCCGCACGAAGGCGACCTTCTAAACCCTGATACCAAAGCGCTCCTGGAAAAATACACCATGCGCAATCCTGATATCAAGGTCGAGGATGCTATCAAACTGTGGATGCATGTGGGCGACATACTCTGCTCGTCTACCGGAGGCGTCGCGCAGGTCGGCGGTTTCCACGGCGGCGGCTCTCCCGTCATGGAGAGCATCGCCATCACCACACAGTATGACATCGAAGCCCGTAAAAACATGGTCAAGAAGATAGCCGGCATAAAAAGCTGACTTCAATAATACTGAGGGGACGGCGCCGTCCCTGTGAACTGCGCCGTCCCCTTTTCTATCTTTTCAGTTTTATCAGAACTTCTTGGTTCCCTTGAAGGCCGCGGCAATTGTCTTACTCGCAAAAGGCACGATCCTGCTGTTGCAGTGTACCTCGTCGGCCAGGTAATACTTCTTGATGAAACCGTTCTTATCGGACGCGATTGACTGTATGTCTACGTAAGGCACATTAATAGTACCGCAGAAGGCCCTGAGCTTATCGTTGAATATCCTTGATATCTCGCTCCTCTCCCTTGCCTTGCCTGCGAAAGGAAGCGCTGTGATGAACTCTTTGCTGGCCGCGGGCGGTATTCCGTGTATGCAGACGGAATAACCCTCGTCCTTTATGCGTTGTATGGCAAGGCCATATCTTGCTACAGTGTTATCGATCAGTGTTTCCAGGCTGACCGCCTTGCCGCTCTTGCCGTACTGTAAATAGATGTGCACCCTGGCATCTATCTCTCCGAACACCAG
Organism: uncultured Dehalococcoidales bacterium; assembly: GCA_964437795.1. Classification (GTDB taxonomy): domain Bacteria; phylum Chloroflexota; class Dehalococcoidia; order GIF9; family UBA5629; genus CAIMUM01. Next base: position 107,729 of record CAYTIC010000006.1, on the reverse strand, counting down.
GAATACGACATCCCTTCCCTTATTCACCCTTGTGAGGAAGAGGGCCAGGTACTCCGATGACCTGGTAAAGCTGCCTGCCTTTATCAGGTTGTGGGCCGTTGCCTGAGATATATGGTGCACCAGGAAGGGACATCGATAGATGAAGGGCTTCACATGACTGTCCCCGATGGTGTGTATGAGGCAGGTATTGAATAATCTGGCCTTCAGCTTTAATAGAAGATTAAAACATACCAGAGGGGGATACTTGAAAACCATGTCCCAGAAGGGGAAATAGACAGAACCCTGCCTTTGCAGCCAGGCAAGCCTGTGTAGCTCGTATTTTTTCCTCAGTGTGTTCATGGCAGGAACAGACGCCGGGGACAATGGGCACTATGCCTGATGTTTCTCCTGTTGCGGCCGTATTATATTATCGCAAGTAACGAGCCTTATCAACCGGTTGCGTTGGCAATATATGATACAGGTGATAGAATGTGAACGCAGTAATTTCCACTCAGGCTATTTTAAGAGGTAGCACACGGAGGTAAAAATGAAGGGCGGTTTTATCAGCTATTTTACTGAAGCACCTAAAATCTCTGCGGCAAAACGGGCATTGCTCGTTATCCTGGGCATCCTGCTTTTTCTCTCTCTTGTTTCGTTCGGACCGGTACTGGCGCTTCATCAGACAGTGTTCAATCCTGATTGTATAGCTTCGTACGTGGACGACATCGACGTCCAGACCCTGGCACACAACTGGCTGAAAGCGAACGTGGCCCCCAATAACCCTGCGCTGGCAAAAACCGCGGATCTCGTCGTCGTTAATTTCGAACCCCAGATAAAAGAACAGATGCGGTCATTCGTACATAACATTTATGCCTTTATCCTGGACAGGCTGCAGAAAGGCACGCTGCTGCAGGCTGTGGCTGAACAAAGGCCGGTAATCATTGACATGGCTACCAATATCCAGTCCGTTATGAATATACCCATACTCGGGCCCGTTTTTGATATGCTGGGTTTTGGCGCGGACTCGATACAGAAATATATAAACGTGGACCAGATAAACGGCTTTTTCAATATGCTTGAACAGCTGGACGCGGCAAAAAACGCTGTCTCTGCCGTCATGATCAGCTTCATCCCGCTGATAATACTCATACTGGCCCTGATTGTCGCCATCAAATTGATTGCCCGCAGACCGGAATTTATCTCAGGTGAATTGGGCCTGATCTTCATCATCGCCGGGGCCCTTCAGTTTGTCTTTATACTACCTGCCGGGAGTTTAGGTAGATCGGCCATATCGCAGTTCAACCTGCCGGCATTGATTCATGATTGGTTGCTGCGGATGGTGGGAGATTTCTCCAACATAATGATGATTTACGGCGGAGTTCTCCTGTTCTGCGGCATAGTACTGATCGTACTATATTATGTTTTCAGACCACGAGCCGGCGGTACAAAGACAGCATAAATCGGTCCTAAAGGACCTGTTCCTAGAGAAACCGCTCGAACCTTTCCTTTTTGGCTTTGCATATGGGACAAATCTCCGGCGGGCCGTCCCGGGCGCAGAGGTAACCGCACACCTTGCAGCGCCAGACCGGCAAGGGCACTTTTAATGGGCCGGCAGGGCCGGCGGAAGCAGCTTTGTTGCGCAAAGACCGTGGGGGCCGTCTCTCGGGAATTGATGTTAACTCCCGTTTTCCGTCAAGTACTTCCTGGGATACGTACAGGGCACAGTAGCAGGCGCCGTACTCAACCACATCCTGGTCACGGTAATCACACGGGCATATGATGTCCAGGTCCTCTTCTTTTTTCCCGCTGGCCAGACGGCACGGACAAGACTGATACCCGTACCTCTGCTGGTTTACCAGCAGACCGCTTACCAGGCCGCGGGCGAAGTCCGCATCCGGGTTAACACGGTATCCGCCCGCTACGGCGTCCTTACTGATCTCTTCGTAGGCCTTTTCGACTTCCGGTGTAAAAGAATCCGACGGGCTCACAGTTTAAGGGCCTCCCTGATCTCTTTCTCCTTGAAACCGATGATGCATTTGCTGTCATCTATTACCAGGGTTGGAAATGAGCAATCGGGATTCCATTTTTCTATCAGTGCGATAGCCTGTTCCTTCTCCTGCCCCTGCAGCAGGTCAACGAATAAATAGTCGTATTCCACACCCAGGTCCGTCAGCAGTTGCTTGGTTTTCCTGCACCATATGCAGGTGCTCAGGGCATACAGCATGAGCTTTCCCGCATTTTTTCCGCTTACATGCTCAATCTTCATAGTATCCTCTCCTCGATTCACCCATCTGGAATCAACTGTTATGCCGTCCTCATGGAATGATATCTCATATACGGATACGCAGGCAAATAGCACGGTTTTGACACAGCCCGCCGTTCCTTTGTAATATCAGCAGGTATTCTCTTATTCGAGGAGGTCATCAACAGCATGGACAAGTACAAGATAGAAGCAGCCAATTCAGTTTTTCTGCTGATCGACTTTCAGAGCAACCTCGCGGTCGCCATGCAAAAGGATGTCTACAGCAATTGCGAAAACAACGTGAACCTTATGGTCACATCGTGTGAAACCATGCAGGTACCGGTGATCGTTACCGAGCAATACAGTAAGGGACTCGGCAATACCGTAGATCCCGTTAAGGCCAACTTGAAGGAGCGATACAAGCCGATCGACAAGCTGAGCTTCAGCTGCTGGGGCGATCCGGTTTTTCAAGACACTTTTCCACGGCTGAATAAGAAATACGTCATGGTGGCCGGCATCGAATCTCACGTCTGCGTGCTGCAGTCCGTAATCGACCTGGTGGAACAGGGTTATTTCGTCCACGTCATCAGCGACGCCGTGTGCTCAAGATACAAAACCGACTGGAAAAACGCATTAAAATATATGCGGGACGCGGGCGCCGTCATCACAACCACGGAGATAGCTGTGTTCCAGCTTTTGAAGAGGGCAGGCATACCTGAGTTCAAGGTGATTTCACCCCTCTTCAAGAACAAGTAGCGCTGCCGGATATGTTAGAATATTCACCCGGAGAATCCGATTCCGACCGCTTATTTTGAAAGTAGCTTACGAAGGATAAAGATAGAGAAGATGAAAGAATCGATAATGGAGATAATCGTCTGCCCGGTTTGCAAGGGATCCCTCGACCTCAAGGTCACGGAAAAGAACGATGTGGAGATTATCGCAGGCTCGCTTTTCTGCGCTAAATGCAACCACACTTACTCGATTAAAGACAGTATTCCCAACCTTCTTCCGCCCGAGATGAACGCCTGATATTCTATCCCGGGCGATACAGGGCGCATGATTCCGGCGATTCCCAGACCTCCACACTGTCCAGCCCGATATCCCCCTTAAAGGCCGGCGCCAGACTACTATAGATGGTAGAGGCAATGTTCTCCGACGATGGGTTGATCTGGTCGAAAGGACTGATATCGTTGAGGCACTGGTGATCATATTTTCCGATTATCTCCATTACCTGCCCTTTCAAAAGGGTAAAGTCGTAGGCAAGCCCCACGTCGTTAAGCTCCCGGCACTTCAACCTTACCACTACCTTGAACCTGTGCCCGTGAAGCTGCTCGCATTTTCCACCGTAACCACGCAGGTAGTGGGCGGCGTCAAAACTCTTCTCAACAGCGATAGTATACATATTCAACCTGACCCCTTGTCTTTATTGGTAACCCACTTTTCGATCCGGTAACCCTGTGGCAATCCCGCCAGCAATTCCTTCATGTTTTTATGTATAACCGGGTGAATGAACTCGGGAGCTATCTCAACCATCGGGACCAGTACGAATGACCTCAGGTGCATCCGGGGATGGGGAACCTCAAGGCCCGGCTCATTAATTATAGCGCCATCATATAAAAGCAGGTCCAGGTCGATCAAACGCGGCGCGCCGGAAAACGGCCGTTCCCTGCCCATTTTCATCTCTATACCATTCAATATCTTCAGCAATTCCCCTGCATTAAGATCTGTATCGATACAGGCTACACTGTTAAGGAAGTCAGGCTGGTCTTTATGCCCCTCGGGCTCCGTCAGGTAAAGTGAAGAGGTCATCAGTATGCGGGCGCTCTGCGCTATCAGGTCTACGGCCTTACCCAGGTTGGCCTCCCGGTCTCTCATGTTCGATCCCAGGCCGATATATGACCGGGTCATCACACCTCGATCCTTCCCGCTATGGCGTCGCTCATGCGGCAGATCAGCTTCATCTGCTTCACATCGTGCACCCTTACCATATCGGCGCCTCTGCTGATGCCTATAGCTACCGAAGCTGCCGTGCCCAGGTAACGTTCCTCAGGCGAGGCGCCCGCAACTGCAGCGATAAAGGATTTGCGCGAGGTCCCCAGCAACACCGGGCGTCCCAACACCTTCAACTCGTCCAGGTGTCTGACGATCTCAAGGTTCTGGCCCACAGTTTTGCCAAACCCTATACCCGGATCGACAATTATATTCTCTTTCCTGACGCCGGCGCGGTCTGCGCGTTCGATAAGACCCTGTAGTTGTGATATCACGGATTCCAAAATATTAGCAACAGTTTGTCCCCTCTGGTTGCTGGTCAAAATGATCGGGACATCCTTTGCGGCTGCCAGCTCAACCATGCCCGGTTGCATGTTGACGCCGGATACATCATTGATCATGCAGGCGCCGGCCTCCAGCGCCCGCAACGCAACGTCGTGTTTATACGTATCAACACTGACGGGTACTCCGATCCGGCCGGAGATTGCGGCAACAAACGGTATGACCCTGCGGATCTCCTCATCCACTGATACGGGACTTGCATCCGGCCTGGTAGATTCACCACCAACGTCGATGATGTCAGCGCCATCTTCCACCATTTGCCGCGCTTTCTGCAAAGCTGCATCGAGAGATGCGCACCCGTCTCCCGAGAATGAATCGGGAGAAAGGTTGATAATGCCCATAATATAAGTGCGCTGACCCCATTTGAAAATACTATTCCCACAGGATGTTATACCGGGTGATTTCATAATCAGCTTTTCTCCAGTTACACGGGAACACACAGGTCCGAAGACCAGTCCCTATATATCTCCGTCACACACATACAATTGTATTTTACCATTTGCCTTGAGTCGCCGTGCGGTGTCCTTATTCAAATGCACGTCAATTATGTTAAAATGTACCCTCTATACTTCTTAGTAGACACAGCTTCAGGATATATTTGCATGGGCAAAACAATCAGTGAAAAAATATTAAGCGTCAAATCGGGCACTGATGCCAGGGCAGGCGATATCGTCATATCACCGGTGGACCTGGTGTTTGTACAGGACACAACCGGACCGCTCACCATCAGGCAGTTCAAATCCGGCAACAAGCAGACACTGGCCTCACCCCGGAGGACAGCCCTTTTCATCGATCATGCTAGCCCCAGCCCTAACCGTCAACTTTCAAATGATCATATCTTTATCAGGGAGTTCGCTGCCGAGACGGGCTGCCTGCTATTTGACGCCGGCAGCGGCGTCTGCCACCAGATCGTGGCCGAGCAGTTGGCCAGGCCCGGCGACGTCATAGTCGGTGCCGATTCCCACACCGTAACCGCCGGTGCGCTGGGAGCATTTGCCACCGGCATGGGATCAAGCGATGTGGCGGTGGCAATGTCATTAGGCAAAACCTGGTTCAGAGTACCCGAGACGATCGGGATCGAGGTGACTGGAAAGTTCAGTCGAAGAGTGGGCGCCAAAGACCTGGTCCTGTACCTGATCGGTACTATAGGAGCCGATGGCGCAACCTATAAGGCACTGGAATTTATGGGCAGTGCCGCCGGCGATATGCCCGTATGGCAAAGATTAACGGTCTCAAATATGGCCATAGAGGCCGGCGCAAAGGTGGGGCTCTTCCCCTCGGACCGTGTTACCGAAAAATACCTGAAAAGTCAGGGCCGGGGAAAGGAATTTACTCCCATAGCGGCGGATAGCGATGCTGTATACGAGCGCATTATCAAGGTAGCGGCAGACAAGTTGGAACCGATGGTCTCCATGCCCCACACAGTGGACAACACCGCCACCGCAAAATCGCTCAGCGATGTCCGCATACACCAGGTGTTCATAGGCACATGCACTAACGGGCGGTTGGAGGACATGGCCGAGGCAGCTTCCATACTGAAAGATAAGAAGGTTCACACAGGGGTCCGGCTGATCGTCTGCCCCGCCTCAAGGAAAATATATACAGAATCCATCAATGCAGGTCATATCCGAACGATTGTTGAGGCAGGGGGTATTATCCTTCCGCCGGGCTGCGCCGGCTGCCTGGGCCTGCACCAGGGGGCACTGGGAGACAATGAAGTATGCCTCTCTACAGCCAACCGCAACTTCAAGGGCCGCATGGGCAATCCGGTGGGTCTGATATATCTGGCAAGCACGGCAACTGCCGCTGCGTCGGCCCTGACCGGAAGAATAACTGATCCGAGAGAGGTGGAGTGATGGCGCTGACCACTCTCAAAGGGAGGGCGTTTAAATTCGGTGACGACATATCCACCGACCTGATCATCGCGGGTAAATACGCACACCTTCGCAGCAATCTTACCGAGCTGGCAAAACATGCCATGGAGGACGCCAACCCCGAGTTCATCAAGCACGTTCAGCCCGGGGATTTTATCGTGGCTGGGTCTAACTTCGGCCTCGGGTCCAGCCGGGAACACGCCCCGCTGGTGATAAAGATGGCCGGCGTAAGTGCCATACTGGCCAAGTCATTCGCACGCATCTTCTTCAGGAATGCAATCAACCAGGGCGTACCTGTACTGATCTGCCCGACAGACGGTATAGCCGAAGGTGACAGCCTCGAGATCGACATGGACAAAGGACTTATCCGCAATGTCACCAGTAATGAGACTTACAACTTCACAAAGATACCACCGACCATGTTGAGCATATTAAACGAGGGAGGGTTGATCCCCTACATCAACAAGCACGGAGATTTGAAGCTCTGAAAATTGTTGGTGTCGGAGATTATGTAAAATGGCATACCGCATCACGCTAATTCCCGGCGACGGCATCGGTCCTGAGATAACCAGGGCTACTACCCGCGTATTGGAGGCTACCGGTGTCGCCTTTGAGTGGGAAGTCCATACCGTGGGCGAAGCAGCCGTGGAGAAATACGGGACACCGCTGCCCGATATCACCCTCGAGTCGATACGGAAGAACAAGGTGGCGCTCAAAGGCCCCGTAACCACGCCCATCGGGAAGGGTTTCCGCAGTGTAAACGTGGCCCTGCGCAAACAGCTGGACCTTTACGCCTGCCTGAGGCCCTGCAAAAGCTACCCTGGTGTGGTGACAACACTGTACAGGGACGTCGACCTGGTAATAGTCAGGGAGAATACCGAAGATCTCTATATCGGGATCGAGTTCGCCAGGGGCACACCTGAAGCGGTGCAGCTTTACGATCTGATCATGCAGAGCTTCAAGGGCGGCCTGGACAAGAATTCCGGATACAGCATTAAGGCCATCTCAGAGCATGGATCACGCCGTATCGTTAAATATGCCTTCGATTACGCGCGTAAATATGGCCGCAAGAAAGTTTCGGCCATAACCAAGGCCAATATCATGAAATATACCGACGGATTGTTTTTATCCACTGCCAGAGAGGTGGCCAAAGCATACCCTGATATAGAGTATGAAGAGGTACTGGTTGATGCCCTGTGTATGCAACTTGTCAGGAATCCGCAGCGTTTCGATACGCTGGTGTTGCCCAACCTCTACGGGGACATCATCTCAGACCTGTGCGCAGGATTGGTGGGCGGCCTTGGATTGGCCCCCGGCGCCAATATCGGGCAGGACCTGGCCATTTTCGAGCCTACGCACGGAAGCGCCCCCAAATACACCGGCATGAACAAGGTCAGCCCTATGGCACAGATGCTCTCGGCAGTCCTCATGCTGAGATACCTCGATGAGACGTCCGCCGCTGACAGGATGGAGGCAGCCATAAGTGCTGTAATAGCCGAGGGGAAGAATGTTACTTATGACCTGCGCAGGGACCGCAACGAGCCCAGCGCGGGTACCTCTCAGGTCGCGGATGCAATTATAGAAAAGCTCAAAAAGTAATATAATCAGCGCGGAGACAATCAGCACGATCCCGGATCAACAGTGTTATGCGAAGAATCCAGTGCCGCACGATAACAGAGACCATCGCATCCCTTTTCCAGGACGCCTGCATCCATTTACCGCCCGACGTCGTCGCGTCATTGAAACGGGCGGGAAGGATGGAGAAGTCACCCCTAGGGAAGCAAACTATTGATGTCATCCTGGAAAATATCGGTATGGCGGGCGATCACCTCTTGCCAATATGCCAGGATACCGGCACGGCAGTAGTTTTCATGGAGATCGGCCAGGAGGTCCATATAGTCGGCGGCGAGCTCTCTGCAGCGGTCAACGAAGGGGTGAGGAAGGGCTATGACCGGGGGTATCTGCGCAAGTCTATGGTAAACAGGCCCTTTTCAGCCAGGGAGAATACGTGTGACAACACTCCCGCCGTTATTCATAGCGAAATGCTGCCGGGCGAGAACCTGCGGATATGCGTCCTGCCCAAAGGCGGCGGCGCGGAGAATTGCTCGAGGCTCACGGTGCTGCCGCCTTCCAGTGGACGCGAAGGTATAGTAGATTACGTGACCAACCTGGTTGATGAATGCGGATGCAACGCATGCCCGCCGCTGATAATTGGTATCGGGATAGGCGGCACGTCCGAGCAGACCATGCTCCTGGCCAAGAAATCACTGCTACGTAAGACCGGGGCCCACAATAAGGACCCTGAAATAAAAGGGCTGGAAAAAGAGATACTGACAGCCGTTAACAGGCTGGGTATAGGACCGATGGGATACGGGGGCAGTGTAACCGCCCTGGCCGTACATATCGAGGTATTTTCGGCCCACATTGCCAGCCTGCCTGTGGCTGTCAATTTGCAGTGCTGGTGTTCGCGGCACAAGGAAGCGCTGCTTTAGACATGAAGGTAAAACGCATTGCTCTGCCGATATCGGATAAAGACATCGGGTTATTAAAGTGTGGAGACAGCTTACTGTTAACAGGCAGCATGCTGACCGCGCGCGACGCCTCGCATAAATTGATCGTTGCAGCCCTGGCTGACAGGGCAGACCTACCGTTTGACCTGGAGGGGCAGACTATATATTACACGGGACCGGCGCCTGCCAGGCCCGGCCATATCGTCGGCTCAGCCGGCCCCACCACAAGCAGCCGCATGGATAAATACACCCCGGCCCTCCTTGAGCATGGATTAAAATGTGTCATTGGCAAGGGGAGAAGATCGGCGGAGGTCAGGGATAAACTGATGAAGCATCGGGCCGTTTACCTTGCAGCCATAGGAGGCGCCGGCGCCCTGCTTTCCCGTACGATAAAGAAGATTGACGTGGTTGCCTATCCGGAACTGGGAGCGGAAGCCATATATCGCTTGGAGGTCGAGGACTTCCCGGCCGTTGTGATAAATGATATCTACGGCGGGGACCTTTACGATAGCGGCAAAGCCGCTCACAGGAAAAGGTAACCTAGTTACGTCAACATAGAAAGATATTTCAAAAGGCCGGCAACGCTCTTGGCATCGCAGATCTCGCCACTGTCGATCATGCCGGCTATCTTCGCTACAGGCACTCTCACCACCTCGATCTCATCCGTGTCTTCAGCTACCAGCCGGCTCTCTCTTAATTCTGCGGCCAGGAATACATTAATAAATTCGGTGCAATAACCGGGCGCCGGGTAAAATCCACCCAGCCTGGTTATCTTTTGAGGAAGATATCCTATCTCCTCCTGCAATTCACGCCTGACACATTCTTCAGGACTCTCGCCATCCTCCATGACACCGGCGGGGATTTCAAGCAGGTCTTCGCCGGTGGGCACTCTGAACTGCTTGACCATGACGACACGACCATGTTGATCCACCACCACCGCCGCGATAGCATCACGGTGTTCTACGATCTCCCGGGTAACGGTTTCACCTGTACTCTTCTCAACCGTGCTTAGTATCAGCTTTACCGCACGTCCCTCGAAAACCGTCCTGGACGATAGCAGTTTCTCCTTGCTCATCAGCTCACCGCTACATCCATTACGAGCGCCACTTCATCGCAGTCCGGAAATTTAGGGCAACTGTAGCATTCTGCCCAGATTTTTCGCGGCAGCTCCGTCTTCTCAACCGTTTTAAATCCTTGTTTCTGGAAAAAGCCCGGCTTATATGTCAGACAAAATATGCGTGGGATGCCCAGCGACCTGGATTCGCTAACGCAAGCCTTAATGAGTGCTGCCCCCATGCCCTTTTTATGCTTGCTCTCATCAACCGCCAGCGCTTTTATTTCAGCCAGGTCGGCCCAGCTTATGTGCAGGGCTACGCAGGCGATAACGCCGCCACCCGTATCACGTATGACGAAAAAATCACGCAGGTTTTCATATATCTCGCTGAGCGCGCGGGGCAGCATCTCCCCTTTGCCGGCGAACTTATTAACCAGCTCGTGCATTTTCTTGACATCATTGATTGTTGCTTTCTCTACTTTCATAACGATTTTCCTTTAAGCTTGGATACCAGCGTCTGATAAAAACTATCCCTTGATCTCAGACGCAGAAATCTAATAGTCGGCTCCGCCATGCACACGTCAACCGCGTCGCCGTCTTTCAACTGCTCTTCTACCTGACCGTCCATACTTATCATGGCTTCGTGGTTGGTGAAGGCCTTGAGCGCGATTTTTGCAGACGGCGCCAACACAATGGCCTTATCCATACTTAGATGAGGGCAGACTGCCTTCACCAGGATATCGCGTGATTCCGGGTACAGTATGGGCCCGTTGGCAGCCAGTGAGTAGCCCGTGCTGCCTGTGGCGGTGGATACCATGACTGCATCCGCGCGGTAGGTCGTAAAAACCTGCCCGTCAATGGATACTTCCACGTTTATCAGGCGCAGGAACCTGCCCCTCCCGATCACCACGTCATTAAGAGCATGATAGGTATTTCCTGAGGACCTTACGACAGCTTTCAGGACGGCTCTCTTCTCTATCCATCCCTTGCCACCGATAATCTCAACAAGCTTGTCTCGGGCCTCCTCAGCCTCCAGCTCAGCCATGAATCCCAGGTTGCCGAAATTTACACCCACGATGGGTATTTCAAGCGGGAAGATTATTCGCGCGGCGCGCAGAATAGTGCCGTCACCGCCTACGCTGACGACAAGGTCTGAACCGGCCAGTGAACTCCTGGCCTCCCCCTCGTCCCAGGACGAGTGAATCCAGCACTGGATATCCTTCCCTTGCAGGAATTTCTCGATATCGCGGGCGAAGATTTCCGATTTCCGCACCTTGGGATGATATAAAATGCCTATCCTTTTCACAGAGCAGCAGACTATCATAAGCTACTTGCAGTGTCAAATATGACACAAATATGGCATCTGACGGAAAATACGAATTACAACAAGAAGGCACCGGCTGTTTCACATATAGCCGCGACTAACCAGTAGCCTAGATTCCGAATAAAGACGAAGCGCTCTGGGCCAGCGCGATGAAGGCGCCCGGGAGTACACCTATTACGACGACGGGGATGCAGCACAGGGCAAGGGCCAGCCACTCGGGCCAGGATGACGTCACACTGTCCGGGGAAGCAGGTTCGCCCATCCACATGACCTTGACCACCTTGAAATAGTAGTATGCAGATATACAACTGTTGATTACCGCTATGATGACCAGCCACAACAGGCCCTGGTCGACTGCGCCACTGAATATGTAGATCTTGGCTATCAGTCCGGCTGTGGGCGGCAGACCTGTGAGCGAGACCATGCACAGCGTCAGGGCCACGGCCAGCATGGGAGCACGTTTGCCCATGCCCGTATAATCTGCTATCTCGTCACTGTTAATCTTGTTGGATATCGCTATGATGGCAATGAAGGCCCCTAGGTTGGTCAGCGTATAGCTGAGCAAGAAGAAAAGCAGCCCGCTTCGCACATTCGCATCCACCTGTGATCCCATCCCTATCGCAGCCAGTCCGACCATCAGGTACCCGGCCTGCGCAATGCTGGAATATCCCAGCATTCTTTTAATATTGGTCTGGACCAGCGCCGTCACGTTGCCTACCGTCATGGTAACGGCAGCCAGCACGGCTATGATCACAGCCCACTCGTTATGCAACCATGCAGGCATACCGAATGCGGTCATGAGGATGCGCGCGATGACGGCAAATCCCGCAGCTTTGCTGGCTACTGAAAGATAGGCGGTTATCGGTGTGGGAGCTCCCTCGTAAACATCAGGTACCCACATCTGGAATGGCACGCTGGCGATCTTGAAGCCGAACCCCGCTATCACTAAAACCAGCCCCACCAGAAGGGCAGGCACGCTCAAGAGGCTGTCTTCCGGCATACCCTTGATATAATTGGCGATGCAGGTGAGACAGGTGTTTCCGGTCATGCCAAATACCAATGCCATACCGTAAAGCAGCACAGCCGAGGCAACGGACCCCAGGATAAGGTACTTCAGCCCGGCTTCGCTGGATTTTCCATCCTTGAGGAAGCTGACCAGTACGTACAGCGAGATGCTGCTCAACTCCAGGGCAACAAAGATGGTTATAAGGTTTATGGCCGAAACAAGCAACATCAGTCCGATGGCAGACAGCATCAGCAACGCGTAGAATTCGCCCTGGAATTTCTCGAACTTGGCAACGTATTTATTTGAAGCCAGTACAACCAGGACTACCGATGCCAGTATAAGGAGCTTGAAAAACAGGCCGAACTGGTCTATGGCAATGGTCCGGTAAAAAGCCTCGGTCGCCTGGCTGCCCCAGAGCATGAGTACGAAGAAAGCAGAAAGCAGCGCGCCGGCAACTGCAATGATAGGGAGCGCCCTCTTATTGGAGATGAACAGGTCCAGCATGATGATAAGTAGGGCAAAGCATAGCAGGCTTAACTCCGGCGCAATATATTTAATCTGATCCATTATCATCTATCTAAACCATTCGGAAGATTCATAATTTTACATACCTATCAGCTTGGCAATGGGCGCTATTCCCATATTTATTACATTCGTCAGCACAGCAGGGTAAATACCCACCGCCATAATAACGGCCACGAAAGAGAAGGTGCTTATCATCTCGACCGAATCAGCGTCGCCCACGCCTTTGTACTTATCCAGCGGGTGACCGTAGAAGACCCTCTGCAGCATCCAGAGTATATAGCCGGATGTGATAACTATGCCGAACACCGCTATAAGTGTGAATACCTGCATCCCGGCGACCACCGTGCTGGCGAAGCTGCCTGCGAACGTTATGAACTCGGCCGCAAATCCGGCCGTGCCCGGCAGTCCGAGGGAAGCAAGCCCGGCAATGCTGAATACAACCACAATGATCGGCATCTGGCGGGCCAAACCGCTTAAATTGTTCAGGTCCCGGGTGTGTGTCTTGTCGTACACCAGCCCTACCATGGCAAAGAGCAGTCCGGTAATCACACCATGGCTGAACATCTGCAGGCTGGCGCCCACCAGGCTGACCTGGTCCAGGGCAAAGATGCCGAGCAGCACATAGCCCATATGGCTGACGCTGCTATACGCGATAAGTCTTTTTAGATCTGTCTGCCTGATTGTGACCGCCGCGCCGTAGATAACCCCGATAACGGCCAGCGTGAGCATGACAGGAGCATATTGTACCGCCACCTGGGGCAGCATACTCACGCAGAGGCGTATCATACCGTAGCCGCCCATCTTAAGCAGCGCGCCGGCCAGGATGACGCTGGCAGCCGTGGGCGCATTGGTATGCGCATCGGGCAGCCAGGTGTGCAGGGGGAAGACCGGCAGCTTGATGGCGAAGCCGACGATAAGCAGGAAGAAGAGAACCGTCAACGGTATAAACGACGAGGCGATCTGTATGCCGGCCAGCGCAGTCATATCAAATGTATGAGTGATGAAGTAAACGCACAGAATGCCGGACAGCATGAACGCGCTGCCCACCAGTGTATATATAAGGTACTTGTAAGCGGCATATTCTTTGCGCCCGCTTCCCCAGATGGAGATGAGGAAGAACATCGGTATCAGTTCCAGCTCCCAGAAGAGGAAAAACAGGATGAGGTCCAGAGAGCAGAAAACGCCCAGAATGCTGCTCTCCAGCATGAGTATCCAGATGAAATACTGCTTGGGACGCAGCTGTATCTTCCAGGAAACGAGGACCGATACCACGCCAAGGAAAGTCATAAGTATGACAAGGGGAAGGCTCAAGCCGTCGACGCCCAGGTGATAGAACGAATTAATGGCCGGTATCCAGGGTATCTTTTCAACGAACTGCATCTGCCCGATAGCCGAGGCAGACCTGTCGAACATTATGAAGACTATAATCGACAATATGAAAGAGGCCATAGCTGCCGCAAGGGCAATCGATCTGACCATCTTCTGCCCCGGCCTGGGTACGATAGCAAGGACGATTATACCGATGACCGGCAGAAAAATGATCCAGCTCAACAAATTCAGATTCAAAGCCATTTACCTCAGCTGAATAAATATATACAGGCAACTATTGCTATAGCGCCAATTGCAATGCTGATTACGTACAACTGTGTTTGTCCCGTCTGTAACTTGCGGAGAGCCCCGCCCATAGCGGCAGTGCCCTGTGCGGCCCCGTTTACCGTGCCATCTACCACACTCGAGTCGAACATAGCCATCACCTTGAAAATGCCGTTGTACAGAATGGTCTTAACGATGACGTTCTCGTACAGCTCGTCCATCCAGTACTTGCGTGACAGCATTATGTATATAGGTTTAAATGCATTGCCGATCTTTTCAGGTGAGATCCATTTTGCGCAGTACATGGCATAGGCCAGGAATATTCCCAGTATGGCAATTGCCAACGCTATCAGCGGCAGCGGGTGTGTGAGCACCCCGAAAAAGCCCGTCGCAAAGCTGATCTCATGCCCTTCTCCCTCACCCATGAACTGGTTGAACAGGCCGGTGACGTTGATCCAGCCGGCACAGACAGCGAGTACCGACAGCAGGACCAGCGGAATGACCATTACCATGGGTGACTCATGCGGCCCGTGCGAATGAGAATCGCCGTGCGCGCCGTGTTCAGGCTGAGCGCCACCCCTGTACTCTCCGTGGAACGTCATAAATACCGCACGGAACATGTAGAAAGCCGTCATGAAAACGGTAATAATGCACAGGATGAATAATATCGGCTGTTTATCGAATATCGAGACCAGTATCTCATCCTTGCTCCAGAAGCCTGCCAGCGGCCAGATACCGGCAAGGCTGAGTGCGCCGATAACGAAAGTGATATAGGTCCAGGGCATAGCCTTTCTCAGACCGCCCATCAATCTCATATCAAAGGTGCCGGTGCCGTGGTTAACGCTGCCGGAACCCAGGAACAGCAGTGCTTTGAAGAACGCATGGGTGAAAAGGTGGAAGATGCCGATGGCCACACTGCCGACACCCAGTCCCACCATCATGAAACCGAGCTGGCTGATTGTTGAATAGGCCAACACACGCTTGATATCGTTCATGACCAGGCCCATGCTGGCAGCGAAAATGGCGGTGAAAGCCCCGATAATGCCTACAGTCAGCATGGCCTCCTGAGAGTGCTCAAACATGGGGTAGAACCGGGCGACCAGGAACACTCCTGCCGCAACCATGGTGGCGGCATGTATGAGGGCGCTCACCGGTGTAGGACCCTCCATGGCATCAGGCAGCCAGACGTGCAGAGGGAACTGGGCGGATTTGCCGGCCGCTCCCGAGAAGATGCCGATAGCAACCCAGGTCAGCGTGGTCCCGGCCAACGCTCCCGTAGCCACGATCTTGTAGAGCGCCTCAGTATCGAATGTGCCTGTCTGTGAATACAGTACTAATATGGCAGCCAGGAAACCGAAATCTCCCAACCGCGTCACGATAAAGGCTTTCTTGGCTGCATTGGCCGCTGACGGTTTATGGAACCAGAAGCCGATGAGCAGGTATGAGCCGAGGCCAACTCCCTCCCAGAAAACAAACATGAAAAGGATGTTGTCGGCCAGAACCAGGCCCAGCATACAGGCAGTGAAGAGAGACATGCACGCATAATATCTGAGGTAGCCGGCATCACCCTTCATATAGCCCTGCGAATAAATCTGCACCATCAGGCTGACGAAAGTGACCACCAGCACCATTACGGCGGTCAACGAATCAACCAGGACTCCTATATGTATGCTGAGGTTACCCACGACAGCCCATTCGATATCATCTACAGGCAGGACATGACCCGGGGCGGCGATGACAGCGCTCAGCAACCATACCGACAGCGCGAAAGATATGCCGACCGCGCCGATCGTTATATACCCGCCTATCAGGGGCTTTTTGTTCAGCAAAGGCCTGAGCACCAGCCCGATAAACAGGAAGGACAGGAAGGGTATTAAGAAAATAAGCCAGGGAACCTGTGTCGGCATTATAGTTTCCTCAAGACCTCCTCGATGACATGTACCCGTTCTCCGGAGACGTATATCTTGTACGGGACCGATTCCCTCATCTCCAGTTTGTCGGAATCGGGCAACAGCCGGGTGGGAATCCCTTCGCCCTCGAAGAATTCCTTCCACATCTCGGCTATCATCAGATTCGGTGCGCTTTTAACTTGAACCCACATATCGTTACCATTTCAATATATTAAAATTCTCTATGTCCACGCTTTCGCGATTCCGGTAGACGGTGAAAATGATGGCTATGCCCACGGCCACTTCGGCCGCTGCCACTACCATGACAAAGATGGCAAAGATTTGCCCGGTCAATGCTACCGGTGTGACGTATTGCGAAAAGGCTATTAAGGATATATTCACCGCGTTCAACATTATCTCTAGGCACATGATTATTTTTATCACGTTCCGCTGCGTCAGCACCCCGAAGAGCCCTATGCAGAAGAGCACCGCCGATAATATCAGGTATTGATCCAATCCAGCGCTAAACATTATTTCTCCCTGATTACCGCAATTGCGCCAAGTATCGCTGAGAGCAGCATCACGGCCGCTATCTCCACGGTTAAAAGGTAACCGCTGTCGCCGAAGAGGGCCTTACCCAACGGCTTAATGGTTTCCTGCAGCGGGGCGTTATCCGGCATCACGAACACAGTGTTTATGATCCCGAAAACAATCGCGGCCAATAGAAGCGCCGACACGGCAACGGCCGCATACTTGAGGTTGCCCAGAGGCTGCCCCTGCCTGGCGTCACGCGTGAGCATAGTGGCCACGATTATCAATATGGAGATGGCCCCCACGTAGACAAGTATCTGAACGATAGCCAGAAAGTCGGCATGCAGCAGCAGGTAAATACCGGCAACCGTCATGAACAGGAGTATCAAGCATAGGGCAGCGCGGAAGATGTCGCGCACCACGATGACCGCGATGGCTGACGCTACCGCAATGACTGACAGCAGGGCAAATACTATCTCAAGCACCGGGACCCCTCTTTCGCTTGCTCAACGGCAGGAAACTCAATTTCTGGCCGCCTTTGGCCCTGTCGTATAGCAGCAGGCTCTGTTCGGGCAACTGATCTTCAAACTGTGGCCTGAAATATGCGCTGGGCTGATGATCATGTGAAACCATCAATTTTTCCTTACTTAAAATAAGATCTCCACGAGTGTACTTGGCGCATTCGTAGTTCAATCCCATGGCCAATGCATTGTACGGGCATGATTCGACACACAGACCGCAGAAGATGCAGCGGCCTGAATCTAGCTCAAACTTATCCACGATGAACTTGTTTTCCTCGCCCCGGTGGGTTACCAGAATGATATTGCCCTGCAAACAGGCCTTGGTGCATGTCCCGCATCCCGTGCATTTTTCCGGGTACCAGACCAGTTCATTGCCCCGGGTCCTGCGCGATATATTCAGTTTCTCATCAGGGTATTGAACTGTGATGGGCGCCCTGAAAAGATGCTTTAGTGTCAAGGCCATTCCCTTGACTATGCCGATTCCGTACCGCTCAAACTTCAACCCTGCCACCTCCTAAGGTAAACAGTTTGGACCACAGCAGAATGAGCACGGCGGCAAAACCGAAGTTCACTATCATCATTACCCACTGCAGTGAGGCCGGGATAACCAACACCTCGATGGCAATGATTACTAAATTGATTACGGCCATTGGCAGCAGGAACTTCCAGGCAAACGACATCAGCTGATCAACCCTCATCCTGGGTAACGTAGCACGCATCCAGATAATGACGCTGAATACCAGCATGACCTTGATGATAAACCACAGGACCGGCGGCAGCAGAGGACCCTGCCACCCACTCAGGAAAAGCGTGGTGATAATGCCTGAATAGGCCAACGCCACGCCGTATTCACCTAAATAGAACATGGCAAATTTCATGCCGGAGTATTCAATATGATAGCCGGCGACAATCTCGGAATCAGCTTCCAACAGATCGAAGGGCGACCGGTTCATTTCAGCCAGGGAACCGAGGAAGAATATGAGGAACCCCAGCGGCTGCAATAATATAAACGGTATACTCTGCGCTTCAACTATCTTGATCATGGAGAATGAGCCTGTAACCAGGGCGATGCCGACGATGGACAAGACCACCGGTATCTCATAGCTGACCATCTGGGCGATGCTGCGCATGCCTGATATAAATGAGTATTTGTTGCCCGATGCCCATGCGGCCATGAAAATGCCGATTACCGATATCGAGCTGATGGCAATCACATAGATGATGCCCACATTCAGGTCTACCAGGATAGCGCCTTCCCCTACCGGCATAACGGCAAAAATCAGCAGTATGGGTACAAATACGATGATGGGCGCAACGAAATGGATCAGCTTATCGGCTTTCTCCGGCACGATATCTTCTTTCAGCAGGATCTTAATGGCCGTGGCGATGGGCTGAAGGATGCCTTCAGGGCCGCAGCGGTTGGGGCCCAGCCGGATCTGGAAGCGGCTGATCAGGCGCCGTTCCCACCAGATAAACACGATGACTACTGTCAGCACGAATATAATGATTATCAGGATGCCCACAATGGCGGGCGTCAGGTAGACCGCCCAGTCAGGCCAGCCGGCTGATTTTAGTATTAGTTGAAACTGATCGAGCAGTGTCATCAGCGGTCTATCTCTCCCAGTACGACATCCATGCTGCCGAAAATGATTATTAAATCGGCTACCTTCCACCCGATCATCATATCTTTCAGCGCTGTGATGTTAATCAGGGTGGGGGGATAAATATGCAGCCTGTACGGCGCTATAGAACCGTCGCTTACTATGTAGAAACCCAGATTGCCTTTAGGAGCTTCAATATAGCCGTACGTTTCACCCGGCGGCGGCCTGAAAAACTGGGGCACATCCGCACATACGGGACCTTTCTCCGGCAACTGGTTAATTGCCTGCTCGATGATGCGCAGGCTCTGCATCATCTCCTGTATGCGCACCCAGTACCTGTCATAGCAATCTCCTGCATCGCCGGTCGGGACCTCAAAATCAAACCGGTCGTAAATAGAATAGGGGTCCATCTTGCGGATGTCCCATTTAACGCCGCTGGCGCGCAGTACCGGTCCGCTGGCGCCGATATCGATGGCAGTTTCCCTGGGCAATATGCCTACTCCCTTGCTGCGGGCCAGAAATATCTCATTCTGCTTGATGAGCTGATTGTATTCCCCGATATATCGCGGCATTTCGGCCACGAACTTTTTAACCGCCGGGATGAATGCGTCCGAAATATCCTGGCTGACACCACCTACCCGCATGTAGTTATACAGAAGGCGTTGTCCGCAGATCATATCGAAAAGGTCGATGATCTTTTCTCTTTCGCGCCACATGTAGAGCACGGGAGTGAAGAATGCTCCGCAGTCGTTCAGATAGAAGCCAACTGCCATCATATGGCTGGAGATGCGCATCAGCTCGGAGATAATCACCCTGATATATTCGGCACGCTCGGGGACTTTGATGCCGGCCAGCTTTTCCACGGCCAGGCAGTAAGCTACGTTGTCGGTCATCGAAGCCAGGTAATCCAGCCTGTCGGTCAGGGGTATGACCTGGGTATAGGTGCGGCTTTCGGCCAGCTTTTCTATGCCACGGTGCAGGTAGCCGATAATAGGCTCTACGTCGGTGACCACTTCACCATCCAGCGATAGCCTCAAACGGAAAACGCCGTGCGTGGACGGATGCTGCGGGCCGACATTCAGATAAAATTTCTCAGTCTTAATAGGCATTTTACAGGTAATCCCTCCGCAGAGGATGTCCGTTAAAGCCCTCCCAGAGAAGAAGTCTTCTCAGGTCGGGATGCCCTTCGAACTTGATGCCCATAAGGTCGAATATCTCGCGTTCCTGGTAATATGCAGCGCGCCAGGTGCCGGTGACCGACGGGACAGTGGGGTTTTCCCTGCCATAGACACGTGTTTTAAGGATCAGACTCTGGTTATTTTTCAAGGATACCAGGCGGTAAATCACCTCAAAATAGTCGAGGTAGTCCACAGCGGTCAGGACGGTCAGATAATCGAACTCCAATCCCTGGGTATTCTTGAGGAAATCAGACACTTGCGGCAGCGCTTTGCTGTCGACTGTAAGCGATCCCTTGTCATTGGAAACAACGGAACCGGGAATTGCTTCCGCAATCTTTTTCCCGGTTTCTTCAGTATTAACGGCAACTGTCATTTAGTGCGATTACCTGTCTCTTACTTTAATGCTAAATTGGGATTGTCTATCGTTCCCTTGACTATCTTGGCATGCAGCCGGTTGATGCCATGGATCATAGCTTCCGGTCTGGGCGGGCAGCCCGGAACATATACATCTACCGGCATGATGCGGTTGACTCCGGGGACAACGCTGTACGATTCGCGGAAAGTGCCGCCGCTGATAGCGCATGCCCCTACCGCGATGACCCACTTGGGTTCGGGCATCTGATCGTAGATCATCCTCGCCGCCGTAGCCATTTTCCAGGTTATCGTACCTGTGATCAGCATTACATCCGCCTGGCGCGGCGAAAAGCGGATGATGTCCATGCCAAAACGGGATAGGTCGAATCGGGGACCGGATGCTGCAATCATCTCGAAAGCGCAGCAGGCAGTTCCGAAGATCAAGGGGAAAATCGAGCGTTGCCTTGCCCAGGCAACTGCAGCATCCACGGTGGTCAGCAGTACATTGCGGTGGATCTCCTCATCCAGCCATTTATCGGGGTCGGGATACGGGCTGGTGAAGTTCTCTATGAAGGTGTTTATGAGCTTGCCGTCAGCCAGGTCGGCTTCCTGCGGGGTGAAGACGTCCGGCCTGACTATTTCCACTGCAGGGCCCCTTTGCGCCAGGCATAAATGTATCCAACCGTCAGGACGAACAACAATATACCCACCGCAACAAGCCCGCCAGCTCCGAGGTCTTTGACATTGACCGCCCAGGGATAGAGGAAAATGGTCAGCATATCAAGCAGCACGAAGAGCACTGCAAAGAAGTAATATCTGAAGTTGTACTGTACCCAAGTCTTGCCCACCGTTTCCATGCCGCATTCATACTGTTTAACCTTGGTAGCATTCTGCTTGCCGGGAATCAAGCCTATCCTCTTCAATAGCATAGGCAGCATGGGGATAGTGACAGTGAATAAAACGGCAACTATGAGTAGAATCCCGACGTATCCGTACTGTTCCAGCACTTTTACAGTTCTCCTGTCAAAAACCGTTGGTTAGTATATTACAATTGATAAAAAGATGTCAAAACCAATTTACGAGTTTGACTTACGAATAAGGCACAGTATTATAATTAGGTCTCGGATTACCATTATTTCATCGGTCGCTAAGCTTAACATCAGCCAAAATGCGTATTACTGGAGGCTCCGCAAGGGGCCAGATAATCAGGACACTTCCCGGCCTGCTGGTACGTCCGACCACCGATAAGGTACGCGAGGCAATATTCTCGATGCTGGTCGCAATGGCCGACAGGTGGGACCGGGGGTTGGACCTGTTTGCCGGCAGCGGCGCGCTTGGTTTGGAAGCGTTGAGCCGCGAGATTGGCTGGGTCGATTTTGTCGACCAGAACAACAGGTGTTGCCAGGTCATAAAGCAAAATCTGGCAAAAACGGGATTTATTGACAGGGCTCATGTATACTGTTGCCCGACGATGAAAGCTATAAGTTTTTTAGAGGACAGCTATGACCTGGTATTTTTAGATCCGCCGTATGCTGATACACACATGGAGGAACTTTTAACCGGTTTGGCTAAATCCAGGCTCATATCGGAGCAAACGCTGATTACCGTATCGCATGCAGCGCGCTCCTCCCTGCACGCCAGATATGACGATCTGTCCAAGATAAAAGAGAAAAGGTATGGCGATACCTGTATCTCAATCTATCAGAAGGAGGCCGCATCTTGACCGTTGCAATCTACCCTGGCAGCTTTGATCCCATAACCAATGGACACCTGGACATCGTGAGGAGGGCGTCATCCATATTCGAGAGGTTGATAATCGGTGTATATGACATACCGATGAAATCGTTGCTTTTTTCCGCTGAAGAAAGGGTAGACCTGGCCCGCAAAGCGGTAGTTGAATATAAGAACGTGCAGGTGACTTCCTACGCAGGTATAACCGTGGAATATGCCAGGAAAGCGGGGGCACAGGTGCTGGTCAGGGGACTGAGGGCCAGCTCCGATTTCGAGCGGGAGTTTGAAATGGCCCTCATGAACAAAAAGCTGGCCCCGGATATCGAGCTTGTGTGTTTCATGGCCAACCTTCGCTACCAGTTCCTGAGTTCCAGCCTGTTAAAAGAGATAATCAAGCTCGGCGGCAATCTCGACGATATGGTGCCGCCACATGTCAGCGCTGCCCTCAAGGCTAAGCTGTTATCCTGATATTATTCAACCAGCTTAAAATCTGGTAGCATATTGGCAGAAATTTAGTCTTAACTCATTAAAACTTTATTGGAGGTGCCGTTAGGATGGCTTACAAGATAACCGATGATTGTATCAGTTGCGGTGCATGTGAAGCGGAATGTAAAAACGAGGCTATTAAAGAGGGAGAGACCATCTATAATATCGAAGCCGCTAAATGCACCGAGTGCATAGGCTGGTTTGCCAAACCCAAGTGCGCCGAGGTATGCCCCGTTGACTGCTGTGTGCCGGACCCCGCCCACCAGGAATCAAAGGAACAGCTCCTGGAAAAGTGGAAGAAGCTGCACCCGGGCAAGACGCCACAGGCATAATAACGACATATATTCTCTGGATAACATTTATATATGCTGACTATCGACCTTGATCTCCTTGAGATCAACGGCAATGAAACCATACTCGACGCAGGCTGCGGCCATGGCCGGCACATCTGGCAGGTATGCAAGGTCAACACTGGGCGGTCCGTGGCATTCGACCTCGATCAGCCCAGCCTGAAGCAAGCCTGGTGCGTGCTTCACGCGATGGACGAAAAAAGAGAGACCGTGGGCTCATGGCACCTGGTTTCCGGAAGCGTGACCAGCCTGCCTTTCGAGAACGGGCTGTTTGATAAGGTGGTGTGCTCAGAAGTGCTGGAGCATGTGCCCGATGACTCCGCAGCAGTATCCGAGTTCACGCGCGTGCTGAAGCCGGGCGGCATACTGGCAGTCAGTGTCCCGTCACACTTCGCCGAATCGGTTTGCTGGAAGATATCGGATGACTATCATAATGCGCCCGGGGGGCATATCAGGATCTACAGGCAATCTGAGATAATGGCGTTGCTGAAGAAATTTGACCTCGATATCTTCGCTGTCAGGTACAAGCATGCGCTTCATTCCATATATTGGTGGTCAAAAGGCTTGTTCGGGCTCAAAAACGAGAGGGCTTTCGTGCCTTCGCAGTATTATAAATTCCTGGTCTGGGATATTTATAGCGGTCACCGTTACACCAGATGGCTGGAAAACGGACTCAATCACATCTTCCCCAAAAGCACTGTCTTATATTGCCGCAAGCGCCCGGCCGGTTAGGCTCCAGATCCGATTATTCTCCGCTCTATGTTGCATCCAGGCTTCGGGCTTTTTGGTACGCAGCCGTTACCGCGTTGATTATAAGTGAGCGCAGGCCTCCGCTTTCCATACAAAGCAGCGCCTCGGTAGTTGTGCCACCGGGTGATGTTACCATGTTCCTCAGCTCAGCAGGGTGCCTTGCCATTTTTTTCATGGCCTCGGCTGAACCGGCAACGGTTTCGATTACAAGTTTCTGCGCTGTATCCCTGGGCAGGCCTATGTGGACGCCCGCATCGATCAGCGCCTCGATAAAAAGGAACACGTAAGCAGGACCGCTGCCGCTCACGGCTGTAGCCATATCGAGGTATCTCTCATCCTTGAGGTGCATCTCCTCGCCTAAAGAGGCCAGTATCCGCCTGGCAATGTCATGTTTCTCAGCCGTTAATCCAGTCGATGATGTCCAAACGGTCATGCCCCTGCCAACGTGCGCAGGCGTGTTGGGCATTGCGCGTACAACCGTTTTGTACTTGAGGCGGCGGGATATGGTCTCAAGCTTGATCCCTGCAATAATCGATATGATCAATTGCGAGGTCAGGTGTCCCGACATCTGGTCCAACACATCGTCCATATCCTGCGGTTTGACAGCCAGAACAATGACGTCAGCTCCTTTAATGGCCTCAGCATTATCGTCGGTAACCGCTACCCCGTACCTTTTACGTGCCGACTCTCGCCTTTCTGCGGCAACATCGCTGACAATGACATCGCCTTTTGCGGCCAGCCTGGCGCGCAGAATACTCTTTATCAGCGTCCCACCCATAGTCCCACCCCCGATTACAGCAACCTTCATAATTCAGCTCCTTGCACCGAATATGGCACGCCCTATCCTTATCATAGTGGCGCCTTCTTCAATGGCCACCTCAAAATCATCTGTCATACCCATAGATAGTTCCTCAAAGCCGTAGCCCGAGTTCAGGCTCTTCAGAGCGGCGAACACCAGCCTGGCATCTTCCGCGTTGCTTGAAACAGGTGCAATAGTCATAAGCCCCAGCATTTTGATATTGGGAAGGGCTGAAATTGCTGCTACTGCCCGATCAAGCTCCTCTCGTGAAAATCCATATTTTGTTTGCTCCCCCGCCAGGTTGACCTCCAGTAGTACGGGAACCTGGTTCCTCGCCTTTTCACTCAGCAAGGCGGCCAGGCGTACCGTATCGATGCTATGTATTATGTCAACAACTGAGAGGGCATCCCTGACTTTGTTGCTTTGCAGGTGGCCGATGTAATGCAGTGTTAGCTTCTTCCTTATGTCTGCTAAATCGGCGTACTTACTAACAGCCTCCTGTACCCTGTTCTCCCCGAAATCACTCAATCCGCAATCAAAAGCCGCACGGACAGCAAGGGAGTCAAAATTCTTGGCCACAGCTATGAGTTTTACTTCCGATATATCCCTGTTGCCCCTGCGACAGGCACTCTCGATCTTGTCGCGCAGGATCTCGATGTTGCGTACGATGCTTTCCCGCAAAGCCGGCCTGTCCTTTTCCGCCCTCAGTCTCCATTCCTACTCGTAGATTTTCTCATCGTCAGCGTGGGCTTCCTGGGCATCTTCCTCTACATTGCGCACGCTGGCCGAAGCTGCCAGTGTCTCCCTGTAATACTCATGCTGAATTATCAGATTCATAATCTCACTGGTGCCGGTCCAGATAATAGACAGCCGCGCATCTCTCAGCATCTTTTCGATAGGGTACACGTTTGTATATCCGATCCCACCTACCACCTGCATTGCGTGGTTGATTATCTCCCAGGACGACTCCGTAGCAAACCGCTTGGCTTCCGAAACCAGACGCCTTGTGTAGCCGGTGCTGCCCATCTTATCAACCGCCACCGACGCTCCGTAAACCAGCATACTGGCGGCATCCAGCTTGATGATGGCGTCTGCTATCCTGAAACTGACGCCCTCGAATTCACGTATCTTTCTCCCAAAGGCCTTCCGCTTGTCGCTGTACCTTGTAGCCAGCTCCAGCGCAGCCCTGGCCAGACCCACTGCCCCGGCAGCTGAGGTCATCCTCTCCGGTATCATCATCTGGTTGAATACATCTGCGCCCCTGTTAAGGCCGAGCACCAGGTTCTCCTTAGGGACTTTGGTGTCCTTGAATACCAGGCGTCCCGCGCCACCGCCCCGCGTGCCCAGTAAACCGTAGATATACTTGGCTTCCACACCCATGTCCCTCTCAACGATAAATGCGCTGATGGATTTCCCGGGCGCTCCCTCAGTCCTGGCATACACGAGGAAAATATCCGCTCCATCGGCTCCCACTACGAACCTCTTCTGCCCGTTTAAGATATAGTAATCACCTTTCTGTACAGCGGTAGTTGTAGCTCCGAAGAAATCCGATCCGCCCCTGGGCTCGGTCAGCGCCTCTGCGCAGAAGATCTTGCCCTTCAACAGCGGCGCAAGGTATTTCTTCTTCTGATCTTCGGTGCCGAAAACGTCCAGCGCCTCACCTACGATACTGACAAGCGAGAAAAGGCATCCCAGCGACATGCCCATTACACCGATCTCTTCAAGCGCAATTGCCTCATCCACCCACTTTAAACCCCTGCCTCCGTATGCCGGATCAAAGCGAAGCCCCAGCAGGTTCTTTTTGGCCAGGTTGACCACGTATTCCCTGGGGTAGCGGACCTTGTCGGCGTCCATATCTTGCAGCAGCTGTTTGGGCACTGATTTTACGAAACTTCGTACTTCCTCCCTTAATTCTTTTTGTTTCTCCGTTAAAAGCGGTTCCAGCATAGTTTCACCCCTTAAACATTAATGAATAGATAGCGAGCATCCTATGGTTTCAGCACGAAGTTGAGCAGTTTTCCCGGCACGTAAATCGTTTTGGCGATACTCTTTCCATGTACATAGCCCTGGATGCGTTCCTGGGCGAACGCCAGCTTAACAGCTTCATCTTCGCTGATATCAACGGGCACTGTCAGCTTATCTCTGAGTTTGCCGTTGATCTGGACCACCAGCGTTACCTCTTCATCAGCCGCCAGTTCCTTATCCCAGGCAGGCCATTTCTGCTGATGTATGCTGTATTGATAGCCCAATTCCATCCATAGCTCCTCCGCCATATGAGGGGTGGAAGGCGCCATCAATTTAAGCAATACCTTTATGGCCTCTTTCCATTCTGCTGCAGGGATACTTCCTGCTTCAAGCACCTTGCTCAATGTATTGGTATATTCCATCAATGCCGCCAGCATGGTATTGAACCGAAAGCGCTCCATGTCTTCGGTGGCCTTCTTAATCGTTTTATGCATGATCCGCAGGCACTCTTTGGAAGTATCCGCATCGATGTTTTTCTCTTCGTAATCCGCGGCTACCAGGCTCCATACCCGGTTTAGCCACCTGCTCATGCCCACGATACCGTTGTCGTTCCAGTCCCCACCCTGTTCCCATGGGCCCACGAACATGAGGTATACGCGCACCGCATCAGCGCCCATCTGGGAGACGTAGTCGTCGGGGGTCACCACATTGCCCTTGGATTTGCTCATCTTCTCACCCTGGCTGCCGATAATGCCCTGATTGAACAGTCTGGTGAACGGTTCATCGAAATCAACTACGCCTATATCCCTCATGGCTTTAACAAAGAACCTGGAATATAGCAGGTGCATGGTGGCATGTTCAGCGCCCCCTGTATACAGGTCCACGGGCATC
The DNA here is from genome assembly GCA_964437795.1 of uncultured Dehalococcoidales bacterium. GTDB lineage: Bacteria > Chloroflexota > Dehalococcoidia > GIF9 > UBA5629 > CAIMUM01. The sequence continues at coordinate 80,245 of CAYTIC010000006.1, read as the reverse complement.
CAGTACTTGATTTTGTCCTTGTCGAACGGGTATGTATCGCAGTTCGGGCTGGTATAGCGCATGAAATACCATGACGAGCACATGAACGTGTCCATGGTATCAGTTTCCCTCTTAGCGGCCGAGCCGCACTTCGGGCATGTAGTATTCACGAACGGTTCGCAGTATTTCAGGGGCGATTCTCCCGTCGGCTTGAACTCCACATCCGGCGGCAGCAGTACCGGCAGGTCCTGCTCGGGTACAGGTGTGATCCCGCACTTGCTGCAATAGACCATAGGTATGGGCGCTCCCCAGTACCGCTGGCGCGATATAAGCCAGTCCCGCAGACGGTATGTGATCGTCTTCCCTCCCCATCCCTTTGATTTAAGGTAATCACATATCGCGTCCACCATCTGCTGGTCATTCAGGCCGTTGAATTGGCCCGAGTTGACCATGCGGCCGCCCTCTATGTGGGCCGCCTCAAGGTCGCTGCCGTCCCAATCGGGCGGAGCCACAACTGTCCTGATCGGAATACCATATTTCTTTGCGAATTCGAAATCCCTCTGATCATGCGCCGGCACACCCATTACCGCTCCCGTACCATATTGAGGCAGCACGTAATCGGCAATCCAGATAGGAACTTTCTCGCCATTGACCCGGTTGATCACATAACTGCCTAAAAATACTCCCGTTTTTTCGCTTTCGGCCGCCGTCCTTTCAAACTCTGTCTGCCGTTGCGCCTGGCGAACGTATGCGTCTACCTCTGCTTTCCTGTCAGGGGCTGTCAGCGCTGGCACCAGCGGATGTTCGGGGGCAATCACAAAGAAAGTCACCCCGAAAAGTGTGTCCGGGCGGGTGGTAAATACCCTTATCTCCTTTTCCTTCAATCCCGGTTGGTCAAGCCCGAATGAGATATCCGCTCCGTGGCTTTTGCCTATCCAGTTTGTCTGCATAATGCGTATGCGTTCCGGCCACTCGATGTCCTTGAAAATAAGCAGCTCATCGGCATACTTAGTAATACGAAAAAACCATTGCTCAAGCTGTTTCTTCTCGACTACACTTTCGCAACGCCAGCACAATCCTTCCCCCACCACCTGTTCATTGGCAAGCACAGTCTGGCAGCGCGGGCACCAGTTTACCGCCGCTCGGCCTCGATAGGCCAGTCCGGCCTCGTATAGCTTGAGGAAAAACCACTGCGTCCATTTATAATACTCAGGCAGGCAGGTTACGACCTCCCGGCTCCAGTCATAGATTGCCCCGATGGTCCGCAACTGGCGGCGCATATTCTCGACGTTTTTCATCGTCCATTCGGCCGGATTGATGCCCGTGGCGATGGCCTTGTTCTCGGCCGGAAGGCCAAAGGCGTCGAAACCCATGGGATGCATAACGTTGAAGCCCTGCATCATTTTATACCTTGCATACACGTCCGAAGGCGCCATGGCATACCAATGGCCGATATGTAAATCGCCGGAGGTGTAAGGGAACATGGTCAGCGCGTAAAACTTGGGCTTCGGATCGTTCTCCTTGACTTCATACAGGCGATCATCAGTCCATTTAGCCTGCCATTTCTTTTCGATTTCTTGTGGATTATAGCGGCTCGCAGATTTCATAATAGACAGAATTTTAGCCCCTATGCCTTCGATCGTCAATATAATATGAGGCGTAGCTTTAGCCATGCCCGACCACACGGAATATAATGCCTTTACGGCGAAAAATTGATATCATGAGTCAACGGTATAGGTGAAGATGCAGAGAGAGACATTCGAAGAGCTGGTCGCCGACGCTGTGTCCGGCCTGCCGGCGGAATTCAGTGAATTGCTGGATAACGTCGAAATCTTTGTTGAGGACTGGCCGAGCAGGGAGCAACTTAAAAATGTGGGGCTCAGCGACAGGCACGAGCTCCTCGGTCTATATGAGGGAACCCCGATTACGCATCGCGACCAGAGCTATAACCTGGTGCTGCCCGATAGGATAACCATCTTTCAAAAGCCGCTGGAAGCGCAGTGCAGGTCAGCCGGCGAGATCAAACGTGAGATCGTCAGGACGGTCAAGCATGAAATAGCCCATTACTTCGGACTGGATGAAGACCGCCTGCATGTGATTGAAAATGGGGGCAGCAGCTAAACACTATTGATTTACACTTAATTTTAGAGTAGAGTATTATCAGGTTGCATGCGGTAAAACTATTGGAGGCTATATATAAATGAGAAGGATGCTAATATCGTTACCGATTGCCCTGCTGATATTAACAGCTGTTATCCTGCCGTGTAGCGTAAATGCGGACAGTCATTTATTTACCGATCAGAAAGTTATCACCGGCAGCCCGGTTCACACCGGGCCGTCTTTATTATCGACAACGTGCACAGCGATAGACAATGCCACAGACCTGCCTGAGGGCCTGTCCCTGTCCAAAGGCGTTCCCTTTATCGCACCGGCTGAAGTAGAACAGGGCAAGCCGGTTACGATAAAGGTCAAAGCGACCAACAACAGTCCCTTCGATTTATCTTATCCACTGGTGGTCAAGATCAACGGCAACCCTGCGGGGACTGCTAAACAGCTTTCCCTGGCGCCGGCCGCAAGCGAGGATGTCGTATTCATCATCACAGCTCAGACTTCCGGCAATAACGACGTCCGGGTGGGAAACCTACAGGGTTTCTTCACGGTCAAAGGCGGATCTTTTTTTGATATGTTCCCTCCCTACCTTTGGGGATTTTTCGGCATCGTCCTGGGCATAATCGTGATGCTGATCGTCCTGGTAGTGACCAAGCCATCGAGAAAAGGCAAGGCTGGCGCTCAGCCTGTACCTGGCAAGCAACAGGCAAAGGGTAAGGGTAAACCCGGCCAGCCGGGCCAGCCAGGGGCTCCTGACGCCTATCCGTTCCCCGGCCAGATGCCAAGACCGGGTATGCAGGGCATGCCCGGGATGCAGGGAATGCCTGAGGGTATGCCCATGGGCGCGCAGGGACCCGGACAACCAGGTGCGCCTTTCGATATGCAAAGGTCCGGCATGCCACCGGGTATGCAGCAGCCGGGTATGCAACAGCCGGGTATGCAACCGTCGGCAATGGGGATGCAGCCCCCCTTCCAGTCCCAGCCAGGGATGCCACCTGCATTCCCGCAGCAGCAGCAGCCTGGCATGCCTCCTTCATCACCACAGGGTATGCACCCACAGTCCATGCAGGGGCCGCAGTATCCACCCATGCCGCATATGCCGCAGGCCGGTCAGCCGCACCCGGGTCAACCACCGTCACAGGGTATGCCACCAGGCATGCCGCCACAGCCGGGCCATGGCATGCCTCCTCCTATTTCAGGCGCTCCCATTGGACAGCAGGGTATGCCATTCGGTATGCAGCCACCGGGTCCACCGATGCCGCATATGATGCCTCCGACAGGGCCGGGTATGCTGCAACACCCTGCAGGACAGCCGCCTATGCCGTCGATGGGACCACAGGGCATGTATCCACCTCCTCCCATGCAGCCCGGGGCGCAGCAAGGTATGCCCTATCAACAGATGGGCATGCCCAGATTCTCAGTGAGTAACCTCACCATCACACCTAACAATGTGAAAGTGGGCGAGCCTGTTAACATCAGCATAATTGTGTCCAATAATGGTGCACAGATGGGGAAATATAGTATTGTCCTGCGGGTCAGCGGGGTAGTAGAAAATATTACCGATATGTCACTGACGCCCGGCGCCAGCCAAACCGCCAGCTTCGTTGTTATAAAGGACGCTGCCGGGGATTACTACGCCGATATCGACGGGCTGGGTGGATTCTTCACCGTCATCCCGCTGGCGCCACCTTCTTTCACTGTCAGCAATTTCTCCATCTCACCGGAACGTGTTCGCCAGGGCCAGCCCGTTATTATCACGGCGACAGTCACCAACACTGGAGAAATAACCGGCAGCCATGCTCTCATCCTCAGGGTCAAGGGCATAGCTGAAGCGCAACACGACATTACACTGGGACCCAACAAGACACAGGATGTAGAATTCCAGATCGTTAAGGATACGCCGGGATTTTATCCCGTATCGATGGAGAACTGGACCGGAAAATTCGTTGTGGAAATGGATTGGACCGGATAAGCCAGATCGGGCAGCTCACTCAATCGGAGCCGAAGAGGCTTTCTCCAGTTGGCTGACATCATTTAAATAATCGATATACAACACCCCGTTGAGGTGGTCTACCTCGTGTTGTATAGCCTGCGCTAAAAGGTCGGTCGCTTTCCTGCGGATGACTCTTCCATGCCTACCCTTGGCCCTGACCTTAACAGTCTCAGCTCTGGATATCTCGGCCTGGTAGCCCGGTATGCTCAGACATCCCTCGATAACCTTCCTTTCACCCTGAGTCTCAACTACCTCAGGATTGATCAGCACCAGCACATCCTCACCCGGTATTTGTATAACCACAATGCGTAGAGGTACCCCGACCTGGTTGGCAGCCAGTCCTACTCCCGCTGACTCCTCCAGCGTCTCAATCATGTTGTCGATGAGACGGTGGACCGAATCATCAATGGTAGTTATCTTCCTGGCCTTTTTCCTTAATACGGGATCGGGATTGGTACGGATCTTCAGCACAGCCATGATAGATAATTAAATCATACCCACGGGGTCAACGTCCAAAATCCAGCCGGCCGGCAAATCGATGTTTCTCAGCAGGTTGTTCAGTTCACGCCCCAACAGGATGACCTGCACCTGGTACCTGCCGCGCAATCTCGCTACAAAAGCCGGCGCCGGCCCGACTGTTTTAATCCCCACAAGCCCCCTTGCAGCTATCTCCTGATTGATGACGCCGGCCGTGCGTTCAGCTTCTTCCATGCATTTTTCCTGGCTGCTATGGCTGTAAACCAGCCTCGCCATACGGTTGAAAGGCGGATAACCGAACTCTCGCCTGTAGCGTATCTCGCTGCCATAAAAACCCGGGTAATCATGCTGTGCGGCATATTTGATAGCGTAGTAATCCGGATTGTAGGTCTGGATCACGGCTCTTCCCCTGTAGACACCGCGCCCTGCCCTGCCCTCCACCTGGCAAAGCAGTTGAAAAGTCCTTTCTCCGGACCTGAAATCGGGCAGGTTCAAACTCGTATCGGCATTGACGATACCGACCAGCGAAACACCGGGGAAATCCAATCCCTTGGCCAGCATCTGTGTCCCCACCAAAATATCTGCACGATGTTTGCGGAAGGAGTCCACCACCACTCTAAAAGCACGCGCATTGGTTATGGCATCACTATCAAAGCGGATTACGCCGGCAGATGGAAACAACTTCCTGCACTCCGCCTCTACGGATTCAGTCCCCATGCCGAAAAATTTTATCTCGCTACTCGAGCATTGCGGACACTTGCGCGGAATGGGATATGACCGCCGGCAGTGATGGCAAACGAGGCGTTTCTCAGCAGCATGATAGGTCAGGGCGCCCGAACAGCGCCGGCAACTGAGCACATAACCACAATCCCTGCATTCAACAAAAGTAGCCCGGCCCCTGCGGTTGATAAACAGTATGACCTGTTCGCCACGGTCCAACGATCCCTCAATGGACGAGCGGAGCAGGCGACTGAAAACACCTCTATTGCCGCTTTTAAGCTCCTGTCTCATGTCCACGATATCGACCTCCGGCAGGGGCGATTGACCCAGCGGTGTAATCCTCTCGGACAACACGATGCGCTGGAATTCCGACCTGGTTGCACGATAGTAGGTTTCCACGTCGGGTGTGGCGCTGCCCATGATGAGCACTGAATTGGTCAGCCGGGCTAACCGTATGGCCACCTCGCGAGCATGATAGCGCGGTGACTTTTCCGATTGCTTATAGGCCCACTCATGCTCCTCGTCTACAATAATCAAACCCAGATCGGGCTGGGGAGCAAACACCGCGCTGCGCGGCCCGATAACGATGTCGAAGTCGCCCCGGGCGATGCGGTGCCACTCGTCGTACGTCTCTCCGGCTGTGAGGCCGCTGTGCAGCACGGCAACCCTGCCCGGGAACCTGGCAAAGAAGCGGTCGATCACCTGGGAAGTCAGCGATATCTCAGGCACCAGGCATATACCTTTTCTCCCCATCCTGACCGTCTCAGCCAGCGCCTGCAGGTAAATCTCAGTCTTACCGCTCCCGGTCACACCATGCAGCAGAAACATGCCCGGCGCATCCTTGCTGCCGGCCGCCTGTATGGCGTCCCTGATGGGATACCAGGCAGCCTGTTGGCCATCCGTAAACTGTAGAGGAAATTCAAGCGGATGATCAGTCCTGACGATGGGATCCCGGTATACATCCTGGCTGACCTCTGTTACCAGCCCCCTTAATTTAAGAGCTGCTATGACCTCACGCCCGCACCCGGCCTTTTTCAGAACCGTGGCCGACTCCAGCCTCCCATCGGCGGCTTGCAGCAACTCCAGTACAGCGAGCTGCTTGACTGCACGAGTTTTCTTTAACTGCTCCAGGATGTCCGGCAATTGCTCCCTTGCAATATTTACTACGAGAATTTTGCGATATTTGGGTTTTACCTGGTGCTTGCTTTCAAATCCCGGGGGCAGCATGAGGGCAAGCGCGCTGAATATGGGAGCGATATAGTAGTCGGCTATCCAGGACGCAAGACTGATGCGCACGGGCGCAACCAGCGGAAATGGTGAAATGATGCCGATGATATCCCGTGTCTCCGGTACCTTTGTGACGTCCGATAGGCCCGTAACGATACCTCGGACAACTCTGGGCCCAAAGGGCACGTACACGGCGCAGCCAGCCTCAACCTGAAGCGAAGGAGGTATGGAGTAGGTGAAAGTATGGCGGTGGCCGCCGGCCGCGCCGACTGCCACCTCAGCAAATTTCATCCGGCTTAGTTGGTTTCGCTTGCGGGAGCCTCTGGCTCAGGGGCGGTCAGCATGTCTTCAACAGAGGCCGGTGAGACCGACTCAGTGATTCTATCACGCCTTTCCTTGAGCCTTGCTTCCTTGGTGCTGAGTCGCCTGATATAGTACAGCTTGCTGCGTCTGACCTTGCCATGGCGCACCACCTCGATCTTCTCCAACAGTGGAGAGGCCAGGGGGAAGGTGTGTTCGACACCAATTCCCGATGTAACCCTGCGCACTGTGAAATTTCCTCCGGAATTGTGTTTGGTAACCTTAATAATCAGTCCCGGGAATGTCTGAAGCCGCTCTCGGCTGGCCTCTTTTATCTTGAAGCTGACGCGCACATTATCGCCGGGGGACAACTTGGGCAGGCCCGGCTTAACCTTATTTTTTCCGATGGTGTTGATATCCATGATCGATTCCTTTCCTTAATTTAGTATTATCAATTATTATTCAAATCTGTAGATTTTACCAGATTTAGGTCGATATCTGTCAATTCCGCCTTGGCCAGAAGGTCGGGCCGCCTGTTCGCGGTCCGAAGAATACTTTGCCTTCGCCTCCAGTCAAAGATCTCCTTATGGTTTCCCGACAACAGGACGTCAGGCACTTTCCAGCCCCGGAACTCCGGCGGCCTGGTGTACTGAGGATACTCCAGCAGCCCGCCGACATGCGATTCTTCAGCCAGTGACATATCCGAACCGATAGCCCCCGGCAGCAACCTGACCAGGCAATCGATCATGACCATAGCTGCAGGCTCTCCACCGCTCATCAGGTAATCCCCTATACTGATCTCGTCGGTAACGAGGTGCTCGGCAACCCTCTCGTCCACGCCCTCGTAGTGTCCGCAAATCATTATTAGATTATTGAGCGCGGCATACCTGCCGGCCATTTCCTGATCAAATAGCCTGCCCTGGGGTGTCAGCAGGACTACCGGGTAATCACGTCCCCCTATATCCTCCTGCAGCCACTCAACCGCCTCAAATAGCGGCTCAGGCTTCATCACCATCCCGGCGCCACCGCCATAACAGTAGTCATCGACAGTATGGTGCCTGTCATGGGTAAATGACCTTATGTTATGCAGCCTGATATCAACGACCTGTTTCTCCAGGGCCCGCCCGACAATGCTGTGCGCCAAATAACCTGAAAAAGCTTCAGGAAAGAGCGTTAGTACATCGATCCTCAACATATATATGTATGTCCAACTGCCTGAAAAGGCAGGTCATTCTAACATAAGCCACTCGTATAACCAAATCTGCAGCAGGCAGATTATTGTATACGAATAGTAGAACACATGATCTAATAAACTATATGTTGTGCAATCCTGACTTTCATCACCACAATTTGTGTATTTTCACTTATTAACATGGTTTGCAGCAGGCAAAATCTCACCCGGTGTTGAAAACTTTTCCCTAAAAAACTATTGACAAGTGGGAGAAAACGTGTCAATAATGGGACATAGTGGTAAAAAGTGGTAAAAAAGGGGAAACGACATGGTAACGATAAGTCAGTGTGAAAACATGACGGACCACGATCTAGTCTCTTTTTTAAGGGAAAACGATTTCACGGGGCACAGGTTACGCCTCCTTCTCTTCTGGGGCAGGCATCCTCAGGCCAAGTTCAACCTCGACTGCATCGCTCATGTGCTTGATATCACGCACCACCATCTTCGCGAGATGCTGCGAGAGTTGATTGATAAAGGAATGGTCGAGGAACAGTACTGCTCCAGCGGTATTGCTCACTACTCGTTGAATCCCGAGCACGCGCTTAATGACTATGTTCAGGAACTGGCTGCGCTCGACTGGAGCGCCATAAGAAACCTCGAAGGAGAAGTTGAAAGAGAGGCCCTCTTAGTATAACCGGGTTTGCAGGTTTAATAATTATGTTTGTCGGTGAATACGAATACAAGGTTGATAACAAGGGCCGCCTGCCTCTGCCTCCCAGGTTCCGCAGGGAGATCGAGGATGGACTGGTGCTGACTATGGTGGCGGACACCTGCATCACCGCCTATACCAGGGCCGACTGGAATAAGATGACCACCAACCAGGCCCCGGCCAGCTTCCTCGTCTCCGATAAAGAGAGGCGGATCAACCGTTTCATCTTCAGCAACGCCAACGAAGTCAATATCGATAACCAGGGAAGAATCGCCCTGCCCGCTACACTTCGCGAAAGGTGTGCAATATCGGACTCCGCGGTTGTACTGGGTACCAATAATTGCTTTGAGATCTGGAATCCCGGCCAGTGGCAAAAAGAACGCCCCTCCTCTGACGATGCGCGCCAGTTGATGGAGATCATGGAGGAAAGGAAATGAGCCTTGCCTTAGCAAACAGGGTGCATACACCGGTCCTCGTGGATGAGGTAGTGGAAACACTCGATGTGAGGCCGGGCAGGCGTTATATAGATTGCACCCTCGGGGGCGGCGGACATTCTCTTGCCATACTGTCCGGATGCCAGCCCGGCGGCCAACTACTCGGCATAGACGCCGATCCCGAGGCCATAAGGCTGGCCCAGCACAACCTCTACGACTTCTTCGAAAGCTCCGTTATCATCAATGACAACTTCTACAATCTTGAAAACATCTGCCGCGAGACCGGCTTCTCATCCGCCAGCGGTATCCTCTTTGACCTCGGCCTTTCATCTCTGCAACTGGCCAGCGCGGAGCGCGGTTTCAGCTTCCAGTTGAACGGCCCTCTGGATATGCGGTTCAACCCGGACGAACAGCTTACCGCCGCAGATATTGTCAACAGGTTACCTGAGTCCAAACTTACGCAGCTTATTCTCATTTACGGCGAAGAACCTATGGCCGGCAAAATAGCCAAAAACATAGTTGAACACCGGCCGATTTCGGATACGGCAGACCTTGCCACCATAATCGCAGACGCAGTCGGCGACCGCTACAGCAAGATTCACCCCGCTACAAGGACCTTCCAGGCACTGCGCATTGCGGTAAACCGCGAGCTCGATCACCTGACAACTGCGCTGGAGCAGAGTTTGAACTGCCTGGCACCTGGCGGCAGGCTGGCAGTAATCAGCTATCACTCGCTCGAGGACCGCATCGTAAAGAATTTTATGCTGCGCGAGACCAGGGGCTGCATCTGCCCGCCCACCATACCCGAATGCCGCTGCCAGCATAAACCATCCCTGGACCTGGTCAACAGGCACCCGGTGTATCCCAGCGAGCAAGAGATCGAAAGAAATCCGCGTAGCCGGAGCGCCAAGCTCCGCGTGGCGGTTAAGCTATAAAAAATACAGGAGGAACAGAAAATGATAGGAGCAAAAAGACTCAACTCCATCCTGAGCAACGACCGGAAACTCCTGACCATATTCGGGGGTATGGTCTTCGACGGCGTCGTTTTCATCAGCCTGATAATAGCAATCGCCATTCTCTACTTCTTGTAGAAAGTACTCGAATATTAAGAAACATAAAATCGTAGGAGGCTTGGATTAATGACTAAAAAACTAATTACCGGCATCGACGTGGGTACAACCAAGATCTGCACCATAGTTGCCACCCTTGATTCCGGGGGCGCGCTTCAGGTGCTCGGTGTCGGTCAGGTACCGTCCCATGGCCTGCATAAAGGCATGGTGGTTAATGTCGAAGAGGCCAGGGACTCAGTAGCCGAATCGGTCAAACGCGCTGAACAGGCCAGCGGCGTAAAGATCGAATCGGCTTACATCGGTGTCACAGGCCGGCATATCAGCTCGGTCAACAGCCACGGCGTGGTTGCCATACCGCGCACCGACAGGTTGGTAAGGTCGGACGACCTGTCACGCGTGCTGTCTGCGGCCAAGAACATGAACATACCGGACGATAGGAAAATACTGCACCAGATACCCCGCGGTTACAGCCTGGACACCCAAGAAAAGATCAAGAACCCGGTTGGCATGCACGGATTCCGGCTGGATGTTGAAACACATATCATTACAGCGTCCACCGCCTCTGTACAAAATCTTGTCAAATGCGTGCGCAGCGTCGGAGTCGAGATCGATGACCTGGTGCTCGAGCCGCTGGCCAGCGGCGAGTCCGTTCTCACCCCCGAAGAGAAGGAGATCGGTGTAATCATGGCCGATATCGGTGGCGGCACCACGGACATCGCCGTATTCAAGGACGGCAGCATCTACCATACATCCATCATCCCGGTGGCGGGCTACCAGTTTACCAGCGACCTCTCCATCGGCCTTGGGCTGCCCTTCGAGATCGCAGAAGCGATGAAGAAGAAGTACGGCAATGTTTACCCCGAGACCGGATCAAAGGATGAGGGCTCCACACTGACAGTGGAAGACGGACACAGCGTTTCCTACAAAGACCTCAGCAACATACTGAGGGACCGCATGGAAGAGCTGCTAAGGCTGATACTGCTCGAGATGCCCGACACCAGCTATGCTACGCTTGCTCCTGCGGGCCTGGTAATGACCGGCGGTGGGTCAAAGATGAACGGGCTGGAAGCCCTGGCCCGCGCTACCATACGCATCCCCACCAGGATCGGCGAGCCAATGGGTGTTTACGGCATTACCGACGTGCTGCATGACCCCGCCAATGCTACCGGCGTTGGATTGCTGCTCTGGGCCATAAAGACAGGCGGCAAACCCACCTGGGAAGCAAAACCCAAACAGGGAGGCTCGGTAAACAACGTCATGGGTATGCTCAAAAAATTCTTCGGCGCATAAATTAAATTTAGGGAAATAGCAGGAGGTTAATTACAGAATGTCAAAATCAATGTTCTCGACCGCACCGGCCAAAATCAAGGCCATCGGCTGTGGGGGCGGAGGCTCCAACGCCATCACCCGCATGGTCCGCGAAGGCATCAAAGGCGTGGAATTCATCTGCATGAACACCGATGCCCAGGCTCTCGCGCTGGCTGAAGTCCCGGTCCGCATCCAACTCGGCGAAAAACTGACCCGCGGCCTCGGCGCCGGCGGCGACCACAATGTCGGACGCAAATCGGCTGAAGAAAGCCGCCAGGCCATCCAGGAAGTGGTGGCCGGCGCAGACATGGTATTCATTACAGCCGGCATGGGCGGCGGCACGGGCACCGGCAGCATATCGGTAGTAGCCGAAACCGCCAGGTCCTGTGGCGCACTGACCATTGCCATCGTCACAAAACCCTTCGGATTCGAAGGCGGCCGCCGCATGAAGGTAGCCGAGGAAGGCATACTTCAGCTTTGCGACAAGGTTGACACGCTGGTCATTATACCCAACGACCGCATAATCGAACTCTGCGACAATAAGACCACCGTTGACAACGCCTTCAGGCTGGCAGACGATGTACTGCGCCTGGGTGTGCAGGCCATCGCAGAAGTTGTGACCGTCCCCGGCCTCATCAACCTCGACTTCGCTGACATCAGGGCCATCATGAAGAACTCCGGTCCGGCCTGGATGTCGGTCGGCCACGGCAAGGGCACCCAACGGGCCATAGAGGCCGCCAAGAACGCCCTGGCCAGCCCCATGCTCGACGTATCGATCAGCGGCGCCAAAGGCGTGTTATTCAACGTCACCGGCGGCAGCAACCTCACCCTCTTTGAGTGCAACGAGGCGGCCGACGTGATTGCACAGTCAGTCGACCCCGATGCCAACATCATTTTCGGCGTCGTCTTCAATCCTCAGATGGAGGACGAGGTCCAGATCACCATCATAGCTACAGGCTTCACCGCACAATATGGTTCCGGCGTACCTACCGAGGTCGAATTGCGCAGACTGCTGAGAGGAGCAACCGAAGACAGTCTCGATGTACCCTCATTCTTGAGGAGAGGCTCGCGTTATCCCAATGCGCAGGCGGCAGCCCCTCAACCGGCAGGCGTCAACAGGATGCAGCGCTGACCTTAATCACTGAACCATAATATCCCTTGGGACGGGGCGGAGAAAATTCTCCGCCCCGTCCTATTTATGTCTCCTAAACCATTGACTCTTACTATATGTTGTGTTAGTATCCTGTTAAACCACATATTATAGTGTTGTGAGATGAAGTGTCCTTCTTGCGGTGAGCCGGAATCCAAGGTGATAGACTCCAGGAGTCTGGGAGATGAGATCAGGCGGCGGCGCGAATGCACCGTGTGCCAGTCCCGTTTTACCACTTACGAGAGGCTGCAGAACAGGAGCCTGTACGTCATAAAGAAAGATGGCCGCCGCGAGGAGTTCGACCGTGAGAAGTTGTTCTCCGGCATAAGAAAGGCCTGTGAGAAACGTCCAATGCCGACCGGGACCATCGAGAAGCTGGTGGAGACAATCGAGACTGAACTTTACAGCCTGGGCAGGACCGAGATATCCAGTTCCATCATAGGCAAGATCGTGATCACAAAGCTTTCAGAGCTGGACCACATAGCTTATATACGCTTTGCCAGCGTTTATTACGAGTTCACCGATATTACAACGCTCAAGCAGGCGGTTGATACACTCATCGAGAGCAAACTTGGCGCGCCTCTGGATGGCCAGCTCCCTCTTATCAACAAGGATGCGCTGTCCGGACAGAGGCGGCGGGCCAGGCTGAGACAGCAACATGGTAAATAAGCAGGCTAAAAACCAGCTTCCCGATTCAGTCAGGAATTTCGTCGCTCGAATAGTCTTTACGTACACGCAGACCATGGGCATCACCGACAGGCAAGAGCTCGAGGAGCTGACCGAACAAGTAATATCGAGGTTGGAGAAGAGAATGTCTATGGATGAACAGACTACAGCCAAGAGAATGGAACCTGCCCTGCCGGGCATGGAGCATCTGATAGCACCAGTTGTGCCTCCATTGCCTCCCAAGGAGCGTATTGAAACAATAGTCAATGAACTGCTTGCTGAAAAGGCCAGTTCCAGGCCGCCTGCAGAGAAGCAGGCCGTGCAAACGCCGCCCGCAGCCAAGCCTGCGCGGGCAGCCCGGCCGACGTCTGCAGATAAGCCCACCCCTGTTGAGTTAAAGCTGTCAGAGAATGCCATGGTCGTGCTGGAAAAAAGATACCTACAGAAAGACGGCCAGGGCAACCCCGCAGAGAAACCCGAGGATCTCTTCAGAAGGGTCAGCAGGCATATTGCTTCGGCTGAGCTCATATTCGACAAAAATGCCGATGCAGCGGAGTGGGAAGACAGGTTTTACCGGTTGATGACTTCACTGGACTTCCTGCCCAATTCTCCCACACTTATGAATGCCGGCCGGGAGCTGGGACAATTGTCAGCCTGTTTCGTCCTACCGATCGAAGACTCCATGGAATCGATCTTCGACGCCGTAAAGTATACGGCACTGATTCATAAGAGCGGAGGAGGCACCGGATTCTCCTTTTCCCGCCTGAGGCCCAAACAGGACCGCGTCGGGTCCACCGGCGGCGTTGCCAGCGGGCCTGTATCATTCATGCGCGCTTTCGACGTTGCGACTGATGTTATCAAACAGGGCGGCATGCGGCGCGGCGCAAACATGGGCATCCTCAACGTTCAACATCCCGATATCCTGGAATTCATCACATCCAAGGAAGATCCAAAGGCTTTCACCAACTTCAACATCTCCGTGGCCGCCACCGACGGCTTCATGCAGGCGGTGGAAGCGGACGGCGATTACAGCCTGGTCAATCCGAACACCAAAGCTGTCGAAGGGCGGCTAAATGCCCGCCAGGTCTTCTGCAAGATAGTCGATATGGCCTGGAGGACGGGTGACCCCGGCATTATCTTTATAGACCGTATCAACGAATTCAACTCTACGCCCAACCTGGGCAGGATAGAGAGTACCAACCCGTGTGGAGAACAACCCCTGCTGCCTTATGAATCATGCAACCTGGGCTCGGTCAACCTCTCACATATGTTACGCCAGGCAAATGGCCACTGCGAGATCGACTATAACAAGCTCAAAGAGGCCGTTAAATTGGCCGTGCGCTTTTTAGATGATGTTATCGAGGTCAACCAGTTTCCCCTGGCCCAGATAGGAGAGATGACACGTAAAACACGTAAGATCGGCCTTGGTGTAATGGGTTTTGCCGACATGCTGCTCCAGCTACGAGTGGCTTACAATTCTGAAAAGGCGCTGGAGATAGCCGAGAAAGTCATGCGCTTTATCTCCGAGGAGGCCACAGCCGAATCTGTTGCTCTGGGCGTGTCACGCGGCCTTTTCCCCGCCTTCAGCGGGAGCATTTACGACAACACCGATAGCCACAAGGTCAGGAACGCCAACCGCACCACTATCGCCCCAACAGGCACACTCAGCATTATCGCCAACTGCTCCAGCGGCATAGAGCCCCTCTTCGCGCTCAGCTACTTCCGCCACATACTGGACGGACAGACCCTCATAGAGATCAACCCATATTTCGAAGCTGTTGCCAGGAAAGAGGGATTTTACTCACCCGAGCTCATGAAAAATCTGGCCGAGGGCGGCAGCCTGCATGACATCAAGGAAGTGCCCGACTGGGTAAAAGAAGTCTTTGTCACCTCTCACGAGATCTCACCCGATTGGCATGTGAAGATTCAGTCGGCCTTTCAAAAATACACGGACAGCGCCGTATCTAAAACGGTCAACCTTCCTTTTGAGGCCACCATCGAAGACGTGCAGAAAGTATATATGACGGCTTATAAGACCGGTCTCAAGGGCATTACAATCTACAGGGACAGGAGCCGCGACAGCCAGGTACTGAACACAGGCCAGAAGGAAACCCCTAAAGTCATAGCCAAAGATACTGAAAGTGAAGCCAGGCCTGCGCCGCGACAGAGGCCGAAGATCACCAGGGGCATAACCGAGCGTGTCACGACCGGCTGCGGTTATATTTACGTAACGGTCAACTTCGATGACAAGGGGATCTGCGAAGTGTTCTCCAGCCTGGGCAAAGCCGGAGGCTGTGCCTCAGCACAGCTTGAGGCCACCAGCAGGCTGATCTCACTGGTATTGAGGTCGGGCATAGAGGTAGGCTCGGTGATCAAGCAACTCAGGACCATCAGGTGCCCTTCTGTATCCTGGGAGAACGGCCGCGCAATTCTATCCTGTGCCGACGCCATCGGTAGCGTACTTGAGAAATATGTAAAAAAAGAGGATGATAGTGTATCGGCTAACTACGGCTCAAGCCAGCCGGCGAATTATACCGGCCAGTGCCCGGATTGCGGCAACCAGTTGGTTTATCAAGAAGGTTGTCATATCTGTCCGAGTTGCGGCTATACTAAATGCGGATAGTTCAACCCTAGAGGATTTGTGAGGCGGGTGATGAATGGATGCCATTGAGAATCGCTATTCCCTTTCGTATAAACAAATAGCGAAGATTGCCAATGATAGCCTCCCGCTAAACAAGCTCGTCAGCGCTATCGCCGCCAGCACAGCCAAGGGATTACAGGCCTCCGGCTGCGCAGTGATGCTGCTCAATCCACGAAAAGAATACCTTGATATAGTAGGCGCCTACGGCCTGAGCGACCTGTACCTGCGTAAAGGGGCCATCAACGCCCGCAAAAGCTACCCCGAAATACTGGACGGCAAGATCGTTGCTGTGGAAGATATTTTTACGGATAAGCGCACTCAGTATCCGGAACATGCCGCCCGGGAGAAGATCAAGTCCCTGCTGGGAGCTCCCATCATGCAGCGCGGAGAGACCATCGGTGAGATAAGGGTTTACACGCGGGAAAAGCGGCGCTTCAGGCCCAACGAAAGGGATTTCATATCTACAGTAGCCAATATCATAGCCCTGATGCTGGAGAAAATCGAACTTGCCCAGGACCTTAACAACCGGCACCAGTCCAATATCACCCAGCAGAAGAGACTGACCAGCTTTTCCGACCTGCCTCTTTCACCCATCAGGCCGATCAATTTCGGCCACCCCAGCGAGGAGGAGTTCGCGCGCCTGCTGGATTTCTACCAGGTGGAGTGGCTGTACGAACCCCGCTCCTTCCCTCTCTCCTCGCAGGATAACAGGATAACAGAGATGTTCACCCCTGATTTCTACCTTCCTGAGATAGACCTTTACATTGAGCTCACTACATCCAGGCAGAGCCTGATAACGGAGAAGAACCGAAAGGTACGCCACCTTAAAGAAATGTATCCCGACGTCAGCATCAAGCTGCTTAACAAGGGAGATTATCTGAAGCTTTTTGCCAGGCACGGTTTCATACCCCTGGGCGAGAGCAAGATGACGGGCGTGCAGCGCTACCTGTTCAACAAGACCCAGATCCAGCGCCGCGTCAAATTGCTGGCCAAGCAGATATCAAAGGATTACCAGGGCCAGGAGCTCGTCCTCATCGGCATCCTCAAGGGCGTCTTGTGCTTTATGTCCGACCTCATGCTCAACATATCCATACCGGTGACGGTGGATTTTATGGCCATATCTACGCCGGCAGATAAGGCCGACCTATCAGTCCGAATAATGAAAGACCTTGACACCGACATCAGGAACAGACACGTGCTGATGGTTGAGGATATCGTGGATACCGGCATGACGCTCAACTACGTGCTCAACAACCTGTCTGCCCGCAAGCCGGCCAGCCTGAAGGTCTGCACCCTCCTGGACAAGAGGGTCCGCAGGTTGATAGACGTACACCTTGACTATGTGGGTTTCGAGGTTCCGGACGAGTTCGTGGTCGGCTACGGGCTGGATATGGGCGGCAAGTACCGCAACCTCCCCTCTATAGCAATACTGGAATAGCGACAAAAAATAAAACGCCCCAAGTAACCTCGTTTTCCCGGTTCCTCATCCACCCCCTCGCACCGGCTAGCCTTCGCTCGCCATGTACTAGGGCCTCTGCCTCCCCGTTCCAACTTTGATTACTTGGGACGTTAATAAAATTAGCACATAACCGCATACATGTCAATACCCCACTTAAACGTAATAAAAAAATTTTACAAAAATTTTTCTGCACAATTATGTAATGTTCACAATCTGAAAAGTTGTCTCAGTGCATCCACAATATCCTGTCCGCAGAAGAGTGTCACCATTCCAGCGAAGGCCAGGAACATGCCGAACTGCGCAGGTTCATTGACCCTCTTGACCCTGAATATTACCAGCAAAATGGCTGTGAGGGCGCCTGCTGCAAGAGCCATACATAATGCCACCAGCGCAATGGGATAACCAACTGACGCGCCAATCAATCCAGCCATACCTGCGTCCCCAAAACCCAGCATTTTTTTCTTGAAGATTTTGGGCACTGCCCAGATCAGCAGGAATATCCCGAAGCTAATAGCCAACCCGGCCAGGGCGCTTAATAAGCCCGGTGTCGTACCAGTAAGCGGCCTGAGCGCGGCAAAGACCAGGGCGGTGGCGAAACCCGTGTAGACT
Source organism: uncultured Dehalococcoidales bacterium (assembly GCA_964437795.1). Classification (GTDB taxonomy): domain Bacteria; phylum Chloroflexota; class Dehalococcoidia; order GIF9; family UBA5629; genus CAIMUM01. Next base: position 62,223 of record CAYTIC010000006.1, on the reverse strand, counting down.
ACAACAGGCGGTATCAGGGCCTGTTCCAGATCGGTGACGAAAAGTGTTATGAAAAAAGATCCGTAAATAATAGTGGTCAGCATCTGCCAGGACAGGCCGAACACTATGAGAGCAAGTACAAAGAGCAGGCCGCTGGCCAGCTCCACCAGCATAGAACGCGCCGGAATAGATTGCCCGCAGTAACGGCACCTACCTTTTAATATCAAATAGCTGAATATGGGAAATAGGTCACGCGGCTGTAAAAGATGGCCACAGCTGAAACAGTGGGACGGCGGGTGTAGAAGGGATTTGCCGGCAGGAACACGGTCAGCCACAACGTTGAGGAAACTGCCCACGCTGATACCGAGCAGGAAGACTATCGGCCCCAGAATTAATTCGATATTAATATTGCCTGCAACTCCACCAAGTTTATTTGTCTATCATCGGAGCCAGCATGGCCTGTATATCACCGGCCGAAGCTTGAAAATCTTTCTTCTCCCTGGCCATAACAGACACAATCTCATTCAACAGCGCTGCATCATGGACGGTAATCCTCCCCGCAGCATCAATAAAAGCAGTTTTCCCATCCTTAATGTTGTTACCATATACATCGGCTATTCCCAGCAGCGTAAAACCCAGCCAGTCGTCCCGGTGGCAGGCAACATACACTTTTAATCCTTCAACTACCTTGTTGATGCCACCATACAGGGATAATTGCTTGCAAAATCCCATGAATGAGCCCAGTTTTTCAGGATTGTCCCTGACGGGGTAAACAAAACAGTTCCCCGCAGTGCAATAGCAGCGCTGGTAAACCTCCAGCAATCCCCTGTAATAAGTGGTCGGTGTCCAGCGGTTGTCTGCTATCTCCGACTGCGTAAGCCTGCGGCCGGCCTCCTCATAATCGCCTTTATTCATGAGCGCCAGTGCCCATTTATTCAGGATAAAGCTGTTTTCCGGGAAGAGCGCATTTGCTGCCTCATATGATTTCAATGCATCCGGGAGCCTGTCCGCTGCACCCTGGTTTGCCCAGTAAAGATAGTTGTCGGCAAGGGCGTAATGCCAGTATGCAAGCCGGGGCTCGAGCCTGGAGCTGGATCCATATGCGGCCGTGCTAACGGCCAGCAGCTTGGCCTTTTCAACCGGGTCCCCGGTCGTTAAGGCGCGTGAATAAGCGTAGTAGCCCAGCAGCCCGTAATAGTACGCCTCATCGGGCTGAAGAGCGATGGCATCGGTTATCATTGTCATGGCCTTATAGCGGTCCGTATCATCCAGGTACGTGCTTTCCTTGATCTTAATATTGGCTAAATTGGCTGGAACAAACAGTGCCGCCCCTATCAACACGGATAACAGCACCAGCATGGCAGCGGCCGTTTCCCTCATTTTCCCCACGGGTCTGCGGCTGCTGCCGGCATTATGTGATAATTCCGGTGGACTCACCGGCCCGGGTAGCTGCTGCGTTTCCTTCAATCTTACCATCGCCACCGCTAAGCCCATCATCAGCCAGAAGACCATTTCAGGTACCAGTACCGAAGGATTAAAAACTATGTAAGCGCAGTACTGGATCACTGCTGCAACAATGGCAGAGGTCAGAATTACAGCATCCCGCTTGTTTGTACTCGATAGCAGACGGAAGCCTAGGTAGAAAAAGACGCCGAGCAAACACAGGAATGAGAGCGCACCGAAAAGGCCGACTGTAGCGAGCAGGTAAAGGTAATGGTTCTCGGGTTGTGCTAGCAGCAGGCTGATTGAGGTGTAATAACTTTTGACGTCAGCCGGAAACACGGCCTGGGAAACCATGATAAAGGTTTCAGGGCCGTAGCCTATCACCCGTCTCAATGACGTGAGATTACCTTCATCGATCTTTGTGACGGCGGGGTCAATGATGACATCCGCTGCGCTCTTCCACATGTTAATCCTTGTCCCCAGCGTCGATAATCCCACCTGTTCCGCCGCTGATTCGCGAGCGCTCTGCCGGCCATCCGGCGGCAGGCTATTGGACGGCAACAACAACTGCCCAATGAGGATAGTCGCCGTTAAAACAATGGCGAGTACTGACAAAATGCTTAAGGCCAGGGTTGATTTCCTTTTCAGGTAAAGGCCGAGCAGGCCGAAAAAAAGGAATAAGCCGATTACGAAGACCAGTATCGTGATTGAATATTGGGCCATCGTCAGGCAAACGAACTGCAGGCCGAAAACTGTGATAAGTCCGAAGAAGACTATATTATCCGCATTCTTCATCGCAGCACCCTTCCACCTGATAATGATCATAGCCAGAGTAAGCGGAATAGTCATTGCGATGAAAGCGCTCAGGCTAAGGGGATTGCCGATAGTTGATAGCACGCGGCCTTTGAGCATACCCCACGGCATCAGATCGGGGAAAACAAGCTGCGTAATGCCGATAATGCATACAATACCCGAGGAAATGATCAGTGTGTAGATAATTCTGTAAACCTGTGACCTGGTTGTAACGCTTTGAGCGATGATCATGAAGAAAATCACCTGGCAAAGCATGGATGACAGCCCGTACTGCCAGGCCAGGCTTCCCCACAGGCTGCGGTACGGCATAAGCGAAAATACAGTGGAAATAATCCATGCAAAACCAAAAATAATAGCCGCGACTTGCAGGGGCGATCTCTTCACAGCTTCCACCAGGCGGCCGGCGCCTGCGTCGCGCCCTGTAAGCAACCACCGGGCGGCAGTAATGCCCAGCAAAACCAGTACCATAAATTGAAAAAGCTGTGCCTTTGCGAAGAGAAATGAGTCACTGTAAAGAGGATTGAAATACAGGGGTATTATGAATATGATCAGGAGCGACAAACATTCGGCAGCTACGCCAAGCTTGCTGTCACACTGTTTATAGTCTGTGCTGTAATCCACTTGTATTGAACCTCACCTGTTTGTGACTTTTATCACCTACAGTACAATTGCTAAGATATAACATAAGCTAGCTTATATGCAAGATCGGTACTTAAGTACTGCCGCGGGATTACTATAACACTATTGACCCTGAGTAATAGATACTGTATAAATAGTACACGCATAAAAAGTCCGGTGAGGTCGGTCCGGACGTAATTATTTAGGAGGATAATAACATGAAGAAATTTTTCAAGTACGGTAATAAGGGTTTCACGCTGATTGAGTTGCTGGTCGTCATCGCCATCCTGGGCACGCTGGCCGCTGTGGTTATACTGAATGTTACCAAGTACATCGGCTCGGGCAGGACGGAAGCACGCGCCACAGAGCAGGCCAATGTCCAGACTGCAGTAACAGCATATATGTATGACAATCCCTCGACTATCAGTTTCCCTGCTACCACGGCGACACCCAGTGACGCCGGTATCCTGGCGCCCTACTTCCTCAATTCGCTCAACTGCACATACACTATTCCCCTGGGCGGCTCGGTTCCTGCCGGGACAGGCTGCGTCAAATAACCAATTCTATAATCAAATCGACCTGTGCAAGAGGTGTGGACATATGTCCACACCTCTTGTTTTTATTGTATCTATTATCGTATACTTACTCATCTAACATGAGTGCAGGTTCCTGAGACACCGGTTGATCGGACCATCAAATATTAATTTTCCGGGAGGTTATTTTATGACAATTGCCAAATCGGGCCACAAGGGTTTTACTCTTATCGAGTTGCTCGTCGTGATCGCCATACTGGGCACGCTGGCTGCGGTGGTCATTCTTAATGTCACCAAGTACATCGGCTCGGGCAGGTCTGAGGCGAGACTCACTGAAAGGGCCAATGTTCAGACTGCGGTGGCAGCATACATGTATGATCATCCCTCGACAGTAAGCTTCCCTGCCACAACTGCTACACCCAGCAGCGCCGGGATTCTGGCGCCCTACTTTCTCAATTCCCTTAACTGCACTTATACTATTCCCCTGGGCGGCGCGGTTCCGGACGGGACCAGTTGCGTTAAATAGCAGCTTTTGGATTAATTAGAAATCTTATTAAAATGGCAGGGACTCAACTCCCTGCCATTTTGATTATTAGGTTTGGCTTTATATATTTGCCGCTCTCAACAGCTTGGTCACATCATCCGCATCCTGGCAAAAGGCAAATACATACTCTCTGGTGATAATCCCTCTCCTGTACAGGTCTACCAGCGCGTCATCCAGAGTTTTCATACCGATATTAGAGCTGGTCCGTATGGTGTTTGGTATGAGGAATGGTTTCCCCTCCCGAATCAGGTTCTTGACAGCTGCATTGGCCAGCATTATCTCCACCGCCGCCACTCTGCCGCCGCTTATGCGCGGTACCAATACCTGGCTGAATACTGCTATGAGGGTGGAGGCCAGGCGCGACTGCGCCATGGGCCGCTCATGTGGTGGAAAGAGGTCCACTATCCTTTCCACGGATTGTGCCGCGCTGGGAGCATGCCCGGTTGACAATACAAGATGCCCGGTCTCAGCTACGGTCAATACAGCCGATGCCGTTTCCAGGTCGCGCATCTCGCCCACAAGTATCACGTCGGGGTCCTGTCTGAGAACATACTTGAGAGCGTTGACGAAGGAGTGCGTGTCCTGCTCAAGCTCCCTCTGCGAAAAGGCGCATTTAATATTGGGATGTACATACTCAACCGGGTCCTCTATGGTGACTATATAGCGCTTCATAGTGTTATTGAGGTGACTGAGCATTGCGGCTATGCTGGTGCTTTTACCTGATCCGGTTGGTCCGGTGACCAGTATCAGGCCGCGTGGCCGGTTGATCAATTCCTTGCAGATATCGGGCAGGCCCAGGTCATCCACAGTCGGGATGCGCTGTGGCAGCATTCGTATGGCAAGGCTGATGGAACCCTGTTGCCAACAGGCATTACACCTGCCTCGACCCCCGCTCTGCAGGGAATAAGCAAAATCGACCTCAAGCTCACTGGAAAATATATCCCGTTGTCGAGCAGGAGCTATCTGATTGAATAGCTGATCGATGTCTTCACGCGTCATCACGGGCAAGGCCTCGGCAGGTCGCAGCTCCCCATCTATGCGGAACAGGGGCGGTACACCGGCGATGATGTGCAGGTCCGAAGCCCTGCTCTCTCCTGCCAGTTTCAATAATTCATCGATGTGCAGCATAATTCTATTTCAACGACATCTACTGTTTTACCGTCAGTTGCAGGGTGAACGACACTTCTGTATACGTACTGGTACCGACAGAGCTTATCAGCACAAGCCGGAACATCCCCGAGTTCCTGAGGTCATGTGCATAATTGAGCATTATCTCTTCGCTTGGAGCTGCTCCCCCTACCTGTATCGTGTTTCCATCATCGCTGATATTGGTCAGATACATGGTAGCCGGAAGTGCGGCGAAAACTTGCCCGAGGTCTCGGTTGACCAGCCCTCTCTGGTTAGCAAGACTCTTGATGGGCGCATTAAGCTGGTTCAACGTCTGTTGATAGGTGTCGCGTGTTTTAATGGCCTGGTCTGTCACGTCCCGGTACTGTTTCTGCATGCTGCTTAACTGGGCAGACTTGGCGTTCATTAGTAATTGCATGTCCGTTGTCTGTTTTTCGGTAATGCCGCTCATTGCCCACATTCCTAACGCCAGCACACCACAAACCCCCAGTGCAACCAGCGGCGCAGGGTTGATACCTGCACCTGCCGGCCTGGCAGCCGGGGACGCGCTCGGCATCACGTTTATATCGACTTTTGTCAATTGATTGATAGTACGTAATGCCAGCCCGCTGTTTACAACAAAATCATTGTCATCCTGGCTCGGTGGATATGTGAGAAGGGTCGGAGCGGCCTTTACCGGATATCCCATCACCATGGATAAGGTCTCGCGCAGAATGCCGCTGACAATACAATACGTATGCTGGCCCAGCTGATTATCAGAACGGCCGGAATTATAGAAGTTAACGGTCCTGTCCACTTCATCCTTGACCATTCTGACCTTATCCCCGTCGCTCATGAGGGCGCCACCCGGAAACGGGAGACTGCGGATCATCTCAGGGATACCGTTGTTTACAATCGTGATATCAAATGTGTTTTGCCTTACATTAATAACGATAGCAGTCTTTTCATCGATGACGCGCGATACGGCCAGCGGCCTGAGTTCAAGATATTTCGGGCGAAGTCCGCAGAGCTTTAAAGTATCCGTGACCGAATTGACATTATCAAAAGGTATACCAAGCAGGCAGAGGGCGACCTCGCTGTCAGAAACTTTCACATCGACCCAGCTGGTGTAGACTGAAGAAAGAGGGACCGGTATAGCCCGCGCCATCTCCTTTTTGGCAGCTTCCGCCAGCAGAGCACGGGCGAGCTTTGGCACGTATACAACTCGATAGATCGATTGCATGCCGCTAATGCTGGCTACCGTATCTTTTTCATTTATCTTGTACTGCGCCAGAACCATGCTTATAACCTGGCTGACATGCGCTTTTTCACGCACAATACCATTCTGCACCCAGCCGGCCTGAAGAGGGGATTCCGAGGCAAATACTACCCGTTTCCCCTTTACCGAGGTGATTTTTACCAGGCTGTCTTCTATGTTAATGGTTAGCATATCGTGCAACAGATCACAAAATCATTTATTACAATAAACCTGCATATTGATAGTAGCCATATCCAGTTCCCCTTCTATCGTGGCCGGGCTGATAGCAACATTGACGAACTGACTTGAAGGTAGTCTATCACCGACGGCAATGAGAAAATTCTGGAAATTCGCCACCTGGCCGCTCAGGCTGAGCGAATAGCTAAGCACGGGGTAATCGGTGCCCAGGATCTTGTATACCGCCTGCGAGACAGTCATGCCGACAATAGTAATATCGTACTGCCAGGCAAGGTCCATGATGATTTGCGAGACCTCCGGATTATCTCCGACATTTTTATACTGCAATTTGGCTGCTTCCAGGTCCGCCTTCATCCTGGCCGCCTCGGCAGTAACAGTGGATTGGGATGCCATTTTGGCCTTCAACGTATCGATCTCTGATTGTATCTGATCAACTTGTAACTGCATTGCTGCTTGCTGTGACGCCCGTTCTATATAGCCGGTAACCATAGGCACCATGACTATTAAGAATAAGGCAAGTATGAGGATCAGCCAGACGGAGGTACTGAGGCGCGGCAGGCGTTGCGATATATTGCTCTTGGTTACTTTAGGTGCTTCTACAGGCGATGCCACTATCTTTATTCTTAAGGTATTTATTCCTATTATACATGAAAAGTATCTGAGATATTCAAGGCAATAACTCAGCGGTGGTCATATCCCTTTACCTTGAATGATTTTGGACCACCACCACCGCCTCCAGCGGGCCCTCCACCCAGACCCCAGCCGGGCGGCCAGGGCAATGTCCTCAAGCCGGTCATGTATTCGATTGTTGTGCTGCCACTCATATTTACGTCCTTGGCAACGACAGAACCGTAAACGTTAAAACCTGGGGGGGTTGGAGTGCCTCCGCTGATAGTGGCCGTCCCGTTGGGCGCGTACAACATGGCCGAAGCTGCCGAGCTCCCGCTGACTGAGATATCACCGTTTCGGGCAATGATAAGCGGCACAGCAGCCTCGGCCAACTGTGCCCTGGCAGCTCCACTGATGGCAACGTTATGTTCAGCTACGATTGGATAGGCTCCGCTGACAACAGCGCTATTTGCTATATTTATTGAACCTGAAGCATATACGGGCCCCTGAATATATACAGTTAAGCTGCCACCGAAGGTCACATCGCCGTTATAATGCCCGGGCCCTATGTAGATGGTTCCCCAGGAGGGAGGAGCGCTATAGAGGGTGCCTGCCATTGCCTCTGATATATAGTTTGAAACAGGTATGTTCTGAGGTACGTAGGCAGGCGCATTAGGAGTTGCCGTACCCCAGAGTTTGCCGTTCCATTGATTCACTATAACGGCGCCTGTGGCGCTAGCGTCTCCCCTTACCGTGCCGGCGATATTGCAGGCGCCATTGGCAAAAATATCGCCGTCGGAGATATCATTGGTAGCCACCACGCTATCTATGTATACCGTGTAGCTGAGGGGCCCCGGCGCCGCCTGCTGTATGCCGACAGACCGAAGCCCTGTGAAAACCCCTTGGTCCGGGATGGACAGCAACAGACGGGTACCTGCATTGGCGGGTACATCAGGCAGGGGAAGTGTTTGGACAGTACCGCTCAGGGCGTTGCCTGTTGCCAGTTTAAATACCAGGTCACCCTGGTTCAAGGCCCGGGTCGATTGTATCCACAGTTTGACGTATTTATAATCAGTGATATTAAGGGCAGTAATGTTTCTGTATGCCAGGTTTCCGGCAGTGGTGTTGGCCATGACCATACGCGCGCTATATCCGGCTGTATCGTAATATAATCCGCTGGCTCTGGGAGAAGAGACCCTGGTACAGCCCACCGTGCTCGGCACGCGTGTCCATGCAGTGTCACAGTTGTTTATGCTCAACATATCATCCGAAGTTATCGTAATATCCTGGCTTGTGCCCAGGGTGATATCCCCGTCCAGGCTGAGAGCTGCATATTCGAAGATGTTGCTGCCCTGCGAGCCCGATTGCTGTACCCGTAAATAGACCTGCGCCTGATTTGCCGCACCTGACGGTGCGCTCGACATCCAGTAATAATCCTGCCCGCTCGTTTTAACCAGGGATACATCCACATCCATACCGTTGATACTGTTCAAAGTATAGGACGCGGTCGGAGTCGTGCCATACTTGTATTTCCATACCAGGTCTGCCACGCCGGCATCAGCCGAATAGTAGGCCAGCGTGTCTTTGCTGACATCGGTATTAATTTTCAGCAGAGACTGTATCGCATAGAGGCTGGGCACGACTATCAATGACGCCGCGATAATCAGCAACAAGGCCATGGGCAGGGCCATGCCGGGCTGTCCCTTTTTCAGCAATGAAGCGATTCGTTCAACTATTATTGTAAACATGCAGTCACGGCGCCCTTTGATTGGCCTTGAATTCCTGCCTGTACTCACTATTTTTATATACCGACCTTAGCTTAACAATATACGTGTTGTTCTCAGATGCATGTTCAACCTTAGTATACGGATCCGGATAGCTGATAAATTGAGCGATGGGCGTTCCCTCACTCCCGTTCACTTTCCGCCGCAACATCCCGTTATTAACAACGTAATCGATGGTTGTGCTGCTCGTTATATCATCGCCGTCCCAAACATAACGCTGTATGGAACACAGCACGGTCCCATTGTCGGTCATCACACTGCTGGCGCTTTCGATATCCCTGGCGATCCAGTTTGCCGCTTGATTTACCTGGCTCATCATCAGGTTCTGGGCCGTGCCGGTCGTGGTAGTGCGCGTAACCATGTTGAAGGTCATGGCCATAATGCCAGTTATCGCCCCCAGTACGGCAACTGCAACGAGCACCTCGATCAGAGTGAAACCCTGTTTATTACCTATTATAATGTTTAATATACGTCTCATTTACCCGGCTCAAGTTTTATTGGCTGTTCACTAAATAAGTGTCTATGTTGGCCTGACGATTGCCCTGGTAGTATACCGAGGCATTCACTTTTCGCATATTGACGTCGTACCCGGGCAGGGCGCTGATGGTTATTGTGACCGAATAGCCGCTATATATAGTAGGCAGGTCGCTGCCATCGTGCGTGGGATTCCATAACGGACCCTGGACGGAGGGTACAGTATACGGGTTGACCTGGTCGACTATCCCGTTCCAGTTATCATTTGCGATGGATTTCACATACTCCAGTTCATATTTTGCCAACCCTTCCGCCCGGATATTCTCGCGGGATGTCTCCGTACTTTTCACATTAACATATGCGCCGGCCAAAATTGTGACACCGACAATAGAAAGGATAAAAAGCGCTATCAAAACCTCTATCAGTGACAGCCCTCGCTGCCCGCGCCTGATGCTATTCAGAATAATCCTGATCATTGACCTGTAAAGCAGTGCCTATAACACCATGCACCCTGACAGCGCATGTTATATTAGTGATTATCGCTTAAGAGTACCGTGATGTATATGATGCGATGTTCACTCGAATAGGCTCTTAAGAGGCGATTATATAGCAGGATAACGAAGGTGTCAAAGAATCATAAAGTGGTATATGGTGATATATCAATATATGATACGGAACTTGCTACTGGCTGTAACTGCTCAGCACAGCTCCGGTCCCACTTGCTATCACTCCGGGCAATGGTTCGCCTATGGACACCTGGAAATTGATTACACGGTTATTCCATACTGAAACTGATTTCCCTATCAGGCTCCCGTATACAGTCCCGTTATTCCCCATCACTATGTTACCGTTGGGTGCGTATATCGAGCCTATTTGAGCACTTTGACTCACATTGACATTCCCATTCAAACATAGCAGATTTATCGTTTTGGATAGCTCAGAACCGACTTCCACGATGATATTTTTACCAATCCCGTTAGCAACAAAATATCCGTTACCTGAGCAGGTAACATTGCTGTTTTTAATAGTTATATTGCCATCCACCCAGACCACACCGTCCAGAATAATTGACGATCCCTTAATCGAAAGGTCACCTGTAATATGCTTTGGTCCCAGATGATAATTATTTTTGTTATCGATTGCCGTCAAGGGCGCGGGCGGGCCTCCTTTATTTGCTTCCGTGAGATACCAGGACGTATCAAGGGCTACAAATGTTACAGGGGGCGAATTGGGACTGCTGCTCGGGCAACCGGAGGGGCTAATTGACCCGGTGGCGGTAATTGCACCGTCAACACTGCTGCACCCGCCAGTCATATTGATATTGCCGGTAGCAAACATATCACCATTCCCGGGCGGAGTGGACGTGACGGTAGCAGGATTATATACGTTTATATCTCCCCCCGTTGTAGCTATTGCATAGTCGAATGGTGAAACACTGGTATTCACATTGATTTCTGCGTAGATTTTATAAACTGTTTTGTTGCCGAGTTTAGCGGTCGATAAAATTGAATATGTTGTAACCGGGCCGACTACTACATGTTGTTTCGCCTCGCTGAGAAAGACATCCATGCCATTGACTTTATCAGTCATCGTATAGGGAAACGGCGGGCTCGTCCTTTGATCGAAGCGCCAGATGACGTCTGTAATGCCGGCATCCGCAGCGTAGTATCCCCTAGTGTCTATCTCGCTATCCTGATTGATGACTAAAAATGACTGCATTACCCACAGGCCGGGCATTATTATTATTGATGCCAGAACCAGTAAAACCAAAGCCAGAGGCAAAGCCAGCCCCGCCTGGTTTCTCAAGCTGTTCAGACTGTTCCTTTTTATTTCGCTCATGTCATTTATTATGTGACTTCAACCTCAAATTCATTATTGCTGTGGTATCTTTTGCGCAATCTTATACTGCGCGTTAAAACTGCTTCCCTGGTGCGTCGCTTTCAATTTCAGTATATATGTATTGTTTTCCGCAGCCGTCGAGGGCCCTTTCATGAAATTGGTATTTGGATCCGGATAGGCAATAAATTGCGCCACCTGTGTAGCTCTAGTCCCATGGCTATCAGTTAGAACCCTGGTCATAGTCCCATTTGATGCAATATCATAGTCAACCTGAGCATTTGTTTCGAAGGTTGTGCCGTTCCAGCTAAAGCGCTTGAGACTTAATAATTTTGTCGGCGAATTAACCGGGGTCACAGTGGTAGCGCTCTGCACATCTCTTGAAATCCAGGCTGATGCCTGATGTACCTGGGTTAGAATAACACTCTGGGCTGAATCAGTCCTCGTAATATTCGTAGCCAGGCTAAAGGTCAGTGCCATTACACCGGTTATAACTCCCATAATAGCTATGATGATCAGCAATTCGACCAACGTGAAGCCCTGTTGTCCCTTATTGCTGCGCTCACACATATTCAAATAGCCTTCCGTATTCCTATTTACCGCTGCATTAAGTACTCATCGATGCCCAATATAGTCTTATTGTTATAACGGACAGACGCAGTTACCTTTTGAGTCCGGCTATTACTGAGATACGGCGCACTTGTCAATGGTTGCGCAGTCATAGTAATGGAATACCCGCTATAACCTGAGGGAAGAGCGACATGCGTCGCATCCCAGGGTGGGGCGGGCGGACCGGGCAAAGAATAAGTCCACGGAGCGACTGTCCAATTTTCTGAACTTACATCCTTTAAATATTCAAGCTCATACCTAGCCAGACTTTCAGCCATGATATGCGTACGCGAAACATCATTGCCTTTGACGGCCACGAACACGCCCGCAACTATAACCGCACCGATAATCGAAAATATGAATAGGGCGATCAGGACTTCCATAAGGGACGTGCCTTTTTGAGTTCGGCCAGGGCTGAAAATCACGACCATCAACCCCCAATCAAGCTCATACTTGAGTAGATGGGAACGAAAATCGATAGGGCAAGAAAACCAACGGCCAATCCGATGATGATGGTCATGGCGGGCTCTATCATACCGAGCACGGTCTGCAGTTTATCCGCCGCTTCGATCTCAAAGCTGTCAGCCACGATCGTTAGTGTATTGTCAAGGTTTCCCGTCTCTTCGCCTACACGGGTCATCTCAACCATCAGCGGGAGAAATACCGGACGCCTTCCCATGGCAGAGGCCAGCCCCTCCCCCTTGACTATATCCTGTTCAACATCCATCAGCGCATCGGATATAACCAGGTTGCCGCTGGACTCAGCGGTGAGTTTAAGTATGTCGGGCAGGGGCAGTCCTGATCTGAACAGGATTGTAATACTGCGGCAAATGCGCGCCAGTGTATTGATCAGGTTAAGCCTCCCCAAAACCGGCATGGTCAATAAGAATCTGTCCTTTTGCAGCGCCCCGGCGGGAGTCCTTGAGTACATATAGGTCAGCAGGACAAGGATCAGCACTGCCAGCATCACATATACACCGTATACCCCCATGAAACTGACCACTGCGATCAGAATCTGTGTCATTAGAGGTACATTGCCGCCCAGGGTCTTGAACATATCCATGATGGGAGGCAACACAAAGGTGACAGCCAGAAATCCCACGGCTACCGCCAGCACAAGCACAATAATAGGGTAAGTCATGGCCTGCCTTATCTTGCGCGTGGCGGCAGAGGACTGTTCGGCGTATCCGGCCAGGTTGCGCAGCACGCTCTCAAGCTGGCCGGTCTGCTCTCCTACGGCTATCATCTTGCAGTACATCTTGTTGAACGCCCTGGGATGCTTGTCCAATGCAACCGAAAGCGGGCTGCCTGCCCGCAGGTCGGATATTATAGTATCCAGCATCCCGGCTAATGCCTTGTTGGTAGTCTGTACCTTTAATAAGTCAAGGCTCTGGACGATGCCCACACCGGACTCCAGCAGCAAAGCAAGCTGCCGTGAGAACAATATGATTTCCTCCTGCTTGGCCCCCTTCTCAAAAAACGAAGGCATCCCCGTAATATTCAACCCACCTGCGGCCTTCAGGCTGAGAATCTGATATCCGCTGGCCGACAGCCTGTCGCCTGCCTCCTTCTCCCCGGAAGCGTCGATCTTACCCTTGACCACCCGCCTGTCAGCAGTGTAACCGATATACTCGTAATTCATCGCTTATATTTAAGACAATCATCCCCACTTCAATAATAGCTAATCAGGATACATTGTAAATAGACCCTTAGTAGCGCTAATAATAGTACTATTGTCCTGCCTGTACTCTATGATCAAGTCGGAATATGCCAATCTGACCTGCCCTTTTTAGCAACAGCTCAGGAAATGGTATACGCGTTGCGCAGAACCTCGTAGGGTGTGGTAACACCGGCCTTGGCCTGCATCATACCGTAGCGGGCGATGGGCACCATGCCCTCGCTCAGCGCGGCCGCCCTGATATCGGTATTGCTCGAGCCGCCCACTATCATCCTGCGGATATTGTCGGTTATGGTCAGTATCTCGAATATGGCAGTGCGCCCGAGATAGCCGGTATACACACAAACCTTACAACCCTCGCCGTACATGAATTCAGCCTTCGCTTCGCCCATCTCTTTCTCATATGCCATCTGCTCCACCAGCGGCGCAGTCACCTTGCGGGCGCAATGAGGGCAAACACGCCGCACCATACGTTGGGCAACGATACCTATGAGAGCTGAACTGATGAGGAAAGGCTCAACACCCAGGTCGATCAGGCGAAAGACTGATCCCACAGTGTCGTTGGCATGCACGGAGGATAACACCAGGTGCCCGGTGAGGGCCGACTGCACCGCTATCAGAGCTGTTTCGCCATCCCGGATTTCGCCCACCAGGATAACATCCGGGTCGAGCCTGACTATGGCACGCAGGCCGCTGGCAAAAGTCAGCCCGGCCTTGACATTAACCTGTATCTGGTTAATATTTGAAAAACGGTATTCGACAGGGTCCTCAACGGTTATAATGTTCTTTCCCACACTGTCCAGGGAGTTAACGGCGGCATAAAGCGTAGTCGTCTTTCCTGCGCCCGTAGGACCGCTGATCAGCACCATGCCATAGGGCATCATCAGCATCTGTTCAAATTTCTCCTGGCTCTCACGCAGAAAACCAACCTGGGGCAGGGCCAGCGCCGCCACCGATTTGTCCAGCAGCCGTAACACGGCCATCTCTCCATTGACCGTATTCACAGTGGCAACACGGACGTCAATATACTTGTTATCCGAATCAAATGAAAACTGCCCGTCCTGGGGCCGCCGGTGATCGGCAATATTCATATCTGAGAGGATCTTGATGCGCGAGATGAGGCCGTTGTGCACGGTGAGCGGCAGCGATGCCACCTCGTGCAATATGCCGTCGATCCTGTAGCGAATGCGCAGATTATTCTCATCCGGCTCGATATGCACGTCTGACGCCCTGGCCTTGACCGCCTCGTCAAGCATCTTGGTAAGCTGGTGCGCTATGGGAGAGTCACTGGTTATCTCGGGAGGCAGCACCCTGTCGTCATAAAGAGGCAGCGGCGTTATTCCACCGGCCTGAGTTTGACCGGCAGGTTCCGTATCCCCCGGGATAACAGGCAGGACCGGGGATGCCGCGGCGCCGGGCACAATACGCGAAGAGGCCGTGCCGGAGGCAGGCGCCGTAGGTAAACCTGTACTGCCCAACCTGGAAGCATCCTTAAGAGCACTGTAATTGTACTCGATGCCTTCCTTGATATCCGCTTCCGAGGCGGCAACCGGCTCTATGCGCCTCCGGGTATAAATGGACAGGTTTTCAACGGTCAGCACGTCGCTGGGATTGGCCATGAAAATCCGCAGCGTGTTATTCTCCAGGGAAAGGGGCAGCACCTTGTACCGTTTGGCCACATCCTCGGGTATTAACCCCAGGGCCTGCGGCATGGGCGCGGCATATTGAACGTTCAGCCTGGCAATACCGGGCTTCGATGTCCCGCCCGGAGTGCCACCTTTGGCTTTAGCATTATCCTGATTAATCGCCATGGCTACCTCAGATATATTTAATCATTGATCGCGCCGACATTTCCCATCCCGGAAATTCGGCCTGCCTAAATTGTACGCATAAACAGTCCGTCATCAAAATGGGCCATTGCTCAATATTTTATCCCGGTCAGCTTCGGTTACCCGGATTACCATAGTACTGTCTGCCGGATTAATCTAACACGCGATTTGCCATTTTGCAAATAGGCCGCTATTTGTGGTAGATTTCAAATGAATCTGATCTATATAGGCCCATGACATAGTGCCCGTTTACGAGGTACGGTTAACAGATACTTGATGAGAATTATACGCCGGTCTTACACGTTTATCCTGGTCGTATCTGTGTTAGCGTTAGCCGGCTTGCTCATTCCCTTCGCCCAAAGCAGCGCAGCCACGCAGAGGACGCTGGCATGGAGCGTGGTGAACACCCCTGCCAACCTGTCCAACGGTATGTTCATCGATACATACGGCGTCAACGATTTTGCCATCGGACCGGACAACCGGACTTTTTATCTGGTCAACACGGACGCCAGCATACCCACTAAAGCAGGGCTGTTTAAATCCACCGACGCTGGCTTCACATGGCTCTCCAATATCAACAACAACCTGACCGCGGCGGGCGCCTTCACCCCGGTCTGGAACGTAGCAGTAGCGCCCGACGACGCCAATTTCATTATCGCCGTCACCGACGGCTCCGGCCCACCGGCCACCGGCCCGCGTATGGCCTTTTATTCCACCGATGGAGGCGCTAACTGGAAAGATACCGGCCTCACAACCGTTCTCTCCGCCAACGAATACATAAGCTGCCTGGACATAGCAAAATACAATTCGGCCAACCGGCTCAGGGATATCGCCATCGGGACCCGCAACTCAGTTTTAGCGCCGGGAAGCGGCAGGCTGCTGACCAATTCCTACGGCACGTCCTTCTTCGGCACGTGGACAGACCAGAATCTGAACGCCTGGACGGCCGTCACATCGGTGAAATTCTCCCCCGGCTATGATCCTGACCAGACCATGGCGGTCATTTCATTTACGGATACGCTAGGATCAGCCCTGCACCTGGGCAAGCACAATAGCATCGGCAATTCAACTACCTGGGACCTTGCAGCAGGTTACACGGCCTATCCGGTGACTCTTGGGACATTAGCGGCCGACAGGATAATAAGGACAGGGATCGAGCTTCCCTCCGATTACGTGGGCACAGACATTAACCTGCGCGGTTGTTTTGTAAACATGTACTACGGGACTCCAGCCCTGGACTCAGCGTCAGCCGTTTACTACATCAGCCCCACACCCACCAGGTTTACGATCACGCCGCCCATCACGCCCACATCTAAACAGCGCATAACCTCGATCGCCTATTCCGGAACCAATGCCACGGGTATCCTGCTGGCCGGCGAGGCCACATCCAATCCCGCCAGGGCGATGGCCAACGTCTGGCAGAGCCTGAACGCGCAGGCAACCTGCTCGGGGTGCGCCACATGGCTCAAATCAGATAGCCTGAAATCGCCCACCGGAGGAGGAAGCGGCGCGGCCACCGCGTACGCTAATGTACTGCTGGCCTGGAGTTCGGACGGCAGCTACGCCTATTGCGGCACCAGCTCCGAGAACCCGACTGACGGCGGAACAGGATTGGTGCCGGGCAAGTGGCCAGCATCCAGGTTAAACAAGGTGAACTCCGATGAATCGGCCTTCCAGTACAGCATGGACAACGGATACGCCTGGAACCAGATCGGGATCATTAATACCAGGATCAGCGAATTGTCCGACGTGGCCGCCGTGGAAAAGCCGGAAACATCAGACGTCCTGGGAACCAGCACGCTCTACCTGGCCTCACTCAATACAGAAAACGTAACGCCCAATATCGACAGCGTGTGGCGCAGCACCAGCGATCCGCTGGGGCAGCTGTGGGAACGCACATTCACCCTTCCCTCAAGCAACACCGGCACCATCCTGCGTCTCACCCCGGTCGATACGACATCTTCGGGCACACATTCTGTCAGCAGAGTGGTGGTCTTTGCGGACCTGGGCACTGAAAATATCACCTATTCAGCCGACTCAGGTGATACTTGGGCCACTGTGCTGGCGGGCGCCAACGTTAAAGACATCTCACTTCTTAACGAAACAACCATGTATGTGCTGGATAACTTCAATGTGCGCAAGCTCAAACAGAGCGGAGTAGGCTGGCAGACTGTAAAGAGGCTGAATACCAACCTGCTGGCCACGGCGCATACAGTCTGCAACCCTGTGAAAGACCCATCGACAAAGGCCAAGGAGCTGGTCTTTGTGGGTACCGAGGGGAATACGGATACGGGCGTAGCCTGGGCGGATTTCTCGCTCAACTCACCTCAGTTCACCGTGCTTAAAGCCCTGCCCATGCAGGGCGACGTGCACGTGGTGGCCGATGACCTCTACGGCAGCTACAAGAATATCTACGTCGGCATCCACGATACTATAACCACCACCGAAGGCATCATCTACCGCTGGACTCTGGATACCAGCACCAACTGGGACCCTCTCGATCCCACCGACAGGGGTTTCTTCGGTATCTGCATGCTCAACAGTGTGCTCTACGGCGCCTGGAACACAGATATGGAGGACCCGATTTACAGCACCGGCGCCGACCGCACGCTTGAGGCCAGGGTTCCTGTCCCTCCGCCTCCTCAATGGGACTCACTTGTTGACGGGCTGCCTGACCCCGGCACAGTTGAGTTCACGCGCGAGCCGACGTCGCTGCACATATCAACGAATGCCTACAATACCCTCTGGGCAATCGACAACCGGGCGTACGATTTCATCGCAAAACGAGGCTGCCTGTGGCAATTCGTTGATTCGGTGGCCAAGCTGGGCCCCTGGCCGACGGCGCCCGCCCCCGGCAGCTTCATCGGAGCCGATCCCGTGACGGGCCGTTCCCAGCAGGTCGATTTCAAGTGGCGCCCGCTCAGGGACATCTTCGGCTATGACGTCCTGATCGCCAAGGACGTCAATTTCACCCTGCCTCTCACGCAACAGCTGCAGATGACGCCGGTCGACAATGTCACCGGCGCCTGGATCGTAACTCCCGCCGATGAGGAGATGCCGTCCTGCTGGATTGCGCCCGGGGCGCTGGAAGTAGGGCGCTCCTACTACTGGCGGGTGCGCGGATCCAGATCGTGGATGGACACACCCATACACAGCCCCTGGTCGCCGACGCTGTTTTTCTCGGTTAAACCGGGCTTCATGGTCACCTCCGACTACATGGGGCCGACGCTGTTGACTCCGGTGGACGGCGTATGCAGCAATTGCCGCCCTCCCATCCGATTCGGCTGGTCGCCCATAAAAAACGCCAAACTGTATCAGTTCACCCTGGCCAGGGACTCTCAGCTCAAGGATGTGATAGTCCAGGAGACGACCGAGACCACTGCCTTCGAGCTGAAAAGCCCCCTTGCTTTTTCAACTCCGTACTTCTGGCAGGTTAAAGCCATCGCTCCGGTGGTCAGCGATCCCAGCCCGGTGGGAACATTTACACTGACAGAGAACATCACGCAGCCGCAGAAGCAGCCGGAGGCCAGGCCTCAGCCCGGGGCTGTCCCCGCCGCCTCCAATTTCTGGATCTGGATTATCATAGTTATCGTAGTGGTCCTGTTGCTGCTTATCAATGCATACGTCTTCATATCGCGTAGAAGGGATTAGAACTTAGATGAAAAGGAATAACAGCAGCCTCAAAAAGATCGCAGAGCTGGCTTCGCAAACCAAGGGATTCCTGGCTGAGGACGAAGGCGCCGGGCTATATGAACTGGGCGTTGAAGCCTGTGCGCTGGGCCCCTGCCTGGAGATAGGCAGCTTCTGCGGCAAGTCAGCCATCTACCTGGGATCAGCCTGCAAAAGCGGCAACAGCACTCTCTTTACCATAGACCACCACCGTGGCTCGGAAGAACAGCAGCCGGGCCAGCTGTATTTCGACCCTGAGATATTCGATAGCCGTAAGGGTGTGATCAATAGCCTTCCGCTGTTGCAGGAAACTCTCAAAAAAGCCGGACTTGAGGACCATGTCGTGCCTATGGTCACGCAGTCCGGTGTCGCCGCCAGGAACTGGGCTACACCGCTGGGACTGGTCTTTATCGACGGAGGGCACAGTTACCAGACGGCACTTTCGGACTATCGCTGCTGGTCGCCGCATTTGCTGCCTGGGGGTTTCCTGGTTTTCCATGACATCTATCCCGACCCGGCCAAGGGGGGGCAGGCGCCCTTCGAAGTGTATAAGCTGGCCCTGGGTAGCGGCAACTACCGGGAGATGCCCATGATCAACAGCCTGGGCATCCTAAGAAAGCACGATGTCGTGGTGGTCGAAAAGAAGGTTTGTTGCTGACATGGGCTTGAGCATGTCGGCTGCCAGCAGGACCGCGGCCGAGGTCCAGGTAGGCTTGGTCAGCGGCCAGATCTCATGCTCCGGGAACGCTACACCGTACCAGTAGGCCCCATCCTCGTCCCTCATCTGGTGTACCCAGTAATAGATCATGGCCGACTGCTTGTACTCGCCGTGGACTGCCAGTGAGATGGCCAGTTCGCTGCTCTCTGCGGCGGTAACCCACTGCTTCTCAAGATTACAGACGGACCCCTTTCCATGCACGATGAACTTATCCCAGCTGTCATATATCCTGCTGACGGCTTCCTGCCCGTTGATAACGCTGCACAGGGCCGGGTAGTACCAGTCCATGGCAAAGGCATAGATGTTTTTCTCGTCGATGGGATCTCCGTACGGCAGCGGCATGCCGAGTATAGCGGTACGCAGGACTTCGTTGGCCTCACGCCAGTCGTTGCGGTCCTCCCCCATCAACTCTGCTATATTCAACGCACACTTTATGCTGAGGTAAGATGAGCTGCAACTGGCTATCTGCGCTGTAGGGTAAACGCTGCCGGCCGCATCCCTGGCCCAGTATATCTCACCGTTCGGCCCCCGCATATCCAGTACGTAGTCGATGGCGTTCCTCACCACAGGCCACATATTATCGAGGAATGCTCTTTTATTCGTTACGAGGTAGTGGTGCCAGGCGCCCACAGCCATATAGGATATGGCGTGTGAGACTTTGTACGTATCTTTAGGCTTGCCATCCCGGTAGTTGGCATACCAGCTCCCGTCCGGAAGCTGGATACCCGCCAGCCACTCATACGCCTTCTCCGCTTCGTCATGGTAGCTCCCGGCATCAATGGCCATTGCGCACTCAATGTGGGTCCACGGCTCCACCAATCCGCCCTCGGTCTCCGGAACGGAGCCCCGGTTCTCCTGCACACTGAGTATGCTCTCGAATGTCGGCCTGAGAAACTTTTCTGATAACAGCTCCTCCAGTTCCGGCATCTCGAATGTAGTGCTGTTATCCATTTCCATTTCCATTACCATTGCCTTATCCAACCTTTATCTTAATCTTAGCCTGACTATCGATGGCTTCCCTATAGTAATCCGCCGTCTGTCTGGCGGCATTGTCCCAGTTAAATAACCTCTTTACCCTCTCTTTGCCCATAACGCCCAGCTCTTTTCGCTTCGCTTCATCATCAAGAAGAGCTTTTATCGATGCCACCAGGGCGCCCGTATCGCCCGGCGGCACCAGTATGCCCGCATCACCGACCACCTCCGGCAATGCGCCGGCAGTGGTGGAAATCACGGGCGTCCCGCAGGCCATGGCCTCAGCCGCAGGAAGGCCGAACCCTTCATAAATAGAGGGGACAACCAGCATGGTAGCCGAGGAATAATGTTTGACCAGGCTATTGGTATCTATCTTGCCTGTATACCTGGTGCAATCGCCGAGGCACAGTGATTCAATCAGTCCCTCCGTATACCCTTTAACCAGCGGCTCCCCGACGATAGTAAGCTCCACGTCACGCGTCTTGCGTAACTCTGCCACAGCCTCCAAAAGGAATTTCAGCCCTTTGAGCGGCGTGTCCCCGCTGTTTATCACCAGGATACGGTTGTCCGGCCGCCGGAGGCCGGGCTGCTCCGTGAAAACATCGGTATCTACACCGCAGTAGATTATTCTAAACCGCTCACGCGGTAAGCCGAAGCTGCTCATAATCTCGTGCAAGGAGTGCTCGGAATCTGTAATAAAATGGGAAAGCCGGCGTGCCACTTTAATCTGCGTATCGGCAAAAGAGTACCAGCGGCGAATCCCCCAGGATTTATAGGCGGAATTGCTGGCCTTGAGGGCGAGCTCGCGGTCTATGGTTATGGGGTGGTGGATGGTGGTTACCATCGGCATCCCCAACTGCCTGATCTTGAATATTCCCTCGGTGATGCACTGATTATCGTGCACGATATCGTATTTCTTGAGGTGTCCGTCCTGGCGGAACATATCATGGGCTCTCATGGCGAAGGTGTGCGGCTCTGTGAAGCAACCGCTGCATTCACCAAGCCATTCGACGAAGTTCGGCCAGGTATTGAGCTGCATAGGATTGATGAGATAACGCCTCTTCTCTGGGAGCCTGTAGAGGTCCAAACTCGGCAGCCGTATCAGGTTAATTCCATCGGCCAGGTCAGGATAAGGAGGCCCCGCTACAACGTCCACGCTGTGGCCCAGCTTCTGCAGAGAACGGCTGAGGTACCTGACGTAAATACCCTGCCCGCCGGAAAACTGATAAGCCCTGTAGCTCAGTAAACATATCTGCATCGATATCAGCCTGTCATTTTACCCGTCTTTTGCCTTAAAAACACGCTGATATTTTACATTTATCCACGATATTAATCAAGAGTGGGTTGAATTCAACCACCCTCCGCCGCTACTCCTGCCTTCTTCGCTTCTATAGCTTGCGCGTATACCTCAGCAGTCAAACTGGCTGCGTTGCGCCAGTTGAACTTCTCCAGGATGCGTTTCCTGCCCAGTAAGCTGTATTCACTGCGTTTGGCCGGACTCTCCATCAATTGCGCGATTGCAGCGGTAAGGGCTGACGAGTCGGCCGGTGGAATCAGGATACCTGCATCGCCTACTACCTCGGGCAATGCGCCGGCTGTCGTAGACACCAGCGGAGCTCCACAGGCCATAGCCTCCGAGGCCGGTAAGCCGAAACCCTCATAGGTGGAGGGCACGGCGACCAGGGTTGCCGACCTGTATAAACGGATAAGCTCCGAAGTCTCAATCTGGTTGCGAAAAGACACAGCCTCGGTAACACCCAGTTTGTCCATCAGCTTTTCAGTGACTCCATCCCCCATAGTACTGCCCACGACCACCAGTTTTAAATCCCACTTTTTCCTCAATTCAGATAGCGCCTCAAGCAGAAAGCGCAGGCCTTTGACAGCCGTATCGCGGCTCATGACCATAAGGATCATATTATTTAGCCTGGGCACATCGTCAGAAGGGCTGAACAGCTCGGTATCAATGCCGTTATAGATTACCTTCATCCTGGATTCCGGTATGCCGAAGATCTCATGAATATGATGCCTGGCCATCTCGGAGACCGTGATGATGAAGGGCAGCTGCCTGGCGACCTGGATCTGCATACCGGTGAATGAGAACCAGCGGCGGTATCCCAGCTTGTCCTTGATCGATTTGGCGGACTTTATGGCCAGGTCCCGGTCGATAGTTACAGGATGATGGATGGTCTCCACCACCGGGTAACCGGCCTTCTGTATATCGGCTATGCCCCACGACATGGTCTGGTTATCATGGATAACGTCGTACTTTTTCGCACCGCCGTCACATAAATACTGGTGAGCACGGATGCCGAAAGCCAGGGGCTCAGAAAAATACCCGGTCATGATGCCGCCCCACTCCATGAAATTGGCATGTGTATTAAGCTTCCTGGGATCGATAAACAGCCGCTGCCAGGACCCGAACCTGTACAGGTCCAAACTCGGTAGCCTGATTAATCCAACACCATCGTCTACGATAGGATATGGCGGACCCGACATCATGTCCACTTCGTGGCCCAGGTCGCGAAGGGCGTTGCTCAGGTAGCGCATATAGATGCCCTGCCCGCCCGAATAGGGATAGCTGCGGTAACTTAAGATGCAAACTCGCATTTAAAGTTTCATACTCCCCGTGTAAGACTACATATATTACCAGAGTTGACCTTTCACGTACAGTTTCCCCCGTAATTGCTGCGACTTTATCCTGTTGACAAGTATCGATTATTAAGCTTAATATATATGTAAATATTGAATGAATATTCATTCCATTACCTGACGAAGCCATGACAACACGTATTAAGAGAAAGGAACACATCACCAATATCCGCCGGAAACAAATACTCGAGGCCGCCCTGGCCGTATTTTCCACACGGGGATACGGTGAATCCACCATGGCAGACGTTGCAGCTGAGGCCGGCGTGGGAGTGGGAACGCTCTACAATTACTATAAGAACAAGCGTGACCTGCTGATCTCACTGGTACAAAACCTGCTGATCTCCGAGAGTCTGATTCACATCCTTGATAATGTGAAGGGCCAGAGCAACCGCGATTTCATGGACTCGCTGCTCGCAGAGCGCCTTGAGTTCGGGTTCAGCAACTCCCAGACCATCCTGTTCCTCATGTTTGAAATTCAACGTGACACAAAATTGCGCCGTCTATATGTACAGAAAGTAGTTACTCCCCTGCTGGCCCGGATAGAGGGTTACATACGTACTCAGGTCAGGAGCGGCGCTTTCCGCAAAGTCGATGAAAAGGTCATTGCCCGCACCATGATGGGCGCCATCATAGGCAGCACGCTCCTTTATCGGCTTGAGCAGCGCGACAGCCCCTTTAAAAAGACAAACCTTAAAGAGATAGCCCGCGAGCTAAGCGCTTTATTCATGGATGGTTTAGAGAGAAAATAGTATATGCGCAACTTGTGGAATGATTTCCAGGCAGCCCTGTTTCTCTTCTATAAATATGTTGAGCGCGGCAATAAAGGCACCCTGGTGCTCACCGTGCTGGTTGCCACGCTGGCTTTCATCCAGATCAACCTGATCTCGGGTATACTCAGCGGCGCCGTCGGGCTTATCTACGACCAGACCAAGAATAACTACGTGGGCAATATCGTTGTGCAGCCGGGCAAGGACCAGTGGGGCAACAGCGAAGAATACATCAAACAGGTCGACCTGCTGAAGCGCAAGATCAATGCCATACCGGGCATTATCGGCTGCAGTTCGCGTTACAGCATAGGCGCCGTCATTGAATACGATCCGGATAAAACCGGCAAGGACGTCAGGACGATAAGCTGGCCGGTAAAGTCCATCAATCCCGATGATGAAAAGCGCATCTCCGAGCTACATAATTACATGCTGGCAGGCGCGTACCTGGAGGAATCAGACCGCGACCAGATAATCCTGGGCAGGGAGGTATCTGGCGGCTACGGGGCCAGCCTGGAAGTGCAATCATTGAAGGGCGTCAACATCGGTGACGAGGTAACGGTCTTCTATCACAACGGGATCACGCGTAAATACACGGTAAAAGGTATTTACGCCACCGTGTTCCCGCTGGCCGATATGAGCGTGTTCGTGACACAGAAGGAAATGGAATCCGTATTGGGCGTGCGCGACCGCGCCAGTGAGATTATCATCAGGACGGACGAAGCTTATCCCGAAGCATACTACATTAAAGAATTGAGGAAGGCAGGCGTGGAATTAGAGGACATCCGGCCCTGGCAGGACTTCATCGGGCTTGTCCTCGGCATTGTGCAGAGCTTCGATATCATAAAAAGGATCATCTTATTCATCGGCCTGATCGTCGCCGGCGTAACCATATTTATCGTCATATTCATTGCCGTCATCAGCAGGCGCAAGCAGATAGGCATCATGAAGGCCATTGGCATGAAGGAGGGCATCATCGTCGCCTCCTACATCATGCTGGCGCTTTTCTATGCCGTGGTCGGCATCGGGGTCGGTATCGCAATAATCGAGTTTGTGGCGACGCCCTATTTCATTGCCCACCCGCTCAGCTTCCCCATGGGCAAGGTCAGCCTGTTGATTGTGAGAAGCGAGTTCGTTACCAGCATCGTCAGTATGATCATCGTCAGCATCATTGCGGGTTTTATACCTTCCTGGCGGGTCAGCCGCGAAAACATCATCAAGGCCATCTGGGGATAGCTGTATCATGATAAAGGTAACTGACCTGAAAAAGACTTATACCGGGAAGATCCCCGTGCATGCGCTGAAAGGTGTCAGCTTCGAAATCCCCTCCGGCCAGTTCGTCGCTGTCATGGGCCCCAGCGGCTCCGGCAAATCCACATTGCTGCACCAGCTGGCGCTGCTGGATAAACCGACCTCCGGCCGGATATTGCTCGATGGTATAGATACGGCTACCCTTTCCCAGTCCAGGGCCACCGATTTCCGGCTGCGCCACCTGGGCTATGTCTTCCAGGAATATGCGCTTATACCGGAATTGAACGCTATCGAAAACGCCTTACTCCCCCTTATGCTGGTAGGAATGAAAAGAAAAGAGTTTATCAGGGTATCAACCGAGCTTATGAGCAAGGTCGGGCTTTCCAGCCGCCTGCACCATCTGATCAGCGAGCTTTCCGGCGGCGAACAGCAGCGCGTGGCCATTGCCAGGGCGCTGGTCAACAGGTCGAAAATCCTGTTCGCCGATGAGCCCTGCGCCAACCTCGATACCGAAAACAAAGGCATCGTCCTCAGGCTGCTGCGAAAGCTATGTAATGAGCTCGGACAAACCATAGTTATGGTTACACATGAACCCGAGCAGAGGGAATTCGCCGACCGCGTGCTGTGGTTACGCGATGGCCTGCTGGTAAAAGAGGAGACTATAGACAGGGCCGTACGGGAAGATGCGCTGCGCAACGGATTCCGTACGGATGTTTCTTCCGATCCCGACTATTTACAGGACACCTGACCTATTTAGCTTTACCCTGTTCGGCTACCGTTTTCCTGGCCTGTTCAAGCTCCTGCTCGCTGGCCAGGTAGCGGCTGCTGATCTTCTTTAAGCCGCCGTCCAGCTCGTAGACCAGCGGTATACCGGTGGGGATGTTAAGGGCAACTATTTCACTGTCCGGCAGGTCATCAAGGTATTTGACCAGTGCCCTCAGGCTATTGCCATGCGCCGAGACTATTACCTTTTTCCCGGCCTTGACCGCCGGGGCGATGGAACCATGCCAGTACGGCAAACACCTCCGGTAAGTATCCTTCAGACTCTCGGATAGAGGCACCTGCCCCGGCTTGAGGTCGCGATAGCGCGTCTCGCCACCCGGATTGCGCGGATCGCCTTTTTTCAGCGGCGGGGGCGGCACATCATAGCTCCTGCGCCAGACCAGCACCTGGTCCTCACCGAATTTGGCGGCCGTCTCGGACTTGTTCAGGCCCTGCAGGGCACCGTAATGCCTTTCGTTCAGCCGCCACGATTTTTTTACAGGTATCCACATCAGGTCCATCTCATCCTGCACTATCCACAGCGTGCGTATGGCACGTTTTAAAACGGAGGTAAATGCCAGGTCGAATACATATCCCTCTTGCTTCAATAACTGACCGGCATGCCTGGCCTCCCTCACGCCTTTCTCCGATAGGTCCACGTCCTTCCACCCGGTGAACCGGTTCTCCTTGTTCCAGGTACTCTCACCATGGCGCAGCAAAACGAGTTTGAACATATGA
Organism: uncultured Dehalococcoidales bacterium; assembly: GCA_964437795.1. Taxonomy (GTDB): domain Bacteria; phylum Chloroflexota; class Dehalococcoidia; order GIF9; family UBA5629; genus CAIMUM01. The sequence goes on along the minus strand of CAYTIC010000006.1, from coordinate 35,388 downwards.
ATTTCTAATTAAAAACCTTAAAATGTGTTATGGCCGGTTTTGATTTTATCCCGGCAACGATTTATTATAGCCAAAGCACAGGGGTACTGCACTATTTAGTTAGGAAGCAGGTAATAAATGAAGAATAACGCACTCAAGATTAACCCGGAGGATAATGTCGCCATAGCCATCCGCGCCATTACGAAAGGAGAGCCGGTGATTATTGACGGCGCAAGGGTGCTGGACGCGGCCCAGGATATCGAGGCCAGCCACAAGATAGCGCTGGTCCCCATCAAGAAAGGCAGCTCCGTGATACGCTACGGAGAACCCATCATCCAGGCCATGGTTGACATAGGGCAGGGCGAGTGGGTCCACGTGCACAACGCTGAACCGCTGTCGGGCACGCCTGTTAAATAAATCGGCACAGGAGAGATCTCAATGGAATTCCATGGGTATAAAAGAGACGACGGCAAATACGGCGTACGCAATCATGTCCTGGTGGTATCCTCTGTGAGCTGCGCTAACGGCGTGGTGGACGCCATCGGCCGCGTTTTCCCGGATGTCATAACCATCCAGCACACTTACGGATGCGGCTACGGCCCCGACGATTTCATGACCAGCATGAAGGTGCTCCAGGGCATCATCAACAATCCCAACGTGGGCGCAGTGCTGGCCGTCGGGCTGGGCTGCGAGCTTCTAAAAGCCGAATACCTGGCACAGGCCGCCCAGGGCAAGCCTGCCGAGTCGCTGGTGATACAACAGGCCGGCAGTGCGGCTACTACCAAGAAGGGCATCGACATCACAGAGAAGTTTATTAAACACCTGGCCCCACAGAAAAGAGTGCCTGCGCCCGTGAGTGAACTGCTGGTCGGCCTCAAATGCGGCGGCTCGGACGCCTTCTCAGGGGTAACTGCCAATCCGTCGCTTGGCGCGGCGGCAGACCTGCTTGTCGGCGAGGGCGCCACTGTCGTTATGGGCGAGGTGACGGAAATGATCGGTACCTCCCATATATTGAAGAAGCGTTGCGCTGACCCTGAGCTGGGGGCGAAGCTGGAGAAACTGATCCTCGACCATGAGAAACATGTCAGGACGTCGCTGGGCGAACTGGCCGGCCTGGTAATAGCCCCGGGCAATATGGACGGCGGCCTTTCCTCGATTACGGAGAAATCGTTGGGCTGCAATGCCAAGTCCGGGACCACCACCATTAATGAGCTGGTGGAGTATGGGTCCGGGCCGACTAAAAAGGGGCTTATCATAATGAATGCCCCGGGTTATGATATCGACTGTATGGCAGGGATGGCTTCGGGAGGGGCACAGATCATCGTCTTTACCACGGGCAGGGGCACGCCGGCAGGTTTCCCCGCGGTGCCCGTCATCAAAGTTTCGAGCAATTCTAAAATATATAACAATATGGTGGGAGATATCGATATCAACGCAGGCTCGATACTCGAAAAAGGCAGGGCCATTAACGATGTCGGGCGGGAGATATACGAGCTCTGCCTCAAGGTGGCCGAAGGCGAACTGACCAGGGCGGAGGTCAACAGGTCCACGCCCTTCAGTTGCCTCAAGACAGGGCCGACTTTTTAGGAGTCAGATATGGCAGCACAAAAGCTATTGTTGAACAGGGACCTGGGATTTCTGAGGATAGCTGCGGCTGTACCGGAACTGAGGGTAGCCGACGTCGATTTCAATGTCGCGGCCATGCTGGGCATGGTTAAAGAGGCCAGGGCTAAGGGTGTGCAGGTGCTGGCCTTCCCCGAGATGTCGGTAACAGGCTACACAATCGCCGACCTGGTGCACCAGGAAAGTCTGCTGGTCAAGGCTGAGGAAGGGCTGATGCGGCTGGCCGCAGGCAGCGCAGACACCGGCATGTTAATAGTGGCCGGCCTGCCCATGCTCATAGACCAGAAGGTCTTCAACTGCGCCGCAGTACTTAACGGTGGGCAGGTGCTGGCCATCATACCCAAGACCTATCTGCCGTCCTACAAGGAGTTTTACGAGAATCGGTGGTTTGTGTCTTCAGACGATGCCTGCTCCGATATCGTCCATCTTAGAGACAGGGTTATTGCCTTCGGCGCCAACGTACTGATCTCACTGCGGGGGTTCCCCTCAGCCGTGATGGGTGTCGAGATCTGTGAGGATATGTGGGTACCTCTGGCCCCGCATGAATACCAGGCGCTGGCCGGAGCGACCGTGCTGCTCAACATCTCGGCCAGCAACGAGGTGCTGGCCAAGGCAGATTGGCGCCGGTCTATGGTCACTTCCGAATCGGGCAGATGTGCCGCGGGCTGTTGTTACGTTTCAGCCGGCATGGGCGAATCATCCAATGATGTTGTATTCAGCGGGCACACGCTGATTTCCGAGAACGGCAGCCTGCTGGCGGAGTCACATATTTTCGAGCGCAGGGCAGGCCTGACCATTTCCGATCTCGATATCGATCGCCTGGTACACGACCGCATATCGCTGACAAGCTTTCGCCAGTCACCCGGTCACCTCAAACCTTTCCGCGTCATCGAGGCAGATGTGACCGATGTCCCGGCCAACGGACTGATGAGGACGATAGACCCTCATCCTTTCGTCCCGGGTGATCTTGAGAAGCGCGCACAGAGATGCCGCGACATCTTCGCCATGCAAGTAGCTGCCCTGGCTAAAAAACTCTCCGGGGCCAAGCTCCGCCGCGTTGTGCTGGGTGTCTCCGGCGGCCTCGATTCCACACTGGCCCTTCTTGTAGCGGTCAGGACTATGGATTATCTTAAACTGCCCCTCAAGAACGTTACCGCCTGCACCCTGCCCGGCTTCGGCACCACGCGCAGGACGAGAGATAATGCCACGGAATTATGTAAAGCCCTGGGGGTGAGCTTCGAGCGGGTGGATATCACCAAAACTTGTAAATTGCACATGGACGACCTCGGACATAACGGTAGCGAGGATGTAGTCTTCGAGAATATACAGGCGCGCTACCGCACTGAGTTCCTTTTCAACAGGGCCAACGGATTGGAAGCCATACTGCTGGGCACAGGTGACCTGACAGAGGTGGCCCTGGGCTGGAGCACATTCTCCGGTGACCATATGTCTCACTACGACATCAATGTGTCCGTGCCCAAGACGCTGGTGCGCTATCTCATCCGCTGGGTGGCCGATGAGGAGCTGGCCGGCTCGCCCGCGCAGAAAATACTTAAAGACGTGCTGGATACGCCCATCTCCCCCGAGCTGCGCCGGCCCGTTAAGGGACAGATCTCACAGAGGAGCGAAGACGTCATCGGCCCCGTGGAGCTGGCCGATTTCTACCTGTATCCCTTCGTTCGTTTCGGGATGCGCCCGGGCAAGATACTGTTCATGGCCAATGAGGCCAGAAAGCAGAAGCTGTTCGACGGACGCTATACGCTGGAGGATCTCAACAGTTGGCTGGTCGTGTTCATCAGGCGCTTTTTTTCCAACCAGTTCAAGCGGACCTGCCTCCCGGAGGGGCCGAAGATAGGCTCGGTCAGCCTGTCCCCCAGGGGAGACTGGAGAATGCCGTCTGATGCTGAACCGGCATTGTGGCTGGAAGACCTCGAGAAAATGTATTCAAAACTGCGTGGCTAAAGCCACAGTCCCGTCTGTACCGGCCATATGTTAATCGACACGCCTGAATTTGTCCTTGGGGGCTTTGCAGATGGGGCACTCGTCCGGAGCCAAACCCACGCTCACGTATCCGCAGACGCTGCACACGTAATAGTCCACTCCCTGAGGATCCATCAGTCGATCTAAAGCCTTCTCATAAAGCTTGGCATGTCCCTTCTCAACATCACGGTGATAACCAAATATGGTGGCCACGGCATTGTTTCCCTCGTCGCCGGCATCTTTAATAAACGCCGGGTAGGCCTCCGTAGCTAAATTCTCCCGCTCAAAGGCGGCCTGCAGGTTCTCCTGGGTATCTGCGATCACCCCCAGCAGCCGCAACTGGTGGAAGGCATGAATGGCCTCTGATTCGGCGATGGCCCTGAAAAGGCTCGCTATAGCTGGAAAACTCTCCTGGTCGGCCTTGATTGCGAAGGCCTGGTCGCGTATATTGGCCTTGGACTCCGCCACAAAGCCCTCCTGCAGATTTTTCAGGGTTTTAGTGCCCTTGATCTTATCACTCTTGTATTCCACCAGCTTATCAGGCGCCGCTCCGCACACCGGGCAATGCTCCGGTTTGCGTTCTCCGATCTCGAGGTGCCGGCAATTACTGCATAGCCACATATCACATCTCCTTTCAACCGTTTCAATCGATTATTATCTCATCCGATAAACGCCATTATTCCCCTGTGTATCATGGCTACGGCTATGGCCGCCAGAAGGAGCGCGAAGACCTTGGATAATGCCAGCACCCCTCCATTTCCCAGCACCCTGACCAGCCTGTTGGCCTGTGCAAATAGAAGCCACGATATAAGCAGGTTTACTATGAAGGAAAAGGTGACCATTAAAATATGGTATTGATCGTTCAAAATCAACAGAGTGGTAAGCACGGCAGGGCCTACCACCAGCGGCGTCGCCAGTGGCACCACAGCTATCACGTCCGCGCCAGTGGTTGCTTGCGCTTCGAACATCTTGCCCACAACCAGTTCCTTGGCGCCCAGCAGGAACAGTATCATGCCGCCTGCAACTAAAAAATCGTTCACGGTGATACCCAGGAAGAGGAAGATACCCTTCCCGATCACTATAAAAATGAGCCCAAGCCCCAGCGCATAGATCAAGGCGTTGCGTATCACGATATTTCTTTTCTTGTCCGCCAGATTATGCGTAAGCGACAGCAGTATGGGCACAGTGCTAATGGAGTCCATGGCCACGAACAGCGGCACGAACGTCAGGCCGAAATCCCTCAGCAGATTAAGCATCGTATCCATATGATATCATTCCGGTTTAAATATTAATTGCTTCCGTTGAACATCTCATTTTATATCAGCTTGAGTTAAATCTCCAAGCTGATGAGCTAAAAGTCGTAACCGTTCAGGGCCGGCTATGCAGCGGACGCAATAGAATTGTATCTAAGGAAACACGCGGACGGGGCGCCGGGATCTTTGCAGGATATCCGACCGGCAGCACTGCTACCGCAAATGTGTGCGGCGGCAGGTGAAACAGCGCATTCATTTCCTCGGCGCTTCCGATAGCTCCCACCCAGCACGAACCCAGTCCGAGGGCTGTTGCCGTCAGGACCATATGCTCAACCGCGATATAGGTATTTGCCATAGCGGTCATTAAGTGCACATTCAGGTCGGCATCAGGCGCGTTCAAAAATAGCTCGCGGATTGCCGGATCGGCAAAATAGCCTGACAGCGTCTCAACTACACCGAAGTCAATGAACTCCTGGGAACGTTTCTCACGCGCGGCCCTGGCATAGGCGGTTAGGTCAACGCAACAGACAAACACCACGGGCGCCTCTTCGATAAAAGCCTGGTCGAAACATACTTTACGCAGCCTGGTTTTCTCGTCTTTGTCCCTCACGACGATAAAACGCCAGGGCTGCCGGTTGCTGCCCGAGGGCGCCAGCCGTGCGGCTTCGAGTATGGAAAGTACGGCATCGTCAGATACCGGATCGCTGCGGAAACTGCGTATACTCCTCCGCTGAGTTATGGCTTCTGAAACAGTCAGCATCATGTCGTCCTCCAAACTGTCAAATGATTATAACGCCCCCTTAAATAATACCCTTTGGTAGGCGCTTATCAAATCTCAAACTTTTCTTTATTGTTCGAAAATTCCAGTTTGGGGATTTGGGCTGACTGCATACATTGATCGAATGCACGAAGATTTATATCGACCCTGGATGCCGGAAGCCTTTTCATTATTACTGTGGCTATTGACTCTCGAGAAACGTAGGGACAAAATGCTGCGATTGCTCCCAGGGCAGCCATATTTATAGCTCTTTCTTCAGACAGGTCCTTTGCGATCTGCCTGAAAGGAAGGCTAATGATTTTACTAAATAATGTGCGCTGCACAAGGTCCGAGTCCACAAGGACTATGCCTTCAGGTTTCACCGCGGCAATGTTTTGATCGTAGCCTTCCTGAGTGAGGGCAACGAGTATGTCGAATTCCAGCCCCCAGGAGTAGTCTATTTCCGTGTCGCTCAGAATTACGTCGGCTCTGGACATACCCCCTCTGGCCTCCGCCCCATAGTTCTGGCTCTGGGCGGCATACTTACCGTCCAGGGTCGCCGCTTCGGCCAGGATAATTCCGGCCAGAATAACACCCTGGCCCCCGGAGCCGGCGATTCTTACTTCGAATCTCGAGCTATTGTTTGATGAGCTTTGCATATTCCACATGGTAGTTGGGCCTCTCCACGTCCGCCAGAATACCGATGACCATCTTGCCTTTGCGCTCCTCCTCGCTTAGCTCCTTGGCCTTGTTCACGGTCACAGAATTCTCCTTCTGCCATTTCATCATGTCGACAGGTGAGTTGAGGCCCATCCAGCGGCCTGCGTAGGTTACGCACTGAGAAATTACTTCGACGACTGAGAACCCTTCTTTTTCGATTGCCCTGTCCATTAATTTGTCGAGGAGTCGAGTATGGTAGACCGTTGACCTGCCAACAAAGGATGCCCCTGCCGCCTCCGCAAGCCGGCAAATGTCAAAATCCTGCTCGATATTTCCATAAGGAGTAGAGGCGGTCTTTACGCCATAGGGTGTTGCCGGTGAGCATTGTCCTCCCGTCATACCATAGATCTGGTTATTGACAATAAAGGCGGCTATTTCGACGTTGCGCCGGGCTGCATGAATGAAATGATTTCCGCCTATGCTGACGGCGTCCCCATCTCCCATTATGGTGACTATTTTAAGCCGGGGGTTGGCAAGCTTAATACCTGTGGCAAACGTCAGGGCCCTTCCGTGCGTGGAGTGTAATGTGTTGAAGTCAACATATACCGGGAGCCGGCTGGAACATCCGATCCCCGACACTATCACGAAGTCATCCTGTGTATAAGGACTGCGGTCTATGGCTCTAATCAGAGCGTTCATAAATATGCCGATTCCGCATCCGGCGCACCAAATGTGCGGAAACTTTTTACTCGATCGCAGATACTTGTGTATCGGGTGACCTGTTTCCGCCATCATGGATACACCTCCTCAATTTTCCGGAGTATTTCTTGAGGGGATATCAATGTCCCATCGCATTTGTTCAAAGTGAATACTTCGCAATTGCCCTGGCCCACTCGTTTCACCTCTCGGGAAATCTGGCCCATATTCATTTCCGGAACCAGTAACCTGGGAGTGTTTTCCATCACGGCAGCTATTGTCTGGCGCATAAACGGCCAGAGAATTTTCAGCTTGACCAAGCCTACCTTGAGGCCCTGCTCACGAGCCTGTTTGACGGCCCGCAGCGCCGATCGTGCAACGCTGCCGTAGGCAATAACTGTCAGCTGCGCGTCGTCGGTGGCAAACGCATCGAACCATTGCAGGCGGTCTAAATCCTTCGAAATTTTGGAGAAAAGTCGCTGGATAAGAGGCCCTACCTCGTCCGGCCGTGTAGTCGGATAACCTCTAACATCATGGCATAGACCTGTGACATGGTAGCGATATCCGTCTCCAAACGCTGACATGGGAGGGACCCCCGTACCGGGATCGGCATAAGGAATGTACCATTCGGGCGGTACAGTTGGCTTTGGCCTCTCCTCCGTACCGATATTTCCCTCAGGCAGAATGATACTTTCCCTGGCATGTGCGACTGCCTCATCGGCCAGAATAATGGTCGGAGTGCGGTATCTCTCAGAGAGATTGAATGCTTGAACGGTCAAAATAAAGAACTCATAAACGGAGGATGGGGCAAGGACAATAATCGGGTGGTCGCCGTGGGTGCCCCAGCGTGCTTGCATAACATCGCCCTGGGATGCCTGGGTTGGAAGCCCGGTGCTTGGACCGGCACGCATAACATCTACAATAACGCAGGGGACCTCGGTTATGCTGGCGAAGCCGATGTGCTCCTGCATGAGGGAAAATCCCGGCCCGCTGGTAGCGGTCATACTTTTAACCCCTGCCAGGGAAGCGCCTATGACTGCTCCCAGGCTGGCGATTTCATCTTCCATCTGGATAAAAGTACCTCCAACCCCGGGTAATTCACGGGCCATTAATTCCATGATTTCCGTGGCGGGAGTAATGGGATAACCGGCATAAAAGCGGCATCCCGCCATCAGGGCGCCCCTTACGCAGGCCTCATTTCCCTGCAGAAGAAGTCGCCTTGTCGTCGCTGTTGTCGTCATTCTCGATTTTTTCATTGTCTTCCCTGTTGCCATCTACTGTTATCGCAAAATCCGGGCACCTGGTCGCACATAACTGACACGCGGTGCAACGTTCTGCGTCCCTGATTACCGGATAGCCCGACTCATCGGGTCCCAGCACCTGCCTGGGGCAAAAGGCTATGCAGATTCCGCACTTCTTGCACCACCCTTTATAGATCTCAATCTTGTTCATTGTGTGGATCACTATATGTTTATCCTATTAAACAGATTTGGAAATGTAAGTAGAGAATCCGGTCCACCCGGTTGGGCGGTTCCGGACCCTCAATGACCTCCGAAATTCTCTCAGATCCCTTCCGTTATTTGGCGCCCGCCATCTTTTTCTGAGTATCCTTGACCTGCGAGTCGGTGACCATGTCGACCAGCCAGGGGAACCAGCGCTTCATGATCCAGGTGAATTTGCCATCTGTGCTGGGGATGATGATGAATTCACCTTTAGCAACGCCCTTCAGCAGGGCGGCAGCCACGGCTTCCGGCTTCATAACATTGGCCGCGCCCGAGACAACTTTGGTCTCGGGCGGCTTGGTCTTGTTCTCCTCGATAAAGCCGGGCGTGTCTGTGTCCGGGGGACAAAGCACTGAAACATCGATGTTGTACCGCTTGAGCTCGCTCCGCAGCGCCTCGGAGAAACCGAGCACACCGAACTTGGCTGCGGCGTAGTCGGTGTAGCCGAAGATGCCGATAAAACCGACAATGGAAGCCGTGTTCACGATATGTCCACCGCGCTTCTTCATCAGGGGAACGAGGAAAGCGCAGGTGTTCCACGTTCCATACAGGTCGATCTTGATCGTCTCATCGAACTGGGCGTACGGAATGTTATCGAAATAATCCGGCCTGGCTCGCCCCGCGCAGTTGACCAGAATATCAGGGACTCCCAGGTCCGCCACGGCCTTGCTGAGTACGTCATTAACTTCCTTCTCGTTTGATACGTCCATGCTGTAGGCGGCGAATTTCTGTTCCGGGCGGATGCGGCCTGCCTGGATCTGCTTAAGGGCATCGTCCAGCACCTGTCTTCTGCGGGCGAAGATGGCAACGTTGGCCCCTTTCTGCGCCAGCAGTTTAGCGGTACCCAGCCCGATTCCCTGTGAACCTCCGGTAATGAAAACCGTTTTACTGTTAACGTCCTTCATAGCACACGCTCACTTATCCTTGTGTCTCAACGTCCTGTTAACCCATGACCACGGCAATGGCGATGCCGAATCCGACACACCACAGGTTGATAAAAGCATTTGATATCAGGTCGCCCGTGGAGATTTTGTAGATGCCGTTCTGGAGGTTGAAACTTATGTCCAGCACACCCAGGAATAGCAATGCGCCGGCCGCTATCAACGACAGGTTGACGCCCAATGGATTATTCAGTAAGAGCATTGTGCCAGCTACCAGCAGCAGTATGGACAGCAGCCCGTCTGGAACCGGGAAAGAGTGCTCGTAGGCCAAATAGCCCGGCGGCGGATTTTTCGGCGCCATGCCTACTGTAAAAAAGAGTATCCAGAACAGTATTAGCCCGACAGCAGTCAGCAGTTCAAGTATGGCAATTGCGATCATTGCTGCACCTCCTCATATGGGGTTTATTATTCATTTTTACCGGTTTCTCTGGCAGCGGCCAGACATTATACGAGTATATATATTTATGCAAATTCCACTGTGACTTTCTCGACGCGATCCTTATCCCGCAGATAGAAGAAGGACCCAATGAAGAACATGATTCCGCCAAAGAGCATGAACATGGGCAATAGCTGCAGGGCGGTAATCAGGTTGATCCTGTCGGAGATCACTCCAACGAATATCGGCCCCAGGGAAGCGCCCAACAGGTTTTGTACCACGTTGGCGACACCGTATGAGGTTGAACGCAGACCGGCGTGCACCACGTCCTGTGTTACCGTTGCCGCGCCACCGTAGAACCACGGCGCAAAGAACCCCATGCCAAGCAGCACTATATATTGGGAAGTTCCGGGAGGCAGCAAGAAAGCTATGAGAAGCAACAGGGCGGCAATTACAGATGTGACTGCAGGGACTATCATGCGCGCCCTTTTTACCCGTTTCCGTATTGCGTCGGTTACTATTCCGCCGATGGGGGCGCCGGCCACAGCCAGAATGAATATCCCGGCTGTCTGCATTGCAGCTGTTTCCATATTCGGCTTTGCCATCAGATTATAAAAGTAAGTCGGCAGCCAGGTCATCAGCGCAGTCGTGACAAAGACGTTGCCTACGAATCCCATAAAGTTCATGACAAGCGATGGCTTGCTGAAAATTTCCCGGGCGATATCGACCACCTTCATCTTTACTTTTTGCCCGGCTTCCACTCCGGCAGCAACCGTTTTGGTCAGGTCGACCGACTTATAATCCTTGAGCGTAAAGAACAGCAAACCTATGATAAGAGCCGGTATTGCCACAATGCCGAAGGCGTATCGCCATCCCAGCATTTCCGCGATTATTCCGCCACCCAACGTACCGAGCACAGCGCCTACGGGTACAGATGCGGTCAGGATGCCGTTCATCCGGGCGCGCAACCTCTCCGGGAAATAAGCGGATACCAGGGCGGTGCAACCCGTGCTGTAGGCCGACTCCCCGATGCCCATGGTTAACCTCATTGCAAATATGGCCGGGAATGTCCTGAGAAACCCGATGGTGGCGCAGCATATGCTCCAGGCGATAGTGAATATGCCGACGCCTTTCGTCCTGCTCCACCGGTCGAGCAAAAAGGCTATGGGAACTGAAAATGCCATTACCGACCAGAAAATGGCGGACACCAAAAGAGCCAGCTGTGTATCAGATACTCCAAGCTCGGCCTTCATGAAAGGAAAGAGCGCAGTGACAACCATGCGATCCAAATAGTCAATGGTCGATACAAGAAAGAATAAAGCGAAAAAGTAGTAAGCGCGACCCTTCCCAACGGGATACTCAGCCTTTTGTTCCGACAATTTCGAACCTCCTTTTTTTAGCGATTTTGTGAGATATGTTTAAGCATGGTGCGATCCATCTTTTCACACACCGAGTGCTTTGCGTACGCGCGCCACCGCGTCGAAGGCGCTTCCCGCGGCAGATTCCATGTTTGTCCCGCCAAGAAGTGTACTGGCGAAGGAAACACCCTCCAGTTTCTCGGCACGGTGCTTAAAATCCATGACCCGCTGATAGGCCCCGGGGGGATACTGCTCGGTGGCATAGGGGAGGCGGGCAATTTTAATCTCCTCTATCCAGTTCGTGACACCGGGGATCATAAGTTCGGCGTCCTCCTTCGCCTGCCTGGCGAGGTCGGCGTCCGATTGCTTCCACAATTCAAACGTTTTGGGCAGCACCGCCCAGAAGGTGAGCACGCTTTTGCCGCTGGGGCACATCTGGGGGACCTTGGCGCGCTCGTCGATGGCGAAGAGGAAAGTCCTCTTCATGCGCGGATCGCTCCAGTAGTTCCATATGTTGCCCGGGAGCGGCCTGTCGAGGAAGAAGACCGGCATAGGCGAGGGAGAATATATCACCCCTTCGAAAAAACGGCGCTCTTCAGCCAACTCGTACGGCATTATCTTTGCGGCTGACGCGGAGTCGAGCGCAACGATGACGTGGTCCGCTTTCCGAACCTGGCCGGACTCCAGTTCCGCTCCTACAACCTTCCCTTTCTCCATGACCAGTTGTTTCACCGGCGAACCATACTGCACGCCGACTGCCTTTGCCAGCTCATCTGTTAGAGATGAGACGCCCCGGGCAAGGCAAACATGATGTGAGATGGCAAACGTATGGAGCGCGCGTATAAAATGGTAGAGACTCATGTATTCGGGCGGCCCCATGGTGGCGCCGACTGCGAGCGGGAAGATGAGGAAGTCGCGTAACGCCCGGTCGCTCTCCTTGTTGAAGTGATCCAGCACCGCGATCTTATCGCTGTCCGGGATCGGGTCGTTGATGTGATACGGCACGATCTTAGGCCCGAGTGCGAGGTGCCTGAACACGTTCCAATAGAGATTGAGGTTACCGCCCAGGCCCAGCAGGTCCATATATACTGTTCCCCTGGGATACTCACGCACTGAACCGTCCTGCAGGCGGTAGACCATGCTGCCCGTCACGTCCGTTCGTTCACCGCTTATCTTCATCTCATCCATCAGGTCGAAGCAATGCTTGAAGTTGGTGTGATAAAACTGGGCCCCCACATCGAGCCGGTCTCCCTTCCTTTCCAGCGTCACCATGCGGCCGCCGGGCCGTTCGCTGGATTCCAGCACTTCCGTCTCATATCCCGCCTTGCCAAGCCAGTATGCGGAGGCGAGCCCGCTTATACCCGCGCCGATGATGAGGACTTTCATTTGTATATCTCCCTGTACTTAATCTCAGATAAAAGCTGCATAAACAATAAGTCGTGGTTTGTGAAACAGTTTCCGTATTATTCAGGCGTCCACTTTTCCGGACCTTCCCTGTATATGTATTCCTGCGGCAGCTCTCCACTGCTCTTGAGCACCGCCTTCCCTTCAGTAACTATTTTTGTCATCTCGGCTACACGTTTGCCAGTGGTTTTGGCCCCGAGAACGGCCCAATCGTCCTTCAGCACATTGTCCCTGGCCAGGAAATCGGGCATCTGCCCCGAGTAGCCGGCTACCCCGATGTAGGCGCCGGCAAGTGTCATTCCCGAAATAACTATATTATTCATCAGCAGGCAGCTATTGATCATCTGGCCGAGGGTCAACTCCTGTCCGCCGTTCTGGTGGGCGCCTACTGTGATTACGCCGCAGACCTTGCTGTACCTGGGTTTGTCCGTTCCCTTTCGCATGTAGAATGGCTCCATCATGTTCGCCAGACGGTCGATGGCCGCCTTCATCAAGCTGGGGAGCCCCATGTGGTAGACAGGTGACCCCCAGACGATTCCATCAGCTGCGAGATACTTTTCCATATACTCCATTAAGTCGTCCTTGAAGACACAGCGAAGTGTTTTCACGCATTTATGGCAGCCGATGCAGTGATTTATTTTCTTGCCGGCCATCTCGTATATTTCTATCTCTGCACCAGGCACGGTTGCCGCCTCGTCCAACGCTGCTTTAACCAACCGGTATGTGTTGGCCTCTTTGCGTGGGCTCCCTACCAATCCGAGAATCTTAAATTTTTCCATAAATCTCTCCCCCCCTTTAATGCATAGCTGCTGCGCTGTTAGCAGCGCGGATATCGGTGGGACAATGCCTGGACGCAAACCACCAGAATACCAGCGATGCCAACGCTACGACCGCGGTAATAGCAAGGGCCAGGCTAAGCCCGCTGGCGCCGCCCCCGAACGCGTCCGACATAGCACCCACCGCCAGTGTGCTCCAGGCGCCGCCCAGGACGTTCTGGGCCAGCATCATCAGTCCATATGACCTGCTCTTCAACTCCGGCGTGATTACATCCTGCGTGGTCGCAATCAGCGGCGCCATGGCCATGGTGTTGGTGAAACCGTACAGCGACAACAATATCCACGTCAGCGCCGATATCGACTGGCCGCCGGCATTACTCATACTCGCCAGGGCCAGAAGGAGGATCACAGCCGCCGCCAGAATCGAGGCGCTTGAGAAGAATATCCTGCCCTTCAAAGTTCTCTTCTGCAGACGGTCAGCCATGACCCCGCCGAGCGGTACACCCACCAGCCCGATGACCGCAATGATGCCCAGTACCAAGCCTGCCTTGTCTTCCCCGAATCCATAGGTCCTCATGAGAAGAGCGGGCATCCAAACAACCACCGCATAAATAAAGCCCGTGTAGAGGCCGTTTCCTATAAAGAGCCAGCGCAGCGACGGGACCGAGGTCAGGCGCCTGACGCCTTCCCAGAAGCCAACAGTTTGAGCGTTCCCTATCGAATCGACGCGTGTCTTATAGTCCTGCATAAACAGTGCCAGTATCCCCAGGATGACGCCCGGTACTGCGAAGTACAAAAATGGCACCCTCCAGCCGCCGAAGCCGGCCGACAGATACCCTCCCAGCACCACACCTACAATGGACCCCACGGTAATGAACATAGCGTAGATGCTGAGCTTCTGCGCCCTGGACTGTTCCGGATACGACGACGAGATCAGCGCCGTACTGGCAGGAGAAAAACCCGCCTCCCCGATCCCCACAAAGAAGCGCGCCGCAAGCAGAAGGGCATAGCTGCTCACAATTCCGGTTAGGAAAGTGAAGAGGCTCCAGAACACCGCCAGAATTGCGATCATTTTCTTCCTGCTCCAACGGTCGACCAGATAAGCGACGGGGAATACGAAGATGATGACACCCACCATAAGCACTGTGGCGAGGAGGCCTCCTTCGGAATCGGAAAGTCCGAATTCCTTCATCACCGGAACGAGCACCACCCCCATCACCTGCCGGTCCATGTAGTTGACCAGCTGCAACAGCGAGCAGATGACCAGCACATAGGTCGCCGCTCTGCCGCCGACTTTAAATGTATCGCTGTTAAGTTTCATCCCAGACCCCCGAGTCTCCAATCATTAAACTTGAATAACGACTTATAAGCGTTGATGCCGAGATACATAAGCGGGGCCGAAGGAACATAGAGAGCCTTCCTCCCTAGCAGGACATTGTCCGTCAGAGCGGACTTCTCCCCCGCCATCATGGCCGCGATTATCTTTCCTGCGAGCTGGCTGGGCGCAAGCCCGCAGCCGTTATATCCCACGCTGTAGTAAATATTCCCGTGCATACCCATGCGGCCCATGAAGGGCAGGAAATCCAGGGTGATGCCGATCAGTCCGCCCCAGGCATGGGTCATGCGTATTCCCTTGAGAAAAGGAAATTTCCTGACCATGAGTTCGTACTGCCGCTGAAACGAATTGTGGCGGTAGCTGTAGTCCTTCTCATTGTTGTAGTAGGAGTAAACTTCGTTCTCATTGAAAACGAGCCGATTGTCCGCAGTTAAATTCCGAGCCCAGTATAGATTGGTAGCGCCGAACACATTACCGCGCCCGCCGGGATACTGGAATGCATCCACCTGCGATTGGCTCAGAGGCTCGGTAGATATAACATAGACGTAGAGCGGAAGTACCTTGTAGCGGAAAAACTTGAGAGGGTCATTGTAAGCATTGGTCGCCATGACAGCTTCGTTGGCAACCACGCGGCCTCCGTTTGTATACAGGAGTACCTTGGATGACGTGCGGGTACCCGGTACCATCTGTATGCAGCGGGAGTTCTCATATATTTCGACGCCTAACGACTCGACGACGCGCTTCATACCACGCAGGAATTTAACGGGATCCATGACCCCCTCGTTCGGATAGCGTACGGCTGCCTTGATGTCGAGGCATCCGAACTGCTCGCGAGCGTGCGTTCCTTCGAACCATTCCATGGGAGCATTGGCCTGCTGGCAGTCTTTGGCCTCCTCTTCAAGGCGTTTAGCCTGCGCATCGGTCTCCGCAACCATAAGCCTTCCGGCTCTATCGTAATCGCACTCGATTTTGTGCTCCTTGATGAGCTGTTCGACCAGATCCACGCACTGGATCATGAGTTGCTGGAACTGTGTCAATCTCTCCGTTCCGAACTTTTTCCTAAGGTTGCTGTAGTTATGGCCCATATTGCCGGCCACACCACCGCAGTTCCGCCCGGAGGAGCCGAAACCGATATATTCCGCCTCCAGCACGATGACCCTTTTTTCAGGAAAACGGCGTTTGATGAAATAGGCTGCGGCCAGGCCGGTAAAACCTCCGCCTACGATGGCGACGTCCGCTTCCTGGTCGCCCCACAGCATCTGTCCCGCCCTGTAAGGGTTATCAAGCCAGAAAATGTCCGGGGGTATTATCCTATCTTCTTTCATAAACACGTCCATTCATATAATTAGACTCTCATTAAAACGAGGATACAGAAGGAAGCGCACCACAGCAGGGCGTAAATTCCCAGACTGGGCACGTTCATTGAACGGAATTTATCGGCCAGTGCCCTGGATTCATTCCCAGCGAATACCTTGTGCTCGAGCCCGGCAAAGCCGGAACCGTAGAAGACAAGTAGAAAGAGCCATTGCGACACAACTGCCAGGACCGGCATCACCCCGAGCTTTCCCGTGAATAAAAGAAAAGCAAGGTAGGCAATGCCGGCCAGCATGGCTACTATGTACACGGCGTTGAAGATACGCGCTGCCTTACTTGTTTTACGAAACTGCACATAGCTCTTCCTGAACATCTCCGAGTTGCCGGTTTCAATAAACCAGGATTGAAACGGTCCGAGCAAGAGAAATTCGCCCAGCATCTGGCCGGCAGCCAGGCCGGCCGTAATTACCGAAAGCAACCACAGCAGTGAACCTGTATCCATAAGCCCCTACCTCAGCTATAGCCGTTATTTGTAGCAGGCGACTTCAAGGTGCTGCCTGGGCAGGCCCTCGATCACCTGGCACCCGTGGTCGTTGATGATGATAAGGTTCTCATAATGGAACATGCCTACCTTGCCGTCCCTGTGCCAGCCCTCAATCATACCGGTGACCTCGAGCTCCATGGCCATGCCGGACTGGAGCAGGGTCTCTTCGGTGTGGGAAAATACGGGCGGCTCATGGACGTCGAGTCCTATCCCGTGTCCCACCATCTCAATAGCAGCCATGCCGCCGTCGAGCTGGGTCTTGGCCACAGCGTCGTAGACCTTGCTGGCCGGAATGCCGGCCCTGGCAACGTTAGCCCCGGCGTCGAAGGCCTTCCAGGCGAGCTCCATACCACGCTTATAAGGTTCAGGTGTAGGGCCCACGTAAACAAAGCGGCCCATATCGGCCCAGTATCCCTTGTAGCGGCAGGGCATATCGAAAGACATGTAGTCGCCCTTCTTGATGACGATGCCGTCCCAGTGGCCGCCGCAGTCGATGACGCCTTCTTTCATGTCGCCGCACATGATATGGCCTGATTTCATCCAGTCCGATCCGTTGGCCGCTGCGGTCGACATGTAGATGCGCAGCAGGTCGTTCTCAGTCATGCCTGGCCTGTACCCGTCGACAATGGCGCCAAAGGCCTGCCGGTGCACGGCGGCGGCGTGGACGAGGCGGTCGATCTCCAGCGGAGATTTAATCATCCGGCAGCCCCAGATGACCATGTCGCCGTCGACAAACTTGGCTTCGGGCAGCGAATCGATAAGCAGCTTGATGTCGTTGTAGGGTCGGGGGATAAAACAGTGTGCCAGGGTGCCCATCTCGAGGCCGATCCTGGCTTTGCCATAGCCCATCTCCTTGACAATCTGGGCCACCTCACGCGGGAGGCCGCGCTCGTTCTGCGTCTGGTGAGCGTCCACCTGGCCCCGGATATCGCGTATCCAGCACTGGGCCTCGGCGCCCCACCTGAAGAACTCGGGAATGATGATGAGCGGTTCCCCTGTGACCGGGATGAGCGTTATGCAGCACTGAAGGCTGGGGTTGAACCAGTGGGTTGAGGTAAAGCCGGCGAAATAGTGGCAGTCCTGCATGCTCCAGAGCATCAGCAGATCGACGCCTTGCTCCTTCATCAGCTTCTGGGCCTTGGTAATCCTGGCACGGTGCTCGTCGTAAGGAACGTCCGCCAGGTGCGGCGTGGGTCCGAATACGTCATACCCCTTGGGCTGCGGTGGTTTGTTGATTGTCATTCTCTCCCTCCTGATTTATATTTTTAAGACATGTGGATCTGATATTTTTAAATAGCCTTGGATGATCTTTCTATTTTTTCAATCTCTCCGGAACAATATCCCTTCTAAACACGTCTTCCAGTGTTTCGGCCCTCTTTATTACCTCGGCGCTCGACCCGTTTACGAGTATTGTGGCAGGGCGCGGCAGCCCATTGAAATTGCTCGCCGATACCTCCTGGTAGGCCCCGGTGTCCAGTATGGCGATGATGTCGCCTGACTGCAGCTCGGGAACTCGGATCTCCGGTATCATGCGGTCCCCGTAGCACGACCTTCCCACGATGTCGGCGGTCATCACAGGCCTGGCATCCGGCTTATTGGCCCAGATGAAGTCATGCAGGTGCTGTTCGTAGGTACCCCCCGTGAGAAAGAAATAGGTCGTGTCCAGGAGTACCCAGTTCCATACAATGGGCTTTTTCTGGTGTTTGGTTTTCAGAACCGTGCTCAGATGTATCCCTGCGTTGCCGTACAGGCTGCGTCCCGGTTCAAGCTGGAAATGCAGCCCCTTCATATTGAGTTTATGCTTGAGCATTGCCTTTCTGAACGCACCCATGGTCGCTTCCGCGAAATCTTCGATCGTAGGGGCCAATTTTTTATTCGGCGTCCTTGTCAGGATCAACTGCATCACCGATGAAAGCGTGGCATACCTGGCCCTGTCCCCCAATATCCTCAAGAACGCCATTATGGGGAAAAAGACCATAAAGAGCGGCGCATCAGCCCTGTTCATCATGCGGCCGAAGGGGTCCCTGGGTATAGGGAACCCACCGCCAATGCTGACTTCTTTCGGCTCATAACCTCCCCATTCCTTCTTCAAGGTGGCAATCAGCTTCACATATTGCGACATCATACCCTGCCAGTACCAGAGAGTATCATGGTGACGGCCGGTATGAAGATGAAAACCGACAAGCTCCACGTTCTTCATCTTGAGCGCCCGCTTGCCGAGCTCGATAACATGCTCGGTGGGAATACCGTTTTTGTACGCCTGGGTCCCCAGGTCGATGGGGACCAATTCGAGCGTGAAGGCGGTGGGCCTCCATAAGTTGGGGAAGTCCGGACGGACCCGGAAACGGATCTTTGCCTTCATGTTCAACTCATTGGCAACTTCCTCAACCAGGTCGAGCTCGTCGACATCGTCCAGCGTTATCCGGCATCCCGCCTTAATCGCGTTCCGGATATGCCCTTTGTCCTTTCCACCACCGTTGACAGAAATTACTTCCGGATCTGCGCCTGACTCCAGCGCCGCCACCAGTTCTCCAGGAGAATACACGTCCACACCGGCGCCTTCCTGAGTGAGGATCCTTCTGGTGGAAAGGGTCACGTTGGCCTTGATGGCCGGCATAACCGTGACCTTTCCTTCAGGCCAGTTGTCCTGGAACGCCTTCTTAAAACGCCGGATATTGCTGCGGAGCATCTTTTCGGAAATGACAAAGATAGGAGACCCGAATTTTTCAACAAGCCCCACGGTATCGCATTCCTCCGCATACAGGTGTCCCTTCCGAATTGATAGGGTTTCATCGAGAATCTTCACATCGTCTGCCATAAAAACCTCCCGCCAAAAATATCTACAAACCTAAACCTTCAAAAACAGTTTAAGCGACTCCACTATTTTTTCTATCTTTTCATCCTCGGTTAAACGCTTTGAAGGATCTCCAAAGAATGCGTCGAATCTCCTGGCATGGTGTTCCGAAACCAGTGAGTAGCTGTAGAGCATGATATGGCTGTCGATGAAGTAGGCAGCGATTTCAGTTTTCATTCCCGCATCGATTTCGCCGCGTTTTACAGCTTCTTCAATCAGACCCACTAAAAATATATGTCCCTCATATTCAACTTTTTCCGTTATGGCTGCGAAACGGTTCATGCTGCTTGACCCAAGGTCGGAGTAAACCGACAGCATATCCCTGTGCTTTTTTGTAAACTCCTTAAACCCATGCAGAAGATTGCGGACCGCACCGATTAATGTATCCTCTTCGTTTGTATACTTCAGATACAATTCCTGCATCATCACTTCCACGCCGTACTCAACGCACGCAAAAAACATCGCCTCCTTGTTCTTAAAGTATTTGTAAAGGGCGCCGTTTGATATGCGTGCCCGCCGGCAGATAGTGGAAATACTGGCCGCTTCATAGCCCTTCTCAGCGATCGTTTTTATAGATGCATCTAAAATACGATGCTGTTTTGCAACCGGGAGTTTCTTAAACGCTTCGTACATGGTAGTTCACTTGGATAATGATTGTCGTGCCTCTTTCTCAGCTATTTGCACGAGTATCTCTTTGTAGCGCTTTTCAGTAATCGGATAGAAGTACAGGATTATGGCCCCCAGGATGAATATTGCAGCGGAAATCGGCCCGAAAAATAGCCTGATCCCGAGCTGGGCGACCTCCGGCTGAGGTATGAGATTGGGCACGTAGCCCATTGCGCTGAGGGTCAGACCCATGGCGAATACAGCCAGCGCCTGGCCGATTTTGTAGGCCCACGTCCAGACGCCGAAGAATGCCCCCTCCCTGCGCTCGCCCGTGCGCAGATAATCGTATTCAATGGCGTCAGCCACTATGGCATAAGGTATAGCGTAGGTAAAGCCCATGCCCATGCCCATGAAGCACATCACTATGAGTGTGAAGGTCACTCCATAAGTGTGCCCGAAGAAAAAGAGTACCATCAGCCCGAGGGCCATACTGAGAAAGCCCAGCGCATAGACGAGTTTTTTACCCGCTTTTTTACTCAGCCATACGCTTACGGGAATGAATAACAGCGCAGTGACGATCAGTATTAGCATAGCGTAGGTTGTGTCGCTTTCCGCTCCAAGCACGTATTTAAAATAATAGATCACTATGGCGCTGGCAATAGTTATGGCAATTATGTGACAGATATAGGCCAGCAGGATGATGTTAAAAGGTTTGTTTTTAAATACCTCGGTATAGGTTTTCACTAAACCCATGGTCTGGGCGGGTTTCAGTTTGGCCGGCTCCCTGACGGTGAATACGGTTGTCAACATCGAGACGAGCACGACACTGCCGAATATCAGCCCCATCAGGATGAAGCCCATATTCTTATCCGGGGCCATGGCCACTATGGGAAGCGCCAGTCCCGCCCCGAGCAATGTGCCTACGGCGGCGAAACCGGAGCGGTAGCCATTGAGCGAAGTCCTTTCGTTATAATCCGAGGTAAGCTCCGGGGCCAGTGAGTAGTAGGGTATATTCACGGTGGAATACGCCGTGCAGAGGATCAGGTAAACGACCATTACGTAGATGAATAAAGTAGTCTGGCTGATGCCTGCACCAACGAGCAGGGCCGGGTTGGTAAACATGACTACCATAGCTATGAAAAAAGGTATCGACCCGGCCAGCATAAACGGCCTGCGCCTGCCCATTTTATTCACTGTGCGGTCTGATACATAACCGATGATAGGGTCGTAAAATGCGTCCCAGATGCGGCCGATCATGAGGGCTATCCCCGCCAGGGCCGCTGCCAGCCCTACCGTGTCGGTAAGGTAATTGAGCAGCACGAAAGCCGTAGCTGTGAAAAATAGCTGCCCTCCAAAATCGGCTACGCCGTAGCCCATTTTCACTCCCACGGACAGTTTCTGGTTTTCCATTTTCAACCTCTGCTCCTTATGATGCATCACTGACGCGGCGATATTTTTCTTGCCCTGATTTTGCGCTCCTTGCTGAATCTGTACCATACGCCGTAAACGGCTTCCAGCAACGACCATGTCTTGACGGCCGAGGGAACGTTTGGCATTGACCACTTACCGTAGGTTTGCGGCGGTACTTTCTTCTTAAGGGAAGGGTCCAGGATAACATCCTCGACGATCACCCCTTCCTCTCCGCCGAGCTGCGCCTTCAATGTTCCGTCGGAATCGGAGATAGATGAAAATCCATAAAAAGGATTATCCATTTTCATAAAAGGAAGACCGGGCATGGCGGAACGCCATTGCCCCGAGTGATTACAATAGATCACCGGTATGCCGAGCATACCTGCGTAAATGCTCGAAACTTTATGCAGAAAGTCGTTTATCAACTCAGCTGTTTTGGGCGGAAACAAAATCTTATCGGGTTTAAGGGCAATGGCTGCGTGGGGCTGGAGCATCAGGTCCACGGACTGTTCGTACATATTCCTGGGCGTATAGGAAAAACGGTTTTCATAACAAATTGCCACCCCTACCTTACCCAGTTTAGTATTTATCACATGTGGCCCGGCTTCGCCCCTGGTAAAACAGGCCTCGCCGGTAGCCGGTGTCTGTTTGCGCACTCGGCCGTCCTCTTCACCCTCCGGGTTGGTAAGAACGAAGGTATTGTAGAAATCCTCACCGTCGGCTTCGAGGAAACTTGTTCCCAGCCAAACCCCCAGCCTCTTTGAGGTTTCCTTCAGCCACTTGACGGTAAGCCCTTCCCTGGGTTCGCCCGCATCCCATATCCCCTGCGTGAAGCTGTATCCGGTAGGCATGAATTCAGGAAGGAGGATGAACTTCGCCCCCCGGGCTGCCGCCTCTTCCACAAAGCCCGCGGCATGCCTGAGGTTCTCGGCTACTTTGCCGTCCTCTGACGTAACCTGTACCGCCGCGACCCTCAAGGTCCTCTTTTCTCCGGGCGCCGCCGACTTTTGCACCATCGCCTTCACTCCTCTTCTTATTAGAATTAGAGGTTCATCCTTCAGAGAGTGACCGTTCGCTCTCTGCGATAATATATTACAATCTTTTTGCTTTGTCAATACCCCCGGAACCCTTGACAAATCGTGCCACGGATATATAATATACAATATATTATATACAATAATATTTGGATTTATGTAGTTTGATAAAGGAGGACAGGATGCTCGATGAAGGATTGCGCCCGATGGGACACAACACCATACAGGAGGCAGTAACGAATAATCTACGGAAGGCAATATCGGAGGGGCAATTTGTTCCCGGTGAGAAGTTAAACTATTCTGAATTGGCCAGGAGCATGCAGGTCAGCATGACGCCCATTCGTGAAGCGATGCGGGTGCTGGATGCTCAGGGACTCGTCGCCATCAGCACTTACAAGAGCGCCAGCGTTGCCTCGCTTACAATTGGAGAAATACAGCAGATATACGGGATCAGGAAAACTCTGGAGGGGGTGGCGATAAGAGAAGCTGTAAACAATATTTCGCCTGAGATACTGTCGGGATTGAAGCAAGTTGTGGCCGACCTGGAAGAAGCGGCGGCGGCGCTGTCTAAAGATGCAGACAATGACGCGCTGAAGAGCAATGTTATGAATATTCAAGAGCTCCATCGTCGATTTCATGAGCTGATCCTGTTGGGCGCCGGGAACAAGTTCCTGGTACGGATCGTTGAGTTCCTGAGGGGACACCTTGGTCCGTATTTTTCATTTACCGCCAGATCCATCGCTGAGAGCCGTACGTTCAGGTTAGACGAGCACCTCGGCATCATGGAAGCCTTTGCAATAAAAGATGCCGAACTGGCTGCTTCGCTGATGATGAAGCACCTGGACATTACCTGCGAAACGCTGGTCGAATATATACTCGGCCAGGCGGCCCGGCAGGCGGTCCCGAGCGGTAGAATCAGTAAGGTGAACGTGAACTGATTTGATTTAGACGCCGCCCCAAATGGAGGTTGATATTTATGATACTCAGACGCAGCTGTCTTCTGGTTCCCGGAAATAACCTGGAACTGATACGAAATGCATCGACCACTTCGGCGGACTTTGTCGTAATAGACCTGGAAGACTCGGTGCCGGTCTCGCAAAAGGTTAATGCGCGGCAGCGGGTCAAAGAATCGATCGAGTTGACCAAATCCGTAGGCAAGCATGTGGCTGTGCGGATCAACGCTATCGGCACGGATTTTGCCCCGGACGATATACACCAGGTTGCGCGAGCCCGGCCGGATGAGATAGTCATCCCCAAGGTAAATTCTCCCGACGACGTCAGGGCGGTTGAATCGATGCTCGATGCCGCCGAAAGCAATCCGCGGTCCGATACGAAAATAGGTCTGCAGGCGTTGATCGAGACCGCAGGCGGCGTGGAGGCTGTGCACGAAATTGCCCATGCAAGCGGGCGGTTGACCGTGCTGCAATTCGGCAGGGCGGACTATTTTGCGGACATAGGGGCCGGTAAATCCTTCTCTATGGATGATTTCTGGTCCGTCTCACTGTATCCGCGATCGCGGATCGTGGTCGCGGCCACGGCCGCCGGGATACAGGCCATTGATACCGTTTACCCGAATATCAATGACATCCGGGGTTTGAAGGCGGACGCCAATAGGGCGGCCGGGATGGGGTTCAAGGGAAAATGGGTAATTAATCCCTTGCAAATAGGAATAGTCAACGAAATCTTCACACCTTCCATTGAAGAGATACGGCATGCCAAAAAGCTGGTGGCAGCCTACGAGAAATCGCAACTGGTAGGCGTCGGTGCAATTACAGTTGACGATATGCTGATTGATAAAGCAGCCATAGTTTCAGCCAACAAGCTGAGGTACGTGGCCGAACAGCTCGGCCTCTGGGATAAAGTTTAAAACCTATATATATATATTCAAACATGGGAGAAGAATATGACAAATGCAAAAACAGATAACCTGAAGTCTGCCGGGGTGCCCGGCCGCGCCCGTGCAATAAAGGCCGGACCGGACCTGTGGAACGGGGTCCTTTCGATGCTGGATAATATCGCTCCGCGTATCAAACTGGAAGAGGGGATTCACAGGATATTGAGTAAACCCGAACTGGAGCTGACGGTATATATTCCGGTCACGATGGATGACGGACGGGTGGAAGTCTTCACCGGTTACCGCATTCAGCACTCAAATGCCCGCGGCCCCTGTAAAGGAGGGATCAGGTATCACCCCTGCGTCGACCTCAACGAGATAAGGGCCCTGGCCGCACTCATGACCTGGAAATGCGCCGTGGTGAATATACCTTTCGGCGGGGCCAAGGGTGGAGTGCAGTGCGATCCCATGCATATGACAGAAAACGAGCTTTGCAGGATGACGAGAGGCTTCACCAAGATGATCCTGCCCGTGATCGGAGGAAAGCGGGACATCCCGGCCCCGGATGTGAACACCAACGAGCAGACTATGGCATGGATAGTGGACACGGTCAGTTCGGTCAAGGGGAATATGGAATTGGAGATCGTGACTGGCAAGCCGATATCCCTGGGCGGCGCTGCAGGCCGCAAGGAAGCCACCGGCCGTGGAGTGGCGATGTGCGTGCAGGAATTACTCAAAAAGAAGCAGCGATCGCTCAGGGAAACGACAGTAGCTGTGCAGGGCTTTGGCAACGTAGGCTCTTGTGCAGCGACCACACTGCATGAGCTGGGCTGTAAAGTCGTGGCCGTTAGCGATGTTACGGGAGGATTGTATAATCCCCGTGGTCTGGATGTTGCCGCCATTAATAAGTATACCGCCGTCCATCCCAGGAAGCTGCTGGAAGGCTATGATAAAGAAGGCGCAGACCGGATTACCAATGAGGAGCTGCTTGCTCTGAAGGTGGATATACTGGTGCCGGCAGCCCTCGAAAATCAAATCCATGCCGGGAATGTAAATGCGGTGAAGGCGAAAATGGTTATAGAAGCTGCGAATGGGCCGGTTACCCGTGAAGCTGATAAGGTCCTTGACAGCAGGAAAATCATGGTAGTGCCCGACATCCTTGCTAACGCCGGGGGCGTGGTGGTCAGTTACCTGGAGTGGGTTCAGAATTTACAGTGTTTCATGTGGCCGGCAGAAGAGATAAGTGCGAACCTGGAGCGCACGATGAAAGAGAGTTTTAACAGCGTGTGGAACCTGGCCCACAAGCATAATGTCTCGCTGCGCATCGCAGCCTACATGCTCGCGGTGGAAAAAGTTGCCGGCGTGATGCGGTTGCGGGGGTTATCCCACTCTAACGAATAGCTTCCCAGTGCCCGTTGTCCGGCGCTATGTTATGCTCACGGGCTGATATGCATATCTTGGCGACGCCGCAATCTTGTCATACGTCCGAGGGGTCAATTCAACCAGCGTGATGTGCCCGAGCGAAGATATCATCAGGTCCCGCACCGTAAAACGTTCCAGGATTGTGTGGTAAAACTGCCCTTCCAGATAAAGAGACACGAAACCGTGAACAATGCTCCATACGTTGATAGCCTCAACGTCCGAGGGCCCGGGCCGCAGCAGGCCCGCGGCCTGGCAGTTCTCGACTATACAAACGAGCTGAGAGAAGCATTTAGAGGACAACTCGACATACTCAGAATAATCCTTCTCTCTCTCCAGCACACTGGATAACGTCACTTTAAAATGGGCCGAGTCGCTGAGCGCAAACTGAATATATGCCCAGCCGGCTTCGATCAACTGCCGGACAGGTTTGTCCCTGTAGCGCCTGATCACGTCCTCCGTATGCTCACATATTATGCGGAGGCCTTCCGTCGAGATAGCAGCAATAAGCGACTGCTTGTCTGTAAAGTGTGAGTAAGGCGCCGTATGGCTGACGCCTGCCTTTTGGGCGACCTTACGCAGGCTCAGTCCTTGAACACCCTCTTTGGCAAGGATTTCGATTCCAGCCTTAATCAGGGCGTTCTTCAGGTCACCATGATGATATTTCTTGACCGGCATGTGAAAATTTTAACGTTTAATCTTGACAACGTCAAGATTGTCCATTTATAATCTTGACACTGTATAGTTATAGGCTTGGAAAGGAGGGAAAAATGAAGCCGGACGAATTATTGAGTCAACCCGTGGCGCTTCCCGATGGGATAGATTATGACGATTACATCATCGGGACCTATACAATCACCTATCCCGCGATATTTCCGGTACCGAAACTGGCCCCGCTGCTGGCGATTGAGCAGAGCACGGGCACCTGGGTCCCCGTACCGGGAGAGACGCCCGAGGTGAGAAGAAACCATGTTGCCAAAGTAATCGGTGTGTATGAGTTTCCCGATTACGAATTCGAGGTCCCGGCCGGGGTACAGGAAAGAAACTGGATGGTACAAATAGCCTTTCCCGAAGTGAATATCGGGCAGCAGATCCCCATGATGCTTACGGCGGTAGTAGGGAACATCTCTATGGGAGGCAAGATAAAACTTGTAGACGTCAGATTTCCCAAGAAGTACGTTGCCGGGTTTAAGGGGCCCAAATTCGGTATCGAGGGCGTCCGGAAGTTGCTCGGCGTGAAAAAGCGGCCTCTTCTGAACAATATGGTCAAACCTTGCACCGGCTATCCGCTGGAGGTGGGCGCCGAGCTTTTCAAGCTGGCTGCCATTGGCGGCTGTGACATTGTCAAGGATGATGAATTGATCGCCGATGCTTCTTTTAACTCCATGGCAGGCCGTGTAAAACGATATATGCAAATAGAGAAGCAGGTGTATGAAGAGACGGGCGAACACACCTTATATTCCGTTAATGTATCCGACAGCGTGCCGAAGATCTTCGAGAATGCGCGGCGTGCAATTGAACTGGGCGCCAATGCCATTATGATCAATTACATAGCCGTCGGCCTGCCGGTCATGCAGGCTTTAGCCGAAGACCCCAAGATAAACGTGCCGATTCTTGCGCACATGGATGTAGCGGGCGCCCTGTACATGTCACCCTACCATGGCCTTAGCTCACACCTGGTCCTGGGCAAATTGCCAAGGCTGGCCGGCGCAGACATAGTAGTCATCCCGGCCCCCTATGGCAAGGCATCGGTAATTACGGAGAAATTCGATGCGGCGGCCAGGAATCTCACATATCCGCTGTACAACCTCAAGCCGGCCTGGCCGATGGCATCCGGCGGCATAACACCCACCATGGTACCCAAAGTCATGCAGGAGTTGGGGAATGATATAGTCATAGGTTCGGGAGGAGGCATTCATGCTCACCCGCTCGGCCCGGTAGCAGGCGGAAAGGCCTTCAGGCAGGCGATCGATGCGACACTCAAGGGTATTTCTCTTGAGGAATACTCCAAGACGCATAAAGAGCTTGCAGCTTCGGTCAAACAATGGGCCGACCCGTTCAAGGGATTCAAGAAAGAATCGTAATTACACAGACATCGTACTAAGATAGTGATCGGGCGTACTCCTCCCGGTGGTTAAGGTTTTACGGGGGGCGTACGCCCGTATTTAATTCCCTGGATTTCAAGCTTTCTGAGTAATGCCCCTCTTAGCTTCCATATCCGCTATCCGGGTGCAGATCTCCTGATATTTCTGCTCCGTTATTGGGTAGAAACTCAGGACCACTACGGCAATGATGAAGATACCTGCGGAGATCGGACCCAGGAACAGCCTGATGCCGAGCAAAGCGCTGGGCGCCTGAGGCATGAGGTTGGCCACATAGCCCATGGACTCCAGAACCAAACCCATCGCGAAGATCGCCAGTGCCTGGCCGATCTTTAGTCCCCAGGTCCAAACTCCCAGGAATGCCCCTTCCCTCCGTTCTCCAGTGCACAGGTAATCGTATTCAATAGCATCGGACATTATCGAATATGGCATAGCATAGGTAAAGCCCATGCCCATGCCGATGAAAAACATCATTATCAGCGTGAACGTCATCCCCAGGTTATGACCGAAGAAGAAGAGTACCATCAACGAGAGGGCCATAACTGTAAAACCAGTAGCGTAACTCAATTTCTTACCCACTTTCTTACTCATGACCACGCTGACGGGGATGAACAGCATGGCCGTAAGTATGAGTATGACCATGGCGATCGTGGTCATCCCCTCGGCAGCAAGCACGTACTTAAAATAGTAAATGGCGATTGCACTGACGATTGTGAGGGCCAGTATCTGTAACACGTAGGTAAGCAGGATAAGTTTATAAGGCCCGTTATCAAAGACACGAGTGTACGTCTTGACGAAGCCCATGGTATTTGCTGGCCTGGCGCCGGCGGGTTCCCTGACAGTGAACACCGTAACCAGCGTGGATATCAGCAATACACTGCCGAACACGGTACCCATCAGCACGAAGCCCATATTTTTGTCGGGGGCCAGTGCAACAATCGGAAGTGCGGCCCCGGCGCCCAGCAGCGTGCCGATTACGGAAAAGCCGGAGCGGTAACCCATCAGTGAAGACCGCTCATTATAGTCAGGAGTAAGTTCGGGGGCTAAGGATAAATATGGTATATTCACAGTCGAATAGGCGGTACACAGGATAATATAGACTACCATGGCATAGACAAAGAGTGTTCCCTGGCTGATCCCCGCACCCATAAGCAATGCGGGATTGGTGAACATGACAACCATAGCGAAGAAGAGTGGGATGGCGCCGCCGAGCATGAAGGGCCTGCGCCGTCCCATCTTTGTCACAGTCCTGTCAGAGATAAAGCCGATGATGGGGTCGTAAAAGGCATCCCAAAGGCGGCCAACCATAAGCGCAATGCCGGCCAGGGCAGCGGACAGTCCCACGGTGTCCGTGAGATAGTTCATCAGCACAAAAGCTGTCGCCGTGAAAAACAGGTTGCCGCCGAAGTCGCAGACACCGTATCCGAGCTTGGTACCTACCGATAGTCGTTTTTGTTCCATATCAATCCCCTTTAATTAATCGTGTCGGTGACATCGAACTCTACTTTGCCGACAAGTTCGGCTGTAAAGCTGATAACCATTGTGTGTTTTCCCGCAGAAACCGGTCCGGATTTTACCTTGAATATCGCCTCCGCGTCCAGGGCCAGAATAAACGGGTCGGCCGGGTTCACAGTGTTGCCGGGCCTTTCCACTTCTCCCGACTTTAACACTATGCGGTCCGGGGCGAACGCCGCACCATCAACACTGATCGAATTCACTGCATTTACTGTAGCTTCCAGTATATTGTTCTTCAGCGTAAATTGGACGCCGTCCGACGTATTCTTCAGGCTGCCTTTAACGTATAGGCCCCGATATACTTCAACCGGGACTTCCATCCTGTCCTCCTGCTGGACTATTGACCGTGTCAGCGGTATCAACAGTGAGCGCATAGCTGTCACCATGGCCGTCTGATAATTATTCATGTCGACCACGTGAAACTTGAACCTGTTGGTGGACGAGCTGTCGATCCGCCACCGCGTCACTCCTGCGTCATCGCAGGTTACGGAGACGGGCTCAAAAGCGAATACGCCGGACGTGCCTATGCGTTCCAGGGGAACGATATTGCCTTTCCCGTCCACCGAGTAACCCGCTTCGTGGAAGAAGGCCGCCGTGCTCCACATGCTGCGCTCCATGGACCTGTACTTCTCGAGCAAATCGGGGTTCACCGGGTCGAGCAGGTAGCGCAGCCAGCTTTGATTGACCGAACGGTCGAGCGCGTAAAGGAAATAGTTCTGCATCACAGGTGACAGATGGGAGAGTATTTCGCTCTGCTGGAACCTGTAGTGGGTGCTCCACTCCATCACTTTTCTCTCCTGCACAGTCCAGGCAACCTCATCCCAGCACGGCATCCAGTAAACGGGGCAGGGCAAGTCGAAAATGGCGGCGTAGGACGCAGGGTTCCTCTGCACGTTATATTCCAGGACTGCGGATTTCTCCGGGTCAGGTGAGCCGGTCCCCGCGTTCAGGTATATGGCGGCGCATTTTTTAGAAAACAGTGCGGGGTCCTTCAAGCCGGCCAGCGCTATATCCCGGCATGATCCGACAATATTAATGATCACAGGTTCCGGCGACTTCCGCAGGGCATCGAGTAAGGCATCGGCAGCCGCATGTGATGGAAGATCGGCGCCCGGCTGAGCATCGGTCCGTGATGTCATAGGCAGCGGCGAGCCCACGACGGTCGGCACCGCCAGACCGGCTATGAAGTTCATCTGGGCGACGGCACAGATGGCGGGATCGCCCGCCCATGGCGGGTAGTCAATCATTACTCCCAGCAGGGAAATGTCGCCGCGGCTGGCCAGTGCATAGTTGCAAGCCAGGTCCCAGTGATCGTCCGGATCGGCATGCGGATGGAAGATGTCCGTCTGGTGGAATACCGGCCTTTTCATTGCGGTCACCTCGCTTCCAGGTCAATTAACTTTCTCCAACTTCAGGATAAAACTGCCGACCTCTTCGGGCGACGGGATCGATTCGAACACCCCCATGCGGGTTGTGGAAAGTGCAGCTGCAGCAGAGGCGTACTCAATCGCATCAGCCATCGCCTTGCCGTCTGCAATCGCCGACATGAATACCCCGCTGAAAATGTCGCCGGCCCCTGTGGAGTCGATCGCCTTCACGGACGGCGCAGGGAAGTGCCTGGATGTTTTGCCATCAACCAGCACTGCCCCCCGCTCACCCATGGTCACGATAGCGGTTTTAACACCCTGTTTTACCAGCCATCTTCCGGCGGACTCCGCGCTGGCCACGCTATCTACTTTTATTCCCGTGATGACTGAAGCCTCGGTCTCGTTCGGTTTGATAATGTCGATGTACCTGTAGGCATCTGCCGGGATTGCCCTGGCCGGAGCCGGGTCCAGAAAGGTTGGAACGCCCATTTCATGGGCCATGCGCAAACCATAAAGAACCGTATCCAGGTCGTTCTCGAATTGGAAACCGGCAAGCGCGGATTTCTCTATGACATGGCGGGCGCGGTCGATATCCATGTTTGATAGCCTCAAATTGGCGCCCAGCGCCACCGAGATCATGTTCTTTCCGTCCCTGTCGATCAAGATAAAACTGATGCCGGAGTGCACCGTTTTGTCCACAGTGATAAATTCTGTCGAGATACCCACCTTTTTGTACAGGTCCAGCCCATACCGGCCATAGCTGTCCGAACCAACCCTTGCCACGAACTTGATGTCCGCCCCAAATAATGCGGCCGTTAGGGCCTGGTTGGAGCCTTTCCCTCCGGCGCCCTGTTTGAATTGATCAGCAGTCACGGTCTCGCCCAAAACAGGCAGCCGTGGCCCCTTCATGGACAGGTCGATATTGTAAGCGCCGACAATCGTAATCGTTTTCCTATCCATCAATATTCCATCTATGTTTGACAGGAAGACTATCAAAATAGTCATTAAATAGTCAAGGTAAGTGGATTTCCAAAAACTGTAATGACTTCAGGGGCAGAGGCTCATTGTTGCCATTCTATAGAAATATATCCAACTCAGAGTCATTTTGCAGGTATGATTTGATCGTAAGCATCCTGTGAATTGGCTGTAATGGTAGTAAAATGTTAGTGTACTATTACATTTTATGTATCGCCTTTGGTACTGGCAGGGGAGGAAAAGAAATGAAAATCCGTCGTATGGCTTATTTGTGGGTGGCTGTGCTGTTTATTGCCGCCACTGTCCTCAGTTCGTGCGTTCCAGGGCCCCAACCAACCCCGAAGGGTGTCCAGTTCCTGCCCAATATGGGCCAACATATTTCGCCGCTGGCGCCTCAGGGTTCCACATTTGAACCGTTAAATCCCGGCCTGGCCGACAATCCGAACTGGCTGGCCGGGCAGGCGGCTACCACCCTGGTGAGTCCGGATAAAAAGACCCTGCTGGTGCTGACAAGCGGCTACAACCGCGTTTTCAGAACCGACGGCAAGATAGATGCCCTGGGCACCTATTTCAACTGGCCGGATTCGCAAGAGTACGTGTTTGTCTATGACATTTCCACCAACAAGCCGGTCAAGAAGCAAGTGGTCATGGTCCCCAATACCTACTACGGGATGGTATTCGATCCTTCGGGGACGGCTTTCTACGTATCCAGCGGACTGGGAGATCTTCCCTATGACACCACCGGCACCTTTAACCCCGCGCAGGCCGGCGGTGACAACGTCCACATCTTTACCCTGAACGCCGGCGGGTCCTGGCAGCACGCCGCGGAGCTTGCCCTGAACCACCCCGCAGGCAACGGCCTTGTTGTTGAGCCACCCACCGGCGAACAGATCCCGGTCAACGAGAGGGTTTCTGTAAGTCCAATGGCCGCAGGCGTGGCGATCTCGCAGGATGGCCTGACGCTGGTGGTGGCGAATTATTATAACGACTCGATCACGGTGTTTACCGGAGGATTGGGCAAATGGTCCGCGGGAACCGATCTCGACCTGCGCCCCGGCAAGAACGATCCTGCCAGGGTGGGCGTACCGGGCGGGGAATATCCGTTTTGGGTGGCTGTGAAAGGGACCGGAGCGAGCACCACTGCGTACGTGTCAAGCCTGCGTGACCGCGAGATCGTCGTCGTGAATCTGGGCGGAAAACCGGCAATAACGGCACGCATCCCGGTAAAGGGCCAGCCGAACAAGATGACGCTGAACGCCGCCCAGACCCTACTGTATGTCGTCGAAGACCAGGCGGATACCATCGATATCATCGATACCGCCGGGAACACGATCCTCGAAACGATCCCTGTACTGCCGCGCGGGTCGGTCCTGCCTTCCGCGCTGGAGAAGTATAAAGGAGCGAACCCCAACAGCGTGGCGCTAT
Source organism: uncultured Dehalococcoidales bacterium (assembly GCA_964437795.1). Lineage (GTDB taxonomy): Bacteria > Chloroflexota > Dehalococcoidia > GIF9 > UBA5629 > CAIMUM01. The sequence goes on along the minus strand of CAYTIC010000006.1, from coordinate 2,348 downwards.
CCCCGGATGAAAAGCTGCTCTACGTGACGAACGGCAATCTGAATGCCGTGGCGGTGATTGCGCTGAGCGTGGGCAACAGAGGTTCCAAGGTGATAGGACTCATTCCGACCGGTTGGTATCCGACCTCCGTGAGTTTAAGCGGCGATGGCAAATATGTGTACGTGGTGAATGCCAAGTCGCCGACAGGTGCAAACCCGACCTGGTACTATAGCTTCGGCCCGCCGTCACACCAGAATGGATATGCCAGTAATGCGTATAATCCCCAGTTGATTAAAGCTGGCCTGCAGAGCTTCCGGGCCCCCGATGAAGCTCAACTACTGACGCTCACCGCGCAGGTAGCCGCCAACAACCGTTTCTCAAGCACCGTGAGTCCAGATGACGTGGCCGTCATGGACGCTGTGCGTAAGGGTGTCAAGCACGTGATTTTTATCATCAAGGAAAACCGTACCTACGATCAGATTCTGGGCGACCTCGAGATCGGCAATGGCGACCCTGCTCTGGCTGAATTCGGCAAGGCGCTCACACCCAATTTTCATTCGCTGGCTCGAACTTTCGTTACGCTGGATAACTTTATGTGCACCGCTGAAGTCAGCTATGACGGCTGGGCATGGTCCACTGCGGCTCAAGCCCACAACATGATAGAAAACCAGTACCCGGTGACCTACGCGGGACGCGGCCTCAGCCTCGACCAGGGTGGTTTAAATCGCAGTGTGAACGTTGCCCTCCCGGACGTCGCAGCGCGTCAGGCCGCCAACCCCCTGACTTCGGCCGATCCGGATGTGCTGCCGGGCCAGACCGATACGGCTGCGCCGGATGGACCGGACAATGAAATCAATACCGGCTTTTTGTGGGACGCTGCGTTGCGGGCAAAACTCACAGTGCGAAACTATGGGTTTTCCATCGATGGCACCCGCTATACATTCCCCCAAACCTCCCCCTACAGCCTTTCTCTCGCTCACGATCCGGCCTCAACCAACACGGTTACGGCTTACCCTACCGAAGTTTCCCTCATCCCGTATACTGATCCGTACTTCCGCGGTTGGGATCCCACCTATCCGGACTATTGGCGTTTCAAGGAGTGGGAGCGGGAGTTCGACACGAAGTACGTCAATGGCGGAGAGGACCTTCCTCATCTAAGCCTGGTCCGCTTGATGAACGATCACACCGGAAACTTTGCCACCGCGATTGACGGCGTGAATACTCCGGAACTGCAACAAGCCGACAACGACTATGCGGTTGGCCTGCTGATTCAAAAGATCGCAGACAGCAAGTACGCCGACAACACGCTTATCTTTGTCATTGAAGACGACGCCCAGGATGGACCCGATCACGTCGATTCGCATCGCAGCCCTGCGTACATAGCCGGTGCTTATGTGAAGCAGGGTGCACTGGTCTCCACGCAGTACAACACCATCGACTTTTTGCGCACGATAGAAATGGTCCTGGGCCTGCCGCCGATGAACCTGAACGATGCACTCGGGAGACCCATGGCTGATGTATTCAACACGACGCCGCGTAAGTGGAGCTTTACCGCCACTCCCTCACCGGCTCTTTACAATACACAGCTACCGCTGCCTCCCAAACCGGCCGGCATGGTCGTGCCCAGGCCGACGCACGACGCGGTATATTGGGCAGAGGTCACGAAAGGGATGGACTTTACCTCCGCAGACAGGATGGATTTCCCGACCTACAATCGCATCCTGTGGACCGGATTGATGATCAATCAACCTTATCCCGCCGCACCGACCGGAACGGACTTGCGTCAGAACCGCGAAGAGCTCCTCGCGAAGTACGAGATGTCTCTGAAGCAATGACCCGTTTGGCGAAGCGGCCAAAACTACTACCGAAAGAGTAGGGAAGCTATCCGTTAGCTAAAATAGATTATTACTTTACTGTTGGGAATATTTAGCTGCGCTTGGGGGGTTAAAAGAGGGTTTGGTAGCGCATACCGGATTCGAACCGGTGATCTCTGCCTTGAGAGGGCAGCGTCCTAAACCCCTAGACGAATGCGCCAGAAAAATGGCTGGGGATCCTGGATTCGAACCAGGGCTCACGGATTCAGAGTCCGCTGTCCTACCGCTAGACTAATCCCCAGAGTTCCAAAATTATAACATTGCCGCTCTATCTCAGGCAAACCTGTAAACCGGTTGCCTTAGCTATTCAGCAAACCCGCCGATTTCAGCACGTTACGAACCTCCGCCCTGGATATCGGCATCATAAGCTCCTGGTTGAGAAATTCGAAGCTCTCGATCTCCAGGGTCTCCCTCGCTACCTGCCCCGCCACCTGCTCCAGGTCACCGGTCAAGCGGTACTGCTCCACAATATGGTCCTGGTATTCCTCACATAGT